>NZ_QXDC01000002.1:0-663205 GCF_003550065.1 Hephaestia caeni
TGTCATGAACCTCGAGACGGTCAACACCTACGAAGGCGCCCACGACGTCCACGCCCTCATCCTCGGCCGCGCCATCACCGGTATCGCCGCGTTCTAACATCGAGGGGCTATCGGAATGCGTGCCGCTGACCGGTGATGTGCGCAAGCATCCCGCGGCAATGGGCGAGCACACCGGCCGTGGCGAGCGGCGCGATGACGCTGTTTAGCGCCACACTCGTGGCGCATGCGGGCCGGCTTCCGCTTCGGTCGATACCCTGTTCCAGCACGGGCCGCAGCGATCGAAAACGCCGCATGACAATATATTGACTATCATGATTATGGTTGTTACCCATTCGCCAACGGTTCGGCGGAGTGAACCGTTCGATCTTGAACGGCTCACTCTGTGAAGAAATCGACAATCCGAGGCTCGGGAGAGGAAAGAGATGGGACACAAGCCGATCGTCATAGCGACCGCGTGCATTGGGATTTCCTTGTGCGGCACGTCACCGGCCTGGGCGCAGGAAGCCGCCACGGCTGAGCCGGCAGCCCAGGCGGGAACGCGTGTTGCGGATGCTACCGCGAACGATCGGGCTCCGATCGATACCGGCGACATCATTGTCACGGCGCAACGTCGATCCGAGCGGTTGGTCGATGTGCCTATCTCGATCGCGGCGATCGATGGTGCGCAGTCCCGTAACCTGGGCGCGGAATCGAGCCGCGACATTTCCCAACTGGTCCCCGGCGTCGTGATTCCCAGCCAGGGCGTTGCCGTTCAACCGGCGATCCGTGGCATCACCTCGCAGGGATCCAGCGCCGGCGACGAACCCAACGTCGCGACCTACATCGACGATTTCTATCTCGCTTCCGCCTATGAGAGCACGATCGATCTGGCCGACGTCGAGCGCATCGAGGTGCTGAAGGGCCCGCAGGGCACGCTCTTCGGCCGCAACGCCACGGGCGGCGCGATCAAGATCATCACTCGGACGCCGCAGTTTACGCCGGAAGCGAACTTCACCGCCAGCTACGGGTTCGATTTCAAGGAAATCAAGCTGGGCGGCTTCGTGACGGGGCCGGTCTCGGATTCGATCGCCGCGTCATTGGCCGTCAATCATTCGTCGAACGAGGGATATGTTTACAATCTGCAATCCCGCCACAACGTCGCTAGTCGCGATACGGTGAGCGTTCGCGGCCGTCTGCTCATCGATATTACGCCAAGATTGCGGACCATCATCACGGGAAACTTCGCCAAGGGCAACGACAATGCCGTCTTCGCGCTGGTCCCGATCGACGGCAACAACACCAATTATGCGAATCCGACGCTTGTGAAGCCGAACAACCCGAAGGAGATGGCCGGGGTGGACCCGGTGCTCTTCTTCCATGTCTATGGCGCACAGGCCAACACGACCCTCGATCTCGATGCCATCGAGATCCGATCGATCACCGGTTACCGCGACTCCAATGCGAAAGACGCATTCGATACCGATCGGACGATACTGAAGAATACCAGCAGCTTTTCGAACATCTCAACCGAACAATTCAGCCAGGAACTGACCGCATCGACGACTGGCGATGGGGTCGTTTCAGGAACCGCGGGCGTCTATTACTCCGACACCGATGCGACTTACATCAGCACCGGTTTCAACGGCGACTTGCGATTCGACCCGGGTTCGATGTCGATGCCGGTCGGAACAATCAGAACCAGCCTGTATTCGAACGTCGTCACGACCAGCCTCGCCGGCTTTGGCGAGGTAACCTTCAAGGTGACAGACGCGCTCAAGCTTGTAGGCGGCCTGCGCTATACATCTGAAAAGAAGGTCTTCAATCTCCGGGATATCGTGCGCGCTGCCGGGCTGCGTCAGATCGTCGACGAAGGCAAACGATGGAACAGCCTTACCTATCGCGCGATCGCCCAATATCAGTTCAACCCCGACTTCAATATCTACGCGTCAGTGAACACCGGGTTCAAGAGCGGCGTGTTCGCGTCGCTCACGTTCCCGACGAACGTGGTCGATCCCGAGAAGATCACGGCCTATGAGATCGGGACCAAGGCCAAGCTCGGCAGCTTCAACCTTTCGGCGGCGGCGTTTTACTACGACTACCGGGACATTCAGGTCCAGGCGAGCGATCTGGTGAACGGCGTCAAGATCATCGCGAACTTCAATGCTGCCAAAGCGAATGTGAAGGGTCTCGACTTCTCCGCATCGGGCCCGATCCTGCCGGGGTTGAACATCAACCTGGGCGTTGGTTGGCTGCCGACAGCGAAATACACGTCCTTCCCCGGTTCGCAGGTCTCCATTCCGCTCGCGAGCGGCTTCGGAAACCTCGTCGTTTCGCCTTATGATTCGTCGGGAAGCCGGATGATCAGGGCGCCGCGGCTGACGGCCAACTTCGGCGCGACGGCGAAGCATGACTTCGCGGGCGGGACGCTCCTCGCGTCGGGGAACGTCGCCTACAACAGCGGCTATTACTTCCAGCCGGCCAACCTCGGGTTCCAGAAGTCGTACACGATCGTTAATGCAAGCCTCGGATGGCGAACCGCCGACGAAGTTCTGACGGCCTCGGTCTTTGCCGAGAACATGTTTGATGCACGCTATGCTGTCTATCGGGCATTCGGAACTATCGGAACCTCGCAGGCCTACAACCGGCCGCGGCTGATCGGGATCAGGCTCCAGACCGCGTTCAAATAGAACGCGGACGCGGTCGCCGAACGCCATGCCGAAGGTCACACGGCAGCAGCGGTGGCCGCGAAAGGAGAAGGAAGGGCGCTCGATGCAAACCGATCTGGAAAAACGACTGCGCAGCATCGAGGATCGCCTGGAGATCTACCAACTGGTCACGGGTTACGGCTATGCGGTGGACGGCCTGAACGCAGAAGCTGTCGGCAACTGCTATATGGGGGATGGCGTCTACGCTCTGGGGGACGACCGCGCCTATCGGGGCCGCGACCATATCGCCGGCATCACGGGCGAGGAGCAACATCTGGGTTATGTGGCGGGGGGCTGTGCCCATATCTCCACCGTTCCCTATATCGTCGTCGAGGGCGATCGTGCGGTCGCGACGTGTCATACAATGGTCGCTCGGCACCGCGGCGACGGTTTTTACATCGCGAGGCTCAGCGCGTCCCGCCTCGAGCTTGCGCGGGACGAGGGCGCAAAATGGCGGATTGCTCACCGCCAGAACTATCTGCTCGACGGCGATCCGGCCGCCCCGGCACTCCTCGGCCGCCTCGACGAGGGGCCGTCGGCGGCGTCATCCTAGAAGCCTATAGGCAAGCGGGGGCCTCATGGACGTGCGGTGTCGATCCAGACGGGATCGGGCGATCTTCTTTCATCCTGATGGCGATACATTCGGACCCAAGATGCTGCGGCCCGGAGCCCTTCCCCAAAGCGATTGCGGGCCGCACCAGCTTCTCGTCGAGACGCGCTACCTGTCGCTCGACCCCTATATGCTTCGCGCGCTGTCTGGCCAGGGACGCCGGCGCTTCGCAGTGGGGGCGCCTATGCGGGGCCGGGTGATCGGCCAAGTGATACAGTCGTCGGTCGAGCAATTTCCGATCGGGAGCCTCGTGCTGGGCGAAGCGCCCTGGCAGACCCGTTCGGTACTCGATCCGGCCGGTCTCCAAATCATAACCGGCGAGGACGAGCACGAAATTGCCGCGCATCTCGGCGTGCTTGGAACCCCGGGGATTACGGCGTGGCTAGGCATGCGTCACCTGGCGCGACCGCTGGCAGATAAGACCGTGCTCGTCTCCTCCGCTGCCGGGGCGGTCGGCGGTTTGGCCGGCCAGATCGCGAAGCTCTCCGGTGCCCATGTCACCGGCATCGCAGGCGGTGCGGAGAAGGTGGGATATGTGACGCAGACCCTGGGCCTTGACGCATGCCTCGACCGGCACGACCCGGACTTTCTTGCACAACTCGACGGACTGCGTCCTGTGGACATCTATTTCGACAATGTCGGGGGCCGGACATTGGATCGGATCCTCGCCAGGATGGCTACCGATGCGAAGATCCTCATCTGCGGACAGATCGAGCAATATTCGCCGAATAGCCCGCCGCCGATCACGAACTTTCACTATGTCCTGGAGCGGCGGCTGCAAATCATCGGCTTCGGCGTAAGCCAGATCGGTGCGCGGCAGGCGGCCGCGCGCTCTGACCTGAAGACATGGCTCAAGCACGGCCGGATAGCTGCGCGGACGAATTTCGTCGACGGGCTGGAGAATGCGGCCGAGACGCTGTTCAAGCTGTTGGAAGGCGCCCATGCCGGAAAGACCGTCGTTCGCGTATAGGCTTTGCTCTCTTCTCTCGTGATTGCTCAGGCCGCGCCTCGCTATTTCGCGCGCCTGGTCGACGCATAGGCAACCAATGTCCATCCGCAATCCGAATGCACCCAGATAGCGAGGAAATGGGCATCTCGTTCGTGCATGCGCTGATCGGGCAGCGTCATGGACTTGCCGAGGACATATCCGGTCATGACCGCGGCGGAACCGTAAATCCGAACGTCTACATCGTGTCGTTCGAGCATCAGGTATCGAACCTGCCCCGCGCGAATCCGGGTCAGATAGGCCGCACGTCCCTCCGTTCTGCCCGAGTTGTGAACGTAGCTGCAATCCGGAGACATAAGCCGCTCAGCCGCGAAAGCGTCGCCCGCCAGCAACGCGTCCAGCCATGCCCGATCGGCGGCCAGCACCGCCGCGCGCGCGTCGCCGGCGGTCATCGCTTTTCTGCCGCACCGGCGGGGTGTCGGGGCGGATCGCGGCCGTCGTTGATCTGGTCATCGACTTCCCGCAGCCGGCTCAGCAGTGCCGTCTCGCCGTCGATCCCGTCGTTAGGTGGGCGATGCTCAAGTTCGTACAGCCCGCAATATCCCGTATCGCGGATCGCGCGAAGAAGCCGAGGCCAATCGATCGCTCCCGTACCGATCTCGGTACGCCCCGCGCCGGCCAACTGAACCGCGCCGAGCCGGTCGCGAGCCATAGACAGCGCCGCGAACGGATCATCCCCGGCGGACGTCACATGGCCGACATCGTAGACGAGTTGGACGGCCGGGTGATCGATCGCGACTGCCAGGTCGCGTGCCTGCGCCATTCGCCCGATCAGCAGCGCGGGTTCGAGGCCCGCCGTCGGTTCGAGGTTGAGCTTGACACCCCTCAACGCGGCACGATCCGCGACCTGGCGCAGATTTTCGGCGAAGGCGCTGATCTGCGGTTCGCGCGGAAGCGACCAGTCTGCGTTCGAGACGACCGTGATGTTCGTCGATCCGACGCGCCCGGCCGCGTCGATCGCGTTGTTCAGTGCATGGGCGATGGCGGCGCGCGATTCCGAGTCGCTTCGGTGCCAGTCGGGTCTGTTCGCGTGCGATGTGCGAAGCGTAATGCTTCCGAAAGCCAATCCGCGGCGTTCGCACGCGGTGCCCATCGCGTGCTGGGTCTGCACGTCCCGCAGGGTCAGGAAATTATCGAACACCCCTGCGAAACCCAAGTCCGCCATCGCCGCGATCTGTTCGACCGGATCGCTCGACCCGACATAGTCGGCCAGCATCGGACGATCAGGGGACCGAAGCCCGAGCGATCCGGCATAGCGAAGGCGAAAGCGTGTTCTGGTTATACCACCTGCTGTCGAACTCGCCATCGCCACCTCGTTGTCGATATCGTTTCGCGCGGATCAGACGGCGGCGGCGGAGAGACCGAGTTCGGCGAGGACCGCGTCGGTGTCGGCCCCCAGTAGCGGCGGCGGGCCGAGCACCGGTGGCGGCACCGCCTTTGCCTCGCGGCTGATCCGGACGGGCGCCGCGACGACCGCGACCTCTTGGCCATCCATCTTGAACCGGCGCGTCGGTTCGAGAGCCGCCGCATGATCACCACCGATCGCCTCGGCGGGGGTCAGAACCGGCGCAAAGGGGATTTTGATCGCGGCGAGCATGTCGGTCCATTCGGCGAGATCGCGCTTGGCGATCAGCGCGGCAAGCATCTCGCGCTCGCCGTCGTAGCCGTAGTCGACATGGTCGACGTCCCAGCGGCCGCGCTGCGCAATCTCCGCTCCCAGGCCGGCGACCTCGCAGAACGCCACCCAGAACTTGCGCTCGATCGGACAGATGATCAGCGCGCGCCCGTCGCGTGTCCAATAGGTTGCATAGCGCGGGCCAAGCTCATCATAGGTCAGCCGCCGCTCGCCGAGGTTGAGTTGAAGATTGAGTTCGCGCCAGTTCCACCAGACGGCGGTCTGCCACATCGAGGTCGAGACGAACTGGGCGCCGCCGCCCGGCTGCCGCCGAAACAGCGCGGTCATGATGCCGAGTGCCGCGAATACGCCCGCCAGCGGTGTGCCGTGCGATAGATACTCCGGCGGCGGCGCGGGGCGGCCGCCTTCCGACTGGATCGGGACGAGCCCGGCCCAGGCATCCGGATTAAGGCCGTGCGCGGCGTTGTCCGCCCAGGAACCCTCGACGCCGTAACCTGTAATCATGCAATAGACGATGTCCGGCGCCGCCGCGCGGATCGTCTCGAAATCGATCCCGCGCTGGCGCATGACCGACGGACGCCCGCTGACCAGAACGACATCGGCGCTGCGGGCGAGCGCCGCGACCATCGGTGCCCAATCGGGCGAGCGGAAGTCCATCACCACGCTTCGCGTGCCGGCGTTCAGACCGGCGTGATACTTGCCCGCTCCGGCGATATCGGGCTTCAAGGGGCGAAGTCCGTCGCCATGCACCGGCGCCTCCACCTTGATCACCTCGGCGCCCAGGTCGCGAAGCAGGTAGCTCGCCAGCGGACCTGGGATATGTCCTGAAAAATCGACAACGCGGAATGCCTGTTCCGGTGGGGTTTCGTGGTTGGCAGATGTCGTGGCCATATCGTCTCCAATCGGTCGTTTCGTATTTCCCGGCATCGCGGTGTCGCGCTACGGCGCTGCGCGGGTGATGCGATCGCGCAGCGCATCCCAGACCCGCTCGTCGAGATATTGCAGTTTGGCGCGCTGGATTTTCTCGGTTTCCGTGCGCGGAATGCTCGTGCGGAACTCTACATAACGCGGGTGCATATAAGCCGGCAGGACGCCCTCGAGTGACGCTAGGATCGCGCGCGGGTCGACGAGCGAATGCGAAACGACGATCGCCTTGATCTCGTCCCCGGTGATCTCGTCGGGTACCGCGACCACCGCGCAATCCTCGATCGCGGCGATAGCGCGCAGCGCGGTCTCGATCTCGACGGGGGATATCATTTCGCCGCTCTTGCGGATCAACTCTTTCGATCGGCCGTGGTAGTAAAGATAGCCGTCGTCGTCGTATGAGCCGAGGTCGCCGCTATGGAACCACAGGTTGCGCAGCGACGCGACGGTCTGCTCAGGCTTGTCGTAATAGCCTGTCAGGATCGTGTCCGGCTCGACCGGGCGTATGACGATCTCGCCGATTTCGTTCGGTGGCAGAGGGCGATCGTCTGGGCCGACGACCTTGACCTCCAGGTCGCGCCGCGGCTTGCCGCACGAGCCGAAACGCGAATGCGCGACGGTGTTCGCGGTGGTCCAGCCGCCCGCCTCAGTCATGCCGTAGACTTCGCGAACCGCAATGCCGAAGCGCTCTTCCACCTGTTGCCATACCGTGCGGCTCGCGCCCCCGCCGAAGAAGAAGCGCAATCCGTGGGCGCGCTGGACGCCCGGATGCCGCTTTACGAGGATTGCGAGCACGGTGCCGACGAACGTACAGCCGGTGGCGCCGAACCGGACGGCGTCGTCGAAGAATTGCGTCGCTGAAAACTTCGGCAGGACGATGACCGCCGCGCCGACGTGCAGTGCCGACATGACCGCGTACATTTGCGGGTTCACATGGAATAACGGCAGGAAGACCATGATCCGGTCCGACGCGGAAATATCCAGCGCCGCGATCGTCGCGCGGCCGGCTGCGTCATAAGCGTTGTGACAATTGACGACGCCCTTGGGCAGCCCGGTCGTCCCCGACGTATAGAGGATCGTACACGGCGCGTGGGGCGGCACGCGGACGACTTGTCCTCTGGTGTGCGCCTGAAGCATGGCGAAGAACGACGGATCGTCATCGATGACAATCCGTGGCAAGGCCCGCTGGCACTCGTTTAGCTGGCCCGCGCGGCTGTCTTCCCAGGCGCGGTCGACGATCAGGACGCGGGCGTTGGCCTGCTCGATCGAGTAATTGAGCCCATCGGCGATCAGCGCGTTGTTCAGGGTGACCGCGACCGCCCCGCGCAGGTTAATGCCGAACCAACTGATCAGGAATGCGGCCGAATTTCCCGCGATCAGGCCGACATTGTCGCCCTCGCCAATGCCCAGTGTCTCGATCAGTCCGGCCAGGCGCTCCGAGGCGTCGAGTATCGCGGAATAACTGTATTCCTGCTCATGCGTCACCACGAACGGCGCGTCGGCACGCTCTTGGGCGCGGGTACGAAGGAGATCCGTGATCATTTATGCAGCGTTCCGCCGCCGCGGGCGAGATATTTGCCGATCGTGTTTTTCAGAATCTCGGTCGATCCGCCGGCGATCTCATAAGTCTTCGCGTCGCGAAAGAAACGGCTGTAGGGCGCGTTGACCATCGTGCCATGTGCCCCGCACACCTGCACCGCCATCGATGCCGTGCGGGTCGCCACCTGAGCGGCGCGCAGCTTCGCCTCGCTGCCGTAGCGGTCGATATCTTCGCCGGTGTCGAGCATTTTGCCGGCGTGAAACACTTGCAGCCGCGACGCATCAATATCCGCAAGCGCTTCAGCGAAATACCATTGGATGCCCTGGAATTCGAAAACCGACTGGCCGAACGCACGGCGATTCCGGGTATACTCATAGGCGGTGTCGAAGGCGGCCCGCGCGATCCCGACCGAGATCGCGGCAGCGAGTGTCCGCGAGTAATCCAGCGTGGTCACCGCCTGGCGAACGCCTTTTCCTTCGGTGCCGATCAGATGATCCGCCGGCAGCTCTACCTCATCGAGCGCCAGATTCATGTGCGGGCCGTTGCGCAACCCGAAGGTCGCCGAATTGCGGCCTTCGTAGACGTTCAGGCGAGGGGTGTCGCGCGGGACGGCGAAGGCCGATACGCCGACGTCCGTTTCGGCAAGGATCACGAAGAAGTCCACGCCGGACGCGGAGGTGATGAAATGCTTCTCGCCCGTCAGAATCCAGCGCTCTCCGCAACGTATCGCCTTGGTGTCGAGTGTTCGTATGTCGCTTCCGTGCGACGCTTCGGTCAGCGCGTATGAGGCGAGCAGACCGTTGGCGAATTGAGGAAGGTAGCGCCGTTTCAGCGTATCGCTTCCGAACAGTCGGATGATCGCCTGTGCCTGGAACGTCGTCAGCAGCGAGACGGCGAGCGCGGCCGAGCCGACCGCCACTTCCTCGAACAGCGCGAGCGCGAAAGCGAACGGCCTGTCGCCGCCGCCATATTCGGCGGGAAGGGTGATTGAACTGTAGCCCGCGCGCGCCATCTGCCTGGCCAGCGCGGCCGGATAGATGTCTTCGGCGTCGATCCGATCCGCTTCCGGTACGACATGCTCTTCAACGTAGCGACGGACGGTCAGCGTGAAATCGCGATCGGCGATCGGGGGCCAGAGCTGATCGTTGGGGAACAGGCTGGGGTTGTGCGGCATCAGCGGTCCTTTCGGAAGGCTGCGGCAAGCCGCCTGCATGGATTGAGGGGAGACAAGGTCCGCCGCCGCTATCGAAGAAAATCTTCCACCAGGCGGCAGAAGAGGTCGGGCTGCTCGCGTGGGATGTAATGGCCCGTTTCGCAGCATATGTCGGAGAGTGCGTCGCCGAACCGCTCGTGATATTCGGCGATCAGCGTCTCGTTGAAATAGGGGCTTGTCTTACCCCACAGCAGCAGCGCCGGGCATTGCAATCGATTGACGCATTCCCATAGATATTCGTTATCACGCAGGCCTGCCGCGAGCGCCGCCCAAAGCAGTTCGGGATCCGCGCGTTCCACCAGTTGGCCGGCCCAATTGTGCCTGAGCTGATGCTCCGCGTGCAGCGTCCGGAAAATCGCTTGCCATTCTGGGTGGGCCTGTTCGTAGAACGCCAGCGCGGCTTCCCGGGATGCAAAATTCGTTCGAGCCAGCCGCTCTTTCGCCTTGCGACTGCCTCGCGCCATCCCCTTCCGCGCCATTTCAGGGCCGCCGTCGGACATGACGAGCCTGTGCACGCGCCCGGTCCACTCCGCGGCGATGGCCACTGCCACGCGCGCGCCGAGCGAGTGGCCCACCAGATCGCACTCGACGATCCCAAGGTGATCGAACAGCGCGATGAGGTCTCTGGCGAAGGAGTTCATGTAATAGCCGCTCTTCGCCCAGTCGCTGCGCCCATGACCACGCAGATCGGGGCAGATCACCCGTCGTCTGGCCGACAGCGTCTGTGCGATGGGATCCCAGGTGTGCGATTGGACATTGAATCCGTGGATCAGAACGATCGGGCGAGTATCGCGAGGCCCCCAGTCAGTCAGGTACAGCGACACCTCGCCAAGCTGGACCTGATCCTCGCGAAAGGCGTTTGCGAACGATCTCGTCGCCTGCCAGTCGGATCGCTCATCGGGCATCGCCGTCTCCCTTGTCAGGTTCGTCCAAACCCGAAGGTTGCCCCGCCCGGCCGGTGCCTGCGCGCGAAGGCTCTTGTCGTCCAGGTTCATAGCCATCGTGCGACGCATACGTCAAGAACTGTGCCAATCATAAACATCAATATTGAATTGGTGCTCGCGGAAAATGCCTGTGACCGGCGATTGGCGCAGTCGCCTTCGCCGTCGCGTTCGTGCGATAAGAGTTTTGCTGCGCCCTTGTGTACGGCGTGAGGTTTGATAGAGGTCGAATATGGACGCAGATGCATCGGACGCTGAATCCGTGACCGCCGTAGCGGCGGGTCAATGGAATCAAAACAGACGCTCCGACAAGATTTCCGAAAAACTTGCCAGGCAGATCGTCGACGACATTCTCGCTCAAGGGCTGGAGGCAGGGCGCATGTTGCCTGCCGAAGCGGAGATGATGAAAGTCTATTCGGTAGGGCGCTCGACATTGCGCGAGGCTCTCCGACTTCTGGAAGTGCAGGGGCTGTTGACGATGAAGCCGGGCCCGCGCGGCGGGCCGATGCTGATGCAGTTGAGCGTCGCGGACTTCGCCCGCAACGCCAAGGTCCATTTGCGTCTGCGCGGCACGACCTATCGGGAAATATTGGAAGCGCGGCTGGCGATCGAACCGCTGATGGCGCGCATGGCGGCCGAAGCGCAGAATTCGGGCGGGCTCGAACAACTGCGGGCGGCGATCGACGAGGCGGACGCGATCGACCCTACCGATCAGCTCGGATGGCAGCAGGTATCGGATCTGTTTCACGCTACGATCGCCAGCATGTCGGGTAATTCGGTGCTGGATCTGCTCGGCATGTTTCTCCGCGCGGTCTATATTTCCAAACCGCGTGCGCCGATCACGCCCACCGAAATGCGATCCGACGTACGAGAGGTCCATCGTGCCATCGCGGATGCCATATTTGCGAAGGACGGCGTCACCGCCGAGCGGCTGATGCGGGAGCACATGAGATATTACGCCAAGGCCAGCGACAAGCATCACGGCGATTCGCTCGAAACGCCGGTCGGCTGGGGCTGATTTAAACTCTGCACATAATAATCATTTTTGTTGCCGGTCCGATGCGCACGCCCTAATGATGGGCGCCTAACCAGGACGGCGACCCAGATGACGAGCACCGCGACAGCACTCGATGCCGCGCAATGTACGGCAAGCACCGTCGCACTCGGCGAGATCGATCTCTATTTCACCGACTGGAACGGGTCGGCAGGCAGGACCGTCCTGCTGATCCACGGGATCAACGTGCAGGGTCACACCTGGGATCCGATCGCCCGCGAGTTGGCGAAGGACTATCGCGTGATCTGTCCCGACCTGCGTGGACACGGCCGCAGCAGTTGGACCGAGGCCGGTTATTGGGCCAGCGCGATGGCGGACGATCTTGTTCACCTCATGCGTCATCTCGGCATAGATGAATGCGACGTCGTGGGTCATTCGCTCGGCGCCCGCGTCGCGGTAGCGTTCGCCGCTCAATGGCCGGGCAAGACCCACCACCTTATCTTGTCCGACGGCGGCCCCGAAGTCGCCACGCCCGGCTTGCATCGCGGGGCCAATGCCGGGTCTGCGCGCCGATCGCGCCAGGGCTTCTCATCGCCGGACGAGGCGCTCGTCTTTTACCAGGAGGCTCATCCCGAATGGGAGGCGGAATTCATTTCGCTGCACATCGCCCACCAGTTGAAGAAGAATTGGGCCGGCAAGCTTGTCGAGCGTTCGGATCCCGAACTGGTCTGGCTGACCCGCGGAGCCGGCAAGCGCGATACGATCTATCTGTGGGAATGCGCAGAGAGGCTGGACTGTCGCACGCTTTTGCTGTGGGGTGAGCGCAGCGCCTATTTCGACGAAGACGTCGTCGCCAATTATCACCGGCGCTTCGGGGGTGTGTTCAGCGACAGGCGATGTGACGCGGGCCATTATATTCCGCGAGAGATGTCGCAGGAATTCACCCGGCTGATCCGCGACTTTCTGGCCGAACAGTCAGGCTGATCAGAGTACGGCCCTAGCAGAGAAATCCGGCATGCCTCGCTTCGGCGCGCAATGCGTCGCGCGCGTGCGGCGCGGCGATCGCGATCAGCGCAAGGGCGCGCTCGCGTAACGATTTGCCGCGCAGTTCGGCGCGGCCGAATTCGGTCGCGATGACGTCCGCCAGATAAGCGGGAACGGTCACCGGTCCATTGAGCCGCGCGACGATCCGGGTACCGGTCCCGCCCGCTGCGGTCGACGAAAGCGCGATGACGCTCCGGCCGCCCTGTGCGGCGGCTGCACCCATCGCGAAATCGGGCAGGCCGCCGGTGCCGCCGATGTGCTTGCCGCCGATCGATTCGGCATTGACGGCGCCGGTCAGATCGACCTCGAGCGCGCTGTTGATCGCGACGAACCGGGATTGTGCCGCGATCGTCGCAACATCGTTCGTATATGTCGAACTGCGCAGGCTTATCCGCGGGTTGCCGTCGACGAACCGGAACAACTCCCGGCTTCCCGAGATCATCGCGGTCACGCTTTCGCCCGGATCGATCGCCTTGCGGGAATTCATCAAAGCGCCGCTTTGCATGAGCGCCGCTATCCCGTCACTCAACATGCCGCCGTGATAGCCCAGGTTCCGGCGGTCCCCGATCGCGCCCAGCAAGGCATCGGGCACGCCGCCGATGCCGACCTGTAGCGTAGCGCCGTCCTCGATCAGGTCGGTCACATTGGCGGCGATGAGGCGATCCAGTTCGCGCGGCGCGCGGGCGGGAAGCTGGGGTGGAGGTCGGTCGCTGTCGATCAGGATATCGATTTCATCCCGCCGGACAAACTCGGTCCCGGCCATCCGGGGGACGGCGGAATTGATTTCGGCGACGACCACGCGCGCGCGATCGATCGCGGCGCGCATATAATCACAGGTGACGCCGAATCCGAACAGATCCGGGTCGCTCGTCGGGGTCAGTTGGACCAGCGCCACGTCACAGCCGACGGCGCCATCGAGAATCGCGGTGCCGATCCGGCCCAGCGAGATGGGGACGATGCCAAGGGCGCCGGCCGCGTGCAGCGGCCGCGCGTTGCCCATCGCCCCGAAGCTGCGAAAGCGCAGCCGGTCGGCCGACATGGGCGTGAACCCGGTATCATTGAGGACGCCGATGAAGACTTCGATGTCTTCCAGTTCGTGCCGCTGGGCGACGAGCTGTCGCGTCAAAGCGAGCGGCTCGCCGGACATCTGGCTCACGACGATGCGGTCGCCGCGCCGCAGGAACGATCGATAGTCGATCTGCGCCATGCAAACCTCCGAACGTGTGCCGACCATGATCGATGCTCACGACGCCGTCGTGACGACCCCAGTGTCGATGAGCGTGTCGATCTCGGTGTCGCTCAAGCCAGCTTCGGCCAGAATCTCGCGCGAATGTTCGCCCAGGCGCGGCGGATACCGATCCAGGCGCCCCGGCGTGTCGCAAAGGCGGATCGGCGGATTGATCTGCGGTAGTTCGCCCAAGTCGGGGTGATCGAGCGAGGCGAGTATGTCGGCTTGCGCGACATGGGGATGGCTCAATATCTGAGAGAAGGTGTTCACCGGGCTGAACAGCACGCCCTCCTGATTGAAACGGCGCTCCCATTCCGCCGTCGTGCGCTTGCGAAATTCGTCGGCGAGGATTGGCTCCAGTTGCGCCTTGTTCTGAAGGCGCAATTCATTGGTCGCATAGGCCGCCTCGTCGGAGAGTCCGGCCACGCCCAGCGCCTTGCAGAAGCGCGGCCACATCACGTTCCCGCCGTTCCAGACGCCCGCGACGGCATAGCCGTCGGCGGTCTTCCATGCCTGGTACGGCATCACGACGCTGTGCGCGCCGCCGTTGCGGACAGGCTCGCGCCCCGTTGCCCAGTGGCTCGCGAGCCGGGTGGTCAGCGCCGAAAGCAAGGCATGCAGCATCGAGATTTCGATTTTCTGCCCGCGCCCCGTCGTCGCGCGCGACAACAGCCCGAGCAAGACGCCCTGGAACGTGACCATCGCCGCCGTGAAGTCGGCGATCGGTATCCCGACGAGCAGCGGGCCGCCGTCGGCCTCGCCGGTGACCGACATCACGCCCGACATCGCCTGAACGACCGGATCGGTGCCGGGGAAGGGGCCCAGCGGCCCTTCGCCGAACGCCGATAGCGAGACGTAGATCAGCCGGGGATTGATCGCAGACAAAGTTTCGTAATCCAGGCCCATCTTTTTGATGACGCCGGGGCGGAAGTTCTCCACGAACACATCTGCATCCGCCGCCAGCCGGCGGATAAGCGCCTTGGCTTCCTCGTCATAGAGGTCGAGCGCGATGCTCCGCTTCGAGCGGTTCCACATCAGGAAGCTCGCGCTGATCTTGTCCTGAACCCGCACGCCGGTCGATCGGCTCGCGTCGCCGCCTTTGCTCGGCTCGACCTTGATCACGTCGGCGCCGAAATCCCCCAGCGATACCGTCGCATACGGCCCCGACATGTGCCGCGTGAGATCGATGACCTTGACGCCTTGCAGCGGCGGTGGCGCTTTCGCCGACATCCCCATCTCCAAATGATGCTAATCAATACGAATCATAGTCATAGATACTGCGAGGCGCAAGGGCGTCTTCGATGCCGCCCGCCGCCGCACCACCATAGCGCATCGGATAAAACTATGCGCATGATTAGCATATTTCATTGACATCAGGAATCGCCCTGCGTTATCCCGCCTGCGAAGCCGCAAGCCGGGAAGATTCGAGGAGCCAAATGCGATGACTGTTCTAACCACCGAGCAATCAGCGGCGAGCGGGGCCCGGCAGAATCTGAAGATTGTCGACGGAGATATTCATCCGTTCGTTCCGCTCAAGCAGGTCAGGGAGCGGATGAGCGCCCGGGCCTGGGCCAACTCGAGCATCGGAAGCGATGCCGTGGCCTCGCGCGAGCACAACCGTTTCCTTCATCCGACCGGCCCGCTGCGGCTTGACGCGGTTCCGCCCAACGGTGGGCTGGCGGGATCCGATCCGGCTTATGCCGTGATCGATTACCTCGATCGCTACGGTATCTCCGCCGGCATGATCTGCTCGACGCAGTCGCATGCCGTGGTGTCCTGGGCGGATGATGGGGCGGTCAACGAATATCTCGCGGCGATCAACGACCTGTTCCTGGAACAATGGTGTGGGCTGGACAGCCGGTACAAGCTGTTGCTGAACGTCTCGCCGCACAATCCACAGGCCGCCATCCGTGAGATCGAGCGGCGCGGCGACGCGCCCGGCGTGGTGGGCGTTCATATGGCCACCGCCGAACTCAACCTCGGCAATCACATTCTTACGCCGATCTTCGAGGCCTGCGCCCATTACGGCTTGCCCTTCTGCCTCCACCCGAATGGTGCGGAAGGCACGGCGCGCAATTCCCCAACGCACGCCGGATACCTGACCCGGACCTTCGCCGAGCGCCACGCCAACCTTGCGCAATCGGGCCAGGGGCAGTTCGTCTCGCTGGTCATGGGCGGCGCGCTCGAGCGCGTACCTGGCCTGAAGGTGATGTTCGCCGAGTTCGGATTTAGCTGGGTCGGACCGCTGATGTGGCGCATGGACAATGCCTGGCGGGCGCGGGGCGGGGCGGCGGTCTCGCTCCAGCGGCCGCCCAGCCACTATGCGCGCGAACAGGTGCGCTTCACCACGCAGCCCTATGACGAGCCGCAGAAGTCGTCGGAACTGGTATTTTTGCTCGAGGCGATGCACGCCGACGAGACGCTCATCTTCAGTTCGGATTATCCGCATTGGGATACGGACGAGCCCCGTCATATTCTGACCCACCGGCTCCCGTCGAAATATCGAGAACGCGTCGCCTATCAGACGGCATATGAAGCCTTCGGAGAGCGCCTGTGGAACTGAAACGCGCCGCCGAGAGCGAAGCCTTCATATTCGCCGGTCCGGTGGCCGCCTTCACCGACAATGAATTCATCGTCATCGATCACCCCTCGGGGTCGGTTGGAGTCGTCCGCTTCGAGGGTGACTATTACGCCGTGTCGAATCGATGCCCCCACATGGGGGGGCCGCTGTGCGTCGGCGGGGGCGTGAAGCTGACAACGTGTTCGTCGAAACCTTTCGAATATGAGACATTGGAGGGCGTGCCGCTGGTGCGTTGCCCCTGGCATCGCTGGGAATATTCGATCGTCGACGGCACCAATGCAGGCAATGTCACGAAAACGAAGATTCGCACCTATCCCGTCAAGGTGGAGGGCGAGAATGTCTATGTCGGCCGGTCGGCGATCCGTCATGGCCGCCCTGAAACACAAGAGGTTGCGCCATGAACCACAAGATCATCGACTGCCAAGTGCATTGCGCCGCCCCATCGATCGACGCGCTGCTGCCCTACATGAAGGCGGGATATGCAGAGCGCGTGATCCGCACGGCGTTTCAACTGCCGCCTGCCGAGAGCCACCCGGGCGGGGGGTCGAGCAAGGGCTATGCCTCGCCTGCGGAGGTCGCGGCGTCGCTCGGCGACGAGGTGAGTGGCGTTGTGCTCGTTCCACACCAGGCGATGTCGACTGCCAATTGGACAGATACGCGGTTGTGCGCCGTCTATGTCGCCGCGCTCAACGCCTACATGGTCGATCATTGGCTCGCCGAGGATGACCGGTTTCATCTGGCGATCGCGGTCTCGCCGCACGAGGCCGAACTCGCCGCCGCGGAGATCGAGCGCCATGCCGGTAACCCGCGCGTTGTTGCGGCCACTATGCCGATGCTCGCACCGCATCTCGGCTCGCCATTCTATCGACCCATCATCGAAGCAGCCGCGCGCCACAACCTGACGCTGATCGTTCACCCCGGCGGGAAAGAGGGCACGATCCTGGGCGCGCCCGCGCTCGGCGCGATCGGGCCCCGTTATCACGGTGAATATGAATGCCTGATCTGGCACGTCGCCGCGGTGAACATCTCCAGCATCATCTATGACGGGGTGTTCGTCGAGTTCCCGGATCTGAAAATCGCCTTTGCCGACTTCGGGATGGATTGGGTCGGGCCGACCATGTGGCGGCTCGATGCTGAATGGCGTGCGCTGCGCATCGATATCCCCTGGGTGGTCGAACCGCCCTCCACCTATCTGGGGCGCAACGTCCGTATCATCGTCGGCGACGCCGAGGGCATTCCGCAGGACGCGCTGGCGAAACTCGTGAGCCTGGCGCCAGCGACCAGCCTGTTGTTCGGCAGCAATTCACCGTTCGCCAAGGACAGGAAATGGCTCGATACGCTGCCGACCGAGGTGCGTGAGCAGCTATGCTGGCGCAATGCGGCGGATACGTTCCGCTCGGGTATCGCGGCGCTGGCTGCATGACGGTGTCGGCGGGTGCGACAGATCTGCCCCCGTCGATCGGGCGCGCGCGGTTTTGCACTGACATCGGCGAGGCGCTCGCCGGCGTTCGTGACGCGATGAGCGTGATGATCGGCGGCTTCGGCGCCGTCGGTCAGCCCGACGCCCTGATCGAGGGGCTGATCGACACTGGCGTCACGGACCTGACGATTATCGCCAACAACGCCGGGGCGGGGCGGATCGGCCTCGCACGGCTGCTGGAACTGGGTCGGGTGCGGCGCGTGATTTGCAGCTATCCGCGTAGCCCCGGCTCGGTCGTGTTCGAAGAATTGTACGAAGCCGGCAACATCGAACTGGAGATCGTTCCCCAGGGCACGCTGAGCGAACGGATGCGCGCTGCGGGTGCGGGGATTCCCGCGTTCTTTACGCCGACCGCCGCAGGCACGTCGATCGCCGAAGGGAAGGAAGTGCGTCGGTTCAACGGACGCGAGTGCATTCTGGAAACCGCGCTGCACGCGGATCTGGCGTTGATCGAGGCGTGGCACGCCGATGCGGCTGGCAATCTCACCTATCGCGCTTCCGGGCGCAACTTCAATCCCGTCATGGCGACGGCGGCCGAGTTGGTCGTCGCCCAGGTGCATCATGTCGAACGCAACGGGTTCCTCAATCCGGAGGCGGTGGTGACGCCGGGCCTGTTCGTGGATCGTATCATCGAGATCGGAGCCTGACGATGGCGACTACAGGTTCTGGGGCGGCCGCTCCGGCGTCGCATGCGACAAGCATCGGCTGGACGCGCGCCGACATGGCGCGGCGCGTCGCGCGGGACATCGGACGCGGCTGGACGGTCAATCTTGGGATCGGTATTCCCACGCTGGTGGCGGATCATCTGCCCGCAGAGCGATGCGTGACGCTCCATTCCGAAAACGGCATCCTGGGCGTCGGCCCTAAACCGGAAAGCGATCCCGATCCCTGGATCATCAACGCCGGCAAGGAGGTCGTGACGGTCGTGCCTGGCGCGTCCTATATCCATCACGCCGACAGTTTCGCGATCATCCGCGGCGGTCATATCGATCTGAGTGTGATGGGCGCGTTCGAAGTGGCGAGCAACGGCGACCTGGCGAACTGGGCGACCGATCTGAACCGTGCGCCTGCCGTCGGCGGAGCGATGGACCTAGCGGTGGGCGCCCGAAAGCTCTGGGTGATGATGGAGCATGTGACGCGGGCGGGCGAACCGCGCCTTGTCGCGGCATGCCGATATCCGCTCACCGCGAGCGCCGTCGTGACTCGGGTCTATACCGATCTTGCCACACTGGATGTGACCCCCGACGGGTTCGTCGCGCTGGAAATGGCGCCGGGGCTCAGTCTGGAGGCGCTGCAATCGCGGACGGGCACGCCGGTACGGTCGCCGTCCGAATAGGTGATATCCCGGCTATTCTATTTTTGCCGGGGGGCGGCGAGCATTGCCGCAACAGCATTGTGGTGATCTGCCGTATGATGGGCAAGCGCTTGATAGGCGGCGGACAACTCGAGCAGGGGGCCCAGCTTCATGTCCTGCCCCTCTCGCAGCAGGCGCTTGGCGAGCCGCGTGGCATGCCCCGGATTGGCGGCGATGCGCCGGGCGAGCGCGCGGGCTTCGGCAAGCAACTCATCTTCCGGCACGATGGTGCTGGTCAGGCCGTATTCGAGCGCTTTCTCCGCATCGATCGGATCCCCGGTCAGGGTCATGATCGAGGCGCGCGCCATGCCGATGACCCGCGGCAACAGCCATGCACCACCGTCGCCTGGAACGAGGCCGAGCTTGACGAAGCTTTCGGCAAACATCGCTCTGGGCGAACAGATACGGATATCACACATGCAGGCGAGGTCGAGGCCCGCACCGACCGCAGGGCCGTTCACTGCCGCGATTATCGGCACCTCGAGTTCGTACAAAGCGACCGGGATGCGTTGAATCCCTTCGCGATAGTTGTTGCGGATCTCGAATGGCGTCCCGGCGAACATGCCTTCGCGGGCGGCCATGTCCTTGATGTTGCCGCCGGCGCAGAAGGCCCGGCCCGCGCCTGTCAGCACGACCACCTTGATTGTCGGATCGCGCGCCACGTCCGCGCACATCTGTTCGATCGCAGCGATGTCCGCCCCGGAAGAAATCGCATTGCGTTGTTCGGCGCGATTGAGCGTCGCGATGACAATGTCATCCTCTCGCTCAATGAGAAGGAAAGGGTCCATCATCGCCTCCGTCACGGCCGTTGTCGCTCATGCTTACGGACCCTAGGCACGATCGCCGACCGGAACCAATATTAACTGGCGTCATCGCGATATCGGGAGGCTATCATCGAACTGAGGCATTTCCGCTATTTCGTGGCTCTGGCAGAGATTCGAAATTTTCGCCGGGCGGCGGAGCGGCTCCATATGTCTCAGCCGCCTCTCACAGTCGCGATCCGGAAGCTCGAGCAGGAACTGGGCACCAAGCTGTTCGTCCGCGGCCCACGCGGCGTAACCCTGACGCCGGCCGGGCAGGCGGCGCTCAGCTTTGCGCGTGCGACCTTGACGCAGGCGGATAATTTCCGGAGCGCAGTGCTCGAAGGGACAGCGGGGCAGCGCGGACGCCTGCGGGTCGGGTTTGTGGGCTCGGCGACCTACGAGCTGATGCCGCGAATCATTCCGGCATTTCGCGAGCATTACCCGCTGATCGACATGACGCTCGAGGAAGCCACGAGCATCAATATCGCGCGGCGGATCGAGGCCGGCGACCTGGATGTCGGTCTGGTCCGGCTCCCTCTTCAAGAAAGCGTCGCGGTCGTTTCGCGGCCGGTGGATCGCGACGAACTGTATCTGGCCGTGCCTTCGATGCATCGCTTCGCCGCCAGCGCCAGGATCGAACTCGCGGATGCGCGTGACGAGCCGTTCATCATGAGCGGGCCGATCAGTGTGCTACGGGGAACCGCTCTTCTCGCGTGCCAGGAGGCGGGGTTCGCGCCCCGGATTTCTCAGGATGCAGAGCAGATCAACGCGATACTCAGCCTGGTACGCAGCGGCCTCGGCGTGGCGCTGGTGCCTGGGCGTTCCGCGAGCGCGCTGCCCAAAGGAGTCCGATTGATCGCCCTCGAACAGAAGGTGGCGGTGTATACGGGGCTTCTGCTGCCCAAAAGCGGCGCCATCCTTGCCGCTGAGAACTTCGCGTCGATTGCTGATATCGAGTGGATATCACAGCGGGGCTAATCAATATTGGACGGCAAATCAAACGGCGCGCACTGCGTGCAGCCAGGTTCTGAGTGAAAGCGAAGGCGCAAATCGTGTTCGATACGTTGGAACTGTCGACGCTTCCCGCGGAAGACGAGTCTCTGCGCGCACCGTTGCGTGCGCTGATTGCCGAAACGGTCGTCGGTCTGGCTCCCGATCGTCGTGCGCGTTCATGGCAGGGATTTGATGCTGCATTTAGTCGCAAGCTCGGCGCCAATGGCTATCTCGGCCTTACGATCCCGCCACGATATGGGGGAGGCGGACGTAGCCCCTTCGCGCGCTTCGTCGTCGTCGAGGAACTGCTCGCGGCGGGGGCTCCGGTCGCGGCGCATTGGATCGCGGATCGGCAGAGCGCACCATTGATCCTGCGATTTGGCACGGAGGCACAGCGCGAGACGTTTCTGCCGGCGATCTGCAACGGCGAGGCGCTGTTCTGCATTGGCATGAGCGAGCCGGGCTCCGGATCGGACCTTGCGAGCGTCCGTACTCGAGCCGAGCGTGAGGGCGAGGGCTGGCGCGTCAACGGACAGAAAATCTGGACCACCAACGCGTTGCACAGCGATTATATGATCGCGCTTGTCAGGACATCGGGCACGCCCGCCGATCGCAGCGCTGGGCTCTCACAGTTCATCATCGATCTGAACGCGCGGGGCGTGACGATACGGCCGATCGCGGACCTGACCGGCGACCAGCATTTCGCCGAGGTTTTCTTCGACGACGTCTTGTTGGGATCGGATGCACTGGTGGGCGAGGAAGGCCAAGGATGGGCGCAGGTGAACGCCGAACTGGCGTTCGAGCGGAGCGGGCCTGAACGCATCTATTCGAGCATAGTGCTCCTCGACACCTGGCTGGCCCATCTTGGCGCGGTGGGCCGCAATGACGAGGCGACGGCGGGTCTTGCGGGGTCGCTGCTGGCCCGGTTCATGGCGCTTCGCGAATTTTCGATCGCGGTGACCGCCAGACTCGTGGCCGGGGAGACCCCGCTGGTCGAGGCGGCGCTCATCAAGGATCTCGGCACGAGCTTCGAACAGGATGTGCCGGCACTGATCGGTGACGATCTGGCGGGTCACCCAGACGAGGCGCTGTCGGCCGATCTCTACCGCACGCTGCTCTATACGACGCATGTCGCCCCTAGCTTCTCGCTACGAGGGGGGACGCGGGAAATCCTGCGCGGCATTATCGCCCGCGGGCTCGGGATACGGTGAGCGCCATGCGGGAATTGATCGATCCCTTCAAACGGCTGCTGGACGAACATTGTCCACCCGTCATGGTGCGTGAGATCGAGCGTGGGGCCGACTGGCGCCCTGCCTGGTCGGCAATCGCGGAATCGGGTTTTCTCGACGCGCTGGTGCCCGAGGAGATGAGCGGGTTCGGCCTGTCGCTGACGGACGTGGCCCCATTGATCGAGGCAGTTGGCGCGAGCGCCATGCCATTGCCGGTCGCTGATACAATGATCGCCCGAGCCCTGCTTGCGCGAGCAGGCCAGACGGTGCCCGATGGACCGGTCGTGCTCTCCACAGGCAGCTTTCCAACGCTGTTTGCCGTCGTTGCGGACCATTTTTTGACCGGGGATCCCGGCAACCTCCAGCTCATTCCGATGACTGAAGCCGCGTCCGCCATCCCCGGCACGCTCGACCGGATGCTCGCCTGCCCCAATACCGGCTTGCGGGGAATTGCCGCGACACTTCGGTCGCAGTTGATCGCCGGTGCTGTCAGTCGCGTGCTCGATCTCTCGATCGCCTACGCCAATGATCGCCAGCAATTCGGCAAGCCGATCGGCCGGCAACAGGCCGTGCAGCAGCAACTGGCAGTATTGGCAGAACTGGCCGTCTCCGCGCGCATTTGTGCCGCCATTGGGATGCGGGCCGGGCTGGCGCCGTCGCTTCGCGCCGCGGCGACTGCCAAGATCGGAACGGGCATAGCGGCGGAACGCGTCGCCTCGATCGCGCATGCCATTCACGGCGCGATCGGCATAAGTGAGGAATTCGACCTCCAGCTTCTTACCAGGCGCCTGTACGCATGGCGGCTCGCCGATGGTTCGGAGGGATATTGGGCGGGTCAATTGGGCAAGCTCGTGCTGGATGACCGGCCGGTCAGTGCGCTGTCATTTGCCTTGGCAGAGTAGATCCTGACCCTAGCTTGCGCCACGACTTCGCGTCCGTCCATTACGCCGGATCGCGATCCAGCTTCACAGGGTCGCTATCGTCGAATCCGGTGCATGCCGTCGCACCTGCTGCTCCGTCCGCAGCTCAACAAACCGGCGTATTGTCGGGATTCTGCCATCAATCCAAAGGCGACGAAGGGCGTCGGTATTATCACCATCCGCCCAGGTGCGTCGCCGATTGTGACGCACATAATCGAGCCAAGTCGCGAAATCGAAGCGTTCAACCCACAACGTCGATTCCGCGAGGTCATGCCATAATGTCCAGTTGCGTGCACCGTCTCTGATGCGGATTCGGCGACGTTCGCTCATGACGTTCAGGAATGCCGGAACGTCGGCGTCCGCAATCTGATGCTCGACCGCGATCACGATCGGTCCACTTCGGGTCGCGAGCGGATGGGCCATCTCCGGCTCGATCCAGGTGTTCTGCGGATCGAGGTTGAGCTGGCCGACCTCCGGTATCGGGAATAGCAATCCAGCCACGATACTCAGCAGCAGCGCGCCCGCGGCGCACAGAAGCGCGACCGTGATGTTATGCGCGCTCGCGATCGCCCCGAACAGCGAGCTGCCGGCCGCCACGCCCCCGAACGTCGCCATCTGGAACAGAGCCACGGCCCGTGCCGCGACCCAGCGCGGCGCGGCGAGTTGCACGCTGGCGTTGAATGTCGAAAGTGCGAGCACCCAGCCGCCGCCCGCAAGGACGAGTGCGGGCAGCACGAGCGTAAGCGTTCCGACTGCGGTCGCAGCGGCCCCACTGGCCACTGTGACGGCGCTCCACTGGATTATCCGCTCAGTCGAGAACTGCTGTCCTATCCGGTGCGCGGAAACCGCACCGCATACTCCGCCCACCCCGAACATACCGAACAAGAGTCCGTACATCAGCGGTCCCCCGCCAATCAGGTCCCGGGCGACGACAGGCATCAGCGCGGCGATCGCGGTCGCCGCCACGCTGTACAGCGCGGTACGCGCCAGGATGATCCTGATCGGGGGGGACATCCAAGCGTAGCGGATGCCTGCTCCCATTGCGAAGAGCAGGCGCTCGCGCGGCAGCTTGTGCGGCAGGGGCGCAACGCGCCACCGCTTTAATACGACGATCAGACCGATGTAGCTGGCGGCATTCGTAGTAAACGCGGCGGCCGCCCCGGCCATCGCGATGAGGAGCCCGCCGATCGCCGGCCCGGTGCTGCGAGCGATGTTGAAGCTCATGCTGTTGACGGCGACCGCGCTGCGCAGAACCTCACGCGGGAGAGCGTCACCGACGAAAGCGTGCCAAGCAGGCGCGTTAACAGCGGTGCCGCAGCCGATCAGGAAGGTGCACGCCAGCAACAGCAAAGGGGTCACCCATCCCAGCCAGGCAGCAATCGCGAGAAGCGCGGAGACCGATAGCATGAATACCTGCGCGGCCAGGAGCACACGGCGGCGATCGAGATTGTCGGCGACGGCTCCGGCCCACAGCGAGAGAAGCATTACCGGCAGGCTTGCCGACGTCTGCACGAGCGCGACCATCTGGGCCGATGCGCCCAAGCTCACCATCATCCATGACGCGCCGACCAGTTGGATCAATCCGCCGATGTTGGAACACAGCGTCGCGATCCACGCGGCGCGGAACCGCGGGTGCGCGAAGGGGGACTGGGCGACGATCACCCCGCGGACACGCGCAAATCATCCCGCGGGTTCGAACCACCTGACCAAGAACATGACGGCATTTGTATGCAACCTCCCTCCGAGCGTCGGCCGGCCGAGTTGACGGACGTGCGCGGCCAACGTCTTGGCCACCCTTTCGCACGCGGGAACGGAGTGACTATCCGCCCCCATGATCTCCGCGCCGTATAATCACTAACCGTGATGTTGCTATTGATAAAGATGATGTGCATTATATTGTCACCGACCGCGTGACGGAAGGCAAAAACACGCGCCAGTCGCTCGGTTTTCGGGCAAAGCGACGCGTGGAGGATAATGGAGCGGTTGATGGGTGCGCCTCTTTCCGACGACGGCTTCACCACGCGCCTGCTCGATAAACTGCACCATATTCGCTTGGCGGATCTCGACCAGCGAACGCAGCAGGCCGCGCGCCACCACCTGCTCGATACGGTCGCGCTCATCTACGGCGGTAGTCGAGAGGAAACGACCGGGATCGCGGAAGCGACGCTAGCCGCAGCCCGTCCCCCCGGCGGCCTGCCGGTGCTTGGTCGAGAACGCCGGGCGGATGTTCTGGATGCGACCTTCATCATGGCGGTCGCGGGGCATAGCCTGGAGTTCGACGACGGGTTTAGCCCGGGTGCGGCCCACCCCGGCGTGGTCACCGTTCCGGCCGCGCTTGCGGTAGGGAACCTCGTCCATGCCAGCGGTGAGGCGGTGCTCGAGGCGATCGTCGCCGGTTACGAGACGATCACCAGTATTGCCAGAACCGCGCATCCGATGCTGCGCGGGCGTGGTTTTCACCCAACCGCGACTGCCGGCGTGTTCGCCGCTGCGGCGGCGGCCGGGCGTCTGCTGAACCTGGACGCGGACGAGCAGCGGAACGCCTTCGGCCTGGCGGCGAGTTCCGCGGGCGGTCTCGCCGCGTTCGTCCAGGGTGGCGACGACTTGAAGCGACTCCACGTCGGCCACGCTGCCCGCGAAGGCGTGTTTGCGGCGCTGCTCGCGAAGCAGGGCGCCGCCGCGCCGCCCTATGCCATCGAGGGGCCGAAGGGATTCTTTGCCGCCTTCGTCGACCGAACGGACGTTACCGGCACGGCGATCGATCAAACCTGGGGCATCACCCAATGCTACATCAAGCCCTGGCCGTGTTGCGGCAATCTACTCTCCTCGATCGACGCGACGCTGCGCCTGCGTCGTGAGCACGGCTTCTCAGGCGAGGATGTGGCGACGCTCGAGGTCGATACCTATCGCGCGGCTGCGGACCGCGCCGCGACTCCCTGGACGACAGCGGCCTCGGCCCAATTGTCCTTCCCATATCTACTGGCCACGGCGCTCCTTTTCGGCACCATCCGCCTGGATCATTTCAGCGGGGCGGCGCGTGCGAACACCGATGTCGAGGCGATGGCACAGCGCTTCTCCTTCCATTCGAGCGACGCGATGAACGCGCGCTACCCTGCCGGCCGCCCGTCGCGGGTGAAGATTACACTGAAGGATGGCCGCTCCTTCGAGCGCGACGTGAATGACGCGCTCGGCTCGCCCAGCCTTCCGCTCAGCGAAGACGCATTGGCGCAAAAATTCGTTAATCTTGCGGTGATGGTCACGAATGAAACCAGCGCGCGGGCGCTTCATGCGGCATGGGCCGGCATCGCCGAGGTAGCGGATATAGGCGTTCTCTTCGCAACGCCGCGATAGCGGGCGGAATTCATCAAGCGCATCAGCCGAAAACAAGCGAAGAGGTCCAGATGGAACAGCCCGGGCGAATTGAAATGCAGGCGATGCCCCTGGCGGTGGAGCGAGCGCGGCCGAGCGCCTGGTGGGCGCTCGCGGTGCTGTTCCTGTTCTACACTTTCTCGTTCCTCGACCGCTACATCCTGACGATGCTGGCGCCGTCGATCAAAGACGATTTGAATCTCTCCGATACGGAAATGGGGCTGATCCTCGGCGCGGCCTTCTCAATCTGCTACGCCATCTTCGGCTTGCCGCTCGGGTGGGCCGCAGATCGTTTCTCTCGACGGTGGGTGATCTTCCTGGGGGTCGGGGTCTTCGGGATAGCGACGGCTTCGACGGGACTGGCAAATTCCTTCATCGCGGTATTTGTCGTGCGAGCGTTCGTCGGGATCGGCGAGGCCGCGCTGTCTCCCGCCGCTTATTCGCTGCTGGCCGAGAAATTCCCCCGCCACCTTCTGACGACGGCAAGCTCGATCTTCAATACCGGAGCGAAGCTGGGGACCGCTGGCGCTTATGCCTTGAGCGGCGTGGCACTGGCATATGCCGCCGGGCACCTCCCGATGCTGGCGCCGTGGCGCTTCACCTTCTTCGTCGTCGGTATTCCGGTCGCGGTGATGGCCGCGCTTGTGTTCACCTTCGGTGAGGAGAGCCATCGCGCCAAGCGCAAGCAGCGTAATACGATTTCGATCGTGCCATATTTTCGAACCAACAGCGATCTGCTGCTGCCGATGGTCGTCGGCTTTATACTGATGGGAATGGTCGGTGGCACGCTGCTGGCATGGACGCCCAGCTATATCACGCGCCACTTCGGGTGGACGCCGATCCAGTTCGCACCGATGTTGAGCGTGATCAGCTTGGTCGCCGCGGCCAGCCTCATCTTCAAGGGCGGCATCGTCGATTGGCTGTTCGCGCGTGGGATCAAGGACGCGCACATTCGGTTCTACACCTGGCTCGTACTCGGGATCGCGCCGATCGCCGCCTCGATGTTCTTCATCGAAAACCCGATCGTATTCATGATAATGTACGGCATGGTACAAGTCGTAGCCGTACCATTTTTCGTATTCGTCTCGGCGACCGTCCAGGTGGTCGCACCGCAGGAAGTCAAGGGGCAGGTGATCGCGGTCTTCCTGTTCTGTACGACCGGCATCGGCAGCGGGACCGGGCCATTCATCGCTGGTGCACTAACGGACTACGTCTTTCAGGATGAAGCAAAATTAGGATATTCGCTGGCCTCTATGATCTTTATCACTATTCCGGCCGCTTATTTCTGCCTGCGGAAAACTCTCCGACCACTTCGTGAGCGCGTAATCGCAATCGAAGAAGCGCGCGTCATGTACGGAGCCGGACAATAACGCTTGAGCCGATTATTCAGCTATCCTGAGTAGCATCGGGATTCAGGCTGACGTTATCGCATCGCGGCCCGGTAGGCGCCGTCATAGGGCGTGACGCGGCCGGCTTGCAGCCTCATGGCATGAACCCGGCGGGTCTCCGTGTTCAACCGGCGACGAAGCGCGCGAAGTACGGCACATACGCCAGCGCCATCACGAAGAGCCCGATCAACGAGCCGAGGGCCACCGAATGGACGAAGACATAGCGCAAGATGCGCCCCTCCTGCCCGAACCACTGGGTCGCGGTAGAGGCGACGACGATGCTTTGCGCATCGATCATCTTGCCCATCACGCCGCCCGAACTGTTGGCGCTGGCCATCAGCACGGGGGCAAGGCCAAGTTGCTCCGATGTCACGCGCTGAAGATTGCCGAATAGCACGTTCGATGCGGTATCCGATCCGGTTACCGCCGTGCCGAGCCAGCCGAGCATCGTACCGAAATAGGGATAGAGGATTCCCGTCGTCGCGAACGCGAGCCCCATCGTCGTATCGAGCCCCGAGAACCGCGTGAGATAACCGAGCGCCAGCATCGCTGCGATCGTGAGCAGCGAAGGCGTGACGGTGCGCAACGCGCGCGCATAGGTGCGCGCGATCCGCATCGGGCTGGCGCCCAACAGCAAGCCGCCGATCACCGCCGAAAGCAGGATCGCCGATCCCGTCGCCGACAGCGGATTGAAGATATAGACCGCCGCCTCGGGCGTCGCGGCGGCGACCACGGGGGGCATCCTGGTGATTGCCCCGTCCAGACCGGGCACGGGCAGCGCCAGCCGGAAGATGCCGTCGAGCAGCGTCTTCATCGCCGGCACGCCCCAGATGAAGACCAGCGCCGTCAGTACCAGCCAAGGCATCCACGCTTTGCGTACGGCTTTGCGGTCCAAGGTGGTGGCCGCTTCGGTGGAGGTTGCCGCGTCGGTAACGGGGATCGGTTCGCCGTCGCGCGCGCGCCGCGCTTCGTTAACCGGCATGGTCGTTGTGGGGCGCCAGACCCGCAGGAACCCGACCAGCACCACCAGCGAGATGATGGCGGGGCCGATCGAGGCGAGCCACGGGCCGTGGAGGTTGGAGATCAAAAGCTGCGCGACCGCATAGGTGCCCCCTGCCACGAGCGCCGCCGGCCATACCGCGAAAGCACGGCGCCAGCCGCAATAGGCGACCATCAGCCAGAAGGGGATGAGCATGCAGAAGGGCGTCATGATCCGCCCGACCGTCGCCGACAGTTCGAGCAGCGGCAGGCCGGTGACCGAGGCGAGCGCGAGCGTCTGCACCCCCAGCGCGCCGAAGGCGACCGGTGCGGTGTTCGCGATGAGCGACAGGCCCGATGCCTGAAGCCGGGAAAAGCCGAGCCCGATCAACATGGCGCCCGTTACGGCGACGGGAGTGCCGAATCCCGCCGCGCCCTCGAAAAACGCGCCGAGGCAGAATGCGATGACAAGGAGCTGGATGCGGCTGTCTTCGCTGATCCGCGCGATCGAATCGCGCAGGATCGTGAACTGGCCGCATTCGTCGGTGAGCCGGTAGAGGAAGATGATGTTGAGCACGATCCAGCCGATCGGCAGCAGGCCGTAAGCCGCGCCGAAGGCGGCGGCGCGCATCGCCAGCCCGGCCGGCATCCCGAACGCCAGCACGGCGATCGCGCCCGCCGTCAGCAAGCCGAGCAGGGCCGCGATCGGCGCGCGGAGCTGAAAAATGCCGATGCACCCCAGCAGGACCACGATCGGCGCGGCCGCCAGGATCACCGAAAGCCACGGTCCCACGGGATGATAGGTTTGTGCCCACTCCATGATATCCCCCTGGTTCGCGGTATCTGCGTGTCGTTATGCGCCCTCGATCACGATGGCGCGCAGGTCGTTGACGTTGGTGCGTGTCGGGCCTGTCACCACGAGATCGCCCAAGGCATCGAAAAAGCCGTAGGCGTTGTTCGAATCGAGCATGGCCCGCGCGTCGAGGCCCGCCGCGCCGGCCCGTGCCAGCGTATCGGGCGTGACGATCGCACCGGCATTGTCTTCGGTGCCGTCGATACCGTCGGTGTCGCCGGCGATCGCGTAGATTCGCGGCGCGCCTTCCAGCGCAAGGGCAAGGCCCAGCAGATATTCCAGGTTGCGGCCGCCGCGTCCGTCACGATTGGTGACGCGCACCGTCGTTTCGCCGCCCGAGAGGATGACGCGCTTCTGCCCGTCGGCGGCGACGCGGCGCGCAAGCGCGGCATGACCGGCGCCGAGATGGCGCGCCTCCGCCTGCAAATGGTCGCCCAGATCCATGACCTTGTAGCCGCGGCCCTCGGCCAGCCTGCGCGCGGCGTTGAGGGCATCGCGCGCCACGGCGATGACACGCACGGTGCCCCCGGCAAGACCGAGGGCGTCGTAAGGCGGCGTCTCGTTCGCGGGATCGTCGAGCGCGGCGATAACGTTGGATGGAATGTCGAAGGCGTACCGCGCGACGATCTCGCGGGCCATTGCCAGCGTCGTGGTGTCGGCAACGGTGGGGCCGCTGGCGACAAACGATGGGTCGTCGCCCGGAACGTCGGAAATGATGAGTGTTTCTACCTGCGCAGGCGCTGCAGCCACCGCCAGCCGGCCGCCCTTGATCAGCGACAGGTGCTTGCGCACGCTGTTCATCTCTCCGATCGTCGCACCCGACCGCAGCAGCGCCTGGGTGACGATTTGCTTGTCCGCGAGCGAAATTCCCGGCACCGGTAACGCCAGCAGCGCCGATCCGCCGCCCGACACCAGCATCAGCAACCGATCCGAATGCCCCAGCGCGCTCGCCAGTGCGAGCGCGCGCCGCGCCGCATAAAGGCTCTCATCGTCGGGCACCGGATGCCCGGCTTCGATCACCTCGAAATCTGCCGGCAGGTCGTGTGGTGGGCCCGAATGGCCGTGGCGCGTGATGACGAGCCCCGTCACCGGGCCTTGCAGCCGCTTTGCCGCCTCCGACGCCATCGCCGCGCCCGCCTTGCCGAGCGCGATCATCAGAGTGCGACCATTGATTGGGCCGTCGCCGATCGCCGGGGGCACGCAACGCTCTGCCGATACGGCCGCGACCGCCTCGTCGAACAGGCTGCGTGCGAATGCGCGAACGGACTCGTCGGGATGCGTCATGCAGTTATCGATATTACCGTTTGGTGCGCCTGGAGGAACGGCGGACGGTCGATCCCAATCGTGTCCGCGCTATCACGTTCGTCCCCTCGCCAAGCGGCCCGTTCGGCCCTGGCAATGTCTTCCCACGATTGATCGCCGAGCGAACAGAGCGATCCGGTGCAACTCCGTGTTGCCGTGTTCGGCCGACGCGCTGATCAAGGGGTGACGGGCACCGGCGGCACCCGGCTGGCGACAACGGTGTTGGTCGCGCGATCGAGCGACCAGAGCACGCGCGGCTGGGTTCGATCCCAGGCGATCGCCTGCCCGGCCGTGGGCAGGGCGACGGTGGCGACGTGTTCGAGCACCGATCCGGCTTTGGGCAGGCGCATCACATAGGCTTCGGGCCGATCGTGCCCGGTCACGTAAAGCAGCCCGTCGTCGCCCCATGACCCGCCCGAATTGCTCATCGGCGCGAACCGGGCGAGCACGGCATCGGGAAACAGCCACGAACCCGTGGCGCGGAAGTGGGAATCGAAGCGCACCAGGCGGGTCCAGCGATTGTCGTGGCCCGGTTCGCCGCCGCGTTCGACGGGATAGTTGGCGAAGCCGCCGTACCAATCATCGCCCTTGCGCTCGATCCAGGTGAGCGAGCCGGGTATCGGGGGCAGGGCGATGCTGCGGACGTGCCGCAGCGTGGCGGTGTCGAAAACCTCGATCACGCTCGCCATCGGCACCGACGGATGGTTGGAGGCCGCGCAGATCAGTTCGCGATCCTCCACGACGCACGAATTCATGTGTGGGAACAGCGCGCGCGGGCCTTCCCACTGCGCCACGCGTCGCCCGGTCTTCCGATCATATTTGCCGATGCGGTTGTTGGCGTTGGGGTAAAAATACTCCTTGTCCGCGGCCACGCCCTGACGCGCCTCGGCCGCCGGCCAACGCACCAGTTCGACCGCCGTGACCGACGGCACGGCGGTGGCCGCGGGATCGGGCGCGCGGGCTTCCTGCGCGCTGGCGGGCAGTGCCATTATCGATGCCCCGGCCAGCAGCGCGAAGGCCAGTATCGCGTGTGTCGTCCGGTTCATCTGCATCCTCCCATCGGGCGGGTATCCACACCGGCCAGTCCGATTGTGCGCTGCAAGCGCCCGGCGCGAGAAGCGATCGCTCCGCAACTTGGTGTTCTCGATCGTGCAACGATCGAGAGTGGCGGCGAACCTTGTATATTCGTAAGGTACGCTGTGATCGAAACCGCTGATCTTCTGGTCTTCACCCGCGTGGTCGAACTGGAAAGCCTGACCCGGGCGGCGCAGATCATGGGCGTTCCCAAATCGACGATCAGCCGGCGGCTGACGCGGCTTGAAGAAAAGCTTGGCGTGCGGCTTCTCCACCGTACCACGCACGGGATCATCACCACCGAGCAAGGTGTGGTCTTCTTCGACTATGCCGCGCGCTGCCTGGGCGTGCTGCGCGATGGGACCAACGCCGTGCAGGCGGCGATGACGCGTCCCCAGGGATTGCTGCGCATCTCCGTGCCGCATGAACTGGACCGCAGCCTGCTCGCGCCGATGCTGAGCGCATATCTCAAAACCTATCCCGATGTGCGGTTGGTGACCGTTCTGTCGAATGAAACCACCGATCATTTCCGCGACGGGTTCGATCTCGCGATCGTCGCGGACACGCTGCCGCTGGCCGAGGCATCGCTGATGACCACCAAGCTGGGCACCACAGAATACGGCCTGTACGCGGCACCGGAATATCTCGAGCAGCATGGCTTTCCGCAAAGCCACGTCGATCTGCCGCGCTTCGACCTGCTGGCGTGGGGCACCGTCGATGCCAAGGCGCAGTGGCAACTTACCCACGGAAGCTACGACGTCACGGTCGAATTCCGGCCGCGCCTGGCGTGCAACGATCTTGTGCTGCTGCGCCAATCGGTGCTGTCGGGATTGGGGATCGCGGCGCTGCCGGCCTTCATTTGCAAACACGATCTGGCCGAAGGGCGGATGGTGGAGGTACTGACCGGGTGGCGCCCGCCGGGAAGCAGCTTCTTCGCGGTTTTTCCGCTTCAGCAGACGATGCCGGCGAGGGTGCGCACCTTCATCGATTTCCTGGTGGAGCGGCTGCGGCCCACCTTATCGTGGGAAGTCGACTGAGCGCCGCGCGGTGATAGCAGTTCGGAAGCGACGCGGGATGGCCGAGCGAGCTTTCCGCCTTCCACAGCGTTCACGCCGACAGACGGCATAGCGCGACGGACAGCAAGCCGGTAATGCCGGCGGGATGACGGCAGGCTTCCCGCGGTGGGCGTTCAAGACGATGGTCGTCGGGCTGGCGGTGTTGCTCGCCGGTTGTGCGTCGCTGCCGCCGCCTAGGCTGGCGCCGGTGGCCGGCGCGGCCGGGCCGGTGATCGTCACGGCGGCGGACGGCGAGCACCGCACCACGCTGACGGTGCTGACCTTTAACATCGAAGGGTTGGGCTGGCCGGCACGCAAGGGCCGGGGGCCATCGCTACAGCGGATCAGTGCGGTGCTTGGCGAGATGGCGGCGCAGGGCCATGCGCCCGATATCATCCTGATCCAGGAAATGTTCAGCCCGGCGGCGGTGCGCGCGGTTGAAACCATGCCTTATGCCAATGCCGTTTTCGGGCCGTCGCGAACGCAGAAGCCGGCGTTGTCCGTCGCCGGCCGGATGGGCGGCCCCTTTGTCCGGGGCAAGGGGGAGATCGGCATTCATCTGGTACCCAGCGGTCTTGCCATCCTCAGCCGCTATCCGATCGTTGCCAGTCGGTCGGAACCCTTCGGCAGTCGCCGCTGCGCCGGGATCGATTGCCTGAGCAACAAGGGGGTTTTGCACGCCCGGATCCACATCCCCGGCGTTCCGCAGCCGGTCGATCTGTTCAATACCCACATGAATTCGCAAGGCGCCTCGGGCGTTTCGCCGCAGCGCCATCGCGCGGCCCATCATTTGCAAACCGCTGTGCTGAGCGATTTTATCGACCGGGTGGCACACCGCGATATGCCGCTGATTCTGGGCGGTGATTTCAACATGCGCCACGATCAGTTGCGCTTCCTGCGGTTCCGCCAGAGCCAGCCGCTGGCACTCGTCCATCAATATTGTGTCGAGCAGCCGGCAAGGTGCGACGTGCGGATGTCGTGGGACGGCGACGAGCCGTGGATGGACACGCAGGATCTGCAATTGTTCGATTCGGGCGCAGCGGTGTCGATCACCCCGATAAGGGTTGAATCGCTGTTCGACGGATCACCGGACAGTCCACGCTTGTCCGACCATGACGGGTTTCTGGTTACCTACCGGTTGAACTGGCGCTAACCGGTCGCGCTGTTCTCCAGTGCCCCGCCGCCCAAAGCGACGTAGAGCGCGACGAGATTGTCGAGTTCGCTTCGGCGCACGCGGATCAGCGCCTGTTCGGCGGCGAACAGGTTGCGCTCGGCATCGAGCACTTCGAGATAATTGACCACCCCCTCGCGGTATCGCGTGCGGGCGAGGAAGGCGATCTGGCGCTGGGCCTCGGTCTCGCGCATCTGCGACGCCACCTGATCGGCAAGCCAGCGCCGCCCGGCGAGCGCGTTGGCGACATCGCGGAACGCCTGTTGCAGCGTCCCTTCATAATCGGCGATTGCGATATCTTCGCGCGCTTCGGCGACGGTGAGATTGCCGCTGCGGCGGCCCCCGTCGAAGATCGGCAGGTTGATGGTCGGGCCGAAACTCCAGCTCAATCCGTCGTTGCCGAGCAGATTATCCAGCGCAGTGGAAGCGAAGCCGAGATTGCCGGTCAGCGAAATGCTCGGGAAGAAGGCGGCACGCGCCGCCCCGATATTGGCGCGTGCGGCACGCAGCCGTTCCTCGGCAGCGAGGATGTCGGGGCGGGTGACCATCAGTTCGGACGGCAGACCGGCAGCGATCACGGCGCCGTTTTTCTGTTTGGCGAGCGGCAGCGCGGGTGGCAGCGCTGCCGGCAGCGACCCGCCCGTCAGCACCGCAAGGCTGTTTTCGCTTTGCGCCTTGGCGAGCCGGAGCCCTGCCAATTCGGTTTCGGCCTGCGTCAGCAGCGATTCCGACTGGCGGAAATCGAGCGCCGAGGTGACCCCTGCGTCGAGCCGCCGCTGCGCGATGCGCAAGCCTTCCTGCCGGCTGCGCACGGTCGCTTCGGCCAGCGCGATGCGTTCATCGGCCTCGCGCGCTGCGAAATAGGCCGAGGCGACATCGCGGATCAGGACGAGGCGGAAGGCGCGCTGGGCCTGGATCGTTTCCAGATATTGTGCCCGTGCGGCGTCCGACAAATTCTTCACTCGTCCCCAGAAATCGAGTTCGAACCCGGTGACGCCGACGCCGATCGAATAGCGGTTGTCGGTGACCGCGCCTGCACCCGGGATACCGGTGGCGGCGCCGGGGGTGCGGCTACGCGTCACGTCGCCGGTCGCGCCCAGCGTGGGAAAGCGATCGGCGTCGGTAATCCGATTGAGCCCGCGCGCTTCCTCGATCCGGGCGACCGCGATGGCGAGATCGCGGTTATGCTCCAGCGCGGTCGCGACGAGTTGCTGGAGCTGGGGGTCGGCGAAGAAATCGCGCCAGCCGATCTCCACCGCACGCGTGCCGAGCGTCACGTCGCCGGCAAAAGCGGCGGGATAACCCGTTGCGGTCGGGAGATCGGGCCGCACATGCGGCGGCGCCATCTGGCAGCCCGCGAGCAGACCGGCGAGGGTGAGAACGAACGCCTTACGCATGGACAGGCTCCGGATCGTCGTGGTGCGGCTCTTCGCCGGGCGCGGGCGGGCGCTTCTTGCTGAGCCAGCGCCGCACCGAGAGGTAGAAGACGGGGATGAAGAAGATGCCGAGCAGCGTCGCGGCGAGCATGCCGCCGACGACACCGGTGCCGACCGCGATCCGGCTGGCCGCGCCCGCGCCGCTGGCGGCGAACAACGGCACCATGCCGCCGATGAAGGCCAGCGACGTCATGATGATCGGGCGCAACCGCAGCTTCACCGCCTCGAGCGTCGCGTCGAGCGGTGACTTGCCTTCGGCTTCCTGCTCGATCGCGAATTCGACGATCAGAATCGCGTTCTTGGCCGCCAACCCGATGATCGTGATCAGCCCGACGTTGAAATACACGTCTGCCGAGAGCCCGCGCATCATCGTGAACAGGATCGATCCGAGCACGCCCAACGGGACGACGAGCAGCACCGAGACCGGGATCGCCCAGCTTTCGTAAAGCGCCGCCAGCAGCAGGAACACGACAAGGAACGACAGGCCGAGCAACATGCCGATCTGGCCGCCCGACTGCTTCTCCTCGAACGAGATGCCGGTCCATTCATAGGCGAAGCCCGCGGGCAGATCGGTGGCGAGCCGCTCCATCTCGGCCATCGCTTCTCCGGTCGATCGGCCGGGGGCGGCCATGCCCGAGATCGTGGTGGCCGGATAGCCGTTGTAGCGCTGGAGCTGCTGCGGGCCCGAGGTCCATTCGACCTGCGTGAACGAGCCGAACGGCACCATCTCACCGGCCGCGTTGCGGACCTTGAGCGCCAGCACGTCCTCTGGGGTCATGCGATGGGGCGCGTCGGCCTGGAGCATGACGCGCAGGACGCGGCCGTCATGGGTGAAGTCGTTGGCATAGGCACTGCCGAAGGCGATCGCGAGCGTGCCGTTGACATCGCCGATCGAGAGACCGAGCGCGCGCGCCTTGATCCGATCGATCATGACGCGAAGCTGCGGCGCATCCTCCTGTGCCTCGGGGCGCACCCCGGCGAGCAACGGGCTCTGTGCGGCCGCGCCGAGCAATTGATTGCGGGCAGCGAGCAGGGCCGCGGTCCCGTTGCCGCCGACATCTTCGAGCTTGAAGGTGAAGCCGCTGGCGGTGCCGAGTTCCTGGATCGCGGGAGGATTGAGCGCAAAGACCATCGCCTCCTTGATCTGGCTGAAGGCGCCCATCGCCTTGCCGACAAGGGTGGTCGAGCTGTTTTCGGCGCCGGGGCGCTGTTTCCAGGGGGTGAGCGTCGTGAACGAGATCGCGTTGGCTTGCCCCTGACCGAAGAAGCTGAAGCCGCGCACGACGAACACGTTCTCGACGACGTTCTCCTCGTGGTAGAAGGCCTTCACCTGCGCGATCGCTTCTTCGGTTCGCGCGCGGGTCGCCCCCGGGGGCGCCTGGATCGCAGTGATGACGGTGCCCTGATCTTCGACAGGAAGGAAGCCGCCGGGGAGGCGGGTGAAGAGGACCATCGTCAGCACGAGCATCGCCGCAAACACGCCGAGCCAGCGCAGCGGCGCCGAAAGCATCCCGCCGACCAGCCCCTGATAGCGGTTGGTTGTCCGCCCGAACCAATTGTTGAAGCCGCCGAAGAAGCGCCCGGTGTGGCGCGTGAACCAGTTCGGCTGGCGCTCATCCCCAGGCACATGCGGCTTGAGGAAGGTCGCGCAGAGCGCCGGCGTCAGCGTCAGCGCGAGCAGCGCCGAGAAGCCGATCGATACGATCAGCGTGACCGAGAATTGCTTGTAGATCGCCCCGGTCGATCCCGGAAAGAACGCCATCGGCACGAACACCGCCATCAGGACGAGGGTGATGCCGACGATCGCGGAGGTGATCTGGCGCATCGCCTTCACGGTCGCGTGATAGGGCGAGAGTCGTTCCTCCACCATGATCCGCTCGACATTCTCGATCACGACGATCGCGTCGTCGACCAAGATGCCGATCGCGAGCACCATCGCGAACAGTGTCAGCACGTTGATCGAGAAGCCGAACAGCCACAGGCCCAGGCACGCGCCGGCAAGCGCGATCGGAACGACGATGGACGGGATCAGCGTCGCGCGCCAGTTCTGGAGGAACAGGAACATGACGAGGAAGACGAGCACCATCGCCTCGACCAGCGTCTTGACGACCGCCGAGATCGAGGCGTCGATGAACAGCGTCGTATCGTAGGGGACCGACCAGGTCACGTCCTGCGGGAATGTCGTCGCGAGCTGCGTCAGCCGCGCCTTGACGCCCTCTGCGGTGGCGAGCGCGTTGGCGCCCGGCGTCATCTGGACGGCGACACCGGCGACCGGCTTTCCGTTGAGCTCGGAATCGAACAGGTAGGTTTGCGCGCCCAGTTCCACGCGTGCGACATCGCCCAACGTGACCGCGGAACCGTCGGGGTTGGCGCGCAGGATGATCTTGGCGAACTGCTCAGGGGTCGTGAACCGGCTCTGCGTCAGGATCGTCGCGTTAAGCTCGGTGCCGCCCGCGATCGGCAGATCGCCGAGTTGGCCACCCGGGCTTTGGCTGTTCTGTTCCTGCACGGCGGCGAGCGCCTCGGCCGCGGACAGCCGATAATTGGCGAGTTTCTGCGGATCGAGCCACACGCGCATCGCATAGGGCGAGGCAAAGACCTGAACGTTGCCGACACCCTCGACGCGCCGCAATTCGTCGACGATGCGCGCATTGGCGAAGTTGCCGAGTTCGAACTGGCCGGTTGCGCCGGATTTCGATTCGATCGCGACCAGCATCAGGAAGCCGGCATTGGCCTCCTGCACGGGGATACCTTGACGCCGGACTTCCTCGGGCAAGCGCTGCTCGACCAGCGTCAGGCGATTCTGGACGTCCATCTGGGCCTTGTCGATGTCGGTCCCGGTCTTGAAGGTGACCGTGATTTCCGCCGAGCCGTTCGAATTGCTCGTCGACGACATGTAGAGCAGGCCTTCGATGCCGTTCAGTTCCTGCTCGATCACCTGCGTGACATTCTGTTCGAGCGTCGCCGCGTCCGCGCCCGGATAGGTAGCGCGAAGGGTGAGCGACGGCGGCGCGACCGTCGGATATTGCTCGATCGGCAGCGCTTGCAGCGTCAGCACGCCGGCCAGCGTGATGCACAAGGCGACGACCCAGGCGAAGATCGGCCGGTCGATGAAGAAGCGGGGGCTCATGATCGGATATCCTCAGCGCGCGGCGGGCTGTTGCTTAGGCGCGGCCTTGGATTCGGCCTTGGGGGCGGCGATGCGGACCGGCTGGCCCGGCTGCACTTTCTGTAGCCCTGAGACGATCACCCGGTCACCCGGCTTCAACCCATTGAGCACGACCCAATTGCTGCCCTGAAGGTCGCCAAGCCGGATCTGGCGGACCTCGACGATGTCCTTCGCGCCGACGACCATCACCGAACCACCCTGCGGCCCCATCGTCACCGCGCGCTGGGGCACGACGATGCCGTCGGCCTTGATGCCGGCCTGAAGATGGGCACGGACGAACTGACCGGGCAGCAGCAGCCGCGCCGGATTGGGGAATTCGGCGCGCAGCGCGGCGGTGCCGGTGGCTTCGTCGATCGCGAGATCGAGGAAATCGATATGGCCTTCGATGCCGTAGCTGTCGCCGTTTTCCAGCTCGAGTTGAACCGCGATCCGGTTCAGCCCGGGAAGGTCGAGCCGACCACTGGCGATGTCGCGCCGGATCGCCATCAGATCCGAACTCGATTGCGAGAAATTGACGTAGATCGGGTCGATCTGCTCGATCGTCGTCAGCGAGGTGCCGCCGGCAGCGCTCACCAACGCGCCTTCGGTAACCTGTGCACGGCCCGCACGGCCCGAGATCGGCGCGGTAACCGTGGTGTAGCTGAGGCTCAGCCGCGCGCTTTCCACCTGCGCACGCGCCTGCGCGACATCGGCCTGGGCCGAGCGCAGCCGCGCGACCGCGGTATCATATTCCTGCTTGCTGATCGCGTTATCGACCAGCAGCGGGCGATAGCGATCGACATCCTGCTGGGCGTTGGCGGCATTCGCCTGCGCGCGTGCGAGCGACGCCTGCACGGCGTTGTAGCTCGCGCGCAATTCGCGCGGATCGATCGCAAACAGCGCTTGGCCTGCGCGAACGTCAGTGCCTTCCTCGTAGAGCCGGCGCTGGACGATGCCGTCGACGCGAGCGCGGACCTCGGCGGTGCGAACCGCCTGTACGCGACCGGGCAGCGTGATGACGTTGGTCACCGGCTGCGCGCGAATCGTCACGATCCCAACCTCGGGCGGGGGCGGGGGCGGCGGCGCTTCGCCTGCACAGCCCGCCAGTGCCAGCATTGCTGCACCGGCCAGGGCGCACGCCGCATTTCTCAATGTGGCAAAACGACGCATATCTGTCTTATCCCATGTTAGCGATAGCGGCCCCGAGATCCGCGCTCTGGCTTGCGCGGTGCCAGTAGTGTAACGTACATTACTCGTCAACAGCCAAGTAGGATGACGAGCGGAACGGGACCGACATGAACGACAGACGAGACACGACGCGACGCGAAGACAGGCGGCAGGCCATCCTGGACGCCGCCGAATCACTGTTCCTCGAACAGGGATACGAGCGGGTCAGCGTCAATGCGATCGTCCAGCGATCGGGCGGCTCGCTCGCGACGGTGTACGATTTGTTCGGCAACAAGCACGGTCTGCTTTACGCCGTGGTCGATCGGGCGCGTGATGAAGGGCTGAAGGACGTTGAGGATATATATGCCGAGGATGCACGCCCCGGCGCCGTCCTTCGTGAACTGGCGCTGCGCTATCACGCCTTCACCACCGCGCCGCGATCGCTTGCGCTGATGCGCCTCGTGATCGCCCAGAGCCTGACCGACCCCGAATTCGGGCAGCGGTTCAACCATGAGGTGCATTTGCAGTTCGTGGCGCGGCTGGCCGAGGCATTTCGCCGGTGGACGGCGGCGGGGAAAGCCCGGATCGATCGCCCGCAGGAGGCGGCCGATCTCTATTTCGCGATCGTCTTGTGCGATGGGCCGATACGGGCGCTGCTCGGCCTCCCGCCGGAAGAAACCAATGGCGATGCCCTGAACTGGCGCCTTGCGCCGTTCCTCGAATATTATCGCATAGCCGAGTGAAGCGCCCGGCGAACGCCGGCCCCACCGCCCCGCTTCGGGAGAGATATGTTGCGGATCAACCGTTTTACCGTTCTTGTGCTTTGCATTGTCGTTGCCGCCGTATCGGGATTGTCCCTTGTCGCCCGTCCGGGGTTGTGGCCGCTGTTCCTGATCGCCGCGGCACTATCGCTGCTGGGCGGTTACGACCTGATCCAGCGCCGCCATTCGGTTCGCCGCAATTACCCCATCATCGGCAACACGCGCTGGCTGATCGAATGGATGCGCCCCGAAATTCGTCAATATCTCCTCGAAAGCGATCACGACCGAACCCCATTTTCGCGCAGCCAGCGATCACTCGTCTACGCGCGCGCCAAGAACGAAAGCAGCGAACGCGCGTTCGGCACCCAACTCGATGTGTACGGCAACGGGTATGAGTTCATCAGCCCGTCGATCGGGGCGATCTCAGCGGCCGACCCGGAAAGTTTCCGGATCGAGATCGGTGGGAGCCAATGCACCGCACCCTATTCGGCGTCGATCCTGAACATCTCCGCGATGAGCTTCGGCTCGTTGAGCGCGAACGCCATTCGGGCGCTGAACCGGGGTGCCAAAATGGGCGGCTTTGCGCACGATACCGGTGAAGGCGGGATCAGCGCCTATCATCGCGAGCATGGCGGCGACCTGATCTGGGAATTGGGCAGCGGATATTTCGGATGCCGTACCGCCGCGGGGGATTTCGATCCCGAACGGTTCGCCGCGCAAGCCGTGGTGCCGCAAGTCCGAATGATCGAGATCAAGCTCAGCCAGGGCGCGAAGCCCGGGCATGGCGGCATCCTGCCCGGCGCCAAGGTGACCGCCGAGATCGCTGCGACCCGCGACGTTCCCGTGGGCGTGGATTGCGTCTCTCCGTCGCATCACACCGCGTTCACGACCCCGATCGAGATGATGCACTTCATCGCGCGGCTGCGGCAATTGTCCGGCGGCAAGCCCGTTGGCTTCAAGCTGTGCATCGGACATCCGTGGGAATTCATGGGGATCGCCAAGGCGATGATCGAGACCGGCATCCGCCCCGATTTCATCGTCGTCGATGGTGCGGAAGGCGGCACCGGTGCGGCGCCGCTGGAATTTACCGATCATCTCGGCGTCCCGATGCGCGAAGGGCTGCTGTTCGTACATAATACGCTGGTTGGCGCGGGGCTCAGGCAGGACATCAAGATCGGCGCCGCGGGCAAGGTGGTCAGCGCGTTCGACATCGCCAGCCTGCTCGCGATCGGCGCCGACTGGGCCAATGCGGCGCGCGGTTTCATGTTCGCGCTCGGCTGTATCCAGTCGCTGAGCTGCAACACCAACCGCTGCCCGACGGGGGTGGCGACGCAGGATGCCTGGCGCCAGCGCGCGCTCGTGGTGCCCGACAAGGCGGAGCGGGTCCGCAATTTCCATCGCAACACGCTGGCCGCGCTTTCCGAGATGCTTGCGGCCGCGGGGTTGGAACACCCGCGTGATATTGGTCCGCATCATCTGGTGCGCCGCGTCAACCAGACCGAGATTCGGCTGTTTTCGCAACTCCATGTGCTGTTGGAGCCGGGTGAGCTTCTATCCGGGGCCAGCGATCATGATTTCTACAGCTATGCGTGGCGCACGGCGCGCGCCGACAGCTTCGCCGCCGCGCCAGCGCCAAGCCTCCAAAGCGGCTGAGATTTGCTGAGAGCCCATCCGATCGCGAATCAAAAGCGGAACCGGATGCCGAGCGAATAGGCGCGCTCGAGATACAGCACCTGCCGGGTATAGCTGTCCCCCGTATTATACTGGCGATAGCGTTGCAGCGGATTCCCGAGCAGGTTCACGATGTCGAACGCGAGCGTGATGTTCGGAACCGGCGTGACCGAGGTCGAGAAGTCAAGCTGGCCGCGGCCCTTCTCGATGATGCCGTGCGCGATCGGATCGAGCGCCTCGAGGCTGTAATAGGTCACGAACTTTGACCGGTAATTATAAGCGAGCCGGGCCGAGAACATCGGCTTCTCGTACATCGCGATGACATTGTACGCCCATTTCGACACGCCCGGAAACCGCTGCGGCTCGTTGTTCAGCGTCGCCGCGAAGTTCGACTGAAGATCGCCCTTGGCGTCGATATAGGTGCCGTTGGCCTGGAGACCGAAGCCCTTCGCCCAATCGGGCAGGCCGTCGATGTCGAGGAAGCTGGTGAACGACACCTCCGCCCCCTGCAACCGCGTCTTGCCGAGATTCACGGGTCGGGCGATGCGAAGCCCGCCGGTGGAACGATCGTCCACCGTCGAGAGGAAGCCCTGGGCGTCGTGCCGGAAGATCGCGGCGGTGACGGAGCCCGTCGGCGAGAAATAATATTCCAGGCTCGCGTCGTAATTGTTCGACGTGAGCGGTTTCAGATCCGGGTTGCCGGCCGAGCCGCCACGGCGCAGGCGCTCTACGCATTCCTCGGTCGTCGGGTCGTCAAGGCAAGGATCGCCCGGTGCAAGGATCACCGGCTGGCCCAGCGACAGATTGGGCCGGAGATCGAAGAAGTTCGGCCGGGTGCGCGTCTGGGTATAGGCGAGGCGCAGTTGCAGTTCGTCGGTGAAGCCAATCCGTGCGCTGACGTTCGGCAGATAGTCGGTATAATCGTTCTCGGCGGTGATCGGCGGGAAAGTGACCACGCCGCCGGTATCCTCGATGCGTGAGAAACCGCTGATCCGGGTCTTGGTCTTGACGGCGCGCAGCCCGATGAGGCCGTCGACGACGACGGATCCGAGATCGAAGCCGTATTTTACCTGTGCGTAGGCAGCGTACGATTTCTCGTTGGCGCGGAAATTGTCGGTCGGATTGAATGCCGGCAGACCTTCGGGCGTTCCGAAGAAGGATCGCAGCGCGACCAGATTGTCGCGGATGCTGTCGCGGGTGATCGCGGCATAGGCGACGTTCGGCTGTGCAGTGTTGTAGGTGAAGCCGGGGAGGCTGGTTCTCACATCCGCACCCGGGAGTGCGGTCATCGGGATACCCGCGCCTTCGTTGTTGACATAGAAGTTACCGAAATCCCGTCCGGCGTCGCGATCTCCGTAGCGCACACCGACTTGCAGCCGTTTCAGGAAGCCGAGGTCGAGATCGTAGGACAGGTCGGTACGTGCCTGCCAATCCTTGCCGTTCACGATCAGCAACTCCTGATAGAGGCCGCGGCTGATGAAATTGGCGGGATTGGTGATGTCGAAATCGACGAAGGTCTGCGTCGGCCCGCCATCGGGGGTGGTCTCGAACTCGACGTTGCGTACCGGCGAACTGGCGAACGCATAATCGACGTTGACGAGGTTCGCGGTATACTGGCTGTCGGTATAGGCCAGGTCGGCCGAAATCTGGAGCCGATCGCGTTTCCAGATGACGCCGCCGCCCACCTGGTACGTGTCGGTCTTGCCGTTGAACGATCCGGTATAGCCGTCGGGCCGCACGGCGCCGGTGACGGTCGCCGTATCGATCTGGTTGGTGCCGGGGAGGGTCGTCACGTTCGACAGCTTGATGTCCCCGAAGATCGGGATGAACATCCAGCGATTGTAATCCTTCGACCGGAAGCCCTGGAACAGGCCGTCGGCGTAAATCTCAAGCTCGGGCGTGGGTTTCCACTGGACGGCGGCATTGGCCGATGGGCGCCAGCGCTCGCCATAGCCCAGGAAGTTGCCCTGCGCGTCGGGGAAGCGCAGGCCGGGTTCGGCGGTGGGCGCGTTGTTCGCGTCGGTGGTGGCGATCACCAGCGATTGTTCGCGCGTCGAATCGAGGAAGTTGATCCCGACATAGCTGACGTTGAGCAGCGCGCCGATCTCGCCGATGCCGGTGGTCCAGCGATCGCTGATCAAGAGGTTGCCGTTCGGGGCGATCTTCTCCGACTGCTGCGACAGCACGCCGTTCAGCGAGCCCGACAATTCGAAGCCGCTGAAATCGAAGGGCTTGCGGCCGCGCACGTTGATCTCGCCGGCAATCCCGCCCTCGATCATGTTGGCGGTGCCGGACTTGTAGACCTCCAGCGCGGCGACCGTGCCCGCGGGAAAATCCTGAATCTGGACGTAGCGGCCCTCGGCAGTGAAGATCTGCCGACCGTTATACGTGGTGGTCAGATCGGGCAGGCCGCGGACGGTGACGCCCGCCGATTCGCCACCACCCCGCGTGACCGTGACGCCCGAGACGCGTTGGAGCGCGGAGGAAGCGAAGGTGTCGGGCAGCTTGCCGATATCCTCGGCGACGATGGCGTCGACGATGCCGTCCGACTCGCGTTTGATCTCTTGCGCCGTCGCGAGGCTGCGGCGGAGGCCGGTGACGATGATGGCACCACTCGAATCGGTGCCGTCCTGCGCCGTGGGTCCGATGTCCGTGGGGTTGTTTGTCGCGGCGGCGGGCGTGTCTTGCGGGTTACCCGCCGTGCCGGTGGATTGCGCCACCGCCGCCGAGGGCACCACGCCTGCCAACCCCACTACCGTCGATACCGACGCGCACAGCAACGGCTTCCACTTCATGATGTCCTCCCCATTTTCCGAGGGTTGCGGAACCCCAGGAGTTGTTAGGCATCAAGGAATAAATCGGACAAGTTCCGCTGGCAACGAATCAAGGTCCGCGCCGAACCTTCTTGCCTCACCTGTGGTATTTGTGCGTCGCCTCACCATCCCGGCCGCGCCACCGGGCGGCTAGCGGACCGGTGGCTTGTGTCCGCGCGGCGTCGGTCGCCGCTGCCCCAAATCGACGATCAGTGGTCGAGATCGGGGATTTCGCGGACCCAGATGTTGCGGAAGCTGATCGGCGTGCTCGGATCGCCGTGCGCCTGGAGCTTGATCGGCGCGCGGTCATAGACCGTATAGCTCGGTTGCCCGATATAGACCGTCTCGCCGCGCAGCACGGCCTGATCCTGGACGAGCACGCCGTTGATGAACGCGGTGACCGAAGCCGGGCGTTCAACCGTGCCGTCGGCGGCGAAGGCCGGCTTGTTCCAGACCACGTCGATGCTTTGCCATTCGCCCGGCTTGCGCACCGGATTGGCGAGCGGCGGATATTGCTTGTAGATGCTGCCCGCCTGACCGTTGACGTACGTGTTGTTCTGATAGCTGTCGACGATCTGAAGCTCGTATCCCTTGTCCCCCTTGCCCGTGGAAGCGAGGAACAGACCGCTGTTCCCGCGCGCCTGGCCCGTGCCGGTGATGCCGGCGGGAATGCGATATTCAAGGTGGAGCTGATAGCTGCCGAACGACTGGCGGGTCTGGATGTTGCCGGCTTGCTTGACCACCGTCATCGCGCCGTCGGCCACCGTCCAGCGTGCGGGCGAGTCGTCCTCGACCGATTGCCAATGATCAAGCGCCGTGCCGTCGAACAGGACGATCGCATCGGACGGCGGTGGCGAGGCTTCGAACTTGCCGGGCAGTACCACCTGCACCGCCGGGGACCATTGCTCGGTATCTTCCGGCCTGGGCTTGGTATCCTGTGCCGCCGCGATCGCCGGGATAAGAAGCAACAGGGACGCCGCGCCCAAAGCAGAAGAGTTCATCGTTCAATCCCTGTCGATACATGCGGTTGACAGTGGTTCATATCGGTGCCCCCGATCCGCGAGATGCCGGGAAAAATGATATCGATCTCATGCTAGGTGGCGTGTGGCGGCTTGTCTAGGCCGCGGGTGCTCCATAGGGTGAGACGATGACGACCATCAGAGATGTGGCGACGGCCGCCGGCGTATCGCGCGCCACCGCCGCGCGGGTGCTGTCGAGCCCGGAACTGGTGGCCGAGAAGACGCGTGCGCGCGTGCTGGAGGTCGTCGAACGGCTCGGCTACAGCCGCAACTCGGTCGCCGCCAGCCTGCGTACGACGCGCACGGGCCGTATCGTCGTCACCGTTCCCGATATCTCCAACCCGTTCTTTTCGCGGGTTATTCGCGGGGTCGAAGAGGCGGCGCAGGAGGCAGGTTATGCCGTGCTGCTGGGGGATACCCGCAACGACCGCGACCGCGAAGAGCAATATGCCGAGATGCTGAACCGGCGCGAGGCCGACGGCATCATCTTCCTGGGCCATCGGCTGCCGACCACGCTGGCGCGGATCCTCGATCGCGACGGCAGCCGCGCGCCGATCGTCAACGGCTGCGAGTTCACGCCGTCGCTCGGGGTGTCGAGCGCGCATATCGACAATGCCGGCGCGGCGCGCGAGGTCATGGAATCGCTCTACACGATGGGGCACCGCGATATCGCGCTCGTGCTGGGGCCGCCGGACAGCCCGCTGACGCGCGACCGCCTGATCGGCGCGCAACGCGCGGCCGAAGATCACGGCCTGATCGGCCGGCTGATCGCCGAAAGTGGTGACTTTTCGGTCGAATCGGGCCGCCGCGCCGCGAACGTCCTGCTGTCGCTCGATCGCCCGCCTACCGCGATCTTCTGCTTCAGCGACGAAATGGCGATCGGCACGCTGGCGGCGGCGCGATCGGCACAGATATCCTGCCCCGAGGCGCTCTCGGTCGTCGGCTTCGACGATATCCAGATGGCGCGCTATGTCGATCCGCCGCTCACCACCGTTCGTCAGCCGATGGCGGATATCGGACGCAAGACCGTCGAACTGCTGCTCGATATCCTGCACGGGCGCCAGGCCGGCCCGGTTTCCGCGACGCTGCCGCATCGGCTGATCATCCGGCAGAGCGTCGGCCTTGGCCCGTTCGGCCGCCCAGGGGCGCCCGCCTGACGCAGCGAAAAATGGGCTTGCAATGAGATCGATCTCATGGTTGGTTCGCGTCAACTCGACGAAGATCGGGCAGCGGGATGGGGCACGGTAAGGGCAATTTCAGATCGCCCGGCGTCCATTCAGGGATCGAACGGCCGGCGCCATGCTTCGGCCGCATGGATGAGGTAGCCTGGGCATGGTGAAACTGCGCCTCTCGGTGATGATGTTCGCGCAGTATTTTGCGTGGGGCGTGTGGCTCGTTCCGCTCAGCACCTATATGAGCCAGGGGCTGCATTTCGATACGATCATCGGCACGACCTTCGGCCTGATCGGGATCGCGACGATCCTGTCGACGCTGTTCATCGGCATGGTCGCGGACCGCTTCATCGCCGCGCAGAAGCTGCTCGGCATCCTCTCGCTCGGCGCGGGCGGGGCGCTGTTCTGGGTATCGACCATCCAGAGTTCGCCGTCGCTGTTCCTGTTCGGCTGCCTGCTCCATTTCCTGTTCTACGCCTCGACGATCCCGCTCGCGACGGCGATCGCCTTCAACGCGATCGAGGATACCAGCAAGGAATTCCCCGCGATCCGCGTCTGGGGCACGATCGGCTGGATCGTCGCCGGGCTGCTCGTCGGCATCATCAGCGGCGCGGCGGAAACCGCGCTGCCCATGCAGATGGCGTCCGGCGTCTACATCCTGCTGGGGCTCTATTCCTTCACGCTGCCCGATACGCCGCCGCGCGCGCGCCACAAGGTTGTCAGCGTTGCGGCGATCTTCGGGCTCGACGTGATCCTGCGCCACCGCGAGACCGCGTTCTGGATCTTCATCGCCTGCACGCTGGCGCTGATGGTGCCCAAGAGCTTCTACGATACCTATGCCAACGCCTTCTTCGCCGAGAAGGATCTGCATATGAACCTGTTCGGCGGGCGTCTGGAGGCGACGGGCATCCAGACGCTGGGGCAGATTTTCGAAACCTTCTTCCTGATCAGCCTGCCGTTCCTGCTGGCGCGGATGGGGATCAAGCGTGTGCTCGTGATCGGCATGGGCGCGTGGGCGGTGCGGTTCGTGCTGTTCGGCTTCGGCTATCACGACGACACCGCGATCATGCCGATGCTGCTGCTCGGCATCATCATCCACGGCATCTGCTACGATTTCCTGATCGTGTCGGGGCAGATCTACGTCGATCGCAAGTTCGATCCCGAATCGCGCGCGCGGGCGCAGGCGTTCCTCACGCTGATTACGCAGGGGATCGGGATCGTGATCGGATCGAACATTGCCGGCTATGTCTACGGCCTCCATACCGATGCCGGCGGCGCGCATGACTGGCGGGCGATCTGGATGGTGCCCGCGGTGATCGCCTTCGTCACGATGGTGCTGTTCGCGCTCTCGTTCCGCGAGAAACTGGCCGCGGCGCCCGCGGAGGACGGCGACGCTTCCGCGCCCGCGGGTTCGTGACAATGCGGCGGGGGTCGGCGATATGACGCAACCCATTCTCAGGCTCGGCCTGGTCGGTGGCGGCCCGGGCAGCTTCATCGGGCCGGTCCACCGGATGGCGGCATGCCTTGATGCGCGCTTCGCTCTCGTGGCCGGCGCGTTCAGCCGCGATATCGCCAAATCGCGCAGCCAGGCGGCGATCTGGAGCCTTGCGCCCGAGCGGGCCTATGACGGCATCGAGGCCATGCTCGACGGCGAGCGCGGGCGCGACGACGGCATCCAGGCGGTCGCGATCGCGACCCCCAACGACAGCCATTTCGCGATCGCCAAAGCGGCGCTCGAGGCCGGCCTCCCGGTGATCTGCGACAAGCCGATGACGGCGACGCTGGACGAGGCCGAGGCGCTGGCCGGAATCGTGGCGGCAAGCGGCCGCCCGTTCGCGCTGACCTATACCTATACGGGCTATGCGATGGTCCGCGAGGCGCGCGCCCGGATCGCCGCGGGCGCGATCGGCCGCGTGCGCAAGATCATGGTCGATTATCCGCAAGGATGGCTTGCCGCCGCGATCGAAGACAGCAACACGCAGGCCGGCTGGCGAACCGATCCCGCGCGCGCGGGCGGGGGCGGTGCGATCGGCGATATCGGCGTCCACGCCTTTCAGCTCGCCGAATATGTCAGCGGGTTGCGCGTCGAGGAACTGGTCGCCGATCTGCCTCGCGTCGTTCCGGGGCGCACGCTGGACGACGATTGCAACATCCTGCTGCACTTCGAAGGCAAGGTGCCCGGCGTGCTGACCGCGTCGCAGATCGCCACCGGCGAGCGCAACGGTTTGCGGCTCAGGATCTACGGCGAGACCGGCGGCATCGAATGGGATCATGACGCGCCGGGCAATCTGATCCTGCGCTGGCCCGATGCGCGCACCGAGATTCTGCACAGCGGCGGCCCAGCGCTGCATCCGACCGCGCAGCGGGCGACGCGCCTGCCGAGCGGCCATCCCGAAGGCTTCATCGAGGCGTTCGCGACGCTCTATGCCGGTTTCGCGGACGCGGTGGCTGGCAAGGGCGACGATATCGACGGCCTGGTGCCGGGTATCGGCGACGGGTTGCGATCGATACGGTTCATCGATCTGGCGGTACGCTCGAACGAGGCACGTGCCTGGCTGCCTTTTCCGGGAGATGGACGATGAAGACGATCAAGGGGCCAGGCATTTTCCTGGCGCAATTCCTCGGCGACGAGCCCCCGTTCGACACGCTCGATCATCTCGCCGAATGGGCGGCGGGGCTGGGATACAAGGCGCTCCAGATTCCCTGCACGCCGCGCCTGATCGATCTCGACACGGCGGCCGAGAGCCAGGCCTATTGCGACGATTTACGGGGGCGTCTCGACCGCCACGGGATCGTCGTCAGCGAACTCTCGACGCATTTGCAAGGACAACTCGTCGCGGTGCATCCGGCGTATGACAGCCTGTTCGACGGCTTCGCGGCGGAGCATGTCCGCGGCAAGCCCGCCGAGCGGCAGGCGTGGGCGGTCGAGCAGGTCAAGCTGGCGGCGCAGGCGAGCCGGCGCCTGGGCCTGTCGGCACACGCGACCTTTTCCGGCGCGCTCGCCTGGCCCTATGTCTATCCCTGGCCGCAGCGGCCCGCGGGGCTTATCGAGGAGGCTTTCGCCGAGCTCGGCCGGCGCTGGCGCCCGATCCTCGATGTGTTCGAGGAAAACGGGATCGATCTCGCCTATGAAGTCCACCCCGGCGAGGATCTGCACGACGGCGCGACCTACGAGCGTTTTCTGGACGTGGTGGACGAACATCCGCGCGCCCGGCTGCTGTTCGATCCGAGCCATTTCGTGCTCCAGCAGCTCGATTACCTGGCGTTCCTCGACATTTATCACGAGCGGATAAGTTGTTTTCACGTCAAGGATGCCGAATTCAGGCCCACCGGCCGCTCGGGGGTCTACGGCGGCTATCAGGGATGGGTCGACCGGCCGGGGCGCTTCCGCTCGCTTGGCGACGGGCAGGTCGATTTCGGCGCGATCTTCTCGAAGATGGCGGCCTATGATTATGCTGGCTGGGCCGTGCTCGAATGGGAATGTGCCCTCAAGCATCCCGAGGATGGCGCGCGCGAGGGCGCGCCCTTTATCCGCGATCACATCATCCGGGTGACGCCGCACGCCTTCGACGATTTCGCGGCAAGCGGAGTCGATCAGGCTGCAAACCGGCGGCTCCTTGGGCTAAGCCCGATGTCGGCCGCAGAGTAACGAGTGAAAAGAGGTCGGAAATGAAGTTGATCTATGGGATGGCGGGCATCTCCTCGCTGATCATCGCGGCGGCAGCTATCGCGGTTCCGTCTGCCGCGCAGAGCCCCACCGCCGGCGAGCGCGCCTTCGTCATGTGCAAGGCCTGTCACACCACCGAGAAAGGCGGCCGCAATGGCATCGGCCCGAACCTCTCCGGCCTGTTCGGCCGCGCGGTCGGATCAGTGCCGGATTACACATATTCGGAGGCCCTGAAGAAATCCGGGCTGCGCTGGGACGAGAAGACGCTGAGCGAATTCCTCGCCGCGCCGACCAAGAAGGTGCCGGGCACCAAGATGCCGATCGGTGTCGCCGATCCGGCAAAGCGTGCGGCGCTGATCGCTTATCTGAAATCCGCCACGGCGAAGTGACCTCGGGAAAGGCCCGCACATGAAACCCTCGCGCCGCACCGTCATCGCCGCCTCCGCCCTCGGCCTCGGCGCCGCAACGGTCGCGCGCGCGGGCATGCCGATCGGCAACGCGGCGCGCTTCTCGATGAAATACGCGCCGCACGAAGGCAGCTTCGCCAGCCGTGGGGGGCTGATCGAGCAGATCGCCTTTGCCGCCGATCAGGGCTTCATGGCGTGGGAGGACAACGAAGCGGTCGGCCGGCCCGTTGCCCAGCTCGACGCGATGGCGAAGGCGTTTCAGCAGCGCGGCATGACAATGGGCGTGCTGGTCGCGAGCATGCCCAAATGGTCGCAGTTCAGGCCTCTCCTCGGCGCCGACGACGGGGCCGACCGCGAAGCGTTCCTGGCCGATCTTCCCGCCGCGATCGAGGTCGCCAAGCGCCTGAACGCCACCTGGCTCACCGTGGTGACGGGGTTCATGGACCCGAAGGTGCCGGTCGACTTGCAGACCGCTCGGATCATCGAGGTGATGCGCCGCGCCGGCGACCTTGCGGCGCGCGCGAACAAGGTTCTGGTGATGGAGCCGCTCAACACCATCACCAATCACCCCAACATCTTCATGCGGACGATCACGCAAGGCTATCTGATTGCCAGGGGCGCCGACAGCCCCGCCGTGAAGGTGCTCGCCGATCTCTATCACGCCCAGATCCAGGCCGGGAACCTGATCCCGACGCTCGATAGCTGCTGGAGCGAGATCCCCTACATCCAGGTCGGGGACAATCCGGGCCGGCTCGAGCCGGGGACGGGCGAGATCAACTACAAGACGATCGTCCAGTGGCTGCGCAAGCGCCGGTACGACGGCGTCATTGGCATGGAACATGGCAATTCGCTGGAAGGGCGCGCGGGCGAGGAGCGGCTGATCGCCGCTTATCGCGCGATCGACGCGGTATGACCGCGCCCTCCGCCGCTATTTCGGGAGACAGAAGATGATCGATCGACGACGCGCGCTTGCCGGCATGGCCGCGACATTCGCCGTCCCGTTGTTCGCCCCGATCGCCCGCGCCGCGGGCCTCGCGGGCAAGACCACGCGCCCCGTCATCAGCGACGGCCCGCCCAGCGTCCAGGTCTTCACGCCGGCGCAGCACGAGTTGATGACCGCGCTCAGCGAGCGCGTGATGCCCACCACCGATACGCCCGGCGCGATCGCGGCGGGCGTGCCCGAGTATATCGAGAAGCTCCTCGCCGACTGGGCGTGGCCCGACGAGCGCAAACCGATCATCGCCGGCCTCGACTTGCTCGACGCGAAGAGCCTGGAGGACAACAAGGTGCCGGGCGCCAAGGCGACGCCCGAGCAGCAAGACGCGCTGCTGACGGCGGCCATGAACGGGGAAATCCCCAACGGCGCCTCCTTCTTCGAGAAATTCCGGCAGCTCGTCCTCACCGGCTATTTCACGTCCGAGATCGGCATGACGCAGGAGCGGGAATATCTGCCCGTGCCCGGCGAATATCACGGCGATTACCTCTATTCCAACGTCAACAAGGTCTTTTCGGCATGACGATGAACAGACGCGCTTTCCTCGCCGGCACCGGTGGGGTGATGGCCATGAGCGGAATAGGAGTGACAGGCATTGCCCGCGCCGCGCGCGTCAAGGCGGTCGGCCTGCAACTCTACACGGTGCGCGAGTTGTTCGCGAGCGATCCGGTGGGCACACTCGAGAAGGTCGCGCGCATCGGCTATCGCGAGGTGGAGTTCGGCGGCGGCAATTATGACACGATGGATGCGGCGATGCTGCGCGCGGCGATGGATCGCCTGCAGCTCCGCGCGCCCTCCACGCACGTCGCGTACGAGGCGATGGCGAAGGATTTCGCCGCCGTGGTCAAGATGGTGAAGACGCTCGGCGCCGATACGATCGTGCTCCCGTGGCTGGCCGAGGAACAGCGCACCGACGCGGCGTTCGGCACGGTCATCGCCGGGCTGAACCGCTTCGCGGCCCAGGCGCGCGACGCGGGGCTCGGCTTCGCCTATCACAACCACGATTTCGAGTTCCTCACCACATCGGGCGGAAGGTCGCTCTATGACCGCCTGCTCGACGAGACCGATCCCGCGCTGGTGAAGATGGAACTCGACCTGTATTGGGCCATCCACGCCGGGGCGGACGCCGCCCAACTGATCGACCGCCTGTCGACGCGCCTCTACGCCTTCCACGTCAAGGACATGAAGAAGGACAAGTCGATGACCGCGGTCGGCGCCGGGACGATCGACTTCGCCGCGCTGTTCAAACGCCCCGGCGCGTCGCAGGTCGCGCATTTCTATGTCGAGAATGACGAGGCGCCCGCGCCCTATATCCCCGACATCACCACCAGCTTCAGGAATCTGAGCGCGCTGCGCTTCTGACGGCAATTCGAAAAGGCATCAGGAATGGCATCGACCAACAGCTTCGACGCGATCGTCATCGGTTCCGGGATCAGCGGCGGCTGGGCCGCCAAGGAACTGACCGAAAAGGGCCTGCGCGTCCTGATGCTCGATCGCGGCTTCATGGTCGAGCACGGCTCCGGCTATCCATATGACGGCACGCCGGATTTCCAGCTTCCCGCGCGTGGCACGGTGCCCCCGGCGATCGTCGAGAGCGACTATTTCATCGCCAAATACGGCTATCTCTCGACGAGCAACCTCCAGTTCTACAATGACGACCGCCTCAACCCCTATGCGTTCGAGGACGGCGAGGAGTTCCGCTGGATCAGGCCGGGCGCGTTCGGCGGGAAATCGCTGATCTGGGGCCGCTGGAGTTTTCGCTGGAGCCCCGGCGACTTCGAAGCCAACAAGCGTGAGGGCATCGCCGGCGATTGGCCGATCCGCTATGAAGACGTGGTGCCGTGGTACACCTATGTCGAGAAATATATCGGCGTCTCGGGCTCACGCGAGAATCTTTCCTATCTGCCGGACAGCGAATTCCAGCCGCCGATGCCGATGAACATCGCGGAGAAATGGCTTAAGGAGCGGTTCGAATCGGGCTTCCCCGGGCGCAAGCTGATCCCCGCGCGCTTATCGAACATGACCGAGGACAAGCCCGAACAGGGCCGCACCAAATGCCAGTTCCGCGACCAATGTTCGAACGGCTGCTCGTTCGGCGCCTATTTCTCGACGCAGGCGGTGACGTTGCCGGCGGCGCGGGCGACGGGCCGGCTCACGATCAAGACCGATGCCGTGGTCTCGAACCTCGAATACGATCCCGCCCGCAAGCGTGTCACCGGCGTCCGCTATGTCGATGCCAAGACCGGGCAGGCGGAGGTGGTGAAGGCCGATCTCGTCTTTCTGTGCGCGTCGGCGATGGCGTCGGTCCAGATCCTCATGAACAGCCGCGCGCCCGGCTCCGATCGTAGCTGGTTCGACACCAGCGGCACGCTCGGCCATTACGTCATGGACCATATCTTCCGCACCGGGGTTTCCGGGGAAATCCCCGGCATGACCGACTATATCGAATATGGCCGCCGCCCCGGCGCGGTCTATGTTCCGCGCTTCCGCAATATCGACAGCAAGGACGACGGCGTCGGTTTCAAGCGCGGCTACGGCTTTCAGGGCGGCGCTGGCCGCTCAGCCGCCTGGCCGGAAGGCTTCGGTGCGTCGATGAAGCACGGCATGCGCAAATACGGCCCGTGGTATTTCTCGATGGGCGCGTTCGGCGAATGCCTGCCCTATGAAGACAACCATGTGTCGCTTCACCCGACCAAGGTCGATCGCTTCGGCATCCCGCAACTGGTGTTCAACGTCACCTTCCGGGACAACGAATTGCGCATGATGGCGGATGCGCGCCGTGAGGGTGAGGCGATGCTGCGCAAGGCCGGCCTCCGCAACGTGACGAGCTACGAGCAGAAGCACGTGCCCGGCGATGCGATCCACGAGATGGGCGGCGCGCGCATGGGCGCCGATCCGCGCGCGTCGGTGCTCAACAAATGGAACCAGGCGCATGAGGCGGCGAACCTGTTCGTCACCGACGGCGCGCAGATGAATTCGATCTCGTGCGTGAACCCGTCGCTCACCTTCATGGCGATGACGGCGCGCGCGGTGGATCACGCCGTCACCGCCAAGAAAGCGGGCGCGATCTGAACGAAGCCGATCGCGCTGGTTCGGCGCCGCAAGGGTCGCGGTCCCGGGTTTAAGGCGATACAGGGCAACGCCCGGCGCATTCGAGCCTGGCGTTGCCCTTTTGTCTCCGTCGCATCGATCACCCGAAAGCTGATCCGGGATTGACCTGAAAAGAAAACGTTATCATTGCGGATTCGTGGGCCGTCGTACGAAGACGATGTCAGCCGCGGAAGAAGCATTTGAGGACGCCTGAGCGTGCAAGCGCTCCCATTGTTGCGGGTTATGGCGAAGACAACGCGAGTTCCCGGCCGACGACAGGTGCGTGAGCAGCAGAAGCTCGGAACGGGGGAGGGGATCTTATGAAGCGCAGTCATGCAATCGTTTGCAGTCTGGCATTGCTGTTCTGCGGAACCGCGGCATCCCCTCAATCGTCTGAAAAAGGGGCGGTCTTTTGCCGCATTTCGACGGCTGACGGCGCCCGATATGCGCGGCAATCGCTCGGCGGCTTTCATCTGCTCGACAAGGCGCCCTGGGCAGGAGGGCAGGAAACGGGCGTATTGATGGCGTCCAATGCCGTGCTGCTGCCGCCGGCAGAACCCCGCACGATTCTGGGGTTGGCCGGTGCCTATGTCGATCCGGCCGGCGATCTGCCGCCGACGATCCGCTGGTTCGCCAAATCCGCCTCCGCCGCCGCCACGGACGGCGACGAGGTCGCGATTCCTTCGGTCCTTTCCAGCCTCAAGGTCGAAGCCGAACTCGTGCTGGTGATCGGCAAACGCGTGAAGGAAGCCGACGTGGCTGAATCGGGTGCCGCCATTTTCGGCTATGCCGTGGGCACCGAAATCTTTGGTTCGGCGGAAGATTATCGGGAAATCACCGGCGACAATCCGGGGCGCGAGGAACAGATGCTGGCGGCGGGCCTGAAGCTCGGCGACAAGTTCGCCCCGTTCGGCCCGTGCATCCACGCCGGGGTGGATTGGCGGCGCCGCGATCGCTCGCTCGTCATTCGCGACGCATCGGGCAAGGTGCGCGTGCAATATCGCAACAGCACCGACGGCCTGCGCCGTTCCCCGGCGCAGATCGTCGCCGACCTGTCGAAGATCATGACGCTGGAGCCGGGCGACGTGATCTTCACCGGCACTACCGAGGCGTTCGTCGTCCACCCCGGGGAGACGGTGGTGACCTCCATCACGGGACTCGGGACGCTCAGCAATGCGATCGTTCGTCCGCAGACGGGAGGAAATCGGGAATGAACAGGCGGGATTTCCTGGCCGGCGCGCTGGGCGCAGCCGGCACCGCGCCGCTGGTGACGGGCGGCCGCGCGGATGCCGCGGCGGGCCCGATCGAGCGCACGCATGCCGATGCAAAGCCGCTCAACCTCAAGATCACCGACGTGAAGACCTTTCTGGTCGATGGCGGCGGGGATGAGAACTTCGCGTTCGTCAAAGTCTATACCAATCAGGGTATTACCGGCCTGGGCGAAGCGACGCTGGCGGCGAAGGGCGCGACCATCGCCGCGGCGATCGAGGAGCATAAGCGCTATCTCGTCGGCAAGGATCCGACCGAGATCGAACGCCATTGGCGGGGCATGTTCATCGGCCCGCGCTATCGCGGCGGGCCGATCCTGATGTCGGCGATCGCGGCGATCGACATCGCGCTCTGGGACATTCTGGGACAAGTGCTGGGCCGCCCCATCTGGCAGCTTCTGGGCGGCAAGGCGCGCGACAAGGTGCGGCTCTATTGCCACGAGGGCTATCTGCGGCGGATCAGCCATCGCAAGAAGCGCAAGCCCAGATCCGAGCAGGAAGAACTCGATCAATGGCGCCAGCGCAAGGAAGAAGGCTGGACCTGCGTGAAAGGCGGCTTCTATCCCGGCGGCCATCCCATCAATCACCGCGAATCGATCCGCAAGGGCGTCGAGCATCTGGCCAAGGTGCGCGAGGTGGTCGGGCCCGATTTCGACATCATCGTCGAGGCGCATGGCAAGCCCACGCCCTCGACTGCGGTCGAATTCTGCAAGCGCGTGGAGCCGTTCCATCCGCTTTGGGTGGAGGAGGTCACGCAACTCGAGAACGAGGTGTTACAGGAAGTGCGGTATATCCGCGAGCATACCGATGTACCGCTGGCAACCGGCGAACGCCTGACCACCCGATTCGATTTCGCGCCGCTTTGCAGCGAGATGCTGGTGAACGTGATCATGCCCGATGTCGTGCATGTCGGCGGCATCACCGAGCTGCGCCGGATCGCGGCGCTCGCCGACGCCTTCAGGGTCGAGGTGTCGCCGCATAATCCGCAAAGCGAAGTCAGCACATTGGCATCAATGCACGTCTGCATGGCGACGCCCAATTGCACGATTCTCGAGATCGGCAGCGGGCAAGATCCGTTCTGGGACGATCTGTTCTACGGCGGCCATTTCTCGTACGACAAGGGTTACGGCAATCCTCCGAGCCGCCCGGGGCTGGGCGTCGACCTCGATGAGAAAGTCGCCGCCAGATATCCGTACGAGCCCAAGAACTGGGAAACCCTGCAAACCGGCGACGGCGCCTATGTCGATCGTTGACGCGTGGCGCCGAACGACCGATCGGTTCGATCGGCGGGATTGAAAGACGTACCTTTGGTCTTGCGGACGACACCGAAAGACCATTATAGACACTTCATGAAAACGTTCGCATAAACGGCGAGCGATCGAACGCCCCTCCGCGAGAGCGAGAAACCCGGGGTGTCGCAGCAGGGGGAGAGAACGGATGAGGATGTTCGGAACGAGTGCGCGGCGCAGCGCGCTTTTGGCGCTGCTTCCCGTCGCGGGGTTTCCGTGCGGCGCGGTGTCGTCGCCCGCGGTCGCGCAAGCTGCGAATGAAACCGTGCCGCTCGCCCGGGGCGGCGCGGTTCTGAACGGCGACGGCAAGCAAACGGGCATCCGCAACGCCGATCGCCATATCCCCGCGGCGGTGAAGGCCGCGCGCCGGGCACGCAAGGATGTCCGCACGACGGCGCTCTGGGCGTTCGACGAATCCGTGGGGCTGTATCCGAGCCATCCGCTCGACGATTCGAGCCCGAACGATCTGGTGATGGCGCTCGGGCAGGCTGCCACGATCAAGTCCGGCAAGTTCGGTAACGCGCTGTTCCTGACGCCGCAGCCGAGGTTCACCGTTCCCAAGGGGACGGCGGAGCAGGCGAGCTTCGGTCTCGTGGAACTGCCCCCGGCCCCGGGGCGCACCGTGCCGCCGCTCACCTGGTTCAACGCGCAGTTCGCGACCCTGATCACCGACGGCGAGGATCATCTGCGCAAGGAGGTCGGCTTCACCAACCCGACCGATACCGACCTCAATCTGGGCGATTACGACTGGACCGTCGAATTCTGGTACACCCGCGCGGGCCAGCCCTTGAGCGAAGACGGCGTCGTGTTCGAGATCGGCACCGGTCCGCGCGGCGAGAACGACAAGATCACGCAATTGCGGCTCGCCGCCGACGGCAGCCGCTTCGTTCTGGTGAACCAGCCGACGGGCCTCAACCTCGACATTCCAACCGATCGGGCGGCGACGTCCGACGGCTGGCACCATTACGCCTTCGTCTATCATGCCGCGACCGATCAACTCGTCCACTTCGTCGACGGCAAGGCGCAGCGCCTGCCGAACGCCGCACCGATCGAGGAGCTTCCACGCGGCGACGAAGCCTATTTCACGATCGGCAAGAATGCGCGCTGGCAATCCGGGCTGAAGGGCGCGCTCGATGAAGTGCGCTTTTCGGCGGGCGCGCGCTACCAGGGCGATTTCACGCCGCCCGCGAGCCTTGTCGAGCCGCGTCCCGTGATCAAGCGGGCACAGGGGCCTCATCCGCTGTTCGCGGATGTGAAGCCGGGCGCTCCGCTCGATTTCGGCGCGCGCAAATATCTCTTCATCGACGGCAAGATCCTCGAAGGGCTCGGCGATGCGAAGCTCGTCGTGAACCCGCCCCGGCGCGCCGAGCGGGTGATGGGCGATATCAAGGGGCCGTTCCGCAAGCATCTGACCGTCGAGGAGGATGATGACGGCGTCATCCGCATCTACAATTCGGTCGAGGACGATTATCTGGCGGTCTACACGTCGAAAGACGGCATTCACTTCACTGCGCCGGATGTCGGCAACGGCGTCTATTCCGGCCGTCGCAACATCGTCATTCCCGATGCAGTGGGAGGGATGGGCAATCCCTTCATCGACCGCGAGGCGCCGCCGCAGGAACGCTGGAAATATTTCTCCGGCACCGATCGGCGCGGCATCTATCTGTGGACCTCGCCCGACGGCTATCATTGGAAGCGCGAACGGACGGCGTCGGTGCCGTTCCGCGCCGGCTCGCAAACCGCCACCTTCTACGACGATCAGCGCCAGACCTTTGTGAGCTATCACCGCTCCGATGCGCTTCGCCTTCGCAGTTCGGTGCTCACGCAGCAAAAGGATCTCGGGGTGCCGATCCACTACACCCCGCTGACCCAGCAGGATTATTTCAAGCTGGCGAAGCGCTATAAAATGGACGGGCTGATGCCCTGGTTCCTCGACAACGGCCCGCTCACGCCGGGCGGGTTCGGCTTGGAGTTGCCGCACGCGTTCGATCCCGAGCCGATGGATCCCATCGGTGTGGATTTCTACCTCACCAAGGCGACCAAATATCGCTGGGCGCCGGATACCTATCTCGCGTTCCCGGTGGCGTATTTTCAGTACGATGTCGGCCCTCCCGCCCGGCAGGCGCTGGGTTCGAAAGAAGAAGGCCGCGGTTCCGGCCCTCTCGAGACGCAGATTTCGGTCAGCCGAAACGGCCTCGATTGGACGCGATCCCCCCGGCCGGCTTACGTCGGTATCGGCCTTCACGAAGGGCGCGACGTCAAGACCGCCTATATCGCCCACGGCATGGTTCGCCGCGGCGACGAGATCTGGCAATATTATTTCGGCGAAACGCAATATCACTCGGCGATCAAGCGGACGGAGGACGAGCGCGGCGTCTACCGGCTGGTGCAGCGGCTCGACGGTTTCGTGTCGCTCGACAGCCCTTACGATCATGAAATCGAAGTGACGACCAAGCCGCTCGTGTTCGACGGCGACCGGCTGAAGCTCAACATCGACACCGACGCCACCGGCTATGCGCAGGTCGGGTTCGTGGATGCGAGCGGCCGCCCGATCCCGGGGTTCGGCGTGGATGATTGCATTTACATCAACGGCGATTTCATCAGCGAAGACGTCAAATGGCTGAACAAGGGCGTCGATGTATCGGCGCTTGCGGGCAAGGAAGTCAGGCTCGTCTTCCGCCTGCGTGGTTCAAAACTGTACTCGATGGAATTTGCCCGGAGCGCCGACGCTTCGGCCGGCAATTGAGGGGACGGATCGTGAAGACTTTGAGAACCGCCATGCGCGTCGGCCGGACGATGCTGATCGTTGCCGGGGTTTCGGGCGGGGCCGTCGCCGCCGCGGCGCAAGACGGCCCGCGGACCGTCGCCGTCGATCTGACGGCGTATAAGAACGTCGTCTACGTATCGGCGGCGAACGGATCGGACGCCGCCGCGCGCGGCACGAAGCAGGCGCCCTGGGCGACCGTGAGCGCGGCGCTCGCGGCGCTTGCCAAAACCGCTCAACCGACCGCGGTTCTCGTCGCCGAGGGAAGCTATCCCACAGAAAATCTTCAACTGCCCGCCGGCATCGATCTGTACGGCGGTTTCGACGCCGCCGACTGGAGCCGCGATATCTGGGCGCATCGCACGACGCTTGCCGGCAAGGGCAGCGGCCGCGTGCTCGTGGCGGCCGACCACGCGACGCTCGACGGCTTCGAGGTTCGCGGCGGCGTCGTTCGTGGCACGGGGGGCGGCGTTCGGATCGACGGCACGTCTCCCGTCATCTCGAACAACATCTTCACCGCCAACAAAACGCTGGGGCCGCAGAACTGGAAGCCGAAATACTGGCACGAGACGGCGAACGACGGCGGCGCGCTCTATTGCACCAACGGCGGCGCCCCGATCGTCGCGAACAACCTCTTCGTCGGCAACCAGACCGAGAACGGCCGAGGCGCGGCGATCGCGTTCAACCATCGCTGCAAGGGCAAGATCGCCGACAACGTCATTCTCGACAACGTGGCCGGCCTCGACGATCCGATGCGCAGCAGCGACGGCGGCGGCATATCGATCTTCGACTGGTCGGCGCCGATCGTCGAGGGCAATGTCGTCCTCAACAACAAGGCGCTCGCGAAGAATGATGCCGGGGGCATCTTCGTCGCCTTGTGGTCATCGCCGCAGGTGCGCGACAATCTGATCGTCGGCAACGAGGCGGGGGACGATGCGGGCGGGCTGTTTGTCGGTGGACAGGAGCATCGTTACGGCGCGCCGCTCGATCCGATGCCCCCCGCGAGCGATTATTTCGTCAACGTGATCGGCAACCGGCTGTTCGGCAACAGCAATTCCTCGCGCAATTCGGGCGCGACGCGGATCACGATGGAGACGCGCGGGCTGATCGAAGGCAATGTCGCCGCCTATAATTCGGGCTTCTACCTCCAGCGCACCGAGACGAAGGTGGTCAACAACACCATCCTCGAGAACCTCATCCTGATCGAGAGCAAGGATTATCTGAAACCCAGCATCTTCGACAACAACATCGTCTGGGGCTCGATCGAATACGATACCAAGGCGCGCGTGACGAATTCGCTGTTCCGCGACGGATTCAAGGGTAACGAAACGGGCGAGCCCAGCTTTATCGACGACGAGCGCCATATCGCCCCGCTCGGCGTCACCTATGCCACGGACAGCTATCAGACGAGGATGTTGCTTGCCGATCCGATCGACCCGGCTGATCTCGAAGGCCGCGCGGTGTTCGGCGACGGCAAATGGGCAGTCATCAAGAACGCCACCGCGAACAGCCTGACGCTGTGGGGCGACATGCGCGGCGTCCGCAACCTGACGGTCGTGTCGCAATACCGCCAGACCGCGGATTCGAAGGGTGCCGGGAAGGGGGCGGACGCCGTAAAAAAAAAGACCCTAGCTGGGCTCCCCACCGGATAAACAAGGCGATCGAGCTGCTCGAGCGCGGGCAGCCGATCTATTATGCCGATGCCTATGGCGGCTATGACGAAGGGGTGCGCCTGGGCGGCACCTGGGCCGATTATATCACCTACAATATGGAGCACGCGCCGCTCGATTTCGCGCTGCTTCACGAGTTCATGCGCGGGCTGGTCGATGCGGGGCCGACCAGGAGCGGGCACCGCACCCCGGCGGTGATCGTGGTGCTGCCGATGCTCGGAACCAGCCCACAGGCGGTCGAGGCGAATAGCTGGATGATCGAGCAGGCGCTGGCGCAGGGCGTGCATGGCCTCCACCTCGCCCGCGCACAGGACCCCGAAGCCGTGGAACGCTATGTGCGCGCGGCGCGCTATCCGTTTCACAAGCAGGGCACGAACAGTGTCGGCGAAGGCCTGCGCGGATGGGGAAGCCAGAAATTCGCCGCCTGGGTGTGGGGGGTGAGTCCGCGGGAATATCTGGAGCGAGCGGACGTCTGGCCGCTCAATCCCAAGGGCGAGATCATGCTCGGGGTGAAGATCGAGGATCGCGTCGCGCTCGCCAATGCGCCCAGGACGCTCGCCGTGCCGGGGATCGCCTTCGCCGAGCACGGGCCGCGAGACATGGGGTTGTCCTACGGCCACCTCGAGGGCCGCGCCGATCCGCCCGTGCCGCCCGAGGTCAATGCGGCAGGCGACAAGGTGCTCGCGCTCACCAGGAAGAACGGGATATTCTTCCTCGACAACGTGCTGCCGGACAATGTCGCGGCGCAGCTCGATCGTGGCGTGATGATCGGCGCGGGGCGGCGTGAGGATTCGGCCGAGGCCGGCCGCGATCATACCCATCGCAAGATGCCGTGGTGACGGGAATACCCGGCACTCGCGGATGACCGCGTCTGGAGATGTCATGAAAATCACCGAGATCGTCGAGCAAACCGTTTCGATCGGCTCGCCGATCCGCAACGCCGTGATCGATTTTTCCGCGATGACCGTTTCGGCCGTCGCCGTCAGGACCGACCATGTCGTCGAGGGGCGGCCGCTGGTGGGCTATGGGTTCAGTTCGAACGGCCGATACGCGCAGGGCGGCATTCTGCGCGAGCGGATCATTCCGCGGCTCCTCGCTGCCGATCCCGACGCCTTGGTCGATGCGTCGGGCGTCCTCGATCCCTTCAAATGCTGGGACACGATGGTGCGCAACGAGAAGCCCGGCGGCCACGGCGAGCGATCGGTGGCCGTGGGGACTATCGACATGGCGTTGTGGGATCTCGCCGCGAAAGCCGAAGGCGTGCCGCTCTATCGGCTGCTTGCCGATCGGTATCGCGGCGTCGTCGCGGACCCCGCTGTCGAGGTCTATGCCGCGGGCGGCTATTATTATCCGGGCGAGCAGGAAACGAAGCTTCAGGACGAGCTGAAAAGCTATCTCGACATGGGTTTCACCGCCGTGAAGATGAAGATCGGCGGCGCCCCGCTCAAGGACGATCTCCGGCGGATCGAGGCCGCGCTTGCGGTTACGGGTGGCGGTGACGCATTGGCCGTCGATGCCAATGCCCGCTTCGATGTCGCGACTGCGCTCGCTTACGCGCGGGCGATGCGGCCTTATGGGCTGCGATGGTATGAGGAGCCGGTCGAGGTACTGGATTTCGCGGGACTGGCCGAGGTCGCGGCGGCGGCGTCGATGCCGATTGCGACCGGCGAGAATATCTTCTCGATGGTCGATTCGCGCAATCTCGTGCGGTACGGCGGCCTCGATCCGGCGCAGGATTACCTGCAAATGGACCCCGCGTTGAGCTATGGCCTTGTCGAGTATCTGCGCACGCTCGACATGCTGGCGTCGCACGGCTGGTCGGCGCGGCGGTGCGTGCCGCACGGCGGGCATCAGTTCGGGCTTCATCTCGCCGCCGGCCTGGGCCTGATGGGTAACGAGGCCTATCCGAAGGTATTCGAGCCCTTCGGCCGGTTCGCCCCCGACATGACGTTGGCGAACGGCAAGGTCACGCTGACCGACCACCCCGGCATCGGGTATGAGGCGATCGATGAAATTTATCGTATCTTGTCAACGGAAACGTTGTCATAGAACGGCTTGGCATCATTGACGCCGATCATCGCGACGCATCACTCGAAACGGAACCATTGAAGACCATGACCAGCCTGCGCAAGGTGGCCGATTACGCCAAGGTTTCGATTTCCACTGTGTCGCGGGTGATCAACAACGTGCCGCTCGTCGATCCCAAGACCCGCCAACGGGTGGAGGCGGCGATCCGCGAACTCAATTACGTGCCCAACAGAGTGGCGCAGCGGCTGCGCAGTTCGGCGCGCAAGGGCCTGATCGGCCTGGTGCTGCCCGATATCCAGAATCCGTTCTACGTCGACGTGATCCGCGGGGTGGAGGCTTATGCCTACCAGCATAATTTCGCCGTGATGATCGGTAATTTCGGGCAGAACGAAACGCGCCAGAAGCTGTATCTCGATATCTTCAAGTCGGAGGCGGTCGACGGCCTTATCGTCGCGCCGTCGCAGGGCGAGAACCGGCATATCCTCGATGCCATCGCGGAAGGGTTCAGCGTCGTCTGCATCGATCGCGGCCTTGGTGACGTCGACGTCGATGTGGTGAAGGTGAACAACCGCAAGGGCGCTTTCACCGCGACCGAATATCTGATCGAGCTGGGGCACCGCCGGATCGCACATATCGCGGGGCTGTCGCATATTCCGACGACCACCGAGCGAGTCGGCGGGTACAAGGCGGCGATGGAAAAGCACGGCGTCGATGTGATCGATGAACTGGTCCGCTATTCCAAATCCGATTACGAAAGCGGCGCGGCGATCATGCAGGAACTGTTGGACCTTGCCGAACGCCCGACCGCGGTTTTCGCCGCGAACAATCTGCTGACTCTCGGCGCTCTCAAGACGATTTATGATAACGATCTCATTGTGCCGGATGATATTTCCATCATCGGTTTCGACGATATGTACTGGTCAGTGTCGCTCAATCCGCCGCTTACGGCGGTTCAGCAGTCGGGTTACGATATCGGGAACAAGGCCACCGAACTTCTGATCCAGCGAGTCGGGGCGGCGGCCCGGCACAGCACGAATGTCATTTTCGAAACCACGCTGGTCAAGCGGAAGTCTTGCAAGAAACTGACAAGAAACTAAAATATCTGAAATTGGCGAACCGGTCCGCACGTGAGCGGTGCCTGCGATTCGCCCTGCCGCGGCCACGTCGCAAACACTCTTGACCCCCAATGAAAACGTTGCCATTAAAGCATCACTAGATCGAGCAACGGCAGGATTTTCGCTCATCCACCACGGAACATGCGTGCGGTGGAGCGGGGAAGTCTGTGTCAAAATGCCAGGAGGGGAGGGGGAATGGGACACGGTTTCAAAGCGATGATGGGCGCCACCATCTGCGGTGCAGCGTTCAACCTTGCCATCGTCAGCGCGGCGTATGCGCAATCGGCAGGGAGCATCACCGGCACCGTTTCCAGCGAAGGGGGCGGCAACGTGCTGCCCGGAGCGGTCGTCACGCTGGAGGGCACCGAATATCGCGCCGTCACGGGCCGCGACGGCAGCTATCGCCTGGCGGACATCGCGCCGGGAACGTACACGCTGACCGTTTCCTATGTCGGTTTCGCTGATTACCGCGACACCGTCACGATCGGCGACAACGGTGCGATCGCCAAGAAGATCGCCCTCCGGGCCGAGGCGAGCGACATCGCGTCGGGGCGCGCCGACATGGGCGAGATCCTGGTGCAGGGTTATCGGTTCGGCACGACCAAGTCGTTGAACGAACAGAAGGAAGCCGCAAATATCAAGAACGTCATCTCCGAGGAGATGATCTCGAGCTTCCCCGATCTCAATACCGCCAACGTGCTGTCGCGCGTACCGGGTGTTTCGAGCGACGGGCGTTTCGTCTCCATCCGCGGCACCGCGCCGCAGATGACCGAGGTCACCATCAACGGCGAGCAGGTCGCCTTCTCGAACTCCTCCGATCGGTCGGTGGAACTCAACGTGGTTTCCGCAGCGCAGCTTTCGGGGATCGAGGTCACCAAGGTCGTCACGCCCGACATGGATGCGACGGCGGTCGGCGGCGCGATCAACCTGAAGACGCGCGGTGCGTTCGACTATAACGGGCGCCGGATCGTCGTCGATGCGGGCGCCGGCCGAAATTCGATCGCGGACGGCACCGATCTGCGTGCTTCGGGCTTCTTCTCCGACGTGATCGGTGCCGATGACAGCATCGGGCTGGCACTCGGCGCCAACTTCGCGCGCACCAATACCGAGCAGCATATCATGGAGGCGCGGTGGGAAGAAAATGAGGACGTGAACGGCAATACGTTGCCTTACGCCTTCAGAGAGGCGACCGCGACCTATTCCAAGAATGTCCGCGATTGGTACGGAGTCAACGGTCGCATAGATTTCAGACCCAGCCCCACCACCAGCCTGTACGCGTCCGGCGTCTATAACGTTCGCTATGACGACCAGGATCGCCAGAATCTTCGGCATCGGTTCGATCGCGGGGACTATCTGTCGGCCGATGCGGTGGAAGGCGCGCGCGCCATCATGGGGCTGCACGACCGGATGGAGCGGCAGTTGATCACCTCCTACATGCTCGGCGGCGAGCAATATATCGGCGATTCGACGATCGAATTCTCGCTGTCGCACAGCAAGGCCTATACGAAGAAGAGCAACGGCCAGCTCAAGCCCGAATTCGAGGCGCGAGGGCTCGATTACGCGTTCAGCGATCTGGACACCCGCCATCCGCACTGGACGATCACCAACGGCGTCGACCTGACCGATGGCGACATCTACAAATTCGACACGCTGGACCTCCGTTACGAGAACACGACCAGCAAGATCGATACCGCGCGGCTCGATTTCACCAAGCCGATCACGTTCGGCAGCGATACCGGCAGCATCAAGATCGGCGCCAAGTACAGTCGGCAACACAAGGTCCGCGCGGATATCCGCAACCAATACCATTGGGCGGGCGACGACGATCTGACGCTGACGCCCTTCATCGCGTCGCGCGACGAATATCACCTGAAGAACGGTTACAGCGTCGGCCCGACGACCGATCGCGACGCCTTCCGCAAATTCTGGGAAGACAATCTATCGAGCTTCGAACTCACTCAGCGCGCCGAGGTCAGCCTCGGTGAGCCGTATGACGCGAAGGAGACCATCTCGAGCGTCTATGCGATGACGACTCAGGAATATGGCGACCTGCTCGTCCTGGCCGGGGTGCGGGCCGAGTTCCGCAAGCTCGACTATAGTGCGACCAACCTGATTTTGGAGACCAACCAGGATACCGGCACCGATGGCGTCGTCATCCTCAACGAATTGGTTAACTCCAAGCGCAAATATCATCATTTCTTTCCCAATCTTCAATTCCGCTATCGGATTGGTGAAAGCACGAATATTCGCGCGGCCTATTCGAAGGGGCTCGCCTTGCCGAACTTCTTCGATGCGACTCCCTATTCGACAACGTCCGTCGAAATCGAGGACGGTGAGATCGACGGGGCGATCGTGCGGGGTAACCCAGGGCTCAATCCGGCTGTCTCGCACAACTTCGATCTGCTCGGCGAACATTTCTTCAAGCGGCTCGGGCTTTTGTCTGCCGGGATCTTTTACAAGAAGATCGAGAACTTCACCTATCTCTCCAGATATGACCAGCCCGACGGCCCGTATGCCGGCCTGGAAGTGCAGCAATATGCCAACGGGGCGAGTGCCGAACTCGTCGGCGCCGAAATCGCCTGGCAGCAGCAATTCACCTTCCTTCCCGGATTGCTCTCCGGTTTCGGGATCTATGCCAATTACACCTATACCGATGCCTTCAACGTCAATCTGGCACCGGACAGCGAGCGCACGTCGCTCGGAGCATTGCCCCAACAGAAGAAGCATGTCGGCAATCTGGCGCTCACCTATGAGCGGGGCGCGATCCTCTCGAAGCTTGCGCTCAACTACACCGGAAAATCGATCGATGAAGTTGGCGCCAACGAAGAGGAAGATTTCTGGGACGATAAACTCGTTACGGTCGACTTTTCGTTCACGTACAAGTTCCGCAATCATCTCGATTTGTACGTGCAGGGCAACAATCTGACCAATGCCATAAAGTACGCCTATTTCGGTCGGCCGACCCGATCGGACGAATATTCGCTGACGGGCCGCACCATCACGATCGGCGCGCGGTACACATTCTGATCATGGGAAGCGGGAACACGGGATTGGGCGGCAGGGCGCGTGCGCCTGCCGAAGCGGTGGGTGCTGCGCCCCACGATATCCAGCCGGCAGTGATTGGGGTTCGCGTTGATGCGTAACGATTATGTCCTTGGTATTTCGATGGGCGATCCGGCGGGGATCGGCCCCGAGGTGACGGTGAAGGCGCTTGCCGATCCCGCCATGCTCGGTCGCTGCCACCCGATCGTGGTCGGCGACGCCAACGTCGTGCGGGACGTGATCGGCTTTACCGGGGTGGCGCTCGACATAAACGCGATCACCGCCGTCGATCAGGCGACGTTCGCGCCGGGTATCATCAATGTCTACGATCTCGCGAATGTGGACATGGCCCGGTTTCGCCTCGGCCAGGTCGATGCGATGTGCGGCCAGGCGGGGTTCGACTATGTCGCGAAGGTGATCGAACTCGCCATGAACGGCGAGGTCGACGCTACCGTCACCGGCCCGATCAACAAGGAGGCGATGCATCTCGCCGGCCACCGGTTCGGCGGCCATACCGAGATTTACGCGACCCATACCGGCAGCGAGCAATATGCGATGCTGCTGGTCGAGGAGAACCTCCGGGTGGTCCATGTCTCCACCCATGTCTCGCTGCGCCAAGCGTGCGATCTCGTCAAGCAAGAGAGGGTGTTCGCTGCCATCGAACTGATCGACGGCGCGTGCAGGCAACTCGGCATCGCGGAGCCTCGCATCGGCGTCGCGGGGCTCAATCCCCACGCCAGCGATAACGGCCTTTTCGGCGACGAGGAACGGCAGGAAATCCTGCCCGCGATCCTCCGCGCGCGCGCCGACGGCTATCGCGTCGACGGCCCCGTGCCCGCCGACACGCTGTTCCCGAAGGCGATCGGCGGCGTCTATGACGGCGTGGTCGCGATGTACCACGATCAGGGGCACATCCCCTTCAAGGTCGTGGGATTCGATTGGGATCGCGGCGTCGAGGCGATGAAGAGCGTACGCGGCGTGAACATCACGCTCGGGCTGCCGATCATCCGCACCTCGGTGGATCATGGCACCGCGATGGAGATTGCGGGGCGCAACATCGCCAGCGCCGACGCGATGGATCTGGCGATCGATTATGCCGTCAGATTGTGCCGGTCGGCCGCGGCCGGGAACTGACGGTCATGCTTGCAGTCATCACAGACGATTTCACAGGCGCTGCCGAAATCGCCGGAATCGTCCTGGCGAAGGGCTTCACCGCGGCGATCGAAACCCGCACGGTGCATGCCACCACCTCCGACGTCCTCGTAATCGCGACCAATATGCGCTCGATCGGGCGCACCGATGCCAGCAAGGAATCGGCGCGCCTGACGGCCGGCCTGATGGCCTTGCAGCCCAGGATGATCTTCAAGAAGGTCGATTCGGTGCTGCGCGGCCATATCGGGCCCGAACTCGGTTCGATGATGGAGGCTCAGGGCAAGTCGCGCGCGCTTCTGGTGCCTGCCAATCCATCACTGGGGCGGACGATCGAGGACGGCATCTATTTCGTGTCGGGAACGCCGATCGCCGAAAGCGGCTTCGCCGCCGACAATGCCGTGGCGACCGGCAGTTCTCGCGTGGTCGATATCCTGCAAGAGCGCGGCTATCCCGACCTCGCCTGCTTCGACATCGATGACTATGGCGGCGCCGGCGACGGCATCGCGATCGGCAATACCCGCACGCCCGCCGACGTTGCGGCGTGGGCGGAAAAGGTAACCGATGATGTGGTGCCCGCCGGTGCCGCCGACTTCTTTTCGGCGCTGCTCGATCGTCTGCGGCCATCGGCGGGGGCGCCGAGCGGCGCGCCGATATCGTTCAAGGCGGCAAAATCGCTGTATGTCTGTGGAAGCCGGTTTCCGGCGAGTGGGCAAGCGGTGCGCACGGCGGCGGCAAACGGCCATTGTGTCGCCTATGTGCCCGATGCCATCTATTTCGACCGCGACTTCGACCCGGATCTGATCGAAGCCTGGGCGGAAGATGTCGTCCGCGCGTTCGAGCGCTACGACGACGTCATCCTGTTCGCTCCCCAATCGACGCGTGGCGTGGGTTTCGCAGGCTCGGACGTCACGCGCGTCCTCGCCCGCTGCGTCGCCCGCGTTTTCGACCGCGCGGCCCCTGACGAACTCATGATCGAGGGCGGGGCGACGGCACAGGCCGTCATGGAAGCGCTGAACATCGAAACCCTTCTTCCTGTTCAGGCGCTATCGGCCGGGGTAACCCGGATGCGGGTCGCGGGGCGCGACGGGCTTCACGTCACCATGAAGCCCGGCAGCTATTCATGGCCGAGTGTCATCTGGAAGTTCGACGAGAAAAGGCTGTGAAGATGCGCGTCCCCGATTGCGCTGTCGTCGTCCCTAACGCCGCCGATGCTGGCGTGCGCTGCGGCGAGGGCGCCGGACCACAAAGGAGAGGAACCATGCGATCTGCGGTGAAAAAGTGTCTGGTGGCGCTGGGATTGACGACAGCGCTTGCTGGCCCGACCCAGGCGAATGCTCAGGCGCGCGCGCCCGAACCGGCGCGCCCCAATGTCGTCTTCATCCTTGCCGATGATCTGGGTTGGAATCAGGTGGGGTTCGATGGCTCCACCTATTACGAGACGCCCAATATCGATTCGATCGCGAAAGACGGCATGCGCTTCGCCAATGCCTACGCGGCCGCATCGGTGTGCTCGCCGACCCGCTCGAGCATCATGACCGGAAAGAGCCCCGCGCGAACGCACATCACCGATTATATTCCGGGTAGCCCCTATCCCTATGCCCTGCTGAAGACGCCGTACAAGGTGCCCGCGCTGCCTGTGCAGGAATTCACAATTGCCGAACTGATGAAGACGAAGGGCTATGCCACGGGCCTGTTCGGCAAATGGCATCTCAGTGAGGACAAGATCTACGATCCGGTCCGTCCCGGCGACCCCGGCAGCCAGGGATTCGACGAAGTGCTGACGACCGTGAAGCCGGAACCCGATGCGGATCCGCTGAAGGACGCGCATCACACGCTCGAGATCACGGAGCGCTCGCTCCAGTTCATCGATCGGCACAAGAACGAGCCCTTCTTCCTCTATGTCGCCTATCATGCGGTGCACCGGCCGATCATGGAGCGGCCCGAACTGATCGCGAAATACGCCGCGAAGCCGCATTCGAACGATCCGATCAACAATCCCGTCATGGGCGCGATGATCGAGACGATGGACAAGGGCATCGGTCGCCTGCTCGCCCGGCTGAAGCAGGACGGCCTCGACGACAATACGATGGTGATCTTCTATTCCGACAATGGCGGGCTCGAACAATTGCAGTCCCAATATCCTTACCGGGGCGGCAAGGCGACGGTCTGGCAGGGCGGCCTTCGCGTTCCGCTCGCCGTCCGATGGCCGGGCAAGGTGGCGCCGGGATCGGTGGCGAGGGATCTCGTAACGTCCGACGATTTCTTTCCCACCTTCGCGGGCATGATCGGGGCGAAGCGGCTGCCGAAGGATATCGATGGCATGTCGATGATTCCGACGCTGACCGGCACGGGATCGAACGGGCGCGACACGCTCTATTTTCACTATCCGCACTATCACCATCTCGGCTTCAAGCCGGGGGGTGCCATTATCCGCGGCAAGTACAAGCTGATCGAATGGTTTGAAGGGTCGATCGGGGAATCCGGCAAGCCATACACGCTGTACGACATGGATGCGGACGTGGACGAATCGGACGACCTCAGCGCCGAAAAGCCCGAGATCGTCGCTGAGATGGCCGCCGCGCTGAAGAACTGGCGCAAGAAGGTGGGGGCCGGGGAAATGACGCCCAACCCGAATTTCGACATCAAGCGGGTCGACTGGCGTTTCGCGGATTCCAAGGGAGACGATTCGAAATAGTGGGAATGCCGCCGCAACGTCTTCGTCGCCCGATGGCGCCAATCGTCATTGATACGTTCAGCCGCTGTTCGAAGGTGGACCGCAAAGCATGACCAACAAGGAACGCTATATCGGTGTCGTCGTGCCGATGATTACGCCGTTGACCGCCGACGGCGACCTGGATGCCGCCGCGACGCGCCGTATCGTTGAAGCGAGCGTCTCGGCGCGGTGCGCGCCCTTCGTCGCCGGCACGACCGGGGAATCCGCGTCGTTGTCGGACGCGCAGAAGGCCGCGCTGGTCCGTGAAGCCGTCGATCAGGCCGCGGGTCGGCAACTGGTCTATGCCGGCATTGCCGACAACCGCCTGGCCTCGGCGATCGACAAGGCGCGGGAATATCAGGCGCTGGGCGCCGACGCCGTGGTTGCGCACCTGCCGTGTTATTACGCGATCGACGAAGACCAGATGAAACGCTGGTATCTGGCGCTTGCCGAGCGATCGCCGCTGCCTGTCATCCTTTACAACATTCCGGTCACCACCGGGCTGTCGATGCCGCTTGCGCTGGTGGATGAACTCAGCCGCCACGAGAATATCGTCGGCTTCAAGGATTCGGAACGCGGCGATGAACGGCTGGATGAGGCGCTGGCGCTTTGGCGGGAGCGTGAGGATTTTACCTTTCACCTCGGCTGGGCGGCCAAATCCGCGCACGGGCTCAAAAACGGGCTGGACGGCATCGTGCCGAGCAGTGCCAATCTGGTGCCCGCGCTGTACCGCGCCCTCTATGATGCGGCCAAGCGAGGCGATGTCGCCGAGGCCGATCGGCTGCAATCCGTCACCGACGACATCAGCCGTTATTATCAGGAAGGGCGCATCCTCAGCCGGGCGATTCCCGTCTTCAAGGCAATGATGGCGGCGGCGGGTTTGTGCGGCCCCGACGTGGCGCCGCCGATGCAGCCCCTTGCCGACGACGAACTTGCGCGCGTCGCTGAGGAGGTGCGTGTCCGCTTCGGCGCCTATCTGGGCTGACGGCGGCCGGAGGCGCGCGCGTGGCTGGCATGCTTTGCGGGGATCGGCCCGGTCCCAGGGCTGCTGCGGGCGACTCGTTCTTTGCTTCGCGCGGTGCTGAGCGGCGTGGCAAAATGGTGGTCGGCAACTGGAAGATGCACGGCTCGTCGGCCGCGCTTGTCGAGCTTGATGGCATTGCCGAAGCGGCACGGCATGCGCGGGTGGATGTGGCGGTTTGTCTTCCCGCGACGCTGCTTATGGCGGCGGCGCAGCGCGCCCGCGACCCGATCATCGGCGCGCAGGACTGCCACGCGCACGCGAGCGGCAGCCATACGGGCGATGTTTCCGCGGCAATGATCGCGGACGCCGGCGCGCGGCTGACGATCATCGGCCATAGCGAACGCCGGCGGGACCACGGTGAAACCGACGCGATCGTCAACGCCAAGCTCGATACTGCGATCGCCCACGGCCTGGGTGTCATCCTCTGCGTCGGTGAATCGGAAGCGCAGCGCCGCGAGGGCGATCCGGCGGCGTTCGTGTGCCGCCAGGTGGCAGCGTCGCTCCCGGCGCAGGCGAGGGCCGATCGTCTCATGATCGCATACGAACCCCTCTGGGCGATCGGCTCCGGCCGATCAGCCTCCGGTGAGCAAATCGCAACGATCCATACCGACATTCGACGCGCGGTTCAGGATCGGCTGGGCGACCAAGGCGCCGATGTTCCGATCCTGTACGGCGGCTCGGTGACCGGAGACAATGCCGATGCAATCCTGGGTCTGGAGACGGTGGACGGCGTTCTCGTCGGCGGCGCAAGCCTGACCGCCGAACGACTCGCGCCCATCATCGCCGCCGCCGCGCGCCATAGCCTGTCTCGGTTACGCTGAAACGGAGGCGCCTGCCTGCGTTCTCATCCCGCCGACGCGCGAGCGATCGCATCGGTCAGATTCGTCAGGATCGCGTAAAGCGACCAGATCCCGACCGCGGAAATGATCACCAGGATCAGCGTTTCCCACCAGCGATTGACATATTGCGGCAGCATGAAGCGCTTGCTCGACGTCATCAGCAGGATGCCGAGGAGGATCGGCGGCAGCGTCAACGCAGTGACGACGCTGGTGCCGAAGATGCTCAGATGGACCAGATCGGGGGCGCCCGGCAACGTGATCGCCAGCGGCACGATGATGAAGAAGACGATCATCGCGCGATTGAACCATCGATCGTCGGTGACCTTCTCGTGACGGCTGCCGCGCGCGGTGCCGCGATGGAGGCCGTCGAACATGAGCTTGGCGAAGCCGTGCGCCTGCGCCGGGAAACTGGTGAAGGCCTTGAGGCCGAACACGATCCACAGCAACGTCGGCCCGATCGGGCCGACCGCCAGCGTCATCATGCGTGCCAGCCCCTCCTCGTTGGAGACGGTGAACCCGGTTCCGCGGATCGTTTCCACGGCAACGATCCAGATCAGGATGTTGATCAGCAGCAGCGGCAGGATGCCGGATAGAAGATCGAAATTCTGGATCTTGCGGTGTTCCGGCCCCGTCCAGCCGCGTTCGGCCATGAAATAGGGATAGAGCAGGTTCGCCGCCGACCCGCCGATCGTCCCGATCGTGGCGACGGCGATGAACAGCGCGTCGAACGGGCCGTTGTCGGCCGGCACGTCGAACGTGAGTCCGCGCAAGAGTGCGCCCCAATCGATATGGCCGATGCGTATGAGTGCGTACAGGAACGACCCGACGATGACGATCGACGCGACCTTCGCGCTCCATTCGAGGAAGCGGAAAGCGCTGCCGCGCGTCAACACGACGGCCGTCAGCGCGACGATCGGCACACCCCAGAAGAAATGGCCCCATTCGCCGCCGTGGCGGCCGAACAGCTCGAAAAGCCCGACGGTGCCTGCCCGGAGGAAAGCCGCCTGCACGATCATGCCGTAGAACAGCATCGTCACCGCGAAGAACATCGGGAAGCCCGACCATACGCGTTGGTAGCCGGCGAGCAGCGAATGGTCGCCGAAGCGGTTCTGCAACTTGTATTTGGCGATGGCGGAAATCATGAAATAGCGGGCGGCGAGCGCGATGATGAGCGTCCACATCAGCGCGTAGCCGTAGTTCGCGCCGGAAACGCTCGAACTCACCAGATCGCCGGTGCCGAGGAAGGTCATGGCCAGCACGAGGCCCGGCCCCATGCCGCGCAGATAGCCGCGAAGGCCCGTCGGCGGCGCTTGCGACAGCCCCGCCTCGGGGCGATCGGCGGGGCCGGCACCGGGCGGCATGAGCGCGTCGGCAGCCGGTTTCATGCGCGCCACGGCACGCCAATGGCCTCGTCGGCGATCATTCGAATCGACACGCAATCCTCCCCGTTTCGGGTCGCTATGTTTGAGCTGACCTCGCTGCGATCGGCGTGACATGTAAATATATACCTGTCAACATACATCCCGTCTCCAGCGTCGGGCATGATCTCGAGGTGACTCATAGGAGCACGCAATATCTTAGATTATGGCTCTTTTTCGCATAACACCTCTTGGAGCGGTGCGCGGGAAATCGAGTTGACAAACAGTTATAACAAGTGGGACGGTCATGACCAGACAACTTTCCAGGGGAGGGGCGACATGACTCGATTCGCAGAGGCGGCGACGATTGGTGCGGCGATCGCGGTGATCGTGATGCCAAGCGCCGTCGGAGCATCGCCTGCGCCGACGGCCGAGCCGGAGATGGTGGCGATTCCGGCAGGTAGTTTCGCGATGGGGGCCGGCGCCGACCTGCCCTCGCGCGACTGGTTCAACGAGCGCCCGCAGCACCAAGTGACGATTAGCCGGGGCTTCCGCATCGCCACACACGAAGTCACCCTCGCGGAATATCGCGCCTTCCGCCCCGACGCGGTCGTGACCACCGAGCTTACACCCTATGTTGCGGGCGTGAGTTGGAAGGACGCCGAGGATTATGCCGCCTGGCTGTCACGGAAAACCGGCCGTCATTATCGGCTGCCGACCGAAGCCGAATGGGAATATGTCGCGAAGCTCAAGACCGCCGATCCGGGGCGATATGGTGCCATTCAGGGTCTTGAATCGGGGCCGCTGGAATGGACCAGCGACTGGTTCGGGCCTTATGCCCCGAGCCCCAGGACGGATCCGGTCGGTGCGGCGTCGGGCATGCTCAAGGTCGTGCGCGGCGGCCCGATCTCCCACGATCCCGACCATGATTGGAGCATGCTCGAGATCGATTATCATCGGGCCGAGGCGCGGCTCGCGCTGCCTCCGAGCTTCGCCCCGTTCGCCGATGCACCGAACGGCGGAGGCTTGCACACCATCGGCATCCGGCTGGTCGAGGGGCCTGATCCGGCCGGGCAACCGATCCCTCCGACGCCGCCCCTCAACGCTCTCGGCGTCCGCCAGGACCTGTCGACCGCGGCAATGGGGCCGGATCCGAGCAAGCCCTATTTCCGCAAACGCACCTTCCTCCCGACGCCGCCCGATGACAGCCACAGCACCGCGATCGATGCCTCGGGCTGGGATGCCCGCCTGCGCAATCATCATCACAGCCCGGGCGTCGCGGTGATGCCCAACGGCGATGTGTTGATCACGATCTACACCAGCTACAGCGAATATGAGGCGGGCACTTCGATCATCGCCACGCGTTTGCGTCACGGCGCCGATCAATGGGATCCGCCGTCTGCGTTCGTGGATATCGTCGGCGTCAACGATCATGCGCCGCTGCTTGTTCGCGACGGCGCCGACGTGCGCTTTTTCTGGGGCTCCCCCTTTCTTGGCGGGCAGGAGGTTGGTCCGCAGGGCTTTCCATTCCAGCAGATCGTGACCGCTGACAGCGGCGCAACCTGGTCGCCGATTCTCTATCCCAAGGTCATAGGGTCTGTTGGCGGCCATACCCGCCAGCCGATCAACACCGCATTCCGCGACCGGCGCGGGAGGTTGCTGCTCGCAAGCGATGGCGGGCGTGATCCGAAGACCGGCCTCGGTAGTGGAAATGAGGCGCTGCTATGGGCGTCGGACGATAGCGGCATGACCTGGTACGATACCGGCGGCCGCACCTTCGGCCGCCACACCACGTTCGTCGAAGGCAAGGACGGCCGGCTGCTGGGCTATGGCGGCAAGAACACCGATATCGACGGCTTCATGCCGCTTGCGACCTCACACGACGGCGGCAAGACCTATGTGAAATCCAAGACGCCGTTTCCGCCGCTCGGATCGAACCAGCGCCCGGCGGTGCTGCGGCTTGCAAGCGGGCGGTTGCTGATGATCGGCGACTATGTGAGCAAGAATGACGGCGTCGGCCCCTTGCCGGGCAAGCGCGGATCGTATGCCGCCGTTTCGAACGATGACGGAAAAACATGGCGCTTCAAGCGATTGCCGGGCGTCAATCCGCATCAGGACCCGGCAGCCGCGGCACGAATGAAGGGCGGGACGCTTGGCTATGCCGCGATGGCGCAAGCCCCGGATGGCGTCATCCACGTCGTTACGACGATGACGCATCCGATCGTGACGCTGGCGTTCAATGAAGCCTGGCTCGATGCGCCCGAAGCCTCTGCCTCGTCCGATGAGGCATTGGAAACATCGTCCATCACGGCCCTCACCGGTCCGCGTAAGAGTTTCACCGAACGCTATTCGGACGGCGCGCTGCGGGGCACCTGGAGCGGGGGACGCGCCGATAACGGCGCCTTCGTGTTCGACGGGCCACAACGCTGGTTCTATCCCGACGGAAAACCGGCGTGGGAGGCCGATTACACGCTTGGACGCAAGACCGGGGTCGAGAAGCGATTCGATCGCACGGGCGTGTTGATCTCCGAACGCGATTACGCGGCCGACGGGCGCTCGACGTGGAAACGCTGGTGGGCCAACGGCAAGCGCCGCGCGATCTCGCATTGGAACGGCACCAATGCCGATGGCGAGGCCATGACCTGGGATCCGGAGGGCAGGCTTCTGACCTCGACCACGTTCCACGAAGGGGCGCCTGCCGGCGGCGAAATCATCGGAGCGCAGACGAAAGGGGTGCATCCGTGACCGACCTCACGACCCCGATCACTCTCGAACGCCCGACGTTACTCCATTTCGGCACCGGCAGCACCGCCGAGATCGGGCGCTACGCCGCCGCCGAGCAGGCGAGGCGCACGCTCGTCATCGCCGATCCTTTCAATGCGACCCGCGTCGAGGTGCTGGGTCTGGCGGGTGATGTCACGGTGTTCGACGCCATTACCCGTGAGCCGGACGATGCGACCCTCGCCGCGGCGCGGGCAATGGCGATGGAGGCCGAGCCCGAACTCATCGTGGGCTTTGGTGGGGGCAGCGCGATGGACCTCGCCAAGGTCGTCGCGGTGCTCCACGGCACCGCGCTGAGCCTTATGGATATCGCGGGGCCGGATCGCGCGCCATCGCGCCGCGTCCGCCTCGCACAGGTCGCGACCACTGCGGGGACCGGTAGCGAAGCCGGCACGCGCGCACTGATAACCAACAGCGCGACACACGCAAAAATCGCGGTGGAAAGTCGCCACCTTCTCGCCGATGTCGCGGTGCTCGATCCGTTGATGACGGCCTCCCTGCCTCCCGCGGTCACCGCCGAAACCGGTGTCGATGCGCTGGCGCATTGCGTCGAGGCTTTCACCAACGTGAAGGCGCATCCCCTGATCGACCATTATGCACGCGAAGGCATTCGCCTCGTCGGGCGCTATCTTTCCCGCGCCGTGGCGCATGGCGACGACCTCGAGGCGCGCGCCGGAATGGCACTCGCATCGCTCTATGGGGGGTATTGCCTCGGGCCGGTCAACACCGCCGGCGGGCATGCGGTGGCGTATCCGCTGAGCACGCAACATGGGATCGGGCACGGTGCGGCGAATGCGATCGTTTTTCCGCACATGCTGGCATTCAACGTGCGGGACCGGGCGGCGCGAACGCACGAAATCTGCCGCGCGCTCGGTTGGGGCACGGTCGGCGACAACACGGTGTTCGAGGCCGCTTACCGGTTCTGCGCCGATCTCGGGATCGAGATGCGACTGTCGCGCCGTGGCATTGGCGCCGACGCGGTGCCCAAAATGGCCGAAGAAGCGTTCGGGATCAGGCGCCTGCTCGACAACAATCCGCGCGTGCTGACCCGCGATGACATCGAGCGGCTCTACCAGGCCGCGTTGTAGCGCCCTTGCGGGTTACATGCTGAGGTCGAGCAGACCCCCGCCGAACAGACGGTCGCGTGAGTTGCGGATATGCAGCCGCATCCGCTCGGTGGCGGCCGCTGAATCCTGCCGGCGGATCGCATCGAGGATCGCGATATGCTCCTCGGTGCTCTGCTCGAGCCGCCCGGTAGGGCTCATGAGCGCGAGCCCATGCAGCCGCATGCCGGCGGCGATCTGTTCGCGAAGCGCCATCATCACCGTCGGGAAATACTGATTGTTCGATGCTCGCGCGATCGTGAGATGAAACTCGAAATCGAGTTCCTCCGAATGGGTGTTGCTCGCCGTCGCGCGCTGGAATCGCCTGACGATCGCCTCGAGCTGATCAAGGATCGCCTGGTTGCGGCGGTTTGCGGCGAGTGCGACGGCGATCGTCTCGATCGTCTCCCGGAATTCGTAGCAGCGTTGGACGTCGGCGATCGTTTCGGCAGGACGAAAGGCAAGGCTGGTTTTCTCCGCCGGCGTGCCGACGACGAAGCTTCCGGCGCCCTGGCGCGAATAGATGACGCCCGCGGTGCGCAACCGGCGCAATGCGTCGCGCACCACCGGCCGCGAGACATCGAAAGTCCTGGCGAGTTCATGTTCGCTCGGCAGCTTGCCTGACGGTCCGTAATGATTCTCGGCGATCAGCCCCGCCAATTGATCGTATACGCGCTCGGCGAGGGTAACGGGGCGCGGCGGTGTGAACTCGTCCGCAGGGGAGGGACGAGCGACGGTATCGATGTTCGCCATATTGACAGCTTGGCCAAGTTGCCCCCGACTTGTCAACTGGTGCCTCGGTTGTTCGCTTGCCCGTGATCCGTTTCGATCCTGATCGTCCCGGTCAAGGTTTTGTGAATCGGGCATTTCCCGGCGACGTCGAAGAGTTTCTGGCGTTGCGCTTCGGATAGATCAGGGGCGACGATCGAGATCGTCTTGTGAAACTCGTCGATCATCTGGTTCGAGCCGGCCTCCAGCTTTTTGCCGTGACGCACCTGGACGTCGACATGCTCAACGGGCCAGCCTTCGCGCATCGCATACCAGCGAATGGTGATGGCGGTACATTCGCCCAGCGCCGCGGTGAGGAGATCGTAAGGCGTCGGCCCGAGATTCTTTCCGCCCTGTGCCACGGGCTCGTCCCCGAAGACATGATGGCCCGATACCTCGATGGCGACGGCGAGCGGGCTGCCCTGCGCATCGGAAATGTTTGCCACGGTTTTTTGCACCATCGGTTCAATCGTCCTTTTGTCGGAGGAAGGCGGCGTAGCCGGCAAGAAACACCTGGAGCTGGTCGCGGACGGCGGGGTCGCTGATCGCGCCCGTCGTATCGAACACCCCGGAGGCGCGCGGGACGAGCATGCGGCCGCCGGTCCACAGGGTCGCGCCCAATGTGCGCAGCACCGGCAACCAGTGATTTTGCGCGAGCACGGTGCCGAACCCGCCCGGCGATGCGCCCAGGATCGCGATGTGGCGCCCGCCGAACACCCGCGCGATATCGCCCGGCGGGCGCGACGCCCAATCGATCGCGTTCTTGAACACGCCGGGTATCCCGTTGTTATATTCGGGCGTCGCGAAAATCACGCCGTCGGCCGAGGCGATCGCGTCTTTGAGATCGACCACCGCCTCGGGCGGGCCATGCGCCGCCTCCGCGTCGGCGTCGTAAAGCGGGATGCCATGCAGCGTGCGGATATCGAGCGACACGCCCTGCGGCAGCAACTCGGCGGCGTTGCGCAACAGAGCGGTGTTGAACGAGCCCGCGCGCAGGCTGCCCGAAATGCCGAGCAGGCGGATCACGCCCGCGGCCTGACGGGGATGCTCGGCTTCTCGCCGGGGCCGACGGTCATCACGTCCTGCCAGTCCGGATGTTTTTCGTATCGCGCGCGGACATAGGGGCACAGCGGGATGATGCGGAAGCCGCCGTGCCGCGCATCGGCGATGAGAAAGTCGACCAGCGCCGCCGCCGCGCCCGTACCTCTCATACTCTCCGGGGCGCCGGTGTGATCCGCGCTGACGAGGCCGGGGCCGCGATGGGTGAAGGTCAGTTCGGCCTCATCGTCTATCCCGGCGATCCGCGCCACGTAGCGGCCGTGGCGGCCATCGTCTTCCCGGGTGATCGTTACATCGGCCATCGCTGCACCTTTCCTGATCTGGTTATCGGCGTTTTCCGACATTCCCGAATATCTACGATATTCTGCAGCGGCACGCCGCCACTATCGGCGGGGAGCCGCCCGCGCCTATTTTACTGCCTCTGGAAACGGGATGAATTCGGCATGGTCGGCATCGGGCAGTTTCATGCGTCCGGCCTTCCAGTCCTCTCTTGCCTGTTCGAGACGTTCCTTGCTGGAGGAGACGAAATTCCACAGCAGGAAGCGCTCGCCGATCGGTTCGCCGCCCAGCACCATCACCGTGGAGGGCCGGTTCGCGACGACATCGGCGCTGTCGCGGCCGTTCAGCACCGCCATCTGGCCTGCGCCCAACACCGTGCCGCCAATGTCGATCTCGCCGGCCGCGCAATAGACCGCGCGTTCGGGATAGGCAGTGGTGACGCTGCGGCGCGCGCCGGGCTGCATCTCCCAATGTTGGTAGAATAGCGGCGAATGAACCTTCACCGTCGATGAAAGGCCGTCGGCCGCGCCCGCGATCAAACGGCCCTTGATGCCCTGTTCGTGCCATTCGGGCAGATCGGCCCCTTCGTGGTGGTGGAAGCTGGGATCGCTTTCCTCGGCGTCGGTGGGCAGCGCCACCCAGGCCTGTATGCCGTGCATGTTCGCCCCGTGAACACGCGCATATTCAAGCCGTTCGCTATGCGTGATACCGCTGCCCGCGACCATCCAGTTGACCTCGCCGGGGCGGATTTCCTGTTCGAAGCCGAGGCTGTCGCGATGGGTGATCCGGCCCGAATAAAGGTAGGTCACGGTCGAAAGACCGATATGCGGGTGGGGGCGCACATCGAGGGCGCGCGGGATGCCCGGCGCCAGTTCCAGCGGCCCCAGGTGATCGAAGAAGATGAACGGCCCGACCATCCGGCGCGCGTGGAAGGGCAGCACCCGCCCGACGACGAAGCCGCCGCCCAGATCACGTTCGCGCTTGTCGATGGTGCGTTCGATAGTCATGTTCCCGGCGGCTCCCTTGCTTTCTGAAATCGACGATCCGACGATCGGTATCGTAACGGCGTGCGGGCCGTTTGAGGGGATATTATTCGGCCCGGCCGCTTTGTGGAAAGGGGCCGGTCGCACGCGAACTGTTCGCGTGCGACCATCAAAGCCTGGCATGGGATCGGCACCATGTCCCCGCCTGCAAAATCCCGGTTTGTTTCTGAGGGCGCGGATGGCATTGTTGCCGCAGGCATCCGAACGTTCTTGTTTCAAACCATCAGTGAGGGATTTTCTTTGACCGTAACGGCGATCGCGAAGCCCCGGCGGATCCTGCTCGCGACGGATCTGACCTCGCGCTGCGATCGCGCGCTCGATCGCGCCAGCCAGCTCGCTTCCGAATGGGACGCCGAACTGGTCGCGGCGCATATCGTCGATCCGGCGCATACGCCCCAATTCCATGTCGATCGGTCGCGTCGCCGGTGGCGCAGAATTCACGATCCCCTCGAACGGATGCGATGGCGCATCCGGCGCGATCTCGCGGGCGACATGGCAAATATGCGCTTCATCCTCGAGGAGGGCGAACCGGCCGAGAAGCTCGTGGAAATCGCCGCACGCGAGGAATGCGACCTGATCGTCACCGGCGCGGCGCGGCAGGAATCGATCGAGCGGATGCTATGGGGCAGCACCATCATCCGCCTCGTCCGGGGCTCGCCGTCACCGGTGCTGATGGTGCAGGATCGCGGCGCGCGGCCCTATCGCCGCATCACCGTCGCGACCGATTTTTCGGAAGCCTCGTTCCAGGCCTTGCTCAGGACCGCCGCCATCTTCCCCGAAAGCAGCCTGACCTTGTTCCACGCCTATGACATCCCGTTCGCCGGTTTCGTCACCGATCGCGATTTCAGCAGAGAATTGCAGGCGATGGAGAGCGACGTCGCCGCGCGGGTTCTGGGTGACGAGCGTATCGATCCGGCGCTCAGAGCGCGGATCAACGTCGAGATCGAGCACGGCTCACCCGAAGCGCTGCTCGATGATTTCGTCGAGGACCAGCATATGGACCTGACGGTGATCGGCAGCCACGGCCGCGGCGCGGTATTCGACGCGCTGATCGGCAGCACCGCAAAACGCCTGGTTGAATCGCTGGAAGGCGATCTGCTGATCGTACGCCACAGGGAAGAGGAAAGCTGAGGCTGCCCGAAGGGTCGGCCGACGCGGCGCGCGATCCGGCCGCCGGTCTTCATGCAGGTGATTATCGATATTCGGTGCTTGCCCGGCCGGGCCGATTTCTATCATAGAAGACCGACCTTCTTGGCAAAGCACCTGGAGTAAGGAGCCACGCACCCGCCCATGACGGACGCGCGATTGCTGCTGATCATTCTCGCGCTCCCTTTTCTGGGTAGTCTGGGCGCGGCGTTTCTGCCCACGCGAGGGCGAAACAGGGCAGCATTGCTGGCCGGCGCCGTCGCGCTGGTGGGGCTCGTTCTCGCGGCCGGCTTCTATCCGGTGCTGGCATCGGGGCGCGCCGTGCGCCTCGTCATTCCCTGGCTGTCCACGCTCGGGCTCGATCTGACGCTGCGGCTCAACGGATTTTCGTGGCTGTTCTCGATCCTCATCCTCGGGATCGGTGGGCTCGTTGTCCTTTACGCGCGCTATTACCTGTCGTCGGACGATCCCGTGTCGCGCTTCTTCGCGTTTCTGATGGCTTTCATGGGCTCGATGCTCGGCATGGTGCTGTCGGGCAACCTCATCCAGATCGCCTTCTTCTGGGAGATGACGAGCCTCTTTTCGTTCCTGCTGATCGGCTATTGGCATCACAACCAGAGCGCGCGCGACGGCGCGCGGATGGCGCTCGTCGTGACTGCGTTCGGCGGCGTGTGCCTGCTCGTCGGCTTCGTGCTGCTCGGCCACATCGTCGGCAGCTACGACGTGGATCGGGTGCTGGACGCCGGCGACCTGATCCGCGGTCATGCCCTTTATCTGCCGGCGTTGATCCTCATCCTGATCGGCGCCTTCACCAAAAGCGCGCAATTCCCGTTTCATTTCTGGCTGCCGCACGCGATGGCGGCGCCGACGCCGGTATCGGCCTATCTCCATTCGGCGACGATGGTGAAAGCGGGCATCTATGTGCTCATCCTGCTCTGGCCGGTGCTCGCGGGCACCGAGAGCTGGTATCTGATCGTCACCACCACCGGCCTCGTCACGTTGCTGATCGGGGCATGGGCGGCGATCTTCCAGCAGGATCTGAAAGGGCTGCTCGCCTATTCGACGATCAGCCATCTCGGGCTCATCACGCTGCTGCTCGGGCTGGGCAGCCCGTTGGCGGCGGTGGCGGCGATCTTCCACACCGTCAACCACGCGACCTTCAAGGCCTCGCTGTTCATGGCCGCGGGCATCATCGACCACGAAACCGGCACGCGCGACCTGCGCAAGCTGAGCGGTCTTGCCCGGTTCATGCCGATCACGGCCACGCTGGCGATGGTGGCGGCCGCCGCGATGGCCGGCGTGCCGCTGCTCAACGGCTTTCTGTCGAAGGAGATGTTCCTCGCCGAGGCGCTGGAGACGCATAGCGGCACCGTGCTCGACAGCATATTGCCCGTTCTGGCGACGCTGGCGAGCGTGTTCAGCGTGCTCTATTCGGTACGTTTCATCCATCAGACGTTTCTCGGCCCGCCCCCCGTGGAGCTTCCGCACGAGCCGCGTGAGGCGCCGCGCTGGATGCGCTTCCCGATCGAGATTCTCGTGCTGATCTGCCTGCTGGTCGGCATCATTCCGGCGTTGACGATCGGCCCCTTCCTCGCGACCGCCGTGCAATCCGTGTTGGGGGGCAGGACACCGACCTACAGCCTCGCCATCTGGCACGGGTTCAGCCTGCCGCTGCTGATGAGCGTCACCGCGCTGGTCGGCGGAACGGGGCTCTATCTCCTGTTCGGCGCGCGCCTGAACGGTTTCTCGCAATCGCCGATCATCGGCCATTTCAAGGGACGGCGGACGTTCGAAATCGTGCTGGCGGCGATCATCGACGGCGCGCGCGTCGTGCATCGGATTTCGGGGACAAAGCGATTGCAGGTCCAGTTGCGCCTGCTGGTGGTCACGGCGATCATCGTCGGCGTCCTGCCTTTCCTCAACGTTGGCTATAGCCGGGGGCCGCGGCCCGATACGCTCGTCGATCCGGGGTTCGCCATCCTCTGGATGCTGGCGGGCGCAAGTGCGATCGGCGCGGCGTGGCAGGCGAAATTTCACCGTCTCGCCGCGCTGGTGCTGATCGGTGTCTGCGGTCTCGTCACCTGCCTCAGCTTCGCCTGGCTGTCGGCGCCCGATCTGGCGCTGACCCAGTTGCTGGTGGAAATCGTGACACTCGTTCTGCTGCTGCTCGGCCTGCGCTGGCTTCCCAAGCGGCTCCCGGACAGATGGCCCGAGGCGCATATGCCGTTCACGGTCTATTTCCGGCGCGGCGGAGACCTGTTGCTCGCGCTGGCAGGCGGCGGCGGCATCGCCGCGATCGCCTATGCGATGATGACCCGCGACGCGCCGCACGGCCTGTCGCGCTATTTCGTCGAGCACGCCTATTCGGGCGGCGGCGGCACCAATGTCGTCAACGTCATCCTGGTCGATTTCCGGGCCTTCGATACCTATGGTGAGATCACCGTGCTCGCGATCGTGGCGCTGACGGTGTTCACATTGCTCCGACGGTTCCGTCCCGCGGCCGAAAGCATCGAACTGCCCGAGCAGCAACGCCAGCAGAACGCGTTCGACGATGCCCGCGAAGACCGCGACCGCGGCGACACGGTTCGGCATTACCTCCTCGTCCCCCGCGTGCTGATGGAATGGCTGTTCCCGGTGATCCTGACGTGCGCGCTCTATTTTCTGGTGCGCGGACACGATCTTCCGGGGGGCGGCTTCGCCGCGGGCGTGACCGCCTCGATCGCGATCATCGTGCTCTATATGGCCAGCGGGACGCGCTCGGTCGAAATGCGCCTCACCGTGCAACCGGTGCAATGGATCAGCGCCGGGCTGCTTTGTGCGACCGCCACGGGGATGGCGGCCTGGCTGTTCGGCTATCCGTTCCTATCGACGCATTTCCGCTATCTCGATCTGCCGATCATCGGCGCGATCCCGATGGCGAGCGCGTTGCTGTTCGATATCGGCGTGTTCGCGGTGGTGGTCGGGACGACCGCGCTCATCCTCGTCGCTTTGGCGCACCAGTCGATTCGATCGCCCCGCGCGGCGAAACCGTCGCAAGACGTCGGCGAGGGGGCAGACTGATGGAGATCGTGCTCGCGCTCGCCATCGGCATCCTCACGGCATCGGGGCTGTGGCTGCTGTTCCGCCCGCGGACCTTCCAGGTCATCCTGGGGCTGTCGCTGTTGTCCTATGCGGTCAATCTGTTCATCCTCGCGGCGGGGCGGCTGCGCACCGATGCGCCGCCGATCGTGGGGAAGGGCGCCGCGGACCCCGCTTTATATGCCGATCCGGTGCCGCAGGCGCTGGTCCTCACCGCGATCGTCATCTCGTTCGCGACCACCGCGCTGCTGCTCGTCGTCCTGCTCGCATCGCGCGGCCTCACCGGCACCGACCATGTCGACGGCGAGGAGAGCGATCCGTGAGCGGCTGGATGCAGCATCTGATCGTCGCGCCGATCCTGCTGCCGCTGGCGGTCAGCGGGTTGCTGCTCGCCTTCGACGAACGCCGGCGCACCTTGAAGCGGCTGGTCAGCCTGGCGACGGTGGCCGCGCTCGTCGGCATCGCCGTCATGCTGCTGTGGCTGGTGACCGACGGTTTCGGGCTGGACGCCGCGTCGGCGCCGCGTGCCTATCTGCTCGGCAACTGGCCGGCACCGTTCGGGATCGTGCTGGTCGCCGATCGGCTGTCGGTGCTGATGCTGCTGCTCACCAGCGTGCTCGGCTTCACGGCGCTGTTCTATGCCATCGCGCGATGGGATCGATCGGGGCCGCGCTTCCACGTCTTGTTCCTGCTGCTGCTGGCCGGCATCAACGGCGCGTTCCTGACCGGCGACATCTTCAACCTGTTCGTGTTCTTCGAGGTGCTGCTGGCGGCGTCCTACGGCCTCGTCCTGCATGGTTCGGGAATCGAGCGCACGAGCGCAAGCCTGCACTATATCGCGATCAATATCGCGACCTCGCTGCTGTTCCTGATCGGCGTGGCGATGATCTATGCCGCCACCGGCACGCTCAACATGGCCGATCTGGCCGAGCGTATCCCCGAGGTTCCATCCGAAGACCTCGCCATCCTGCAAGGCGGCGCCGCGATCCTGGGCACCGCCTTCCTCGTCAAATCGGGCATCTGGCCGCTCAGTTTCTGGCTGTCGCGAACCTATGCGGCGGCGGCCCCGCCGGTGGCGGCACTGTTCGCGATCATGACCAAGGTGGGCATCTACGTCATCCTGCGGCTCACCTCGCTGCTGTTCGGGAACGCATCGGGCGGCGTGGCGGGCTTTGCCGATAGCTGGCTGATCTGGGCAGGGCTTGCGACGATGGTGTACGGCACGATCGGGATCCTCTCGGCGCGCACGCTCTCCAGGATCGCGGGCCATTACATCCTGGTCTCGTCGGGGACGCTGCTGGCCGCGATCGGCATCGGCGGGCACGCGGTGACGGCGGCCTTGTTGTTCTATCTCGTCAGCTCGACGCTCGCGGTGGGGGCGCTGTATCTCATCATCGAGCCGGTCGGGCGCAATGTGGAGGAAGAGGACAAGACCCCCCGCATCCTCGAACCGGTGTTCGACGACGAATATACCGGCGCGCTCGAGGAGGATGAGGACGAGACCGGCATCGTCATTCCGGGGACGATCGCGATTCTGGGCGGCGGCTTCATCTTCTGCACGCTGTTGCTCTCCGGCCTGCCGCCGCTGTCCGGCTTCATCGCCAAGTTCGCCATCATCGATGCGTTGTTCGGCCCCGCGGTCATCACGCCGACGAGTTGGCTGCTGATCGCGATCATCATCTGTTCGGGCCTCGCCACACTGATCGGCCTGACGCGCGCCGGCATCGATCTGTTGTGGACCCCGGCCGAGGATAGCCCCCCGCGGTTGAGCGTGATCGAAGTCGCGCCGATCGGGTTGCTGCTCGCCGCCTGCCTTGCGCTGATGGTCTGCGCCGGGCCGATCTTCCTCTACATGGAAACCACCGCCGTCGCGCTGGGCGATCGATCGGCGTATATCGAGGCGGTGCGGCACGCGCCGCGCGCGGGCGAGGCCGGGCCATGACGCGGCTCGTGCCTTTTCCACTGCTCGCCGCGGCCCTGTTCGTCATGTGGGTGCTGCTGACCGGCTTTTCGCCCGGCCATGTGTTGTTGGGGGCCGTGGTCGCGCTGCTCGTCTCGCGGGTCATGCTGATGCTAGGGCCGGAACCGGTGCGAATCCGGTTCGGCTCGGCGATCGTCAAGCTGGCCGCGCTTGTCGTCGCCGATATCGTGCGATCGAATATCGCGGTTGCTAGGATCGTGCTGTTCCGGCCGGCCGAGCAACGGTCGGGATTCATCGAATTCCCCACCGAGCTGCGCAGCCCCTATGCGCTGGCGGTGCTCGCGATCATCATCACCGCGACGCCGGGAACCTTGTGGGTGCAGCATGACGCGCGGCGCCATGTGGTGTTGATCCATGTGCTCGATCTGGTCGACGACGAGGCATGGATCGCGCTGATTAGCGATCGCTACGAACGGTTGTTGCTGGAAATTTTCGTATGACCACGCTCGTGCTCGCCCTTGCCATCACCGGCGCGCAGATATTGCTGGCGCTCGCGATGGGCTGCGCGGCTTTCCGCATCTTACGCGGCCCGCGCGCGCAAGATCGGGTGCTGGGCATGGACAGCCTCTACATCGCCGGGATGCTGCTCTTTCTCACTTATGGCATCCAGACGGGCCGCACGCTCTTTTTCGAAGGGGCGCTCGTGATCGCTTTGCTCGGCTTCGCGGGCACGGTGGCGCTCGCCAAGTTCCTGATGCGCGGCGAGGTGATCGAATGATCCAGGCGCCCGATCTGCCGCTATGGGCCGCGATCGCGGTGGGCTTTTTCGTGCTTCTCGGCGCGTCGATCACGCTTGTCGGCGCGCTGGGGTTGCTTCGGATGGGTAATTTCTACGAGCGCATTCATCCACCCACGCTCGGGACGACGCTGGGCACGGCGTGCATCCTCATCGCCTCGATGATCTGCTTTTCGACGCTCCACGCCCGCCCGATGGTCCACGAGATCCTGATCGCGATCTTCGTGACGCTGACGACGCCGATCACGCTGATGTTGCTCGCGCGCGCGGCCTTGTATCGCGACCGGATCGAGGGTTCGGAAAATGTCCCGGACGACAGGATCGCGACCGCGGCCGTCGACGACGATGGCTCGCCGACCTGATGACGTAGTGGGTGGAGCGATGGCGATCGTGCGGCTATCGGACGCGTCATGACTCGCCCCGATATTCTCATGACAGCGCCCATGCATCCCGCGGCTGCCGCGCGGCTGGACCAGCGCTTCGCCCTCCACCGGCTGTGGGAACAGGACGATCCCGAGGCATTTCTCCGATCGCACGGCGCCGTGATCCGCGGCATCGCCACCAGCACGCTCTACGGACGCGTCGACGACACGCTTTTCGCGCGCCTGCCCGCGCTTGAGATCGTGGCGAGTTTCGGGGTCGGCTACGACAATGTCGACGCTGAGGTCGCGGCGACGCGCGGGATCGTCGTCACCAACACGCCCGGCGTGCTCGACGAGGAAGTGGCCGATTTCACGATCGGGCTGCTGCTGGCGACGATCCGGCGACTACCGCAGGCGGAACGGTTCCTGCGTGAGGGGCGATGGCCCCACGGCCCGTTTCCGCTCTCGCCGACGCTGCGCGGGCGGCGGGTCGGCATTCTCGGCCTGGGCGGCATCGGCAAGGCGATTGCGCGGAGGCTCGAAGGATTCGATGTCGCGATCGCCTATCACGGACGCACCCGGCAGGAGGCCGTCGCCTATCCGTGGCATCCGACGCCGGTGGCGCTGGCGGCGGCATGTGACACGCTGATCGCGATCCTGCCCGGCAACGCGGCGACACGGCACATTGTCGATGCGGCGGTGCTCAAGGCACTCGGCCCTAACGGTGTGTTCGTGAACGTTGCGCGGGGGAGCGTCGTCGATGGCGAGGCGCTGGCCTCGGCGCTCGAAGACGGCACTATCCTCGCGGCGGGCCTCGACGTTTTCGAGGACGAGCCGAACGTGCCGCCGGCGTTGCTCACGTCACGCAATGCAGTGCTGCTGCCGCACATAGGGTCGGCCTCGGAATATACCCGCGCGGCGATGGGCGCGCTCGTCGCCGACAACCTCATGGCGTGGTTCGAAAACGGCCATGCCTTGACCCCGGTCGCCGAGACGCGGTTCTGAAGGCAGGGGCGGCATCGCTTGCCTCGTTTGGGCAAGGCGTTCAACCGGCGGAGACGCGTTCAGTCGCTGTGGAAACACACCACATCTTGTGTCGTCGCGCGGGGCGGGCGGGCCAGCGCCGTCGGGTCTTCGTCGTCGGGATAGCCGAAAGACATGCCGAGCAATAACTTTCCTGGCTCGTTGTCCAAACGCAACGCAGCGCGAATGATCGACGGATAGCCGCTGAGAGAGGCTTGTGGACACGAGCCGAGCCCCGCCGCCGCCAGCGCGAGCATGAACGTCTGCGCGAATTTGCTGCAATCGGCCGCCTCGCGCAGGCCGCCATCGGGTGGCATGAACAGGAAGGCGGCATGCGGCGCCCCGAAAAAGGCGAAGTTGTGCAGCATCGAGGCGGCGCGGGCGGCCTTGTCGTTCCGGTCGACACCCTGGGTCTCGAACAGCCGGACCGCCGCGTCGATCTGGCGTTCGCGGAATTGGCCTTCGTAACGACCGGCAGCTTCCACCTCGTATTCGGGCGGCACCCCCGAAGACACCGCATCGATCAGCGCCACACGAAGGCGATCGAGCGCCATCCCGGAGGTGATGTGGAGGGTCCAGGGTTGGGTATTACAACTCGATGGTGTGGTTGTTGCCGCCGCGACGAGGCGCTCGATCAGGGCACGGTCCACGCATTGCGGAAGAAAGGCCCTGACCGCGCGCCTGCGCCGTGCGATCGCTTCAAAAAGATCGAGATCGCGCATCATACCAGCGAGGTTTCGTTCGTGCGCCCTCAGGCTTTCGAGTTCGACGCGTCGTGATGCGTGACTTGGCCGATGCCGCCCGACGACCCCCAATGGCCGCCCTTGCGCACGCGAATGCCGACGCTGCGCGTTTCCGAGATGAAGCGGCTGTCGGTGGTGAAGCGGGTATAGCCGCCGAGCACATGCGCCTTGTCGTGCGTGGCATGGAGCACGAGCGGACGGTGCTCGTTGATGCGCGTATAGCCGTAATCGCCGACGGTGCCGCCGGCGAGCTCGACGAATTCCTTCAGGTTGGTTTGCTGTTCGCCGACGTCGGCGGTGACGTTCGACACGCGCAAGCGGCTTTTGACGCCCGCGACCTTCCAGCCCTTCATCGGATCGTTATTGCGCGCATTGCGGGTTCGATCGCGCGGCCCGTAACCGAAATCCACGCTCGCGGTCCGAGTGCCGATGGGCAGGCGCTCCTCGAACGATCCGCGCCCCTTGGTGCGATCGTCGAGCAGCGTTTCATCACGATAGCCGAAGGCCGCGAGATAACCCTCGCTGGCCAGCCGCGCGGTGGTTTCGGCATCGGGGTGCGGATCGCCCTCGAACCCGCGTTCGTGGATGATCGTCGATACCATTTCGATCGCCCATCGCCCGTCGTTGTTGGTGACGGCATAGATGCCCTCGCAATCGAACAATTTGTCGGCTTCGGGCTTGTAGCGCGTGAAGCCGAGCGAGAACACGCCGCCGACCGGGCAGTAGAGGTGTACGTTGACCGATTCGAGCAGGTCGTACGAGTGCGGGGAAATGTGCGTCGGCCCGCTACCGGTGGCGTTCAGCGTCGGCGGTGGATTGCGCAGGAACTCGGCTTCGCTCTGGTAGACGAGCGGTTCGATGTTCTCGTAAATGGCGAACGGAAAATGGAGCGTTTTCGCGATTCCCGCGACATCACGCTGATTGAGCGCGGTGAAATATTCGATGACGAGCCGCAGCCCTTCGGTCACCGGTTCCGCGAACGAGACCGGGAAACGCGAATCGGATTGACCGCCGGGCAGTAACCCCTTCGGCTTCGGAAATTCAGGCCCGGTCTGTGCCATCGCGGAGCCCATCGGCACGATCAAACCGGTGCCCAGCGCCACCCCCATGATGCCGGCCGCGCCGCCGTTTCTGAAGAATTCGCGCCGTCCGATGTCGAGCTGATCGACGTCGTTCGATCCGGCCTTTTCCAATCCATGTTCGAAAGTCATGAACTCGCCCTCTCCCTGGTGTCGTTCGCTTGAGATTAGCACCAGAACCGCGGATGCCTCAGGAATAATGTTCATGGGAGTATGCGATTAGCGAATGACCGATCCGGGCACTGCCAGCGGCGATGTTGCCGTCATTGTTTTTGACGGCACTGTGGACGCGGCAAGAATCCGCGCTCGGGCACCGGCGAGGGCGGTGTTCTGAGCGCGGCTGCATAGCGACTTAACGTGGTGTCAGATGGGTCATTCGAGCCCGCGACGCCGATGATCATTCATCCCGATCATCATTTCATACAGATTAGTCGTGAGGCTTCGTCGATACCTGCCCCTAAGATTCAAAAAAATCGTGAAGAGGGAGATGATGTCATGAGGCGGAAGCATGGTTTCTACGGGGCGCCCTCGGCTTTTGCCCTTGCTCTTGCGCTGGGCGCGGCGCCGGCATTCGGGCAGGACGCGGCCCAATCGGGTGATGCCGACCAGTCCGGGGCCGACGCGATCGTGGTTACCGGCACGCGCATCACCTCGGGGTTCACCGCGCCGACGCCGGTGACGGTGCAGACCTCCGACGAACTGCTCACCTCGGCGCCCGGCACGCTTGCCGACGGGCTCAACCAGCTCCCCCAGTTCCGCGGCTCGGACGTGCCCCAGGCGGGCGGCGTTTCCGCCAACGGAGCGGCGGGCGCGAACCTGCTCAACCTGCGCAATCTCGGTGCCGAGCGGAACCTCGTGCTGCTCAACGGGCGTCGCGTGGTTGCCGGCACCGATCAGGGCGCGACCGACATCAACACACTGCCGCAAAGCCTCGTCTCGCGGGTCGAGGTGGTGACGGGCGGCGCATCGGCCGCTTACGGTTCGGATGCCGTCGCGGGCGTGGTGAACTTCATCCTCGATACCGAATTCGAGGGGTTGAAGGGTTCCGTCCAGGCCGGGATTTCCGAATATGGCGATGCGGGATCGCAAAAGGCGTCGTTGACCGCCGGCAAGGCCCTCGGGCGCGGCCACATCCTCGCGAGCGTCGAATATTACAAGAATTCGGGGATCGGCCCGTACGAAGGCGATCGCGCCTGGAACCGGCGCGGATCGGGGCTCCTCCCCAATTCGGGCGACGGCCCGGCGCGGCTGATCGTCGCCGATGGCGCGGTGGTTTCCAACTCGACCTTCGGCGGCCTGATCACCGCGGGGCCACTCGCGGGAACCCAGTTCCTGCCGGGCGGCGCGCCGGCGCCGTTCGAATTCGGCACCGTGCGCTCGGCGAGCTTCATGCTGGGCGGTGACGGTATCCGCAACGATCGCAACATCTCGGCGGGCACCGAACGCTACACCGGGTTCCTGCGCGGCGATTATGACGTCACCGACGACCTGAACGTCTTCGTCGAGGGCAATTACGGCAAGGCGACAGCCAATTGGGACCAGTATTACAACTACACCTACGCCACCGCCGCCCCGACCATCTACGCCAACAACGCCTTTCTGCCCGACGTCATCCGCGATCGGATGGCGGACGAGGGCATCGCGTCCTTCCGCCTCGGCCGCATCCATTCCGAAAGCATGATCAGGGCGGAGAACAAGAAGGAAATGTGGCGCGTGGCGACGGGCTTCACCGCGACACCGGGCGATTGGACGATCGACGGCTATTATACGCACGGCGAAAACGAGATCCGGATCACGAATTTCGACGTTCTGCACAATCGCCGCTTCTACGCCGCGATCGACGCCGTCGAGGATCCCGTGACGGGCGACATCGTCTGCCGTTCGACCCTGGCGGGCTATGACGCGGGCTGCGTGCCGTTCAATCCCTTCGGCGCGGGATCACCCTCTGCCGGGGCGCTCGATTATATTACGGGCGACGAATGGCGAAACCTGAGCTTGCGGCAGGATGTCGTCGCACTGACGGTTCAGCGGTCGCTGTTCGCCTTGTGGTCCGATCCGATCACGGTTGCCGCGGGTATCGAATACCGCTCGGAATCGGCGCGCCAGACGACGTCGGCCAACACCGCGGAGATCGTCGATTACACCGGCGTCCGTGGCGGCCCCGCGGGGCTCGCCGGCCGCGTCGGGCCGTTCATCGTCGGCAATCCGCAGCCGCTAGCGGGCTCGTTCGACATCAAGGAGGGCTTCCTCGAGATCGCCGCGCCGATCGCCCGGAACGCCCCGTTGGTCGAATTGCTCGAATTCAACGCCGCCGCGCGCGTTGCCGATTACAGCACCAGCGGAACGGTCGTCACCTGGAAGTTCGGCGCCAACTATATGCCGATTTCCGGCCTTCGCTTCCGCGCGACCCGTTCACGCGATATTCGCGGCCCCAACGTCGCCGAACTCTTCACCGGCGGCAGCCAGGGCATCGGCACCGCGCGCCACCCGATCACCGGCGAGACGGTCGATGTCGTCACGCTGACGCGCGGCAACCCCAATCTCGACCCGGAAAAGGCCGATACGCTGACGGCAGGCGTGGTAGTGGAGCCGGCGTTCATCCGCGGTTTCCGCGCCTCGGTTGATTATTACAACATCAACATCAAGGGCGCGATCTCCAACCTCGGCCGTCAGGAGACGATGGACGAGTGCTATCTCAGGAACAACCAGACCGCCTGCGACAACATCACCATCGTCGCCGGCACCAATTACCGGATCGATCTTCCGAACCTCAATCTCGATGCGCTCAAGCTGAGCGGTATCGATTTCGAGATCGACTATCGCCTTCCGTTCCTGGGCGGACAGCTCGGCCTGTCGGCGCTGGCCAACTATCAGTGGCAGTTCGCGCGCACGACGCCGGGGTCGATCTCGATCAATCGCGCGGGCGAGGTCGGCCTGTCGGACAACCCCGAATGGAAGGGCACCTTCACCGCGAATTACAAGACCGGTCCGATCGAGCTTAGCTGGAAGCAACGCTACATCCACAAGGGGAAGTATGACGTCACCTTCGTCGAGGGCGTCGACATCAACGACAATACCATCCCGGCCGTCTGGTATTCCGATCTTGCCGCGCGCTTCCGGGTGGGGGCTGACCAACAGCACGAATTCTATCTGACGGTGAACAACCTGTTCAACCGCGATCCGCCGCTCTCACCACGCGTGTCGGGCACGCATCTGAGCTGGTCCAACTACTCGGTCTACGACGCGATCGGCCGTTATTACACGGCGGGTTTCCGCTTCCGGTTCTGATCATCGTCTTGCTCGTACGTCGAGAATGAAAGGGAAATTTATGATCGAAGCACCGGGCGCATCGGATGCTTTCCCAATGCGCGGCGTATTGGCCGCGCGCACCGCGCGGCGGACGTTCCGGCGAGGCGTCGCGAGCATCGGGGCCGTCGTGGGTGCGGGTAGGGTTGCTGCCTCCGCAGCACCGTGAGCCCGCGACACGATCGCACCAATTCCTTGCCTGCACGGTGAAGGTCCGGCCGTGGCACGCTTCCCCGAGCGTGCCGGGCGCTCCTTGAGTGAAATCAACGATGCATAATGATACGAATACCGGTCCGCTCGCGGAACACGGCGAGCCGCCGGCGCCGTTCGTCGACCAGACGTACCTCGAATGGCCCTTTTTCGAGGACCATCACCGCCAGCTCGCCGCCGAGCTTGAAGCGTGGTGCGCCACCGAGCTTGCCGCGCACCCACATGACGAAACCGATATCGATGCGGCGTGTCGCCGGCTGGTCGGCGCGCTCGCCGCGGGGGGCTGGCTGCGGTATGTCGCGCCCGCTGCCTATGGCGGCATTTTCGACGAACTCGATATCCGGTCGGTGTGCATCATCCGCCAGATTCTCGCCTACCATTCGGGGTTGGCGGATTTCGCCTTCGCGATGCAGGGGCTGGGATCGGGCACGATCAGCCTGGCGGGCAACGAAGCGCAGAAGCAAGCCTATCTGCCCGCGGTGGTGCGCGGCGAAAAAATCGCCGCCTTCGCGATGACCGAGGCGCACAGCGGATCCGATGTCGCCAATATGGAAACGCTCGCACAGCGGCGTGGCGGGCACTATCGGATCAACGGCGAAAAGACGTTCATCTCGAACGGCGGTATCGCGGATTTCTACGTTCTGTTCGCCCGCACTGGCGAAGCGCCGGGGGCGAGAGGTGTCTCGGCCTTCATCGTCGATGCCGACGCGCCGGGGCTCCACGTCGCCGAGCGGATCGAGGTGATCGCGCCGCACCCGCTGGCGCGAATCCGGTTCGAGGACTGTCTCCTCGATGAAGACGCCTTGATCGGCGAGGTGGGCCGTGGCTTCGCCAATGCGATGACGACGCTCGATCTCTTCCGATCGACGGTCGGCGCGGCGGCGCTCGGCTTTTCCCGCCGCGCGCTGCACGAGGCGACCGGTCGCGCGCGGTCGCGCCAGCTTTTCGGTGCGTCGCTGGCGTCCAACCCGATCACCCAATCGCGCCTCGCCGAAATGGTGGCCGAGGTCGATGCCTCGGCGCTGCTCATCTACCGCGCGGCGTGGACGCATGACGTGGCGCGGCGCCAGAACAGCCGCGAAGCGGCGATCGCCAAGCTCTATGCCACCGAAGCCGCGCAGGGCGTCATCGACAAGGCCGTCCAGATGTTCGGCGGGCTGGGGGTGGTCAAGGGCGAGGCGGTAGAGAGCCTTTATCGCGAGATCCGTGCGCTACGCATCTATGAGGGTGCGTCCGAAGTGCAGAAGGTGGTGATCGCGCGCCGCCATCTCCGCGAATGACAGGGGTCGCGATCACCGAGACCGATCCATTCGATAGGATCATGAACCCAGTCGTACTTTTTGTGAGATTTCTCGGGCGCGGTTTGCGACCTTGACCACAGAGCAACGCCTTATGAGGGGATGACGATTGGCGGCGAATGAGAACGGGGCGGACGACGCCACGCAATCCGATCGGCCTTATGCCTGGTATGCGCTGAGCGTCCTGGTTCTCGTCTATGCGCTCAATTTCATCGATCGACAGATCATTTCGATCCTTGCCGAGGACATCAAGGCGGATCTCGCGCTCACCGATGCGCAGCTTGGTTTTCTTTACGGGACCGCGTTTGCGATCTTCTACGCGCTGTTCGGGATTCCGCTCGGGCGACTGGCCGACGATTGGTATCGTGGGCGGCTGATCGCGCTGGGCCTGCTGGCCTGGTCGAGCATGACCGCGTTGTCGGGACTCGCGGCGAATTTCGCGCAGCTTGCCGTGGCGCGGGTGGGCGTCGGGATCGGCGAAGCCGCGGCGTCGCCGGCCGCGTTCTCGATGCTCGCCGATTACTTCTCGAAGCGCAGGCGCGCGCTCGCCATCTCGATCTATTCGGCGGGACTTTATCTGGGGATGGGGCTCAGCCTGCCCTTGGGCGGCTGGATCGCCGATAGCTGGAACCATGCCTATGCCGCCGGCGGCGCGCCCTTCGGGCTTGCGGGGTGGCAGGCGGCGTTCCTCGCGGTCGGCCTGCCGGGGCTGCTGATGGCATTGTGGATGTTCACGCTGCGCGAACCAATGCGCGGCGCGAGCGACGGCACGCCGATGCCGCCCGCGCAGCCCGGCGCGTGGCGGCGCTTCGCGCTCGAAATGGCGGCGGTCCTGCCCCCGCTGACCTTATGGAGCGTGGCGCGCTTTCCCGGCGCGCTGCGGATCAACCTGATGGTGCTCGGCGGCGTTGCACTGGCGGTCTACGCGCTGGTCACCGGCACGGGGGATACCGCGCAATGGGTCGGCTATGGAGTCGGCATCTATTCGGTGTTCTCGTGGATCCAGATGCTCAAATTCAGCGATCCGCCGACCTATCGCCTGATCTGGGGCAGCAAGACGGTGCTGCTCGCGATCTTTGGTTTCGGCAGCCTGTCGTTCTTCACTTACGGCTATATGTTCTGGGTCGCGCCCTACGGCATCCGCACGTTCGACGTGGCGAAGGATGTCGCCGGGCTCTACATCGGGCTTCCGGCGGCCGCGGCGTCGGCGGCGGGGGTCATCATCGGCGGGAGGCTCTCCGACATGTGGAAGGGCCGCGACGTGCGCGGGCGCGTCTATGTCTGCATGCTGGCGATTGTTCTTCCCGCGCCGTTCGCCGCGATCATGTTCGCGATCGATAATTTCGCGCTCTACTGTGTGCTGAGCGCGATCGTGTATTTGCTCAACAGCCTGTGGCTCGGATCGGCGATCACGGCGTATCAGGATTTCGTGCTGCCCCGGATGCGCGGCACGATCGGCGCGACCTATCTGCTGGGCGCGACGATGCTCGGGCTGGCGCTCGGCCCGTATTTCGTCGGCAAGGTGGCGACCGTCACCGGCTCGCTGGCGACGGGCATGTACTGCCTGTTCATCATTTCGCCGGTGTCGCTGGTGTTGCTGTGGATCGTCGCGCGCCGCACCGGCGAGGCCGAGGCGACCAAGTTCGAGCGCGCTTATGCCGCGGGCGAGCCGAGGCCCGAAGCCTCGATCGCCGCCGCTTGATTCAAGTCGCGGAGTTGCCGGCGCAGAACCTTGCCAGAGGCGTTGCGCGGGATCGCATCGATCAGGTCGATCGACTTGGGCAGCTTGTAGGCCGCGAGGCGCATGCGTGCCCAGGCGATCACCGCGGCGGGATCGATCGCGGCGCCGTGTTCGGCGACGATATAGGCCTTGACCGCTTCACCCCAGCGCTCGGACGGCACGCCGATCACCGCCACGTCGCGCACGCCCGGATAACCGGCGAGCACATCCTCCACCTGTGACGGCGCGATATTCTCGCCGCCGCTGATGATGATGTCCTTGATCCTGTCCTCGATGAAGACGAATCCCTCGGCGTCGATATAGCCGCCGTCGCCGGTCAGCAGGCCAATGGGGCGGAGCGCCTCGGCGGTGGCCTGGGCCTGACGCCAATAGCCTTCCATCACAGTCTCACCGGCGATGACGAGTTCGCCGTGCTGCCCCGGCGGCAGCACGCATCCGGCCTCGTCGATCGCGACGATTTCGAGCCCCGGCCAGGCGCGCCCGCACGACCCCGCCTTGCCGGGGCGATCGTGTTCTTCCGGCGATAAGACGGTTCCCGCGCCCGTGGTTTCGGTCATGCCGTAGAGTTGCGCGAAATCGCAGCCCAGCGTCGCGCGGGCGCGGTCGAGCAGCGCCCCGGTGATCGCCGAGCCGCCATAGGCGATCTGGCGCAGGCTCGCCACGTGGTCGGGGCGCAAGCCGCCATGATCGAGCAGCATGATGATCATCGACGGCACCAGGAACGCCTGCGTGCAGCGGTAGCGTTCGATCAATGCGAGCAAGGCGGCGGGCGCGAAGTCGGAAGCGATCACCATCGCGGCGCCGTGATGGAGCGCAAGGAGGCCGGTATTGATCCCGGCGACGTGGAATTGCGGCATCACGGTCATCACGACATCGTCGGCGCGGTAATCGAAGCCCGGTACTGTCGCGCTCATCCGCCACACCGCGGCAAGGTTGCGGTTGCTGAGCACGACGCCCTTGGGGCGCCCGGTGGTCCCGCTGGTGTAGAGTTGCAGAACATCGTCGTCGGGCTGCGATACCCGTTTCCGGGGCGCTTGGGGTCGCCGGCTGCGCCAGCCCGCATAGGCGTGGTCGAGCGTCACCAGTATCGGCGGTGCCGCGCAGCCCTGCACGACGCGCGCCGCCACGTCTTCGAACCCGCTGCCGACGAACAGCAGGCGCGGCTGCGCATCGTCGATGATGTAGGCGAGTTCGCCTTCGGACAGGCGAACGTTCAACGGCAGCAGGCAGGCTCGTGCTTTTGCGGCACCCGCCAGCAGGTCGTAGAAGGTATCGCAATTGCGGCTGAGCACGGCCACCCTGTCGCCGGGAGCGATCCCGGCGGTGTCGAGTGCCGATGCAACCTCGCCGGAGCGTGCATCGAGCGCCGCATAGCTCGTTCGCTTTTCGTCGTGAACGATCGCGATCTTGTCGCCGCACGTCCGCGCCCGCACACGTACGATGTCGGCGATCGACTCCAATGCTGCCGCGTCCTCGCTCACGATCCGGCCGGCTCAGGCAAAGGCTGCCAGACCTGTCTGCGCGCGGCCGAGGATCAGCGCGTGGATATCGTGCGTGCCTTCATAGGTATTGACCGTTTCGAGGTTCATCATGTGCCGGATGACATGATATTCGTCAGCAATCCCGTTGCCGCCATGAATGTCTCGCGCCAGCCGCGCGATATCGAGCGCCTTGCCGCAATTGTTGCGTTTCAACATGCTGATCGCCTCGGGCAACCAGGCGCCCTCATCGAGCAGGCGCCCGAGGCGAAGCGTGGCCTGTAGCCCCAGGGCGATTTCGGTCTGCATATCGGCGAGCTTCTTCTGGACGAGCTGCATCGCGGCGAGCGGTTTGCCGAAGATGGTGCGATCGAGCGCATAAGCGCGCGACGCTTCCCAACAGAATTCCGCCGCCCCCATCGATCCCCACGCGATCCCGTAGCGCGCTTTGTTGAGGCATGAGAAGGGGCCCCTCAGCCCCGTCACATCGGGCAGGATCGCGTCTTCGGCAATGGCGCAATCGGTGAGTGCGATCATCCCCGTGGTCGAGGCGCGAAGGCTCATCTTGCCGTCGATCTTCGGGGTGTCGAAACCGGGCGTCCCGCGCTCGACGATGAAGCCGCGGATGTCGCCGTCGAGCTTGGCCCAGATGATCGCGAGATCGGCGATCGGGGCGTTGGTAATCCACGTCTTGGCGCCGTTGAGGACGAATCCGCCTGCGACGCGTTCGGCGCGGGTGCGCATCGCGCCGGGATCGGAACCGCCATCGGGTTCGGTGAGGCCGAAGCAGCCGACCAGCTCGCCGCCGGCCAGTTTAGGAACATAGGCGTCCTTCTGCGCCTCGCTGCCGAAGGCGAGGATCGGGTGGATGACCAGCGACGACTGGACGCTCATTGCCGAGCGATAGCCCGAATCGACGCGCTCGATCTCGCGGGCGATGAGCCCGTAGGCGACATGGCCCAGCGCCGCGCCGCCGAAGCGTTCGGGCACCATCGCGCCGAGCAGGCCCAGGTCGCCCATTTCGGACATGATCTCGCGATCGAAGCGCTCCTCGCGATTGGCGCTCAGGATACGCGGCATCAATTCGTTCTGCGCGTATGCACGCGTGGAGCGGGCGACGCTCTCCTCTTCCTCGGTCAATTGCGCGCTCAGATGGAGCGGGTCGTTCCAGGCGAATGACAAACCGGAGTGAGACACAAAAATCCGTCCAAAATTACCAGTGGGCGCCTCGCTGGTAGGATGTCGCCGCGGCCGCGTCGCATGAATATTGGGCCGAAAGATCATGCGCCGCGATCATCAACTTTGCCGAAGCGGCGCGGTGGAGACGACATCGAACGCGATCGTAAGCCGATCCCCGGCGGCAAACGGCACGGTGCCGTGCCAGGTGATCGAGGGAAACAGCGCGAGCAGCCCCGGGCGCGGTTTCACCCGCCGGAAGGGTGGCAGCGCCAGGCCCAATTCGGCGGGCGGTGCGCCGAATTGCAGCCAGCCGTCGAAACTCGCGGCGCCGTCGCCGGTCGCAGGCGGCAGCGAGAGATAGAGCGCCGAGCTGAACCAGCCCGCCGGGTGGATGTGGCTGGTGTGATAACCGTTGGGCTGGAGCAACGACGACCACGATCCGGCGAATCGGAAGCCCCGGCCGACCTCGCGTAGCACCGGATGGCTGTCGTCCGGTGATGGGAGCTGGGCGAGGTGCGCGTGCACCGCGTCGCTCACGGCCTCCCTCAACCGGCGTATTTCCGGCTCGGGCCGGTCTAGGATCGAACCCGGTGTCTGGGTGCCCAGGCGAAGGCTCTGGTCGAGCGGCGGCTGCCTGGCGGTGTGGAGTGTGCGCAGGAGCGCGACGATAGTCTCGAGATCGCGCGGCGCGATCGCCAGATCGATCTCGCCGAAAAGCCGCGCATCGCCTTCGAGCCACGCCCAGCGCGGATCATCGAGCAGCCGCCATGCCGCGGCCAGACAAGGCCAGGCGGCTTTGCCTTCGGGATATGCCACGGCCCGTTCCGCCACCCGAGCCGCCTCATCGAACCGCCCGGTGCGCAGTGCGTGCCGCGCGCGGGCCGCGTTGACCCCCGGCGTATCGCCCGCGATCGCGAAGGCGCGATCGGCGCGCGCGATCTGCCCGGTTTCACTGGCGCTGGCGGCTTCGACCTCGTCGAACCATGCGGCGGCACCGAACACCTGCCGGGCGGCGTCGATTTCATCCAGAGCGTCGCCGTATAGGCCCGCCTGCATCAGCAGCGCGATCAAGGTTGTGCGGAGGTCGGGATCGTCGGGCCGATCGCGGATCGCGCGGTGGAACGGTGCCGCGAGGTGCTCGCCGCGACCGCCTTCCCACAGGAATTTGCCGAGCGTGGCATGGGCCTTCACCCATGCCGGATTCGCCGCGCTGATCGCGTCGAGCGCCGCGAGCCCGCGGTCGATCTCTCCGGCCTCGCACAAGGCGACTGCTTCGCCCAGTACGATCTCGGGATCGTTGGGAGAGGCGTCGCGCGCTTTGGTGTAGAAGGGGAGGGATGCGCCACCCCGTTCGGCTTCGAGCAGTGCCCGGAGGTGGAGCAAATTGGCGTCGGTGGGCGCGAGTGCGATGGCGTGATCGATTGCGTCCACAGCGAGCCCGGGTTCGTGCGCATGGCGCAACGCGATCCCGAGCAGGTGCCATCCGCGCGCCGTGTCGGGTTCGGCATCGACCAGCGCCTGTGCCGCGGCGCGCAACGCGACGAAATCGGCGTTTGCGAACGCGGCTTCAGCCTTCTCCAACGGCGCCAGATCGGGGATAGTGGCCTCCAGACATGCCTTCGTAAACCGGCGCGCAGCGCGCAGGTCTCGATCGATCGTGAATTGACGGGCAGGTTTGCGTTAGCGAGGCGATCGGTGCAATAGCGTACCCGATTCAGTAAAATCACAGGCTGGGTTCCTGATTTCCGGGATTTCTGGGCATGCGCCGAATTCTACCGACCCTGCCCGCGCTCGAGGCGTTCGAAGCGGTCGCAAGACTGGGCCACGTCACCAAGGCCGCCGATGAATTGGGGCGGACGCAGAGCGCGGTCAGCCGCCAGATCGCCAATCTGGAAAGCTTCGCCCGACGGCCCTTGTTCGTGCGCGACAAGAAGCGGCTGATCCTCAACGAAGCCGGCGATTTCTTCTTCGAGGCCGTCTCGCGCGTGCTCAACGAACTGGAAATCGAAACCGCGCGCCTTCTTACCTTCGGTTCGATGGACCGGGTCTTGCGGCTGGGCGTGCTGCCGACCTTCGGTTCAAGGTGGCTGATGCCTCGGCTGGCGAGCTTCACGCACGAATATGATGATATCGAACTGCATCTGGTGCGGGGCCTGAGCCGCTCCGATTTCGCCCGGTTGCGGGTCGATGCCGCGATCGAATGTTCTCCCGAGGCGCCGTCCGATCTCAAGGCGCACAGGCTGGTGACCGAGGAGATCGTGGCCGTCGTCACCCCCGAACATTATGAGGAAGTTACCGCGTCGGGCGCGGTCTTCAACAAGCTCTATATGCCTTCGCGCCCTGAACTATGGGGCAAATGGCTGGAGGATTATGGTGCGCCCGTCGGCCAGGCGGGGCTGCGCTTCGAAAACTACAGCATGATGATCGAGGCCGCGTCGCTCGGGCTGGGGGTCGCGGTGCTACCGACGCTGTACATCGCCAAGGAACTGGCAAGCAAAAGGCTGATTTCCCCGTTCGGCTCTCCGATTCAGAGCGGGCGGACTTATTGGCTGACGTTCCCGGCCGAATCCGAAAGCAACGCCAAGGTAAGGGAATTCGCGAACTGGCTGCTCAACCAGGTGGTGCCGTAACGTTCGCTGACCCTATATACACTTTATCGATCACCCCGTGCGCAAAGTAGCAGGTTGACCGCCTTTCAGTCTGCGGTCGTATTCGTCGGCAAATTTCTGGTGAACGCGGGCGATACCCGGATCGGCTGCCTTCTCGGCGGCTGCAAGACATTCTTGACGGCGTCGTTCAATATATTTTCGATCGAGATTGTTCATGGTAAGCTCCCGGCTTCGACAAGCGGCAGCTTTCCATTTACTGTCCGTCGGCGCCGTGCTCGTAGTCGAACGCGCCGATATAGTAAGCGTGTGCTATAAATCGTCTTGAGTCAACGGGACCGTCGCGCCACAACCTGTAGGTCAAATCGTTATCGGCTTTCGCGCCGACCCACTACCGGACGTGACCGTCGTTAGTAATATAACGGTCAAAATCCCCGATGTAGCGCCCGGTGTCACGCGAGAGTCACTTGCGACATCTACCGGCGCCCCGTCAGCCAACAAATCGGCAGCGGGGGACCCATGTTTTTCGGCAAACGCCATGTTCATTTCGCCTTTCTCTATTCGTCGGCGGCGATCGCGCTGGCGCTTCCGACCGCGGCGATCGCGGGGGATATCGTCGGTAGCGTCGTCGACGCGAGCGGCACCCGTGCGCTCCAGGGGGCCGAAGTCGAAATCGTCGAGCTTGGCCGCGTCGACCATGCCGGTACGGACGGCCGCTTTCGCTTCGCCAACCTTCCCGCCGGCACCTATACGGTGCGCGCGCGCTATGCCGGCACCGAGCCTGTCAGCGCCACCGCGACCGTCACCGCCGATGGCGTCGCGCATATCGATCTCCTGCTCGGCAATGCGGCGGACACGATCCTCATCGTCGGTCAGCGCGCCAATCTGGCGAGCGCGATTTCGCGGCAGCGCGCTGCCGGAACGGTCGAGACCGTCCTTACCCGCGATGCGATCGGCCAGTTCCCCGATCAGAACGTCGCCGAGGCGGTTCGCCGCGCGCCGGGCGTCAATGTCCTCGACGACCAGGGCGAGGGCAGGTTCGTTTCGGTGCGCGGGCTCGATCCCAATCTGAACGCCGCGTCGATCAACGGCGTGCGTATCCCGTCGCCCGAATCCGACGTGCGGTCGGTCGCGCTCGATACGATCCCGTCCGAACTCGTCGAATCGATCGAGATCAAGAAGACGCTGACCCCGGACATGGATGCCGACACGATCGGCGCCACGATCGAGATCAACACCACCAATGCGCTCGATCGGAAGAAGCCGTTCGTCGCGATCTCGGCCGAAGGATCGTACAATGACAAGACCGAGAAATGGTCGCCCAAGGGATCGATCGACTTTTCGACCCGGCTTGGCGAAGATCTCGGTGTTTCGGGCGGGCTGTCTTATTACCGCCGGCGTTTCGCGACCGACGGGGTCGAGCCCGATGGTTGGAAAACCGCCGATGACGGCACTGTCTTCGCCGATACGCTCGAATTCCGCGATTATGACGTGACGCGCACGCGCCTTGGCGCGTCGCTGTCGCTCGACTGGCGCCCCAGCGATACGACCACCCTGTTCGTGCGCGGGCTTTACAGCCGTTTCGCCGACCAGGAACTGCGCAAGCGCTTGATTTTCGAGATGGATGCCGATCCCTATGCCGGTGACGCCGACCACGCGAGCTTCCGATCCGACGATGGCGAGATCAACGTCGAACGCGATCTGAAGGATCGCTTCGAGGTCCAGCACGTCAAGACCGTCTCGGCAGGCGGCAAGACCGAGACCGGCCCGTGGAAGCTGCGCTATGAAGGCGCCTATTCCTATGCCGACGAGCAGGAACACGGATCGATCGATCCGATCACCTTCCGGCACAAGTTCGAGGAACCGGACGAACTGGGGGTGACGTTCGATTATACGCGGCTGGGGCATCCCGGCTACACGATCGACAATGGCGAGGCCGCTTTCTTTGACCCGACGGTGTACGAATTCGACAAGATCGAACGCTCGACGCTGAGCCTGTCGAAGGATCGCGAGTGGAGCGGCCGTATCGATGTGACGCGCAGCTTCGCGCTCGATACCGGCACGTTCGATATCCAGGCGGGCGGCAAGGCGCGGCTGCGCAAAAAGACCTTCGAATACACGCAGGACAAATATGACGGCGTCGAAGGCGACCTGACGCTTGCCGACGTGCTGGGCCGCCAGAGCTACAGCCTCGCCGATATCGAGCCGGTGGTGGGCAAGGAGGGCGAGCGCGATCTGCTGGCGGGCGGGTTCGATCGCTTCATCCTCAACCCGATCGATACGCTCTACGAATCCTCGGCCGCCGATTATGGCGCGAAAGAAGATGTCTACGCGGGCTATCTGCTTGGCCGCTACGAGGGATCGGCACTCAGAATTGTCGGTGGCGTGCGCGTCGAGCGTACCAGCAACCGCTTCACCGGCAATCGCGTCGAGACGATCGAAGAAGGGGCGGCGAACGGCGACGATCTCGTCGTGGTGACCCCGGTCGCGTTCGAACGGCGCTACACCGACTGGCTGCCGAGCCTCAATCTGCGGTACGAGCCGGCGCGCGACGTCGTGCTGCGCTTCGGCGCCTCCAAGAGCATCGTGCGCCCCAACTTCGGCGCCATCGCGCCGCGCTTCCTCGTCGAGGAAAGCGACGATGGCGAGCGTGAGGGCGAATTCGGCAATCCCGCGCTGAAACCCTATCATGCCTGGAATATCGATCTCGCGGCCGAATATTATTTCAGCACGAACGCGGTCGTGCAGGCAGGGTTTTTCTATAAGGACATCAAAGATTTCATCGTCGAGGGTAAATTCGATGGCGATGCCAACGATCCCTTCGGCGGCAGCTTCAACGGGATCGCGTATGATGAGGCCAAGATTCCGGTCAACGGCGACAGCGCCAAGGTCAAGGGTATCGAACTCAGCTATCAGCAGGCGCTGACGTTCCTGCCCGCGCCGCTCGACGGGTTCCTGATCAATCTCAACTACACCTATACCGACGCCGAGGGGCGCTTGCACGGTGAAGGGGGCGAGCCGGGGCGCGACATTCCGCTGCCGGCGTCGGCGAAACATACCTTCAACGCCGTGCTCGGTTACGAGAAGGGGCCGCTCAGCATCCGCCTCGCCGGTGCCCATCGGTCGGGCTATCTCGACGAGATCGGCGGCGACGCGCAGGAGGATCGCTACGTCAAGTCGCACTTCCAGTTCGACGCCACGGTGAAATACCGCATCGTCGAGCAGGTGCAGCTCTTTGCGGAATTCGTGAACCTCAACGACGCGCCGTATCGCGCCTATCAGCGCGGGCCGGGCCGCGATCGTCTGCTCCAGTCCGAAACCTATTCGTGGACAGGGAAATTCGGCGTCCGCGCGCACTTCTGAAGGGGAACGAACGATGCGCCTGGAAATAATGGCAATAGTGCCGCTCGCCTTGCTCGGAGGCTGCGTCGAGGGACGGTCTTCGATGTCGCTGTCACCGGCGCCGACGGTCGCGGTGACGGCGGTCGCGGAAACCGAAGCGGTGGCGACGCGCAACGCCGATGCGGCCGACGATCCTGCGATCTGGCGCAATGCCGGCGATCCGCAAGCGAGCCTGATCGTCGCGACCGACAAGAAGGCGGGCCTCTACGTCTATGGCCTCGACGGCGCCAAGCGCAGCTTCATCGATGCCGGGCGGGTCAACAATGTCGATCTGCGTGACGATGTTCGGATCGGCGGCCGAGCGGGGATTCTGGTGGTGGCGAGCGACCGCTCCGATCCCGCGCATGGCAACCTCGCGTTGTTTCGCCTCGATCCGGTTGCCGCTCGACTGGAGGCGCTCGGCAAGATTCCGGCGCTTGCGGGCGAAGCCTATGGGCTGTGCCTCTATCGCGCCGCCGACGCGCTTTATGCCTTTCTGGTGATGAAGGACGGCACGATCGGGCAGATCGCGCTCGATCTGGAGGGGGCCACACCACAGGGCCGGCTCGTTCGGACGCTCCACCTCGCCAGTCAGGCCGAAGGCTGCGTCGCCGACGATCGCTCCGGCCGGCTGTACGTCGCCGAAGAAGATGTGGGCATCTGGCGTTTCGATGCGGGTGCCGCGGGGCCGGTAGAGGCGACCGCGGTGGCGAAGGTCGATCGCGTGCGCCTGTTCGACGATGTCGAAGGTCTGGCGATCGTGCCCGAGGGCGCCGACGGCGGGTATCTCGTCGCATCGAGCCAGGGCGATAATGCCTATGCGGTCTGGCAACTCGTCGATGAAGAATATGTCGGGCGCTTCCGCATCGAGGCCGGCGCGGTGGACGGCACACAGGAAACCGATGGGATCGAGATCGCCGTCGGCGACTTCGGCCCGGCCTATCCGCGCGGGCTGCTGGTCGCGCAGGATGGCGACAACGCGCCCGCCGCGCAGAATTTCAAACTGGTGAGCTGGGCGGATGTCGAGCGCGCGCTCGGGCGGCATCCGTCCGAACGAGTGGCTCCCGAATGAGCGGGGCATCCGGCGGTTCTTTCGAACTGTAACATTTCGCCCGTAGAGCGACGGCAAACGGAGGATCACGGCGATGAATTCGTTCAAGCGCACGCCCGGTGGGATGATCGACCGATTTCGCAACGATGTTTCCCGGTTCGACAAGCCCGTAGGGCCATCGGGCAGCCCCAGGCGCCGGTATCGAACGATCTGGATTTCCGACGTTCACCTCGGCACGCGAGGATGCAACGACCGGTTGCTGCTCGATTTCCTCGATCATGTCGACAGCGATATCATCTATCTGGTCGGCGACATCATCGACGGCTGGCGATTGAAGAAGCGCTTTTACTGGCCCGAGCGGCACAATGCGATCGTCCGCCGTATCATGAAGCGTGCCAAGCGCGGCACGCACGTCGTCTATATTCCCGGCAATCACGATGAGATGTTCCGCCAGTTCGCGGGCTCGAATTTCGGTGGTGTCGAAATCAGGAAAAAGGCGGTGCACACCACCGTCGATGGTCGACGCCTGCTGATCCTACACGGCGACGAATTCGATGCGGTCGTCATGGCGCATCGCTGGCTCGCGCTGTTCGGCGATATCGCCTACACCACGCTCCTGCGGCTCAACGTCGTCGTCGCCGCGGTGCGCCAGCGGCTCGGCCTGCCTTACTGGTCGCTGTCGAAGCATGCCAAAAGTAAGGTGAAGAACGCGGTTGCCTTCATCTCGCGCTTCGAGGAAGCGATCGCGCACGAAGCAGCGCGGCTGGGAGTGGACGGCGTTGTCTGCGGCCACATTCATACCGCTGAGGCCCGATATTTCGGCGATGTCGCTTATTACAACGACGGCGACTGGGTCGAAGGCTGCACCGCGCTCGTCGAACATTTCGACGGGCGCATGGAGATCCTGCATTGGGCCGATGAGGTTGCGGCGCGGCCAAAACCGCACGCGGCTCGCTCCCTGGCGACCCCGGTCGAGGCGGCCTGATGAAAATCCTGATCGTCACCGATGCCTGGCTGCCCCAGGTCAACGGTGTGGTCCGCACATTGCAGGCGCTGCGCGGTGTTCTCGAAACGCGGGGACACGAGGTGCTGGTCGTTTCGCCCGACCGCTTCCGGTCGCTTCCATGCCCGAGCTACCCCGAAATCCGTCTGGGGCTTGCGTCGGCCAGCGTGGTGGGCCGCCTGATATCGTCGTTCGATCCGGACGCGATCCACATTGCGACCGAAGGGCCGCTCGGCGTCGCCGCGCGCGCCTGGTGCCTGCGCCGCGGTCTGTCGTTCACGACCGCCTATCACACGCAATTCCCCGAATATCTTGCCAAGCGGACGAAGCTGCCGCCCGAGCTGTTCTGGAAATATATCCACTGGTTCCATCGGCCGTCGCGTGCGGTGTTGACCGCAACGCCGAGCGTGGCCGAACTGCTGCGCGCGCATGGGCTGTATCGGACCCGTTTGTGGGGGCGCGGTGTCGATCTCGACTGTTTCCACCCCGACGCACCGCCGTGCGCCGCCTTCGAGGCGGCGGCGCGGCCGATCCAGCTCTATGTCGGGCGCGTCTCGGTCGAGAAGAATATCGAGGCGTTTCTCGAAAGCGGCCACCCCGGATCGAAGATCGTCGTCGGTGACGGCCCTGCGCGCGACTTGCTGATGCGGCGATATCCCGAGGTTGGCTTTCCCGGCGCGCTTCACGGGCCGGCGCTTGCCGCCGCTTATGCCGGCGCCGACGTGCTGGTTTTCCCGAGCATGACCGATACTTATGGCCTGGTGATGATCGAGGCGCTCGCTTGCGGCACCCCTGTTGCCGCCTATCCGGTCATCGGGCCGCGCGATATCCTGACCGACGATGTCGGCGCCACCGATCGCGACCTCGCGCGCGCCACGGCCCTTGCGCTCGGCAAGGACCGCCGGTCATGTGCTGCTTATGGACGAACCTTTAGCTGGCAGCGAAGCGCGGACCAGTTCGAACATGCGCTCGTATCGGTGCGGTCGGGCGACGAGGCAGGGCAAGGCGCGGTGGCGGCATAACCTCGCCGATCGGAGGCCGAGACCGATCATCCGATACCCAAGGATTGGGCGACGAGCCAGCCGGGTAGCGCCGCGATGCAAAGCAAGGTGCCGAAGGGGAGTTCGGTCGTCGCGACGACGCTGCGATGGCGGACCAGCGCGACCAGAACCAGGATCAAGCCGAGCGCCGACGCCAGCAGCAGGATGAACGGCAGCGCCTGCCAGCCCAGCCAGGCGCCGATCGCGCCCAGCAGCTTGGGATCGCCGCCGCCCATCCCGTCGCGATGCCGCACAGCGGTGTAGGCGCGCGCGATCGCCCACAAGACGCCGTACCCCGCCATCAGGCCGATCAACCGGTCGGCGGCGGAGCCCGCCCCGATGACGCCGCCGATCACGAGGCCGAGCAGGGCAAGACCCAGCGTCAGCGTGTCCGGCAGCCAGAAATGGCGCCAGTCGAGCAGCGCGAGCAACAGCAGGCCCCAGCCGAGAACGGACCAGCCGAACGCGGCGGGCGGGCTCGCGAGTGCGAAGGCGGCCCCCGCGATCGCCGCGGCGGCGATCTCGACATGCAGATGAGTACGATCGATCGGCGTAGCGCAGCATCGGCATCGGCCGCGGTTCAGGGCGAAGCTCAGCACCGGCACCAGCTCGGCCGGTGTGAGGGGCCGCCGGCAGCCGTCGCAGCGTGACCGGCCGGTGAGGGCGCTTTCGCCCGCGGGCCAGCGGACGAGGACGGTCGCGAGGAAGCTGCCGACGAGCGCGCCGAGCAGGGCACCCATTGGCGCGATGATCGTGGCGGTCTCGATCATTCGAGCGCGCCTGTGGTGCGCAACCGGAAGCCGCCGGGGACGCGGACGAAGCCTAGCGCGGTGAGCGTCGGTTCGAGGGCCGGATCGGGTTCGGCGATGCGTGCGTCGGCGATGTAATCACCCGTCGCGCCGATGCTCAGGTCAAGCCGTTCCTGCCCCGATTGGCTGGCGAGCGCCAGCCGCGCCCGTGTGCCGTCGCACCGGATCGATCCCGTCAGCCCCTGCGCGCGCGCGACGCCGGGAAGCGCACCGTCGAGCCGGGCACGGACGCGCCCTTCGGCATGGTCGCAGCGCCCGCGGACGAAGCGCACGCTGGCATCGTCGACATCGAGCGCCCCGATCGGCAGCGGTGCGAGCAGGCCCGCCGTGGGGAGCGACGCGGTAAGATGATCCACACCGACGCGATCGTGGCCGATCGTGATCGTACCGTGCAGCGCGGACGCGCCGTTGGCCGGCCGTGCGAGGTTCAGCCGCACGCGGCCGAGCAGGAGGGGGAGGGGGGACAGCGCGGCGTCGAGCGTGCCCAGCGGCAGCGCGCCGACGCGCATCTGCTCGATCGTGCCGTCCCAGATGCTGCCGTGCACGCCGCGCGCGCTCAGCCCGCGCGCATCGGACGCGACCCAACCGACAGCGAGCCGCAGCGGTAGCAACGCGACGAGCGCGATCGGCAAGGTGAGCGCGACCAGCAGCCAGCGGCCCTTCGACAATCGCGATAGCCTCATCGCGTTACCCTCCGCACCGTGATTCGTGCCGAAACGGTGCGGTTGGCGCCGGGCTGGATGGCGGCCGAATCGATGACAAGCCCCTTCGCCTCGACCGTGCTCAGCCAGGCGAGAAGGGCAGGGGCGCGTGCCGCGCCGATCGTGATCGATACGGTGTCAGGCCCGGCCGCCGTGTTGCCGTCGAGCGTGAAGCCGGCCTCGGCGGCGCTGGAGGCGATGAACTGATCGAGCGGGCCGTCGATACGTGGCGGTCGCGGCGCGGCGTGCCGGAGCAAGGCCAGGCCGGCCTTTACGCCGGCCGCGCGATCGATCGCGACGCGGTGCGCAGCCTTGGCATCGGCGAGGCCGCGCGTCACCGGGCGCAGGACACCAAGCCACAGGATCACGATCGCCATCAGGGCGACCATCGCGGCGATCAGGCGCTTCTCGCGAGGCGCGCGTGCGATCCACCAGGCATGAAGCGATGCGATCATGGCGCCGAGACCGTTATCGCGACGGCGTTGCGCCCGCTTTGCGTCAAGGGCGGCTCGGCGGTGACGACATAGCCCGCGTTCTGCACCGCCAGCAGGACGGCATCGATCTCGTCGACGCTGGCCGCCGACAGCGTCGTCGTCAGCGTGCCGTCGCCGGTGCGCGCGAGCGTGGTCATGGTGACGTCGGGCACGTTCTGCATCGCGCTCACGAGTTGGGCCGCCGGCCCCGAAAAGCTGCGCCCGCCAAGACCGCGCGCCGCGAGCCGGGCGTGGACGGCGGCATCCGCCTCGTCGGCGGTGGTCACCGTTGGCGCGATCGCGTGCGCCATTGCGACGGCGGCCGCGTCCTGCGCCGCACTATCCGCGTGCAGCCGCACGATGCGGATTAGCGTGGTCGCGAGCAGCGTGATCAGGATCAGTCCCGCCAGAACCCCGGATCGACGCAGCGTCTTCCAATCGAGCGTCCGGCGTGTCCGTCGCGCGAACGCGCCTTGGCGCAGGTTGAGCGCGGGCGCGGCAAGCGCGGCGACGAGCGCGGCGTCGATGGCATCCTGGGCAAGTACCTCGACCGGCGCGTCACCGATCAGATACGCGCCGATGCCGTCGTCGAGCAGCGCCGAACTCGCGTCGCGCAGGATGCGCTCATCGCCGATTGCCGCGGCAGTGAAGCCGCTTTCAGGGCGCGGCAACAGCGTGGCCGCGGGGACGATCGCGCCCGGGTCCAGCGCGTGATGCTGCGCCCAGAGCAGCCATGCGGCCATATCGGTGTTGCGCACGACGGCGACGTCGAGCTCGCCGTCCGAGGCGCGCGGGCCGGTCGCGGCGTGGAGCGTGTCGGCGCCGCCGAGGCTGCTTTCGAGTGCGAGCAGCCGCGCCGCGGCGATCGCCTGGCGCGCTGCGAGATCGGGGAGCATCGTGCGATGGAGCGTGATCGTGGCGGCGGGGGCGACGAGCAGGATCGCATCGGGATCATCGGGGGGCGTTCCCCAATCCTCGCCCCGGCCGCGCGCGACGATGGCGTCGCCGGCGACGCGCAGCCATTCGGGCGCGTCCGCGAGATCGGCGGGAAGGATGATGACGAGCGCCGGCGTCACGACGCGTCTCCCCATTGCCGCCGCGCGAGCCGCACCGGTGCCTCGCGGGCATCGAACAGGGCCGTCTCGCGGCTTGTCATGTCGCCGAGCAGGATGTTGGTCTCGACCGCGAACCATTGGGTCTTGATGGCGAGTTGCGCCCTGTTCGCGGGCGCCACGCCGACGCCCTTGAGCGCGCCGCTGTTCCAGAAATCATCGATGCTGTCGTAGCCGCGCAGCGGCCGCGCCGCGATCGCACGCCGGGCCTCGCCGATCGAAAGCTGCTCGGGCGCGAGCATCGCGATCAACGGCGCCTGCTCCGGCCGCAACGTGTTGACGTTGATCGGCGAGAGGTCGCTCGTCGGCAGCGCGCAGACCCAGGGGCGCAATGTCGCGTAGATCGCGGGCGTTACGCCGCGCACGGCCCGCAACTCGCTTGGATCGGCGACGAAGCGGTTGGCGGTGCGATAGGGGATGGCGGCGCGCGCGTAGGTATCATCCTCGGCGCCGTCGGGCAGCGGGCGATCGTCGGTATCGATCCAGTCGGCGGCGGCGGCGGCGATCGATGTCGCCAGCGCGGAATCGATGCCCAGGATCTGCATCAGCCCGCGGAACTGGGCGATGCCGCCGGGGCGCGCGGCGAGCGCGGCCTGGTCGTCGCCTGACACGAGGCTGTTGAGGTTGAAGCAATTGCCGCCGTCGGTGACGCGCGCGGTGCCGCTGCCTCCGGCGACGGGGAGCGGCACGGGGGTATCGTTCCAGCCACCTGCGAGCGTGGTGCGTTCGGGATCGGCGGCGATCAGATCGCCGATGCGCGCCGCGGCGAGCGCTTCGGCCGACAACGTGTAGGCGCGCGCCTGATCGAGTGCGCCCACATTGCCGGTAAGGCGCGTGGCGATCGTCAACCGTTCGAGCAGCGTCGCGGTGACGACCGACATCACCGCGACGAGCAGCAACACCGTCAGTAACGCCGCGCCGCGCTCGCGTGGGGGAGGGGCCACCGGGCTAGCCATGAACGGGCGCGTCCGGTTCGGAAAGGGCGCCGGGGCCGACGAGAAATAGCAGCCGCAACGGCGCGCCGGTGCGGGTCATGGTCAATTCGACCGCGCTCGGCAGCAGATCGGGTTTGACGGCTGCCCAATCATCCCGCCATGCGCCCGTGGGGTCGCGGAACCGAAGCCGCGCGGCGGTGATGCCGTCGATCATCGGCGTCGCCTCGTTGCCGCGTGCCCCGTCGACGAAGGGATAGCTGCGCCGCTCGAGCCGGCCATCGACGAGCCAATATTCGACCTTCTGGATCGCCGGGCGATCGGCGTGGCCATCGAGATTGTCCCAGCCGCCACGGACGAACAGCAGCGCGGGGCGGTGGGGCTCGATCACCGCATCGGCATAGAAAGCGGGCGCGAGCGTGCCGCTTTCGGTGCGGCTGATCCGAGGCAGCGCCTGCGCGAGATCGGCAGTGATCAGCGCGCTGGCGCGCTCGACCGCGGCCATGTCGTCGAGCCGTGCGGTCACCGTGGCTTGCGCCGAAACGGTGCCGGACAGCAGCATCACGCCGGCGGCCGAAAGCGTCGCGAAGATCAGGAGCGCGACGAGCAGTTCGATGAGGGTGAAGCCGCGAGTCATCCTGCGCGCCTCGCGATCGTCAGCGTGGCGGGGGAACCGCTGGCGCCGCGCACCGCGATGTCGATCCTGAGCACGCCGCCGCCAAGCGCCTGTACGCGGCGCGCCCAATGCCACGGGCGACCGCCGTTCACCGTGGTCCCCGCGCTGGCGCCGATCACCGGGGGTACGGGATCGGTCAACGTCTCGATCGCAAGATTTCGCGCGACTGCCTGTGCCACGACGCGCTGGTCGAGATCGGCGGCGGTACGCAGCGTCACGCCTTGCAGCCGCAGCAGCGCGAGCGCGGCGAGGCTGAACACCGCCAGCGCGACGAGCATTTCGATCAGCGTGAAGCCGTGCTCAGCGGAACGCCTATAAAAAGTGAAGCCGTTTTCGGCGGAACGCCTATAAAAAGTGAAGCCGTGCTCGGCGGAACGCCTATAAAAAGTGAAGCCGTTTTCGGCGGAGCGCGAACAAAAACGGAAGCCGCGATCACTCATCGATCGTCACCTTGCCGCTGGTGGTGACGCTCACCGAGGCGCGCGCATCGTTGCGCACCAACGTGATGGTGAGCGGCGCGACCGCTGCGCCGGTGGTGTCGAACGTCACGCGCGCCGGCCCGCTGGCGTCGACGAGCGCGATCGCCTGATGGCGCCAGTCGGTGGTGACGAAGGGCTTGTCGTCGAGCGGCACCCATTCGCCTTCGATCCGCTGCGCGAAGCCATAGCCGCTGGGGGCCACCCACACGCTCATCGGCCGCGCCGCGACGATCGCCCGATCGCGCGCCGCGGACAGGCGCGCCGCGAAGCGCTGCATGTCGTCGCGCACGCCGCTGCCCGAATCTGGAATCGTCATCACCACCGCCGCCGAGGCGAGACCGAGGATCACCAGCACCACCATCAGTTCAGCCAGCGTGAATCCGAGAGAGTTGAGATCCCGGGCGACGCCGCGGGGTTCAAAGGTCGCTGGAATAGATGTCGGCATTCTCGCCCTCGCCGCCCGCCGCGCCGTCGGCGCCGAGCGATACGATGTCGAACGGCCCGCGTTTGCCGGGGACGCGATATTGATAGGGGTGATCCCACGGATCGTTGGGCAGCCGGCGGATATAGCCGCCCGGCCGGTAGCGGCTCGGTTGGGCCAGCGTCGGCGGCGCCGTCACCAGTGCCTGGAGCCCCTCGTTCGCATTGGGATAGGTGATGTTGTCGAGCCGATATTGATCGAGCGCCTGTTCGAGCGTCGCGATATCCGCCTTGGCCTTTTCGGTCCGCGCCTTGCCGGTCGCCGGCAGCACGTTGACCGCGACGATCGTCGCCAACAGGCCGATGATGACGATGACGACCATCAGTTCGACCAAAGTGAAGCCGTGTTCGGCGGAACGCCTACGAGAAGTGAAGCCGTGTTCGGCGGAACGCCTCGAAGATGTGAAGCCGTGTTCGGCGGAACGCCTCAAAGACGTGAAGCCGTTTTCGGCGGAACGCCTCGAAGATGTGAAGCCGTTTTCGGCTGCCTTGCCGCCATGCCGGACTCGTTCCGGTATCGAACGTGCCGCAAATTCACCGGCGGCGGCACTTGCGGAACCTTGGACCCCGGAACGAGTCCGGGGTGACGGGGTGCTTTGAGGAAGGCACGGCTTGGCAATCTCAGACATGGATACCTCTCAAGCGCCGGTCAGGCTCTGGAGTTGGAGGATAGGGAGAAGGATCGAGAGCACGATCACCGCGACGACCGCGCCCATCAGGATGATGATCGCCGGTTCGAGCATCGCCAGCGCGACCGAGGTGAACGAATCGAATTCGCGCTCGAGATAATCGGCGGCGCGCGCGAGCATGGTATCGAGCTGGCCCGCCGATTCCCCCGACGCCGCGAGATAGACGAGAAGCGGCGGAAACACGCCCGCGCGCCGCAGCGCACTCGACAGGCTGCCGCCGCCCCGGATCGCCTCGACGATCTCGTCCGAGGCGCGCTTGAGCACGCGGTTGTGAACCGTCTGCGCCGTCAGCGCGAGGCCCTCCATCAGCGGCAGGCGGCTCGCGACCATCGTTGCCAGCGTTCGCGCCATCCGTGCCGCGTGGAGATCGCGCAACAGCCGGCCGATCATCGGCGTGTTCAGGATCGCGCGATCGGCCGCGTATCGGATCGGTTCCTCACGGAGTGCGCGCCAGCCGAGCCCGGCGAGCACCGCGATCCCGAGCAGCAGCGCCCACCACCAATGCGCGAGAAATTGCGACAGCCCCATCACGATCCGCGTCAGCAGCGGTAGCGTCTGCCCCATCGTGTCGAACTGCTCGACCACCTTGGGCACGACGAATATCATCAGCGCCGCGACGACGAGCACCGCGAACACCGCGAGGATCAACGGATAGGCGATCGCGGTGATCACGCGGCCACGCATCTCCGCCTGCCGTTCGAGCAGGTCCGCGAGTCGTTCCATGAGCAGCGGCAGGCTGCCCGAACTCTCGCCCGCCGACACCATCGCGCGGTACAGCAGCGGAAAGCTCCTTGGCTCGCCGCCCATCGCCTCGGCGAGCCGGCGGCCCTCGATGATCCCGGCGTGGACACGATCGATCACCTTGCGGACGTGGGGCTTCTCGCTCTGCCGGGCGATCGTACGCAGCGCTTCCTCGATCGGGCTCACCTGGATCAGCGTCGAGGCCTGGCGCGTGAACAGCGTCAGTTCCTTCACCGAGAGCTTCTTGCGTTCGAGGCTGAACAGCGCGGGGGCTGCCGCGCGGCGCGTTTCGGAATCGATCCGCATCACGAACAGCCGGCGTCGATCAAGCTCGGCCCGGGCCGCCGCGATCGTCTCGGCGGCGATATGGCCGCGTTGCTCCTTTCCCGACGGTGCGATCGCGAGATAGGCGAATTCAGCCATCGCCCAGCTCTTCGTCGTCATCGCCGCGGGTGATGCGGATCGCCTCCTCGGCCGTGGTCTCGCCGTTGCCGACGAGCGCGCGCGCCGCCGCGCCCAGCGTGCGTGAGTGCAGGAACGCGTGGCGCGCGATCAGCGCCTCGTCGCCGCCGTCGTTGATGAGTCGGCGGATCGTATCGTCGACGCGGATCATCTCGAACACGCCGATCCGGCCCTTGAAGCCGGTGCCGTTGCACTGATCGCAGCCGACCGGCTGGTATACGATCGTTCCGATCTCGAAACCGAGTCGGGCGGCGAGTGCCTGCGGTGCCTGAACCGGCTGGCGGCAGGCGGGGCAGAGCCGGCGCACCAGTCGCTGCGCGATCACCGCGCGCAGCGTGGAGGCGAGCAGGAAGGGTTCGACCTTCATGTCGCGCATTCGCGTGATCGCGCCGACGGCATCGTTGGTATGGACGGTCGACAGCACGAGATGCCCCGTCAGCGACGCCTGCACCGCGATCTCGGCGGTCTCGCGATCGCGGATCTCGCCGACCATCACGACATCGGGGTCCTGCCGGAGGATCGCGCGCAGCCCGGCCGCGAAGGTGAGCCCCACCTTGGCGTTGACCTGCGTCTGCCCGACGCCTTCGACCGCATATTCGACAGGATCTTCCACCGTCAGGATGTTGCGGCTGCCGTCGTTCAAGCGCCGCAGGCCGGCATAGAGTGTCGTCGTCTTGCCCGATCCGGTCGGGCCGGTGACGAGCAGGATGCCGTTGGGCTCGGCGAGCGCGGCGCGATACGCGGTCTCCATGACCTCGCTCATGCCGAGCACCTCGAGGCCGATGCCGATCGTGTCCTTGTCGAGGATGCGCAGCACGACGCGCTCGCCGCCGCGGCACGGCAGGGTGGAGACGCGCACGTCGAGCACCCGGCCGCCCAGCGTGATCCCGATCCGGCCGTCCTGCGGCAGCCGCCGCTCGGCGATGTCGAGCCGCGCCATCACCTTGATCCGGCTGACCACCACGGGCGCGACATGCGGCGGCATCCGCAGCATTTCCTTGAGCACGCCGTCCATCCGCATACGGACGACGAGGCCGGTCTCGTACGGCTCGATGTGCACGTCCGACACGCCGTGTCGCGCGGCTTCGGCGAGGACACCGTTGATCAGGCGGACGGCGGGCGCGTCGTCCGCCGAATCGAGCAGATCCTCCGCGCTCGGCAGGTCGCCGGCGATGAGATCGAGTTCGTTCGCGCCAAGATCGATCGAATTCGCCATCGCGGCGGCGGTGCCGTCCATCGCGTAGCGATCGGAGAGATGGCGATCGAAGTCGGTCGACGACACGGTCTCGACATCGAACGCGCGGCCAAGATGGCGCCGTACCTCGATCAGCACGCGCGGATCGCTGTCCTCGCGCAACGCGACGATCGGCCGGTCGGGATTGCCGTCGAGCAATACGACGCCGAACTTGCGTGCAAAACCGTAAGGAATGGCGCTTGGCGTCGAATCCGAGGCTGCTTCTCCGGCCGTCGCGGCATCCTCGTCCGTCGATCCGCGCGCGATCTTCATGGCTGCGCCTCGCTCGGGGCGATGTCGACAGGCCGGATCGCGGTCGATGATCGCTGTTGTTCGATCGGTACTACGACAGGTGGTGTGGGCGTTACCGGGGCGCCGCCCGGCACGGTCATCACCTGTTGTGGGCGGATGACGGTGCCGGTTTCGGGCGTGCCGGGCGGGATCGGTGGCACCGCGCCCATATAGTCGCGCACCAGCGCGTCGAGGCTCGGCTCGACGCCGGGGTTCTGGGCAAGCTGCTGATCGCGCATATAGCCGTAGCGCCGCTGGGTCATGCGATCGCCATCGGCGGCGTTGCGGATGATGGTCGGCCGGATGAAGACCATCAGGTTGGTCTTGGTGCGCGTCCGCGAACGCGACTTGAACAATTCGCCGACGACCGGGATGTCCGACAACAGCGGTACGCGCTCGATCGTCCGGCGCTCATTATCATCGAGCAGGCCGCCGATCGCGAGGATCTGCCCGTCCTGTGCGGTCAGCGTCGTCTGGAACTCGCGCTTGTTGAGGATCAGTTCGCTCGAGTTGTTCGACACCGGCCCGGCGATCGAGCTGACTTCCTGCCGGATCGTCAGCTTGATCTCGCCGCCTTCGTTGATCTGCGGCTTGATATCGAGCTTGATGCCGACATTCTCGCGCTGGATCGTGCGGAAGGCATTGTCGAAATTGTCGGACAGCGCTTCGCCGGTGGTGATCGGGATTTCCTGCCCGACGAGGAAATGCGCCTCGTGATTGTCGAGCGCGAGTACATGCGGGGTGGAAAGGATGTTGGATGCGGTGTCGGACTTCACGGCGTTGATGATCGCCCCGAAGATCGCGTTGCTGCCAATATTGAGCAGGGTGCCGCCGAATCCGCCGTTGGCGCCGAGCAGTTCCTGCGCTGCGGCCTGTTGGAGGCTGTCGGTCAGCGGGCTGTTGTTGTTGGTGGTAACGACGTTGCCGTCGATCGTGGTGCTCGACTTGTCGAGTTTGGTCGCGCCGTAAGCACCCGCAAGCGTGAGGATGCTGGGCGCCGCGTTCGAATAGTTGGTCGCGAGGAACGGCACCCCGCTCGACGGATCGCCACCGAGCAGGAACTGGACGCCGAGCCGCTTGGCGGCATTGTCGCTGATCTCGACGATGATCGCCTCTACCAGCACCTGCTCGCGCGCGACATCGAGCTGGCGGACCACCTCGCCCAGCATCCGCTGCGTATCGGCATTGCCGCCGATCACGATCGCATTGGCGCCGGCGAAGCGCGTCACGATCACCGGCCCGCGCAGGAACAGGCTGGTCGCGGGTGAGGGCGTTCCAGCGGCCGTCGCGGCGGGCTGCGATACCGGCGTTGCGACGGCGCCCGTCGTGCTGCCCTTGCCATCCGCGCCGAGCGGCACCTGGGCGAATGCGGGGGTTTCCTCGATCGCCTGCGTCACCGGCTGGCCGACGAGTTGCTGGAGCACGGGCAACAATTGCGCGGCGTCGGCGTGCTTGAGATAGATGACGCGGATTTCGGTTCCGCTTGCCGCCTGGCGATCGAGGTCGCGCGCAAGCGAGGCAAGTTTCGCAACCCCTGCCGGATCGCCGCGCAGCGCGATGCTGTTCGAACTGTCGATCGCCACCGCGACCACGCCCGATCCCACTGTGGCGCCGCCATTGGCGCCTGCCGCGCCACCGCCGCTCAACTGTTGGAGTGATTCGGCGACTTCGCGGGCGCCCGCATTCTTGAGCGCCACGATCTCGGTCGTGTCGTTGGTGCGGTCGATCCGCGCGATCAGCGCGCGGACGCGTTGGATGTTGTCGGCATAATCGGCGACGACGAGGCTGTTCGCCGCACGGTTGGCGGTGATCGATCCTTCCTTGCTGACCAGCGGCTTCAGCGTCTCGACCGCCGAGGTCGCGTCGATATGGCGCAGGCGAAAGACCTCGGTGACAAACGAATTGCGGCTGGCCGCGCGGCCGACGCCGCCGGGCTGCGACGCGGCGCCGTCGACCGGCTGGATGCGCAGCGCACCGCCGCTGGTCGGCACCGCGACGAGGCCGTTGGCGCGCAGCGTCGACAGCACGATCTCGAAATATTCGGAGCGCGACAGCGGCCGATCGGTGACGACCGATACCTTGCCCTGGACGCGCTCGTCGATGATGAACGTCCGCCCGGTGACGCGTGCGGCATCCTGGATGAAGGCGCGGATATCGGCATCGCGCACGTTGAGCGTCTGTTGCGCGTGCGCCGGTGCGCCGAGGACGAGGGCGAGCGCCGCGCCGATCAGGAATATCCTGGAGGTCATTGATCTGTCTTGGGAAGGTCGGCCGTGGCCGTGGCCGTGGCCGCAGCCTCAGCCGCAGCCGGGAGGGTGGGTGTCGGCACCGGTGTTGGCGCGGGCTCCGACTGGTCGAGATACAGCAATTCATCGGCGCCGCCCTTGTCGATCACGACATGGTCGATCGCCACTGCCTTCAGCCTGGCGCCGCCGGTGATCTCGTCGCCCACCGCATAGCTCGTCTGGACGTCGTCGGGCGTGGCGATGATCGCCGAGCCGAGCCCGGTCGCCTCGTTGATCCTGACGCCCATCAGCTTGAGCGGCAGCGAGGTGACCGCCTGCGCGCCGTCGTCGTCGGGCGCGGTGCGATAGAAGGGATCGAAGCGCGCGAACGACGCAAGGCGCGCGCCGACCGGTAAATCGACCGGCTGGCGCGGCTGCCACGTGCCGAGCGGACCCACCGGCGTCGCGATCGCCCACACGAGCCGGGCAACCGCGACGGCGAGGCCGATCAACAACACCGCCTCGATTCCCGCGAGCGGCCCACCACGCGACAGGCGACGCCCCAGTCGTCGCAGTCTTTCAGGTTGGTATAACTGCATAACTCCCCCCGACTCGGCGCATCGGAATCGCGTCGCGTGCGTGACGGGGAGGGCCTTGCGTCAGTGGGGTGACAGTGTTGTTACGGCTGTCGGACAGATTGATGACAACGCGGCCGATCAGAAGCGAAGGCTGACGCCGATCGAACCGCTCGTGCCGATATCGTAGCGATTGATATCGACGACATTGTCCCCGCTCTGCTGGAATTCGCGATAGCCGGTGCCGGTGATGTTGCGCGCTTCGAGCGTGATCTCGCCTTGCGCACCGAATGCGGAGAAGCCCTGGCGGATCACCGCATCGAGACGCAGCCCCGGCCGTTCCACGATTGGCGGCTGCTGGAGCGTGCCTGCCTGAAGCCCCCGGCTGGTGACGCGATCGCTCGCATAGGTCAGCAGCAGCGTTTGTTGCGACAGTTTGTCGGGGTCTTCGAGGCCGATCTGGAAATTGACGAGATGGTCCGATTGGCCGGTCAGCGGATCGCCGTCGTGGAACAGCCCCGCCGCGGTGCCGGTGAACAGCGGCGTGGTGACCGTGTCGTCCGGCCCCACCTTCAGCTTCGATTTCGAATAGGTGTAGTTGGCGCTCAGCACCAACCGCCGCGTCGAGAAGAAGCCGTTGTCGGCGATCCCGCCGAGCGACACGTATTTGAGCATCTCGACTTCGCCGCCGTACAGATCGGCCTCGGGCGCGTTGGCGAAGCTGGTGACGATGCCGTTGTTGAAATAGCTGAACGCCTCGATCGGGTTCTCGATCTTCTTGTAGAAGCCGGCGAGGGTGAAGCGCTGTTCGGGCGCGAAATAATATTCGTAGCGCGCCTCGACGTTGGTGAGCTTGCTGTCGTTCAGGAACGGGTTGCCGATGAACTGGCGGTCCGAATCGGTATCCTGATAGATCTGCTGTGCCAGTTCGCGAAATTGCGGGCGCGCGATGGTTTTCGAAGCGGCGAGGCGTAGCTGCATGTCCTCGGCCATGTTCCAAGTCAGCGTCGCGGCGGGCAGCCAGTAATCGTTGTCAAGCTTCGTGGTCGCGTAGGCTTCGGTCGGGCGTCCGTCGAGGCCGAGCGGCGTCACGAATTGACGTGCATCCTCATAACGCACGCCAAGATCGAGCGTCAGGCCACTGAAAAGCTCGGCATTGATGCGAGCATAGCCGGCGTGGATCCGCAATCCGGCCTCGAACGCACCCGCGCCGGAAACACCCGTCGCCTCACGCAGATAGATGCCGTAGGTCTGGATGTTGTAATCCGAGAGCAGATAGTCGGGCCGCTCCTGCGACACGGCAAGGCCAAGGCTGCCCAGTTCGGGCGTGAAGCGGAAATCGCGGCGCGTCGAATTGCGCGTCTGATCGGTATAGGCATAGCCGCCGCTGAGCGTCACCGGTCGCGCGAAGGGGAGCGTGTACGACAGGTCCGCCGCGCCCGAATAGAGGTTCTCCTCGAGCTTGCTGAACGAGATCGTCGCATTGCCCGACTGGTTGAGGTTGTTGACGTAATCGTCGACCTGCGAATTGTAGATATATTCGAAGCCGCGCTCGTACGGCGCTTCGCGCTTGGTGTTGGCATAGGTCGCGCGCAGATCAAGCCCGACGTTGCCGAACTTGAATTCGCCGGTCGCCTGGGTGTCGATGAGCTGGCGCTCGTACCAGGCGGTGTTCTGATCGATGAAATCCTTGGTCTCGCTGACGCTGCTCTGCCCCCGAGACAGGCGGCCCTGCTTCAGCGTGTCGCGGATATAGAGCCCGGTCCAGCGAATGCTGTTCTCGCCGAATCGCACGCCGGTGCCGAGCAGGCCGTGGACGACGACATGGTTGTCGGTGAGCACGGTGCGCGCGTCGCGCACCAGCCCGCCCAGATCGGAATCGATCGACACCTGCTGGGTCGCATCGCGGGTGCGCCATTCGTTGGAAAGTCCCGCGCTCGCGATCAGGCCGAGTTGCGCGCCGCCGGGGCTGTCATAGCGAATCCCGGCGCTCGCCGAGGTGGAGAAGTTCGCCGGAAGGTTGTTGTTGCGCTGGAGCAGCGACGTGCCGGCGTTGACGAGGCTGGAGGTGATCGCCGCCATCTCGGCCTTGCGCGCCTCGAACGGTGCATCAGGGGATAGCGTGTCGAGCGACACCGGGCGGCCGCTGGAGATTGCCTTGCGCAGCGCGAAGGGGATATCGCGCGTGCCGTCGTCGAAGCCGGTCCAGTCGGTATCGCTGCCGTAATAGGTGTAGCCAAGCCGGCCGGTGGTCTCGGTATCGCCCGAAACGCTGCCCTTGACCTCAAGGAAGCTCTCGTCGGGGAGCGTGGTGGTGGTCAGGTTGACGACCCCGCCGCCGAACTCGGCCGGATAATTGACCGAATAGCTTTTCTGGACGAGCGCGCTGGCGATGATGCTCGACGGAAAGATATCGAGCGGGACGACGCGCTTGAGCGGCTCGGGAGATGGCAAGGGCGAGCCGTTGAGCAGTGCCAGCGAATAGCGATCGCCGAGCCCGCGCACATAGACATAGCCGTTGCCGACGACCGACAGACCGGTGACGCGGGTGAGCGCGCCTGCGACGTCGCCGTCGCCGGCCCGCGCGATATCTGCCGACGAGAGCACCGACACGACCTGCGGGGTGTCGCGGATCGGCTGCGGGATGTTGCGGCCGATCACGACGATGCCGGGCAGTTCGGCGCCGGGGGTGGAGATATCGACCGGCCGATCGCGCTGTGGTTCGCCGGTATCGGCGGGCGCGGCCGGCCCCGATTGCGACGCATCGGCGATGGTGGCCTGCGCTAGGGCAACGCTCGGCGTGAGCGCGGTGGACAGGAGGAGGCCGGCGAGCCCGAGCGTGCGGTTCATGAGCGATGCTCCGAAAATAAGGCGTGCAGAGAAAGCGTGGCGGCGACGCGATGCGCCGCCGCCACCGTCAGTCGTTCAAGGCGTCATTCGGTCGGGATCGCGGTGCATGACGCGCCGCTGCCGAAATCGAGCGTCGAGGAATCGCACGTCCAGCCCTGATACCAGGTGTCGCTCGCATTCTTGACGGCGCCGATATAATCGGTCGTCGTGAAGAACGAGCCGAGCGTCGCCGCGTTGAAGGCAGGCACCGCCGCTTCGTTCGCGCCATTGATGAAGCCGGTGAGCGAGTTGGTGAAGTCGGGCTTGTTGTTCGCACCCGCTACCTCGAAGATCGACTTGATCTTCGCCACCGTCACGTTGCCGTCGTCCTGATAGGCGCCTTCGCCGCACTGCATGACCACCGACTTGAACACGGGCGGGCCCTGATCCTGGAGCGCCGCATCGGCCGCGCGCGTGGTGGTGCCGCCGGTTTCGTCGATATCGAGACAGACGCGCGGGCTGACGACGATGCCGTTCACCGCGGTATAATCCGTGCCGCCGCGGAACAGCATCGCGTTGACCGATGCCGCAAGCGTGCTGCGATGGAGGAAGGTGAAGTTGGCGAGGCGGACGAAGGTGCGCGGCAACGAATCCTCGTTGCCGTTCGAATCGACCTCGAGGATCGAGTCGCCCGACTGGCCGTTCGCCCGCTGCGCGACGATCGCGAACTGGACGAAGCCCTGATAGCCCTGATCGCTGTCGAGATTGTCGTCGTCATTGCCGGTCAGCGCGACATATTTAAGGTTCGCGCGGCCGCCGAACATCTCGATCCCGTCGTCCGAGCTGTTGTGGACCTGGATGTGATCGAGCGTGGTGCCCGATCCGACGCCGGCCAGCGTCAGGCCGTTGAGTTCCTTGTCCTTCGCCAACTCGAAGCCGGCGTAGCGGATCTGGACATATTGCAGCGCGCCCGAGCTGTCGGTCGCGGTGGCGCCGCCGAACAGCGCGTCCGCGGTGCCTTCGAACTGGCTCTGGCAATCCGCCGCGCCGCCCGTGGCGCCGCCGATGCAATCGGAGATCGGCGCGCGGCCGAGCAGGACGACGCCACCCCACAAGGCCTGGCTGTCGTCGGTCGCGGTGCCTTCGACGTTGCGGCGGCCGGTGAAGATGATCGGCTGGGTCGGCGTGCCGACGGCGTTGATCTTCGAACCGCGATTGACGATGAGGAAATCGAGCCCGCCCGAGCCGAAGACGACGACGCCCGGATCGATCGAGAGCGTCACGCCCTTGCCGCCCGCCGCCGTCCCGTCGCCGCCGACATCGGTGCCGACATCGACGCGGCCGACCAGCGAATAGACCGTACCGGCGCGCTTGGGGATGTTGAGATCGCTGTTGATGCGGCCGGTGATCGAGCAGTTGCGCAGGTTGGCGATAACGCCGGCATTGGTGAACCCGGTGGGGCAATCCGCCGCCGGGCCGCCGGGGGTCGGGGTGGGTGTGGGCGTCGGGCTTGGTGTCGGCGAGGGAGATGGGGTCGGCACCACGATCACGCCTTCGCCGGGCGAGGCGACGTCATCGGCGCCGCATCCGGCGAGCGCGAGTAGAGCGCAGCCGCCGAGCAGCGTACGCATTCGAATATTGTGGATCATGGTGTCTCCGCTGGCCGGCCAGCCGGCTCCCTGTTGGCTTCGAGGCAGCGCGGCGGGAGACGAATCGACTAAGCCCCCGCTTGCGCCCGCGGCGGGCTCTATGGTGCATGCATGACACCGCGAGGGAGGAGGAGTGACACAACCGCGTCATTTATATGACGGATATATTGCGGCGCTTTGCGCGGCGATTTCCCGCGACGCGCATGCCGTCTATTGCGGCGATGCGGCCACCTGGGCGAAAGCGCCGAAGGGGTCGTTCGCGACCAGCATCGCATCGGCGCGCGCGAGCGCCACGAGGGTGAGGCCGTGCGCGCGCGCGTGCTCGATCGCGAGTGTCGTTGGCGCTGAAATTCCTACGAGAAGCGGCGTGCGTACGACCAGCGCCTTGTCTGCCATCTCGAAGCTGATCCGCGAGGTGACGAGCAGGAAGCCGTCGGGGGCGGCGCCCGAGCGTGCGATATGACCGATCAGCTTGTCGAGCGCATTGTGGCGGCCGACATCCTCGAACGCGGCGAGGATCGCGCCTGTCGAATCGCACCAGGCGGCGGCATGGACCGCGCCGGTCGCGCGATTGAGCGGCTGGCGATCGCGCAGCGCGGCCAGCGCGGCAAAGATCGCGGCGGGCGCGGTGTCGGGGCGCGGCGGCGGTGCGGGCAGGGGGCGCACGACCTGTTCGAGCCCGGCGATCCCGCACAGCCCGCATCCAGTGTCGCTCGTGCGGTGGCGGACGCGATCGTGGATGCGCCCGGCGCAATGCGCAGCGAGGATGACGCGCACGATGATCCCCGCGGGCGTCTCGGCGATGTCGATATCATGGAGATCGGCGGCGGTATCGGCGAGGCGCTCGGTGAGCATGAAGCCGGTCGCGAACTCGGTGAGCGCGGCGGGGGTCATCATCATCACCGCATAGCCGAGGCCGTTGACCTCGATCGCGACGGGCGCCTCGACCGCAACCTCGCGCGTCCCTGGCCGGGCGCGCGCGGGGGTGAGGATCGTCACCGTCTCCGTGCGCGATGCCGTCATAGCGCCGCGAGGTCCGCCGGTGTGTTGATATTGACGAGCGGCGCGGGGGCCGCGATCGGCGTCGCCCCGATCGTCTCGGCCCAGCGACGGATCGAAAGGCGCGGGTTCCTGCCGGTCGTGTCTCCGATATGGCGGCGCAGCGCATCGGCCTCGCCGGCGGGCCAATGGCCGAGGATCGGGGCGTCCGCGCAATAGCCCGGCAGCGTGGCGGCAAGGGTCGCGAGCAGGCCGGCCGGAACGCGCGGCATGTCACAGCCGATCGTCAGCACCGAGGTGAAGCCGTTGCTGCGGGCATGGTCGAGCGCCGCAGCGATCCCACCCAACGGGCCCAGGCCGGGGCGGGGGTGATCGGCGAGGCACGTCCACCCAGCAAGCTCGCGGCCGCACACCACCAGCGCATCGGCCGCGCCGCGCAGCGTCTCCGCGGCGTGATCGATCAGCGGCTTGCCGTCGAGATCGGCGAGCGCCTTGTCGCCGCCGAAGCGGCGCGCGGCGCCCCCGGCGATGATCGCGCCGAGGATCGTGTCGGCCATTCAATTCCTCCTCGGTCGTCCGATCAAACGTTACGATGCGCGGGCGAAGATTTTCGTGAGGCGCACCGCTCTTGCACGCGCGCCTGTTCGGCCCATGTTGCCACGGCGGGCGCTTCGATCCTAGATGCGCTCCTTCCAGACGAGGCAGATTCCGCGACATGACGACCCATTCGACCCGTATGCTCATCCTCGGTTCCGGCCCCGCCGGGCTTTCCGCCGCGATCTATGGCGCGCGCGCGGGGATGAAGCCGATCCTCGTCCAGGGCATCCAGCCCGGCGGTCAGTTGATGACGACCACCGATGTCGAGAATTATCCGGGTTTTGCCGACGTCATCCAGGGTCCCTGGCTGATGGAGCAGATGCAGAAGCAGGCCGAGCATGTCGGCACCAATCTCGTCTGGGATACGATCGTCGATGTCGATCTCTCGCGGCGCCCGTTCCGGCTGACCGGCGACAGCGGTGACGTGTACGAAGGCGACGTGCTCGTCATCGCCACCGGCGCGCAGGCCAAATGGCTGGGGCTCGACAGCGAGGAAGCGATGAAGGGCAAAGGCGTTTCCGCCTGCGCGACCTGCGATGGCTTCTTCTATCGCGGCAAGAAGGTGGCGGTGATCGGCGGCGGCAACACCGCAGTCGAAGAAGCGCTGTACCTCACCAACCATTCGCCCGACGTAACGCTGATCCACCGCCGCGACACCCTGCGCGCCGAACGCATCCTTCAGGAGCGGCTGTTCGCGCACAAGGGGATCAACGTGCTGTGGAACAAGGAAGTCCACCGGTTCGTCGGCGGCGGCAGCCCCGAGGGGCTAGTCGCGCTCGATCTCAAGGATACGGTGACGGGCGAAATGTCGACGCTCGATGTCGAGGGCGGGTTCGTCGCGATCGGCCATCATCCCGCGACCGAACTGTTCCGGGGGCACCTCGATCTCGATTCGGACAGCTATATCAAGGTTGAGCCGGGCAGCACGCGGACCTCGATCCCCGGTGTGTTCGCGTGCGGCGACGTGATGGACAAAATCTATCGCCAGGCGGTGACGGCGGCCGGCACCGGCTGCATGGCCGCGCTCGACGCCGAGAAGTTTCTCGCCGAAGCCGATTTTGAGAGGATCGCTGAGGCGGCCGAGTAAGGGGCGGGGGGTCGGTTTCCGTTCGCCCCCGGATCAAGTCCGGGGCATGCTCTGAGCCTGCCGAATGGCCGTTCTTCCTCGCCGGAAGAAAAACGGTGCTTCGACAAGCTCAGCACGAACGGTCGTTGAGAATCGCCCTCGCGATCGTCTGATACAATGCCTCGCCATCGTCGACCCGCGCGAAGCTGTGCGAGGCGGTAGCGATCTCGATCGGCGTCCCCACCCAGCCGCGTGTGTGGGCGGCGTCGGCGAAGGCGATCGCGGTGGCGTCGCCTTTGGCGAGGATCACCGTCGCGGTGGGAGGCAGCACCGCGAACATGCGATCGGCGAGCCCGTTCGCATCCTTAGGGGAATTATTAGAAATCTTCTTCAAGCCACTGATAAATTTTCCGATACTGATACCGCCCCTGGCCGCGCGTAGCCACGTTTGCGGATCACGCAGGCGCTCGGCGTAGCGCGCGCGGATCGCGGCGGCGGGGGGGAGGTCGTCGTCCTCGTCGACCACCCACGGATTGGCGAGGATCAGCCGATCGATTCCGGCATCGCGCCCGAACAGCGCGAGCGCCGTCGCGGCATCGCAATTGCCGAAGCCGATGAGGGTGGAAAGGTGCGGCACCTGCGCGCGGAAAGCGCGGACCGCGGCGGCGATATCGGGACCGGACGACGCATAGCCGCCGTTCGCGCCGGTCGAATCACCGATCCCGCGTCGGTCGAAGCGGAAGACGGACACACCTGCCGCGGCGAGGCGTTCCGCGAGCAGCGCCATGCCGCGATGCGCGCCGACGCGGATTTCGTTGCCGCCCGAGACGATCAGCAGGCCGGTCGTCCCCGGCGCCGCATCGAGCGTGCCTATCAGCGTCTCGCCCTCGCAGGGGAAAGCGATCAGCGTTCGCATGTTGCAATCCAGTCCACGATATCTTCTGCAAGTATTTGTGCAAAAGCATGATCGTTGCCGGGCTCGCTGCGTCTCCAGAGCGGGGTACCCTCGACCTTACGGTCGGCCTCGCCGGGATCGCTCGCCAGCCGAAGTGTTCGATGCGCGGTGCCGGGTGAGCGATCGAAGGGTGTTTTCACCGACAGGTCGGTCAGCAAGTCAGGCGCGATCACATTGCCCGCGATCTCGACCGAGGGCACGGGGTCCACGCCCTTTTCCGCGTGCTCGAAATACCAACATTCACCGAGCGACTTGCCGATCTCCACACTCTTGATCCGGGTCAACTCGCGCAGCAACGACGCCCCATCCTGCGGTGCGAAATGCCAGCGTCCGAACAGCAGCCCCAGCGCATCGAGCAAGGCGCCGCTCCTGATGCCGGCGCCGTAGCAGGTGCGGCCCTCGCGATCGAAGTGATCGACCACGCCCCCATAGGCCTCCTGCATTCGCAGGATCGTCATATCATGCAGCGGAACCAGGCTCTCGCCTTGCCCCGGCAGATCGGGCAGCACGCTTGCCACACCACGCTCAGCCAGCCTGCGAAGCATCGTCACCGCGAAGGCGCGCGTGCGGTTGGCTTCCTCGAACAAGGGCAAGGCGAGCACCACGACCGGGCCGGTAGCCGGGCCGAAACGGAGCATCGCCTCGGTTCCGCCTGCCCAATCGTAGCGGCCGATCATCTATGCCCGATCATTGTAGCGCCTTGCGGGCGGCGAACGCCGCGAGCGCGCCGAAGGTCTCGAGCATTTCGCCATCGACCTCATCGTCCTCGATCAGGATGCCGAGCCGATCCTCGATCTCGGTGAGCACGCCCGCCACCGCCATCGAATCGAGTTCGGGAAGCGCGCCGAACAGCGGCGTTTCGTCGGCAAAGGCGGCCGCGCGCTCGGCGGAAAGCCCAAGCACGTCGCGCAACACGGCGCGGATGGTGGTGTCGATTTCCGCTTTGCCTTCCCGAACCACGGCTTCCCCCGTCATGGTGCGGCGCCGCATTAATCGCTGACCGAATGCGGGACAAGTGTTTCGCGCAATCCGGGTTTGCGGGTAGAGGCGGAAAACATGATCGATCTCGATCCCATGCCGCGCCCGATCGACCACCTGCCGGCGTGCGGGCGCCCCGGCGACGTGGCGATCGAAGATCGCGCCGGCACGGTTTCCTATGCCGAACTCGAGGCGCGTGTCGGCGCCACGGCGGCATGGTTGGCGCGGCAGGGGCTCAGCCCCGGCGACCGTGTGGCAAGCTGGCTTCCCAAGACGCGTCTCGCCTGCGTGATGCCGCTCGCGGCGCCGCGCGCGGGGCTGATCCATGTGCCGGTCAATCCGGTGCTCAAACGCGCCCAGGTCGCTCATATCCTCGCCGATAGCGGCGCGGCGATGCTCGTGACCCAGCCCGCGCGCGCGGCGACCTTCGAGGCCGGAGATGTGCCCGAGGCGTGCCGGATCGTGGCCGAGGAGGATATCGCGATCACGGGCGATCGCCTTCCGTCATCTGCCGCCGATCCCGATTATCTCGCGGCGATCCTCTATACCTCGGGATCGACCGGGCGCCCCAAGGGCGTGATGCTGAGCCATGCCAATCTGTGGCTCGGGGCGATCAGCGTCGCGCATTACCTGGAACTGGAATCGCTAGATCGCGTGCTCGGCGTGCTGCCGTTGAGCTTCGATTACGGGCAGAACCAGCTTTTTTCGACCTGGGCGGCGGGCGCGCGGGTGGTGCCGCTCGATTATCTGTTGCCGCGCGACGTGATGAAGGCGGTCGCGCGATTCGGTATCACGACGCTCGCCGGTGTGCCGCCGCTTTGGACGCAGTTGCTTGAGATCGATTGGACGGAAGATAGCGTAGGCTATCTGAAACGGTTGACGAATTCAGGCGGTGCCTTGGCGCCCACGATGGTAAGCGGCCTGCGCGCACGCTTCCCGGCGGCGAAGCTCTACGCGATGTACGGGCTCACCGAGGCGTTCCGATCGACCTATCTCGATCCGGGGCTGATCGACACGCATCCCGAGGCGATGGGCAGGGCGATCCCGTTCGCCGAGGTGATGGCGGTGCGCGCCGACGGCAGCCGCGCAGCGCCGGGCGAGCCGGGCGAACTCGTCCATGCCGGACCGCTGGTCGCCAGGGGCTATTGGAACGATCCCGAACGCACCGCCCAGCGCTTTCGCCCCGCGCCAGCTTTTTCGCGCGAAGGCGGGATCGCCGCATGGTCGGGCGATACCGTGATCGAAGGAACCGATGGCCTGTTTCGTTTCGTCGGTCGTGACGACGAGATGATCAAGAGCGCGGGCAACCGGATCAGCCCGACCGAGATCGAGGAAGCGGTGCTGCGCGGCGGCGAGGCAGCCGAGGCGGCGGCATTCGGTGTGCCCGACGATCGGTTGGGGCAGGCGATCGTCGTCGTCGCGCGCGCGGTGGGCGACATCGAGGCGGCCGAACAAGGCTTGCGCGCCCGGCTGCGGCGTGATCTGCCGAGCTTCATGCAACCGATACGCTACGAATGGCGCGATGCGCTGCCGCGCAACGCCAACGGCAAGCTTGATCGCGCGGCGATGCGCACGGGGCTGACGCCATGAAGCCGATCGGGCCGATCCCGCCCGAATTCGCGGCGCAGAAGGGCGATCTGACGATCGGCGGGCGGCGCGCGGCGGATTGGGTGGCCGAGGCCGGCGCGACGCCGCTGTTCGTGTACGACATGGCGGCGGTGAGCGCCCGGATCGCGCGGCTGCGCGCGGCGATGCCGAAGGGGCTCGACGTGCATTATGCCGTCAAGGCGAACCCGTTCGCGCCGCTGCTGGCGGAAATCGCACCGCTTGTCGACGGGCTCGACATTGCCTCGACGGGGGAACTCGCGCGGGTGGAGGGACTGATGCCCTCTGCGCGGATCAGTTTCGCCGGGCCGGGCAAGCGCGATGATGAACTGGCGGCCGCGATCGGTGTCGGCGTGACGATCAACCTCGAATCCGAAAGCGAAGCGACCCGCGCGCTGGCGATCGGCGAGCGGCTTGGCGTCACGCCGCGCCTGGCGGTGCGTGTGAACCCTGATCTCGAACTGCGCGGATCGGGGATGCGGATGGGCGGGCGCGCCTCGCCGTTCGGGGTCGATGCCGATCGCGCGGGCGCGCTGGTCCGCCGCCTGATCGACGTGGGCGCCGACTGGCGGGGTTTCCATATCTTCGCAGGGTCGCAGGCGCTCGACGCCGCGGCGATCATCGAAACGCAGGCTGAGACGCTGGCGCTTGCGGGCAGGCTCGCCGACGAGGCGGGCGCATCACCGCCGCTGGTCAATCTCGGCGGCGGCTTCGGGGTGCCTCATTTCGCGGGCGACGCGGCGCTCGACGTCGAGGCGATCGGTGCGGCGCTGGGCGTGCGGCTGGCGGCACGCGCGGCCGTATTGGCGCAGAGCCGGTTCGCGATCGAGCTGGGCCGGTGGCTGGTCGCCGAAGCGGGCGTGTATCTGACGCGCGTGATCGACCGAAAAGTCAGCCACGGCGAGACCTTCCTCGTCGTCGACGGCGGGCTGCACCACCAGCTCGCCGCCTCGGGCAATTTCGGCACGGTGGTGCGCCGCAACTATCCGATCGCGGTCGCGCATCGCATGGGCGAGGCCGCCGACGAGGACGTGAATGTCGTCGGCTGCCTGTGCACCCCGCTCGATCGGCTCGGCGATCGTGTCGCGCTGCCGCACGCCGGAGTGGGTGACGTCATCGCGATCTTCCTGGCCGGGGCGTATGGCGCGTCGGCGAGCCCCGCGGGTTTCCTGAGCCACCCGCCGGCACGCGAAATGCTGGCCCGCGGCCGTCAATCCTAACGCTATCTTCACCTCTTGACCGCATAGCCCGACGCTGATCGCGGCGCATGGCCGGAGGCGACGTCACCTCCGGCCGGCCCCGCGCGGGAGGTTTCGAGCATGGGTCTGGAGCGTTTTTCGAGGACTGTCGCGGCACCCGCCGCGCTCGCCCTGGCGCTAGCGGGGTGCGCGGGGAGCGATCGGCCGCAACTGCCGCCGGCGACCTTCGTCGCTCAGCAGCAGGCACCCGGCGAGCAATACATCATCGGCCCGCTCGACAAGCTCAACATCTTCGTGTGGCGTAATCCCGAACTGTCGTCGCAGGTGCAGGTGCGACCCGACGGGCGCATCACCACACCGCTCGTCAGCGACATGCCCGCGGTCGGCAAGACCCCGGCGATGCTCGCCGACGACATGAAGATCGCGCTCAGCCAATATATCCAGGACCCGATCGTCTCGGTGATCGTCGAGAATTTCTCGGGCACGTTCAGCCAGCAGATCCGCATCGTCGGCGCGACCGAGAAGCCCGCGGCGCTGCCCTATCGCGCCAACATGACGTTGCTTGACGCGATGATTGCAGTCGGCGGGCTTTCCGAATTCGCCGCGGGCAACCGCGCCCGGCTGGTCCGCTTCGATCGGACTACCGGCAAGCAGAAGGAATATGCGCTCAAGCTTTCCGATTTGCTCAAGAACGGCAACACGCGCGCCAACGTGCGGCTCGAGCCGGGGGATGTGATCATCATCCCCGAAAGCATGTTCTAAAGGATGCGCGCGTGAACGCTCTCTACGACGAATTGCGCATCGCGCTGCATGCGGTCTGGCAACGGCGCTGGATCGCACTCGCGGCCGCCTGGGCGATCTGCCTGCTGGGCTGGCTTGCGGTGGCGCAGATTCCCAACAGCTACGATTCGCACGCGCGCGTGTTCGTGCAGATGAGTTCGATCCTGCCGGGCAAGCTCGGCATCACGCCGAGCGACCAGCAGAAGGATGTCGATCGCATCCGGCAGACGCTCGCCTCGTCGGTCAACCTCCAGAAGGTCGTGCGCGGCACCGATCTCGTGAACACGGTGTCGAACGACAAGGATGTCGCCGTGCGGGCCGCCGGGCTCAAGGACGCGGTGAAGGTGACCGCGCAGCAGGACAATCTGTTCGAGATCACCGCCACCGCGGCAAGCCCCAAGCTTGCGCACGATATCGTCCAGAAGATGATCGACATCTTCGTCGAGGAAAATCTTGCCGGCGATCGCACCGAGACGACCGAATCGCTCGGCTTCCTCGATGCGCAGCTCGCCGCACGCCAGCGCCAGTTGCAGGACGCCGACCAGAAGCGTGCCGATTTCAACGCGCAATATCTGGGGTCGTTGCCCGGCACCGGCTCGCTCCAGGATCGGATCAACGCCGCGCGCAGCCAATTGGCGCAGGTCGATTCGGATCTGGCGGCGGCGCAATCGAGCCTGTCGGCGGTCAACGCGCAGATGGCGGGAACGCCGTCCACGGTTGCGGGGCCGGGCGGCACCACGCTCGGCCCGGCGCACGCCCGCGTCGCCGCGATCATGGGGCAACTCGCCGATGCGCGCGCGGGCGGCTTCACCGATTCACATCCCGATGTGATCGCGCTCGCGAACCAGCTCAAGGTCGCACAGGCCGCGGCCGCGCGCGAGCCCGCCGGGGCCACCGGCGGCACGCCCAACCCACTCTATATGTCGCTCCAATCGATGCAGGCGGAAAAGACGTCGACGGTCGCCTCGCTCGTGTCGCGCAAGCAGCAGATCGCTGGTGATCTCAATACGTTGCAGACGCGGCTTGCCGCCGATCCCGGTGTCGCGGCGCAGCAGGCGCAGCTCGAGCGCGACTATCAGGTACTCAAGGCGCAATACGACAAGATTCTCGCCGATCGTGAGGATGTGAAGCTTCGCGGGCAAGTGCAGACGCAGACCGACGCGATCAAGTTCAACGTCGTGGATCCGCCGACGAGCCCGACCGCGCCGACCTCGCCCAATCGCGTGCTGCTGCTCAGCGGCGTGCTGATCGTCGGGCTGATCGGTGGCGTCGGGGTCGCCTTCGGACTCGCCCAGCTCAAAACCACCTTCGCCACCGCGCCGCGGCTCGAGGTCGCGACCGGGCTGCCGGTGATCGGATCGGTCGGGCTGATGCTGAACGAGGCCGAACGCGCGCTGCGGACGCGGCGGTTGCGATTGTTCGCGGGCGGCACGGCCGCGCTCGGGGTCGCCTATGTCGCGTTGCTGGGGGTCGAATTCCTCCAGCGCGGGCTGGCGGCGTGAGGGAGGCCGGCATGAACGACGCCACACCGCGCCGTTTCAAGGGCTCGCTGATCGAGCGCGCCGATGCGGCTTATGATTTTCAGGCGCTCCTGCGCGGTGCCGAACCGCGGATGTCCGTGCCGCCGCCGGCGATTGCTCCGGTCGTGGCCGTCGAGGCGCCCAGGCCCGCGCCTGTCACCCGGCTGGCCGGCGTGGCGACCGTCGATCGCGAGCGGCTCGCGAGCCAGCATCTGCTCGTGCCCGGGGCGCCGGTGGGGGTGCTCGCCGAGGAATTCCGCCTGATCAAGCGCCAGGTGCTGCTCACCGCGCGCGCGGTGAAGGGGGGCGCCGGCGATGTGCGCTCGCGCATGGTGCTGGTCTGCTCGGCTAATCCCGATGAGGGCAAGACCTTCAGCGCGACCAATCTCGCGATTTCGCTCGCGGCGGAGAAGAACGTCGAGGTGCTGCTCGTCGAGGGCGATTGTGCCAAGCCCGATCTGCTCCACCGCCTCGGCATCGAGGAAGGGCCGGGGCTGCTCGACGCGATTGCGGACGAAGCGTTCGACATCGAGGATTGCGTGATCCGCACCGATATCCCGCAACTGAGCGTGCTCCCCGCAGGCGCGCGCAGCCACGACGACACCGAATTGCTCGCGAGCGAACGCGCAGGAGCGTTGCTCGACGCGCTGGTCGCGGCCGATCCGCGCCGCATTCTGGTGTTCGATTCGCCGCCGGCGCTCGCCGCGTCGCCTGCCGCCGTGCTCGCGAGTCGGGTGGGGCAGGTGATGATGGTGGTGCGCGCCGATCGCACCGGCGACAGCGAGCTTCGCGAGGCAATCCAGCTTCTCGATGCGTGCGAGCATGTCAATCTGGTGCTCAACGCCGTTTCTTTCACCGCCGGCCGCCCGCGCTTCGGCAGCTATTACGGCCATTATGGCGAGGAGAAGTCGCAGTGATCCGCGCAACCAGCATCGCGGCCGCCGTGGCGCTGCTCGGTGCGGCCAGCCCCGCGCTCGCGCAGCAAAAGCAGATCTCGCCCTATATCGAGATCAGCCAGGTGGTGACCGACAATTTCACGACCGGCGACGTGCTCACCTATTCGCAGGTCGCCGCCGGTGTCGACGCCGCGCTGACGACGCATAATGCGGCCGCGCAGGTGAGCTATCGCTATGAGCACAGCTTCTCGTGGGACAAGGATGTCGGCGACGACGACGTCCATCAGGGGCTCGCGCGGGCCGCGGTCAAGGTCGGGCAGGCGCTGACGATCGAGGGCGGAGCGCTGGCGACGCGCGCGCGATCGGACATCCGCGGGCCCGCGGCAGGGTTCGACGGGCCACAGATCGATAACGTGACGCAGGTCTACGCTTTTTACGCCGGCCCGTCGTTCGCGACGCGCGCCGGGCCGGTCGATCTCACCGCGAGTTATCGGCTGGGCTATGTGAAGGTCGAGGCGCCGGGCTTCACGGGCCTCGGCCCCGATACGCCACGGCTCGATTATTACGACGATTCGACCAGCCACAACGTCCAGGTCAGCGCTGGCGTGCGCCCCGGCGTCGTGGCGCCGGTCGGGCTCACCGCCAGCGCGGGTTACGAACGCGAGGATGCCGGGCAGCTCGACCAGCGCTATGAGGACAAATATGTCCGCGGCGACGTGCTCGCACCGGTCTCGGCCACTGTCGCGCTGACCGCCGGCGTCGGCTATGAGGAACTGGAGACCAGCCAGAAAGACCCGCTGCTCGATGCCGACGGCAACCCGGTGATCGACGGCGACGGCCGTTTCGTCACCGATCCGGCCTCACCGCAGCGGATCGCCTATCGCACCGACGGCATCTATTGGGACGCCGGCGTCGTCTGGCGGCCGAGCCCGCGCACGCAACTCGAGGCGCATGTCGGGCGGCGTTACGATTCGTGGGTTTATTTCGGCTCGCTCAGCCACGCCATGTCGGAAACGAGCGGTATGCGGGTCGTGGTCTACGATCAGGTCGATACGTTCGGGCGCCAGTTGCGCAACGGGCTCGCCGGGCTGCCGACCAGCTTCACCACGCTGCGCGATCAGTTCAGCGGCGCCTATGCGGGCTGCACCTTCGGCACCAGCGGGTCGGAGGTCGGCGGTTGCCTCAACGACGTGTTCCAGTCGATCTCGACCGCGAGCTACCGCGCGCGCGGCGCCGATGGCGTCATCTACGCAAGCAAGGGGCCGACGCGACTGGGCTTCGGCGTGGGCTATGCCAACCGCAAGCTCTATTCGCCCAACACGCCGGGCGGGGCGATCGCTTATGGCATCGAGGATCAGAGCGTCTACGGGCAATTCTTCGTCCAGCGCGCGCTCGACGCCAATTCGAGCCTCGAAGGCGATGTCTTCGCCAATTGGTATAATCCGGGGTTTGCGGGCGCCGAGAACATCTTCTCGACCGGCGCGGTCGGCACCTACAACCGCTACTTCGGCCGGCTCGGGGCGATCGCCTCGCTCGGCGTCTACACGTTCGACACCAAATCCACCGACGCGGACGTGACCGGCCAGGCGCTGGTCGGGCTGCGCTATCAGTTCTGATGATGACCGGCACTTCTGACGATTACGGGCGCCCCACAGGCAGGAATGCGACGATGTACGAAGACCAATACGGATTGAGCGGCCGGCCTTTCGCGCTGACACCCGATCCGCGCTTCTGGTTCGAGACCGCCACGCACCGCAAGGCGATGGCCTATCTCGGCTATGGCCTGTCGCAGGGCGAGGGGTTCATCGTCGTCACCGGCGATATCGGCGCGGGCAAGACGACGCTGGTCGGCCATCTGGTCGATACGATCGATGCCGCGCGGCTCAGGATCATCACCCTCGTCTCGACCCAGATGAATCCCGAGGATCTGTTGCGGCTGGTCGCCGACGGGCTCGGCATTGACGGGCACGGGCTCGCCAAGGCCGACCTGCTCAAGCGGATCGAACAGGGGCTGCATGCCACGGCGCGCGAGGGCCGTCGCACGCTGCTGATCGTCGATGAGGTGCAGGCGCTGCCCACCGATTCGCTCGAAGAACTCAGGATGCTGTCGAACATCCAGGCGGGTGGGCATCCGCTGCTCCAGATCGTGCTGCTCGGCCAGCCCGAATTTCGCGATTCTCTCCACGGGTCGGACCGGCTCGAACAATTGCGCCAGCGCGTGATCGCGATCCACCATCTCGATCCGATGGAACCGCAGGAGATCGAACCGTATATGATCCACCGCCTGTCGCTGGTCGGCTGGCAGGGGAAGCCCGCCTTCACCCGTGACGCCTTCGAGGCGCTGCACGAAGCGACCGGCGGCGTGCCGCGGCTCGTCAACCAGCTCGCCGGGCGCGTGATGCTGTTCGCGGCGATGGACCGGCTGGAGACGATCGACGCCGAGGTGATCGACGCGGTGATCGACGATCTCGCCGCCGACGTCCATCACCCCACGCCGCAACCGCTCGCCGATGCCGAGAAGGCTGGTGCCGAAGCCGAAGCGATGCAGCGGATCGCGATGCTCGAAACGCGCGTCGAGGAACAGGATGCAGCGCTGCGCCGCGTGTTGACGCTGCTCGTCGATTGGGTCGAGGGTGGCGACAGCCAGCGCAGCGAGCCCGTGATGGGCAGCAGCGCGGCCTGAGGGGGCGCGCGTGACGATGCTCAACGGTCTGTCGGTCGATGTCGAGGACTGGTTCCAGGTCGGCGCGTTCGAAACGGTGATCGCGAAAGCCGATTGGGATCGGCTGCCGCAGCGCGTCGAGCGCAATACCGATGCGGTGCTCGCGCTGTTCGGCGAGACGGGGGTCAAGGCGACCTTCTTCACGCTCGGCTGGGTCGCGCATCGCTACCCCGCGCTGATCCGCCGGATCGTCGATGCGGGCCATGAAATCGCGAGCCACGGCTGGGATCATCAGCGCGTGTTCACGATGGATGCGGCCACCTTCCGCGCGGATCTCGCGCGGGCGCGCGCCGCGCTCGAAGATGCAGGCGGCACGGCCGTCACGGGCTATCGCGCGCCGAGCTTCTCGATCGATACCCGCACCCCCTGGGCGCACCCCGAACTGGCGCAAGCGGGCTATACCTATTCGTCGAGCGTCGCGCCGGTGGTCCACGATCATTACGGCTGGCCGGAAGCATCGCGCTTCGCCTTCCGTCCGCTCGCCGATAGCGGCCTGATCGAGCTTCCCGTCACCACCGCACGCATCCGCGGCCGCAATGTCGCGACCGGCGGCGGCTTCTTTCGGCTGTTCCCGAGCGCCTACACCAATTGGGCAGTGCGGCAGGTCAATCGCAAGGACGAGCGCCCGGCGGTGTTCTATTTCCACCCGTGGGAGATCGATCCCGGCCAGCCGCGCGTCGCCGACGCGCCGCTCAGGTCGAAGCTTCGCCATTACGCGCGGTTGGGCGCGATGGCGGGCAAGCTGCGCGGGCTGATCGCGCACCACCAATGGGGCCGGGTCGATGCGGTCGCGGCAGGCGAGGCGGCGCGGCTCGGATGACGATGGCCTTGCTCGATCCCCCGCTGGCGCTCCGCACGGCCGATTTGCGCGATCCCACCGAATGCGCGCGGATCGACGCCTTCGTGCGCGATCATCGCGGCACGCCGTTCCACTTTACCGGCTGGAGCCGCGCGGTCGAGCGCGGCTGCGGGCAGCGCGCGCATTATCTGGTCGCCGAGACCGCTGACGGCGCGATCGCGGGGGTGCTGCCGACCAGTGCGATCCGATCGCCCCTGTTCGGCGCGGCGTTGGTATCGGCGGGGTTCGCGGTCGATGGCGGCGTGCTTGGCGCCAACGTGGCGGTGGGGCCGCTCAGCCGCGCGGCCTGGGCGCTTGCCGAACAATTGCGCTGCCCCACGCTCGAACTGCGCGGCGGCCCGGTGCCCGGCGACGGCTGGCAGGTCGACGAGGCCACCTATGTCGGTTTCGCGCGCGATCTCGCTGCGGATGACGACGCCCAATTGACCGCGATCCCGCGTAAGCAGCGCGCCGAGGTCCGCAAGGCGCTCGCCCATGATTTCGAGATCGCGATCGGCAATGACGCCGCTGCTGCGCGCGAGCATTATGCGGTCTATGCCGAATCGGTGCGCAACCTCGGCACCCCGGTATTTCCGGCCGCCTTGTTCCGCGCGGTGCTCGATCAATTCGGCGATGCCGCCGACGTGCTGACGGTGCGTCATCAGGGCCGCGCGGTCGCCAGCGTTCTCAGTTTTTATGCCAATAATACCGTCTATCCCTATTGGGGAGGCGGGACTTTTTAGGCGCGTGGGCTGCGCGCCAATGATGCGATGTATTACGCGCTGATGTGCCATGCCCGGTCACGCGGCTGCACGCGGTTCGATTTCGGGCGCTCGAAAGTCGGCACCGGCGCGGCGGCGTTCAAGAAGAATTGGGGGTTCGACGCTACACCGCTCGCGTACGCCGTGCGCACCGCCGACGGCGCCGCGAAGCGCGAGATCAACCCGCTGAGCCCGCGCTATCGCTTGCAGGTGCGCGTCTGGCAGAAACTGCCGCTGTGGCTCGCCAACATCATGGGGCCGTGGATCGCCAAGGGGCTGGGGTGATGGAACTCCTCTTCCTCGCGCACCGCGTGCCTTATCCGCCCGATCGTGGCGACAAGATCCGCAGCTTTCACCTGCTCAAGCACCTTTCAGCGCGGGCGAAGGTCCATCTCGTCGCGTTCACAGACGACGATCGCGATCTGGCGCATCGCGACGCACTGACCCCCTGGACGGCGACCCGCACGCTCGTTCCGCGCCGCAAAGGGCAGGCGCGCGCCGCGATCGAGGCGCTGGCGACCGGCAAACCCGTCTCGCTGACTGCCTTTGCCGATCCCGCAGTTTCAGCGGCGTGCGCGGACATCCTCTCAACGCATCCGATCGATACGATTTTCTGTTTTTCCGGGCAGATGGCGCAATATCTTCCCGCACGGGCTCAGCGTGTCATCATGGATTTCGTCGATGTGGATTCGGCCAAGTTCGCCGGTTACGCCGACGATGCCCGTGTGCCGATGGCCTGGATGATGCGTCGCGAGGCGCGGCTGCTCGGCGCGTTCGAGCGCGCGATCTCCGCGCGCGCTGACGTCAGCCTGTTCGTCAGCGAGGCCGAGGCCGCGTTGTTCCGCGGCGGCGGCGGCAAGGGCAGGGTCATCGCGATCGAAAACGGCATCGATACCGTGCGCTTCGATCCCGAAGCGGCCTTCGAGTCCGTTGCGGCGCCGCGCCCGCTGATCGCCTTCACCGGCCAGATGGATTACCGCCCCAATATGGAAGCGGTGCGCTGGTTTGCGGAAGATATCCTGCCGCTTATCCGCCGAACCCATGACGCTACATTCGCGATCGTCGGTCGCAACCCCGATCCGGCGGTAACCGCGCTCGTATCGCCGCACGTGATCGTCACCGGCGAGGTCGCCGATGTGCGCGGCTGGCTGGCGGCGGCATCGGCGGTGGTCGCGCCGCTCAGGCTCGCGCGCGGGGTGCAGAACAAGGTGCTCGAGGCGATGGCGATGGCGCGCCCGGTGGTCGCCTCGGCCGCCGCCGCCGAGGGGATCGACCATGACGGCACGATCCGCACCGGTCGCGACGCCGACGCCATCGCCGACGCTGTGACGTCATTGCTCGGCAATTCCGCCGATGCCGCGGCATTGGGTGTTGCGGCGCGCGCGCGCGTGATCGCGCGCTACGGCTGGTCGGCCCGCCTTGCGCCGCTCGATGCGCTGCTGGGGCTGGACGCCCGCAGGAATGCAGCATGACGGCAGCGGCGCTGGCACCGGAGGTTGCGCGCCCGCTGGGCGTCTGGCGGCGGCATCTGATTGCGCTCGGCGTGGTCGCGGTGGCGATCCTCATCCTGTTTCGCGGCGATGTCGCCGATCTCGCGCACCTGTGGTGGACGAGCACGACCTTTGGGCATTGCCTGTTCATCGGCCCCGTCCTCGCCTGGCTGGTGTGGCAACGCCGCGACGATCTTTCGCAACTCACGCCCGCTGCGTGGTGGCCGGGGTTGGCGCTGGTCGCGGCGGGCGGCGCGGGCTGGCTGATGGGCGACGCGGCAAGCGTCGCGCTGGCGCGCCAACTCGGGTTGGTGATGATGCTTCAGGGCGCGGTGGTGACCTTGCTCGGCCCCGCGGTCGCGCGCGGATTGCTGTTTCCGCTGGTCTATGCGGTGTTCCTCGTGCCGTTCGGCGAATCGCTCGAAGGCCCGCTTCAGGACGTGACGGTGACGATGATCATGCCGCTGCTCCATCTGTTCGGCGTGCCCGCGGTGGTCGATGGTGTGCTGATCACGATCCCCAACGGCTATTTCGAGGTCGCCGAGGCGTGTTCGGGCGCCAAATTCGTGATCGCGATGATCGCCTATGGAACGCTCGTCGCCAACGTCTGCTACGTCTCATGGGCCCGCCGCGCGGTGTTCATGGTGATGGCGCTGGTGGTGCCCGTGCTCGCCAACGGGCTGCGCGCGTTCGGTACGATCTACGCCGCGCACCTCACCTCGGTGGAACAGGCGACCGGCTATGATCATATCGTTTACGGCTGGATTTTCTTCGGGCTGGTGATGGCCGCGGTGCTCGCGATCGGCTGGAAGTGGTTCGATCGCGATCCGCGCGCGCGCTGGTTCGATCCCGCCGCGCTCCAGGCCCGGCCGGCTCACCGTATCGGCCTGCTCCCCGGCGTGGTGCTGGTGCTCGCGGTAGCATCGATCTTTCCGGCATGGTCGATCGCGATCGGCGGGCGCGCCGCACTGCCCGACCAGATCGACCTGCCCGCCGTGCCCGGCTGGCACCGCGCGCCGATCGCCACCAAGGCGCCGTGGACGCCTTATTATCCGGGCACCGATCACTTCCTTGTCGGCCGCTACACCGACGGGACGGCGGCGGTCGACATCGCGATTGCGGTGTTCGCCGATCAGCAGGAGGGCAAGGAACTCGTCTCGTTCGGCACCGGCGTGCTGCGTGAGGACGATGTGTGGGTGCGCGTCCAGAACCAACCCCCGATCGCGGGCGGATCGGTGATGCGGATTACGCATCCGGGGCCGGTCGAACGGATCGTCGCGACGTGGTACGTGGTCGGCGATGTCGTCACCGCCAGTCCGAATCGCGTGAAGCTCGAAACGCTCAAGGTACGGCTGTTGGGGGGCGACCACCGCGCGGCCGCGATCCATTTGTCGGCGCAAGTCCGCCCCGGCACCGATCCGCGTGCCGCGATCGCCCGCTTTGCCCGCGCGCTCGGCCCGTTCGACCGGCTGGTCGACAAGACGATCGCCGAATGAGGGTCACCATCCTTCCGTTCGCCCTGAGCTTGTCGAAGGGCCGTTCTTCTCTGCCAAGACGGAAAGAAGAACGGTGCTTCGACAAGCTCAGCACGAACGGACTTAGGGGCCGCTGATGTGCGGCATTGCGGGGTTGTTCTACCCCGCGACCCCCAAGCCGGTCGATCCGCAGCGCATCGCGAAGATGATCGAGGTGCAGGCGCATCGCGGCCCTGACGGCAGCGGCGTATGGACCGCGCCGGGGGTGGGGCTCGGGCACCGGCGGCTGTCGATCATCGATCTTGGCGGCGGCGCGCAGCCGATGCAGAGCTTCGACGAGCGGATCACCGTCACCTACAACGGCGAAATATACAATTTCCGCGAGGTGCGCCTCGAGCTGGAGGCCAGGGGCGCGCATTTCGTCACCGAGAGCGATACCGAGGTGCTGCTCCACGGCTGGCGGCTCTGGGGGCCGGGGATGCTCGCGCGGCTGAACGGCATGTTCGCCTTCGCGCTCCACGATGCCGAGCGGCAATGCCTGTTCCTCGCGCGCGATCGACTGGGGGTGAAGCCGCTCCATTATGTCGAGCTGGCGGACGGCGCGCTCGCCTTCGCGTCCGAATTGAAGGGGCTGCTCGCGCACCCGCTGCTGCGCCGCAAGCCCGATATCCGCGCGATCGAGGATTTCATGGCGCTCGGCTACGTCCCCGACGACGCCTGCATCGTCGCCGGCGTGAAGAAGCTCGCCGCGGGGTATTGCCTGCTGGTCGAGCGCGGCAAACCGGTTCCCAAGCCGGTGCAATATTGGGATCTGGATTTTTCGAACCGCGCGCGTGGGTCGGCAAGCGCGCTCGAAGAGGAACTGGTTGAGCGGATGCGCGCCGCGGTGCGCTCGCGGATGGTGGCGGACGTGCCGCTCGGTGCGTTCCTGTCGGGTGGGGTCGACAGCTCGGCGGTGGTCGCGCTGATGGCCGAGGCGTCGACCCGCGCGGTCAAGACCTGCACGATCGGCTTCGACGAGGCGGGGCATGACGAGCGCCGCTTCGCCACAGAGGTCGCGCGCCGCTTCGCCACCGATCACCGCGAGCGGATCGTTGCGCCCGACGATTTCTCCGCCGTCGACCGCCTCGTCACCGCGTTCGACGAACCCTTTGCCGATGCCTCGGCGCTCGCCACCTATCGCGTCTGCGAACTCGCGCGTGAGAATGTGACGGTGGCGCTCTCGGGTGACGGCGCTGACGAGGCGCTGGCGGGGTATCGCCGCTACAAATTCCAGCACGCCGAGGAGCGCGTGCGCGGGCTGCTTCCTGCTGGGCTGCGGGCCAATGTGTTCGGGCGGCTCGGCCATGCCTATCCCAAGTTCGATTGGGCGCCGCGGCCGCTGCGCTTCAAATCGACGCTGCTCGCGCTCGCCGACGATGGCGACGAAGCTTATGCGCGCTCGGTGGGTGTCACCACGCCCACGCTGCGCGCTTTGCTGTTCACCGACGCGGCGACGCGCGCGCTCGGCGGGCACCGCGCGGAGGAACGCTATGTCGCGACGATGCGCGGCGCCCCCGCGCGCGACGCGCTCGATCGCGCGCAATATGCCGATATCAAGCACTGGCTGCCCGGCGATATTCTGACCAAGAGTGATCGCACCAGTATGGCCGTCAGCCTAGAGGCGCGCGAGCCGCTACTCGATCACCGCCTGCTCGAATTTGCCGCCACGCTGCCGGTCTCGATGCGGCTGCGGCGCGGGCAGGGCAAGTGGCTGATGAAGAAAGCGATGGAACGCTATCTGCCGCAAAATGTGCTCTACCGCCCCAAGATGGGGTTCGTGACCCCGATCAGCGCGTGGTTCCGCGGGGCACTGACCGATGAGGCGCAGGGGCTGGCGGTCTCGAAGACGCTATCCGCCACCGGCTGGTTCGATATGCGCGCGATCCAGCATCTCGCCGAGGATCACCGCGCGGGCAAGGCTGAGCACGGCCGCACGCTGTGGCAGTTGATGATGCTCGAACGCTCGCTGGCGCGGGTGTTTGGGTAGGTATCGAAATCATCGGCGACGGCTTCGGCGTGTGTTGGAAACCGAACGCGTTTCCGACCTTCCGTCACTCCGGGGGTGACGATAAATTTTATGTCCGCTCTTGGGGCGCCCGCAAAGGGTCATTCGCCTCTATTCGGCCTGCATCGTCATCCAGTCCGAGAAATTCTCGGTCCAGCGCCGGGTGGTCAGCGCCTGTGACCCCATCCGCATCGGGCCGAAGCCGTGGCCGCCTTTCTCGAACAGATGTGCCTCCACCGGCACCTTGGCCGCGCGGCAGGCGGCGAGCATCGATAGCGTGTTGCGGGGATCGACCAGCCCGTCGTCCATCGCCTGCACGAAGAACAAGGCCGGCGTTTGGGCCGTCACGCGCTTGTCGATCGTGTAGCGCGCCGCGATCGCGGGGTCGGGGTTGGGGCCGAGCAGGTTCTTGAACGTCGCGCCGCTCGTGCCGAAGGCCGGGTCGATCACCGGATAGACCAGCCCCGCGAACGCCGGGCGCGCCGATTGCCGGTCGGCAGCGTCGACGGCATCATAGACCTTGTCGGCGAAGCAGGTCGCGAGCGACCCCGCTAGGTGCCCGCCGGCCGAGAAGCCGACGATGCCGAGCTTGGCGGGATCGATGCCGTATTTGGCGGCGTTCGCGCGGATCAGCCGCATCGCGCGCTGCGCGTCCTGCAACGGCACGTCCCAGCGCGTGCCCCAGCCTTCGCCGGGCAGACGATAGGCGAGGACGAACACGGTGATCCCCTCGGGAACATAGGTCTTGGCGACCTCGATCCCTTCGTTCTGCACCGAGACGAAGCCGTAGCCGCCGCCCGGAATTGAGAGCAACGCACGGTCGTTCGGGTTGGGCGGGCGATACACCGCGACGATCGGTTCGGGAATGCCGTAGAGCCAGAGTTGGCGATCGCCCGCCGGGCCGTTCATCGTGTCGTGCGGGGTCGGCAGCGTCGCGGGTGTGCCCGGCGCCTTGCCCGGCCAGAGCTTGAAATGCTCGGGGGGCCAGGCGGGGCGATCGGGTTCGCCTTCGGCGGGCGTCGGCGTGCCCCATTCCTGCGCACCGGCGACGCTCGCGAGGCTGAGCCCGAGCCCGGCCCCGATCAGGCTGCGGCGATCGATCGGCATCTGCGTCTCCCCTTTGATTTGGCGCGACTTTAGCCGCCGCGATGCCAAAGCGAAACCGATCAGGCGAACAACGCGATCCCCGCATGAAGCGTCAGCGCGACCAGCGCGAGGCTCGATAGCACGAACAGCGTGAACCGCACCGACACGCGGTTCCACAACGCTTGCACCAGGCTGTGGAGGATGCGCAGGATCACATAGGCCCAGGCGATATCGGCGTTGATCCCGCCGCCCTGGCCGATCATCGCCAGCACCAGCGCGACGGCATAGAACAAGGTCGGCTGTTCGAGCAGATGGTTGTGGTTATGCGCCTTCCACTGGACACGCGGCGGCAGCGCGCCGTCGGCATCGGTGCCCTTGCCGCCGATCAGCTTGCCCAGATCGACCCCCGCCGCCTTCATCGCCGGCAGCCGGGTCGCCATCAGCCAGACGAGCATCACCAGCGTCCAGGCGATCAAGGCGATCACCGGGCGCAGGATGTTCAGAGTCGGATCAAGCATCGTGCCCCTCCTATCGCGCACCTGGCGCGGCGTATTGATGAACGAAGCGAAGCATCGTTCCCGTCTCGCCGGCAGCGCGGCGTTCGGGGTTGGTCACATGCTGGTCGAAAACGAACAGGGATTCGAAGCTTCCATCGGGCAAAGTGCGCTGCTCGCCAACGGCGTGGATATGGATGTCGTCCCGGTCGTCGTTATAGGGTTCTATGGCGGTGAAATCGCCGACTTTGCCCTCGTAGCGATCGGCGATGTCATGATAGTCTTTCAGATCGCCGATCTCCGCGGGCATCGGCCAGCGCAGCGAGCAGGCATGATAAGGCGGGTCCTCGATGAACAGTAGCGCCGTGACGTCGCCGTCCTCGATCATCCAGCCCCGGCCCGGATCGTCGCGGAGGGTGATTTTCACCTGTTCGGACGTGAGCGGCGTGGCGTCCTGCGCTTCCATCAGCGCGACGACGGCCTGATCGTCGGGGAATGTCTGGAGGCAGACCTGATCGTAAAGCGCGGTCATCCGTGATAGGCGCTGGTCGGCATTTGCCTGGGCCGCGCCGGCCAGCATCAGCAGCAGCGATATCATGACGGCATCCCCCTCCGTATGGAGGGGGAATATCACCGGACGCCGGGGTCATGTCCAGCGTCCAGCGACACCGATCAGTCGAAGATCGCGCCCCAGCGGCGCTTTGCGCGGGTCTTCCAGTGGCCGCGATGGTAAGCGTCCGACGCGAGCAGCGGCATGACGCTGCCTGCCTCGGCATAGACCATCTGTTCGAGCGCGGTATCGACCTTGCCCCAACTCGCCGCTTCCTTGAGTGTCGAGGAGGAGCACGCCCCGTCGCGCACGTCGGCGACGGTGATCTGCACCGCATATTTGTGCATCTCGATATCGTCATGGCCGAGGATTTCGGCGCAAACCACGGTATCCTGGATAAAATTCTTGGGCACGCCACCGCCGATCATCAACAGGCCGGTGGTGCCGGCCTTGATCTTGATGTCGGTCAACTCGCGGAAATCCGCCACCGCGTCAATCGTCAGATAGGGCTTGCCCGCCTTCATCCGCTCGACCTGATGCTTGACGAGCCCGAAGCCCGCCGACGAATCGACGAAGGCCGGACAGAAGATCGGCACGTCATGCTCATAGGCCAGCTTGACGAGGCTGTTCTCCTTCTTGCCGTGTTCGGCGAGATAGCGGCCCATCTCGCGGATGAACGCGCGCGACGAATAGGCTTTGGGCTCGAGCGCGTCGGCGATCGCGCCGATTGTGCCGTCGCAATCCTGAAGCTGCTCTTCGTCGATATAGGTATCGTAGATGCGATCGATATAGAGCGATCGTAGAACGTTATCGTCGGGAATTTCAAGCGCTTGATAGTGTTTGTGGCCAAGGCCTTCGAAAAAATCCATGTCGACGATCGAGGCGCCGGTGGCGACCACGCCGTCGATCATGTTCGAGCGCAGCAGTTCGGCATAGAGGTCCATGCACCCCCCCGCCGAGGTGCTGCCCGCGATGACGAGGAAGATCGAGCAATCCTTGTCGGCGAGCATCTGGTTGTAGATGCCGGTCGCGCGCGCGAGGTCGCGGCTGGTGAAGCTCATTTTGCCCATCGCATCGACGATCGGCCGCGCGTCGAAGCTGGTGATGTCGATATGCTCGACGGTCGTCGACAGCAATTCGGCCTTGCGCGTGTCGTTGGCGGGGGCGTCGGGGTGCGAAACGGTCATGGTCTTCCTCAAGCAATTCGCCCGTCACCCCAGCGAAGGCTGGGGTCCATGTCTGGCACGAAAGAGGCGATCGACATCGCCGATGACAGACAGACATGGATGCCAGCCTGCGCTGGCATGACGGAGGTGGATGGCGCCAATGTTACAGCGTGACGACGTTCGATGCGACCTCGGTCTCGGGCTCGACGTAGAGCGAGGCCATCGGCTCGTCGGTGACGATCACCGTTTCGTCCGAGCCGAAGCCGTTGAACGCGGTGCGCATCGCCGCGCCGTACGCGCCGAGCATCCCGATTTCGATATAATCGCCCGCGCGGATATCGGCGGGCAGTTCGAACGGGCCGGCCATATGGTCGAGATCGTCGCACGTCGGGCCGTAGAAGCTGAACGGCATCTCGCGCGTGTTGCTCGCCGGCTCACGCAGCAGGCGCACGGGGAAGCGCCAGCCGATATGCGCGGCATCGAACAGCGCGCCGTACGCGCCGTCGTTGATATACAATTCGTCACCGCGCCGCCGTTCGACGCGCACGATCAGCGACGAATATTCGGCGCACAGCGCGCGGCCGGGCTCGGCCCACAATTCAGCCGAATAGCTGATCGGCAGGCTTTCGAAGCACCGATGGATGGTCTCGAAATAGCGTTCGAGCGAGGTTGGCTCCATGCCGGGATAGACGCTCGGAAAACCGCCGCCGACATCGATCACGTCGACCGTCACCGCGGCCTCGACGATCGCCTCGCGCACGCGCTCCATCGCGTTGGCATAGGCATCGGGCGCCATCGCCTGGCTGCCGACATGGAAGCAGATGCCGAGCGCGTCCGCCGCCTGGCGGGCTGCGAACAGCAGTTCCTTGGTCTCGCCGGGCACCGCGCCGAATTTGGACGCGAGGCTGAGCTTAGACAGATCGGACGACACCCGCAGTCGGACGCACAGCGTCAGGTCGGTCGCGCCGTTCGTGGCGCGCATGATCTTTTCCAGTTCCTCGATCGAATCGAGGCTGAAGGTACGCACGCCGTACGTCTCATAGGCGTCGCGAATCGCTTCCTCGGCCTTGACCGGGTGCATGAAGCACAAGATCGCGCCCGGCAGCGTGCGCGCGACGAGCCGCACCTCGGCAATCGAGGCGACGTCGTAATGCGTGATCCCGTTATCCCACAGGATCTGCAACAGGTCTGGCGACGGATTCGCCTTCACCGCATACATCGAGCGGCCCGGAAACTTCTCGACGAAGAATCGGGCGGCGCGTGCCGCGGCGTGCGGGCGAACGAGCGTTACCGGCTGGGCCGGATGGCCATTGGCGATATCGATGCCACACGTGACACCAAGGGGGGCTGTTGCTAGCCCCAGCGCGCGATGATGCTTGACCAATTCAAGGGACCTCCAGGGCGTAGTTCGACACAAAGAGCTGCCTTGCGGTTGGAAGTCCCTTGGGGCAGCGGAAGCGCGACATAGGGTCACCGAACCGCGATGTAAAGCATTGTGGAATGACGAAGGACACGCCGTGACGATCGTACGACAACCGACCCGGGCCGGGGTCCGCGATGCGGCAGCGAAAGTCGCGCAAATCCTGCCTTTTTCACCGTTGTTCGTCCACGAACTGGATGGCGTTCCAATCGCGTTCAAGGCCGAGTGCCTGCAACCGATCGGCGCGTTCAAGCTGCGCGGCGCGTGGCACCGACTCACCGCGCTCGACGAAAACGTCCGGGCGCGGGGGGTGGTTGCATTCTCGTCGGGCAATCACGCGCAAGGCATTGCCTGGGCGGCGAAGCGGCTCGGCATGCCCGCGACGATCGTGATGCCCGCGGATGCGCCGCGCGCGAAACGCGAGTCGACGCTCGCGCTCGGCGCCGAAATCGTCAGCTACGATCGCGCGACCGAAAGCCGTGAGTTGATCGCCGCGCGTCTCGCCGAGGCGCGTGGCGCCGCGCTGGTGCCCAGTTTCGACGATCCGTGGGTGATCGAGGGGCAGGGGAGTGCGGGCGTCGAGGCAGCGCAGCAGATGGCGGAACGCGGGCTGGGCGCTCCGGCGCGCGCAGTGGTGCCGTGCGGTGGCGGCGGGCTTGCCGCTGGAATCGCGCTCGCGCTGCCCGACGCGGCGATCACGATCGTCGAGCCCGAAGGCTGGGACGACATGCGTCGCAGCCTCGAGGCGGGCTGGATCGAGCCCGTCGGCCCCAATCCGCCCCCCACCGCCTGCGACGCGCTGCAAACGCTGCGCGTCTCGCCGCTGACCTTTGAGGTGTTGGCAAACCATGATGCACACGGTGTCGCGGTCAGCGAGGCGGAGATCCGCGCCGCGCAGCGCTGGGCGGCGGAAAAGCTGCGGCTGGTGGTCGAACCGGGCGGCGCGGTCGCACTCGCCGCCTTGCTCGCGCGCCGGATCAAACCCGCCGAGCGCACGCTCGTCATCCTCTCGGGCGGCAATGTCGATCTCGATTCTTACGCCGCAGTGCTCGGCGGCGAGATCGCCGTGGCGCGAGAGCCGGCATGAACGCGCTCGAACACGCCGCGCCCGCAATCGCGATGCTTGCCGCCTTCGCGCTCGTTATCGGCGGGATCGTGCTGATCCGACAGGGCGAAGACCGCCGCAAGGGCGTGCTGATGCTCGTGATGGCGGCGGTGTTGGTGGGGAATGTGCTGATCTGGACGATGTGAGGGCGTAGAGATCGTTTCGACTGTCAAGAGAATGGTTGGTAGTTGGTGCTTAGCTGCCATTGTCCGACGGTGCGCTAAATGTGCCCTTGGGATGCCAGTCACTGTTGAATCGTGCCAGTTGAGGAGTTGATGGTCGTATAGCGTTGAAGATAAGTATACCGATCTTGTCGTAAAAAAGAGGAGAATTGCCATGACCTGAAGTGACGTCTCCGTCTTTAACGCGCTCGAAGGCGACCGCTGTTCCATCGGTCCACCAACCACTTTCGCCATTCCAGGAAGAAGCCAGAGCGTCCAATTCTGAGGTTAGTTTTGTATATCTCGTCGAGCTAAGATTAATTTTAAATGATTTATATTGGTCGCTATCGCTTCTAGGCCTCATTGCCACCATTCCTTCGCCGCCAGCGGAGGTGCGACGGAGCGACACCGCGAAATAGGTATCGCCAAACGACGGTATCGCGACGAATCGTAATCCATCGGGTGCAATAGCAGTGAGCGGAGGAAGTTGATTGAGCAACGCGATTTGTGTTGTGCCCCCGTAAAGGTTGCTCAATCGTTCGGTCACTGGCCCTTTTTGCATTGAGGTTTCTGCGCGCCGAGCTTCGCGCTTCATCCACTCCGCCGCTCCGATGTAACCGAGAAACAGCAGTTGCAGAATAACGACGGCACTGGTGAGATATCCAAACCAGTGGACATATTTGAGCCAGCGCCAGCGCTTCATAAGCGCAAGCTATCATAGCAGCGAATAGCCGCAAGTGGATCCGAGCCATTGAGCGGTATGATGGATGCCCGCCTTGGGCAGCTACGCCATTGATTGCCGGCCGGATTCGCCGAGGCGCGGATCAACGCCTGCTAAGCCGTCCCAGCGAGCCTCACTTGATCGGTGAGTTCGGGTCCAGCCGCATGTCGAGATAATTGTCGACTGATCCCATCAGCTCGGTCATCTCATGCTCGAAGAAATGGTTCGCGCGCGGGATCACGTCGTGGTGGATCGTGATGTGCTTTTGCGTGCGCAATTTGTCGACCAGCTTCTGCACCGCGCTCGGCGTCACGACTTCGTCGGCGTCGCCCTGGATGATGATGCCCGACGAGGGGCACGGCGCGAGGAAGGTGAAATCGTACATGTTAGCGGGCGGCGCCACCGAGATGAAGCCGCGAATCTCGGGCCGGCGCATCAGCAACTGCATCCCGATCCACGCGCCGAAGCTGACGCCCGCGATCCATGTCGTTTGTGCTTCGGGATGGAAGCTCTGCACCCAATCAAGCGCGCTGGCGGCATCCGACAATTCGCCGATGCCGTTGTCGAATGTGCCCTGGCTCTTGCCGACACCGCGGAAATTGAAGCGCAGCGTGGCGAAACCGCGCCGCTGGAAGGTCTTGTAGAGTTCGATCACCATCCGGTTGTTCATCGTGCCGCCCGAGGCGGGGTGCGGATGGAGAATCATCGCCACCGGCGCGCGCGGGCGCGGCGCAGGGGAGAAACGGCCTTCGAGACGGCCTTCGGGGCCGGGAAAGATGACTTCGGGCATAATACTCGGTGGCTTGGGCGCGGTGGCGCAGGAAATCGTCGCCGCTATATAAGCGGCGAGCCTCGTTTCGCAATCTTGCTGGAAGTCCGCTTGGCCGATCGTCTCTATCTGGATCATGCCGCCACCACCCCGATGACCGCGGCGGCGGTCGCTGCCGTGGCGCAAGGCGTCGCGCGCTGGGCGAATCCGTCGTCGCCGCACGCCGAGGGCCGTGCCGCGCGCGCCGCGCTCGAAGAGGCGCGCCGCCGGATCGCGAAGGGCTATGGCTGGCGCCATGATCTGATCCTGACGAGCGGCGCCAGCGAGGCGTTGGCGATCGCGCTTGGCCGCGCGAGTGTCGCGAGGCGGCTGGTCTCGGCGGTCGAGCACGATTCGGCGATCCGCGCGGGCGGTGGTGCGGCGATGATCGGCGTCGATGGTGACGGCCTCGTTCGCGCCGACGCGCTCGAGTCGGCGCTGGCCGGGGGTGACCGCGCGATCGTCGCGATCCAATGGGCCAATAGCGAGACCGGCGTGCGCCAGCCGATCGCCGAGCTTGCCTCAATCGTCCATGCCGCCGGAGCGTTGCTGCTCGTCGATGCCGCGCAGATGCCCGCGGGCGCCGATCCAGCGCCGATCGATCATGCCGATTTCGTCGTCGTCTCCGCGCATAAGCGCGGCGGCCCGCCCGGTGTGGGGGCGCTGCTGGTGCGCGATCTCGGCACGCTCTCGCCCACCGGCGGGCAGGAACGCGGCTATCGCGCGGGCACAGAGAATCTGCCGGGCGCGCTTGGCTTCGCCGCCGCGGTCGAGGAACCCGAGGACATCGCCCGCATGGCGGCGCTGCGTGTCACGCTCGACGATGCGATCCGGCGCTCGGGCGGCGAGGTGGTGGCCGATCAGGCCCCGCGCCACCCGGCAATCGCCTCGTACCGGATGCGCGGCATCGCAGCGGCGGCGCAACTCATCCGCCTCGATATGGCGGGGATTGCGGTCTCGGCAGGCAGCGCGTGTTCGAGCGGCAGCATGAAGCCGAGCCATGTCCTCGCCGCGATGGGTTGGCGCGACCCCGCGCTGCGCGAAGTCATCCGCATCAGCTTCGGCCGCACCACCAGCGAGGAGGACGTCGCCCGCGCGATCGTGGCCTGGCGGCAGGTATCGCGCGAAACGCGGGACGTTCTGGCATGACCTATCTCGATTATCAGGCAACGACCCCGCTCGCGCCCGAGGCGCTGGCCGCGATGCTCCCCTGGCTGGAGCGCCAGCACGCCAATCCCCATTCGCCCCACCGTGCGGGCCGCGCGGCGAAGGCGGCGGTCGAACATGCGCGCGGTCAGGTTGCCGCGTTGCTGCCGCCGGGGGGGCAGGTGGCGTTCACCAGCGGCGCCACCGAAGCGCTCAACTGGGCGATCAAGGGCACGCGCGGCCCGATCGTCACGCTCGCAATCGAACATGCCGCTGTGCTCGATACCGTGGCGGCCGAGCAGGCGCGCGGCCGCGCGGTCACGATCCTGCCGGTCGGGCACGACGGCCTTGTCGATCTCGACGCCGCGCGCGCCGCGATTGTGCCCGGCACCGGCCTCATGGCGGCGATGCTGGTCAACAACGAGATTGGCGTGATCCAGCCGATCGCCGATCTCGCGGCGCTGGCGCATGCCGCCGGCGCGCTGATGCTGTGCGACGCGGTGCAGGGATACGGCCGGGTGCCGATCCCCGACACCTGCGATCTGGTCGCGATCTCGGGCCACAAGATCCACGGCCCCAAAGGCATCGGCGCGCTCTGGATTCGCGATGGCGTGGGCGTAGAGCCGCTCCTTCACGGTGGCGGGCAGGAAGCGCCGGGCCGCTCGGGCACACTCTCGCCGGCGCTGTGCACGGGTTTCGGCGCGGCGGCGACGTTGATGAAGACGCGAGCCGACGAAGACGCCGCGCATGTTGAACGATTGTGGAACCTGGCTTCCGATGGTTTGAAGCGGCAGGGCTGGACCCTCAATGGCGCCGCCGCCCCGCGCTATCACGGCAATCTCAACCTGCGCCGCGAGGGGCTGGATGTGAACCGCCTCCTCTCCGACCTGGGTGACATCGCCTTCTCTGCGGGCTCGGCCTGTGCGAGCGGATCGGGGCGGCCCAGCCACGTTCTCCGCGCGATCGGCCTCAGCGATGCCGAGGCGCGATCGAGCATCCGCCTCGGCTTCGGCCGCATGACGACCGAGGACGAACTGGCCGCCGCGATTGCCGACATCATCGCCGCCGCCGACGCGCAGCGGGTGGCGGCATGACGCTGGTCCGCTTCATCAGCGCCGACGGCACGCGCGTCGAGGAAGCGCGCGGTTCGCCCGGCGATTGCCTGCTCGATCTCGCGCAGGCCTATGGCCAGCCGCTCGAGGGAACGTGCGAAGGGCAGATGGCGTGTTCGACCTGCCACGTCATCGTCGCAGCCGAAGATGCCGACAAGCTTCCCCCGCCCAGCGAGGAGGAGGAGGATATGCTCGATCTCGCGGTCGGCGCGACGCGTACCAGCCGGCTCGCCTGCCAGATCATGCTCACCGGCGCGATGGAAAGCCTGACGGTGAAGATGCCGCCCGGCGCGCGCGACATGCGGGGGCGCTGATGCTGGATCGGCGCACTTTCGTCGGTGGGCTGATCGCGACGGGTGCCGCCGCTTGTTCGCCACCGCCGCTATCGAACGATATCGAGAAGCGGGAACCGGATCAGCTCCCGGTGACGTTCGAACCGTCGCCCGATCTGGCGGCCATCGCCACGCGCAGCGGCGGCCGGCTCGGCGTTGCCGCGCTCGATACCGGCAGCGGCCGCCGTATCGGGCACGATCAGGACGCGCGCTACGCCTTGTGCTCGACCTTCAAGGCGCCGCTTGCGGCCGCGATCCTCGCGCGCGTCGATGCCGGCGACATCGCGCTCGACGACCGGCTGACATTCACCGACGCGGACGTGCTCGATTACGCCCCGGTGGTGAAGGCGCACCGCGCCGGTCACACGCTCACGGTCGGCGAGGCGTGCGCGGGTGCCGTCGAACTTTCCGACAACAGCGCCGCCAACCTGTTGCTCAAGCGGATCGGCGGCCCCGCCGGGCTGACGCGATTCATGCGCGCCGCCGGCGATTCGGTGTCGCGGCTCGATCGCTATGAGACCGCGCTCAACCTCGTCGGCCCCGGTGAGATTCACGACACCACGACGCCAGCGGCGATGATCGGCCTGCTGGGCGCGCTGGCGCTGGGCGAGGTGCTGTCGCCATCGTCACGCGCGCAGCTCATCGCCTGGCTGGTCGCGGGTCAGACCGGCGGCGCGCTGCTCCGCGCGGGCCTGCCGCCAGGCTGGCGCGTCGGCGACAAGACCGGGCGCAGCGGTGAGGGTGCGGTCAACGACATCGCGATCGCCTGGCCGCCGCGTCGCGCGCCGATCCTGATCGCGTCGTATCTCTACGCGCCAGACCTCTCCGCCGATCGGGCGAACGCGGTCCACGCCGATGTCGCGCGCGCGGTGGCGGCGGCGTTCGCGTGACGGCTTGATCCGCCGCGCGACCTCGCCCATATGGCGCGCGGGAGTCGGGCGGACGTGGTCATCGCCAACCCGGTCAGGTCCGGAAGGAAGCAGCCGCAACGATTTCGCCCCGGGTCGTTCCGGCTCCCACCGCAAGCCGCCAAGATTTTGCAACGCTAAATCGCGTTAAGCGGCTTGCCCGGCCGGCGGCGCTCAAGGCCGACCGACGACGCGGCTTTGCCGCGGCGGGACTTCTTTCTAACCAACCGTCCCCCAGCGCGACGTCTTGAGTAATCGCGACCGCCGATCATCGATGCCACGTGCTTGACCCGCTCGTCGCTCCAGCCTGTATAAACCGATCATCGCGCACGAGACAGGATGACGAAATGGCGGGCGGATGTTGCGGAGGATGCGAAGCGACACCGCCGCCGCAGGACAAGGCGTGGCGGCGCGTGCTGTGGATCGCGCTCGGCATCAACGCTGCGATGTTTGGGGTCGAAATCGTCGCGGGCGTCACCGCGGGTTCGGCCGCGCTCAAGGCCGACGCGCTCGATTTTTTAGGTGACAGCGCCAATTACGCGATCAGCCTCGGGGTGGCGGGGCTCGCGCTGCATTGGCGCGCCCGCGCCGCGCTGCTCAAAGGCGCGTCGCTGCTGTTGCTCGGCTCGGCGGTCCTCATCGGCACGATCTGGATGATGATGGCGGGCACGTTGCCCAAGGCCGAGACGATGGGGGTGGTCGGCGTGCTCGCGCTGGTCGCCAACTTCGCCTGCGCGCTGATGCTGTGGCGCCACCGCGAGGGCGACGCCAATCGCCGCTCGGTGTGGATCTGCTCGCGCAACGATGCGATCGGCAATATCGCGGTGGTCGCCGCCGCGCTCGGCGTGTTCGGTACCGGCACGGCGTGGCCCGACATCATCGTCGCGGTCATCCTGGCCGGGCTCGGTGTCAGCGGCGGATGGCAGATCATCGCGCACGCCCGCCGCGACTTGCGTAAGCCGGATATTCCCTTTTCCTCAACGGAGAACGAAGGGGCCCGCAGCCAAAGGCTATGGGAAGGGTGAAGGCAGGCAAATTGGTCAACTCAGCCCTCGCGCGCAGACGCCTTTCGACATCCGCGGCGCGTGTGCCTAGATAGCATCCGATGACCGATTCCCTTGATCTCGGCGAGCCGCCCCAGCCCGCGATGGCGCAGCCCTATCGCGTGCTCGCGCGCAAATACCGACCGCAGACCTTTGCCGAGTTGATCGGGCAGGATGCGATGGTCACCACGCTGGCCAACGCGATTCGGCGGGGCCGGCTGGCGCACGCCTTCCTGCTCACCGGCGTGCGCGGGGTGGGCAAGACCTCGACCGCGCGGCTGATCGCCAAGGCGCTCAACTGCATCGGCCCCGACGGCGAAGGCGGCCCCACGATCGATCCGTGCGGGGTGTGCGAGCCGTGCCGCGCGATCGCCGAGGGCCGCCATATCGACGTGATCGAAATGGACGCCGCCTCGCACACTGGCGTCGACGACGTTCGTGAGATTATCGATGCCTCGCGCTATTCGGCGGTGTCGGCGCGATACAAGATCTACATCGTCGACGAAGTCCACATGCTTTCGAAGAACGCTTTCAACGCGTTGCTCAAGACGCTGGAGGAACCGCCCGAGCATGTGAAATTCCTGTTCGCCACTACAGAGGTCAACAAGGTGCCGGTGACGGTGCTGTCACGCTGCCAGCGGTTCGACCTGCGCCGCATCCCCACCGACAAGCTCGGCGCGCATTTCGCCTGGGTGGCCGAACAAGAAGGCATCGAGGCCGAACCCGAGGCGCTGGCGTTGATCGCGCGCGCGGCCGAAGGCTCGGCACGCGATGGGCTGTCGATCCTCGATCAGGCGATTGCGCACGCGGGGATGGAAGGCGGCGGGGTCAGTGCGGAGGCGGTTCGCCAGATGCTCGGGCTGTCCGATCGCGGCGCGATGCGCGAATTGATGGGCCTCGTGCTCGCCGCCGACGCGCCGGGCGCGCTCGCGGCGCTTCGGCGGCAATATGATTACGGTGTCGACCCGCAATCGGTGCTGCGCGCGCTGCTCGAAACCGTCCACGGTGTGACATTGGTCAAGCTCGGCACGCCGCCCGATCCCGCCCAACCCGCCGAGGAACGCAGCGGTTACGAGGAATGGGCGAGCAAGCTCTCCTTCCCGGCGCTCCATCGGCTCTGGCAATTATTGCTCAAGGGGCATGACGAGGTGGCGCGCGCTTCACTGCCGATCGAGGCGGCGGAAATGGCGTTGCTGCGCGTCATCCACGCGTCGAGCCTGCCCGATCCGGGCGAACTGGCGCGCCGAGTGACGAGCGGAGAAGGGCCGTCCTCTACCGCGCCTGCGCCTGGGCCTTCGTCTATGTCCACGTCCACGTCCGCGCCTGCCGTGGCGCCACTGCCCGAAGCCCCCGCCGGACCGCCCACCGATTTCGCCGGCGTGATCGCGTTGCTCGATGGCGACGGCCAGATCGCGCTTGCCGAGAAGCTCAAGATTTCGGCGCGACTGATCCGCTACGATCCGCCCGATATCGTGCTCAGCGCGGCCAAGCCGCTCCCCGCCGATCTCGTCGCTGATCTCGCCGCCGGGCTCCAGCGCGCCACCGGGCAGCGTTGGAAGGTAACGACCGACGATGCCGCGGGCGCGCCCTCGGTGCGCGAGGCCGAGGCGAAGGAAAAGGCTGATACGCTCGATTGGGTCAAGTCGACGACGGTCGTAAAGGCCGCGCTCGACGCCTTCCCCGATGCCGAGGTGACGGCATGGGAAACCAACAGACGGAGTTAAGCGTGATGAAGAGCATCGAAGAAATGATGGCGATGGCCCAGAACGTCCAGGCCGAACTGCAAAAGGCGCAGGAAGGTCTCGATACGATCGAGGTCGAGGGCGCCGCAGGCGGCGGGATGGTCAAGGTCAGGGCGTCGGCCAAAGGCAGGATCATCGGCGTCGAGATCGACGATTCGCTGATGCAGCCGTCCGAAAAGCAGATGCTCGAGGATCTGATCGCGGCGGCGATCAACGATGCGCGCACCAAGGCCGATCTCGCGGCGAACGAGGCGATGTCCAAGATGACATCGGGCATTCCGTTGCCGCCGGGCTTCAAGCTGCCGTTCTAAAATCGGTCCGATTCGGGAACAACCGGGCGAGCGGTATCGTTGGTGCGACCAGCAACGAGGAGGGACATGCCATGTCGGACGAACGCGACCGCGTAACCGAAACCCGTACGACCGAACCGGCGGATACGCCGCCCGCGCAGCCCACGCACACGACGGTGATCGAGCGCCGCGGCGGGGGCGGCGGCATGCTGATCGGCCTTGCCGTGCTGATCGTTGTCCTCGTCGGCGCGTATTTCCTGTTCAACCAAAGTCGAAATGACAATCTGCAAACCGAGGCGGTGACGACCGCTGCCGATAAGGTCGGCGATGCCGCGAAACAGGTCGGCGATTCGGCCGAGCAGGCGGCCGAGAGCGTCACCAACCAATAGAGGCTATTTCAGGCAGGCATCGAGCCCGCCGCGCCGCACCACTCCCGCGCGGCGGGCGATCGCATTGCCGTGGCGCCGCGTGAACCCGGTGGGCGCGATCGCGGCGCGCTTCTTGGGCAGCGGCAGCACCGCCGCGATCCGCGCCGCCTCGGTAGTGCTCAGCCGCGAGGCGTCATGCCCGAAATAGCGCTGCGCACCGGCATTGGCGCCGTAGGTGCCGATCCCGGTTTCGGCGATGTTGAGATAGACTTCCATGATCCGGCGCTTGCCCCAGAGCGTCTCGATCAGCAGCGTGAACCATGCCTCCAGCGCCTTGCGCGGATAGCCGCCACCCTGGATCAGGAAGGCGTTCTTGGCGGTCTGCTGGCTGATCGTCGATCCACCGCGAATGCGCCCGCCCTTCGCGTTGCGCTGATACGCGGTCTCGATCGCCTCGAAATCGAACCCGTGGTGCGAACAGAATTTGGCGTCCTCACCCGCGATCGCCGCGCGCGCCATATCGGGATCCATCGTTGATAGCGGCATCCAGTCCTTGTGGATGCCGCGCCCGTCCATCGCATTGCCCAGCATCGTGAAGGTGACGGGCGGCGGCACGAAACGGTAAAGCGCCACCCACGCCACCGAGATCACGACGAACCAGATTGCGGCCTTGAGAACCAGCCACGGCAGCCGCCGAAACGAAAAGCGCGAGGATGTCGCCATCCCCGCGCTTTAGCGTGTTCGATCCGTGGACGAAACGGTTTCAGATCGCGATCAGGCGCTTTTCGCCCGCGAGCCGCATCATCGCCTTTTGCAGCTTCTCGAACGCGCGGACCTCGATCTGGCGGACGCGCTCGCGGCTGACACCGTACACCTGGCTCAGTTCCTCCAGCGTCTTGGGATCGTCGGTCAACCGGCGTTCGGTGAGGATGTGCTTCTCGCGATCGTTGAGATTGTCCATCGCCGAGACGAGCATGTCATGGCGGACATCGGCCTCTTGCGCATCGGCGACGATCTGGTCCTGCAACGGGCTGTCGTCGGCGAGCCAATCCTGCCACTGGCCTTCGCCATCCTCGCGCATGGGGACGTTGAGCGAGGTATCGCCGCCCATCGCCATGCGGCGGTTCATGCTCGTGACTTCGTCCTCGGTGACGCCGAGATCCTTGGCGATCTTGGCGACGTCCTCGGGCTTCAAATCGCCGTCCTCGAACGCGTCGAGCTTGGCCTTCATCCGGCGCAGGTTGAAGAACAGCTTCTTCTGCGCGGCGGTGGTGCCCATCTTGACGAGGCTCCACGAGCGCAGGATGAATTCCTGGATCGAGGCACGAATCCACCACATCGCATAGGTGGCGAGGCGGAACCCGCGATCGGGCTCGAATTTCTTCACGCCCTGCATCAGTCCGATATTCCCTTCCGAGATCAGCTCGGACACGGGCAAGCCATAGCCGCGATAGCCCATCGCGATCTTGGCCACGAGCCTGAGGTGCGAGGTGACGAGCTGCGCCGCCGCCTCGGTATCGCCATGCTCCTGAAAGCGCTTGGCGAGCATATATTCCTGCTCGGGTTGCAGGATGGGGAATTTCTTGATCTCGGCGAGATAGCGGTTGAGGCTCGCCTCGCCGCCGAGTGCGGGGATCGTCGCGGGGACGTTGCTGCCGCTGGCCATGATCGTTTCTCCCTAAAACCAGCCGAAATCACCAGACGCGTTTCGGCATGAAACTTATACGATAAGTGACGTGAACAGTTCCTGCATGTCAGCAGGCAATTCGCTATCGAAGGACAAAGCGTGGCTTTCGACGGGGTGAATGAACCCCAGATGCGCCGCATGCAAGGCTTGGCGGCGGAAACCCAGCGTTTCCAGAATCGGTCGATGAACCGGTTTTGTTCTGCCATAAACGGGGTCACCCAGCAAGGGGTTCCCGATCGAGGTCATATGGACGCGAACCTGATGCGTGCGCCCTGTTTCGAGCCGGCATTCGACCAGCGCCGCCTCGCGCAGCGGCCGGATCGTGCGGTAATGCGTCACCGCGTGCTTGCCGCCGGGCACGATCGCGATCTTCTTGCGGTTGGCGGGCGATCGCGCGAGCGGCGCGTCGATCGTGCCCGTTATCGGATTGGGGCGCCCCGCGACGATCGCCCGATAGCGCCGGTCGATCGAATGCGCCGCGAACTGCTTTGCCAGGCCGACGTGCGCGCGATCGTGCTTGGCGGCGACGATCAGCCCCGATGTATCCTTGTCGATCCGGTGGACGATGCCCGGCCGGGCGACCCCGCCGATCCCGCTCAATTGCCCCGCGCAATGGTGAAGCAATGCGTTGACCAGCGTGCCGTCGAGATTGCCCGCGGCGGGATGGACGACCAGTCCCGCGGGCTTGTCGATCACGATCAGATGCTCGTCCTCGAACACCACGTCGAGCGCGATCGCCTGCGGTTCGTTGTGCGCGGGTGCCGGCTTGGGCATTTCGACCGAGAAACGCTGGCCCGCGATCGCCTTGCGTGACGGATCACGTACCGCGACACCATCGATCCCCAGCACCTGTCCGCTCGATATCAACGCTTTGACGCGCTCGCGCGACAGGTTGGGCAGCGCCTCGGTCAGCGCGCGATCGAGACGCCAGCCATCGGCGGCTCCGGCGATCTCGGCGTCGATGATGGAAACACCCCCGTCCATGCCTTAGGAAGATGGGAATGAGGGTACGAATTTCAAGCGCGTTGTTGCGCCGCATCATCGACCAAGCGACCGGATCGCCGGGGGCCGAAGTGTGCGGCTTGCTGTTCGGATCGCCGCACCGCATCGACGCGGTGCAGCCGTGCCCAAACGTCGCGCCGGTCCCGGCCGACAGTTTCGAGATCGACCCCGCCGCCTTGCTCGCCGCACACAAAGCGGCGCGGGCAGGCGGGCCGGCGATCGCGGGCTGCTATCATTCGCACCCCTCAGGCCCCGCCGAACCGTCGGCGCGCGATGCCGCCGCGGCGGCACCCGATGGCGCGCTATGGCTGATCGTCGGCGGGATCGAGGATGGGGGCGCGGCGCGGTTGTGGCGTGCCCGGCGCGACGGGCAGGGCTTCGATCCGATCGTCCTGGAGGCGACGCCCGCTTGCGCGCCGGGCCATGCTCCGCCACAAGGCCGCGACGAAAACCCCTTGGTTCGGGAGCGATTTCCCCGATGACGATCAGTCCGGTCGAATTTGCCAGCCTGCTTTGCTCACGTCTCTGCCATGATCTGTTGAGCCCTGTCGGCGCGCTCAACAACGGGCTCGAACTGCTTGCCGACGAGCATGATCCCGAGATGCGCGCCCGCTGCCTCGAACTGCTCGGTGAAAGCGCGCGCGCCTCGGCGAGCAAGCTTAAATTCTTCCGGCTCGCGTTCGGGGCGGCAGGGGGTTTCGGAGAAACCGTCGACACGCGTGAGGCACGGACCGCGATCGAGGGATTGTTCGGCGACGCCAAACGGCTTGAGATCGGCTGGCTGGTTGACGAGGCGGCGCTGCCCAAGCCGGCGATCAAGGTGCTGCTCAACCTCGCGCTGATCGCGGGCGACGCGTTGGTGCGGGGCGGCCAACTCGATATCGGCGCCGAGCTTCGCGACGACGGCAACGTCGAGATCGTCGTGCGCGGCCAGGGGCCGCGCATCGTGCTCGATCCCGAATTGCGCGCCGCGCTCATTGGCACGCTCGACAACCCGGTCGATGCGCCGCGCGCGGCCGCGGCGTATCTCGCCGCATCGCTCGCGGCGGAGGCCGGGGGCACGATCCAGGTCTCCGATCCCGATGCCGAAATGCTGCTGTTCGGCGTCTCGATGGCCGGATAAATTGCCGCTTTTCCAAGGTGAAGCGAGTGCGGCGGCGGAACCTGGAGCGGGAATCACGCATTAAATCCGTTGCGGGAGCGTATCGCCCGCCAGCAACGGAGACAGTGATGACCCTCGGAAAGTACGCCGCCGGCCTCGGTGCCATTGCCTCCCTGCTCTGTTCGACGGCGGCGGTCGCGGCCGATGCCACGCGCTCGAGCGCGGCGCTTCCCGTCGCGGCCGGGCAACCCGCGCCGATCCAAGGGATTCGGACGGCAACGCCGCTCAAGAAGCAGAGCAATGCGATCAGCCAGAACGCGGGGATTGTACTCGGCATCGCTGCGGGCGCCGCGATCGGCACCGCCATTTACGTCGCGTTCGGGGATGATGACGACGACAATTCCGATAGCGCCGGCTAATCTTCCTTTTCGATAACGGCCATGATGGGCACCCGCCCGATCCGGGTGGGTGTCTCGCCCGCGCTTATCTGGCTAACGGCTCCTTAACCGCTCCGCGCCATAGCTAGCCCTTGCCAACGTGCGGGGCCTCATGGACGATCTGCTACAGGAATTCATCGCCGAAACCCGCGAGACGCTCGAAGCGCTCGCGGGCGAGGTCGTCGCGTGGGAGGCCGATCCCGGCAATCGCGACCGCCTCGACGCCATTTTCCGCTTCGTCCATACCGTCAAGGGAAGCTGCGGCTTCCTCGATCTGCCCCGGTTGGCGCGGCTGAGTCATGCCGCCGAGGATGTGCTGGCGGCGGTGCGTTCCGGGACGCGCACCCCCGATCGGGCGCTCGTCAACGCGGTGCTCGCGATCGTCGACCGGATCGGAGAGATCGTTGAGGCGATCGATAGCGGCCAGGCGCTCGGCGATTCGGGCGAAGACCTACTGATCGCCGCGCTGGACGGGTCGATCGATGCCGCCCCGACCGGCACGGAAGCCGCCCCGCAACCCACCGCGCGTCGCGCCGCGACACGCAGCGTCCGCCTGTCGGTCGATCTGCTCGATCGCATGATGAGCGGCATGTCGGATATGGTGTTGGCGCGCAACGAACTGGCCCGCCGGTTGCGCGACGACGCGGATCCCGATCCGCTGGTCGATGCGTCGCTCGAACGGCTGTCGCTCACCGTCGCCGAGATGCGCGACACCGTCACGCGGACGCGGATGCAGAAAATCGACGCGCTGTTCTCGGCATTGCCGCGGATGGTGCGCGATACCGCCGCCAGCCTCGGCAAATCGGTCTCGCTCTCGATCGAGGGCGCCGATGTCGAGCTTGATCGCGAAATGATCGAGATGATGCGCGATCCGCTGGGTCATATCGTCCGCAACGCGCTCGATCACGGTATCGAAACCCCCGCCGAGCGCCGCGCAGCGGGCAAGCGTGAAAACGGCCGCCTCACCGTATCGGCGCGCCAGTCTGGCAACCAGATCATCATCGAATTTATCGACGACGGTCGCGGCATCGATACCGACAAGCTTGTCCGCCGCCTTGTCGAGAATGGTGTGCGAACCCAGCGCGAATTGCGCGAACTTACCGAACTCCAGCGGCTCCATCTCATCTTCGAGCCCGGTCTCACCACCAAGGACTAGGTGACGTCGGTTTCCGGGCGCGGTGTCGGCATGGACGTGGTGCGCGCCAATATCGAACAGATCGGCGGCCGGATCGAGCTTGCCAACAATCCCGGCCGGGGCTTGCGGATCGCGATCCACGTCCCGCTCACGCTCTCGATCATCTCGACGATCGTTGTCGGCGCGGGTGCCCAGCGTTTCGCCGTGCCGCGTCAGGCGATCGAGGAGATCGTCACCGCGCGCGCCGGCGGCGCAGTGCGGATCGATCGGCTGGGCGGTGCCGCGATCGCCACCGTGCGCGACCGCCGGCTGCCGCTGCTCGCGCTCGGCGACCTGCTCGGCCTGGCCGACGATCGACGCGATCCCGAGACGCCGGAGCCCGAAACGCTGGTCATCGTCGGGGTTCCCGGCGGCAGCTATGCGATCGCGGTCGACAGGCTGCTCGACAATGAGGAACTGGTCATCAAACCCGCGCCGCCGGCGGTCATGGCGTCGGGAATCTATGCCGGGCTCACCTTGCCCGACAGCGGCACGCCGATGCTGCTGCTCGATTGCGCGGGGCTGGCCGATGCGGCGGGGTTCGTCTTTACCCGCGATCTTGCCGCCAATGACGACGAGACGGACGACACGGCGGCGGCCGACGAACCGCGCCAGCCCGCGTTGCTGTTCGTCGATCTTGATGGCGCACGCCGTGCGGTGGCGCTTGCCGCGATCGATCGCGTCGAACCGGTGTCTATCGATGCGATCCACCATAAGGGCGGGCGGCTGCGGCTCTCGATCGATGGCGGCATGATCCCGCTCGCCGCGCAGGGCGGCCTTGATGGCCGCGACGATATCCACGTCATCCGGATGAAGGATGGCGATCATGAGATCGGCTATGCGATCGCCGAAGCACTCGATATCGCCGATGTCCCGCTGGCAATGGCGATCGCGCGCGAACCCGGCCCGGTCGCGGGGGTGATCGCGCTCGACGACGATCAGATCGAGATGCTCGATGTCCACTGGCTGTTCGCCGATCAGATCGATGGCACCTTCGCCGCAAAGGCGCCGCTCTGCCTGATCGTGGGGCGCGAGGCGGCGTGGATGGCCACCTTCCTGCGCCCGGTGCTCGAGCGCGCGGGCTATCACGTCGCGGCATCGCTCAAGCCCGGTGAAACCGCCGCGGTCGTGCTGGCGATGGAGGATGATCCCATCCCCGCTCACGCCGCCGGGCCGCTCGTGCGGCTCAGCCGGATGCGGGGTGGGGCAGGGGCGGACAGCATCTATCGCTACGATCGCGCCGGGTTGCTCGGCGCGCTTGCGGCCCATCGCACGGAGGCGCGCGCATGAACGGCCTGTTCCTCATCGCGGAGATCGGCGGCCGCGCGGTCGCGATCAGCGCCGATCAGATTGAATCGGTGGTCGATATCGGCACCGTCACGCCGATCCCGCTCGCCGACGCGCGTGTCCGCGGGCTCGCCGCGTTGCGCAGCCGTGTCGTCACCGTCATCAATTCGTGCGTCGCGCTCGGCCTGCCCTGTCCGGGTGACGCCGCGCGCCGCGCGGTCATCACGCATATCGACGGCCACCCCTATGCGATGCTCGTCGAAGGGGTGGAGGATGTCGCGGTCTACGACGTCCAGCCGCTCACCAGCGGCGTCGCGCTCGATGCCGGCTGGCGGAGCATCGGCACCGGGCTGATCGAGCTGCACGGTGAGCCCGTGCTGGCGATCGACTTGCGCGCGCTGGTGCCCGGCCTCGCCGCTGCTGCCTGACGGCGCAGGGGCAATTAACGGGAAGATTACGGAATTCGGGCACAGATCGGCGCAGGGGTCATAACAGGGTGCGTTCACATGAAGACTTGTCTCGTGGTCGACGATTCGAAGGTTATTCGAAAGGTCGCCCGCCACATCCTCGAAACGCTTGATTTCGAGGTTACCGAAGCCGGCGACGGGCGCGAGGCGCTCGACGCGTGCCTCGCAAGCACGCCCGATGTGATTCTGCTCGATTGGAACATGCCGGTGATGAGCGGCATGGATTTCCTGCGCGCGCTGCGTGACCGGGCCTTCGCGCAGCGGCCCAAGGTGGTGTTCTGCACGACCGAGAACGGCATGGCTTATATCCGTGCCGCGATCGAGGCGGGCGCCGACGAATATGTGATGAAGCCGTTCGATCGCGAGACGCTCGAGAGCAAGCTCCAGATCGTCGGTATGGCCTGATTCGCGGCCCGCGCCCATGTCCACATCGCCTCGCGAGGCAGCCCCGCATCCCCGGTTCGGCGCGACACCTGCGCGAATCCTGATCGTCGACGATTCGGTCGTCGCGCGCGCCGTGATCGGCCGCCTGATCGACAATGGCGAGCGCTTCATGGTCGCCGGGGCGGTGTCGGACGCGCACGCGGCACTGGCCTTCCTCGCCGACAATCGGGTCGATATGGTGCTGCTCGATATCGAGCTGCCAGGCATCGACGGGTTGTCGGCGCTTCCGGACATCATCGCCGCCGGCAACGGCGCCAAGGTGCTCGTCGTGTCGTCGAACGCGCATGACGGTGGCGCGGCGGCGATCCAGGCGCTCGCGCTGGGAGCGGCGGATACACTCGAAAAGCCCGCCGGCGGCGCGCATCTCGGCGCATTCGGCGATCTACTCGCGGCCAAGCTCGGGCGTCTCGTCCAGACGCAGGCGAGCGATCGCGGCGCGCCGACGCCGACGTGCTTTCCGCTGCCGCGCGGTGACGATTTCGATGTCGTCGCGATCGGTGCCTCGACCGGCGGCATCCACGCGCTCAGCCGCCTGCTGCGCGCGATCCCGCCCGATTTCGCGCTGCCTGTCCTCATCACCCAGCATCTGCCCGATTCGTTCATGCCCTATTTCGCAGCACAGATCGCCTTGCTTGCCGGGCGCCCCTGCGCGGTTGCTACCGAGCATATGCGGATCATGCCCGGCCGGGTGATCCTGGCGCCGGGCGACGCGCACATCCGTGTCGTCCGCTTGGGCGGCGGCGCGGCGATCCGGCTCGACCGGCAACCGGTACCGAGCGGATGTATGCCCTCGGTCGATCCCATGTTCGCCTCGGTCGCACGGGTCTACGGCGCGCGTGCGTTGGCGGTGGTGTTGAGCGGTATGGGCCGCGACGGGGCCGAGGGCGCGCGCGCGATCGCCGATGCCGGCGGCTGCGTCGTGGCGCAGGATCAGGCGAGTTCGGTTGTGTGGGGGATGCCCGGTGCGGTCGCCAATGCCGGGATCGCCTCGGCCGTCTTGACCCCCGACGCGATCGGCCAGGTCGTCGTCGCGCGGCGGCGAATACCGTGACGGGGGCAGGGCCGCCCGGGCCGGTCGTCCGATCGAACCGCGCGATGAACGTTATCGCCGCGCTGCTCGAATCGCGCACCGGGCAACAGATCGACGCCAGCCGGGCATGGCGGATCGAAACCGCGCTAAAGCCGGTGCTTCGGGCACGCGGGATCGAGACCCTGGATGGGCTGGTGGCGCGCATACTCGACGGGCGCGCGCCCGAGCTTGCGGAGGAAGTGGTGGACGCGTTGCTCAATCAGGAAAGCTCGTTTTTCCGCGACACGCAGGTGGTCGAGATGGTCGCCGATGCGGCGGCGCGCTTCGGGCGCGACAATCCGGGCCGGCGCGTGCGCCTCTGGTCGGCGGGCTGCTCGACCGGGCAGGAACCGCTGTCGCTCGCAATGCTGTTCAGCGAACAGGCCGGGTACGAGGCATCGTCGCGACCGGAGATCGTCGCGACCGACGTTTCCGATGCTGCGCTCGCCCGTGCGCGCGAGGGGCGCTATTCGCAGTTCGAGATCCAGCGCGGGCTGCCCGTCCGGCGGATGATGCAATGGTTCGAACGCGACGGCGCCGATTGGGTCGCGCGGCCCGAGCTGGTGCGCCAGGTCCAGTTCCGGCGCCAGAATCTCGTCGGCGATCCGCCGCCGGTGGGGCGTTTCGATATCGTGCTGTGCCGCAACGTCCTGCTCTATCTCGCGGCCGGCATGCGACGGCAGATTTTCGATACGTTCGCGCAGGTGATCCGCCCCGGCGGGTTGCTGGTGCTCGGCGCAGGCGAAACGGTGATCGGCCAGACCGACGCGTTCCGGCCGAGCCCCGCGTTCCGCGGGCTCTACGAGGCGACGGGCCGGGTGGCCGAATCGGTGCCGCTCGCGCGCGCCGGCTGAGCGCGCTTTACAACCCGGCGCCGCCGCGCCAAGCCTCGGCGATGATCGAGGCGCCGTCCCCCAATTTCGACGTGCGCGACCTGCCGGTCTCGATGATCGTGCTCCATTATACGGGCATGGAGACCGGCGAGGCCGCGATCGCGCGGCTGCGCGACCCCGAAGCCAAGGTGTCGTCGCATTATGTCGTCGCCGAAGACGGCATCGTGCTCCGCCTCGTCGACGAGGCCGACCGGGCGTGGCACGCGGGCAAATCGTCGTGGCGCGGCATCACCGACGTCAATTCGGCGTCGGTGGGGATCGAGATCGTCAATCCGGGCCATGAATTCGGCTATCGCCCCTTTCCCGACGCGCAGATCGCCGCGGTCGTGCGCCTCGTCGCCGGCATCAAGGACCGTCACGAGATCACGCGCGGCAACGTCGTCGGCCATTCGGATGTCGCCCCCGCGCGCAAGCGTGATCCCGGCGAGCTGTTCCCCTGGCACGAACTCGCGCGACGTCGGCTCGCGCTGCCGCGCCCGACGCGCAACCTGATGGATCCGCATTGGACCGAAGGCGGCTTCCTGATGGCGCTCGAGCGTTTCGGCTATGACACCAGCGAGCCGATGGCGGCGATCATGGCGTTCCAGCGCCGCTTCCGCCCCGAGTTGGTCGATGGCGAAGTCGATGCCGAATGCCGCATGATCCTGCTCGCCCTGCTGCTTCCCCAGCCGCAGGGGGATGATTGATCGGCTTGCGGTGCCGGTCCGCTCATCCACCCGACCTTCCAACGCCAGTATGATATGGGAGGTCGGGTGGGGGATTGGGCCGGCACCGCTTCCCATAGCGCCGCGCAGGCGCTATTGCCGACAACGTCAGAGGGCCGGGCGGCCGCGTTGCGCGTTCGCGCGCACCGAGGAAAGTCCGGGCTCCACGGAAACGACGGTGCCGGGTAACGCTCGGCGGGGGTAACCCCAGGGAAAGTGCCACAGAGAGCAGACCGCCGACGCCCCCCGTGGGCAGGCAAGGGTGAAAGGGTGCGGCAAGAGCGCACCGCGCGGCCGGCAACGGCAGCGGCATGGCAAACCCCACCGGGAGCAAGACCGAATAGGGGTGCCACAGGGGCTTTGTTCCGGCCCGGCACCCGGGTTGGTCGCTTGATCCCGAACGCGAGTTCGGGGCTAGAGGAATGGTCGCACATCCCGCTTTGGCGGGAGGACAAAACCCGGCTTACAGGCCCTCTGACGCCGATGCGAGGCGATTAGCGTCGCTAATCGTCGTTGCGCGCATCGGCGCGGCCGGCCTCGCATCAGCGAGGACCGACGGCGTGCGATTCACTCGCACGCTTGCGCCTATGGTTTGATCCTTGCTTGCGCTTCCCGGTTGGCGGCTTATGTCGGCAACGATGTCCACCGCGCGACGCTCGACCGACTGGGGCTTTCCCCGCTGGCGGGGCTACGGCTCCGAGCGTGAGGCCGTGCGCGTGCGCCTGTGTGATCGGCACGGCTGCGAGGAACCGGGCGACCGGCCGGCGCCCAAATCGCCCAACAGCAAAGATCGCTGGTATTTCTGCGAGCAGCATGCCGCCGAATACAACCGTAACTGGAATTATTTCGAAGGCCTGAGCGAGGAGGAAGCCAAGGCGCGCGAGGCTGAGGAACAGCGCGACGCCAGCGGCTTCGCGGAAGCCAAACATTATGGCTGGGGCGGGCCCGGCGACGGCAGCCGGTCGCGCGATGAGATGCGCGCGCTGGCGGTACTCGAGCTGGAACCCGACGCGGACTTCGCCGAGGTTCGCACTGCCTATCGCCGTCTCGCCAAGGCGAACCATCCCGATACCAACCCGAACGATGCCGAGGCGGCGGCGCGCTTCCAGGCGGTGCAGGCAGCCTACGACGTGCTGCGCATCGCCGAGGAAAACCGCGAATGGCGCCCCGATTGAGGTGCAATGCTCCTGCGAAAGCAGGAGCGGACGGTTCCTAACCCGCCGAAACGTACCGCCCGGCGGTCGCGCGGATCAGCGCGATCATGTTGGGAATCCCCTGCGTTCGGTTCGAACTGAGCTGGTTCCTGAGGTCGAATGGCGCCAGCGCTCCCTCGATATCGGTCGCGAGGATATCGGCGGGTGCCTGGTCCTGCACCGTCAGCAGCACCAGCGCGATGATTCCCTTGGTGATCGCGGCGTTGCTGTCGGCCATGAAATGCAGCGCGCCGTCGTCGCGGACGGTGGGATAGACCCACACCGACGCCGAACACCCCCGCACCAGCGTCGCGTCGGTCTTGAGCGGTTCGGGCATCGGCGCCAGCGTTCGGCCCAGATCGATCAGCAGGCGATAGCGGTCGTCGCCGTCGAGGAACTCATATTCGTCTTGCAGTTCGGTGAGATGGCTCATGCCGCGCGAGCTAGGCGCTTCGAGCCGCTTTCACAATCCCGTCATCCCCGGCACGATGCGTGGATCACAAATCCACCCCAGCCGCGATCGCTTCGAGCTTGCGGATGCGTTCCTTGAGATCCGCGATCTCGATGCGCGCGCTCGCGTTGGGCAAGGTCCGGTCGCCTTCGGCCTCGTGCCGGGCAGCGAGTTCCTCGTGCTTGAGCTGGAGCCAGCCGCGCCAGCCGGTCAGCCCGGTATAGGCCAGCATCGCGATCGCCGCGAGGCCGGCGGAGGCCAGGGTCATGTAAAGAATGCTGTCAGTCATCATGACGCGTCCTTTCGTTGTTACGGTCGCGCAATGCTTCGATCTCACGGTCGAGGCGTGTGCTCGAATTGTCATCGGTGGCGAGTCGTTCGAGGGTCTGAATCCGCTCCTTGAGCGCGCGGACTTCCTCGCGAAGCCGGTCGGATTCCCGCCCATCTTCGCTGGACCGGGCGGTGTTTCCGGCGGTGTATCGCAGTTGGATGATCCGTCCGATGACCACGATCATCACGATCATCACAACCATTTCTGGACCATTCATGTCAGGTTCTCCCTGCTATCTTTTCCGCGTTCAGTTCAGCGGGTCGACCGGTCGGTCGTCGCGCAGCTTGTCGATCTCGTCGGCAACCGCGATGCCGCGGTCGGTGATGATCCGTTCGAGCACGCGCACCCGCTGTTCGAGCCGCTCGGTATGCGCCGCATATTGCGCTGCCTTTTCGGCGGTTTGCACGCCCTGGATTTCCATCTGGCGCTCCTTGAGTTTCAGCCAGCGCTTGAACATGTCGCTCCCGATGCCGAGCACGACGGGGATGCCGACGACGATCGCGAAGAAGGCGATCATGTTGCTGTCCATTGGGCCTTCTCCTCAGTTCGCGGGGCCGCGCAGCCGCTCGATCTCCTGATCGAGCAGGTGGCCGCTGTCGGTGACGATGCGTTCGACGGTCGCGAGCCGGTCCTTCATCGAGCCAAGCTCGGCACGCAGTTGCGCGTTCTCCTGGCTCAGCAGTTTGACGCGTTCGATCGTCTCGTTGCTTGTCCTGGGATAGACCGCCTGGCCCCACGCGCCGTCGAGCGGATAGCCGTTCTTGATCCGCATCCAGGTGGTGAGTACCCAGCCGCCGATCGCAATCCCCATGATCATGAGGATGAGCGGCCCGAGACGCATGATGATGTCGGCAATGTCCATCGCGTGATCCTTCAGTTCGCGTCGCGCAGCGAGTCGATCTCGCGGGCGGTTCGTTCGGCCGGATCGGTGGCGATCCGCTCGAGCACCCGCAGCCGTTCCTCGAGCCGGCCGATCTGCCCGGTCAGGCGCTCGTTCTCGCTCGACAGCAGTTCGATCTTGCGCTCGGCATCGGGGCTCTCGCCGCGATACGATCGGCCGCGCTTGCGGTTCTCGTCCTCCAGTGGGTAGCCGTGCTTGGCGCGAACCCAGGTGCGAAAGGCATGCGAGGCGCTGATTGCGGCCACGACCCCCACCGGCACCATCCAACCCATATCCATTATCTTGTCTCCCCTATGTGCCGGGCGGTTCAGCGAAGCTGTTCGATCTCGTCGGCAAGGCGCGTGTTGCGGCTGGTGTACATCAGTTCGATGTCGGCGAGCCGGCGGTCGATGTCGCGAAACTTGGAGCGCACCTCGGCGGTCGAGCGGCGCGGATTGGTTCGCACGCCCTGCCAGAATTTGGTGTCCTCGGGCGAGGTGTAATAATGCTCGATCGGCTTCTTGGGGGCGAACCAGGCGGCGGCGATGTAACCGAGAAAGGCCCATCCGCTCGTCGCGAGCGTCAGCAGCACCATGCCGACCCGCACCAGCGTCACGTCGAGCCCGGTATAATCCGCGATCCCCGCGCACACGCCCAGCCATTTGCCGTTATGCTTGTCGAGATAGAATTGGGTGCGGCGGTCTGACATCTCAGTTCCTCCTCATGACGTCATAGTCTTCGAGCCGGCGCTCCTGCGCGGGCGGATCGAGCGGTTTCCAGTCGGGATGGTCGGCGGCGATGATTCGTTCGATCGTCGCAAGCCGATCCTCAAGCCGGCGGGCGGTGTAGTGCAGATCGTCGAGCAGCTTCTCGTCCTCGCCGGTCAATGACGGCGCCTGCTTCCACTTGGTGATGTAGTGGAGGAGGAGCCAGGGCAGTCCCACGACGATGCCGAGGATGCCCATCCACATCAAAAGATCAGCCATCGGCTCAATCCTCCTTGTTCATCTTGGCCTTCAGCGCCGCGAGATCGGCCTCGACCTTCTCGCTCGAGCGCAGTTCGGCGATCTCCTCGTCGAGTGTTTTCTGCGGCGCGCCCAGCGACAACGCATCGGCGCGGCCTTCGGCCATATCGACGCGGCGTTCGAGCACGTCGAAGCGTGAGAAGGCATCCTGCGTCTTGGGGCCGGCATAGATCTCGCGCATCCGCACGCGGTTGGTGGCGCTCTCCAGCCGGGTCTGAATCGAATTCTGCCGGTTGCGTGCTTCGCGCAGCTTGGTTTGCAGCTTGGCGATGTCTTCCTCCGACGCGCGCAGCGCGTCGTCGAGCACGGTGATCTCGGATTGGAGCTGCTCGCCCATGTCGGCGGCCTTCTGGCGCTCGATCAGCGCGGCCTTGGCGAGATCCTCGCGATCCTTCGACAATGCCAGCTCGGCCTTCTCGGTCCAGTTCTCCTGGAGCTTGTCGAGCTTCGCGATATGGCGGCGCATCTCCTTCTGGTCGGCGATGGTGCGCGCGGCGGACGCGCGGACCTCGACCAGCGTTTCCTCCATCTCGAGGATGATCATGCGGATCATCTTGGCCGGGTCCTCGGCCTTGTCGAGCAGATCGGTGAAGTTGGCGGCGATGATGTCTCGGGTCCGCGAAAAGATACCCATGTGGTGGTGCTCCTAGGTGAACGGGGTGCCGGGGCGGGGCAAGGGAAGGCCCGCCCCGGCGCGTCGGGTCAAGCGAGGGGGCTGACGACGACGCTATCGGAAGACGCTGCCGTCGTCACGTGGGCCGGGGCCACCGCGCCCAGCACGCAAGCGGTGCTGAAGACGAGGGTGCAGGCGACCGTGGCGACGGTGCGGGCGATGGTGTCAAACTTGAACATGGCGATTCTCCTGAACCTCTGATTGGGCCGCCGTGATGGCGTTGCCCTGTACTTTGCAGAAGCCGTGCCAAATGCCGGTTGAGCGAAAAAATCGCGCATTCCAGCCCTGTTTTATTCACACCATACACTTTCCATCTTGCCAACCCTTGGTGGAATACGCCAATGCTTGGCGATGGAACGAACCACCCAGGTCATCGGCCAATCAGGGGCCTTTCTCGACGCGCTCGAACGCGCCAGTCGCGCCGCCGCACTCGATCGGCCGGTGCTGGTGATCGGCGAGCGCGGTACCGGCAAGGAACTCGTCGCCGAACGCCTCCACCGGCTGTCGCCGCGCTGGGATCAGCCGCTGGTGATCATGAATTGCGCCGCACTTCCCGAAACGCTGATCGAGGCCGAATTGTTCGGGCATGAGGCGGGGGCCTTCACCGGCGCCACCAAGGCGCGTGCGGGCCGCTTCGAAGAGGCGCACGGCGGCACGCTGTTCCTCGACGAATTGGGGACGCTGTCGATGGCCGCACAGGATCGGCTGCTGCGCGCGGTCGAATATGGCGAGATCACCCGGATCGGCTCGTCGCGGCCGATCAATGTCGACGTGCGCATCGTCGCAGCGACCAACGAGCATCTGCCTGCCAAAGTCGCGGCGCACAGCTTCCGCGCGGACTTGCTCGATCGGCTGTCGTTCGAGGTCGTCACGCTGCCGCCCTTGCGCGCGCGCAAGGGCGACGTGATGGTGCTCGCCGATCATTTCGGGCGCCGCATGGCTTCCGAGATCGGCTGGGCAGACTGGCCGGGGTTCGGCGCCGAGGCGACCGACGCGCTGATCGAATATGGCTGGCCCGGCAATGTCCGCGAACTGCGCAACGTGATCGAGCGCGCGGTCTACCGCTGGGAACGCGAAGGCCCGATCGACGGAATCGAGTTCGATCCGTTCAAGTCGCCCTATCGGCCGGCCACGCGCGGCGAGGCGGATCGCGCCGCGCCGCCCGCCGCCGCTGCCGTCGAGCATGACCAGGGCGGGGAGGACGACCCCGTCACCGCGTGCGAGGAAGGTCCGTCGGATTTCAAATCGCGTGTGTCGCGCTTCGAACATCAGTTGCTCAAGCGCGCGCTGAGCGAAAACCGCTTCAACCAGCGTGCGACCGCCGAGGCGCTGGGGCTGACCTACGATCAGCTTCGTCACGCGCTGCGCCGCCACGATCTGCTCGGCGGCGCGAATTGAGTGTTTGATCCGTTCGGGCCGGGGCCGAATTTCGAATCAGCTTCCAAAAGAAAGCCCAGGGGGCCGGTTGCGTAACGACCTTCGCGGACCCATTTTGGTGCCCCGGCGTTGCCCACAGCGACACCCCCGATCATAACCAGGAGAAAAGCAATGGCTTTCGAATTGCCGCCGCTGCCGTACGATTACGGCGCGCTCGCGCCGACGATCAACGAGGAGACGATGAAGCTCCACCACGACAAGCATCACGCGGCCTATACGAATAATCTCAATGCCGGCGTCACCGAAGGCGGGCTTGAGGGCAAGTCGATCGAGGAAATTCTCGGCCAGGCGTCCAAGGTGTCGGCCAAGGTCCGCAACAATGGCGGCGGCTATTGGAACCATGATTTCTTCTGGAAGATCATGGCCGCGAACGGTGGCAGCCCCGCGGGCAAACTCGCCGATGCGATCGCCGAGTTCGGCGGGCTCGACAAGCTCAAGGAAGAATTCAACGCCAAGGGCGCGGGCCAGTTCGGTTCGGGCTGGGCGTGGCTGATCGCCGACAAGGCCGGCAAGCTCAAGATCACCTCGACCCCCAATCAGGATAACCCGTTGATGGATGCGGTTGCCGACAAGGGCACGCCGATCCTCGGCAACGACGTGTGGGAACACGCTTATTACCTCACCTACCGCAACGATCGCGGCGCCTATCTCAAGGCGTGGTGGGATGTCGTGAACTGGGATCAGGCGTCGAAGAATTACGCCGCCGCGCTCGCCTGATAGCCGATCATGCCGGCGAAGGCGGGCATCTTTCTCCGCGAGAGACTCCAGCCTTTGCTGGAGTGACGGTGGAATGGAAAGGGCTCCGGGCGACCGGGGCCTTTTTCGTCACCCCTCCGGCGGCAAATCCGTCACTGCCTTTTCCGCCACCGTCAGCCCGTGGCGCATCAGCATCGGCACGTTGGCGAGCGCGAACGCAAAGGTCAGGGGCAGCGCGCCCCACAATTTGAAGCCGACCCAGAAATCCCAGCTCGTCGATCGCCAGACGAGTTCGTTGAGCAACGCCATCGCCACGAAGAACAACGCCCAATTGCGCGTCAGCTTGCGCCAGCCGAGCGCGTTGAGCCCTGGATAGGCCGATCCAAGCAGCGCTTCGAGCAGCGGCCGCCCGGTCACCAGCCCGAACCCCAGGATACCGGCGAACATCGCGTAGAGAATGGTCGGCTTGACCTGGATGAACTTGGGATCGTGGAAATAGATCGTGAGCCCGCCGAACACGAGCACGAGCACGCCCGAAATCCACAGCATCGGCGAAATCCGCCCGAGCTTGATCTTCGAGACGATCAGTGCCGCGATCGTCGCCAGCACGAACGAAGCGGTCGCGAGAATGACGCGCGCGATCACCACCGCGCCGAGCTTGTCGACCCCCTCGAGGAACGGCGTTGCCCCCGCGACGATCCGCATCGCGACGCCGGCCGGCACCAGGAAATTGACCGCGAAGAACACCACCAGCGGCGCGTAATCCACCGCCATACGGATGCCCGGGGAATCGTCTTGTTCAGCTCGTTCAGTCATTCCACATCCTTGTTCCCCTGCGACAGCGGGGGGCCAGAGTCGCAAACGCAGCGCCTCTGATTCTGGGCTCCCGCTTTCGCGGGAGCGCTACCTCATTTCCTGACACCCTCGACCCCGGCGATGATCCGGGCCACCTCGTGCGCGTCGAACGGTCGGAAATCCTCGATTGTCTCGCCTACGCCGATCGCGTGGATCGGCAGCCCGAACTTCTCGGCAGCCGCCACCAGCACGCCGCCGCGCGCGGTGCCGTCGAGCTTGGTCATCACCAGCCCGGTCACGCCCGCGCTTTCCTTGAACACCTCGATCTGGCTCAGCGCATTCTGCCCGGTGGTCGCGTCGAGCACGAGCACCACGTCGTGCGGTGCGGCCGGGTTCAACCGTCCGAGCACGCGGCGCACCTTGGCGAGTTCGTCCATCAATTCGCGCTTGTTCTGGAGCCGCCCGGCGGTGTCGACGATCAGCACGTCGGTGCCCTCGGCAGTACCGCGCTTGACGCCTTCGTAGACGAGCCCGGCCGCGTCGCCGCCCTGTTCGCCGGAGACGATCGGTACGCCGATCCGTTCGGCCCACACCTTCAACTGCCCGATCGCGGCGGCGCGAAAGGTGTCGCCCGCGACGAGCATCACCGAATAGTCCTGTTCGGTCAGGAGATGTGCGAGCTTGGCGATCGTCGTCGTCTTGCCCGATCCGTTGACGCCGATGACGAGGATCACCTGCGGCCGCGGGAACGCCTCGATCTCGAGCGGCGTCGCTACCCTGGCGAGCGCCTTCTCGACCTCCTCGGCTACCACCAGCCGGATGCCCAGTTCCTCCATGTCGCGTTCGTAACTGCCCTCGGCGAGCCGCCCGCGGATGCGCGCCGCGGTCTCGGGGCCGAGATCGGACGCGATCAGCGCCTCCTCGATCTCGTCGAGCGTCGCCTCATCGAACCGCGCAAGCCCCAGTCCGGCGAGATTGCCCACCAATCGGTCGGACGTGCGCCTGAAGCCGCCGAGCAGCTTGTCATGCCACGATGCTTTGGTGCTCATTCGGTTTCCATTTCATCGTCATGCCGGACGTGTTCCGGCATCCAAGCTTCAACGGGCGATGACGCCGGTGGAGAGTTGGACCCCGGAACAAGTCCGGGGTGACGGGACATTTCACATGCCCGCCGGCCGAGAAGCATGTCGTCGGCGGCTCCAACAATCACCACCCGCTGAATGGTCCCCACTGCACATGCGCCGTCCAGCCGCACCTCGGCGAAATTCCCCGCATGGCCGCGATTCCCCGGCCGTTCGACCAGCACCTCCTGCGCGCTGCCGACCAACCCCGCCAGCCACCGCGCCCGCCGTTCCCCGGCCGCCGCGCGCAGCGCCGCCGCGCGGGCCTTGCGCACCTCGGGCGCCACCTGCGGCATCCGCGCGGCGGGCGTACCCGCGCGCTCCGAATAGGGGAAGATATGCGCGTGAACGATGTCGCAATCGTCGATCAGCGCGCGGCTGTTGGCGGCCATCGCCTCGGTTTCGGTCGGGAAGCCCGCGATCAGGTCTGCGCCGATCGCGATGTCGGGCCGCGCCGCCTTCAATCGCTCGACGATCGCCACCGATTGCGCGCGGCTGTGGCGTCGTTTCATGCGCTTGAGGATCATGTCGTCGCCCGCCTGCAACGACAGGTGGAGGTGCGGCATGATCCGCCGCTCCTGGGTCATCAGCGCGAACAGCCGGTCGTCGATCTCGATCGAATCGAGCGACGACAGCCGCAGCCGGTCGAGCCTCGGCACATGCCGGAGAATGCGCTCGACGAGTTGGCCGAGGCTCGGCGCGCCCGGCAGATCGGGGCCGTAGCTCGTCAAATCCACACCGGTCAGCACCACCTCGCGGTGCCCCGCGTCGACCAGCGCCGCGATTCCGTCGATCACCGCGCCGGCGGGCACCGATCGGCTGTTGCCGCGGCCGAAGGGAATCGCGCAGAAGGTGCAGCGATGGTCGCACCCATTCTGCACCTCGACGAAGGCGCGGGTCTGGTCGGCAAAGCGCGCGGCAAGATGCGGCGCGGTCTCGCGCACGCGCATGATGTCGCCGACGACGACCGGTGCGGCAGCCTTCCAAGCTGAATACGTGAGCTTCTCGGCATTCCCGATCACGCGGGTCACCTCGGGCATCGCCGCGAAGCTCGCCGGATCGATTTGCGCCGCGCACCCCGTCACCGCGATCCGTGCCCCCGGCCGGCGGCGGTGCGCCTGCCGGATCGCGGCGCGCGTCTGCTTGACGGCGGCGTTGGTCACCGCGCACGAATTGACGACGATCACGTCGTCGTCGCCAAGAAGCTGGCGGATCGTCTCGCTTTCCGCGATGTTCAGCCGACAGCCCAGCGTGATGATCTCGGGCTCAGGCATGGCAGGGAAGGGCCTTCATGGCGGACGATCTAGGGATACAGCCGGGCGAAGTCCACGGATTGGCGGAGGCGGTGCTCGCCTTCTGGCTCGACGAGGTTCCCGCCGACAAGCGTTTCGCCAAAGATGCCGCACTCGACGCCGTGATCAAGGCGCGTTTCGGTGTGCTTCTCGAAACGCTGATCCGCGCCGATGCCAGGGGCTGGCGCGACGATCCGCGCACCTTGCTCGCGGCCGTCATCGTGATCGATCAGTTCTCGCGCAACATCCATCGCGGGCAGGCGCAGGCGTTCGCCGCCGATCCGCTCGCTCTATCGCTGACCAAACACGCGATCACGCGCGGCTGGGATGTGGGCATGACGGTGACCGAGCGCCAGTTCGTCTACATGCCGATGATGCACGCCGAGGATCGCGCGGTGCAGCAGCGCAGCCTGCATTATTTCGCGACGCTCGACGATGATTTCATCTTCGGTTTCGCGAAGGACCATGCCGACGTCATCGCCCGCTTCGGCCGCTTCCCCTCGCGCAACGCCGCGCTCGGGCGCGTCTCGACGCCCGAGGAGGAGACCTATCTCAACCGGCCTGACGCCGGCTGGTGACGGCGGGGCTGTCGGCCCCTTGCGCGGTTGCCGCCGCGGACGCGATCAGACGGCGCTCGGCGAGCAGCTTGCGCACATTGGTGCGGTTGAGCGGCCGGCCGTAGAGCCAGCCCTGGCCGCGTGCGCAGCCCAGCGCGAGCACGCGCTCGGCGATCGCCTTGTCCTCGATGCCCTCGGCGGTGATCGGCAGGTTGAGGCTTTCGCCCAGCCGCGCGATCGCGCCGACGATCGCGGCGCTCTCGGCATTGTCGTTGATCGAGGTGACGAAGCTGCGGTCGATCTTGATGCGGTCGAACGGCAGCGCGCGCAGATGCGCCAGCGAGCTGTAGCCGGTGCCGAAATCGTCGAGCGCAAGGCTGATGCCCTGGTTCTTGAGGCTGCCGACGATCGACTGCGCGAGCGCCAGATTCTCGAACAGCGCGCTTTCGGTGATCTCGACTTCGAGCCGCGCGGCCGGATAGCCCGTCTCGGTGAGCAATTTGATGATCTTCTGCGCAAGCCAGGGATCGCGAAGCTGCCACGGCGAAATGTTGATCGAGAGACTCAGCGACGAATCCCAGTCGCGCGCGGCGAGCAGGGCCTGCCGCGTCACCGACAGCGACAGATCGGCGATCATCCCGGTTTCCTCGGCGATCGGGATGAACTGTTCGGGCGCGATCAGCCCGCGGTGCGGATGCTCCCAGCGCGCGAGCACTTCGAAGCCGTGGAGCCGCCCGGTCGCGAGATCGATCTGCTGTTCGAAATAGGGGACGATCTCCTGGCGCGGGATCGCAGCGCGCAAACCGGTCTCCAGTTCGTTTCGCGCGTGCAGTTCGCGCTCCATCGAGGCGTCGAACCAGGCATAACGGTTCCGGCCGGCTTTCTTGGCGGCGTACATCGCGATGTCGGCGCTGCGCAGCAGGCCGTCGATCGAGGCGCAATCGAAATCGGATCGCGCGACGCCGAGCGACGCACTGACGTGGAAATGCACGCCGTCGATCGCGATCGGCTCGGCGAGCCGCGACACCATCCGCTCGGCCATCCGCTCGACGGTGTCGGGATGATCGGGGTCGAACAGCATCGCGCAGGCGAATTCGTCGCCGCCGAAGCGTGCGGCCAGCGCACCGGAGGGCAGTAGGTCGCCGATCTTGGCGGCGACGCATTTGAGCAGCGCGTCGCCCGCCGCGTGGCCGTGCATGTCGTTGATCGTCTTGAAATGATCGAGGTCGAGCAGCAGCAGCGCCAGCGCCTTCTGGCGTCGCTGCGCCTGCGCGAACAGCATCGCCCCCTGTTCGGTCAGTGAGCGTCGGTTGAGAAAACCCGTCAGCGGGTCGCTCGCCGCCAGCGCGTGCGCGCGTTCTTCGGCGGCGGTCCGCGCGCCAAGCTCGTGCGCCAGCGCCGTGTGGCGGCGCCAGCCGAACAGGATCAGCGCGACGTTGAGGATCAGTGCGACCGTCAGCGCACGCTCGGGCGGGGCGCCGTCGTGCGCATAGGCCGCCACGATCCGTGACAAAGCGGCGCCGCCCACCGCCAAAAACAGCAGGATGGCGGCGATGGTGACGGTCGGCGTCACGATGTCGCGGCCACGCCGGTGCGGCAGCGCCCCGATCTCCATCGTCTCGATCGCCATATTTCGACGTCCCCCTGTCGAACCGGCCGCGCTTGTCCCACATCAGGCGTGTAGAAGGCGTTAAGAGCTGTTTGGGAAATCGCGGAAGGGCGATTTCCGAAGCGGCACCGGCCCGCTCCCCCACCCGGTCACCCAATGCGATTATCCTATGGGTGGCCGGGTGGGGGAGTGGGCCGGTGCCGCCATGCGCCGAAAGGCGCATTTCGAAACGGGCGCTAAGGCGATCGGCCGGTTGCGCACAGGGTGGCTTTGCGCTATCGGGCGCGCCGAACGTTCCATCGAGGAGCGAAGGCACCCGTCCCATGTGGGCGACGCCGGCCGACGAGGTTTCGTCCGCCGGCGTGTTTTGCGTTGGCGGCCTTCGTGTTCTCGCGGAACGGATTGGAGTTGGTATGTTCGATAGCTTGAGCGACAGGCTTGGCGGTGTTTTCGATCGGTTGCGCGGCCGTGGCGCGCTGACCGAGGCGGACGTGCGCGCCGCGATGCGCGAAGTGCGCGTCGCCTTGCTCGAAGCGGATGTTGCGCTCCCGGTCGCCCGCGATTTCGTCGATCAGGTCACCGAAAAGGCGATCGGCCACAACGTGCTGCGCTCGGTCACGCCGGGGCAGCAGGTCGTCAAAATCGTCTCCGACGCACTCACCGAGATGCTCGGGTCGGATCAGTCCGATCTGCTGCTCGACGTTACCCCGCCGGCGGTCGTGATGATGGTCGGGCTGCAAGGCTCGGGCAAGACGACCACCGCTGCCAAGATCGCGAAACGCCTCAAGGAAAAGGACCGCAAGAAGGTCTTGATGGCGTCGCTCGACGTCAACCGCCCCGCCGCGCAGGAACAGCTTGCGACGCTGGGCACGCAGACCGAGGTCGCGACGCTTCCGATTGTTGCGGGCCAGCGCCCGGTCGAGATCGCCAGCCGGGCGATGCAGGCGGCGAAGCTCCAGGGCTATGACGTCCTGATCCTCGACACCGCCGGCCGCCTCCACGTTGATCAGGCGCTGATGGACGAGATGAAGGCGATCGCCGACGTCTCCAATCCCGCCGAAATCCTTCTCATCGTCGATTCGCTGACCGGCCAGGACGCCGTCAACGTCGCGCAGAGCTTCTCGGATCAGGTGCCGCTCACCGGCGTCGTCCTCACCCGGCTCGACGGCGACGCGCGCGGCGGTGCCGCGCTCTCGATGCGCGCCGTCACTGGCAAGCCGATCAAATTCGCCGGCACCGGCGAGAAACTGGACGCGCTGGAGGCGTTCCACCCGCAGCGCATCGCCGGGCGCATCCTCGGCATGGGCGACGTCGTCAGCCTTGTCGAGAAGGCCGCGGAATCGATCCAGGCCGAAGATGCCGAGCGGATGGCGGCCAAGCTCGCCAAGGGCCAGTTCGACATGAACGACCTGCGCGGGCAATTGGCGCAGATGCGCCGGATGGGCGGTCTCGGCGCGCTCGCGGGCATGATCCCCGGCATGAAGAAGGCGCAGGCCGCGATGGCCTCGGGCGCGGTCGACGAGAAGATCCTCGTCCACATGGACGCGATGATCGGCTCGATGACGGTCAAGGAGCGTGCAAAACCCGCGCTGATCAACGCCAAGCGCAAGATCCGTATCGCCAAGGGATCGGGCACGACGGTGCAGGAGGTCAACAAGCTCCTCAAGATGCACCTCGAAATGTCCAACGCGATGAAGAAGATCCGCAAGATGGGCGGCCTCAAGGGGCTGCTCGGGATGATGGGAAAAGGCGGCATGGGGGGCGTGGGCAATCAGCTCGGCGGCCCCGAACTGGGCGATATGATGAAGGGTATGGACGCGGGCCTTCCGGGCCTGCCCAATGGCCCGAAGAACATGCCGAACGTCCCGCCCGGCTTTCAGAATTTCATGAAGAAGAAATGAGGCAACCAGCCTTTCAAGACCGACATCACAACCAGAGATAGACCCCGGCCTCCGCTGGGGTGACGAATAAAAGAAGGAAGAAGGTACACAATGGCACTCAGCATTCGTCTGTCGCGCGGCGGCTCCAAGAAGCGTCCCTATTATCGCATCGTCGTCGCCGACGCGCGCAGCCCGCGCGACGGCCGCTTCATCGAGCGGATCGGAAATTACAACCCGCTTCTCGCCAAGGACGACGAGAAGCGCGTCCAGCTCGACACCGATCGCGCCAATCATTGGCTCAGCGTCGGTGCGCAGCCGACCGATCGCGTCGCGCGCTTTCTCGACGCGGCGGGCGTGCGTGAGCGCGCCGCGCGCAACAACCCCAAGAAGGCCGAGCCCGGCGAGAAGGCCAAGGAGCGCGCCGAGGAGCGGGCCGAGAAGCTGAAGGCGCAGCAGGAAGCCGAAGCCGAGGCCAAGGCGGCCCCCGCGCCAGCGGTCGAAGAGGCGCCCGCCTCTGAGGCCGAAGCGGCCGTCGAAGCCGAAGCCGCCGAGGCCGAAGCCGTCGTCGCCGCCGAGGTCGAAGCCGCGACCGCAGAGCCCACGCCCGAGGCCGAGCAGGTCGCCGAGGCGGTGGCCGAAGAGACTCCGGCCGTCGAGGCGCCCGCTGCCGAGGAGGCTCCGGCCGCCGAAGCCGCGGCCGAAGAAAAGCCCGCCGAGGCCTGATCTCAATTCCCCTCCCGCCTGCGGGAGGGGGTAGGGGAGGGCGTGTTGCAATGCCTTCGCAGCAATCGACACCGCCGTCCCCGACTCCTCCCGCAGGCGGGAGCGAAGATCGCCCCGTCACGCTGGCCGCCGTCATCGGCGCGCACGGCGTGACGGGCGAGGTCCGGCTGAAGCTCTTCACGGACGATCTCACCCCCTATCGCGCGTTCAACAATGGCGCGCTGACGCTCACATCGGTGCGGGTCGGCCCCAAGGGGGCGATCGGGCGCTTCGCCGAGATTACCGATCGCACCGCCGCCGAAGGACTGCGCGGCACCGCGCTCACCGTCCCGCGCGCGTCGCTCCCGCCGCTCGGCGAGGGCGAATATTATCATGCCGATCTGGTTGGCCTGCCCGTCGTCACCGATGCGGGCGTGCCCGCCGGCAGGATCGTCGCGGTCGAGAATTTCGGCGCCGGCGATCTGATCGAGGTCGAGGATGCCACCGGCCGTCGCGTGCTCGTCCCCGTCACGGTCGCCGACATCGGCGCCACCGCGATCGTCCCCGCCGCTTTCCTCGAATAATCGCCCGTCACCCCAGGCTTGTTCCGGGGGCCAACGTGCCGCGCGCGTAGACATCCCGGTTTTATAGATTCCCCGACCCGTTCGCCCTGAGCTTGTCGAAGGGTGGTTCTTCTTTCGACCCCACAAGGGGGAGAACGCTTTCCTCCATCCCGCCGCGCGCGCGTCATATTCGCGTGAAAGCCAGGAAAATCGTCGCCCGAACTGATCCCGGCAAAAACTTTCGTTCCGCTCTTGTTCTTAGAGAACAAACGCGATACACAATGCTTCACATTGAACGCATCACGCGATTGCTCTAGCGACGGGAGCCTTTCCAATGGCAGCGAACTTGAAGGTCATCGACACCGGCATGGCAACAGCGAATTCGGACAGGCAGAAGGCGCTCGACGCCGCGTTGGCGCAGATCGACCGCGCGTTCGGCAAGGGCTCGGCGATGAAGCTCGGCTCGAAGGAGACGATGCAGGTCGAATCGATCTCGACCGGCAGCCTCGGGCTCGACATCGCTTTGGGCGTCGGCGGTTTGCCGCGCGGCCGCGTGATCGAGATCTACGGCCCTGAAAGTTCGGGCAAGACGACGCTCGCGCTCCACGTCATCGCCGAGGCGCAGAAGAACGGCGGCACCGCCGCGTTCGTCGATGCCGAACACGCGCTCGATCCGGTCTACGCCAGGAAGCTGGGCGTCGATATCGACGAACTGATCGTGTCGCAGCCCGATACCGGTGAACAGGCGCTCGAGATCGTCGATACGCTGGTGCGCTCGAACGCGATCGACGTGCTTGTGGTCGATTCGGTTGCGGCGCTGGTGCCGCGCGCGGAAATCGAAGGCGAGATGGGCGACAGCCATGTCGGCCTTCAGGCCCGCCTCATGTCGCAGTCGCTGCGCAAGCTCACCGGCTCGATCAGCCGCTCGCGCTGCATGGTGATCTTCATCAACCAACTCCGCATGAAGATCGGCGTGATGTACGGCAATCCCGAGACGACCACCGGCGGCAACGCGCTCAAATTCTACGCTTCCGTCCGTCTCGACATCCGCCGCACCGGCCAGATCAAGGATCGCGACGATATCGTCGGCAATTCGACGCGGGTGAAGGTCGTCAAGAACAAGGTCGCCCCGCCGTTCAAGCAGGTCGAATTCGACATCATGTATGGCGAGGGTATCTCCAAGATCGGCGAAGTTCTCGATCTCGGCGTCAAGGCCGGACTGGTCGAGAAATCGGGATCGTGGTTCAGCTACGACAGCGTCCGCATCGGCCAGGGCCGCGAGAACGCCAAGGTCTTTCTCAAGGAAAACCCGGAAATGGCCGATCGGCTCGAAAAGGCGATCCGTGGGCACACCGACAAGGTCGCCGAAGAGATGATGACCGGCCCCGATGCCGAGGATGACGATCGCTGAGCCAACTTGATTCGTATCGCGACGTATTCGCGTCGCACGCATGGAAAGGCCCGCCTTTGGCGGGCCTTTCGACGTTTCGGGGCCAAGGCGTTATCCCGTGGGACCGTCGACTTGGTCGACTTTGAAAGGGAAGCGATCACGCGATCTCGCCGCTCCCGATATTCTTGATTAACCTCTTATGTTGACGCACGATCGTGAAAAATGGGGGGATGATATGAACGAGCAACCACCAAGTATCTGGGGCATGGATCGCGCATCGATCGAACAAACTCTTGTCGAAGGCAGGTCACCGAAGCGCGAATATACGGAAAATGACAAAATCGCGATTCGGGCGGTGCTGGATCAGCCGGATTTTGACGAAATGGCTGAGGAGAAGCGTGCAGCGGCCTTCCAGCGAATGCATAACGTCATCGCAGGCCGAGATGAGCAACCTTCAATGGCATCTGGATCGTCGTCGATGGTGACGACAGGCTGGATCGTCCTTGTAATATCCGCTGTGCTGATAGTGTATGCTGCATGGGGATACGACACAGCTATCCATTCGGATTCCAATTTTATCGGGGGGACGTTCATCCCTTCGCGCGATACAATCAACATCGGTTTGCTTCAAAACCAATTGATGATGTTTCAAGCGGGGCTCGTCGGCATTCTGAGCGGCGTAATCCTGTTGGCGATCAACACGGTTCGCGGCCAGTGACGATCATCGTCCATCATCTCGAAAATTCGCGCTCGCAGCGGGTGCTGTGGTTGCTCGAGGAACTCGGTCTGCCTTATGAGGTCCGCCGCTACGAACGCGATCCGAAGACGATGCTCGCTCCGCCGGCGCTCGCCCGTGTCCACCCGCTCGGCAAGGCGCCGGTGATCGTCGATAGCGATGCGGACGACCGCGTCGTCGCGGAGACGGGAGCGATCCTCGAATATCTCGTCGAGAAAGGCGACGGCCGCCTCGGCGCGCCCGCGCACCACGAATCGGCGCTGCGCTACCGCCACTTCCTCCATTACGCCGAAGGCTCGCTGATGCCGCCGCTGCTCGTCAAGCTCGTGCTCGGCCGTGTGCCCATGTTCGGCAAAACGGCGCAAAAACGCTTCCAGCCGATGATCGACGTTCATCTCGATTATGTCGAAGCCGAGCTGGCGTCGCACCCGTGGTTCGCGGGCGATGCCATGACCGCCGCCGACATCATGATGAGCTTCCCGCTCGAAGTCGCGCGCCACCGCGCCGGGCTCGATGCGCGTCGCCCGGCGACCATCCGCTGGCTGGAGACGATCCATGCACGGCCCGCCTACCAGGCCGCGCTCGCCGCCGGGGGACACTATGCCTATGCGTAATGGGGGTGTGCCTGCTAGGGGAGCGCTCGCGCAATAAACGTACGTGAAATGTCATCGGGCCGGAAGCGGGAAGCCCGGCCACAATAGCGAAGGGAGAGAGCATGGACGCTGCCGAATCGGCAACCGAACGGCGTGGGCTTTCGCTGCAATATCAGATGCTGATCGGGTTCGTGATCGGTCTTCTCGCCGGGCTCGCGGTGCATGTCGGCGCGGCCGACGCGCCGTGGGTGGAGGTGATCACCTCTTATGTCACCGGCCCGATCGGTCAGGTGTTCCTGCGCCTGCTGTTCATGTTGGTGATCCCGCTGCTGTTTTCGGCGCTGGTCGTCGGGATCGCCGAGATGGGGGAGATCCGCTCGCTCCGCCGCGTCGGCCTGCGCACGCTAGGCCTCACCGTCGTCGTCTCGACGATCGCGGTGGTGGTGAGCATCGTGCTCGTCAATCTGCTGCGCCCCGGCTATGGCGTCGATCCCGTGCTTGCACAGGCGATGCTGGCCGATGCCGGCCCCGGCGCGCACGCCATTCTCGCCCGCACCGGCGAGACGCCCTCGGGGATCGAGGCGGTGCTGGCGATCGTGCCCTCGAACGTCGTCGGCGCGATGGCGGGGAACGATATCCTCGCGGTCATGTTCTTCGCCCTGTTTTTCGGCATCGGTATCGTGCTGACGCAGGATCGGCCCGAAGTGCAGACGCTCAAGCGCGCGATCGAGGGCGTGTTCGAGGTCGCGATGCGGCTCATCAACATCGTCATCCGCCTCGCGCCGCTGGCGGTGTTCTGTTTCATGTTCAACCTCGCCGCGCTGTTCGGCTGGGATCTGCTCGTGCGCCTGTCCGCATTTGTCGGCGTGGTGCTGGCGGCGCTCGGCGTGCAGATGTTCATCGTCTTCCCGTTGTTGCTCATCGTGCTTGCCCGGCGGTCGCCGATCGCTTTCTTCCGCGATACGCAGGAAGCATCGGTGATGGCGTTCTCGACCGCGTCGTCGAACGCGACGCTGCCCACCTCGCTGCGGGTCGCGGATACCGAGCTGAAGCTGCCCCGCAAGGTGGCGCGCTTCGTCCTCACCATCGGGGCGACCGCGAACCAGAACGGCACTGCGATGTTCGAGGGTGTCACCGTCCTCTTCCTCGCCCAGTTCTTCGGCGTCGAATTGACGCTGGCGCAGCAGTTCATGGTGATGCTCGTGTGCATCCTCGGCGGTATCGGCACGGCGGGCGTGCCGGCGGGATCGCTGCCGGTGGTCGCGCTCATCCTGGGCATGGTCGGGGTACCGCCGGCGGGCATCGGCCTCGTCCTCGGTGTCGACCGCTTCCTCGATATGTGCCGCACGACGCTCAACGTCATCGGCGATCTGGTGCTGGCCACGATCGTTTCGGCGGGCGAGCCCCAGACCGATCGGCAAGGCATGGTGGAGGAGGGCGCATGATGCGTGTATCGCGTCGAACCGTGATTGCCGGCGCCGCGGCGATGCCGCTCATCGCGCGCGCGGGCATACTCCGCGCCGCCGAGCCGGACCTCTCCGAACTACGATCGATCACCGGCGCCGCGCGCCCGATCGACGCGGACGAACGCGCGCGTCGTCTGTCCCGCGCACAGGCGCTCATGAAGGCCAACAACATTGGCGCAGTGGTGATCGAGCCGGGATCGTCGATGATCTATTTCACCGGCGTGGAATGGTGGCGCAGCGAGCGGCTGACCGCCGTCGTACTCCCGGTCGAAGGCAAGCCGTGCATCGTCACGCCGTTCTTCGAAGAGCCGTCCGTCCACGAAACGCTCGCCGTACCGGCCGACATACGCGTATGGCAGGAGGATGAGGATCCGCTCGCGATCGTCGCGGGTTTCCTGTACGATCGCAAACTTGCCACCCAACCAATCGCGATCGAGGAGAGCGTGCGCTTCTTCGCGTTCGACGGATTGCGCAAGGTGCTACCCGAGGCGCGACTGGTCTCCGCCAATCCGGTCGTGCGTGGATGCCGGATGATCAAGACGCCGGCCGAATTGGCGCTGATGCAGATCGCGACCGACGTGACGATCGCCGCCTATCGCTGGCTCCATCCCCGCATCGAAAAGGGGATGCGCCAGCAGGACGTCTCCGCGCTGATGAGCGCCGCGACGAAGAAGCTCGGCGGCAGCCCCGAATTTTCGATGTGCCTGATCGGCGAATCGGCCGCCTATCCGCACGGCTCGAAACAGCCGCAGACGGTCGATGCGGGCCGGATCGTGCTGATGGATTGCGGCTGCACCGTCCACGGTTACCAGTCGGATGTGTCGCGCACCTGGGTTCATGGCGGTGGCGCGAACAGCGAACAGCGCATTGTGTGGGATCGGGTCCGTCGCGGCCAGCAGATTGCGTTCGAAGCAGCGCAGATCGGTGCCCCCGCGGGCAGCGTCGACGATGCGGTGCGTCGGTATTACGAAAGTCTCGACTACGGCCCCGGTTACAAGTTGCCGGGGCTATCGCACCGCACCGGTCACGGCATCGGCCTCGACGGGCACGAGCCGGTCAACCTCGTCCGCGGGGAGACGACGAAGCTCGCCCCGGGCATGTGCTTTTCGGATGAACCAGGCATCTATATCCCCGGCAAGTTCGGGGTGCGGCTGGAAGATTGTTTCCACATGACCGAGGCGGGGCCACGCTGGTTCTCACAGCCGCCGGCCTCGATCGACCGCCCGGTGGGTTAAGCTACGCCGCGCTCGAACAGGCAGAGCGCGAACATCGGCGCGGATCGAGCGGGGCCGCGATAGCGGGCCGTAGGGGCGAACCACGGCCCGCTGAGCGGATACACCTCCATAATCCGTTCGGTCTGCCGTCCCTCGCAGCCATGCTGTGCGACGGCGAGCCGCCACCGCGTCGGTGTATCGATGCCCGGGAGCGCGCGGACGCCCGATACAAGGGCGAGCGCGCGGCGGCTAGTGGTGTCGATCGCGATCGCGCCGGTATGCGCGGCGACGATGCGGGCGGCGGGTGTGTCGGCGCGCAGCATCGTCGGCTGGCGCGCGATGGTGGCCAGGGCGATCACGAGCAAGACTGCTAGCGCCACAAGCACGGCGGCATCGGCGCGCATCGCAAGCGATCGCGGCGAGAGCGCGCCGATCGCCAGCGCCGCCGCCGCCGCGAGCGGGAGGAACATCCGCGGCAGCGGGTCGATCGCGAGCACGTAGATCAGGATCGCGCTCGCTCCGAGGGCCGCGATCAGCAGCCGGGTCGCCGCGAGCGCGTGTGGTCGCGGCACAGCGCGGCGCCGTGCGATGATCAGCACCGCCGCCGCCATCAGCGTCGGCCCGATCATCGCGTGGGCGAGCAGATTGATCACCGGGTTGATCGTCCAGTGCACGTCGATGCCGCTCACGGGGCGCCAACCGGCAATGACCGCGGGATTGAGCAACGGCCCCCGGCTCACATCGACGCCGGCGGCAAGCGCTGTCGACGGCACTGCGGTATGGTGCAGGGCGATCGCATAGCGCGCCAGCGGATCGCCGAACATCGCGGTGAACGCCGCCATCTCGACCGCTATCGGCGCGACGAAGCCTGGCACGGCCCAGAATAATATCCGCCGGGTTTCGCGATCGGCGCACAGAAAGGCGGCGCCGGCGACAATGATATAGGCAAACCCCGTCTCGCGGCTTTGCACGGCCAGCGCCAGCATCACGCCTGCGAACAAGGCGGCGGATCTCGATCGGTGATCGCTTGCGGCAATCGAGGCGGCGAGTGCGGCAAGAAGGAAGGTCAATTCGACGATGTCGATATTGGGGTGCAGCAGCGATAACCCGACCATCGGCGTCGCGAGGAACGCAATTCCGGCGATCAGGCTCGCGGCGGTGCCGAACAGCCTCAGCGCGAGGTGGCGGATAAGAGCCACCGCGGCGAGACTGTACACAAGCGGCACCAGCCCGACGATCAGCCGCGACTCGCCGAGCAGGCCGATCGCGATCGAAAGCGGCGCGATCAGCGGCCAGCGCGTCGCCCAGTGCTGCGTCGGCACGCACGGCCCGTGCGCCACCCAACATCGTGCCGCCTCCAGATATTGCCAGTCGTCGGTGCCACCACCGATGAAACCACGCGGATTGATGGCAAGGATCAGGCCGACGAAACCCAGCAGAATCAGCCCGTCGCGCGGGACGCGAAGTGAGCGACGCGAGACGGGCATGGTGTCGTGGAATGGGAAGGGGCGGGCGATTGCCATGCCCGTCGTCTAGCGCGGTTTGGCTAAGCCTCGCTTAATGCGCATCGCCGGCTTTGTGTCGCCTTGCTCGCGTGCGTCACTCCGCCTAGATCGCACATCATGACCTCTACCAACGACATCCGCCGCTCGTTCCTCGATTATTTCGCAGGCACTGGCCACACCAAGGTGCCGTCTGCGCCGCTCGTGCCGCAGAACGATCCGACCCTGATGTTCGTCAATGCCGGCATGGTGCCGTTCAAGAACGTCTTCACCGGGCTTGAGACGCGTCGTTATTCGACCGCTACCTCGGCGCAGAAATGCGTGCGCGCGGGCGGCAAGCACAACGATCTCGACAATGTCGGCTATACCGCGCGCCACCACACCTTCTTCGAGATGATGGGGAATTTCTCGTTCGGCGATTATTTCAAGGATCAGGCGATCACCCACGCGTGGACGCTGCTGACCAAGGAATGGGGCCTGCCCGCCGAAAAGTTGACCGCGACCGTCTATCACACCGACGACGAGGCGTTCGATCTCTGGAAGAAGATTTCGGGACTCCCCGAAAGTCGCATCATCCGCATCGCGACCAAGGATAATTTCTGGGCGATGGGCGAGGATGGGCCGTGCGGTCCGTGCTCGGAAGTCTTCTACGATCATGGCGACCATATTCCCGGCGGCCCTCCCGGAAGCCCGGACGAGGATGGCGATCGCTTTGTCGAGATCTGGAACCTCGTCTTCATGCAGTACGAGCAGGAAGCGGGCGAGATCACCGGCAATTTGCCCAAGCCCTCGATCGATACCGGCATGGGGCTCGAGCGTGTCGCCGCGGTGATGCAGGGCGTGCACGACAATTACGATACCGACACGTTCAAGGCGCTGATCGCCGAATCGGGTGCGCTCACCCACACCGCGACCGCCGGCGCAAACCAGGCGAGCCACCGCGTGATCGCCGATCACCTGCGTTGCTCGGGCTTCCTGGTGGCGGACGGCGTGCTGCCGGCGAACGAGGGCCGGGGTTATGTGCTCCGTCGCATCATGCGCCGCGCGATGCGCCATGCCCATCTTCTGGGCGCCAAGGAGCCGTTGATGTACCGGCTGGTGCCGGCGCTGGTCGCCGAAATGGGGGTGGCCTATCCCGAATTGATCCGCGCCCAGCCGCTGATCGAGGCGACGCTGCAACAGGAGGAAACGCGCTTCCGCCAGACGCTCGACAAGGGGTTGAAGCTGCTCGACGAAGCGACGGCCGGGATGAAACCCGGCGAGACGTTGCCCGGCGAAACCGCGTTCAAACTCTACGATACCTATGGCTTTCCCTACGATCTGACCGAGGATGCGTTGCGTGCGCATTCGTTTCAGGTCGATCGCGAAGGTTTCGAGGCGGCGATGGCCGAGCAGCGTCGCGCGGCGCGGGCGGCATGGAAGGGATCCGGCGACAAGGCATCGGACGAGTTGTGGTTCGATCTCGTCGAGGAAAAGGGCGGCACCGAATTCGTCGGTTATACGTCCGAACAGGGTGAGGGTGAGATCATCGCGATCGTCAGAGACGGCGCGCGCGTTGATCGCGCTGCCGTGGGCGACACGGTCGATATCGTCACCAACCAGACGCCCTTTTACGGCGAAAGCGGCGGCCAGGTGGGTGACGCTGGCATCTTTAGTAACGACGACGGATTGCGAGCCGTTGTTACCGATACGAAGAAGTATCTAGGCCGGGTCTGGGCGCATCGCGCGACGATCGAGGCGGGCGCCGTCGGGGTTGGTGATCCGATACGGATGGAGGTCGATCCCATCCGCCGCGCCGCGATCCGCGCCAACCATTCGGCGACGCACCTGCTTCATGCGGCGCTGCGTGCCCATCTGGGCACCCATGTCGCGCAGAAGGGCAGTCTCGTCGCGCCCGATCGGCTGCGGTTCGATTTTTCGCAGCCCACCGCGGTCGAGGCGGCGGCGCTGGCTGAGATCGAAAGCGACGTCAACGCCTATATCCGCCAGAACGACGCCGTTGAGACGCGGCTGATGACCCCCGACGAGGCGATCGCCGAAGGCGCGATGGCGCTGTTCGGCGAGAAATATGGCGATGAGGTGCGCGTCGTTTCGATGGGGCGCACCGGCGGCGATAACGCACCGATCTACAGCCTCGAATTGTGCGGCGGCACGCATGTCGCCTCGACGGGCGATATCGGCCTGTTCAAGGTGGTGAACGAAGGCGCGGTGTCGTCGGGCGTCCGCCGGATCGAAGCGTTGACCGGGGACGCCGCGCGGCGCTGGTTCGAGGCGCGCGACGAGAAATTGCGCGAGACCGCGGCGGTTCTCAAAGCCGCGCCCGATGAGGTGCCCGCGCGTGTCGCGGCGCTGGTCGAGGAGCGCAAGCGGCTGGAGCGCGAGCTTGCCGAGGCGAAGAAGGCGCTCGCGCTCGGCGGCGGCGCGAGCCAGGCCGCCGGCCCCGAGCAGGTCGGCGGCGTGGGTTTTCTGGCGCAGGTGGTCGAAGGGCTCGACCCCAAGGGGCTGCGCGGTGCGGTCGACGAGATGAAGGCCCGCGTCGGGTCTGGGGTCGCGATGCTGGTCGCGGTCAACGACGGGCGTGCTTCGGTCGCGGTTGGGGTCACCGACGATGTCGTGGCGACGGCAAATGCGGTCGCACTGGTCCAGAGCGCGGTGGCGGCGCTGGGCGGCAAGGGCGGCGGCGGGCGGCCTGATATGGCGCAAGGCGGCGGCCCCGATGGCGCCAGGGCGGACGATGCGGTCGCGGCGGTGCGGGCGGTGCTGGAGCAGAACGCGCTGGCGGCGTGATGCGCCCCCGGCGGAAGGTCAGGCGAAGGTGAGCCCAACGATGGGCGGTTTGCGCTACTTCGCCGCCGCCTCCACTGCCGGCCCGGTCCAGCCGCCCGCCGTCGCGACATAGAGCCGTGCAACGTTCAAATATTGGCGTGCCTGCGCATCCACCATCGCCGAGCGTGCGCGCTGATAGAGCCGCTCACTTTCGAGGATCTGGAGAACGCCGGAATTGCCGACCTCGAAGCTGCGGCGGGAGAGGTGCAGCGACCGCTCTGCGACGTCGATCGATTCGCGCTGGTTGGCGACCGAGCGGGCGTCGCTGTCGAGCGCCTGGAGTAGATCCGCGACTTGCCCGAACGCCTCGAGGACCGTCTGCTGATATTGCGCCTGTGCCGCCTCGGCCGCGCTGATCGCGGCGCGCTTCTCGGCGTTCAGCGTGCCGCCGTGGAAGATCGGTGCGGTCAGCCCGGCGAAGATGTCGAACCCGCGAAACGCGCTGCTGAAGACGTCGCCCAACTTCGGTGAACCCTGGGTCACCGTCGCGCCGAGCGTGATGTCGGGATAGAGCCTGGCGGTCGCGACGCCGATTGCCGCGGTCGCAGCGTGCAATTCGGCCTCGGCCTGAAGGATATCGGGGCGCTTGTGCACCAGTTCGGACGGCAACGTCACGGGCACGTCGCCGGGAAGCGTGAAATCGGCGAGGTTGAACTCGGTCGGCCCCAGCTCGGCCGGCGTCACCCCGATCAGGATCGCGAGCAGGTGACGCGCCTCGGCAAGCTCTTGACCAAGCTGTGGAATTTCGCCGCGATCGGCCTCGTACTGGCTCTGTGCGTTGAGCACTTCGACCAATGTGCCTTCGCCCGCCTTGCGGCGTTTTTCGGTGAGATCGACGTTGCGCTGGTCTTCCTTGAGCAGTGCATCGGCGGTGTCGATCCTGTCGCGGATCGCCGCGATCGTCAGCACCTGGTTGACGACGCGGCCGGCGATCGAGAGGTGCGCCGCCTCGGTCTGGCGGCGCTGCGCCTCGGCCTTCGCGGCGGCCTGTTCGACCGCACGCTTCTTGCCGCCGAACAGGTCGAGATCGTACGATACGCCGCCGCCCACCGAATAGAGGTTGAATTCGGGGTTGCCGGTATCGGATTCGAAACCGAACGCGGCGAGATTGGGTTGCTGGCGCTCGATTCGGGCATTGGCATCAACCTGCGGCAGCCGCTTGCCCGCCGCCGCGTTCACTTCCTCGATCGAGGCCCGCAGCGTCGCGTTGCTCGCGGCGAGGCTGTAATTGTTGGCGATCGCGCGCGCCACCAGCGCGTCGAGATCGGCCGAGCCGAACGCGGTCCACCAGCGGACCGCCGGGCCTTGGCCCGTCTGGGCGACGGGGCCGGGGGCCGGCGTGCCGGCGGGATCGGAAGGCGAGCGATAGGCGGTCGCCGAGGGCGCGTCGGGGCGCTCGAAATCGGGGCCGGAGACGCAGCCGGCGAGGATCGAGCCCGCGGCGAGCGCGGTGAGGAGAGGGCGAAACGAAGGGCGGGTCATCGGATCAGTCCATGTGCATCACGGGTTGCTCGCCGGCCTGTTTGCGCGGCGGCCGCATCAGGAGAATGAGCGGGGAAATCAATATGATGACGACGAACAGCGCGTAGAAGGCATCGATATACGAGACCATGCTCGCCTGCCGCGTGATCTCGTCGTTGATCTTGAGCAGGCCTTCGAGCGAGGAGAAATCGAGCCCCGGCATCGCCTTTGCGACGTTGGGATTGTCGGGCCGCACGGTCTCGACCAGCCGCGAATGCACGGTGGCGGCGTTGCGGATCGTCATCGCCTGCAACACCGAAATGCCGATCGACGACCCGATATTGCGGATCAGCGTGAACATCGCGGTGCCTTCGTTGCGATATTTGGGCGCCAGGGTCGCGAAGGCGATCGTCGACAGGGGCACGAAGATGAGGCCGGTGCCCAGCCCCTGGATGAAGCCCGAATGCACGACGAGGCTTTCGTCCATGTCGAGCGAAAAGCCCGCCATCATGTACGTCGACCAGGCGACGAGCACCATGCCGGCCCCGATCAGGATACGGGCGTCGACCCGCTTGATGAGTTGGCCGACGAGGATCATCGAGATCATCGTCCCCATGCCGCGCGGCGCGGTGACGAGGCCGGTCAGCATCACCGGATAGCCCATCAGCTCCTCTAGCATCGGCGGCAGCAGCGCGAGCACCGCGAAGATCAGCACGCCGAGAAAGAAGCCGAAGAGCGAACCGAACAGAAAATTCCTGTCCTTGAACAGCGCGAGATCGATGAAGGGGTTCTTCGCGGTCAGCGTGTGGACGACGAACAGGTAGAAAAAGAGCACCGAGAGCGCGCATTCGACCACGATTTCGGTCGATGAGAACCAGTCGAGTTGCTGCCCGCGATCGAGCATCAACTGCAACGATCCGATGCCCAGCGCGAGCATCGCGAAGCCGAACGCGTCGAGCCTGATGCGGGTGGCGTTCTTGGTCTCACCCAGAAACAGCGTCAGCCCGAAAAAGGCGAGCACGCCCACGGGCAGGTTGATGTAGAACACCCAGCGCCAGGTGAAATTGTCGGTCAACCAGCCGCCGAGCGCGGGGCCGATGATCGGCCCGAGGATCGCGCCCATGCCCCAGATCGCCATCGCCGGGCCGTGGCGTTCGGGCGGATTGATGTCGAGCAGGATCGCCTGGCTCATCGGCACGAGCGCCGCGCCGAAAATGCCCTGGAGCAGCCGGAAACCCACGAGTTCGCTCAGGTTGGTGGCGATGCCACACAGCCCCGATGCGATCGTGAAGCCGATGATCGAGATCTGCATCAGCCGCTTGCGCCCGAACCGGCCGGCGAGCCAGCCGGTGAGCGGCGTCATGATCGCGGCGGCGACGATGTACGAGGTCAGCACCCAGGTGATCTGATCGGGCGAGGCCGACACGCTGCCGCGCATGTGCGGCAACGCGACGTTGGCGATGGTCGAATCGAGCGAGTTCATCACCGTCGCCGCCATCACCGAGGCGGTGATGAACCGCCGCGTGGTGTTGTCGGGATAGGCGTCGGTCATCGTGCGGGTGTCGTCGGCGCCTTGTCGGGGCCGAACAGGCGCCGTTGATGGCCGGTGTCGACCGTCGCTTCCACCGACAGGCCGGCATGAAGCGGTATGTCAGCAGGCGGATCGTCGATCGTGATCTCGACCGCGAGCCGCTGGACGACCTTGACCCAGTTACCGGTCGCATTTTCCGCCGGGAGCACCGAGAAGCTGTTGCCGGTGCCGGGGCTGAAGCTCGAAAGGTGCCCCTTGAGGTCGAGATCGGGAAAGGCGTCGATCGCGATCGTCGCGGGCTGGCCCAGGCGCATGTAGCGCAACTGGTTCTCCTTGAAGTTCGCCTCGACCCAGATGCGGTTGCCGACCAGCGTGAACACGGGTTTGCCCGCGGTCACGTAATCGCCGGTCTGCAACTGATCGACCTTGGCGACGATCCCGTCCTGCGCCGCGCGCACCACGGTGTAGCCGAGGTTGAGGCGCGCGCGTTCGAGCGCCGCTTGTGCTTGGGCGAATGCGGGCTGGCGATCGATGGGTGCATCGACGCTGCCCGTCAGTTGCGCCGCCACGCTCTGATTCGCCTGGCGGGTGTTGAGAATCGCGCTGCGGGCGTTCTGCGCCGCGAGCACGGCCTGATCGTACTGGTTCTGCGACGAAATCCCCTCGGCCAGCAATTCCTTCTGGCGCGCGGCCTCGCGCTCGGCATAGCGCAGCTTGTCCTCAGCGGCGGTCAGTTCGGCCTGGCCCTGCCGGTAATTGGCGCGCAGCGAGGCGACGCCCGTGCGCGCGCCGGCGACCGCGGCTTCGGCCTCGTCGACAGCGGCCTGATACGGCGCCGGATCGATCCGGAACAGCACGTCGCCCTTCTTCACCCGCTGGTTGTTGCGCACCTCAACCGCGATCACGCGGCCGGGAATATTGGGGCTCACCGATATCTGGCCCGATTGCAGATAGGCGTTGTCGGTCGTCTCGTACCGGCCGCCATGCAGATAGAAGGCAAGCCCGCCGAGCAACAGCACGAGCGGCCCGAGCAGCAGCAGCGCGGTGCGCAGGCGGCGGCGCGGCGCGCGATCGGGTTCGGCGTCCCCGGCTTCGTCGCCGACGATGAATTCGTCGCCGACGACATCGTGCCCCTCGATCTGAGGATCATCCGTGCCGGGACGGGAGGGCTGGTCGAACGAATGCGACATCTCTGTCACGACAATTCCCTGTTGAGGCTTTGCGAAGGGCGGTTGGGCTGCGCTACGATACGCGGAGGAACCCATGTAGTGCACTGCACAATTGGCGCTAATGATTATTCGTCCCATGAAATATGAAGGCGCTGCATGAGCGAAATCGATCTGAACCTGCTTCGCGTCTTCGATACGCTGTTCGAACTCGGCAACGTGACCAAGGCGGGGGCGCGGCTGGGGCTGACCCAATCCGCCGTCAGCCATGCGCTCGGCCGGTTGCGGCAATCGGTGGGCGACCCGTTGTTCGTGCGCGCGCCGGGCGGGTTGCAGCCGACCGCGCGGGCGATCGAAATCGCGCCCGGCGTTCGGGTGGGGCTGGCGCAGTTGCGCACCGCGCTGTCGCCGAGCGCGTTCGATCCGGGAACCGCCGACCGCCGCTTCACGATCGCGGCGGGATCCTATTTCTGTACCTTGTTCATCCCGGCCCTGCTTGCCCGCGCACGGCAGACCGCACCCAATGTGTCGTTTCGGATCCAGCCGCTCGGGGGCGATCTTCTCGTCGATCTGGATGAGGGGGCGATCGACCTTGCCCTGGGTGCGTTCACCAAGATTCCCAGGCGCTTGCGGCTGGAGGCGCTGTTTCAGGAAGAACTCGTGTGGATCGCCGCGGCCGGGAACCCGCTGGCCGGTCGCCGGCTGAGCCACACCGACCTCACCGGGCAGCCGCGCGTGCTGATCGCGGCCGGCAAGTCGTTCGAGGCGTTGCGGCTGCTCACCTCCGAAGGCGGCCTCGAACGCAGGACGATCGTCGATACGCACGATCCGACCAACGGGACGACGGACGAGCCGCCGGCGTCGGTCTACGACGCGATGACGGCGCTCGCGGTCGTCGGATGCACCGATTGCATCGCGCTGGTGCCGAAACGCTTCGCGCAGCAGGACGGCGAACGGCACGGCGTCGTCATCCTCGACGCTCCCGACAGCGGCGACGGAATCGGGCTGACGACGCTGTGGCACAGCAAGTTCGAGGAGGACGCCGGCGTGCGCTGGCTCCGCGAGACGATTTCAGCGCTGGTGAAATAGCACGTCAGCGCGGGATTATGGCGTCGACCTTCGCCATCGAGGCCGACAGCGGCCGCGTTGCGCGTTCGAGCAGCCCTGCGACCTGTCGCGCGGCGCGATCGAGCGCGACTTCATCGGTGATCGTGGCGTGTGCGATCCGCGGTGCGGGGTCGGCATAAGCGACGATCATGCCCGCGGTGATCGCGAGCAGGGCCGCCCGCCAGATGATGCCCGGTTTCCGATCGCGCATGGTCGTATCCCGCTTTCCGGTCGACGCTGGAGAAAACACGAACGGGCTTGCCGGGCGATGAACGGGCGCCGCCCGCGATCTTGTGTTAAACCGTGGCAATGCCCGATGCCTTCATTCCCTATGCACCGCTCGACGTGCCCAAGCCCGTTGCAGAGAGGGTCTGGATTGTCGACGGCCCCGAAATCCGGATGGAGTTTGCCGGGTTCGGGATGCCGTTTCCGACGCGGATGACGATCATCCGCCTTGCCGATGGCGGCTTGTGGATACATTCGCCCACCACCGACGACGAGCGGGTCTTTGCCGCGGTCGCGGCGCTCGGCCCGGTGCGGCACCTGATCGCACCCAACACGATCCATTATTGGTGGGTGCCCGATTGGCATCGCCGCTTTCCCGGCGCCACGGTGCACCTGGCGCCGGGGGTAAACGAGCGGTCTCGACGGCCGCTGCCGCCGCACCGGGTGCTTGGTGATAGGGCGCCTGAGGAATGGGCCGACGAGATCGATCAGGTGCTGGTGCCCGGCGGCCTCATGAGCGAGGTCGATTTCTTCCACCGCGCGAGTCGCACGCTCGTCCTGACCGACCTGATCGAGAATATCGAGCCGCGGCGGGTCAAGAATATGCTCTACCGCTGGCTGATCCGGTTGGGTGGGGCGGCCGATCCCGACGGCAAGGCGCCGCGTGACATGCAATGGAGCTTCCGCAAGCACCGCGCCGAGGTGCGCCGCGCGGTCGAGGCGATGATCGGCTGGGCGCCCGAGCGGATCCTGCTCGCGCACGGCCGCTGGTATGCGGAAAACGGCACCGCCGAACTGCACCGGGCGTTTCGCTGGGTCTTGTAGCCGGCGATCGTTCCCGGTCGGCATCGGGAACGCTTTTCTGGCGGGTTGATGCGTGAACGGTTGTGCCGCGGCTGCAATCAGGGCAGCAGGCGACTTTCACCGGTTCGAAGCGCGATGGGGAAATTACATGGCGGCACGCGGCGGCGCATCGCATCGGCGTATCCTGTTCGCGAGCCTGGTCGGCACCGCGGTCGAATTCTACGATTTCTATATCTATGCCACCGCCGCGGCGCTGGTGTTCGGGCCGCTGTTCTTTCCCTCCGAATCGGCGTCGGCGCAATTGATGCTCGCCTATGCGAGCTTCGGGCTGGCGTTCGTGGCGCGGCCGGTGGGGGCGGTGCTGTTCGGGCATTTCGGCGATCGGATCGGGCGCAAATCGACGCTCGTCGCCAGTCTCGTCCTGATGGGCTGCTCGACCGTCGCGATCGCCTTCCTGCCGACCTATGCGCAGGCGGGCTGGATCGCGCCGCTGCTCTTGTGCGTGCTCCGGCTCGGGCAGGGGCTCGGGCTGGGCGGCGAGTGGGGCGGGGCGTCGCTGCTCGCGGTCGAGAACGCGCCCGAGGGGTGGCGGAACCGCTATGGCATGTTCCCGCCGATGGGGGCGCCGGTGGGGTTCATCGCCGCCAACGGGTTCTTCCTGCTGCTCGGCCTGTTCCTGACCGACGATCAGTTCCGCGACTGGGGCTGGAGGCTGCCGTTCCTGGCGAGCGCGGTGCTCGTCGCGCTCGGGCTGTGGGTCCGGCTCAAACTGACGGAGACGCCGGAGTTTCTGGAGGCTGCTCAGGCCGAGGCGCTGCCCAAGGTGCCGATCGCGACGCTGTTGCGCGATCATTTTCGTGAGACGCTGGCGGCGACGGTTTCGGTCGTCGCCTGTTTCGCGATCTTCTACCTCGCGACCGCCTTCGCGATGGGATACGAAACCACGGTGCTCGGCCACAGCCGCGAGGCGTTTCTCGCGATCGAACTCGTGGCGATCCTGTTCCTCGCGGCGGGCATCGTCGTCGCGTCGGTGCTCGCGGACCGCACCGGGGCGGGGAGAATGCTCGCCTGGGGCTTCGCGGGCACGATCGCGGTCGGATTTCTGCTCGGCCCGATGCTGGGCGCTCCGTCGTTGTTCGTCGTCTGGCTATGGCTCGCGCTGGCGCTGTTCGTGATGGGTTTCGCCTACGGCCCGCTCGGCGGCTGGCTGCCGAGCCTGTTTCCGCCGGGCGTGCGCTATACCGGCACCTCGATGTCGTTCAATCTGGGCGGTATCGTCGGCGGCGGGCTCGCGCCGATGATCGCCCAGGCGCTCGCCGACCACGGCGGACTCGGCCATGTCGGCTTGTATCTCGTCGCGGCCGGCGCACTCAGCTTGCTGAGCCTCGCTATCCTGCCACGAGAACGGAACAATCAGCCGTAAAGAACCGTAACCAAAAGAAAAGGCCGCCCGGTATCTGCCGGACGGCCCTTTCTCTGGATCGGTTGACGCGGATCAGGCCTGGTCGGCGTCGTCCGCCTCGACCTCGGTCGCTTCGGCTGTCGGTGCCGGGGCTTCCTCGCCCAGCGCCGCCGCGGCGTCCTGCGATGCCTGATAGTCTTCGGTGAAACCCGCGACGTCGTGGGCTTCCTCGAACATCTGCGCCATCACGTCGACGCCCTCGGCCTGCATCTCGGCTTCCTCGGGCGAGCGCGCGACGTTGATCTTGATCGTCACCGCGACTTCGGGGTGCAGCGCGACCTTGACCTCGTGCATGCCGATCGCCTTGATCGGGCGATCGAGCACGACCTGGCTCTTGGCGATCTTATGGCCATCGGCCTCGAGCGCCTCGACGACGTCGCGCACCGCGACCGAGCCGTAGAGCTGGCCGGTGTTCGACGACTGGCGGATCAGTGTCAGCGAGGTGCCGTCGAGACCCTTGGCCTCCTTCTCGGCATCGGTGCGGCGGGAAGCGTTCTCGGCCTCCAGACGCTCACGATTGGCTTCGAAGACCTTGCGGTTGGCCTCATTGGCGCGCAGCGCCTTCTTGCGCGGCAGCAGGAAGTTGCGGGCGAAGCCGTCCTTCACCTTCACCACATCGCCGATGCCGCCGAGCTTCTCGACTCGTTCGAGCAGAATCACGTCCATGTGCTTGCCCTCCTTACTTCACGAGATAGGGCAGCAGGCCCAGATGACGGGCGCGCTTGATCGCCTGGGCGAGTTCGCGCTGCTTCTTCGCGCTCACCGAGGTGATGCGCGAGGGAACGATCTTGCCGCGCTCGGAGACGAAGCCCTGGAGCAGGCGGACGTCCTTGTAATCGATCCGGGGTGCATCCTTCGCGGAGAAGGGGCAGCTCTTGCGGCGGCGGAAAAACGGGCGTGCCATGTGTTCTGCCTCCCTTAATTGCGGTCGCGGCGGCGACCACCGTCGCGGTCGCTCTTGCGCATCATGACGGTCGGGCCGTTTTCGAGTTCGTCGACGCGAACGGTCATGTAGCGGATGATGTCTTCGTTGATCGCGTTCTGGCGCTCAAGCTCGGCGACGATGGCGCCGGGGCCGTCGATCTCCAGCATCACGTAATGCGCCTTGCGGTTCTTTGCGATCTTGTACGCGAGGCTGCGCAGACCCCAGGTCTCGGTCTTGACGACCTTGCCTGACAAGTCCTCGATGATCTTGGTGGCGGCTTCCGCCAGCGCGTCCACCTGCGCCTGTGCCAGATCCTGGCGCGCAAGGAACACGTGCTCGTAAAGAGCCATGTTTCGTCCTTCGTCTTGGCCGATCGCTGACCCGCGCCCCGTGCGCTGGCCCCTCCGGCTATCGTCTATTGCAACGCAAAACCAGGGCGGAAAGCGATGCTTCCCACCCCGGTTGCGCGGGTTCCTTAGCGAAATCCGGGCGAAACGCAAGTCCCGGAGTCCTGGTGGAAAGCGGTGCCGGCCCACCCCCCCCCACCCGACCTCCCAATGCGATTATCCTATTGGGTGGCCGGGTGGGGGAGTGGGCCGGTGCGGCGCCTTAGTTCAGGAACGCTCCACCGATCACCGCGCCGATCAGGCCGCTGGCGATCGCGACCAGCACCGCATCGTTGCCGGACTGGACCCAGTGATAGCCCCGCGGCGGCGTGTAGAGGCGGTTATAGCCGCGGTAATTGTTCACCACCCGATAGCGCGGCGCATAGCGATAGTCGAAGCGCTGGCCGCGGGCCCAGGTGCGGTGCGGGGTCGCGTAGACCGGGCGATAGGTTGCGTGGGCGGGGCGATAGCTCGTCTGGTAGCGGACTGTTCGCTGGACAGGCCGGCGCACCACCTTGCGCTGCTTGATCACGGTGCGGCCGTTCGCCTTGTGCTTGACGACGGTCGTCTGGTGGCGCGGCGCCGCTTCGGCGGGGGCCGCGGCCATCAGGGGAATCGCGACCATCGATGCGGCGGCCGCGCTCAGAAGAAACTTTTTCATGACTGCTACTCCACTTCTTCATCGGCGCCCTCATTCGGCGTCATGGCCAAGCTAGGCAGCCGGTGTCGCGCAGATGTGTCGGCGATCGTGCGAAATGGTCGCAAATTGTCGCGGCGGCGCGGAGGGCGCATTGCTCGCCGCTTGCCATCGTCGGCGCGCGTTTCTAACCGGGCGGTTCGTTTCGCTGAGGAGACCATGATGCGCGCGTTCATCTTTCCGGGGCAGGGCAGCCAGGCCGTCGGCATGGGCGGCGGGCTTGCCGACGCCAGCCCCGTCGCGCGCGCGGTGTTCGAGGAAGTCGACGAAGCGCTCGGCCAGAATCTGTTCCGGCTGATGCGCGAAGGCCCGGCCGATGACCTGACGCTGACCGAGAACGCGCAGCCCGCGATCATGGCGAACGCGATCGCGACGCTCCGGGTATTCGAGCAGGAAGGCGGCATCCGGCTCGCGGACAAGGCCGATTTCGTCGCCGGGCACAGCCTGGGCGAATATACCGCCTTGTGCGCGGCCGGCGCGATCGATCTCGCCACCACCGCGCGGCTGCTCAGGCTACGCGGACGCGCGATGCAGGCGGCGGTCCCCGTGGGTGAGGGCGCGATGGCGGCGCTGCTCGGCGCCGACGTGGGAATGGCGCAGAAAATCGCCGACGCCGCCGCGGAGGGGCAGGTCTGCACCGTCGCCAATGACAATGATCCCGGCCAGGTCGTGCTGTCGGGCGCGCGCGAGGCGATCGAGCGCGCGATCGCGCTTGCGAAAGACATGGGTGCCAGGCGCGCGGTGTCGTTGCCGGTGTCGGCGCCTTTCCATTGCCCGCTGATGCAGCCCGCCGCCGATGCCATGCATGCCGCGCTTGCCGACGCGCGGATCGAGGCGCCGCTGGTGCCCGTCTACGCCAATGTCACCGCCGCGCCGGTGAGCGATCCCGATGCGATCCGCACCCACCTCGTCGAGCAGGTCACCGGGCGCGTGCGCTGGCGCGAATCGGTGCTCGCGATGCACGATGCGGGGGTGTGGCTGTTCGTCGAATTCGGCGCCAAGGTGCTCGGCGCGATGGTCAAGCGGACCGTTCCCGATGCCGGCACCAACAGCGTCATCACGATGGATGACGTCGAGGCGTTGGTGAAAGAGATTTAGTTTTCGCGCGGAGGCGCGACGTTTGGAGGGGATATCCGTCGCGTCGCCAACGACTATACCCCTCTACGTCTCTATGCGCACCAAATCATGGAGTGATATGATGTTCGACCTCACAGGCATGACTGCGCTGGTGACCGGCGCTTCGGGCGGAATCGGCTCGGCGATCGCGACCGCGCTCGCGGCGCAGGGCGCGCGACTGGCGGTGTCGGGCTCGAATGCCGAGAAACTGGCTGCTTTCCGTTCAACGTTGGGCGGCGATCATGTGGCCGTACCCGCGAACCTCGCCGATGCCGCCGCCGTCGATGCGCTGGTGCCCGCCGCGGTCGAGGCGCTTGGCGGCCGGCTCGATATCCTCGTCAACAATGCCGGCGTTACGCGCGACAATCTGGCGATGCGGATGAAGGATGACGAATGGGATCAGGTGATCCGCGTCAACCTGGAGGCGGCATTCCGCCTTGCCCGCGCCGCTACCCGGCCGATGATGAAGGCGCGGTTCGGCCGGATCATCTCGATCACCTCGGTCGTCGGGCAGACGGGCAATCCGGGGCAGGCCAATTATGCGGCATCGAAGGCGGGGCTGGTGGGCATGTCGAAGGCGCTGGCGCAGGAACTCGCCAGCCGCAACATCACCGTCAATTGCGTCGCGCCCGGCTTTATCCGATCGGCGATGACCGACGTGCTGCCCGAGGCGCAGAAGGAATCGCTGCTCGGGCGCATCCCCGCGGGCGATCTGGGTACGGGCGAGGATATCGGTGCGGCGGTGGTCTATCTGGCCAGCAAGGAGGCCGGTTACGTCACCGGACAGACGCTGCACGTCAACGGTGGCATGGCAATGATCTGACGTCCGGACTTGCCACGACGGGGCACGCGTTCTACGTGCGTTCAGGAAATTCAAACCCCAACTGAAAGAGGGACTAGGGACATGAGCGAGACCGCCGATCGCGTGAAGAAGATCGTCGTCGAGCATCTCGGCGTCGAGGCCGACAAGGTCACCGAAGACGCGAGCTTCATCGACGATCTCGGTGCAGACAGCCTCGACATCGTTGAGCTGGTGATGGCGTTCGAGGAGGAATTCGGCGTCGAAATCCCCGACGATGCTGCCGAGAAGATCACGACCGTCAAGGACGCGATCACCTATATCGACGAGCACAAGGGCTGATCGAAGCCTGCTTTCAGGCTTGGTCGCTCGATAGACGGCTCCCGCCCGGTTTCCGGTGCCGGGGGCCGTTTCTGTTTATCCATCGACGCTCCTCCGGCGATTGCCGGCGGTGCGTTGCAACGAAGAGACCCCGGCGCGTTGCCGGGGTGACGTACTAGGAGAAGCGGCATGCGCCGTGTCGTCGTCACCGGTCTCGGCCTTGTCACCCCGCTCGGCGGTGACGTCGAGACGAGCTGGGCCAACATCATCGCGTCCCGGTCGGGCGCAGGGCCGATCACGCGTTTCGATGCGTCGGATCAGAAATGCCGGATCGCGTGCGAGGTGAAGCCCGCCGACCACGCTTATGGTTTCGATGCCGGCAAGCGCGTCGATCACAAGATCCAGCGTCAGGTCGATCCGTTTATCGTCTACGGCATCGATGCCGCGGGGCAAGCGATCGAGGATGCCGGGCTCACCGACATGACCGAGGAGGAGCGATTCCGCGCCGGTTGTTCAATCGGCGCGGGGATCGGCGGCCTGCCGGGGATCGAAAGCGAATCGATCGTGCTCCACGAAAAGGGGCCGAGCCGCGTCAGCCCGCACTTCGTCCACGGCCGGCTGATCAACCTGATCTCGGGCCAGGTCTCGATCAAATACGGGTTGATGGGGCCGAATCACGCGGTCGTCACGGCGTGCTCGACGGGCGCGCATTCGATCGGCGATGCGGCGCGGATGATCGCGATGGACGATGCCGATGTCATGCTCGCCGGCGGCGCCGAGGGCGCGATCTGCCCGCTCGGCATCGCGGGCTTCGCGCAGGCGCGCGCGCTCAGCACCAATTTCAACGACACGCCCGAAAAGGCCAGCCGCCCCTATGATGTCGATCGCGACGGCTTCGTGATGGGCGAGGGCGCAGGCGTGGTCGTGCTCGAGGAATATGAGCGCGCCAAGGCCCGCAGCGCCAAGATTTACGCCGAGGTGATCGGCTATGGCCTGTCGGGCGACGCCTATCACGTCACCGCGCCGCATCCCGAAGGATCGGGCGCGTTCCGGTCGATGCAGATGGCGGTGCGCAAATCGGGGCTCGCGCTGTCCGATATCGACTATATCAATGCGCACGGCACCTCGACCCCGCTTGGCGACGAGCTGGAATTGGGCGCGGTGCGGCGGCTGTTCGGCGATGCGATCGGCGATCTGTCGATGAGTTCGACCAAATCGGCGATCGGGCATCTGCTCGGCGGTGCCGGCGCGGTCGAATCGATCTTCTGCATCCTCGCGATGCGCGATCAGATCGTGCCGCCCACGCTCAACCTCGATCATCCGAGCGAGGGGTGCGCGGGCGTCGATCTCGTCCCGCACACGGCGAAGAAGCGCAAGGTGAAGGCGGTGCTCAACAACAGCTTCGGCTTCGGCGGCACCAACGCCTCGCTGGTGCTGCGGGCGCTCTAGTCCGATGCGCAAGCCCGGCTGCCTCGGCCTGCTGATCGCGCTCGCCGCGATCCTCGGGGTGTTTCTGGTCGCCCAGAGCTGGAGCGGCGCCGGGCCGGCGGAAAAGACCGTCACCGTCGTCGTGCCGCAGGGGGCGACGCTGACCCGTGCGGCCGATCAGCTCGAGGCGGCGGGGGCGATTGGTTCGGCGCGGCGTTTCCTGCTGCTGGCCAAGTTGTTCGGCGGTTCCGCCCCGATCAAGGCCGGCGAATATCAGCTTCCGGCGCATGTCAGCCAGTCGGACATTCTGTCGGCGATGCAGAACGGCAAGACGCTCCAGCGGCTGGTGACGATCCCCGAGGGGCTACCCTCGATCTACGTTCAGCAAAAGCTTGCCGAGGCGGCCGCGCTGACCGGCAGCGTCGCCGTGCCGGCCGAAGGCTCGGTGTTGCCCGACAGCTATAGTTATCAGCGCGGCGATACGCGCGCGTCGGTACTGTCGGCGATGCAGGGGGCGATGTCGCGCTATCTCGCGGAGGCCTGGAAGCGACGCCAGCCGGGAATCGCGGTTGCCACCCCGCGTGAGGCGCTGATCCTCGCGTCGATTGTCGAGAAGGAGACCGGCAAGCCCTCAGAACGGCGCACGGTGGCCGCGGTCTATTCCAACCGGCTCAAGCGCGGCATGCCGCTTCAGGCCGATCCGACGGTGATCTATCCGATCACCCACGGCAAGCCGCTCGGCCGCCGCATCCTGCGATCCGAACTGGAAGCGAAAAACGGCTATAACACCTATGCGATGGCCGGGCTGCCCGAAGGGCCGATCTGCAACCCCGGCCGCGCTTCGATCGATGCCGTGCTGAATCCGGCGGCCTCGAACGCGCTCTATTTCGTCGCCGATGGCACGGGCGGGCATGTGTTTGCCGATACGCTCGATCAGCACAACGCCAACGTCGCCAAATGGTACGCCATCCGCCGCGCGCGCGGCGAGATGTGAGAACGTTCACTTTGGCTGAAATCTAGGCTATGCCCTCGCGAAACGAGGGGAGCCCGAACGATGCCGTTTCGCCTGATCGCCGCCGCGTTATTGCTGTGCCTGTCGGGCGCGGCGGCGCAGGCGCAGGGCTTCCTCCACACGCGCGGCACCGAAATCGTCGACGGCGACGGTGCCCCGGTGCTGCTGCGCGGCATGGGGCTGGGCGGCTGGATGCTCCAGGAAGGCTATATGCTCGGGCTGGGCGATCTGGAGAAAGGGCAACAGCACGTTGTTCGTCAGCACATCGCCGAACTGATCGGCCCCGATCGCACCGCCGACTTCTATCGCGCCTGGCTTGATCATTACATCACCAAGGCCGATGTGGATGCGATGGGGCGCTGGGGCTTCAACTCGATCCGGCTACCGATGCACTACAATCTGTTGCTCGACGAGGCCGTGCCCGCGGGCGTAGATCGCTGGAAGGAAGACGGCTTTGCGCGCATCGACGCGCTGATCGATTGGGCGCGCGCGAACCGGATCTACGTCATCCTCGATCTCCACGCCGCGCCGGGCGGGCAGGGGGCCGACCTGCCGATCGCCGATCGCGATCCCGATACGCCGTCGCTGTGGGACAGCGCCGAGAACCAGCGTCGCACCGTCGCCTTGTGGCACAAGCTTGCCACGCGCTACGCCGACGAACCGTGGGTCGGGGGCTACGACATTCTCAACGAGCCCAATTGGGATTTCGATGGGGAGGGCGGCGGGCATGGCTGCAAGGAGCAAGGAAATGCCCCGCTGACGGCGCTGCTCAAGCGCATCACGAGCGCGATCCGCGCGGTCGACCGGCGGCATCTGATTGTCATCGAGGGCAATTGCTGGGGCAATAATTACGCCGGGATGCTGCCCGCGTGGGACGGCAATATGGTGCTGAGCTTCCACAAATATTGGAACCACAACACCGACGCCGACCTCACCGATATCCTGGGGCTGCGCGAGAAATACGGCATGCCCGTCTGGCTCGGCGAATCGGGGGAGAATTCGAACGTCTGGTTCCGCGACGCGATCCGGCTGGTCGAACGCCACGGCATCGGCTGGTCGTGGTGGCCGCTCAAGAAGATCGGCTTCAATAATCCGCTCGAAGTCGCGCCCAATCCGGGCTGGAAGAAGCTCGTCGACTATTGGATCCACGATGGTCCGCGCCCGTCGACCGCCGAGGCCGATCAAACGCTGATGCGACTCGCCACGCACGACATCGCGTTCGAGAACAACATCCGGCACCCCGACGTCATCGACGCGATGTTCCGGCTGCCGCATTCGGATCGCGCGATCCCGTTTGCACCGCACGTGTTGGGCAAGGCGCCGCTGACGATCGCGGCGGTCGATTACGACATGGGGCCGGCGGGCGTCGCCTATCACGATCGCGTCGACGCCAATTATCACATCGCGACCGGCGGCGATCGCACCGAATGGAACGACGGCCGCACCTATCGCAACGACGGCGTTGACATCGCCCGCGAGGCGGATGGCACTCCGTTTGTCGATCGTTTCGAAGCGGGCGAATGGATGCAATATACGATCACCGCCGAGGGTGGCGGCGCGGCGCGGCTGGTGCTCGCCACGGCGGCTGCCCGGGGGGCAACGATCGGTGTGCGGATCAACGACGGTCCGGCGAAGGCCATCGCGGTGCACGCCGCGAACGGCTGGACGAGTACGGCGCCGATTGACGTGACGTTGCTGCCCGGCATCAACCGATTGAAGATCGCGGTGCACGATGGCGAGGTTCGGCTCAAGGCACTGCGCCTGGCACTGGAACGACGCCGCGAATAGATTCCCACGCCCGCAAGAATTGGTTGGTGACCCCTACGGTCACCCGGTTGCCGTGGCAAGGTATTGATAAACGGAAGTTTCTTATGCTTCCTAGCGGGGAGATACCATCCGATATACCATATGTCCATAGGGATCATATGAGTGTCTTTGGAACAGGAGGAAGGCAACGCAGATTGCGTTTAAGAATGTAACCCGCTGCCCCGTGTCATGGCATCGAGTGTAGTGGTGCGCACTATGGAGACGCTTCTCGTGCCGATGTGAGTGGCTGTCTAGGCGTAAGAAGTAGCTTGCCAGCAGAAATATCCAGTATGAAGTTGAACCTGTTGAGGAGGCCCATCCCGATTACGCCATCACCGAGTTCATCGTTCATTTCGCTAATCTCAGCGGGAAAATCACGAACCTGCAATGGGCCAAAGCTCATTTCACTGATCACCACGGTCGGCGTCGTCCGCGAGGAGCCGTCAGCTCCATATCGTTCCTCTTTCCTCAATGGCTCCGTGGTGAGTCCAAGGCGATGCCAGGTAGTATCCCTAATCGCCGCCTGACCATTATATCCCAGGTCCACCGACAACAATAGCGATTGGTTGCTGACTTTGGCTGCGATCTTTGCCGGCTTCACCAGAGGGAAGACAATATGCGCTTCACGAGGCGTCACCTTTCCGCTTGGTGCTAGCGTGAACCGTTGACCGTCAGTGTCAAAGATGAGCGCAAAACGGCTGAGAACGTCAGCCCCCAGAATTCCACCGATCGGCCTACCCAGAAACTTTTCCATTTCGCTAAGATCGAATGTGAACAGGTTTCCCGCGACGCTAAACTGCGGTGGAATCGTCACGGCACCATCGTCCAGCCGGTGTCCTACGATCTCACCTTGCATCGTCTTGAAGGACATCGTGCTCGCCGTGGTTCTGTAGCCTGCCTGCTTCGCCACCGCTTCATCAAGGATGGTGTTGCTGGCACCGTTGTCCAACACCATCCAAATATCTCGATTAGCAACGACGGCCTTGAAGAATATCGTTCCATTGTGAATTTCGACGGGCGTGGCCCCATATTGGTCTTTGCCGACGAACTGGATCGTTATCCGCCCATTCTCAGCGGAAGAGTCAGGTGCGGACTCTGCTTGAGCGAAGGCGGTAGCGGGAGTCCCCATGAGGACACCAAGCGAAGCGATATATGGAAGAAAGCTCATTATTCGCATAAGTTCCTCAGAATCATTCCTGATGACTCCTGCTGAGTTAGCATACCGTGATCATACTGCGAAATGATCACTCCAGCGCGGTCCGCTTAAAGTCAGCGGAGCCTTTTGTAAAAATTCTGTAACAGTTGTTGGCTGAAATTGCCCGCAGTCGCAAAAAATCTCAATTCCATGGCAAATTGCCAACATTATCCTGTCGATATTGGACTTATATAGGAAATTTGTATTGACCGACTCGCTCTGAGCCTACACGTTTACCGGCCGGGCTGGAGACAGCCCGGCCGGTCGAGACAAGAGAAGGGCAGCACACGCAGGCACGGAAATCGGAGTTGTTGTTCTTTCTTTCTCGACGGCGCTCAATGCCAACGTGAAAGGAGCTATCTGATGCGCATGTTAACTCGCGAGGAGTTGAAGCTCGTCGCTGGAGGAAATTCTTCGTCTGAAATAGTCGTCATTGGCGATCCTGGCGGCGGCGGTGGTGGTTGGGGTGGCGGTTGGCCCGGTGGTGGCTGGCCCGGTGGCGATGGAGGCTGGGGCAGCGGCGGAGGAAGCGGTGGCGGAGATGGGGGCGGCTCTGTTGACGTTGACGTCGATATTGACCCCGAGGCCAACGAGGCTGACATCGTTGTTACTGCATCAATTGCGCCCAACGCTGATCTCATAGCTGATTTCAGCCTGAATGACCTCTCGGTCAACAGCATTTCCTTGCAGATAACTAACAACGGTTCCGTTTATACGGGGACTGTTAACATAGAAAATGGATCATTTGATCAATCGTATCAGGTAGATTTTGGAGGTGGAATAACCGGATCATTGTCCTTTAGCACCAACGGAAGCAGCTATTCTGCATCTGGGTCATTGGTTATTCCGTTCTGACGTTGAAAATAGGTGGGATTGGTTATTTTAACGATCCCGCCTATTTTTATTGGTAACTCTTTCGATTTTATCAGGAAATAGAGATATGAATCTCAGAAGATTCACAATTTTCCTATGTATATTTCTTCTACCCTTCCAAGTCGCACGAGCGCAAGGCGTTGGCACAGCGCCATCCGATTCCACGACTGGCGAACTCGTTCAACAAGATGTGAAGCTTTCGTTAGCGCAGAAGGAATGGGCTCCAACGCCAATTGATCTCCTGAGAGGCGGCATTTTCTTCAAGGGGAATGTGGCGGGTAAAGAGGTTTGGGTGTTGCTCGACAATGGTGCAGAGCAGACGTTCATCGATGTCAATTTGGCGCGAAGCCTTGGACTGAAAACCAATGACAGTCACGGAAGGGTTCGAACGGCAAATGGCACCAGTATTCAGAGCGTGGTGCAAAATGTCCCATTTTCCATTCCTAGGCAGCTAACCTTTCAAGCGCACATGGCTGGCGTGGACCTCTCGCGTTTCTCTGCGGAAATCGGTCGCCCGGTTGGCGTAATTCTCGGAAGGGAGTATTTTAATAAGTTAGCGTTTTACGTAGATACCGAAAATATGAAGATTTATATTAGAAATAGCGGATCAATAAATCCAAAAATCGGCAAAGATGTAGCGGAAATTTCGCTTAATGATAACAATTCTATAAGCATGAATATTAATGGCAAGCCGGCTACGGTTTATGTGGACCTTGGTAACAATGGCGCTCTATCTATCTCTCAGGAGGACTGGAGAAATTACATACCAGTAAATTCGAATTCTCGCAGCTCGGTGGCTGTGGATGCGAGTGGAGAAAAATTTCTAACCAAGGAAGTGAATTCAGTCAATGTGGAAATTGGAACCGTTAAAGGTTCCATGCCAGCCAGAGTTTCGAAAAGGAAGTTTTCTGGCGTTAATGGTTTTTTAGGGTCAGCTTTTTTTACTAGGTTTAATTCTTTGTTCGATTATAGCGCAAAGAGAATAGTTCTTATTCCACATTAATCGCGAATCAGATTGGTTTAAATGTATTTTACAATATAGGGGCGTTATGGATTCGCAGAGTTTGTTTCGTGAAGAGGTGGCTCAGGCACGAAACGAGCGGCTTCACGGCACCGTGGTCCTCTCGCAACCCATTTCCACCACTGTCATCGTTGGTGCGATTGTGTTGGTCATGATCGGGGCATTGGCCTGGGTCGTTTACGGGACATTCCCAAGGATTGAGACTGTGGCCGGTGTGCTGGCTACCGATCGCCCGTCCGCAAGGCTCTACCCGAGCACAACCGGAGTAATCTCGAAAATTTACGTCAAAGACGGAGGCTATGTCCGGGCCAATGAGCCCATCGCAACGATTCAAGTGGATCGAAAGGCTTCGTCGGGTGAAGGCATCGCCAGCGCCGCACTGGCTTCGGTGAGGAATGAACTCGCCTTCAACCGGAAACAAATCGTCCTTTCCAAGAACTATACAACTTTGGAAGCCGAAAGGCTTTCGAATGCACGTGAGGCTGCGCTTCGCGAGCTATCCTTGATCAAGCAGAAGATACAAATCCAACAGGACCTGATTCAGTCCAATGAAGAGATGCTCGGGCGGATTGAGGGTGTCTTGGAACGCGGTTTCGTGTCCCGCGTGGAGTATGAGCGGCGACGCCAGATGGTTTTGAGCACGCGGCAAGAGTTGGCAACCTTGGAGCAACAGAAGAATGCTAAACAGGGCGAAGCCGACGCGGCGAGACTCGCCATCGATAGCCTCCTTGCAGACCAAAAGCGCGCCGAAAACCAAATCGAAGCGGCCGTTGAGCCGCTCAATCAAAAGTTGGCGCAATTTGAAGGAGATTCGGCGTATTTGGTCACGGCGCCGCTGGATGGATGGGTTACGGCCTTTCAGGCAGGCGTCGGCAGCCGCGCCGATCCTCAATTTCCTTTGGCTGTAGTCGTCCCGCGAGATGCTTCGTTGAAGGCGATACTGTATGCACCAAGCCGGGCGATTGGGGCTGTCCATCCAGGGCAGGAAGTTCGCTTACTCTATGACGCGTTCCCCTTTCAGCAGTTCGGTAGCTTCCAGGGCGTCGTGAAAGCCGTTTCACGCACGGCTATCAATCCCAAGGATCTGGACGCCGCCTTCCAGACGGAAGAGCCGGTCTATCGCATCGAAGTGATTCCTTCTCAGCAATCGGTCTTGGCCTTCGGGAAGCGCGAAATGCTCCAGCCCGGCATGACCTTGCAGGCGAACATCATACTGGAACGCAGAACCTTCTTAGATTGGTTTCTAGCGCCACTTCGGGCCGCTGCGAGGAGATCGTCGTGAGCGACGCTGCGGCGCTAAATCTCTCCGGACGCGCCCGGCTCCCGTATATTCCTCAATCGGAGGCAAGTGAGTGCGCCTTGGCGTGCCTTGCAATGGTAGCGGGCTTTCATGGCTACAAGACAGATTTGGTCGCACTGCGACAGAGGTTCGGTCTTTCCCTTAAGGGGGCTACGCTAGGACAGGTTATCCGGGTCGCCGAAGCAATAGGCTTCAATTGCCGGCCATTGAGAGGCGAGATCGAAGAATTCGATAAGATGGCATTGCCCGCCATATTGCACTGGAACCTCAATCATTTCGTTGTGCTCGCTGGGATCGAGAGACGTGTTCAGGGCGTGCGCTATATCGTTCACGACCCTGCCAGGGGCGTGCTGAAGCTCAGTGGCGAAGAGGTGTCACGCTCCTTCACGGGCGTAGCTCTTGAACTCCTGAAATCGGCGGAATTCGTGCCTGGCGTCGAGAAGACGAAATTTGGCGTGCGGCAGCTCTGGAGTTCGATCAGCGGATTCTGGTCGGTCCTGAAAAATGTGCTGATCCTCTCCGCCGTTATTCAGTTGGCGACGCTGGCATTGCCATTTCTGATGCAAGTGTCCGTCGATAGCGTCGTGCCATCATCGGATCGAGATTTGCTCCTTGTTCTTGCACTTGGCTTCGGGGGGCTGGGGCTAATCAAGGTGTTTTCGAGTTGGGTACGATCGCTTGCGGTCGTCAGCATGACCAACTCCCTGTCTTATCAGGTGATCGTCAACCTATATCGGCACCTCCTGCGCTTGCCCCTACAATGGTTCGAGAGACGTCATATCGGCGACATCGTTTCTCGTTTCGGATCGACGCAGCCAATTACGCAGCTCGTCAGTGACGGCATGGTAACGGGACTCATCGATGGCGTCATGACGCTCGCGACGTTGACGCTGATGGTGATCTATGCGCCGCTTTTGGCGCTTGTGACGTCAGTGCTCTTCGCGTTCTATGCCGGTTTGCGTTTGGCGTTTCTCAGTACGTTGCGGCTCAAGAACATCGATGCAATCACTGCTGCGGCACGCGAGCAAAGTGCTTTTATCGAGAGCGTCAGAGGTATCGCTGCGATCAAGGCCTTTGGTCAGGAAGGCAATCGGCAACGTCTTTGGCAAAGAACAAAGGCCGATGCCGTCAACGCGCAAATAAAGCTTGAAAGAACCACTGCCGGGTTTGACGGGCTCGGGCAGCTCGTCCTGATTGTTGAACAGATCGCATTTGTATATCTCGGAATCGGTCTTGTTCTGGATGGGGCTCTGTCACTTGGAATGCTTTTTGCGTTCCAGGCGTACAAAACGCAATTCCTCGATGCCTCCATGCGGCTTATCGAGCAGCTACTGAACTATAAGATTATGCAGGTGCATCTTGCCCGCGTGGCTGACGTGGCCTTATCGAAGCAGGAGGACGCCAATCTGGTTGCCAATGTTGATCGGCCGGATTTCAGCCAGGAGTTGGAACTACGTAACGTCCATTTCCGCTATGGCTTCGGGGAGCAGAGCGTTCTCAAGGGAGTCAATCTGACCATCCGGCCGGGCGAGATGCTGGCATTGATCGGTCCTTCCGGGGGTGGAAAAACCACGCTCATGAAGATCATGATGGGTCTGTTCGAACCGTTTCATGGGGAGGTTCTCGTTGGCGGCCGATCGATCAAGAGTTTCTCCAAGCACGCCTACCGACAGGCTATCGGTTCAGTTTCACAAGACGACCAACTCTATGCTGGCAGCATTGCCGAAAATATAGCCTTCTTCGATTCGGAAATCGACATGGCGAGGGTAGAGGAAGTCGCTAAACTGGCGGCCGTTCATGATGAAATCAACGCTATGCCGCTTCGCTATGATTCCTTGATTGGCGATATGGGGTCGGTGTTATCGGGCGGTCAGAAGCAGCGTGTATTACTGGCAAGGGCACTTTATGGTCGGCCAGCCATACTATTCATGGATGAAGGAACTGCTCATCTTGATCCTGAAAATGAAGCTAAGGTCCTAGAGGCGCTTTCGCGTCTCAGCATTACGCGGATCGTAATCGCGCATCGTCAGCAGTCAATCGAGGCGGCCGATAGGGTAATGACGGTTTCGAAAGGATTGGTGCATGACAAAGCTGCCGGCAGCCCCACCCTCAAGATTGAGGTCTGACATGGCCAATCGATCACTGGGAAGCGGGAAGTATTATATTGGTGACGTCCATATCCCCCCATTTCGGCCTCCGCCTTGGAGTAGTCTGGACACTGGATTGCGAAACCGATTGAATGACGTGGAAAAGGCGATTGCAGCAAAAGGCGAAACCAATCCTTTGGCGGCAATCGAGAAAATTCACGATCCCAAGCGCGAGGATATCAAATCCAGGGTCGAGGAGTTGCAACACCCTCTGAGTCCCTACCTGAGCTACATGGATGGTGGGGTTCGAAAGTCGCGCACATCCTCGACCGAGGTGGCCATCGCACAGCACATTGCCAAACTAAAGTCTGAAGGGCTCCTCAATGCTATGAACGTGGTGATAGAAGCGCTTCCCGTGCATGCAAAGGGGATACGCGTGACACAGGTTGGGACCAATACGGATAAGTTCGGCAATCGCGGCATCTATCCGCCTCCGCACCGAGTCCCAGCTTTGATTGACGAACTTGACCGCACTATTCGCGATTGTGAGGCGGAGGCGCCGTTATGGGCGTCGATTCTTGCTTTCTCCGGAGTAAACGCCATCCACCCTTTCGAAGATGGAAATGGAAGAACGGCTCGGATTCTTTTTAACGCTTTCATGTTAAAACGCGTGCGGGGATGTTTCTACCTTCCCATAATCGAGATTTGGGAGATTTCAAAAGGCGGCTTGCTTATAAAACTGAGAGATGCTCTTCATAATAATAATTGGAGCGACTTGGCAGAGCACTTCTGTCGCTCCTATGAAATAATGATGGATGGATAAGTTAGTCGACTGGGATGGTCACAGTGCATCGCGTGGCTTTCTGTGATTTCTGTGTGGCCGAACGGCAATCAGAAATTACTTGGAGATTGTCCTGCAAGATTCGGTTTGCCAGGACTACGGTCCGCCAGCGCTCCGGCTCGGCAGTGGCAAGCAGGCGTTCCCCGGCCGTCCAGCGATCAAGGTCCAGCGTCCGCGCTGCCATTCGTTCGGGCAAATGCCAGCTATCGGGCATGGCGCGCGCTATGGTTCCGGGCGCGATCGACCATAGCAGGATAGCCGCGAGCGCACCGCCGCCCACCGCCCATAGCAGGTGACGGCGATGTTCGCGGATGGTCGCAACCGTACCTGCCAGCAGTTCCATCCGGGCGGCAGCTTTGTCGATCCGGTCGCGCGCCTGCGCGGTGGCTGCGCTGTCCTCCGCGCGCGCCGCCTTTCCGGCCGCCGCGATCTGCTGCGCCATCGCATCCGGCGTGATCTCCATCGCTGGACGGTGGGCGAGCGTGTTGATCGCCTTGCGCATCCTTTCGAGAAGCGCCGCGATCTCGCCAAGCGTCTCGCTATAGTCCGGCATGGCCTCGCGCTTTGCAGAAAGGCCTGCAATGGCCGCTTCCAACAAGGCTACCTTCTCGGCGAGCTGGGTGAAGGCCTGGGTGGCTTTGTCCTGTTCGGACGCGGGAACCGCCTCCGGGACCGATCGCGGAAGGGTTGGCAAGTTGCTATCCATGATCATTTCTCCTATCTGCTCATGCCAAGGTCACGGCCGCGCCCCATTTCGATACCGACGCTGCTGGCGAGGTCGTGGGAAAGCTGGCGGCCCGTCTCGAAGTTGATGCCGAGTTCCTGCTTGCGGCCGCGCAGGACGGATTCCACCTGCGCGTCGCGCTCAAGGCTCTTGACCATGCCCGCCATCTGCTCGGATACTTTCCGCGCGCCCCGGAAGTCCCCATCGCGCTGCAATTCTTCGCGATGCTGGCCAAGCTGCCGCCAGCCTTCCACGAACCTGTCGGCGCGCTTGTCGGGATCGGTGCGGATTTCCGCCTCTTGGCTCATGGCGCGCATGGCCTGGCGGACGCGCCCGGCCGATGCTTCGGACGCCAGCGCGGGATCACGGTTATAGGCTCGCTCCATGTCCTGCGCGGCATACTTGCCGGTCTGGTTCACCGCCTCGCGGGCCTTGTCGAGTTCGGCGCGCTGGTGGGGCAGGACGGGCAAGCCCTGATCCTGCATCTTCCAGATGTTCGCGACGGCGCGGGCGTGGCGCTGAACGGCGATAACCCGCATCCGTTCGTGCGCTGCGCGGGCCGCCTTGGCCAGGTCGTGGCTTTGCGGGGGCGGGCGGAAGTTGGCGAACATACTCTGTTCGCGTTGGTGCTGTGGAGCGGGCGGTTTGAAGTCCGCGAAAATGTCACGCTGTTGATGGGGTGCAGTCTGCGCCCCGCGATCCTGTCCGGGTAGGGAAAGCCGCAACCCGTCGAAGATGCCGCGCGCCTTCTCCGCGCCTGCGCGGGCGATTTCCGCGATGCGCTCGCGAAAGCCGATCCCGCGCCGCTCGGCGAAGTCGCGCGCCGGGTCAGCCCGGCTGTAATCGCTCGCCATATCCTTGGCGCGCTCGCGCGACAGCGTGCGGACAAGCTTGCCCTGATCCTTGAAGTCGTCGCGGCCATAGTGCAGGTCCGCGCCGTCGCGATGCCGCGAGAGGACGACATAGGCGCCATGCCGGTCCATACCGGGCGTCGCGAGCGCATGGGTGCGATCGACGGTGACCGCCTGCGTCTTGTGGATCGTGGCGGCATAGCCATGATCGAGGTCGCGGTAATCCTTCAAGTCGAACGCCACGCTGCGCCCGCTGTCGGTGCGAACCGTCATGCTTGACTGGTTGACCTGCTCGACCGTGCCGAGCGTGCCGTTCTTCACCTCAAGGCTATGTTCGTTGCGCCGGAACATCACCCGATCGCCCGGCGCAAAATCCCGCTCACCTTCCTCGGTCCGCACGCGCACATCGTCGCCCAGCTCGCCCCCGTCGCGTAAGCGCCCGCGCGCCATCTCGTTGAGGGTGCGCACTTCGTCATTGGTGTGGGTGAAGATCATGCGCGTGGCCTGCGGTTCGGCCTGCCGCGCAGCGTCCCAACGGTCGATCAGCTCGTCGCGTGCCTGTTCGCGCGTCTCGGCGGCGTGGACCATACCCTTGTCGGCATAGGCAGCGATGGCTTCGCCGGTTCGACCGGTCGCCAGATGACGCGTGGCGTCCTGCTGCCAGTCGATGCGCTGGCGACGGATTTCGGTAATCTCCACCCCGCCATGCCGTTCGTGGATGGCGCGGAACGCTGCGCCCGCCTCGATCGCCTGCAACTGCTGCGCGTCGCCCACCAGCACGACCTTTGCGCCAGCCTCGGCAGCATGGGAGAATACGCGCTCCATCTGGCGCGTGCCGACCATGCCGGCCTCATCGATAACGAGCACGTCGCGCGGGCCGAGCAAATCGCGCCCCTGCGACCAGCCATGTTCCATGCTCGCGATCGTGCGCGACGCGATACCCGAGCCATGTTCCAGACCCTCCGCCGCAATGCCCGAGAGCGCGGCGCCGCGCACCTCATAGCCCGCGTGCTCCCACGCCTCGCGTGCAACGCCGAGCATCGCGCTCTTGCCGGTTCCGGCAAAGCCGATAACGACACTCAAGCCCTGCCTGTCGGTCACATGGTCGAACGCGGCGCGCTGCTCGCCCGACAGCACAAGCCCATCCGCCTCCGCGCGCGCCAGCGCGCCTTTCCGGTCCGCTTCCGACACGCGATGCCGCTCGCGTGTCGCCATCAATTCCGATGCGCGTTGCAACCGCTGTTCGGTCTCGATCATCTCGCGGCTGGTGAACCGGTCCTCGCCGCGTCCGTCTTTGCCAAGCGCGATCAGGTCGGGCGAGGATCGCACCGCGCCGAGCACAGCATCGAACTGTTCGCGCCCATCGCTGTGCCGATGCGCGAACATGGCAAGATCGCGGTTCGTGAAGGTCGCCTGCCCGTGGGTGATCGCGTCGAGCGCGATGCCGGGATCGGCGATGATCCGCTCGCCGTTCTCGCGCGCGATCTCGCGGTGGAGTTCGGCACGGTCGGCAAGCTGGCCCTCGCGTTCCATCCGCTGCGCGGGACCGCCGATCTTGTCCTGCGGTTCAAGGTCGATGCCTTGCGCTTCCAGCGACCGATGGTCAATGCGCGCGTCGATGTCGAGTTCGGCGAGCCGCGCGTTGACATGAGCCTCCCAGCGTTCGCGCCACTGGCCGACATGCGCGTGCTCGTTCCACTCGCGCACCTTCGCCCCGAACCCGTCTTGGCCCACCTCGCGCATGGTGAGCATGACATGGGCATGGGGTTTTGCCATGCCGTCGGCGCCAACGTCCCAATGGACATTCAAATCCGCGATCATGCCGCGGTCGACGAACTCGGTCTGGACGAAATCGCGGGCCAGCTCGATACCCTGTTCCTTCGTCATCTCGCGCGGAATGGCGAACTCGACCTCGCGCGCGAGCTGTGCGTCTTTGCGTAGCTCGATCGCCTCGACTTCATTCCAGAGGGTTTCGCGGTCGGAGAAGCGTTCGGGCGCGTTCTCCGGCAACATGATTTCGCTATGCTCGACACCCGAGCGGGCGCGGAAATCATGGTCGCGGTCGAGGCGCTCGTCGTGCAGGCGCTCGCCCGCGCGATAGGCAGCCGCCGAGACGGCGGAGCGGCCCGAAGTGCGCCCGATGACTTGCACGCTGAAATGGAAGATCGCCATAGCGATCGTTCAGTTACACTGCGAAGCGCACGTCGGCACGACGTATAAGCGCGCCCTTCTCGAATAAATTCTCGGACGGGACTAGGTGGTGTCAGGCTGTCCCGGCGACTCTACTGCATTACGCAAGGCGATAACCTAGAATCGCTCCATCGAACAAGGATGGAGACTTTACGATGCGCAAGCCACGCGATTTTGACTCGGAACTGAAGATGCTTGCCGACAAGGCGAAGCTGCTCAAGGAACGCCGCGTTCGTCAGCTCGGCGAACTCGTCATCGCGACGGGTGCCGACGCGCTCGATGCCGATATGCTCGCGGGCGCATTGCTCGGCGCGGCGGCGAACAAGGACGCGAGCGCGAAGGAGGCATGGCGCAAGGCGGGCGTGGCATTCTTTCAGCGCTCGGCCCGCAAGTCTGCGCCGCGATCTGGTCGCGATGATGAAGGCACTGCGCCGCGCGATGGCGATGCGGTATCGGCTTGAAGCGGCAAAAGCGCGAAGCGACATGCGCGATTGGCAGGTGAAGCGCCGCGAGCGGACGCGACAGCTCATTGAGCTGGGTGGCCTCGTCGTCAAGGCGGAGCTGGTCGATCTGACCGACGATGACCGCGCTACGCTCTATGGCGCGTTCCTTGATCTCGCGAACAGGTTGCAGGGCAACGATCGCGACACCGCGCTCGTCTTATGGAAACGGCGCGGCAAGCGGGCGTTTGATATGGAAGGCGAAGGCTTACGGAAAAAGGAGCGACGGCAGCGCTCGTAGGTGCGTTGCGCGCGCCAAGCCTGTGTTGCGAATCAATCAGGATCGCTGGGATTTTGTCGAATGCGCTGGATGTCTATCTGACTCTGCAAAACGCGTGTGCGCATTTCCAATTCGCGATGCTCGGCCTCGGAGATACCGTCCTGGCCATAGCGATCTGCAAGCGTGCCGATTTGCGTGGCCTCCCGACGCAACGCCCTTGCTTCACGCTTCGACAGGTCGCCATTGTCTCGCCCGCGATCGATGCGGTCACGGGTCTCGCGAAGTTCGCGTCCGATCGTCGGGTGGGAAGGGCGGACACGCACATCGATTATGCCACCCGGAATGTGGCCGTCGCTTGGCGGGGTTCGAGGCGCGATCTGAGCATGCACAGTGAACGGCACAGCCAAAAGAAGCACCGTTGCTACAGTCAATCTCATAGTGTCCTCCGTTCGAGATACGAAGACTCTGCTTGCCCCAATGAATTGATGCTGAATTGCGGCGAGGCAGTCGTTCGATTTGCCGCCAAAGCTGGTGAGCACCATTGCGTCGGGGTGGCAATGAACGCGCTTGTCCTATGGCAACGCAAGGGCAAGCGCGCGTTCGAGGCGGAACAGGAAGCCCGCGAGCAATCGCGCTAGGCGGCGATTGCATCGGCCATCGGCGCGGGCTCTGGCGTCGTGCAATCGCGCGGCTCCCATTCCTGCCGCGCCCATACCTCATGCGTTCTGCCGAAAGGCACGTTTGATCCGTGGCAATAATTCACGCCGATCCCTTCCCTCAGATCGATCACACATAGACCCGCGTCGCCCGCCAGCAGGCGCACGGCATCCATCGGCCTGAACCAGCCGCGCAAGGCGCGTGATCGCTTTCCCGTCAAGCTATCTGTCGCCATGATGATCTCACCAAAGTGAGGGCGCGCAGCGTGATATATCCGGTCCTTCGCCGGGCCGGGCTTGACGTCGAAGTAATGATATTCGGGAGGCGCGTTTGGATCGCATATCTCATCCCCGAGGCGGGGCGGCTTGTGCGGCAGGGGTGGAACCTCGTCCAATATATCGACCGTCAAAACGTCGCTCTCCTTCGGCCGTTCGGGTTGATCCTCCGATAGCCGCGAAATCGCGCAACCGGGAACCGAGAGCGGGACCAACAGCGCAACGTGCGCGAGCGCCGAAATCAGCAAGGAACCAGCCACCTCCTTCCTGTCGCGCCGCTCCTCCGTCATCGCTGTGCCGTCACCTGCGCCGTCCGCGCGGGCGGGGATGGCCGGTCACGTCCCGCACACGATCCAGCAAGGCGCGGAGCAATTCCCGAACCTGCGGGGCTGTCAGTCCATTGTCATCGGGTTCCTGCTCCCCGAACAGCCGCACTTGGTTCCATCGCCAATAAGGCGTGAGGACCGCCGCCAGCCGCGCCATATCGGGGCAGTCGTGGCCCAATCCGGTCGCGTTGGCATAGGCCAGCGACTTGGCGACGCGCAGGCCGATATGACGGGCATTCCATTCGTCAGGGAATCCCACATCGAGCAGATGCGACGACAAACCGAGTTGGGCGGTGATCCCGGAAAAATAGAGGAAGCTATGCCAGCCACTTTCCGAACTCGGGTCGCGGTCGGGAGAGAAGCCCTCTGCTCGATGGTATCGCCAACGGCTCAGGCTCCGCCCATCCTTGGTGCGGACAAGCGTTACCGGCTCGTCGTCATACTCCGCATGGAGCGAGGCCAGCGCCTCGCCCCAGGGAGAGGCGATAACCGGAACCACGACCGGCGCAGCAATCAATGTGCGCAACAGCGTGCGACGTGATGTGGCGGGAACGATGTCGCCCATATGCACCTCCGTTCCGCATCCTTGACAGGGGGACGAAAGCGATGGGCGGATGCGGTACAGCCCGACACTCCCGCGCGATTCGCGCTGTCGGATTGCCGGTGGGCTGGATGAACCAAGGGCCATTGCAGCAATATACGACACCGTTTATCACATAAACGATGTCGTATATTCAAATAAACGGTGGCGTCAACGTGTTTGACTTGGAGATTGCGGGCATGACCGATAGCGACGGGGCGATGGGACGCCCGCCGCTTGGAATGAAGCCGACGACGATCAGGCTATCAACCGACACGATCCGGCGTATCGAGGCGCTGGTCGGCAACCGGCGGCTGGCGCTGTTCATCCGCGAAGCGGTCGAGAACGAATTGCAGCGTCGCGAGAATCCCGAAGCTCCGAAGAAATAAGCTCGCTTTATGCGACGGCCTGCAATCCCTTGCGCTGAATGATGGAGAGTAACCGCAGGGCAGGGCCGCCTGGACGCTTCACGCCACGCTCCCAATCCGACACTAGATTGCGCGACACGTTGAGATAGGCGGCGAACACCGGCTGCGACACATGTTCGCGCTCGCGGATCGCGCGGATTTCATCGCCCGCCAGCGTCGGCACCGGGGCAAGGCACGCTTCGTCAAAGGTGCGCAAGGTCGCGCGCGACACCACGCCCGCGTCGTGCGCGTCGCTCATCATCTCATGGATCGCGCCCGCGATCTCGCTGCGATAGCCCTTATCCTTAACCGTCCTTGCCATTTTCAATCTCCACCAGCGTCTCCGACGCTACCAGCCGGTCCAATTCCTCGCCGCTCCACTCCAGCGCCTCCGCCGCCGCTTCACGCAACAGCGCCAAATCCGCCTTCGATATGTTCGCCTGAGCACTCTTGGCGAAGCCGAAAGCAAATATCGCCCGGTCACCGTGCCGGAACAGGATCAGCGTGCGATACCCGCCCGACTTTCCCTTTCCCGGCCGCGCGATGCGCTGCTTGATGACGCCGCCGCCAAGGTCGGCATCCACCAGCCCGCTTTCCGCGCGCTGCACGGCAGCGCGAAGGGCTGAATCATCGATTCGCTCCTTCCGCGCGAAGCGCTCGAACCAGCCATTCTTGAAAATGCGCGTGATGGCGGCTCTCCTGCTTCGCGGCTTATATATAACACATAGCGTTATAGTTCAATGCAGAACGGTCGCGGCTGCGCCTGTCGAAAGCGACTATGTTTGAGCTTTTGCGACTAAATTGGCTACGGTCGGCACTGTAGTGCCTCCCCCTCTTGCAAGGCGGGACAAAGCGATACAGCATGAGTGCGTGGCGATGGCGGGCCACCTTCAAGAAGGGCTCCGCCATGTCGTGCGAATCGGAATCACGCCAAGTTCATCGGGTCGCATCTGCTGCCAGTAAGTCGCATGATGGCGTGGCATATTTGCCACATTCGATAAAGAAACGTCAAAGTATAGGCCGCCGATTTCCGCCTATCGTCGCCGTCCACCGCCATACGCCACCGTTTGCCGTAGTTCGCCACCGTTTCCCACCGTTACCTACACTTAGACCGCCGTGAACCGCATCTTCGTCCAGTCTCGCTTGGGGCGCTCTTGCGCTGCAAATCCATGCCGCCAATTCTATTCGTAGGGGGATCAAAGCCAACGTCAAAATTGAAAGTCACCTTAATGCACAACAAGGAAAAGATTATCCGTCTCAAAACCGTGCTGGCCCGCACGGGGCTTTCCCGTTCCACCCTATATCGCAAGATCGCGGAAGGCAGCTTCCCCCGGCAAATCACAATCAGCGTCCACGGCACTGGCTGGCATGAGTCTGCCGTGGATCGCTGGATCGCCAACCCCGCCGCCTATCGCGAAGATCGCGCCGAGTGACGCAAGGCCGGGCTATTGCCCGGCCTTGGCTTTGCGGAACGTCCCCTTGATGACCTTCGCGCCGTCACGGAGGAAATCGAGATGGTCCGACCAGTGCTGCATCATGCGAACGCGCTCGTCCCAATATTCGCCGCGCGTGTAGGCGCGGCGCACCGCGTTGTTGTCCTGGTGGGCAAGCTGGCGCTCGATCGCGTCGGGATGCCAGAGGCCCATTTCGTTCAAGAGCGTAGCCGCCATCGCCCGGAAGCCGTGGCCGGTCATTTCGTCCTGGCCGAAACCCATGCGCCGCAACGCGGCGTTGATGGTGTTTTCCGACATGGGCCGGTCAACCGAGCGCAGCGACGGAAACAGGTAGGAGCTATACTCCGCATCGTGCTCGATGGTGTCGAGGATTGCCAGCGCCTGCCGGGACAAGGGGATGCTGTGGGTGCGGCGCATCTTGGTCTTGTGCGGCGGGATCGTCCACACGGCCTTGTCGAAATCGAAGTCGGCCCATTCGGCAAAGCGAAGCTCGCCGGGCCGGACAAAGACATGCGGTAGGAGCCGCAATGCCGCTTTGGTGTTCGGATGTCCCTCGAACGTCTCGATGGCGCGGAGCAAGCCGCCTGCCTCGTTCGCGCTGGTGATCGCGGCGCGGTGGACGGGTTGGGGCGCAATCAGCGCGCCGCGAAGGTCTGCTGCTACGTCACGTTCCGCGCGAGCCGTGGCGATGGCGTAGCGGAATATCTGGCTGGCGGTGCTGCGAAGGCGCTTGGCCGTCTCGTAACGGCCCTTGCTCTCCATCTTGCGAAGCATCACCAAAAGTTCCTGCGCAGTGATGGAGGCGATAGGCCGCTTGCCAATGGACTCGTTGATGAAGTCCAGCAACCAGCGCAGCTTCTTCATGGTGACGGCAGAGCGGCCTTCGCACTCGACCTTGACCAGCCATTCGTCGGCAACCGCCTTGAAGCTGTTGGAAGCCGCCACGGCCGCCGCGATGCGCTCAAGTTTGATTTGCTCGGCCGGATCGCAGCCGCGCGCCAGAACCTTCCGGGCCGCGTCCCGCTGCTCGCGGGCGTCCGCAAGGCCGGTGCCGGGATAGACGCCGAACGCCAGTGTCTTTTGCTTGCCAAGGTGGCGGTAGTTCATGCGCCAATAGCGTCCACCGTTGGGGGTGACATACAGGAACAGCCCGTCGCCATCGGTGAGTTTATAGGGCTTTGCGCGGCCCTTGGCGTTTTTGATTGAAACAGCAGTAAGCGCCATGATGGTATCTCCGGCAAGGGGAGGACCGCGCTACCATCAGATATACCATCAAACTGCTGGTATCCGGTGGCACGAAGCCGCTCCGTATGGGATACCTATACCACAAAAAACCGCAGAAATCAGCCAGTTATGGCATCTTCTGGAACCCTCTGGGAGAGGATTTTGGTGACCCCTACGGGACTCGAACCCGTGTTTTCGCCGTGAGAGGGCGACGTCCTAGACCGCTAGACGAAGGGGCCGTGTGTATCGGCGAGAGCGGGCGATTACGGGGCTTGCGGGCGAGCGTCAAGTGCCGTCCGGTACTCCACGCAAGCGATCGCTCGCCGCGCGATCGGGGTTTCAGGCCGCCGCTTTCTTGCGCTCCGCCATCTCGCGATTGAGCATCTCGGCGAGCAGGAAGGCAAGCTCGAGGCTCTGGCTCGCGTTGAGGCGTGGGTCGCAATGGGTGTGGTAGCGATCGGCGAGGCTCTGCTCGGTCACCGCCACCGCGCCGCCGGTGCATTCGGTGACGTTCTGCCCCGTCATCTCGGCATGGATGCCGCCCGCGATCGAGCCCTCGGCGCGGTGCACCGCAAAAAATCCGCGCACCTCGGCCAGAATCCGATCGAACGGCCGCGTCTTGTAGCCGTTGGCCGCCTTGACGACGTTGCCGTGCATCGGGTCGCAGCTCCACACCACCGGGTGCCCCTCGCGCAGCACCGCGCGGACGAGCCGTGGCAGTCCCGCCTCGATCTTGTCGTGGCCATAACGTGTGATCAGCGTCATCCGGCCGGGAACCCGCGCCGGGTTGAGCGTGTCGAGCATCCTGAGCAGCGCATCGGGTTCGAGGCTCGGCCCGCACTTGATCCCGATCGGATTGCCGATCCCGCGCAGGAATTCGACATGCGCCGAGCCCTCGAAGCGCGTGCGATCGCCAATCCACAGGAAATGCGCCGAGGTGTCGTACCAGTCGCCGGTCAGGCTGTCCTGCCGGGTCAGCGCCTGCTCGTAGCGCAGCAGCAACGCTTCGTGGCTGGTGTAGAATTGGGTCTGCGAAAGCTGGGGCACGCTTTCGGCATTGATTCCACACGCGCCCATGAATTCCAGCGCATCGCCGATGCGATCCGCGGTTTCGGCATATTTCTTCGCCCACGGGCTGCGGCCCATGAAATCGTGCGTCCAGCTATGGACCTGGTGGAGATTGGCATAGCCCCCCTGCGCGAACGCGCGCAGCAGGTTGAGCGTCGCCGCCGATTGGGCATAGGCGCGCAGCATCCGCTGCGGATCGGGCGTGCGCGCCTCGGGCGTGAAGGCGATATCGTTGACGTTGTCGCCGCGATAGCTGGGGAGTTCGACGCCGTCGATCGTCTCGGTGGGGGCCGAACGCGGCTTGGCGAACTGGCCCGCCATCCGGCCGACTTTCACCACCGGCAGCTTCGAGGCATAGGTGAGCACCACCGCCATCTGGAGAATGACGCGGAAGGTGTCGCGGATGTTGTTTGGGTGGAATTCGGCGAACGATTCGGCGCAGTCGCCGCCCTGGAGCAGGAACGCCTCGCCCCCGGCCACGCGTGCGAGATCGGCGGTCAAGTTGCGCGCCTCGCCGGCAAAGACGAGCGGCGGATAGCTGCCGAGCTGGTCGGTCGCGGCGTCGAGCGCCGCGGCATCGGGATAATCGGGGAGCTGGCGGGCTTCGGCCGCGGTCCAGCTATCGGGGGCCCATTTGGCGGCCATGTCGATCCTCATGTGAATGCAACCCGCGTCCATGCGGGAAAATGGCAGGGGCTGCAATCAAGGAAAATTGTGGGTGTGTGATCGAGCGAGTTTGTGTCCGTCTGAAAGATGGATATCGTGCGTTGGACCCCGTTGGCCAAGAGGATGGCGCGTCGGGGAGGAAGGGCGGCGCGATGCTGATCTTCGCAATCATGGCGGCGATGGCGGGGGCGCAGGACGTGCCGCGGCCCGAGCCCGCCGCAACGCCCGTGATGGGCCCGGTGCTTGCCCCCGCGCCACTGCCCTCGGAACCCGTGCTGCTCAATGTTGCCGAGCGCGCGTTGGAATGCCGCGCCGCGCCTGACAGCGATATCGTCGTCTGCGCGGATCGCGATGACGAGCGCTTCAGGCTGCGGCCGCTGCCGGTGAAGGAAGCCGCTACCCCCTTGCGGGCGGAAGCCACGTTGTTCGGCACGGCGACGGCCTCGGCCGATGTCGAAAGCGAGGCGCTTCAGCAAGGATTGATCAGCAAGCGGCTGATGCTGCGCCTCACGCTGCCATTCTAAGACCCTAATAGCCCGTGTCGAGATCGATCACGTTCGTCATCGGCCGTCCTTCGCGAAAGGCAGCGAGATTGTCGAGGAACAGCGCGGCGCCGCGGGGAAACATCGACATCTGGCTGCGGCCGGCGAGGTGCATCGAATGGATCGCGTTGGGCGCGCTCCACAATGGATCGTCGGGCGGGAGCGGTTCGGGATCGACGGTATCGAGGAACGCACCCGCGATACGGCGCGTCGCCAGCGCGTCGATCAGCGCGGCTTTGTCGACCATATCGCCGCGCGCGATGTTCACCAGCCAGGCGCTGGATTTCATTGCCGCGAGTTCATCGGCCCCGATCATCGCCCTGGTCTCGCCGGTCGACGGCGCGGCGAGGATGACCCAATCGAATTCCGCAAGCCGCGCCCGCCAACGATCGGCGGTGAGCGTCTCGTCGCGCCCCGATCGGGTGACGCCGGTGACCGCGACGTCGAATGCCGCGAGCCGGTGGCCGATCAGCCGCCCGATCGTGCCGTATCCGATCACCAGAGCACGGCTGCCCGCCAGTTCGGCCTGCCCGGGGGCCGCAAAGGGCCATTCGCGGCGGTCGGCGATGCGGACGACCTCGTCGAAGCGTTTGGCGGCGACCAGGATTCCCATCACCGCATAATCGGCGACCGTGTGCGCGTTGAGCCCGTTGCCGTTGGTGACGATCACCCCGCGCTCTTTGAGCAAGGGCAGGGGGAAGGTGTCGAGCCCCGCAAAGATCGTCGACAGCCATTTGATCCGCGTGCCGCGCGCGACGGCCTCACCAGCGTAGCGCGGTTGCTGCATGTCGACCCAGGCGATATCGGCGTCGACCACCATAGCGTTCGCCTCGTCGGGGGTCGTGAACCACGCGACCTCGAGATCGGCGGGAAGCCGCGCTTCGACCATCGATCGCGCGAATGCGGGGAGGACGGCCTTCATCGCGGCCGGCGACCGTAGCGGTCGGCGAATTCCTCCTCGGGCATGACGAGGTATCGAATCGTATCGATCAGCGCCCACAGGCCGGTGACGACCAGTCCAATCACCGTCAGGCTCAGGACGAGCATCACGATCCCCGATCCGGTGCGCCCGAGGTAGAAGCGATGGACGCCGAGCACGCCGAACAGGAACGCGAGCAGGGCCGCGACATATTTGTTGCGCCCGCCGAGCTGGGGTTGCGCGACGACCGGCATCGCGACGGTGCCGGGAAGGCGATAGATGCGGCGCGCGGCGGTGCCGTCGGCTTCGAAATCGATCAACGCGCCGACCGCGGGGCCGATCGAATCGCTCCAGTCGCGCGGCCGAAAGACGTACCGCCGGCCGTCGTCACCCGAAATCTGGCCGTCTCCCGTTTCGCGATCGACCCCGAGCACCTGTCCGCGCATCCATGTCCCTCCCTGTAGCGCGACTTATATTGATAACACACCGAGCATTCGCAAGAGCCTAGCGCCGTTCGCAGTGGCGTGCACGATCGTAATCGCGGAGGTGATCGCGGGCATGGTCGCGCTTATCCGCCGAGCGTGAGCCTCCAGTCCCAGCCGAGCGGATCGCCGTCCATCACCTCCACGCCCGCTGCCGTCAACGCGTCGCGGATGGCGTCGGATCGGGCGAAGTCCTTGTCCGCGCGGGCCTCGCGACGCTCGGCGAGGCGTCTGGCGATCTCCTCGGTGGTGATCGTCGCGGCTGTGGGGCGTACCCGCAGCGCTTCGCGGGTGATCATTGCCAGATCGAGCCCGAGCACCGCGTCGAAATCGGCGAGCGCGGCGATACGCGCGGCGGGGGAGAGCTTCTTGTCGGCGAGCATCTCGTCGAGCACGGGCAGCGCCCGCGGGGTGTTGAGATCGTCCGACACCGCTTGATCGAGCCGTTCGCGATAGCCGAGCGCGCGCTCCGCGCTGGGCGCGTCGGGGGCTGCCGCTGCACGGTCGCGCAGCGCCGATACGGTCATCGCGAGCCGCTTGAGCCGGGTCACCGATGCCATCAGCGTCTCGCCCGAAAATTCGAGTTCGCTGCGATAATGCGCCGAAAGGCACATCAACCGATAGGCGAGGGGGTGAACGCCCTTGTCGATCAGGCTCTGGAGGGTCGTGAACCCGCCTGCGGACTTGCTCATCTTGCCTGCGCGTTCGACGAGGAAATTGTTGTGCATCCACCAGTTGGCACCGGTCTCGGTGCAGTCGCAATGCGCCTGGTTCTGCGCGATTTCGTTGGGATGGTGGATCTCGCGATGGTCGATGCCGCCGGTATGGATGTCGAACTGCGCGCCCAGATATTTCTTGCTCATCACCGAGCATTCGAGATGCCAGCCCGGCGCGCCGCGCCCCCAGGGCGAATCCCATTCCATCTGGCGGTTCTCGCCCGGCGGTGATGTACGCCAGATCGCGAAATCCTGGCGGTTGCGCTTGCCGGCCACCGCGTCGATCCGGCCTTCGGCGGCATCATCCTGCCCGCCTGCGAGCGCGCCGTAATCGGGCACGGTCGAGACGTCGAAATAGAGCCCGCTGTCGAGTTCGTAGCAATGCCCGGGCGCGATCTGCCCGGCGAACGCGATCATGTCGGCGATATGGTCGGTTGCGACCGACCAGCGGCTCGGCGCGCGGATGTTGAGATCGGCTAGGTTCTGTTTGAACGCCTGCGTATAATGCGCGGCGATATCCCAGATGCTTTTGGCCGAGGCGCGCGCGGCGGCTTCCATCTTGTCGTCGCCGGCGTCGGCGTCGGACGTCAGGTGGCCGACATCGGTGATGTTGATGACATGGGTGAGCGGCCCCCATCCCATGTCTCCCGCCTTCCATGTCAGCACGCGGCTGAGCGTGTCGGTGAAGACATAGGCGCGCAGATTGCCGATATGCGCGTAATTGTAGACGGTCGGCCCGCACGAATAGACGCGCACGCTGGCGGCGTCGATCGGTGCGAACCGGTCGACGCGGCGGGTGAGGCTGTTATAGAGGTCAAGCGGTGCGCCGGTCATGCCCGCCGACATAAACGAGCCGTACGCGCGCGCAACCGGGAACCATGTGTCGCGGCAATTCGCTTGATCAACGGCCGCACCGCTGGTAGGGCGCGCGACACACGGCGCGGGCCTGCTCGCGACGACCAATTCCTATTGACCGGAGACTGACGGGTTTATGCAGATCATCGTTCGCGACAATAACGTCGACCAGGCGCTGCGCGCGCTCAAGAAGAAGCTGCAGCGCGAGGGCGTCTATCGCGAGATGAAGCTGCGCCGGCACTATGAGAAGCCGAGCGAGAAGCGCGCGCGTGAGCGTGCCGCCGCTGTCCGTCGCGCCCGCAAGCTCGAGCGCAAGCGGATGGAGCGCGACGGCGTCCGTTGAACTGCCGTTGCCACCGACGGGCGAATTGAGCCCGTCGCTTTCCTTCTGATCGTGCCAGCCGCAAGGGCCTGCTTATGTCCGTGACCGCCGTTCCTTTGCAGCCTACGCCCCGGCGTATCCTGGTGATGCTGTGGGTGGGGATCCTGGCGGCGATTGCGATCGCGGTCGGGCTCGCGTTTGCTGCCCCGAGCAATCCGGTGAGCGGCTTCCTGGCGACGAACGCGCATGAGGATGGCGTGGTGCAGACCGCATCGGGCCTGCAATACAAGGTGCTCGAACCCGGCAAGGGCGCCGCGCCGACCGACGAGGATGTGGCGCTCGTCAATTACGACGGCAAGCTCGTCGACGGCAGCCAATTCGATCAGTCGCAGCAGCCGGTGCCGTTCCCGTTGGGCGAGCAGGCGGCAATTCCCGGCTTCGAGGAAGCGCTCAAGCTGATGCCCAAGGGCGCGAAATATCGCGTCTGGATCAAGCCCGACCTTGGTTATGGCGCCGATGAGAAGAAGGATCAGACCGGCAAGGTCGTGATCCCCGCCAATTCGATCCTCGTGTTCGATATCGACATGCTCGATTTCCTGCCTAAGGCGGTGATTCGCCAGATGCAGATGCAGCAGCAGATGATGGGCGGCGCAGGCGGTCCCCCTCCGGGCGGCCAGTAAGGTCGTCTAACCGCGCCGGCGCGCGCTGATCGCCGCGCCGACGAAGCCAAGCGACGCGTCGAGATTGGTGCGCCAATAACCCCAATCGTGCCCGCCGGGGCGTTCGGCATAATCGTGTGCGATTCCCGCCTCATCGAGGGCGTCGTGCAGGGCGCGGTTGCGCTCGATATATGGATCGTCGACGCCGCAATCGATATGGATCGGCGGCAACGCGGACGGCGCCTCGCACAAGGCGACAATCGCCGAGCAATCGATTGGCGCAGTGCTCCAATCCTGCCGGCTTTCCTCGATCAGCGGATCGAGATCGGCGGCGTCGATTGCTGCCGAATGTGCCGCGACGCCCACGAAGCGGTCGGGATATTTGCCCGCGAGCCGCAACGCGGCGAATCCGCCCATGCTCAGCCCGATGACCGCAAGCGGCGATGCCGGGCTGCAGGCGGGGCAGGCGGCGCGCATCGCCGCGGGTACTTCCTCGACGATCCAGCGCTCGAAATCGCGGGTCCGGTGCGGGACATAGCCCGAACCGTCGCCCCACAACCCGTCGGAGGGCATCGCGAGCACCAGCGGCGGGATCGTGCCTTCGTCGATCAGGCGCTGCGCGGTCAGGTGTGCGCCGCCCTTCAGCGCCCATGCCCAATGCGAACCATAGACGCCGTGGAGCAATATCACGATCGGCACATCGGCGAGGCCGCTGACGCAATCCGGCACGAACAGGGTGATATCCGCGCGCGCGCCCAGCGCCGCGCTTTTCACCGTCATGAAGCGCAGGCCGGTCGGGTCGATGGCGGGATCCGAAAGTTCGACGGTGCGAAAGTCGGTCATGGAATCGTGAACACGCCCTTGCCGCTGCGGCCGTTCAGCATGTTGTCGAACGCCGTTGCCGCATCGTCGAGGCGATAATGGTGCGTGATCAGCGCGTCGATCTCGATCGCCCCGCTTTCCACCCAGCCGAACAGCCGCGGAAAATCACGCGCGGGCACGCAGCCGCCGTACAGCGGTGTGAGGTAGCGTTTGTTCCAGAAGAAGTCGGTCATCGGCACCGCGACCTCGCCATGCGCGCCGCTGACCTGGATCGCGTTGCCGCCGTTGCGCGCGAGCAGCAATGGCGCGAACGCAAGCGCGGCGATCCCGGTCGCCTCGAAGGCATGATCGACGCCGCGTCCGCCGGTCATCGCCCGGATCCGGTCGACGAGCGCTTCGTGCCGTGGATCGTCGGTTGCCGCCTGCACCACATCGGTCGCGCCGAATGCCCGTGCGCGTTCGAGCGGCGCGGTGCGCGTGTCGATCGCGATGATCCGCCCCGCGCCCGCCAGCCGCGCGCCCTGGATGACGTTGAGCCCGACCCCACCGCACCCGACCACCGTGATGCTGTCGCCCGCCTGCACCTCGGCGATATTGATCACGGACCCGATCCCCGTCATCACCGCGCAGCCGAGGATGCAGGCGCGCTCGGCCGCGAGACCAGCCGGCCGGGGCGTCACCGCTTCGGCGCGGACGAGCGCATAGCGCGCAAAGGTGCCGAGATGAAACGAGCGCTCGATCGGCGTGCCCCGCCACCGCGTGCCGCCGCGATGTGCGCGGCTGGTGCCGAGCGCGTCAGGATCGTGTTCGTGGGTACGTTCGCACAAGGCGGGCTGGGCGCGAGTGCATTGGAAGCAGCGTCCGCACGGAATCGCCCAGTTGAGCACGACCGACTGGCCGGTTTCCAGTCCCGTCACATCGTCACCGGTCGATTCGACGATACCGGCGCCCTCGTGCCCCATCACCAGCGGGCCGGGCCAGTGCAGCGAGGCATGGTCGGTGTGGCACAAGCCGGCTGCGGTCACGCGCACGCGCACTTCGCCGGGGCCGGGTGGCTCGACCGCGATCTCGTCGAGCGCGAACCCACCCTTGCCGTCGGCGATCAGCGCCGGGCCGGTGAGTGGTGCCATCAACGCGGGCCGAGCACGGCGGAACGATAGGGCGCGAGTACGATCTCCCCGTCTGCGCTTGGTGACGTATCCAGCAGATCGTGCGGGGCGGTCCCTTCGGGGCGATAGCGCGCCTCGTGATCGGTCAGGTTGCTGACGATCAGATAGCGTTGATCCCCCTCGCTCCGCTCGACGACGAGCATCCCCGGTGCGCTTTCCAGCACCTGCTGGCCGCCTTGCTCGAACGCGGGCGTGCGATGCCGCAGGTCCAGCAACCCGCGATAAAGCGACAGCAGCGAGTGGGGATCGCGATCCTCTTCCTCGACCGAAATCCCGTCATCCTTCTGGTTGAACCGCTGGGTCCAATAGCTCTTGTCGCTGCGATACCAATTGGCGTGGATCGCCGCGTCGGGATCGGCCTTCCACTCGAAGGCTTCGCGCGTGCCGATGTCTTTCTCGTCGGTGTGATATTCGTCGCGCTGGTGCCCGCGCATCCCCAGTTCTTCGCCGTAATAAATCAGCGGTGTGCCCTTGAGCAGCATCGTCAGCACCGCGGCGGTACGCAGCTTCTCTGGCGTGATGCCGGGTTCGGACGCAAGCCGGTTGGTGTCGTGGTTGGCCGCGAAGATGAGCTGGTGCTTGCCCGCCGGCGTCGCTTTCTCTGTGCCCGCGATCGCCTCGGCGATCTTGTCGCGATCGAACGCGCGGATCGCGCCCATCAGCGGGAACGCGAACACGTAATCGACATCGCCTTTGGTCAGATAATCGGTGCCGTACCCCCAGTCCGATTGCTCGGCGATGAAGGTCGCCTTCGGGTTGGCGGCGCGCACGCTGGAGAAGATCGGCTTCCAGAAATCGTCGAACAAATTGGTCAGAATGTGCTTGTCGTCGAGATCGTCCATCATGTGATCGAGCCGGAACCCGTCGACACCGTCGCTGAAATCGCCGTCGCCATTGGGGTCGACCCAGCTCAGGAAGAACTTCTCGAAATACGCCTTGAGCGCCGGCGACTTCATGTTGACGGTGGTGATCCCGGTTTCGCCGTCGGGAAAGCGGGGTGCGATCGTGATCCCGAACGGTCCTTCCTCGGGCCTGGTGTTGCCGGGGCCGTGCCAGATCAGGAAATCGCTGTACGGCGCGCCGGGCTTGCCGAGGGTCGAACTATACCACGGGTGGCCGTAGGCGACGTACTGGATCTCCTGATCGAGATAGATCTTCATGCCGCGCTTGTGAATCTCCGCCACCATCCGATGATAATCGGCCATCGTCCCGAATTCGGGGTCGATGCCCTCGAAATCGTCGGCGAAATAATTGTGATAGAATTCCGACGGGTAGAGCGGCGTCAGCAGGATCGAGGTGACGCCCAGCCGTTTCAGATAATCGAGGCTGTCGGTGATGCCCTGAAGATCGCCTTCACCGTCGCCGTTGCTGTCGCGCATCGATCGCGTGAAAATCTGGTAGAAGACCTCCTGGCCGGGATTGGTGGGGGCCACCGCGACGGGCGTGCCCACACGCGGCGCCGTGGTGGTCGCGCAGCCGCCAAGCATGATCGCGAGCGCCGCGCCCAGCGCGCCAAACGAGCGCCTCACGCCGCGAACCGGGTGACATCGGGAGTTCGCACCCACGCAATCGGCGAAGGACTTCCCTCCATCGTCGGCAGCACGTCTTCGACACGGGCGCGCAGTTCGGGCGTCCAGTCGAGCGGGGTCAGCGGCCGCTCGGGAGTGACGATATCGTCGTTGCGCATATAGCCCATCATCGCGCGCGCCTGCATGCCGGGCGACATCGTGTCCCAGTGCGGCATGTACCAGAGCGTCAGCAGCGGGCGCTCGTGCGCGGTCGCGTTGCCGTATGCGCTGTGGATCAGCCGCGCGTCGCCGACGAGCACGTCGCCCGCGGTCACCGGCACCGCCACCTCGTCGGGATGCGCCGCGAAGGCAGGGTTGTCGGGGTTGAGGAAACCCTGAAGCTCGGCCGAATGCGCAGCCTCGAGATGGTGGAGCGGATGATCGTGGCGATGCGAACCGGGGATCACGCGCAGGCAGCCGTTTTCGGGCGTGGTATCGGTCAGGTAGATCATCGCGAACCATTGCTGCGGCCGCGCCTTGTAGCTTTCGGGTTCGGTCCAGCCCCACCAATCCTGATGCCAGAACAGCGGCGGTCCGCCCGCTGGCTTGGAGATCAGGAACCCGCCGGTCCAGCGCGGGTCGCTCGCGCCGAGGCCACGCAGCGTATCGATCAGCCCCTTGTGGCCGATGATGTCGGCGAACTCGGGGCTGTCGCTCAGATGGCATAGCGAGCCGTTCGATTTGACCTTCTCGCGCGCCTCCGCGCTTTCGCGGAACAGCCGAGCGTGGGCGCGCAACAGCAATGTGTCCATGAATTGTGGATCGAGCAGGCCTGGAATGCGGACGAAGCCGTTGCGATTCAGCGTGTCGGCGGGCGACAGCGCGGTCTCGGTCGTGCGGGCGATAGTGGTCGTCGTCATAACCCACTCCTAAGATGTGTCCGTGCTCCTGCGAAAGCAGGAGCACGGGGCCGGGTGAGCCGTGCGTAGCTCTGGATCCCTGCTTTCGCAGGAATACGGCTTCACCAGATCGAACATGATTCTACGTCACTAGAGTGCTGGACGCAGCCGTTCTTGCTGTCCCGTCGGGCATCATAAACTATCGTATATTTGTTCTTTCCGACCGATCGGCGCGACGAAGAGCCAAAGCATAGCCGACAAAGCGAGGCAGCAGGCACCGACAAGAAATATCGCTCCCTTGTCGTGCATCTCGTTCGCCCACGGCCCCAGCGCAAAGCTCGCGACGAGTTGCGGCAGCACCACCGCGAGGTTGAACAGGCCCATGAACAGCCCGATCCGCGCCGGTTCGACGCGCTCGCTCATGATCGCGAAGGGCAAGCTGACGATCGCGCCCCAGCCGATCCCCGCGATCGCCATCAGCACGAACAGCATCGCCGGGCTGTGCGCGAGGCTCCAGATCGCTGCGAAGGCGATCGCCATGAGGCCGAGCGACGCGGCATGGATGTGAACCCGCCGGAACCGCGCGGCGAGAGGCGCGAGGAGCAGGGCGGGGGCAAGCGCCGCGACACCGTTGAGCGCCAGATAGGCGAGCGCGGTGACGCGGCCCAGCGCGGCGTCGTCGAGCCACGGCATCCGGTGCTGGATGAACGAGACGAGATAGATGAACAGCGATTGCACCCCGATCCAGCTCATCGCGTGCGCGGCGATAATGCGCCGGAACGGCTGTTGGGTGACGAGTGCGTGGCCGATCAGAACGGCGGTGGCGCCCGCGCAGAGCAGTTCGGGCAGCCCGCTCATGGGCGCAGCACCCATCAGCCGCGCCGCCATTGCGTAAACGTCGTAGACGAGCACCGCGGCCAGCGGCGACAGCAGGCCGATCACGCGCAGGCTCGCGCCCGATCCGGTCTCGCGCGGTGGCGGCAGCGTGCGCGGCTCCTCGATCAGCAGAATCGGCACGATCGACAACAGCAGCACGACTCCGACCGACGCGTAGATCAGCATGTCGTTGCCGAGCAGCGCGCCGATGACGTAGGCGAGGACGCCGAAGCTGCCCGAGACCGTCTGCATCCAGCTATAGCCGCGCGAACGTTCCGGGCCTTCCGGCGTCACGTCCGCGATCAGCGCGCGGGTGGGGTTGAAGCTCAGGTTGATCGCGAGGTCGAGCGCGAGCGATACCGTCACCGCGACGCCGATCACGCTTTCGAACCGCAGCGCGTGCGAGATCGCGCCGATCGCGGGGAGCGCGAGGATCATCAGCGCGGCGACGATTCCGCCGACGAGGATGAAGACCCGCCGCCGCCCGTTCCACACCCACACCCGGTCGCTGACGATCCCTACTGCGACCTGCCCCACGATCCCGGCGAGCGGCCCCGCCGCCCAGACGAGCCCGATCTCCTCGATGTCGAGGTGATAGCGCGTCGCCAGGATCCAGCTCAGCACCGAAATCTGCACCGAGAGCGCGAACCCCATCGCGGTCGCGGGCAAGGTGATCAGCGCGAAGAAGCCGCGCGTCCGCCGGCGCTGGATGTCGAGCATGCCTCTCCCCTTTGTTCGCTCCTGTGCGACGAAGCCTGTGGACGGGCTTGCGCGCAACGGGAAAAACTATCATGCTCTTGACCTATGGCATTGCGACCGATCTGCGAACCGGTCGATCTCCCGCTCGGCACCTCGGTGTTGGCGGAGCGGGTCGAACATCGGGACGATTCGCCTGAGCTGGGGCGGCTGCTGCATTTCCATGACGTCAGCGAGCTGGTGATCTTCGATGCGGTGCGGGGCAGCTTTCTTGCCGACGGGCGACGGCACGCGGTGGCCGACGGCACCGTCGTTTTTGCGCCGTCGATGCGGCATCACGATTATGAACTGGCGCCGGGCGCCAAATCATGGACGCTCATCCAGATCGATCCGTATATCGTCGAGCATCTCGCGCTCCAGCCGGATTACGCGCGGCTCGCGCGGCCGTTCGCAGCGCGCCCCGATTCCGCACAATGGCAACGAATCGAGACGCTCGCACACTGGCTTCGCGAGGTGACGACCGCTAATGCTCGCGACCCACTGGTGATTCGAATTGTCGAGCTTTTGCTGCTCGCGGTCGTCGCGTCGCCCGAGGTGGAGGCGGCGGATGCGGGCGAGGACACGGCCTATGTCGAGCGGCTGTTGCCGGCGGTCGAATATCTGCGGCGCGATCCGGGCGCGGCGGTCGCGCTCGAGGAGGCCGCGGCGATGTGCAACCTGTCGCCGGCCTATTTCTCGCGCCGCTTCAAGCGCGTCTTCGGTATGAATTTCACCGATTATGTCCGCACCTATCGGCTGCACCTCGCGGCGCGGCGGATATTGACGACGGGCGCGCCGGTCTCCGACATCGCCTACGGCCTCGGTTTCGCGAGCCCGTCGCATTTCACCGCGCGGTTCCACGAACGCTTCGGGATGACGCCGCGCGCCTATCGCCAGAGCGTGCGGCGGCGGCAGGATAATTGAGCGTGAGGGAGGGGGAATGACCAAGACCAAGCCGCTGCTCGGCTTCTGGGGGCTGTGGAACATCTCGTTCGGCTTTTTCGGCATCCAGGTCGGGTTCGCGCTCCAGGGCGCCAATGTCAGCCGCATCTTCCAGACGCTGGGCGCGCCGGTCGACGACCTCGCGATTCTGTGGATCGCGGGGCCGGTCACCGGGCTGCTCGTTCAGCCGCTGATCGGTCATTACAGCGACCGCACCTGGGGGCGATTGGGACGGCGGCGGCCCTATTTCCTGGCGGGCGCGATCCTCTCGACGCTCGCGCTGGTGGCGATGCCCAATGCGGGCGTCTTGTGGATCGCCGCCGGGTTGTTGTGGGTGCTCGACGCATCGATCAACGTATCGATGGAGCCGTTCCGAGCCTTTGTGGGCGATATGCTCGACGAACGGCAGCGGACGCGGGGCTATGCTTTCCAGACGATCTTCATCGGCGCGGGCGCGGTGCTGGCGTCGACGGCGCCGTGGTTCCTGACGCGCGTCGTCGGGCTCTCCAACGTGGCGGCGCCGGGCGAGATTCCGATCACCGTGCGCTACGCCTTCTATCTCGGCGCCGCGATGCTGCTGTTCACCGTGCTTTGGACGGTGCTGACGAGCCGCGAATATTCGCCCGACGAAATGGCGGCATTCGACAATACGCCGCGGCAGACCGTGCCGCACGCAAGCGCCGCACCGAGCGTTCGACAAGGGGCGATCTGGGCGGTGACGGGCGCGGTGATCGTCGCCGGGGTGGCGCTTTTGGGGCTCGACAAACCGCTCTACATCCTCGGCTTCGGGCTGCTCGCGTTCGGATCGGCGCAGATCGTCAATCGCTGGCGGCTTGCCGCGAACGCCGATCGGCTGCTCAACCACATCCTGTCCGATCTCAACGCGATGCCGCCGACGATGCGGCGGCTGGCGGTGATCCAGTTCCTGTCGTGGTTCGCGATGTTCATCCTGTTCATCTACGCGACCCCGGTGGTCGCGGCGTATCAGTTCGGCGCGACCGACCCCGCCACCCAAGCCTATAACGACGGCGCCGATTGGGTGGGGCTGCTGTTCGGCGTCTATAACGGGGTTGCGGCGCTCTGGGCATTCGCCATCCCCGCGATCGCCGCGCGGATCGGGGCGCTGCGCCTGCACGCGATCAACCTCGTCGCGGGCGGGCTGGGCTTCGCCTCGGTGGCGCTGATCCGCGATCCCCATCTGCTGCTGCTGTCGATGGTCGGGGTCGGGATGGCGTGGTCGTCGATCCTGACGGTGCCCTATTCGATCCTGTGCGGCAGCCTGCCGTCGACGAAACTCGGCGTTTATATGGGGTTGTTCAACATCTTCATCGTCCTGCCGCAACTCGTCGTCTCGACCGTGATGGGCAGCCTTGCGCGGCATCTCTATCCGCACGCGCAGGGCACCGCGTTCCTGATCGCGGGCGCTTTCATGGCCGCGGCAGCGGTGGCGTCGCTCCGGCTCGAACGCGATCCCGTTGCGAGGGCTGCCGCCTAACGCCGGGCAAGCAGGAAGGTGAGCGGTTGATCGAGCCGGGCGCGCCACGATTGTTCGTTGTGCGCCGCACCCGGAAACACCTTGCTCTGCCAGTCGCGCCCCGGCATCCAGCCGCGTTCGACGACGGCGCGATCGACCTGTTCCTGAAGCGGCGCGTAGAGTCGATCGAGCGTCTGGTCGCCGTGATCGAACCAGAGCCGATGCGTTCCCGCGGGCGGCAGCGTATCGTGGATATAGCCCGTAAACGCCGCGCCGATCGCGTCGACATCGGCCTGGGGCAGCAACTCGCCGTCGGGTGGCAGGAACAGTGCCCAATGCGACGAAAGGCAGCCGGCGGCGCCGAACACCTGCGGATATTCGGCGAGCGCGTAGAGCGAGATCAGCCCGCCCATGCTCGATCCCATGATCGTCGTATGGTCGGGCCCGCGCGCGGTGGCGTAGCGCGCGTCGATATAGGGTTTGAGTTCGGTGACGATGAACTTGAGATAGGCGTCGGAAAGCGGCGCGCCCTGATAGAGTATCTCGACGCGCTGCCGCTGGTCGTCGGGAAGCCGTGCGAACACCTTCGCAGGCATGTATTCGCGCAGCCGCTGGGGCGTGTTCCAGATGCCGACGACGATCGTGCGCCGGATGCGGCCTTCATCCACCAATCGCGTCACCGCTTCGTCGACGCCCCATTCGTTGCCACCATAGGCGCCGCGATCGCGGAACAGGTTCTGGCCGTCGTGCATGTAGAGAACGTCATAGGGTGCGCCGTGCGGATCGTAATCGGCGGGCAGCCAGATCGTCACCGGGCGCGTCTCGACCTCGTGCGACGGGAAGGCGGCGATCTGCACCAGCGTGCCCGGATCGGGCGGCGTTTGCGCGGTTGCGGGGCTGCAAAGCATTGCCGCGGCAACGGCGAAAAACAGCACGATCGAACGCAGCATGGCCGTGACTCCGAATGAGGATGCGGTAAAAGCGGGATATGAAATTTCTTGCAAGCGCGCATCGATGACGGGGCGTCCGATCACCAGACTCGAGGATCTCGCGCGGCTCGCCGGCGTCTCGACCGCGACCGTCAGCCGGGCGCTCAACGACAGTGCGGCGGTCAATGTCGCGACCAAGCGGGAGATCTGGAAGCTCGCGCGCGAGCACAATTATCCCTTTCGGCGCTATATGCCCTCCGGCCCGATCGGTGCGCAGGCGACGATCGCGGTGGTCATCACCCGGCCGCAAGGGCGCGTCGATCGGTTGTCCGATCCATTCCTTCTCGAACTGGTCGGCGGGATCGGCGACGCGGCGCGCGAGCGCGGATGCGATTTCCTCGTCAGCCATGTCGCGCCGTCGACCTATGACGATCTCTCGGCGCTGATGGCGACCAACCGCGCCGACGGCGTCATCTTCCTCGGCCAGAGTTCGCTGTTCGCCGAGTTCAACCAGCTCGCGCAGGAAGAAAGCCGCTTCGTGGTGTGGGGCGCGCAACTGCCCGAACAGCGCTATTGCTCGGTCGGCAGCGACAATCTGCGCGGCGGCAGGCGTGCGACGGCGCATCTCGCGCGGCTCGGGCGGCGGCGGATCGCGTTTCTGGGCGATATCGAGGCGCCCGAGGTGATCCAGCGGTATCAGGGCTATCTGCGCGCGCTCGAGGAGGCGGGGCTGCCGGTCGATCCGGCGCTGGTCGTCCCCGCCCATTTCGAGATCGAGTTCGCCGAGGCCGCGGTCGATACGCTGATCGCGCGGCAGGTCGATTTCGATGCGATCTTCGCCGCGTCGGACATGATCGCGCTCGGCGCGATCCGGTCGCTGCTCCATGCCGGGCGCAGCGTGCCGGGCGACGTCTCGGTCGTCGGCTATGACGACGTCCAGTTCGCGCGCTACAATCATCCGGCGCTGACCACGATCGCGCAGAACACCGGCAAAGCGGGGCGGCTGCTCGTCTCGAAGCTCCTCAATTCGGTGCCCGATGAGGAAATGCGCTCGGAACGCGTGCCGACCGATCTGATCGTGCGGGAATCGTGCGGCGGCTGAGCCGGCGCGGTCATCGGCGCGCGATATAACCGCCAAGCGCGGGCAGGGTGGCCGGCGCAGGGGCGCCGTCGTGCCAGCCGCGTTCGGTTGCGGCGACGAGGCGCCAGCCGGGCTCCGGCGGCGCCCAATCGACCGGCGCATGGCCGAGGTTGAGCACGCACAGCAATCGCTGGCCGTCGTCGTCGGCGCGTTCGAACGCCAGCAACGGTTCGGGCGCGTCGAGAAAGGTGAGCGTGCCGGTGCGCAACGCTGCGTGCTCGCGTCGCAGGGCGATCATCTGCCGGGCGAAGGCGAGCGTCGATTCGGGATCGCGATCTTGGCGATCGACGGCAAGCGCATCGTGTTCGGGATCTAGCGGCAGCCACGGTTCGCGCGGTGACGCAACGGTCGAAAAGCCAGCATCGGGGGCACCGCCGATCCAGGGCATCGGCGTGCGTGCGCCGTCCCTGCCCAGCGTCACCGGCCAGTTGAGAATGGCATCGGGATCCTGAAGCCGGTCGAAGGGCACCGCCGCGGTCGGCAGGCCCAGCTCCTCGCCCTGATAGAGGAAGGCGTTGCCGCGCAGCGCGAGCAGCAGCATCAGCGTCAGCCGCGCCAGCCGTTGCGGATCGCGCCCCTGCGCCCAGCGCGAGATATGGCGCGGCGCGTCATGGTTGGAAAACGCCCAGCTCGGCCAGCCTTCGCCCTCGTCGCTCGACCAGGCCGACAGCGCCTTGCGCACCGTCGCGGGGTCGAGCGCATCGGCATAGAGGAACGCGAAGCCGTAAGCGGTGTGCAGCAACGCGTTGCCGTGGGTGAACGCCTTCATTTCGCGATCGGCGTCATCGCCCCCCACCTCGGCGACGGTGAAGCGGGCGTCATAGCCGTCGAGCAACGTGCGCAAGCGCCCCAGAAACCCGGGGATATTGGCATGCGACTGGTTGTAGAGATGCTGCTGGTAATCGAACGACCGCGTCCGCGGGCCATCGTCGACGGCCGGAGGATTGTCGCGCAGGGCAGGGTCGTGCATCGCGAAGTTGATCGCGTCGAGCCGGAAGCCGTCGACGCCGCGGTCGAGCCAGAAGCGCGCGGCGTCGAGCAGCGCGTCCTGCACCGCCGGATTGTGGACATTGAGATCGGGCTGGCTGCCGAGAAAGTTGTGCAGATAATATTGCCCGCGGCGGGTGTCGAAGCTCCACGCGGCGCCGCCGAATACCGATTGCCAGTTGTTGGGCGGGGTGCCGTCGGGCCGGGGGTCGGCCCAGCAATACCAGTCCGCCTTGGGGTTGGTGCGATCGGCGCGGCTCTCGGCGAACCAGGCGTGCTGGTCCGAGGTGTGCGAATAGACCTGGTCGATCACCACCTTGAGCCCGAGCGCGTGGGCGCGCGCCACCAGCGCATCGAAATCCGCGAGCGTTCCGAAGATCGGATCGACGCCGCAATAATCCGCCACGTCGTAGCCGAAATCCTTCATCGGCGACGGAAAGAAGGGCGATAGCCAGATCGCGTCCACCCCCAGGCGCGCGACATGATCGAGATGCGCGGTGATGCCGGGCAGATCGCCGATGCCGTCGCCGTTCGAATCGGCGAAGCTGCGAGGATAGATCTGGTAGATCACCGCACCGCGCCACCACGGGGCCGCGCTGCCTTGTACGGCCTGCCTGCCGTCGAGATCATCGATCGTCGTCACATCCGCTCCCTTTGCGCGTCGGAATCAACCGACCCGGTTTTATTGCAAATATTTACATAACTCGACGCTCGTCAACTACTCTTTGAGCGGCGGCAAGGCATAGGAAATTTAATGATATAAAATCAATGAATTATGAACATATCGTTGCGATGATTCTATTCGAGAACGGGGCTCTGCTGCGGCGTCGGCGATATTCTCTCTTGCAAAGATCAACAACATTTTGCAGTCTTTTGCAATCGCGCCCTGAAAGAGCAAGGCTAGGGCGGGCGTCGACTGGGGGCCTCAGCGCCCGACGAGAGCGCCGCACGGATCGCGTGGCGAGGCAAAAGGGGAGGGAATGTGATGAAGGTTTCGATTCGTCCGTCCAGGGTGACGTTGATGATCGGTTCGGCAAGCGCTGCGCTGATGTTGGGATTCGCGTCGACCGCGCATGCCCAGGCAAGCGGCGATGCCGCGAGCACGCAGGCGAGCGACACCGCCGCCGACGACACGGGCAACGACATCGTCGTCAGGGGCTTTCGCGCCAGCGTCTTCGAATCGATCGCGGCCAAGCGCGAGTCGCCGATCATCGTCGATGTCGTCTCGGCCGAGGACATCGCGGGGCTCCCCGACGTGTCGATCGCGGAAGCGATTGCGCGCCTTCCGGGCGTCACCTCGCAGCGCGGCGGCGGGCAGGCGAGCGCGATCAACATTCGCGGGCTCAACCAGGATCTCGTCTCGGCGTCGTTGAACGGTCGCGAACAGGTCGCGACCAGCGGGCTGCGCACGATCGAGTTCGATCAATATCCGTCCGAACTGCTCACGCAGGCGGCGGTGTACAAATCGCCGATGGCCTCGCTGATCGAGGGCGGCATCGCGGGCAAGGTCGAACTCAAGACCGCGCGTCCGCTCGACATGACCGAGAATTTCCAGGGCTCGCTCAATATCCGCGGCAGCTACAACGATCGCGCGAGCCAGCAGCCCGATGCGCATGAATTCGGTTATCGCGTCTCGGCGTCGATCCAGGCCAAATTGATCGAAGACAAGCTCGGGGTCGCGCTCGGCTATGCGCGGCTCGTCCAGCCCAACGTCGCGACGCGGCTCAGCGCCTATGATTACGTGCTGACCGGTGCCAGCGGCGGCAACGCGACGGACATCGACGGCAACGGTGTTCGGGATGCGATCAGTTACGGGCTCGAACTCAACCAGTTCGGCGGCACCGAGACCCGCGACGGTGTGCTTGGCGTCATCCAGTTCGAGCCGAACCCCGGCACGCGGTTCATGCTCGACGGCTATTGGTCGCGCTTCAATTCGGACGTGCGCCGCCGCGGCGTGCGGTTCTCAGGCGCGCAAAACGGCGACACCGATATCGGCACGCTCACCGATCCCGTTGTGGTCAACGACGCGATCGTCGGCGGCCACTGGCAAAGCGGCAACGGCGTCAATTTCGAATCGATCAATCAGGACGAGAGCGATCGCGACCGGTTGTATACGATTGGCGGCAATTTCCAGCAGGATTTCGGCGACGCCGTGACGCTCAACCTCGATGCCAGCTATTCGACCGCGAACAGCTATTTCCAGAATTCTGGCATCAACGTCTTCCCCTACGTGTCGGACGGCGCGGGCGGTTACGTGCAGGCGACATCGGTGCCTGGCGCGCTCCAGTTCGATTATCAGTTGAACGGGCTCAACGTGCCCGATCTGAACTTCGACTGGGATTTCACCGATCCCGAGTTGAATCGCTTCCAGGGCTATTTCATCGTGCCCCAGGAAGACAACGACCAGATGTGGGCTTATGCCGGCGACCTGACGTGGCGTGTCGACGGCAGCTTCATCAAGTCGATCGAGGTCGGCGCGCGCTATTCGACGCGGCGTGCCGATCGTACCGTCACCGCGTTCAACCAGTTCGGTATCGCCGCGCCCGTCGCGTTGCCCGACGGGTTGTACGAACGGGCCGGCTTCAAGGGTGACTATGCGGCGCACGGCTGGCCCGATTTCCTGTCGGTGGACATCGACGGGATTCTCGACCAGTTCGTCGGGCCGGATCGCCCGGTGCGGCAGGATTGGCCCGGCTTCGGCTGGACCTATGACCAGAGCTTCACGATCCGCGAGAAAGTGTGGGCGGGTTACGGCCAGCTCAATTTCGATACGGTTGCCGGCGGGCTCAATTTCTCCGGCAATCTGGGCCTGCGCGCTGTCCACACCGATCAGAATTCAACGTCGTCGCTGGCGGTGCCGGGATCGGGAACCGATCGCTACATCTCGACGATCGGCGACAAATACTGGACGTTCCTGCCGTCGGCGAACTTCATCCTCGATCTGTCAGCGCATGATCGCTTGCGGATGAGCTTCTCGCGCCAGATGTCGCGCGCACGGTTCTTCGATCTGCGCAACTCGATCAGCTTCGGGCTCACCAATATCGGCGCGGGGCAGTATCAGCCGCGCGGCGGCGGCGGTAATCCGATGCTGCGCCCCTATATCGCGAAGCAATGGGATTTCGGCTACGAGCATTATTTCGGCACGACCGGGCTGTTCCAGGCCGGTGTGTTCTACAAATGGCTCGAAAGTTTCGTCGCCAACGGCACGATCTACGATTTCGATTACCGCGGTTCGGGGCTCACCTATCCGACGCTGCCGACCGACGCGCCTCCCGGTTCCACCGCACTCGACACCGGTTGGCTCAACGCGCCGATCAACGGCAAGGGCGGCGACGTCTATGGTCTCGAGGTACAGTTCACCAAGACCTTCCCGTCGCTTCCGGTGCCGTTCGACGGTCTCGGCGTCATCGTCAACTACGCCTATACCGAGAGCAGCCTTCAGGTGGAGAGCCCGGATTCGGGGCGGATCTTCAAGCTGCCGTTGATCGGGCTGTCGAAGCACGTCTTCAATCCGACCGTCTTCTACGAGAAGGGCGGTTTCGCGGGCCGCGTCGGCGTGCGGTATCGTTCGGGCTATGTCGCGTCGCACTTCGGCTTCGGCGAGAAGGTGACGGGCAATGCCCCCGAAACCGTTGTGGACGCGCAGCTTTCCTACGCTTTCCCCAAGAGCAGCGCGCTCGATGGCCTGACGCTCTATCTCCAGGGCAACAACCTGACCGACGCGTCGACGCGCGCTTATTGGGGGCAGGAAGCGCAGACCAACCTGCTCCAGCAATTCGGGCGGGTGTTCTATGCCGGCGCGACGATCAAGTTCTGATGCCTTCCCCCTGGCCGCCGCTTGATCTCCGAAAGCGGCGGCCACTTTGTTCGGGTAGGCTCGGCAATACGATGCGCGAACCGGATTCGCGCAAGGCAAGGGGAGAGCAGGCGTGGATCGCGTGAACCGGTTGGAAGGGCTCGATCGCCGCGCGTTGATCCGGCGCGCGCTGCTGCTGGTCGGCGGCGCGGCGCTATCGCTGCCGCGCGCTGTGCTGGCCGGGGAGGGCGCGCCCTATCTGGCGCCCGAGAGGCTCGATACTCTCGCGGCTTATGCCGATAGCCTGATCCCCGCGACCGATACCGCCGGTGCGATCGACGCGGGCGTGCCGCGTACGATCGACGCGATGCTGCGGGACTGGGCGTCGGACAAGACCCGCGCGGATTTCGCCGCGACGCTCGACGCGCTCGACGACGCCGCACGCAGCGCCACAGGCAAGAAGCTTGCTGTGCTTTCGGCCGACCGGCGCGCGCCCGTGGTCGCCGCCTTCGACGCCGACCGGATCGCGGCGCTCGACAGCGCCTATATCAGACTGAGGGAATTGACGCTGATCGCTTATTATCTCTCCGAGCCCGGCGCGACGCAGGAATTGCGCTACGAACTGATCCCCGGCGTGTGGGAAGCGGATATCGCGCTGGGCGACGATCGCCGGGCGTGGGCGGTATGAGGGCGCCTGCGAGCAACCCCACCTTCGATGCGATCGTCGTCGGTTCGGGGATGAGCGGCGGCTGGGCCGCCAAGGAACTCGCCGAACGCGGGCTCAAGGTGCTGGTGATCGAGCGCGGCCGCCATGTCGAGCACGGCGCCGATTATACCGACATGCAGAACCCGTGGGAGGACAAGAACAGGGGCCGCGTCAACGAGGACGAGATCGCGCGCGATTATTCCGTCCAGAGCCGCTGCTACGCGTTCAACACCGCGACCCAGCATTGGTGGGTCAACGATCGCGAGAATCCCTATACCACGCCCGAAGGCCGCCCGTTTTCGTGGATCCGCGGCTATCACCTGGGCGGTCGCTCGCTGATGTGGGGGCGCCAGACCTATCGGTTAAGCGAGATCGATCTCGCCGCGAACGCCGCCGACGGGCATGGGGTCGATTGGCCGATTCGCTACGCCGATCTTGCGCCCTGGTACGATCATGTCGAGCGCTTCGCGGGTATCTCAGGCAAGGCCGAGGGATTGCCCCAGCTCCCCGACGGCGATTTCCTGCCGCCGATGCCGCTGACCGCGATCGAGAAGGATTTCCAGGCCAGGCTCAAGGCGAGATACCCGACGCGGCGGATGACCAACGGCCGCTGCGCACACCTGACGCAGCCGACCGAGGAGCAGCAGGCGCTGGGCCGCGTGCAATGCCAGTATCGCGCGATGTGCGAGCGCGGCTGTTCGTTCGGCGCCTATTTCTCCAGCCTCAGCGCGACGCTTCCCGCCGCGATGGCGACGGGCAACGTCACCGTGCTCACTGACGCGATCGTGGAAAGCGTGGTGTACGATGCCGAGACCGGCCGCGCGACCGGGGTGCGCGTGATCGATCAGAACACCAGGCAGCGTAGCGTCCACGAAGCGCGGATCATCTTCCTCAACGCCTCGACGATCGGGACCGCGCAGATCCTGCTCAACTCCACGTCCGAAGCGTTTCCCCGCGGGCTTGCCAACCGGTCGGATGCGGTCGGGCGCTATCTGCTCGATCACATGACGGGGCTGGGCGCGATGGGCACCTATCCCGGTTTCGACGACAGATATTACCGGGGCCGCCGCCCCAACGGCTTCTACATCGCGCGCTATCGCAACGTGACCGAGCCCGCGGACGGCTATATCCGCGGCTATGCCTATCAGGGCGGATCGTACCGCGAGACATGGCGGCGCGGCGTCGGCGAGGCGGGCGTCGGCACCGCGCTGAAGGAGACGCTGCGCGCGCCGGGCCCGTGGACGATGTGGCTGAGCGGCTTCGGCGAGATGCTGCCGCGCCCCGACAACCGCGTCACGCTGGGCAAGGAGCGGGACCGATGGGGCATCCCGATCGTGGATATCGATTGCACGCTCGGCGACAACGATCACCGGATGATGAAGCAGATCAACGCCGACGCGAAGGAGATGCTGGAAATGGCGGGATGCACCAACATCGTCACCTTCCCCGGCGATCGCAACATCGGGCTCGGCGTGCACGAAATGGGCACCGCGCGGATGGGGCGCGATCCCGCGACGTCGGTGCTCAACGGCTGCAACCAGGCGCACGACGTGCCCAACCTCTTCGTTACCGACGGGGCGTGCATGACGTCGTCGGGCTGCCAGAATCCGTCGCTGACCTATATGGCGATCACCGCGCGCGCCGCACACCATGCGGTCGAGTTCCTGCGCGACGGCAGGATCTGACAGCGGACCATTCGCGCCGGTCAGGCGTCGAGCGTCGCGAGATAGGCGTAGTTGGCGCGCACCGCGTCCAGCCGTGACCCGGCGAAGGGGCCTTCCTGCTCGACATACCAGCCGGTGACACCCGCCGCCTTCGCGGCCGGGAGCAGCGCCGCCCAGTCGAGCACGCCCTGTCCGGGGATGGCGGGCACCTGCTTGAAGGCGTAATTGGGCGCCGTCTCCGGCGCGATGTCCTTCATGTGGATGAGGCGGAAGCGCCCCGGATAGCGTTTGAGGATCGCGATCGGATCGTGCCCTGCCGCTGCGACCCAGCCGGTATCGATCTCGAACGCCACCAGCGCCGGATCGGTATGCCGGACGATCAGGTCGAACCCGGTCGTGTCGCCGACCGGATTGAATTCGAGATTGTGGTTGTGGTGCGCGATGCGCAGCCCGTGCGGCTTGAGCGCGGCGGCCGTCTTGTTGAGCCGGTCGGCATAGCGTTTCCAGTCGTCGGCGGTCATCTCGCCGGCGAGCCGCACGTACCATGCCCCGAGATCCTCGCCCTCGCGCGGGGGACCGAGGCGGCCGGGCAGATCGAACAGGCTCGGCACCAGCCATTCGATCCCGATCGTGCGCGCGGCCTCGATCTGCTCGGCAAGCCCGGTCGTCAGATTGGGGCCGGAGGGTGTGACGAACGACGTCTGCGTGCCGTGCGCGACGAGCCCGGCGCGGCGGAGTGCATCGCGGATCTCGGCCGGCGCGTGATCGGCCATCGGCATCAGTTCGACGGTGCGATAGCCGATCGCGGCGATCGCCCCCAGCGCGGCGTCGAGATCCTTCAGCGCGTCGCTGCCGAGCGTATAGATCTGAAGCCCGATCGCTTCGCCGTCCGGCCCGAAGAAGCGCCGCGACCGCGCCAGCGCGGGGCGCGCGGGGCGCGCGAGGCCCGCGGTGGTCGCAGCTATCATCGATCCCAGCACCTGTCGCCGTCCGAGACGGGGCAGGGCCGGCGACGAGTCGTTCATGATCCTCTCCCTGTCGTTCGGCTATACGGTAGTTCGCGGGCGCGGGCCGGCCAATGATAATGTCGGCTGCGACGCCACCGGGGCGGTGAGAAAAGAACCAGTTGCAGGCGCGTCCGCAAATTCTACTTTGGGTGAGAGCGGCCGCAGGCGTAGAGGCCGGATATCGTTCGCTAGCAGGAAGGTTACATGGCCACCGCCGTCCATCAGGTGACGCCCGAAGAGGCAAACGCCCATCCCCCATCCGAATCGGTCGTCGTGCGCTTCGCGGGCGACAGCGGCGACGGGATGCAATTGACCGGCGGCCAGTTCACCTTGTCGACCGCGCTGGCGGGCAACGACCTGGCGACTTTCCCCGATTTCCCCGCCGAGATTCGCGCGCCGCAAGGCACGCTGTTCGGCGTTTCGGCATTCCAGATCAACTTCGGCTCGGCCTCGATCGAAACCGCGGGCGACGCGCCCGACGTGCTCGTCGCGATGAACCCGGCCGCGCTCAAGACCAATGTCGAGGCGTTGAAGCCCGGCGGGCTGATCATCGCCGACGAGGGCGAGTTCTCCGATCGCAATCTCGCCAAGGCCAAATACGATTCCAACCCGCTGGAGGACGACAGCCTCGCGAAATGGACGCTGATGAAGCTCAACATTTCGCAGCTCACGCTCGATGCGGTGAAGCCGTTCGGGCTCGGCAACAAGGAAGCGCTGCGCTGCAAGAACATGTGGACGCTGGGGCTGGCGCTGTGGATGTTCGATCGCGAGCGGCAGCCCATCGTCGACTGGCTCAAGGCCAAGTTCGCCAAGGTGCCCGAACTCGCCGAAGCCAATATCGCCGCGCTCAACGCCGGCCATGCCTATGGCGAGACGGCGGAGCTGGGCGGGCAGGTGGGGCAGATCAACGTCCCCGCCGCGCACGTCGAGCCGGGGCTCTATCGGACCGTCACCGGCGCGGAATCGATCGCTTACGGGCTGGTCGCGGGCGCACAGCTCGCCAACGTCAAGATGTTCTTCGGCGGCTATCCGATCACGCCGGCCTCGGCGATCCTCCACCATCTGTCGCGGCTGAAGGAATTCGGCATCACGACCTTCCAGGCGGAAGACGAGATCGCCGCGGTCGCAGCTTCGATCGGCGCCTCTTATGGCGGCCAGCTTGGCGTCACCTCGTCGTCCGGCCCGGGCATCGCGCTCAAGACCGAGGCGATCGGGCTGGCGATCATGACCGAATTGCCGCTGGTGATCGTCAATTCGCAGCGCGGCGGTCCCTCGACCGGGCTCCCGACCAAGACCGAGCAATCCGATCTCTATCAGGCCGTCTACGGCAGGAACGGCGACGCGCCGATGCCCGTGATCGCCGCGCGCTCGCCCGCCGACGCGTTCGACTGCGCGATCGAGGCGTGCCGGATCGCGACGCAATATATGACCCCGGTGATGCTGTTGACCGACGGCTATATCGCCAACGCCGCCGAGCCATGGAAAGTGCCTGATATCAGCGGCTACGAGGCATTTCCTGTCAGTTTTCTGGAGGAAGTGCCCGAGGGCGGCTTCCTGCCGTACGGCCGCGACGACAAGCTGGCGCGGCCGTGGGTCAAGCCGGGGACGCCGGGGCTGCTTCACCGTATCGGCGGCATCGAGAAGAAGGCCGGCACCGGCAACATCGAATATTCGCCGGCGAACCACCAGGAAATGACCGACCTGCGCCGCGACAAGGTGGCGGGGATCGCGATCCCCGATCAGCAGGTCGATCTTGGCGAGGAATCGGGCAAGCTGGTGGTGGTTGGCTGGGGCTCGACCTTCGGGCCGATCCATCAGGCGGTGCGGCGCGCGCGCAAGCGCGGGCTCGACGTCAGCCATATCCATCTGCGTCATATCTGGCCGATGCCGAAGAATTTGGAAGGCTTGCTCAAAGGCTTCGAGCGCGTTCTTGTGCCGGAGATGAACACCGGCCAGTTGAAGACGGTGCTGCGCGACCAGTTCCTCGTCGACGCGAAGCCGCTCAACAAGGTCTCGGGCCAGCCGTTCCGGATCGCCGAAATCGAAGCCGCGATCGACGCGGCGCTGGCCACCTGATGCGTCACCCCCGCGCAAGCGGGGGCTCTTGGCCGGGAGAGCCAGCCTTCGCTGGCATGACGTGGAGAAGACGAATGAACGAAATGACCCCCATCAAGACCACGATCAAGGACTGGGAAACGGATCAGGAGGTCCGCTGGTGCCCGGGGTGCGGCGATTATGCGATCCTCAAGGCTGTCCAGCGGACGCTGCCGGAGATCGGCGCCGATCCGGCCAAGACGGTGTTCGTCTCGGGCATCGGCTGTTCGTCGCGGTTTCCCTATTATATGGAGACGTACGGCTTCCACACGATCCACGGCCGCGCGCCGGCGGTGGCGACGGGGGTCAAGCTCGCCAATCCCGATCTCGACGTGTGGATCATCACCGGCGACGGCGACGCGTTGAGCATCGGCGGCAACCACACGATGCACCTGCTGCGGCGCAACCTCGATTGCCAGGTGCTGTTGTTCAACAATGAGATCTACGGGCTTACCAAGGGGCAGTATTCGCCGACGAGCCGCGTCGGCACGCGTAGCCCCTCGACGCCGTTCGGCTCGCTCGATCGGCCGGCGCGGCCGTGCGCGTTCGCGCTCGGTTCGGGCGCGCGGTTCGTGGCGCGCGGGATCGACGTCCACAAGAACCTGCCCAAGGTGCTGAAGGCCGCGCACGCGCACAAGGGCACGGGCTTCATCGAGATTTTCCAGAACTGCATCGTCTATAATGACGACGTGTTCGCGCCCTTCACCGCCAAGCCCAACGCGGCGGCGAACCAATTGTGGGTCGAACACGGCGAGCCGCTGTTGTTCGACGGCGGCACCAAGGGGCTGACGATGGACGTCGCGCACTTGACGCTCAAGGTGGTCGACGTCGTCGACGGCGACTGGAAGGCCGCGGGCGTCATCGTCCACGACCAGACCAATCGCGGGCTTGCGCATATGCTCGTCGAGATGCCGCAGGTGGGCTTCCCGGTGGCGCTCGGCGTGCTCTACGACGATCCCGCGCCGACCTACGAAAGCGCTGTCGTCGAACAGAACCGCGCGGCGAGCGAAGGCAAGGTCGGCGACCTCCAGAAACTGCTCGCCAAGGGCCAGACCTGGCAGGTCGAGAAGGAACCGCACGTCATCTGAGCGCTTGCTTCGGGACGACGAGTGCCAAACTCGCTGTTCTCCCGCGAAAGCGGGAGTCGAGAGTCACAAGAGCCATGTTCGAAGAAGAATTGGTTCACGCGGAGGCGCGGAGACGCGGAGAGACGGCGTGCTTTTGCGTCCGTCTCGCGTCAGCGAGACCGTGAAGATCGAGGCTGCCGGGAAGTGATCGGCCGCTGGTGCGGGCGACGGCGCCGCGAACGATACACCTCCGCGTCTCCGCGTGAATCAATCTTCTGCGCGCCTGTCGGGCTCGGCCCTGGACTCCCGCTTTCGCGGGAGAGCTTGGGTGCGGCAATCAGCCGGCGATCCGCTCGATATGGCCGGTGTCGAAGCCGGCTACCGCCAGGTCGGCGATGCGCTCGCCCACCACGTCGGGGGATTTGAGCGTCTGCGGGTCCTCGCCGGGGAAGGCACGTTCGCGCATCTTGGTGCGGGTGGCGCCCGGATCGACGATCGCGACGCGGACCTTGCTGGTGTTCTCGACCTCGTCGCCATAGGCCATGACGAGGTTCTCGAACGCGGCCTTCGAGGCGCCGTACATGCCCCAGAAGGCGCGCGGGGTGCGAGCGACCGACGAGGTGAGCGCGATCACGCCGGCGCTGTCCGATGCGCGCAGCATCGGATCGAACGCGCCGAGTAGTGCCGCCTGTGCGCTGACGTTGAGCGTCAGCACCTGCGCCAGTTCGCGCGCGTCGAACGCGGGGACGGCGGCCAGCGTGCCGAGCGTCGCGGCGTTGAGCACGAGCAGGTCGAGCGCCTGCCAGCGCTCGCCGAGCGCGATCGCGAGGCGCGCGATACTGTCGTTCTGGGTGAGATCGAGCGGCGCGATCGTCGCGCTGCCCCCGGCGGCGAAGATCGCTTCCTCGACCTGTTCGAGATCGCTCGCGGTGCGCGCGGTGATGACGACATGCGCACCCCTTGCCGCGAGCGCCCTGGCGGTGGCCGCGCCGATCCCGCGGCTGGCGCCGGTGACGAGCGCAACGCGCCCGGAAAGAGGCTGGTCGTTCATTGCGTTACTCGGGTTAATTCACGCGTTCTGCGAGCAACGCAAACTGATCGACCTCGACCGCGTCGTCCTGATCGGTGAGCGTGGTCGGATAGTCGCCGGTGAAGCAGGCGTCGCAATGCGAGGGCCGGATATCGGCGCGGTGCGTTTCGCCTAGCGCCTTGTAGAGCCCGTCGATCGAGACGAAGGCGAGGCTGTCGGCCTGGATGTATCTAGTCATCTCGTCGAGATTCATCTTGGCGGCGAGCAGCTTGGCGCGTTCGGGCGTGTCGACGCCGTAAAAGCACGAATGCCGCGTCGGCGGGCTGGCGATGCGCATATGGACCTCGGCAGCGCCCGCCTCACGCATCATCTGGACGATCTTGAGGCTGGTGGTGCCGCGCACGATCGAATCGTCGATCAACACCACGCGCTGGCCCGCGATCAGCGCGCGATTGGCGTTGTGCTTCAGCTTGACGCCGAGGTGGCGGACCTTGTCGCCCGGCTGGATGAAGGTGCGCCCGACATAATGCGAGCGGATGATCCCCAGTTCGAAGGGAATGTTCGATTCCTGCGCGTAGCCGATCGCCGCCGGAACGCCCGAATCGGGGACGGGGATCACCAGATCGGCCTCGACCGGGCTCTCGATCGCGAGCTGCGCGCCGATCGCCTTCCTGACCGAATAGACTGAGCGATCGTCGGCGATCGAATCGGGGCGCGAGAAATAAACATATTCGAAGATGCACGGCCGCGCCGGCTGGGTGCCGAAGGGGCGGATCGATCGCATGCTCTCGCCCTGGACGACGATCAGCTCGCCCGGCTCGACCGCGCGGTCGAAGGTCGCGCCGACGACGTCGAGCGCCACCGTTTCGGACGCGAAGATCACCGCATCGCCGAGGCGCCCCATGACGAGCGGCCGGATGCCGAGCGGATCGCGGCAGGCGATCAGCCCTTCGGGCGTCATCGCGATCAGCGAATAGGCGCCCTCGACGCGGCGCAGCGCATCGATGAACTTGTCAAGCAGCGTCCGGTAGCTCGAGGTCGCGACGAGATGGATGATCGTCTCGGTATCCGAGGTCGACTGGAAGATCGAGCCCGAGCGGACGAGGTCGCGCCGCAGCCGCATCGCGTTGGAAAGATTGCCGTTGTGCGCGATCGCGAAGCCGCCGGTGGCGAGATCGGCGTAAAGCGGCTGGACGTTGCGGAGCGCGGTCTCCCCCGTCGTCGAATAGCGGACGTGCCCCATCGCGACATTGCCGGGCAGCGCGCGGATCACCTCGTCCTTGTCGAAATTGCCCGCGACATGGCCCATCGCGCGGTGGGTGTGGAAATGCGCGCCGTCGAAGCTGGTGATGCCGGCGGCCTCCTGCCCGCGATGCTGGAGAGCATGGAGACCGAGCGCCACGAGCGCGGCCGCCGAATCGGCAGCGCCCGAAACCCCGAAAACGCCGCACTCTTCGCGCAGCTTGTCGTCATCGAACGGATTGGTGGTCAGCATTGCGGCCCTGGGGGTTGCTGGTGACCGCCATATAGGAGCTGGCCGCGCGTTTGTCGCCCTTTGTCTCGTAATTGTCATGGCCGCCCGAACCAACCCCGCCGTCACCCGTTGGAATCGCGGATAATCGCAGGAGAAGGACGGTGGCGAAGGAACATGAATCGCAGATAAAAGACGACGAAACGTACGAGGCGCTGCGCGACGAGGGCGCGTCGAAGGAGAAGGCGGCGCGAATCGCCAACGCCAGGGCCGCGGGCTCGCTCGATCACCGCGGCACCGATCTCGAGGATCGGACCAAGGAGCAGCTTTACGACGAGGCGAAGCACATCGGGATCGAGGGCCGATCGGAGATGAGCAAGAAGGAGCTGATCGAAGCGATTCGGGATCATTGAGTTTTCGCGAGGGGTAACGGGCTGCGTGCGGGCGCTTTGCCCCGCTACCCCTGCGCCCCAAACCGCGCTAATCCCGCGTCATGGCCGATCACCGCGACACCGGGCTGACGCTCGATCCCAAATTCGACGACAATGGCTTGCTTACCGCGGTCTGCACCGATCGCGCGTCAGGCGAGGTGCTGATGGTCGCGCATATGGACGCCGAGGCATTCGCGGCGACGGTGGCGACGGGCGAGGCGCATTTCTGGTCGCGCAGCCGTAAGGCGCTGTGGAAAAAGGGCGAAAGCTCGGGGAATGTGCTGCGCGTCCACGACATCCGCATCGATTGCGATCAGGATGCGGTGTGGCTGATCTGCGAGCCCGCGGGGCCGGCCTGCCACACTGGGCGACGGAGCTGCTTTTATCGGCGGGTGGATGGCGATCGGCTGGTGCCCGCGACGTGAGGGCGCTGGTCGATCGTTTGAGAAGGCGTCTTTCGGTGCATGGCAGCGCCGGCCCGCTCCCCCACCCGGGCACCCAACACCAGTATTCTATGGGTGGCCGGGTGGGGGAGTGGGCCGGCGCCGCTTCGGAAATCGCTCTTTCGCGATTTCTCAAACAGGCCGCGGCGCTTTTGGCGCTGGCGCTGCTGGCGGGGTGTTCGGATCGCGCGGACGAAGCGAGCGTGGCAAACGCCGGGGCCGGGGGGGATCTGGAGGCGGCGGCGATCGCGGTGGGGGTGATCCCCGATCCGGCAAGCACCGACCCGACCGGACTCTACGCACGGGCGACCGATCGCATCTGCGTGCTGCCCGCGCCGCAGGATTTCATCATCGGCATCGATATGGATTACGGCGACGGCCAGCATTGCACCGCCTCCGGGACTGCGCGCCGAGAAGGGGAATTGCTGCGTGTCACGCTGGCAGGGAACGAGGGGTGCGGGTTCGATGCGCGCTTCGAGGGCGATCGCATCGTACTGCCGGGAACGCTGCCCAAAGGGTGCGCGCATTATTGCACCGGCCGCGCGTCGCTGGCGGGCATGGAGGCCGATCGGCTGAGCGATTCCGCCGCCGAGGCGCGCGCGATGCGCGATGCGAAGGGGCGGCTGCTCTGTGGGGGGTGAGACGATGGATGTTGGAATGATGTGGTGGTCGGCCGCGTGCGCAATCGCTGCGATTTATTGTGTCGTGCGCGGGATCGTCGATCTGCGGCGGAAGCATTATTCTTGGGGCGTCGTGGGGCTGGCGAGCGGCGCAGTGTTGCTGCTTACGCCGGTGCAAACTCACGCGGTGAAGATAGACCTTCCGATCGCCAACCCGCACTGATCGTTATGTGCGGTGCGTCGGAGTGGTTAGTTGACGTTCACGTAAACCGGCGTTAGCTTTTCACCATGCCGAGCATCGCTGCCTATGCGCCGATCGCGCCGCGCCTGGATCGCGAGCATTTCTCGATTTCGGACCTTTCGGCGGAATTCGAGGTCACGCCGCGCGCGCTGCGTTTCTATGAGGACGAAGGGCTGATCGCGCCCGAGCGGCGCGGCACGCAGCGCATCTATTCGCACCGCGATCGCGCGCGGCTCGCGTGGATCCTGCGCGGCAAGCGCGTCGGCTTTTCGCTGGGCGAGATCCGCGAGATGATCGATCTCTACGACCTCGGCGACGGCCGCCGCGTCCAGCGCGACGTGACGATCGCGCGCTGCCGGGAGCGGATCGCGACGCTGACCGCGCAAAAGCACGATATCGACGCCGCGATCGAGGAACTGAACGATTTCGTCGCCTTGCTCGAACAGACGCAGGCGCAAAAGACACGATAAGGATCGAACGATGCCCCAATATACCCCGCCGGTGCGCGACACGCGCTTCATCCTCGATCATGTCGTCGGGCTGGCCGGCCACGCCAATCTGCCGGGATTCGCCAACGCCACCCCCGATGTGGTCGATGCGGTGCTCGACGAGGGCGGCAAGTTCGTCGCCGAGGTGCTGTTTCCGCTCAACCAGCCGGGCGATGCCGAAGGATGCACGCGCCACGACGACGGCAGCGTGACGACGCCCGCGGGGTTCAAGGCGGCGTACGACCAGTTCGTCGAATCGGGCTGGGGCACGCTTTCGGCACCCGAGCAATTCGGCGGACAGGCGATGCCGCACGTCGTCTCGACCGCGTTCCAGGAATATATGATCTCCTCGAACATGGCGTTCGCGATGTATCCGGGGCTGACCCACGGCGCGATCGCGGCGCTGCTCGTCAAGGGCACGCCCGAACAGCAGGCGACCTATGTGCCCAACATGGTCTCGGGGAAGTGGGGCGGGACGATGAACCTGACCGAGCCGCAATGCGGGACCGATCTGGGGCTGATCCGCACCAAGGCCGAGCCGCAGGCCGACGGATCGTTCGCGATCACCGGGACCAAGATATTCATCTCGTCGGGCGAGCACGACCTGACCGAGAATATCATCCACCTCGTCCTCGCCAAGACGCCGGGCGCGCCTGACAGCTCGAAGGGAATTTCGCTGTTCGTGGTGCCCAAGTTCCTCGTCAACGACGATGGCTCGTTGGGCGCGCGCAACGGGGTGTCGTGCGGATCGATCGAGCACAAGATGGGCATCCACGCCAACTCGACCTGCGTGATGAATTACGACGGCGCGACCGGCTGGCTGGTCGGCGAGGAGATGAAGGGGCTCGCCGCGATGTTCATCATGATGAACGCCGCGCGGCTGGGCGTGGGCTTGCAAGGGCTGGGCGTCGCCGAGGTCGCGTATCAGAACGCGGTCCAGTACGCGCAGGACCGGCGGCAGGGGCGCGCGCTCACCGGGCCGGCCGAGCCGACCGAAAAGGCCGATCCGCTGTTCGTCCATCCCGACATTCGGCGGATGCTGATGGATGCCAAGGCGACGATCGAGGGGCTGCGCGCGCTGTGCCTGTGGGGGGCGTTGCAGGTCGATCTCGAACAGGGCGCGGCGAGCGAGGAGGAGCGGCAGGCCGCCGCCGATCTGGTCGGGCTGCTCACCCCCGTCATCAAGGGCTATGGCACCGACAAGGGCTATGACATCGCCACCAACGCGCAGCAGGTGTTTGGCGGGCACGGCTACATCGTCGAATCGGGGATGGAGCAATATGTGCGCGATGCGCGGATCGCGATGATCTACGAAGGCACCAACGGGGTGCAGGCGATGGATCTGGTTGGTCGCAAGCTGGCGCAGAACGGCGGCCGCGCGGTGCAGGCGTTCTTCAAGCTCGTCGCCGAGGAAGCCGCGGCGGCCAAGGATGACGAGGCACTCGCGGGCATTGCGGGCAAGCTGGAAAAGGCGCTCGGCGAACTGCAAGCGGCGACGATGTGGTTCATGGGGCAGGGGATGCAGAACCCCAACCAGGTCGGCGCGGGCGCGCATCCGTACATGCATCTGATGGGGATCGTCGCGCTGGGGCTGATGTGGCTGCGGATGGCCAAAGCGGCGGGCGCGGCGCTGGCGGACGGCGCGGAGGACACCGCATTCCTGGAGGCCAAACGCGTCACCGCACGCTATTTCGCCGATCGTATCATGCCCGAGGCGGACGCGCTGCGCCGCAAGATCGAAGGCGGCAGCGAGGCGATGATGGCCTTGCCGCCGGAGATGTTCGCGGCGGGGTGATCGGTCGCCGTCATCCGGCACCTCCGCTCGTCATCCCCGCGGAATCTCAACCGTAGTGGGTGGGTTGATCGGGGGAGATGGGTCCCCGCTTTCGCGGGGATGACGGGGGCGGCGCGTTACCGCTCCTGCGGCAACGCGATTTGCGGGACGGTGATGGCGGGCGGTTCGTCCTTGCGGCGCACGCCCGCGAGTGGCGTCGGGGCGGGTTTGGCCGGTTGCGCCGCTACCATCGGGATCGGCGCGGTATCGGGGCCGAGATCGCGCAGGAAGATATCCTCCACCTTCTTCGGTGTCGCGGGCATCAGCACTTGCAGCTTCATACACTGGTTGAGCTGCGGCCGATCGAACTCGCCGCAATTCCATAGCGCCTTGTCGTAACCGTTGGCGGTGTCGCGCAGATAGCTGAACGACATCATCGCCACCTGCTGCTGGCTGAGCGGCAGCTTGGCGGGGGTCGCGCTGGCATCGGTCCACGCCATGAACTTGCAATAAGGTCGCGACCCGCACGTCCGCGCCGCGAGCGCGGGATAGGTGGCGGGGGCGATGCTCTTGTCGAGCGTGACGAGGAAACTGTCGGGATCGGCGGCGGTCGAGACCGGCAGTGCGGCATTGTCGAGCGTGGCGGCATCGACGCTGCCCGGCGCACCCATCGCGAGGCCGATCGCGGCGCGGTGCGCGTCGGAAAGCGGCGCGAGTATCGCGATTGCGGGCTCGCTCGACAGGACATCCCGGTTGAAGGCGGGCGGCGTTCCCCACCAGCCGGTCCATCGGAAGAACAGATGGGTGCCCACCGCGGTCACCTTATCCAGGCTCGAACTCCAATAGGGGACCACCCAATCGGTGTGGTAATGCGTCGCATAGCCGACCGCCTTGTCGACATGGCCGGTGAGCGCCGCCTTCGCGACGTCGCGCGCGCGATCCCAGGCCGCGTTGGAGAAGCGCCGCGTGAGCGCGCCGTCGCAGGTGAAGGTGAACTGGCAGCCGGTCGAGCGCTCCGATCCCTGGAAGACGACGCCGCACACCGTCTTGGGGAAGGCGGGGTGGCGGACGCGGTTGAGCACCACCTGCGCGACCGCCTGTTCGCCCTCGGCATCGTCGCCCGCCTCGTAGAGCACCGCCGCGGCGAGACAATCGAGCGCGCGGGCGCGATCGGCGTCGGTATCGGCGGCGGGCAGGCGAAAGGGTTTCGCGGCCGGGTTGGGATCGGTCGAGAACGGCACCGCGGCGTTGATCAGCCGCGCATCGCCGGGCGCGAGGTTGATGTAGGCGACGGGCTCGACCGGTGGCAGTTCGGCCGGCGGCACGACGCGCTGGTGCTTGTGGAGCTTCTTGGCGATCCGGGTCGGCGTCGGCGCGGTCAGCACGATCGCGGTGGGCAGCGCGACCGCGAGCACGGCAACGAGCGCGAGCACCGCCGCCAGCACGGGGTGCGCGCGCGCAAAGCCGGGCGCGGCGGCCCCGGATGGCAGATCGATCGTCATCGGCGCGGGGCTTTACCCGCTAAGAGCATGTTTGGGAAATCGCGGAAGAGCGATTTCCGAGGCGGCACCGGCCCACTCCCAAACAGCGCGCTCAGCGCTCCGGCAGGAAGTCCGGCACCGATAGATAGCGTTCGCCGGTATCGTAATTGAAGCCGAGGATGCGGCTGCCCTTGGGCAGATCGGGGAGTTTCTGCGCGATCGCGGCGAGCGTCGCGCCCGAGGAGATGCCGACAAGCATGCCTTCCTCGCGCGCGGCCTTGAGCGCCATCGCCTTGGCGTCATCGCCCTCGACCTGGATCGTGCCGTCGAGCGCCTGCGTATGCAGGTTCGCCGGGATGAAGCCCGCCGCGAGCCCCTGGATCGGGTGCGGACCGGGCTTGCCGCCGGAGATGACCGCCGATTGGGTCGGCTCGACTGCATAGACTTTCAGGCCGGGCCAATGCCGCTTGAGCGTTTCGGCGACCCCGGTGATGTGGCCGCCGGTGCCGACGCCGGTGATGATGACGTCGATCGGCGTGTCGCGGAAATCCTCGAGGATCTCGCCCGCGGTGGCGCGGGCGTGGATCTCGACATTGGCCGGGTTCTCGAATTGCTGCGGCATCCAGCCGCCCTCGGTCGCCTCGACCAGTTCGATCGCGCGCTCGATCGCGCCTTTCATGCCCTTTTCCCTGGGCGTCAGATCGAAGGTCGCGCCATAGGCGAGCATCAGCCGGCGGCGTTCGAGCGACATGCTCTCGGGCATGACGAGGATGAGCTTGTAGCCCTTGACCGCTGCGACCATCGCGAGGCCGACCCCGGTGTTGCCGCTGGTCGGTTCGATGATCGTGCCGCCGGGCCGGAGGCTGCCGTCCTGTTCGGCGGCCTCGACCATCGCCAGGGCGATCCGGTCCTTGATCGATCCGCCCGGGTTCGCGCGCTCGGACTTGATCCACACTTCCGCGCCGGGGAACAGTTTCTGCATGCGGATGTGCGGCGTGTTGCCGATCGTCTCCAGGATCGTGTCGGCTTTCATGGCTGGGTCACTCCCTTTTCCGGTCCGAGATCGACGATGTCGGGCGGATCGAAGGTCTTTGCAAGTTTCAACTCGGGAAAGAGTCGCGACCAGACCAGCGTGATCGCGATTGCCGCGACGCCGCCGACCGCAACCGCGGCGACGGGGCCGAGCAGCGACGCCATCAGCCCCGTCTCCGCCTCGCCCAGTTCGTTCGAGGCCGAGACGGTGAGCTGGGAAACGGCACCGACGCGGCCGCGCATCTCATCGGGGGTGTGAAGCTGGATGAGCGACTGGCGCACGTAAACCGAAACGATATCGGCGCCGCCCGCGACGATCAGCGCGGCAAGGCTGAGCGGGAACCAGGTCGACAGGCCGAAAGTGAGGATCGCGGCGGCGAAGATCAGCACCGCGGCGAGCATCTTGACCCCGACGTTGGATTTCATCGGCCAGATCGAGAACCAGACCGAGCCGATCGCGGCGCCGATCCCCATGCCGGCGGCGAGCACGCCCAGGCCCGTCGCGCCGACGTGGAGGATGTCGCGGGCATAGACCGGCAGCAGCGCGGTCGCGCCGGCGAGCAGGACGACGAACAGATCGAGCGTGATCGCGGCGAGCACCAGCCGGTTGTTGCGGACATAATTGAAGCCGTCGGCGATGCGCTGAAGCGGATGACGGTGCTTCTGCACTGCCGGCTGCGGCACCTCGCCGATCAGGAAGATCATGCCGAGCGCGAAGGCGAACATGACGGAAATCGTGCCGTAGGCGATATCGGGATGGATCGCGTAGAGCACGCCGCCGACGCTGGGGCCGGCGATCGTGCCGGTCTGCCAGGCGATCGAGCTGACGGCGATCGCGGTCGGCAGGCTCTCGCGCGGGACGAGATTGGGGGCGAGCGCCGAATAGGCCGGCCCCGAAAAGGCGCGCGCGACGCCGACGAAGCCGGCAGCGAGGAACAGGAAAGGCAGCGACAGGTCGCCCGCGGCGGTGAGCAGCCCCAGCATCGCGGCGTTGAGCGTGAGCAGGGCGGTGGTGCCGCGCACGATCCAGCGCCGGTCGAACGTGTCCGCGATCAGGCCGACCACCGGCGTCAGCAGGAATAGCGGCACGAACTGCACCAGGCCGATCATGCCGAGCAGAAACGCCGATTCCCTGATGCTGTGGGTTTGGCGGGCGATCTCATAGACCTGCCAGCCGATGATGATCGCCTGCGCGCTGATCGCGATCGTGCCGGAAAAGCGCGACAGCCAGTAAGCGCGGAAGTTGGCGATACGCAGGGGATGGACGGGCGCGGACATGCGCGAGCCCTTTAGAGGTGCCCGTGCGATCGCCGCAAGTGAGCGATCGCTTGGGCGCGATGTGGCTCAGGTTTCAGCGCGGGTGGCGCATGGCGGCGCAAGGTGCCAGAAACGTCGCCGAGACGAATCGGGGAGCTGGTGAATGCGCAAGGCGTTGTTGACGGGAATTGCACTGGCCGCGCTGGCGACGATGGGGGCGTGTTCGCCGAGCGACGGCAATGGCAACACCGATCTCACCATCGTCGACAAGCAGGCCGGCGACCCGAAATGGACGCCCTTCGTCGACGATTTCATCGCCGGCTGGTTCCGGCTCGATCCCGGTTTCGCGGTCTATCAGGGCAAGCACGAATTCGACGGCCAGCTCCCCGACTGGACCGACGCCGGGCTCGCGAAGCAGAAGGCGTTCCTGCACCAGGCGATCCAGAGCGCGCAGCATTTCACGCCCGAAACGCTGAGCCCGCAACAGCGCTTCGAGCGCGATTATCTGGTTCAGGTCGCCAAGGGCAAATTGTTCTGGCTCGAGGATGCCGACAGCCCCCATACCAACCCCGCTTATTATGTCGGCGGCGGGCTGGACCCCAACGTCTATATCGCGCGCAACTATGCCGACAAGCCGACGCGGATGAAGGCGATGATCGCCTTTTTCGGGCAGGTGCCGACGGCCGCCGCGGCGATCAGGGCCAATCTCAAGACCCCGATGCCCCGGAGCTTCATCGATTACGGCGTCGCGGGGTTCAACGGACTCGGCGATTTCTACGCGGGCGACGCGCGCCAGGCCTTCGCCGATGTCGACGACAAGGGGCTGCAACAGCAATTCGCCGATGCCTCCGCCAAGGCGGCCAAGGCGATGCACGATCTCGGCGCGTGGCTGGCAAGCCAGAAGGCGTCGGCCAACACCGATTTCGCGCTCGGCTCCGAACGCTTCTCGAAAATGCTGAGCGCGACCGAAGGCGTCGACATTCCGCTCGATCAGCTCGAGGCGATCGGCAAGGCCGATCTCGCCAAGAACCAGGCCGCGCTGAAGCAGGCGTGCGCGCAATTCGCGCCCGGCGCCACGATCGTCGCATGCACCGCCAAGATGAAGGCGAACAAGCCCCCCGAAGGCCCGGTCGCCGCGGCGCGCAAGCAGATCCCCGAATTGCGCGACTTCGTCGTCAGCCACGACATCGTCAGCATCCCCGGCACCGAGGAAGCCAAGGTCGAGGAAAGTCCACCCTACAATCGGCAGAATTCGGCCTATATCGATCCGCCGGGGCCGTTCGATAAGGGCATTCCGTCGGTCTATTACATCTCGCCGCCCGATCCTGCGTGGCCAAAGCAGGTCCAGCTCGATTTCATTCCGGCGAAGGACGATCTGCTGTTCACGACGATCCACGAAGTGATGCCGGGGCATTTCGTGCAATTCCTGCACGCCAATCGCTCGCCGTCGATCTTCGGCCAGCTCTTCGTCGGCTATGCCTATGCCGAAGGCTGGGCGCATTATGCCGAGCAGATGATGTGGGATGCCGGCTATTCGGACGGCGACCCCGAGGTTCATATCGGCCAGCTATCCAACGCACTGCTGCGCGATTGCCGCTTCCTGTCGGCGATCGGTCTACACACCAAGGGGATGACGCAGGACCAGTCGCGGCAGATGTTCGTCGATGAGTGCTATCAGGACGAAGGCACCGCCCGCCAGCAGGCGGCGCGCGGCACCTATGATCCCGCCTATCTCAACTATACGCTCGGCAAGCTGATGATCCTGCGGCTGCGCGACGATTGGACCGCGAGCCGCGGCGGGCGCAAGGCGTGGAAGGCGTTCCACGACCAGTTCCTGAGCTATGGCGGCCCGCCGATCCCGCTGGTGCGCCAGGCGATGATGGACGAACCCACCGCGCGGGCGCTGTTTCCGGGGCAATAGAAGGCCGTTTGAGGCGCCTTCCGGCGCATGGCGGCATCACGATCCAATTAGAGTCGGATGACTTTACGTTGATCCGTTCGCCCTGAGCTTGTCGAAGGGCCGTTCTGCGATAGGCCCGCTGATCGCTTGCGGTGCGGAGTACGGTGCTTCGACAACCCCGGATCAAGTCCGGGGACGAGCGGGTTTGGGGAGCGGTTCGACTTAAAGGCATCAAGCTCCAATGGGTCCTGACCCTAACCGTCGCGCCGGCGGATGGCGTCGTTCCAGCGCAGCAGGTTGGCGCGCGTCTCCTGTACGAAGGGCGAGCGGCGGACGGCGCCGAGGAACAGATCCGCGATCAGACGACCCGGCTGGCGCAGCGGACGGCGGAACTGGAGCGAGAGCACGACGCGCGTGCCGCCGGTGTCGTTCCAGACCTCGTGGGGATGGGTGTCGTCGAACACCAGGGTCTCGCCTTCCGCCCAGCGGACGATGCGATCGCCGATCTTCATGCGGACGTCGCCGTCGCGCGGCACGATCAGCCCGAGATGGCAGGTGATCAGCCCCTTGGTGACGCCGCGATGGTTCGGGATGTGCGTGCCCGGCGCGAGAATCGAGAAGAAGGCGCTGTTGAGATTGGGGATGCCCGCGACGAGCGCTGCCGTTCGGGGGCAGCGCGCGAGGTTCTCCTCGATTGCGTAGCCGTAGCCGTGGAGGAAGAACGAGCGCCACTTGCCCGGCTCGGCGATACCGCGGTGATCGGGCGAGATCGTGGCGAGCGGGGGCGAGGCCTCACCGACGAGCGCGATCGCGATCGCCTCGTTGCGAACGGCACGCCAGTTGGCGCGCAATTCCGCCGTCCAGGGGAAGGCACGCACGTCGAGCACGGCATGGTTGGGCACCAGCGACGCCGCGGCGATGAGGCGATCGACCAGCCGGCGCAGACGCTTGCCGACCCGGATGACCAGCGGCCGGTGCGGCGTCGGCATGCGGCCGTCGGGCGCGCGCGGGGGTGAGGACAGGACGCCGAAATCGGGCAGCGTGCGGCGCGGTTCGGTGATCGGCGCGCCCAAATCGTGCCACAGTGTGGGGTTCGTGGACTTGGCCTCGGCGTGCACGCTCACTCTCTCGTCAACTCGCCGGGGTGCGCCTCGGCCCGGCCGCATCGGGCGGCTTCTTGAAGGGCGTCTACGCGCGCTGTTGGTCCAAATCATGGCCGATACCGGGCGCAGGTTCGTCCGCGACGGCTTGGCGGATGGCAAGCGTTCGGGGTAGATGACGCCGATGGTCGTTTTCCCCCGCGCGCTGCGCCTGTCGCTTCTCCTCTCTCTCTTGTTCGCCGCGCCGAGCACGCTCGATGCGCAATCGACAGCGCCCGCCCCACGCGACGGTGCGACGGCCTCGTCGGTGTTCCAGCAACCGGGCTGGCTGTACGAGGGCAGCGACATCACCCCCGATCCCGATTGGTATTTCGGGACGCTGCCCAACGGCCTGCGTTATGCGGTGCGCCACAATTCGGTGCCGCCGGGGCAGGTCTCGATCCGGGTGCGGATCGACGCCGGGTCGCTTGCCGAAAGCGAAACCGAGCGCGGCTTCGCGCATCTGATCGAGCATCTGTCGTTCCGGGGCTCGAAGGGGGTGCCCGACGGCGAGGCACGGCGCATCTGGCAGCGGTTGGGCGCGACCTTCGGTTCGGACACCAACGCTCAGACGACGCCGACCCAGACCGTCTATCAGCTCGATCTGCCCGCCGCGACCGAAGCGTCGGTGGGGGAGAGCCTGCGCCTGCTCGCAGGCATGATGGCGGCGCCCAATCTCGACAAGGCGGCGCTCGATGCCGAACGGCCCGTGGTGCTCGCCGAGCAGCGTGAGCAGCCCGGCCCGCAGGTCAAGTTCAGCGACCTGATTCGCACCACCTTCTTCGCCGGGCAGCCGCTCGCCGATCGCTCGCCGATCGGCAATATCAAGACGCTCGAAGCCGCGACCCCGGCCGCCGTTCAGGCGTTCCACGATCGCTGGTATCGTCCGAGCCGGACCGTCGTCGTGCTCGTCGGCGATATCGATCCGGCGCTTGGCGGCAAGCTGATCATGCAGCATTTCGGCGGCTGGAAAGGCGCCGGCCCCGATCCCGCCGACCCCGATTTCGGCACACCCGACAAGACGCAGCCCGCAGGCGCGGCGCTCGCCGAGCCCGGCTTGCCGACGCTGGTGGCGCTGGCGACCGTCAGGCCGTGGCATTTCAACCAGGATACGGTGATCTTCAACCAGAAGCGCATGATCGACATGCTGGCGGCGCGGATAATCAACCGGCGGCTGGAGACGCGGGCGCGTGCGGGCGGCAGCTATATCCAGGCGCAGGTCGATCTCGACGACGTGTCGCGATCGGTGAACGGCACCTTCGTCAACATCATGCCGATCGGCGACGATTGGGAAGCCGCGGTGCGCGACGTGCGCGCGGTGATCGCCGACGCGATGGCGAACCCGCCCGACCAGGCCGAGATCGATCGCGCGGTGGCCGAGTTCGATTCGATCATGAAGCAGGGCGTACAGACCGCCGCTGCCGAGCAGGGCACCGACCTTGCCGACATGATGGTCGGCGCGCTCGATATCCGTGAGACCACGACCTCGGCGGCGACAAGCTACGCGATCCTGACCGGGGCCGAGGACAAGAAGATGTTCACGCCCGCCTCGGTGCTGGCGTCGACGGCGAAGATTTTCGACGGCATCCAGCGGGCGGTGGTCTCGACGCGCGCGCCCGACGCCAATGCCGCCGCCAAGCTCGCCGCGGTGATGAAGGAGGATGTGTCGGGCCTCGCGGGCAAGCGCAAGGCGCTCGCCGCGACCGCTTTTTCGCAGCTCCCCGCGCTCGGTGCGCCGGGCAAGGTCGTCAGCCGGACGGCGATTGCCGGGCTCGACATGGAGCAGGTGACGTTTGCGAACGGCACCCGGCTGCTGCTGTTCCCCAACGATGCGGAGGCCAACCGCGTCTACGTCAACGTGCGTTTCGGGGGTGGGTACAACGCGTTGCCCGCCGACAGGCAGACGCCCGCCTGGGCCGCCGACCTCGCGCTGGTATCGAGCGGGATCGGCAAGCTGGGGCAGGACGATCTCGACGCGCTGACCGCCGGACGCCGCATCGGCATGGACTTCGGGATCGATGACGACGCCTTCTCGCTTGCGGCGATGACCTCGCCCGACGATCTCGCCGATCAGCTCAAGCTGATCGCGGGCAAGCTCGCCGCACCGGGATGGGACCCGAACCCGGTGACGCGTGCGCGCGCGGTGATGCTCGCGGGTTATCCGAGCCTCGGCGGTTCACCCGCCGGCGTGCTCGCGCGAGACCTCGAAGGGCTGCTCCACAACGGCGATCCGCGCTGGACCACGCCCGATCCCAAGACGATCTCGGCGCTCACCCCGGCAAGTTTCCGCGCCTTGTGGGAACCGCTGCTGCGGCAGGGGCCGATCGAGGTGCAGGTGTTCGGCGATATTCCCGCCGACCAGGCGATCGCCGAAGTGGCGGCGACGATCGGCGCGCTCAAGCCGCGCACCGCGAGCAAGGCGCCGGCCGCGCCGATCGCCTTCCCAAAGCACGATATGTCTCCTGTCGTGCGCACGCACAGCGGCCCCGAGAATCAGGCGGCGGCGGTGATCGCCTGGCCGACCGGCGGCGGGGTGGAACAGATCGCCGAGTCGCGCCGGCTCGATGTGCTCGCGGCGGTGTTCAGCGATCGGCTGATCGACCAACTCCGCTCGCAGGCGGGGGTCAGCTACAGCCCGCAGGTGGTGAGCAACTGGCCGGTTGGGCTCGCATCGGGCGGGCGGCTGATGGCGGTGGGGCAGGTGCCGCCCGACAAGACCGCCTTTTTCTTCGAGCTTGCGCGCAAGATCGCCGCCGATCTCGCCGCGACGCCGATCAGCGAGGACGAATTGCAGCGCACCGTCGGCCCGCTCGCGCAATATGTGCTGCGCGCCTCGACCGGCAACCAGTTCTGGATGCAGCAACTGGGCGGCGCGACCAATGATCCGCGCCGCATCGCCGCCGCGCGTGCGATCGTGGGCGATCTGAAAGCGGTGACCCCCGCGACGCTCCAGGCCACCGCGGCCAGATATCTGCGCCCTGACAAGGACTGGACGATGGAGGTCGTGCCCGAGAAGGTGGCGGCGGCGATGAAGGGGGCTCGGACGGCCGACGCCGGATAGCGCTGGGGGTCATATAAAGAAATCTTTATATCACGCTTGACGCCGGCGCAGCAGCGCGCGATGAAGGGGTGTCGAGGTTCTCCGGTGGGGCTGTCCCCATCGGAGCTAAGAAGGGAAGCCGGTGCGATACCGGCGCTGCCCCCGCAACTGTGAGCGGCGAGCGGCGGCCCATCCATGTCACTGAGGCCGATGTGCCTTGGGAAGACGGGCCGTCCGCATTGACCCGCGAGCCAGGAGACCTGCCTCCGACGCGATAACGTCCACCGGCGGGGTGCCCGGTCTGGTCGCTTGTGCGGTCCACGGCCGGGTTTCCGGCGTCGTCGCGTGCTCGTGTCCGGTCTGAAGCGCTCCGCCCCATCTTCGGGGTTGAAGACCATGACCGTCACCGTCGCCACGCTTGGCTTTCCACGTATCGGCCCGCGCCGTGAGCTGAAATTCGCACTCGAGAAATTCTGGTCGGGCAAGACCGACGAGGCCGCGCTCGCCACCGCCGCGGCCGGGCTGCGTACCGCTGCCTGGGCGCGACAGAACGCGCTCGGCGCCGATTGGCTGCCCGCGGGCGATTTCTCGCTCTACGATCACATGCTCGACATGAGCATGATGCTGGGTGCGGTCCCGGCCCGGTACGGCGCCGCACCCGGCGCGGCCGATCTGGTGACCTATTTCGCGATGGCGCGCGGCACCACCGGCGGCGAGGACGGCTGCGGGCACGGCCACGCCAGCCTGACGGCGTGCGAAATGACCAAATGGTTCGACACTAATTATCATTATATCGTGCCCGAACTGGCGGCGGGGCAGAAGCTGGCGCTCGGTCGGCTGAGCGTGCTCGACGCCTGGCGCGAGGCCAAGGCGCAGGGGTTCGCGACGCGTCCGGTGATCGTCGGCCCCGTCACCTGGCTGAGCCTCGCCAAGGGGCAGGGGGCCGATCCCTTCGACTTCCTCGACGAGGTGCTGGGGCTTTACGCGGCGATCCTCGGCCATCTCGGTGAGGCAGGGGTCGATTGGGTGCAGATCGACGAACCGATCCTCGTCACCGATCTCGACGACCGCCAGCGCCGGGCGCTCACGCGCGCTTATGCCAAGCTCGCGCGCTCGGGGCCGAAGCTGATGCTGACGACCTATTTCGGAGCGCTCGACGACAATCTGTCGCTTGCCGCGTCGCTGCCGGTCGCCGGGCTGCATGTCGATCTGGTCCGCGCGCCCGAGCAGCTTGAGGCGGTGCTGCGCGCGGTGCCCGACGCGATGTTGCTGTCGCTCGGCGTGATCGACGGCCGCAATGTCTGGCGCAGCGATCTGGAGGCGTTGCTCGACCGGATCGAGCCGATCGCCACGCGCCGCGATCTCGTGCTCGCGCCGTCATGCTCGCTGCTCCACGTGCCCGTCGATCTCGCGCTCGAAACGAAGCTCGACGGCGAGGTGACGCAGTGGCTCGCGTTCGCGGTCCAGAAGATCGAGGAACTGGCGCTGCTCAAGCGCGCGCTCAATGAAGGCCGCGCGAGCGTCGCCGACGATCTCGCGGCGGCGGCGCGTGCGGTTGCGGCGCGCAAGACCTCGCCGCGTATCCATGACCCCGCGGTGGCCGCACGCATCGCCGCGGTGACGCCCGCGATGCGCGAGCGGGGCAGCCGGGCGGCGCGCGACCGCGCGCAGGCCGCTGCGCTGGGGCTGCCCGCCTTTCCGACGACGACGATCGGCTCGTTCCCGCAGACGAGCGAGGTGCGCAAGGCGCGCGCCGCGTTCAATCGCGGTGAACTGGAGGGGGCGGCGTACGACGCTTTCCTGCGCGAGGAGACCGAACGCGCGATCCGCTGGCAGGAGCGGGTAGGGCTCGACATGCTCGTCCACGGCGAGTTCGAGCGCAACGACATGGTCCAGTATTTCGGCGAGCAGCTTGCCGGCTTCGTCTTCACCGTGAACGGCTGGGTGCAGAGTTACGGATCGCGCTGCGTGCGGCCGCCGATCCTCTATGGCGACGTATCGCGGCCCGCGCCGATGACGGTCGATTGGTGGCGCTATGCCCAATCGCTGACGGACAAGCCGGTCAAGGGGATGCTGACCGGCCCGGTCACGATCCTCAACTGGTCGTTCGTGCGCGACGATCAGCCGCGCGCGGCATCGTGCCGCCAGATCGCGCTCGCGATCCGCGACGAGGTGATCGATCTCGAAGCCGCCGGCGCCAAGGCGATCCAGATCGACGAGGCGGCGTTACGCGAAGGTTTGCCGCTGAGGCAGCGCGATTGGCAGCAGTATCTCGACTGGGCGGTCGATTGCTTCCGGCTGACCGCCGCCGGCGTCGGCGACGCGACGCAGATCCACACGCATATGTGCTATTCGGAGTTCAACCACATCCTGCCCTCGATCGGGGCGATGGATGCCGACGTGATTTCGATCGAGACCGCACGCTCGCAGATGGAATTGCTCGAAGGTTTCGCGCGCTATCGCTATCCGGCCGCGATCGGACCGGGGGTGTACGATATCCACGCGCCGCGCGTGCCCGACGAGGCGGAGATGGTCACGCTGATGCGACTCGCGCAGCAGCACCTGCGGCCCGATCAGCTCTGGGTGAATCCCGATTGCGGGCTCAAGACGCGCCGATGGGAGGAAGTGCGCCCGTCGATCGAGGCGATGGTGTCGGCCGCGCGGACGCTGCGCGCGGTGGTTTGAACGGGGAGCGCGGCGACGGCGTCGTCGAGGCGACGCCGCTCACCCCCGATACAGCGCGTCGAGCCGATCGCCGTACACTTGCTTCAGGATATGGCGCCGGATCTTCATCGAGGGCGTAAGTTGTTCGTTCTCGATCGTAAACGGTTCGTCGGCGATGATGAAGCGGCGGATGCGCTCGATCTGTGACAAGTCCTTGTTGACCCGCTCGACCGCGGCGCCGAGCGCGGCGCGATAATCGTGATCGTGCGCGAGATTGGCGAAATTGCAGGGATCGCCGCTTCGCGCGCACCATTCAGCGGTCCATTCGGGATCGGGCACCAGTGCGGCGACCATATAGGGTTTGCGGTCGCCCGCGATCATCGCCTGCATGATCTCGGGCTGGAGAGTGAGCATTCCCTCCACCTTTTGCGGGGCGATGTTGTCGCCCTTGTCGTTGATGATCAGGTCCTTCTTGCGATCGGTGATCTTGATCCGGCCCTTGGCGTCGATCTCGCCGATGTCGCCGGTGTGAAGCCAGCCGTCCTTGAGCACGCGTGCGGTTTCGGCCTCGTTGCGCCAATAACCGTGCATCACCAGTTCACCGCGCACGAGGATTTCACCGTCGTCGGCGATCCGCACCTCGGTATCGGCGAGCGGGGGGCCGACGGTATCCATCCGCAAGCCCGCCGAGGGGCGGTTGCAGGAGATGACGGGCGCCGCCTCGGTCTGGCCGTAGCCCTGGAGGAAGGTGAGGCCGAGCGACTGGAAGAAGATGCCGATCTCGGGGTTGAGCGGTGCGCCGCCCGAGACCATCGCTTTCATCCGGCCGCCGAAGCGCCTGGCGATCTTGGGCTTGAGCGTGCGGCCGAGGAGCAGTTTCATCGGCATGTCGGTGAGCCGGGCCTTGCGCTCGTAATCGCGCGCGCCCACCGCCTGCGCGCGGTCGAGCAGCCAGGCGGGCAGCTTGCCCTGCTTCTCGATCGCCTTGGCGATCCGCGTGCGCAGCACCTCGAACAGCCGCGGCACGACGACCATGATCGTCGGGCGGACTTCCTCGATGTTCGAGGCGAGCTTTTCCAGCCCCTCGGCATAATAGATCTGCGCGCCGAGCCCGATCGGGAAATGCTGGCCGCCGGTGTGTTCATAGGCGTGGGAGAGCGGGAGGAAGGAGAGGAACACCTCATCGTCCCACCCGAAATCCTCGGCGATGACACGCGCGCAGCCGTTGACGTTGTGCAGGATCGCGCCGTGATGCTGCATCACCCCGCGCGGCGCGCCGCCGGTGCCGCTGGTGTAGATGATGCAGGCGAGATCCTCGCGCGCGAAATCGGCCTCGGCGGTGGCGGTTTCAGGATCGACGGGGCGCGTCGCGATCAGATCGTGCCATGAATAGGCGGCATAGGCGCCCGACTGCGCGGCGCGCAGATCCTCCATCCCGATTACGATCCGGGCGTGCGACGATCGGATAACGGCCGGGAGCACGGTTTTGGCCAGCTTCGCGTTCGAGACGATTACCGCCGCGGCGCCCGAATTCTCGATGATATGGGTGTGATCGCGCTCGGTATTGGTGGTGTAGGTCGGCACCGTCACGCAGCCCGCGGCCATGATCGCGATATCGCTGATGCACCATTCGGGGCGATTTTCGGAGACGAGCATCACGCGGTCGCCGCGTTGCAGCCCCAGCGCCTTGAGCGCGGCGGCGAGGCCCGCCGCCTGACGCGCCGCCTCGGCCCAGCTCGTCGCAACCCAGCGGCCGTCCTGCTTGCGCCACAGGAACGGTTTGTCGCCGCCCTCGCGGGCGCGGGTGAAGAACATCGTGACGAGATTGGGGAAATGCTCGAGCGTCCGCATCGTCTCTCCTGGCCGGCCGTCGCCGCCTTTCGATCAGGAGCCTAGCGCGCTTCGCCGCACTGGCAAGACGTTAGGTCCTGTCCCTATATCGTGCCGGTTCCCACCGCCTCCGAAACGCGCGCGAAGCCGTCGCGTTGCAGCAACTCGGTGAGCCCGCGCGCGATCCGGCGCGGCAGCCCCGGCCCTTCGTAGACGAGCGCCGAGTAAAGCTGGATGAGGCTCGCACCCGCGCGAATCCGGGCATAAGCATCATCCGCGTCGCCGATTCCGCCCGCCGAGATCAGCGGCAGCGCGCCGCCGGTCGCGCGGCGGAAGTCCGCGAGCCGTGTGCGTGCCAGCGACGCCAGCGGCGCGCCCGAGAGACCGCCGGTCTCCGCCCGATGTCGCGACGCCAGATCGGGACGCGAGATGGTCGTATTGGCGACGATCAGCGCGTCGATTTCGTGCGCGATCGCGGCGCGGGCGACGGCGTCGATCGCTTGTGGATCGAGATCGGGGGCGACCTTGAGGAACAGGGGCGTGGCCCCGCGTGCCTCCTGCGCGGCTGCGAGCAATTCGTCGAGCGCGTCACCGTGTTGCAGATCGCGCAGGCCCGGCGTGTTGGGCGAGCTGATGTTGATCGTCACATAATCGGCGAGCGGGGCGGCGCGCGCGACGCCGATGCGATAATCGCCGATGCGATCGGTCGATTCCTTGTTGGCGCCGACGTTGATGCCGAGGATGCCGCGCCGTCTGGCCTTGGCGACGCGGGCCAGCGCGGCGTCGATCCCGCCATTGTTGAACCCCATCCGGTTGATGACGGCGCGGTCCGCGGTGAGGCGGAACAGGCGGGGGCGGGGATTGCCCGGCTGCGCCAACGGGGTGAGCGTGCCGATCTCGACCGCGCCGAAGCCGAGCCCGAACAGGCCGTCGATCGCGCGGCCGTCCTTGTCGAGCCCGGCGGCGAGGCCGATCGGATTGGCGAAGCGCAAGCCCGCCAGTTCGGTTGCGAGCGACGGTGCGGAGGCGCGCGCGGCGAACGGCGCCCCCAGCGCGCCCCAGCCCGCGAGCGCATCGATCGCAAGGCCGTGCGCGCGTTCGGCGTCGAGAGCGAACAAGGCACGGGAAAGCCCACCGGTCATCGCCCGCCCATGACACCGGCGCGGCCGCACGTCAAAGCGCGGCGTGTCGGATTCTTCCAATACAACGCGCGTGATAGCGATCAGAGACGACGTGCGACCCGAAGGTTTCCCGATTTGGGAATCCTCACCTAGCCGGCCCGGCGGTTTCAGCCGACCGGGCCGCTTTTCTTTGTGGCCGTATCGGCCTAAACTCGGCGCTGCGTCGTCGAGTGAAAACGGGTCATGCCTGACATCGAATTGGAATATGCCATCCCCTCGGCCGAGGTCAGCGACTTCGTAACCCTGTTCTACCGCTTTCGCGCCGATATCCGATGCTTCGAGGATACCGAGCGCGCCGACCATGCGCAGCTTCGCTTTCGGCTGTCGGGCGGGGTCGCGACTTATCGGATGCCCGACGGCAGCGTTCAGGATGCGGCGCCGATCCACATCATCGGGCCGACGACCGGGGCGATGAAGGTTTCGGTGGACGGGCCGGTTCATGCGTTTGGATGCGGCATCACGCCGACAGGATGGGCGGCGCTGCTGGGGGTGGACGCTTCCGGCATGATCAACCGCGTCGTCGATGCGCACGACGTGTTCGGCCGCGACGTGCTGCGCCGCGCCACGCGCGCGCTCATCGCCGCGCCGGACATGGCCGCGATGGCGACAATCGGGGAGGGCCTGATCGGCACCCTGGTCGATCGGCGCGATGGCGGCGCCCGCGCCTTCGTTCGTCATGTCGATGCCTGGCTGGCGGGCAGCGTCTCGCCCCGGATCGAGGATCTGGTGGCGGTGACGCGGCTGTCGCGCCGCCAGGTCGAGCGCAAGTGCAACGCGCTCTATGGCGCCCCGCCCAAGCTGCTTGCGCGCAAATATCGGGCATTGCGCGCGGCGGTGGCGCTGATCTCCGACGATGCGTCGCTCGACGACGTGCTCGAACGCGGCTTTTACGATCAATCGCACCTGATCCGTGAGATCAAGCAGTTCACCGGGCTGACGCCGCGCCAGATCAAGGCCGAGCCGTCGGTGCTCGCACGGCTGACCTTCGCGCAGCGGCGCGCGCTGGGCGGGCTCGTCGATCCGCTGATCAGCGACACCTGAATTGCGAGTGATTCTCAAGGAAATCCGCGGTTGACGTAACGCGTGGCCGTCCCCATCTGTCCAATCGGAACGAATCAGTCTGATTTGGTCAGCAGAGACACTATGCGCCTTTCGAGCCTCGCCGATTATGCGATCGTTATCCTCAGCGCCGCCGCGCGCCGGTGCGGTGCGCGCGGGCGGCTGAACGCGACGCTACTCGCCGAGGAGACGGGCGTGCCGCTGCCGACGGTGCAGAAGCTGGTCAGCAAACTCTCGGCCGCGGGATTGATCGAGACGCTGCGCGGCACCGGCGGCGGCCTCCGGCTCGCGCGGCCGCCGGCGACGATCAACCTCGCCGACATCATCGAAGCCGTCGAAGGCCCGATCGCGATGACGACGTGCCTCGAACAGGGTCGCGCCGATTGCTGCATCGAGGAGAATTGCCGCGTGAAGCCGCATTGGGGCATCGTCAACGAGGCGGTGCGGGGCGCGCTCGCGGAAGTGTCGCTGGCTTCGCTGTCTTCCTTTCCCGGCGCCGGGCGGCATTTGGCTGCGAAGCCGCCATTGGCGGATCGCGCCGCGCCCCCTTCGACGCTTTCCCGACTGAACCCCGGTCTGCGCCGGGGCGGCACTGTAGGAGTCGCCTAGATCATGGCCACCCGCAACGCAGAGGCGCTCGCCGCCGTCAGCAAGAAGTACGAGTGGGGCTTTTCGTCCGACCTCGAACAGGAATTCGCGCCCAAGGGGCTGAGCGAGGATACCGTCCGCTTCATCTCCGCGAAGAAGGGCGAGCCCGAATGGATGCTCGACTGGCGGCTCAAAGCGTACCGGATGTGGCTGGAGATGGAGGCGCCCGATTGGGCCAGGCTCTCGATCCCGCAGATCGATTACCAGGACGCTTATTATTACGCCGAGCCCAAGGTAAAGCCGACGCTCAAGTCGCTCGACGATCTCGATCCCGAGATCAAGCGCACCTATGAGAAGCTCGGCATTCCGATCGAGGAGCAGAAGGTGCTCGCCGGTGTCGAGGGCGCGCGCAAGGTCGCGGTCGACGCGGTGTTCGACAGCGTCTCGGTGGCGACCACTTTCCGCAAGGAACTCGCCGCGGCGGGGGTGATCTTCCTGTCGATCAGCGAGGCGGTGCGCGAATATCCCGAGTTGGTGAGGAAGTGGCTCGGCAAGGTCGTGCCGCAGCGCGACAATTATTTCGCGACGCTCAACAGCGCGGTCTTTTCCGACGGCACCTTCGTCTACGTGCCCGAGGGCGTGCGCTGCCCGATGGAGCTTTCCACCTATTTCCGCATCAACGCCGAGAATACCGGCCAGTTCGAGCGCACGCTGATCATCGCCGACAAGGGCGCCTATGTCAGCTATCTCGAAGGCTGCACCGCGCCGATGCGCGACGAGAACCAGCTTCACGCCGCGGTGGTCGAACTGGTCGCGCTCGACGATGCCGAGATCAAATATTCGACCGTCCAGAACTGGTATCCCGGTGACGAGAACGGCAAGGGCGGTATCTACAATTTCGTCACCAAGCGCGCGCTGTGCGCGGGGACCAACAGCAAAGTGAGCTGGACCCAGGTCGAGACCGGCAGCGCGATCACCTGGAAATATCCGAGCTGCGTGCTCTCGGGCGACGGATCGGTGGGCGAGTTCTATTCGGTCGCGGTCACCAACAATTTCCAGCAGGCCGATACCGGCACCAAGATGATCCACATCGGCAAGAACACGCGTTCGACGATCGTGTCGAAGGGGATCAGCGCAGGACGTTCGGACAACACCTATCGCGGGCTGGTGCGCGTGAATGCGGGCGCGGAGAACGTGCGCAACTTCACCCAGTGCGACAGCCTGCTGCTCGGCGACCAGTGCGGCGCGCACACCGTGCCGTATATCGAGGTGAGGAACCCGAGCGCGCAGATCGAGCATGAGGCGACCACGAGCAAGATCAGCGACGACCAGATGTTCTACGCGATGAGCCGCGGGCTCGACAGCGAGGCGGCGGTGGCACTGATCGTCAACGGCTTTGCCAAGGAGGTGCTCCAGCAACTCCCGATGGAGTTTGCCGTCGAGGCGCAGAAACTGCTGGGGATCAGTTTGGAGGGGAGCGTGGGGTGATGCTGTTTCCAACTAAAGAGAAGGTTGAACGCGAGATTGATGCGCTCTTGACTCGGTTCGAACGAATCGAAGCGCGAGCTCAGGCTAATGTTGAAGAAAGCAATAAATTCGCATCATTGCTCGGCCCAAATGAGATCGCTGAGACGCTGCTACGCAACACGCAGTCCATCATTCACAATTTACACGAAGCCGGCGCCCAAGCACGTTTCGGCCTGCGTCCGATCCGCTCGATTGCGAACGATCTTCCAGCAGTTGCCAAGGTTGCTAGCCAATACGCTGGGCTACTCGACAATATGGATTTCGCTCGAAAAGCAGGTGAACGCGCCTAATGCTCAAAATCGATAACCTCCACGCCGAAATCGACGGCAAGGAAATCCTCAAGGGGCTCAACCTCGAGGTGAACGCGGGCGAGGTGCACGCGATCATGGGGCCGAACGGCGCGGGCAAGTCGACGCTCGGCTATGTGCTCGGCGGGCGGCCCGGATATGAGGTGACGGGGGGCAGTGTGATGTTCCATCCCGCTCGTCATGCCGGCCTTGTGCCGGCATCCGCCTCGCCTCAGGCGGAAGCGCTTGCGGATAAGCAGACCCCGGCACAAGGCCGAGGTGACGACCATGGCTGGGTCGATCTGTTGGAACTCGAACCCCACGAGCGCGCCGCTTTGGGGCTATTCCTCGGCTTCCAGTATCCGGTCGAGATTCCCGGCATCTCCAACGTCCAGTTCCTGCGCGAAGCTTTGAACAGCCAGCGCAAGGCGCGGGGCGAGGCACTGCTTTCGGGCGGCGAATTTCTCAAGCTCGCACGCGCGCAGGCGGATGGGCTCGGAATGGATCAGGAGATGCTCAAGCGCCCGGTCAATGTCGGCTTTTCGGGCGGCGAGAAGAAACGCAACGAGATGGTGCAGATGGGGATCATCGCGCCCCGCTTCGCGATCCTCGACGAAACCGACAGCGGGCTCGACATCGACGCGTTGAAGGCGGTGGGTGAGGGCATCAACCGCATCATGCGCGCGCCCGACAAGGCGGTGCTGCTGATCACGCATTACGAGCGGCTGCTGGAGATCGTCGCGCCCGATTTCGTCCATGTGCTCGCCGGCGGTCGTATCGTCCGTTCCGGCGGGATCGAACTGGCGCGGCAGCTCGAGGCCGAAGGCTATGCGCAGGTGGCGGCATGATGATTTCTTTCCGTCATGCCAGCGCAGGCTGGCACCCATGTCTCTCGCCGCGAACGGTGATGACGATTGGAACAGAGATAGACTCCAGCCTGCGCTGGAGTGGCGAGCTTGTATATGGTTGAACTGCTCGAACTTCCTTCGCGGCGCGAAGAAGCGTGGCGCTGGTCGCGGCTCGATGCGCTACCCGAACTGGCGCGCGCGCGCCACGGGCAGGCCGGAAATGCTGCGCAGCATTTTATCGGATTGGGCGGGCCGCGACTGGTGTTCGTGGATGGCGTGCTCGATGAGGACGCAAGCGAGCTTGGCCGCGTGTCGATCGGGGCACTCGAGCTTGCGACCGATCATCCGCTGGGGCGGCAGGCGACGGGCGCCGGCTGGGCGCTGACGCTCGACCGCGATCAGGCGACCGATGGTATCGAGATCGTCCACGTCGCCTCGGGCGGCGCCAACCATCTGCCCGCGCGCATCACGCTGGCCGAGGACGCGGTGGCGTCGGTGGTCGAAACCTATGTCGGTGAGGGCTGGGCCAACCGGCTGACGCAGATCGAGCTTGCGCGCTCGGCGCGGCTGATGCGCTCGGTGCGAATGTTGCAGGGATCGGGCTTCGTCTCGATCCGCGACGAAGCGACGGTGGGCGAGGGCGCGAGCCTCGTTTCGGTGTTTCTCGGCGCGGGCGGGATGGATTGCCGCATCGACGACGCGATCACCTGCAACGGCGCGGCGGCCTATGCCGAACTGGGCGGCGCGTTGCTGACCGATGGCAACCAGCGCCAGGAATGCGCTGTTTCGCTGCGCCACGATGCGGTGAATGGGCAGAGCCGGCAGATTTGGCGCGCGGTCGCCAAGGACGTATCGACGGCAAGCCTGGCGGCGCGCGTCGAGGTGGCGCGCGGCGCGCAGAAGACCGACGGCGAACAATCCTTGCGCGGGCTGCTGCTCGATCGCACCGCGACGATCAACCTCAAGCCCGAACTCGAGATTTTCGCCGACGACGTCAAATGCGCGCATGGCGCGACCGTGGGCGAACTCGATGCCCGCGCGCTGTTCTATCTCGCAAGCCGCGGCATCGCGCCGGCGCGGGCAAGGGGGCTGCTGACGCGGGCGTTCGTCGCCGATGCGATCGATCGGATCGGCGATGAAGCGACCAGGGATGCCTTTTCCGTCGATGCCGATGCCTGGCTGGAGAAAACATTGTGACGGGGGTCTCGGCCTCACTTTCGCCTGACCTTTCGGCTGATCGGGCGCTCGACGTGCGCGGTGATTTTCCGGCGATCCCCGAAGGCTGGGCATATCTCGACAGTGCGGCGACCGCGCAGAAGCCGCGCGTCGTGGTCGACGCGATCACGCGCGCCTATGGCGAGACCTACGCCACCGTCCATCGCGGCGTCTATCAGCGCTCGGCGGATATGACGCTGGCCTATGAAGCCGCCCGCAAGCGCGTCGCGGGCTTCATCGGTGCGGCGTCGGCCGACGAGGTGGTGTTCGTGCGCGGCGCGACCGAGGGGATCAACCTTGTCGCCGAGTGCTGGGCGGGGAAGCAGCTTCGCAAGGGCGATCGCATTCTGCTTTCGACGCTGGAGCATCATTCGAACATCGTGCCGTGGCAGCTCGTTGCCGAGCGCGTGGGCGCGGCGATCGATGTGGTGCCGCTGACCGGCGACGGCAGGATCGATCTTGACGCGATGGCGGCGATGCTGACGCCGGCGCACAAGCTGGTCGCGCTAGCGCATGTCTCGAACGTGCTCGGCTCGGTGCTCGATGCCCGGCGCGCGACCGAACTGGCGCATGGTGTTGGCGCGAAATTGCTGCTCGACGGGTGTCAGGCGGTGCCTCGGATGGCGGTGAACGTCGCCGACCTGGGGTGCGATTTCTACGTCTTTTCGGGCCATAAGCTCTACGGCCCGACCGGGATCGGCGTGCTGTGGGGCAGGGGCGACCTGCTCGAGGCGATGCCGCCGTATCAGGGCGGCGGATCGATGATTGATCGCGTCAGCTTCGCGCGCACCACTTATGCCCCGCCGCCGGCGCGCTTCGAAGCGGGGACGCCGCATATCGTCGGCGTCGTCGGGCTGCATGCGGCGATCGATTATGTCGAAGGTGTCGGGCTGGAGCGCATCCATGCCCATGAAGCGGCGCTGGTGCGCGAGGCGCGCGAAGCGATGGCGGGCCTCAACAGCGTGCGCGTGTTCGGGCCGGAGGAGTCGGCGGGCATCCTGAGCTTTGCGGTGGAGGGGGTGCATCCGCACGACATCGCCACCATATTGGACGAAGGGCAGGTCGCGATCCGCGCCGGGCACCATTGCGCGCAGCCGCTGATGGACGCGCTGGGCGTGCCGGCGACCGCGCGGGCGAGCTTCGGCGTCTATAGCGGCCCTGCGGACGTGGCGGCGCTGATCAAGGGAATCGAACGGGTGACGAGGATCTTCGGATGAACGAAGCACGCAAGATCGTGGTCGAGGAGGTCGATGCAGTGGAGGCGCCGCCCAAGGCACGCGTCGAGAGTGCGGCGGAGACGTTCGAGCGCAAACGCGATTATCTCGAAGGCTTCCTCGCGCAGCAGCCGCCGCCCGTGTCGGGCGGCGAGCCGGGCGGGGCGCTGTACGAGGCGGTAATCGACGCGCTCAAGGAGATCTACGATCCCGAAATCCCGGTGAATATCTATGATCTGGGCCTTATCTACGGGGTCGACGTTACCGCGGACGGGCATGTCGCGATCACGATGACGCTGACGACGCCGCATTGCCCCGTCGCCGAATCGATGCCGGGCGAAGTCGAGTTGCGCGTCGGCTCGGTGCCGGGGATCGCGACCGCCGATGTCGATCTGGTCTGGGACCCGCCGTGGGACCCGCAGAAGATGAGCGATGACGCCAAGCTCGAACTGGGGATGCTGTGAATGCCCGCGGGCTTTGAGGAGCTGGAACGACCGCCGCCGAGGGGGTGGGGGGAAGGCAAGACCGCCCCAGCTCCTCTGCCTTGGGGGCGTGGAGAAGACGATGACCGACGTGAAAACCCGTAAGCGCCCCGCGCCCTTGATGCTGACGCCCGATGCCGAGGCGCGGATCGCGAGCCTGATGGCCAAGGCGCCCGAGGACGCGATCGGCGTCAAGCTCTCGACCCCGCGGCGCGGCTGTTCGGGGCTGGCCTATTCGGTCGACTATGTCACCGCCGCCAACCCGATGGACGAGCGCATCGACACGCCGGGCGGCGCCCTGTTCGTCGATGGCGCGTCGATCCTCTATCTGATCGGCTCGACGATGGACTGGACCGAGGACGATTTCGCCGCGGGGTTCGTGTTCAACAACCCCAATGCGAAGGGTTCGTGCGGGTGCGGCGAGAGCTTCACGGTGTGAGGATCATTCTTCGTTGCGCTCGACCTGCACCAGCAAGCTGCCTTCGCTGACCTGCGCGCCTTCGGTGGCGGCGAGATCGGCGATGATGCCGTCGAACGGGGCGGTGAGCGTGTGCTCCATCTTCATCGCCTCGAGCGTGACGAGCTTCTGACCCTTGGCGACGGCGTCGCCCGCCGCGACCGAAACGGCGATGATGCGGCCCGGCATGGGGGAGAGGATGGCGCCATCGGTGGCGGTGCCTGAGGCGGTGCCGGATCCGCGGTAAGGGGCGGTGACAAATGCCGCTCCACCATCGAACATCACTGCCGTTTGCCCGATGCCGACCATGCCGTTGCGTTCATCTTCCCAATAGGCGCGGAACTCATCCATGCTGTCTGCGAACTCAATGGGCACCCGTTCACCATCAACAGACAGCACAACGGTGCGCTGACGATCGGCATTCAAGCGGAATCCCAAAGTTCCCGCAAAGCGGGCCTCATCACCTGGAGAGCAGATTGGCGGATGAAAGTCGTCGTTATAGACCGCACGGTCGGCGGCTTGTTGCAACAACGCGGGGCGAGGGCGCGGGGCCTCTATCAGCACATCCTGATGTTCTGCGATAAAACCGGTTGTAACAGCGCCTGCTTGAAATTCCGGTCTGAGGAGCAGGCGGTGCAGGAACCAGGCATTCGTCTTGACCGGGATGCATTCAACGCGACCGACCGCGTCCGCCAGCTTCGTAATTGCCTTTTCCCGCGTGTCCGCTGTTGCAATCAACTTGGCGATCATAGGATCGTAGAACGGAGAAATCGTGTCGCCTTGCTCGACGCCAGTTTCGATTCGCCCGGCCCCCCGGAACACAAGGTGATCGAGTGAGCCGGTGCTTGGCAGAAATCCCGCGGCCGGGTTCTCCGCATAAAGCCGCGCCTCGATGGCCCAGCCGTTGATCTTCAGCTCCTCCTGCCGCTTCGGCAACGGCTCACCGTTGGCGACCCATAGCTGCCATTCGACCAAATCCTGACCGGTTATTGCCTCGGTCACCGGGTGTTCGACCTGCAACCGGGTGTTCATTTCCATGAACCAGATGCGGTCGGCGCGCAGCCCGTCGCTCGCGTCGGCGATGAATTCGATCGTGCCGGCGCCTTCATAGTCCACTGCTTTGGCGGCGCGGACGGCGGCGGCGCAGACGGCCTCGCGCGTCGCCTCGTCCATGCCGGGGGCGGGGGCTTCCTCGATCACCTTCTGGTGGCGGCGCTGGAGCGAGCAATCGCGCTCGAACAGATGGACGACATTGCCGTGGGCATCGCCGAACACCTGCACTTCGATATGGCGCGGCGAGAGGATGTATTTCTCGATCAGCACGCGATCGTCGCCGAACGAACTGGCGGCCTCGCGCTGGCACGATTGCAGCGCGTCGGCGAATTGCGGCGCAGCATCGACGCGGCGCATCCCCTTGCCGCCGCCGCCCGCGACCGCCTTGATCAGCACCGGATAGCCGATCGCATCGGCCTCTGCGTGGAGGCGATCGGGGTTCTGATCCTCGCCGAGATAGCCCGGCGTCACCGGCACGCCCGCGGCGATCATGCGCTGCTTGGCGGCGTCTTTGAGGCCCATCGCGCGGATGCTGTCGGGCTTGGGGCCGACCCAGATCAGCCCGGCATCGATCACGGCAGCCGCGAAATCGGCATTTTCCGAGAGGAAGCCGTAGCCGGGATGGATCGCCTCGGCGCCGGCCTGCTTCGCGGCGGCGATGATTTTGTCGCCGACGAGATAGCTTTCGCGTGCGGGCGAGGGGCCGATATGGACCGCCTCGTCGGCCTGACGGACGTGGAGCGCGGCGGCGTCGGCATCCGAATAGACCGCGATCGTGCGGATTCCCATGCGGCGCGCGGTGCGGATGACGCGGCAGGCGATTTCGCCGCGATTGGCGATGAGGAGCGATGTCAGCATGGGTCCGCCGGGGTAAAGTGGAGAAAGTGGAGAGTGTCGCACGGTTTTGTCCGCTTTGCCGCGAGCGCCCGGAAACGGGGGCGAGGATGCGGGCGGGCGATGCTCATGCGGTGATCATAAACCAGATGGGGTGCTGTAGGACAGCGCACGTCATGCCGCCTCGCACCCCGTGGTGCGCTGCGACCAGGTGACGTTGAGCACCTTCCACTGGCCGGCGTCGTGGATCAGGTCGAAATGGTCGACCCCGCAATGGTGCGGCTTGCCGTCGAGCAGGAAAGTGTACGGCCCCCAGACCATCGCGATATCGCCGTCGATCTCGACCGCGGGCGGGCCGGTGAAGCGTTCCTCGAATGCCTCTGCGCCCGGCTTGATGCCGGCGGTGAATTCGTCCCAGCTAAGATGGCGGATCGTGCGGGTGCCGTCGGGCTGTTCGATGGCGACGGTGGCGCCGCCTTCGGGGCGAAGCTCGGCGCGGATCGCCTGCGCGTCGTGCGCCGCGAGGCCGGCGAACATGCGCTCGACGGGGGCGAGGACGGCGGCGGTATCCGCATCGGGTGGCGGCAGCGCAGTGCCCTTGATGATGGGCGCGACCGGGGTGACCTGAAAGAGAAGCGGGAGGATGAGGGGGAGCATGGGTGGAATCCTATGCGATCCTCCCCGAGCTTGTCTCGGGGAGGGGGACCATGCGAAGCATGGTGGAGGGGGAAGGGAGATGTTGCGAGACGTTGCGCCTAAACCGAAAAGCGAGACGGTCGCGAGATCGCGCCGGTTGCGGCGTGTGATGTCTCCGCCCGAAATCGCGCTTTGGCAGGTTTTGCGCGCGCGCCCCGCGGGTCTCAAATTTCGACGGCAACATCCAAGCGGCGATTATACGCTCGATTTCTACTGTAGCGACGCCCGGTTGGCGATCGAGATCGATGGCGAGGCGCACGGGCGAGGTGATCGGCCGATGCGCGATGCGCGGCGTGATCGGTGGTTTGCGGGTCACGGCATTGCGACGGTGCGGATTCCCGCGCGTGAGGCGCTTCGCGATCTGGATAGGGTCGTTCGGGGGATCGTCGTGGCCGCGCAGGCGCGGCTGCCCCTCCACCATCCGGCTGCGCCGGACGGTCCCCCTCCCCGAGACAAGCTCGGGGAGGAATAAGGGGCCATCGTTTCTCATCACATGCGGAACACGCCGAACGACGGGCGTTCGGGGATGGGGGCGTTGAGGGTGGCGGCGAAGGCTAACCCCAAGACATCGCGGGTTTGCGCCGGATCGATGATGCCGTCGTCCCACAGTCGCGCGGTGGCGTGCCAGGGGTTGCCTTCGTCTTCGTATTTTTCGCGGATCGGGGCCTTGAAGGCCTCGGCTTCTTCCGCGCTCCAGCTATCGGCGTCGCGGTGGACCGTCGCGAGCACGCTGGCGGCCTGTTCGCCGCCCATCACGCTGATCCGGCTGTTGGGCCATGAAAAGAGGAAGCGCGGCGAATAGGCGCGGCCGCACATGCCGTAATTGCCCGCGCCGAAGCTGCCGCCGATCAGGATCGTGATCTTGGGCACGCTGGCGGTGGCAACCGCGGTCACCAGCTTGGCGCCGTGCTTGGCGATGCCTTCGGCCTCGTACTTGCCGCCGACCATGAAGCCCGAGATGTTCTGGAGGAAAAGCAGCGGAATGCGGCGCTGGCAGGCGAGTTCGATGAAATGCGCGCCCTTGACCGCGCTTTCGCTGAACAGCACGCCGTTGTTGGCGAGGATCGCGACCGGCATCCCCCAGATATGCGCGAAGCCGCACACCAGGCTGCTGCCGTAGAGCGCCTTGAATTCGTTGAACTCGCTGCCGTCGACGAGGCGGGCGATGACTTCATGGACATCGTAGGGCGCGCGGACGTCTTCGGGGATGATACCGTAAAGGTCGTCGGCGGGGTATCGGGGCGGGCGCGGATCGGTGAGCGCGATGTCTGGCGTGCGATTGGCGGGGAGCGTCGAGACGATGTCGCGGACGATCGTGAGCGCGTGCTCGTCATTCTCGGCGACGTGATCGACCACGCCCGACTTGCGGCCGTGGGTATCGGCGCCGCCGAGTTCCTCGGCCGAGATGACCTCACCGGTGGCAGCCTTCACCAGCGGCGGGCCGGCGAGGAAGATCGTGCCCTGATTGCGGACGATGACGCTTTCGTCGGACATGGCGGGGACATAGGCGCCGCCCGCGGTGCAGCTTCCCATCACGCACGCGATCTGCGGGATGCCGAGCGCGCTCATGTTGGCCTGGTTGAAGAAGATGCGGCCGAAATGGTCGCGGTCGGGGAACACCTCGGCCTGATGCGGCAGGTTGGCGCCGCCCGAATCGACGAGGTAGATGCACGGCAGCCGGTTGGCCTCGGCGATCTCCTGCGCGCGGAGATGCTTCTTGACCGTCATCGGATAATAGGTGCCGCCCTTCACCGTGGCGTCGTTGCACACGATCATGACCTGCCGGCCGGAGACGCGGCCGATCCCGGCGATCAACCCGGCGCCGGGCACCTCGCCGCCATACAGGCCGCCCGCGGCGAGCTGGCCGATTTCGAGAAAGGGCGCGCCGGGATCGAGCAGCCGTTCGACGCGATCGCGCGGGAGCAACTTGCCGCGCGCGGTATGGCGGTCGCGCGAGGCTTGCGAGCCGCCCGCTGCGGCCCGGGCGACATCGGCGCGCAAGCGATCGGCCAGCGCGCGATTGTGCGCAGCATTGGTACGGAACGCATCGCTTTCGGGCGACAATTTGGTGTCGAGTAGCGGTGCGCTCATGGCGGTGCCCTGATCCTTCCCTCGGTATTTTTGTGGCCCTGCTAGACGCGTCCGCGCAGGAAGGGAAGCCGCTGGCGTTGGCCCGGCCCGCGGTGTAGTCCATCAGCCATATACGATATTCCGGGAAAGAGATGCCATGACGCGACGCCTGCTGCTTGCCGCCCTCCTCGCCACCGCTGCCACCGTCGCCGCCTGTAGCCAGGGCGACGAGCAGAACGACATCGCCAGGGTGGCGGCCGCCGGCACCACGATCGGAATCGATACGACCGGGCTGAACACCTCGGTCAAGCCCGGCGACAATTTCGACGAATATGCCAACGGCGGCTGGCGTGCGAAGACCGAGATTCCCGCCGATCGATCGAGCACCGGCGTGTTCCTGGAGGTGTTCAACAAGGCCGAGGCGAACAATCGCGCGATCATCGACGCCGCGGTGAAGGCCGAGGCCGCGCCCGGAACCGACCAGCGCCGGATCGCCGATTTCTACAACGCCTATCTCAACACCAAGGCGATCGAACAGCGCGGGCTGGCGCCGATCCAGGGCGAGTTGCAGGCGATCGCGGCGCTCAAGGACAAGACGCAACTGGCGACGATGCTGGGCGCGAACCTGCTTGCCGACGAAGACCCGATCAACGCGACCAGCCTGGGCAGCGAGAATCTGTTCGGGCTGTTCGTGACGCAGGCGCTGACGCAGCCCGACAAGACCGTGCCCTATCTGCTGCAAGGCGGGCTGGGGCTGCCCGATCGCGACTATTACCTGTCTTCGGCGCCCGAGATGCAGCAGATCCGCGTCGCTTATAAGAGCTATGTCGCGCAATTGCTCCAGCTTGCCGGCGTGAGCGACGCGCAGGCGCGCGCGGCGCGGATCGTCGATCTCGAAACCAAGCTCGCCAAGACGCATGCCGATCTCGAGACGACGAGCCAGATGTCGAAGGGACACGATCCCTGGACCAAGGCGGACTTCGCGAAGAAGGCGCCGGGGCTCGACTGGGAGGCGTTCTGGGCGGCGGCGGAACTGCCCGACCAGAAGGACTTCATCGTCTGGCAGCCCAAGGCGGTGACGGGCGAGGCCGCGCTGGTGGCGAGCGAGCCGTTGCAGACGTGGCAGGACTGGCTGACCTTCCACCGCATCAACACCGTCGCGACCGTGCTGCCCAAGGCGATCGACGACGCGCGGTTCGCGTTTTACGGCACCACGCTATCGGGCACGCCGCAGCAGCGCAGCCGCGACAAGCGCGCGATCGCCGCGGTGAACAACGCGCTGGGCGATGCGGTGGGCAAGCTCTATGCCGAGCAATATTTCCCGGCCTCGTCCAAGGCCGACATCCAGCACATGGTGCAGGGCATCCTGAAGGCGTTCGACACGCGCGTCGCCAATCTCGACTGGATGGCCCCGGCGACCAAGGCCGAGGCGCGCAAGAAGATCGAGACGCTGAAGGTCGGCATCGGCTATCCCGAGACGTGGCGCGATTATTCGGGGCTCGACATTCGTGCCGACGATCCGGTGGGCAATGCGCGGCGCGCGGCCAAGGCGGAATATCACCACCAGATCGCCAAGATCGGCAAGCCGGTCGATCGCGGCGAATGGTGGATGACGCCGCAGACGGTGAATGCGGTCAACCTGCCCTTGCAGAACGCGCTCAACTTCCCGGCCGCGATCCTCCAGGCGCCGTTCTACGACCCCAAGGCCGATCCGGCGGCGAATTACGGATCGATCGGCGCCGTCATCGGGCATGAGATCAGCCACAGCTTCGACAATAACGGCGCCGAATTCGATTCGACCGGCAAGCTGCGCAACTGGTGGACGCCCGAGGATCTGGCGCACTTCAAACAGGCCGGGCAGGCGCTGGCGGATCAATACAGCGCGTACGAGCCGCTGCCGGGGCTGCATCTGAACGGCGAACTGGTGCTGGGCGAGAACATCGCCGACGTCGCGGGGCTGACGGCGGCGCTGGAGGCGTATCACGCCTCGCTGGGCGGCAAGGAAGCGCCGGTGATCGCGGGGCTGACGGGCGACCAGCGCTTCTTCCTCTCCTTCGCGCAGAGCTGGCGGACCAAGACGCGTGACAAGGCGCTGCGCCAGCAGATCGCGACCGACGGCCACGCGCCGGGCAATTTCCGCGCGCTGACGGTGCGCAATCTCGACGACTGGTACAAGGCGTTCGACGTGCAGCCGGGGCAGAAACTGTATCTCGCGCCCGACAAGAGGGTGCATGTGTGGTGAGGTGAGTGGTGCGACTGCTATTGGTGGTTAGTGGCCGTCCCCCGTTTCGTGACCCCAGCGAAGGCTGGGGTCTATCTCTCTAGCAAGGCGGCCCGTTCGCTTCCGATAGGGTCATGGATGCCAGCCTTCGCTGGCATGACGGCAACTGGGCGAAAGCCGCCACCGCTACGCCCCGATCAATTCGCGGCCGATCAGGTAGCGCCTGATCTCGTTCGTTCCTGCGCCGATGTCGTAGAGCTTGGCATCGCGCAGGAAGCGTTCGACCGGCCATTCCTTGGTGTAGCCCGCGCCGCCGAGCGCCTGGATCGCTTCGAGCGCGGTTTTGACGGCGTTTTCGCTGGCGAGCAGGATCGCGCCGGCGGCGTCGAAGCGGGTCGTCTTGCCGGCGTCGCAGGCGCGAGCGACCGCGTAGACATAGGCGCGCGCGCTGTTGAGCGCGACGTACATGTCGGCGACCTTGGCCTGGATGAGCTGGAAGCTGCCGATCGGCTTGCCGAACTGCTTACGATCGCGGACATAGGGCAGCACCACATCGAGGCACGCCTGCATGATGCCGAGCGGGCCGGCGGAGAGCACCGCGCGTTCGTAATCAAGGCCGCTCATCAGCACGCCGACGCCGCCGCCGACCGGCCCCATCACGTTCTCGGCCGGGACTTCGCAATCCTCGAACACCAGCTCGGCGGTGTCGGAGCCGCGCATCCCCATCTTGTCGAGCTTCTTCGAGACCGAGAAGCCCTTGAAACCCTTTTCGATCAGGAACGCGGTGATGCCCCCGCTTCCCGCCGCGCTGTCGGTCTTGGCGTAGACGACGAGCGTGTCCGCCTCGGGCGCGTTGGTGATCCAGAATTTGGTGCCGTTGAGGATGTAGCGATCGTTGCCGCGCGCTTCCGCCTTGAGCTTCATCGAGACGACGTCCGAGCCCGATCCGGCCTCCGACATCGCGAGGCTGCCGACATGCTCGCCCGAGATCAGCCGGGGCAGGTATTTCGCTTTCTGCTCGGCGTTGCCCCAGCGGCGGATCTGGTTGACGCAGAGGTTGGAATGCGCGCCGTAGCTGAGACCGATCGAGGCCGAGGCACGGCTGACCTCCTCCATCGCGACGACGTGATCGAGATAGCCCAGCCCAAGCCCGCCCCATTCTTCTTCGACGGTGATGCCGTGCAGCCCCAGCGCGCCCATTTCGGGCCAGAGCGAGCGATCGAATTTGTTGTGCTCGTCGATATCGGCGGCCTTGGGCGCGATCCGGTCGGCGGCGAAACGGCGGGTCGTCTCGCGGATCATGTCGGCGGTTTCGCCCAGCGCGAAATCGAGCGCGGTTTCCATCAAATCCCTCCTAAGTATTTATAAAACTTATAAAACCCCACAAAGGTTGCGGAGTCGCTTCATATCCCTACCCTATGGGCAACCGCCCGGCGTTCATCAAGCGCCGGGCTTCGTTGTTTCTCATTTCGGGGGATCGATGGCCGATTTATTCCGTAAGAAAGTGATTGCGGTGGGCGCCGAGCAGCCGGGCGAGCACCGGTTGGCGCGCACCTTGTCTTGGCCGCATCTGGTGGCGCTGGGGGTGGGGGCGATCGTCGGCACCGGCATCCTGACGCTGATCGGGGTGGGGGCGGATCGCGCCGGGCCGGCGGTGATCGTGTCGTTCGTGATCGCCGGCGTGATCTGCGCGTGCGCGGCGCTGGCCTATGCCGAGATGTCGACGATGCTGCCAGCGAGCGGCAGCGCATACACCTACAGCTATGTCGTCTTGGGCGAGATCATTGCCTGGGTGATCGGGTGGAGCCTGATCCTCGAATATTCGCTGGTGGTCTCGACGGTGGCGGTGGGGTGGTCGGGCTATGCCTCGCCGTTGCTCGAAGGGCTGGGGTTTCCGCACGCGCTGACGCAGGGGCCGGAGCTTGGCGGGCTGATCAACCTGCCGGCGATCTTCATCATCGCGGTGGTGGCAGGGCTGCTGAGCCTGGGGACCAAGGAATCGGCGACGCTGAACGCGGTGCTGGTGGTGATCAAGATGCTCGCGCTGGCGCTGTTCGTCGTCGTCGCGCTGCCGCATTTCAACCCCGACAACCTGCATCCGTTCATGCCCTACGGCTTCGGCAAGGAAGCGCTGCCCGGCGCGGGCGGCGAGGTCGTCGCGCGCGGGGTGATGGCGGCGGCGGCGATCATCTTCTTCGCCTTCTACGGGTTCGATGCGATCTCGACGGCGGCCGAGGAGACCAAGAATCCGGGCCGCGATCTGGCGATCGGGATCGTCGGATCGATGATCGCGTGTGTCGCGATCTACATCCTGATCGGGGTGACGGCGGTGGGGGCGCTGCACTTCATCGAGTTCGCCAACAGCCCCGATCCGCTGGCGCTGATCCTGCGCGGGATCGACCAGCCGGTGGTGGCGACGATCCTGGCGGTGAGCGCGGTGGTGGCGTTGCCGACGGTGCTGCTGGGCTTCCTGTTCGGGCAGAGCCGCATCTTCTTCACGATGGCGCGCGACGGGTTGCTGCCGGCGAAGCTGGCGACGGTCTCGAAGCGTGGGGCACCCGTGAAGATCACGATCCTGACCGCGGTGCTGGTGGCGGTGATCGCGGGCGTGGCGCCGATCGATGCGATCGCGGCGCTCGCCAATGCCGGGACGCTCGCGGCGTTCACGGCGGTCTCGGTGTGCATGCTGGTGATGCGCCGGCGCGCGCCCGATGCGCCGCGGACCTTCCGCACGCCGATGGCGCCCGTCGTAGGGACGATCGCGATCCTGGGGTGCATCTATCTGTTCTTCAGCTTGCCGACGCGGACCGAATTGTTCTTCCTCGGCTGGAACGCGATCGGGCTGCTGGTCTATTTCGTCTATGGCCGCCCGCGCGCCGGCAAAGCCACCGAAGACGCCGTCGATCCCGAGGCGCTGCCCGAAAAGCCCGTCCTGCCCGCGGATTGACCGGGGTGATCAGTCGCGGGCCTTTTCGGTGAAGTCGAAATGGATGCGGACCCAGGTGTGGAGCATCGGCTTGCCGTCGATGCTCGGCGGGCGCACCTGGAATTGCCATGCGGCGCGGCGTAGCGCGTTGGCGAGGCCGGAGCCGGGCGGTGATTCGGCAAGCGCGCGGCAATTCTCGACGCGATAGCGCTCGGCCGTCTGGCAGGCGATCTCCGCCCAACTGCCGGGGCGGACCACCTTGGGCATGTAATAGGCAAGCTCGGCATCGCGCGGCTTGCGATACCAGTCGGCGGCGTAGAGCGTGGCGCCGCCCGGTCCTTCGCCGGGGCCGTAGGTCGAGGCGCTGTCGGCCGCCTTGCCCTCGCCACCGCCGGAGGCAATTTCGGGCGCGTCCTTGGGCAGCTTGCCGATGTCCGAGGCGCCGAACGCCTCTTTGCTGACGATGATCATCTTGAACGGGCTGGGCGCCGAGGCGTCGGGTGCCGGCGGCTTCGGCGGGCGTGGTGCGGGTGCCTCTCGCGCTGCGGTGGCGCGTTTCGGGCGCGGCTTGGGCGCGGCCTTCCTTTCGGATGCTTCGGCGGCGGGGCGCGAGCCCGAGACGTTGAACACCGACAGCCCCGTCGGCGCCATGCGCTGGAGGGGCGAATAGGACGACATGGTCAGGAAGAGCAACGCGAGCAGGACGTTCGCGGCGATCGCGAGCGCGAGCCCCGGCCCCCGGCCGCGGCGCGACGCCTGATAGGCCGGGGAGGAATAAGCCGCCATCGAGCGGGCACTTAGGCCGGGCGGCGGCGCGCGGCAATCGGCACGCGATCGAAGGCCGCGGCTTTCGGGAGTATCGGGAGTCCAGCGTCCGCCGGAGCGACGCGCTGGGCGAGGAAATGCCTTATTCCGTCATGCCAGCGCAGGCTGGCATCCATGTCGGTCGGTTATCGGGCCACCGTCCGTTATTTCTCGCATCAGACATGGACCCCAGCCTTCGCTGGGGTGACGGTCTGGGGCTGGGGTGGCGGGCTTGGGGAGCGGCTGGGCGTTGCCGGCCTCACCCTTCCGCCGCCTTTGCCGGCTCCCTCCCTCTCCCGAGGGGAGAGGGAAAGGGGGGCGGCTCAGTTCGCGGCGAGGTTCCTCAGCACGTATTGGAGGATGCCGCCGTGGAGGAAATATTCCAACTCGTTGACGGTATCGATCCGGCAGCGGGTGGCGAAGCGTTCGGTCTTGCCGTCGGCGCGGGTGAGGGTGACCTCGACATCCTGCCGCGGGCGGATGTCGCCGACGCCGTGGATGGTGAAGGTCTCCGAGCCGTCGAGCCTGAGCGTCTGGCGCGTCACGCCGTCCGCGAACTGCAAGGGGAGCACACCCATGCCGACAAGGTTCGAGCGGTGGATACGCTCAAAGCTCTCGGCGATCACCGCGCGGACGCCGAGCAGGATCGTGCCCTTGGCGGCCCAGTCTCGCGACGAGCCGGTGCCGTATTCCTTGCCCGCGACCACCACCAAAGGCGTGCCGTCGGCCTTGTGGCGCATCGCGGCGTCGTAGATCGGCATCACCTCGCCGTCGTATTTCGACATGCCGCCTTCGACGCCGGGAACCATCTCGTTCCTGATGCGGATGTTGGCGAAGGTGCCGCGCATCATCACCTCGTGGTTGCCGCGGCGGCTGCCGTAGGAATTGAAATCCTGACGGTTGACCTGATGATCCTGGAGGTAGAGCCCGGCGGGGCTGTCGGCCTTGATGCTGCCGGCGGGCGAGATGTGATCGGTGGTGATCGAATCGCCCAGGATCGCGAGCGGCTTCGCCTCGACGATGTCGGCGACGGGCGCCGGCGTCATCTCCATGCCCTCGAAATAGGGCGGGTTGGCGACATAGGTGGAGCCGGCGCGCCACTGATAGGTTTCGGAGCCGGTGACGTCGATGTCACGCCACCGCTCGTCGCCCGCATAGACGTTGCCGTAGCGGGCGCGGAACATCTCATTGTCGATATTGGCGTCGATCAGGTCGCGGACTTCCTGATTGGTCGGCCAGATATCTCGCAAGAACACGTCGTTGCCGTCGCCGTCCGTGCCGAGCGCGGAGGCTTCCATATCCTCGGTCACGGTGCCCTTGATCGCATAAGCGACGACGAGCGGGGGCGAGGCGAGGAAGTTGGCGCGCACATCGGGCGACACGCGGCCCTCGAAATTGCGGTTGCCCGAGAGCACCGAAGCGGCGACGACGTCGTTCTCGTTGATCGCCTTCGAGATCGCGGGCGCGAGCGGCCCGGAATTGCCGATGCAGGTGGTGCAGCCATAGCCGACGAGGTTGAAGCCGAGTGCGTTGAGATCGTCGGTCAGCCCGGCCTTGTCGAGATAATCGGTGACGACCTGGCTCCCCGGCGCGAGCGAGGTCTTGACCCACGGCTTGGGCTTGAGCCCCTTCGCGCGCGCCTTGCGGGCGACGAGGCCGGCGGCGATCAGCACGCTGGGGTTCGAGGTGTTGGTGCAGCTCGTGATCGCGGCGATGACGACATCGCCGTCGCCGATATCGTGGTTGAGGCCATCGACGGCGACGCGCGTCGGGCGCTGCTTGTCATAGACCTTGGAGAGATCGCCGTTGAACACCTCGTCGACCTTGTTGAGCGAGATGCGGTCCTGCGGGCGCTTGGGGCCGGCGAGCGAGGCGTGGACGGTCGACATGTCGAGTTCGAGCGTGTCGGTGAAGATCGGATCGGCGGCATTCTCGTCGTGCCACATGCCCTGCGCGCGGCAATAGGCCTCGACGAGCGCGATCTGATCGTCGCTGCGGCCAGTGAAGCGCATGTAATCGATCGTCTTGGCATCGACCGGGAAGAAGCCGCAGGTCGCGCCATATTCGGGCGCCATGTTGCCGATCGTCGCGCGATCCGCGAGCGTCAGCGTGTGCAGGCCGGAGCCGTAGAATTCGACGAAGCGGCCGACCACACCCTTCTGGCGCAGCATCTGCGTGACGGTGAGGACGAGGTCGGTCGCGGTGATGCCTTCGCGCAACGATCCCGTCAGCTTGAAGCCGACGACCTCGGGGATCAGCATCGACACCGGCTGGCCGAGCATCGCGGCCTCGGCCTCGATCCCGCCGACGCCCCAGCCGAGCACGCCGAGGCCGTTGATCATCGTCGTGTGGCTGTCGGTGCCCACCAGCGTATCGGGATAGGCGACCGGTTGCCCGTCCGGCCCCTTCGAATGCCATACCGCCTGGCCGATATATTCGAGATTGACCTGGTGACAGATGCCGGTGCCGGGAGGCACGACCTGGAAATTGTCGAGCGCCTTCGAACCCCATTTGAGGAATTCGTAGCGCTCCATGTTGCGCTGATATTCGAGCGCGACGTTATCCTCGAATGCCTTGGGGGTGCCGAATTCGTCGACCATCACCGAGTGATCGATGACGAGGTGGACGGGCACCTGCGGGTTGATCTTCTGCGCGTCGCCGCCGAGTTTCCGAATCGCGTCGCGCATTGCCGCCAAATCGACCACGCAGGGGACGCCGGTGAAATCCTGCATCAGCACGCGCGCCGGGCGATACTGGATCTCGCGATCCGAGCGGCGATCCTTCTGCCAATCGACGATCGCCTGGAGATCCTCGGTCGTGACGGTCTTGCCGTCCTCGAAGCGCAGCAGGTTTTCCAGCAGAACCTTCATCGAAAAGGGCAGCCGGCTGATGTCACCGAGCTTCTCGGCCGCCTTGGCAAGGCTGTAGAAGCCGTAGGTGGTGCCGGCGGCGTCGAGCGTGTCGCGGGTGCCGAGCGTGTCCTGGCCAATGGCGGTCATGCGGGTATTCCCTTTCTCTTGTATCGAGCCAACGCGTACGTCGCGGACTAAGGTCCGCGCGGGCGCCGGCAGCTTGCGAATGCGGGGCTCGCGGGCGCCTTAGCAAGCCGCGCGCGGTTGGGGAAGGGGAGCGGGGCCATCCGACGGCACCCCTTGCTCCCGCGTGCCCGCGAGGGGAAAAGGGGCGAAACAACACCATCGGGAGAAGGCCGATTCCGTTCCGTCCGCTGCTCGCCTGCATCGCCGCCGCCGGCACTTTGTCGATCGCCTCGACCGCGCATGCCGCCACCCGCTGCGACATCGGCGCGCCCGGGACGACCGCGCGCATTCCGATCGGGGATAGCGGGCGGCCGATGCTGGTGCATCTGCCCCGGGGATACGATCGGGGGGAGGCACTGCCGATCGTCTTCCTGCTCCACGGCAGCACGGCGACGGGCGCCGAGATGCTGCGTGAATCGGGGCTTGAGGCGACCGCGGACACGCATGGCTTCATTCTCGCCGCGCCCGATGCCGGAATTCCCGTGGGGCGAGGATTCGTGTGGAACATCCCCGGCGTGCCGACGGTGACGGGGACGATCCCGACCAAAGACGATCCCGATGACGTGGCCTATCTGACGACCGCGCTCGACTGGCTGGCGGCTGAGGGCTGCGCGGACGATGCGCGGGCCTATGTCACCGGGCTGTCGGGGGGCGGGCGGATGACGTCATGGCTGGGCTGTGTCGCGGCCGACCGGTTCGCGGCGATCGCGCCGGTGGTGGGTCTGCGCGCGGGCAACCCCGATGCCGACGACCCGTCGCGGCCCGATCCCGCGACCTGCGCGCCCGCCGCGCCGATGCCGGTGATCGCCTTTGCCGGCGACGCCGACAAGACCAATCCCATCCAGGGCGGCGGCGCGGGATATTGGCACTATACGATGCACGCCGCCGAGCAGCGCTGGGCCGCGCTCAACGGCTGCACCGCTGCGCCGACGACGCGCTGGGCGGCAGACGGCGTCTACGAGGAGCGCTATACCGGCTGCCGCGACGGGGCCGACGTCGCGGCGCGGATCACCGTCGGCGGCGGCCATGCCTGGGTGGTCGACAACGACGCGATGTGGGCGTTCCTGTCGGCGCATCGGCGGGCCGATCGGCTCTGAGAGTCCGTTTGAGAATGCGCCTTTCGGCGCATGGCGGCACCGGCCCGCTTCCCCACCCGACCACCCATAGGATAATCGCATTGGGTGGCCGGGTGGGGGAGCGGGCCGGTGCCGCCACGGAAATCGCTCTTCCGCGATTTCTCAAGCCGACTCTGAGCGCTCTTCAAAACGGGAAGAAGGTGTGGATCGCGGTGACCGCGACGACGAAGGTGATGAGGTTGAGCGGCAGGCCGACGCGCACGAAATCGAGATATCGATATCCCCCCATCTGATAGACGATCACGTTGGTCTGGTAGCCGAACGGGGTCGCGAAGGCCGCGCTGCCCGCCATCATCACCGCGACCAGGAACGGGCGCGGGCTGACGCCGAGGCTTTGCGCGAGCGCGACGGCGATCGGCGTCATCAGCACTGCGACGGTGGCGTTCGAGAGCAGTTCGGTCGTCACCATCGTGATCAGATAGAGGAGGCACAGTACCGCGAGCGGGCTGAGGCCGTCGACACTGCCGATCAGCAGCCTGGAGGCGGTGTTGGCGAGCCCACTCTGTTCCATGCCGATGCCGATCACCACCATGCCGGCGATCAACACGAGGATCTCGGGCTTGAGGCCGCTATAGGCCTCGTCGGCGCTGATCACCCGCAGCAGGATCAGCAGCACCGCGCCGGTGAAGGCGGACGCGGCGATCGGCACCACGTTGAATGCCGCGAGCGCGATCGCCCCGGCGAAGGTCACGAGCGCGACGGCCGCCTTGAGCGGGGCCAACGGGCGTCGTTCGGCGAACAATTGCGCATCGCCGACCTGCCCGCTTTCGATCAGCGGTTCGGCGATCGTCGGGACGCCGCGCTTGACCTCTCTTACGCCGTCGTCGCGGCCGAACAGCCGCCCGCTGACGAGAAAGAGGTAGAGCCCGCCGACCAGCGCCATCGGCAGCCCGACGGGTGTGATCTCGAAAATGCCGAAACGCGGCTGGCCGGCGATCCGCGCCATATCGTCGACCAGCAGGTTGGTCGAGGTGCCCACCAGCGTGCAGCACCCCGTCAGCACCGCGATATACGACAGCGGCAGCAGGTAGCGCTGCGGCGAGAGCTTGAGCGCGCGGGCGACGTCGCGCACCACCGGCGCGCCGAGCACGACGATCGGCGTGCTGTTGAGGAAGCACGATACCCCGCCGATCATCGTCAACAACAGCCAGATGCCGGCATTGCCCCATCGGCGGCACATCCGCACCGCGAGGGTGATCGCGCGATCGAGCAGGCCCGACAGTTCGAGCGCGTAGGCGATCACGAACAGCGAGGCGAGCGCGACGATCGCGGGGCTGGCGAAGGCGCCCTGGATGTCGATCGGCCGCACCGCGCCGGTGATCAGCAGCACCGCGGCGCCGGACAGCGCGACGACGTCGGCGCGTATCTTGTCCCAGATCAGCGCCGCGACGACCGCGGCGAGGACGAACAAGGTCAGGATCTGGTCGACCGTCATGTCCGCCCTGCCTCACGCACGCAGAGGCGGGTTGTCAATGCGTCAGACGCCGCGCGCGGCAATTCGGGCTGGAGCGCGCGGCCGAATTTGCTATCAGGTGATCATGCGGGAACCGAGTGTCAGGGCCAGCCGGTTGGCGATCGCGGGCGGCGCGGCCGCCACGATCGCGATCGGCGCCGCCGGGTTCTTTCTCGGCCGCGCCACCTATCCCGCGCCCGAGCCGATCACCCCCGTAGTGATCGAGGCACCTGCGCCGCGGCCATCACCCACGCCGGTTTTGCCGTCGGTGTGGGGGCGAAGCGAGATCGTCGACCTCGCCGTTGCCGCGAGCGATGCGCTGACCTCGGGCAAGCCGCTTCCCGATCTGGCGAACGAGGCGGTCGGCCAGCGGCTCGATCTCGTCATTCCGTTCGGCTGTTCAGGGCCGGCGGACGAGACCAGCCATGCGCCGCTGCGCTGGCGATACGATGCGCAAGACCGGGCGTTGCGTATCCATGTCGAGCCGACGCAATGGTCGGGGGCCGATTGGGCGCTGGCCAAGGAACAGGCGGCGGCCTCGATCGAAGGTTTCTGGATTCCGCGGCCCTGGTCGACGAGCGACGCCTGCCCGCGGCGGACCCAGGCGGGGGCGAGCGGCACCGAGACCGTCCTGCTGCCGGGACAGACGCTGGCGGTGGCGCAATTCACCGGCGACGACGAGCGTGTCTTCGATACCGTGCAGCGCGTCACGCCCGACGAATTCGACGTGTCGCAAGGGCTGCGGCTTCGCCTGCGCGGACGTATCGACCGCGTGCCCGGCGCCGGTGCGGTCCGCTGCATTCAGCCGGCGGGCAGCGAGCAGCGCCCGATCTGCGTCGTTGCGATCTCGCTCGACGAGGTGCTGATCGAAAATACCGCGACGGGCGCCGTGCTGGCGACCTGGTCCGTCAGCCGCCCGCGCCAAGGCGCGCCCGATCTTTGAGGCGCTAAACCCGGCGCCAATTACATCCAGCGCGGCAACCAGTTGCGGTTGGCCCCCGATCTCTGAGGCGCTAAACCACTGCCTGCTGCGCGACCTGCGGCTTATGCGTTGCGGTTGGCCCCCGATCTCTGAGGCGCTAAACCAACCGCGCCTGCGCGTCGAGAAGCGCGGTAGTTGCGGTTGGCCCCCGATCTCTGAGGCGCTAAACCCTCCCTCACCAGCCCGGTGCGATGCCCGGTGTTGCGGTTGGCCCCCGATCTCTGAGGCGCTAAACCTTTCGATCCCAGGGCGATCCGCACGATCAGTTGTGGTTGGCCCCCGATCTCTGAGGCGCTAAACCCGGCGGATATTTTACTGGATTACGTTTGGTGTTGTGGTTGGCCCCCGATCTCTGAGGCGCTAAACCTTGACGCATGGTATATCACGGCGATTAACGGTTGTGGTTGGCCCCCGATCTCTGAGGCGCTAAACCATCAACACCCTTCTGCTTGTCCACCGTGATGTTGTGGTTGGCCCCCGATCTCTGAGGCGCTAAACCCCTGATCCACCCTCACCGCTGGAGCCTGCGGTTGTGGTTGGCCCCCGATCTCTGAGGCGCTAAACCGATCGTGGACAGGTGCGCCATTGCCGTGGCGTTGTGGTTGGCCCCCGATCTCTGAGGCGCTAAACCCGGCGCGATGCCGGCGGCGGCCGACGTCGAGTTGTGGTTGGCCCCCGATCTCTGAGGCGCTAAACCCCGCGCCGCCGCGAGCTGGCGCAGTCCTGGGTTGTGGTTGGCCCCCGATCTCTGAGGCGCTAAACCTCCGTCGTCGGCGAGCTGGCGGACGATATCGTTGTGGTTGGCCCCCGATCTCTGAGGCGCTAAACCGCTATGGCCGAGCGGACGCGGTGCCGTTCGGTTGTGGTTGGCCCCCGATCTCTGAGGCGCTAAACCCGCAACCTGCTCGAACAGCGGATAGCGAATGTTGTGGTTGGCCCCCGATCTCTGAGGCGCTAAACCGCCGGTGTTGCGCGGCGCCGGCGTCGGCACGTTGTGGTTGGCCCCCGATCTCTGAGGCGCTAAACCTCGCCTTGGCGAACGTATAGACCTCCTGGGGTTGTGGTTGGCCCCCGATCTCTGAGGCGCTAAACCCAAGTCGTCTTTGGCGATGAATGCGCTAGGGTTGTGGTTGGCCCCCGATCTCTGAGGCGCTAAACCGGCGTGGCGGAAGCGAGCGCGAAGGCGATGGTTGTGGTTGGCCCCCGATCTCTGAGGCGCTAAACCCATCCGAACGTCAGGGCGAGCGCGCAAGGTGTTGTGGTTGGCCCCCGATCTCTGAGGCGCTAAACCACCGGCACCCCCACGCCTTGGCCGTTGGTTGTTGTGGTTGGCCCCCGATCTCTGAGGCGCTAAACCGGATGCGCCAGTAACTTATTGATCATGTAAGAAAAATTGGCACATCCGGAAGCCTTGTTCCGAGCATGCGAATCAGAACATGACAAGCTGGTCCGGATTCTTCCGCGGGCGCTTGCGCCGCTGGCTCGAGAATCGGACGATGTTCTCATATTGCCTGTCAGTGAAGGTGAGGATGTGCACATCGCCTTTCTCCGGCAGGCTGCGCTCGATGCGCGAGAGGTGCGAGTCGAAGCTTTCCTTGCCGTTGCAGAATCGAGCATAGACCGAAAATTGGCTCATCTCAAAACCTTCGTCTTGCAGGAACTCTCGGAACTTGGCCGCGTCTCGCATCTGTTTTTTGGTGCCGACTGGCAGGTCGAACATGACGAAGATCCACATCAGCCGATATCCGCTCAGATAGGAGGGGTTGGTCACTCGCTCGCCTCGTCGCTTTCATCGCTTCGGGCGAGCGCTGCCCATTCGATGGGTGTCGGGGGATCGAATATCGCAAGCGATGGACGCCCAGTCTCGAACGCGCGCGCAAGCGATTGCGCGAGTCGTACGGCCGCGATCGAAACGGGCGATGCTTCGCCGCCGATCCGCAAATCAAACGCGATCAGCCTGGCGAACTGCCGTTTGAGCTTCGGATCGAGGGTATCGAGCCCCCGGGCGATCATAGCGACGACGAGCGCATCAACCAGAGGACGGAACGGCTCCACCAGATCATCCGCCAACACGAAGGCGTTGCCCCGATTGGCGTGGTTGATGCCGATCGTCGGATGGAGGCCGGCGGCGATCACTGCCCGAGCAACGGTCGCCCTGATCACCGCATAGCCGTAGTTGAGCAATGCGTTCGCACCCGGGCTATTGCGGTCCCGCCGGAATTCGGCACCCATCAGCAAAGGCCAATAGCGGCGCGCGGCTTGCGCCTCGAGATTGTCCGAATCGCCCGACTTGACGCGCCGCGCGATCAAAGGAAACGCCTCCGCGCCCGCAATGCCGCGTGTGGCCAGCAGCGATCCCTGCATCGCGATCTTGGCCGTCACGATCCGGCGCCAAAGTTGCTTGCAGAGCGGCTTCGACGCACCCCACTGGGCGCGGAAGCGGGCGTTCTGGGCGTGATGCCCCTCGATCGGCAGGGTGACAGCGACCGGCGAATGGTTCGATCCGCAGAAGACGACCGGCGCGCCACGCTCGGCCAGAGCCGCGACTAGATTGGCGCTCCAGGTGGTGCCGTGGGCGTGAACGATCACGGCATAGATATCGTCGAGCGCGATCCGGCCTACTTCCTCGCGCTGCTCCTCCACGACGAGGAAGCCCCGATAGAGCGAGAGATGGCGACCGTCCGTGGCGATATCGACGATGCGGTCCATGGTGGAATCCCTCGCCTTTTCGCTATGTTCGAGGACCGGGATCGAAGAGACGGCCGAGAGGATCGACACGAACCTGGCGGGCCTTGGCCTTCACAATGCTACGCCCCGAGAGATAGACATATTTGAAGGGGTCGCGGTCGTTCGACAGGCCGTCCCGCTCCTTGAGATTACCGGCCTCCTGCGCGGCAGCGAGCGTAAGGCGGCCCCGGACGTTAAAGCCGACCACGCGCAGGATCTCGCGTGGTTCTCCATTACGCTCAACGGCAAGAAGATCGTTCTGGCGCAGGGTAAGCAACCGCTTTGCAGCGGGATGGGGACGATCGTCCTGCTTGTGCTGATGCGCTTCGAACATGGTGACGACACGCGTCTTTAGGCCGCCGTCAGGGAGCTGCCACAACTCGAAGCGCGCGTTCGCATCGCCCTTATAGGCCTTGTACGCGCGACCCGAAGCATCACGGATCGGAATGACGTTCAGTGGCTCGCGCACGCGAACGCGGCGGATGCCCCCGAAGACGGGATGCGTGTCGCGGAAGCGCTGAAGTGCCGCCTCGAACGACTTCCCGGTGAGATCGCGCGTCCATTCGTACAGTGCGTCGCGCAGTGCCCGATCGGGGATGCGATCCGGATTGGTCAGATCGCCCGGCTTGAGACTGGCGAGCGGCACGCGGTGGACCACGATCGGTGTTTTGCCGTCCGCCGCCACGTCGCCGGTAAGGCCATATGCGGTGTCGTTGTGCAGGCGCCCGGCCGTCACGTCGCGATGGCGCGAGGGGCGGCCCTTGCGCCCGTGATCGGCCTTGTGGCTGACCGTGACGCGCAAGAGCTTCTCGCCCAGTTCCTCACGAAAGCCGCTCCACGGTTGCTCGATATCGACGGTCAAGCGGTCGAGATCGCGATCCTCGGCTTCCCCCGCTGCGCGCGCGATCTTCTGGAGCGTGGCGCGTGTCGTGACGGCTACAACTGCCGCATCGATGGCATGATGGCGGTGATCCAGCCGGTTCTTCGGTGCGTTGCTATGTTCGTTTTCGACGTAATTATGATCGGGCAACAAGCTGTTGAGTCCCCATTTGCGCCGCAGCATCGCGGTCATCCGGCCGGGCACCACGTAGACGCAGCCATCCTCCTTCGTCGGATAGAGGCTGCGCAGATATTTGCCGGCCAGTCGCGAGAGATACTGGGTGTCGGTCAATTGCCGCGCGAGAAAGCCGCCGTCCTTCTCGAACCGCGCCATTGCTTCGGGCCCGAAGCGCCATTGCTTCGATTTACGAAGGTGCGCCACCTGCGCCGTGATCCGATCCCAACGCTCGGGATCAGAGCCCCACCGTTCGTATGGCGTTTTATTGCCCTTGGCACGGTTACAATTGCGATGAGCCACGACCTTATTGGCAGCACTATCGTCGAGCGAACGAGAGTAAGGAATGATGTGATCGATATCGACCTCGTCCGAAAATAGCGCGCGAAAACCGATCAATTTTCCAGAATCGCCACAATAAGGACAAAACCGATCAACGAGGTTGCCGGAGAGTTCTTCCCAAAGCTTGAGCCGCGCACGATTGGTGCCCGTATCGTCTATGCCTTCTTCGATCAACTTTCTGGACCGTGCTTGCGCATCGGCCGTATTCTTGCGAATGCGCCGGTTGTGCTCGTCCTTGTCTTTTTCGCTGAGGTTCAGTTCGCGCGCGAGCTCGACGACGATCTGGTCGGGCCGGCCGTGGACGGTGATGATCGCGTTGATGAGCTTCTCAAGCTGACGCAGCCCGATATGAACCGTGGGATTGGTTATCTTGCCCCAATAGCGCTCCATCTTTTTCTCGCGGCGACCGCCCTCCAGATCGCGGGGATCGAAGGTCCCGGGCGGAATGTCGCGTGACAGCAGCTCGCCATAATAGGGCAAACGATCGAGAACCTCTCCGGTGCGATCGTCGCTATGATGCCAGCCGCAGGCTTCGACCGCTTGACTGTAAGTGATTGGCGCGCCGTTTATTTCGCGAGTCTTCAATTGTTCGAGGATGCGTCGCGTCGCGATCTCGCCCAGCCGCCCGAACCCTTCGGGAAGGGGAGCCTTGGCAACAGCGTCTGCCGTCACCTCGTCCAGCCCGCAAGTGACAGTCAGATACGCGTGCAGCGTCTCGGGGTCTTCCTCGTCGATCAGCCTTTCGATGATCTCCCACTGCGCTTCGGGCGTCTTGTGGTGCCAATCGCCGCCGAAACGCTTCTTGTCGCCAAGCACCGCGCGCACTTCGTTACCCGTCAGGTCGGTGCGCGTCTCGTTCGCCTTGTTGAAGCTTTCGCCCGGCTGCAGTTTGAGCGTCTTGGCCAAGGAAGCGAACGACACTTTGCGCTTGTCGCGTAACGCCAGGATCAGCTTGTCGCGCTGGTCGAGGGTCAGCTTGCGAGGCGCTTCGCCCGGCGTGGTGATCTCAAGCTGGTTGACCTCCTCGTAGAGACGTCGCTCCTGAAACAGCGGATGCGCCTTAGGAAGCCGGCGCTCGTCGCGTGCTATGCCATATCGTCCCGCGAACAGGCACACGCCGACTTCGGGCTCCTTGAGCGGGCGCTGATAGAACAGCACGCGGTGGAGCGCCGCGCGTGCCTCTTCGGTGAGCAGAGTCGGATGATACCCAGTCTGCTCCTCCCAGATGCGCTGGAACTCATATTCGATATGCCGGCGCTGAGGGTAGAAATCGTAGCCCTGGCTCTCGCCGTTGAGCCGGACGCGCTTCTCCGCGCGGCCGGCGAGGAACTGGCCGAGCGTGTCCGCCTTCGCTTCGGCCATTGCCTGGTCGAGCGCCTTGGCGCCGTTGGCGATCTTGCCGTCCTCGCTGCGCCGCTCGGCCTTGCGGTTGGATAGGAAGCCTCGACGCTGGTTGAGATGGAAGAGCGCGCGGCCGATCGCATACGGCTCCAGCCGTTCGGTCAGCGCGCGGGCGCGGATCGAATAGGGATCCCGTGCCGCGATCAGCCTAGCCTCATCTGCATCGACAGGCATCAGTCCATATTGGATCAAAGTATCGAGGAATACCGAGCGCCGACGAAGATAACGGTCGCGACGCCGCCGCATCGCCCGCGCTGTTCGGCGGTCGACCGCAAGACTTGCACCGGTCTTGGGATCGCGCCCATCGCTGAATATACGGACGCCGATGTCGAGAACGCGAATCCCGATCGTATGTTCTTCGTCGAATTCCACCAGGCACCAGCCGATGCTGTTGGTGCCGATATCGAGCCCGAGTCTGCGCATATTCCATCCCCCTTTGAAACTTTTGCACTTCTTGTGCTGCGTGGGCAATGTTGTTCTGCCTCCGAAACTGCATCATCCCTACCCGCAGGGCGCCACCCGCTTCCATTGCTTAAAGTATTCTAGGGGATTGACAGGCCAGATCTCCTCAGAGGATTAATCGCTCATGTACTCTGCTGGCGATGGCGATGGCGACCGGGGTCCAAACTGCGTCCGCCATCGCCTAGCGGCTGACAGGCTGCGAAGACCATAGTGCAGAGGAAGCGGAGGTCCAAACCCATTCCCGCCCTAGAAACTGGTGCATCATCTTCGGGTTATGCCAAAGCATTCTAGTTGCGGTTGACCCTTGACAGTCTCTTGTGGGGATGAAATTCTATCCGCCTCAGAGATCGCGGGCCAGCTGTTAACAAGCAGCTTGACTGCACCAAATAAGGACGGGGCTACGGCCCCGTCTTTTCCTTCGCCAGGAATCGAGATTCGCCGCATAGCAGGCTCATCTGCGCGGCGCGGGCGTCGTCCGATCGAGGGTCGTCAACCAGTCGGCCCATGCCTTCGAGAAACATGATTGTGAGACGCGCCACGTGGCAGGAGCTGGTCGAATAGATCGAGATAGTCTCCAGCGGCGCATGTCTGGACCGCTTCGGTCGGCATTGGACGTGGTCGGGCGGGATCCAGCCGGCGATCGAGCGCGGCGGCGAGCGCCGACGGGTCGTCGGGGGAAACAATGTCGCCCTGCGAGGGGCACGTCACAATTTCGCGGATGGCGATGCTTGAATCGGTCGTGACGACCGGGGTGCCCAAGGACAGGGCTTCGCGCAGGACGCCGGGCACGCCCTCGTAATCGGAAACCAGCGCCACCGCCGAGGCGCGGCGCATGGCTGGACGGGGATCGAGCCTATGGCCGGGCAGCGATACGCGATCCTCCAGGCCATGCTCCGCGGCCAGCCGTTCCAGAGCCGGCCGCAGAGTGCCTTCGCCGAGGATCACGAGCTTTGCGTCGGCTGCGCGAATCGAGCGCATCGCCAGGATCAGGCGATCCCATCTTTTCTGCCGTTCGAGGCGGCCGATACCAAGGATGAAGCGGTCCTCGGGTAGTTTCAGCGGCATCTCGTCCACCACATGACGAGCGGGCGGGTTGGGAATGACGCTGACGCGATCGGCGGGAAAGCCCATAAGGCGCCGGGCCTCGTCGGCCATGCCGCGGGTCATTGCGACGAGGTGATCGATGAAACACGGGTGGAAGTGCGCCCATGCCCGGTAGCCGCGCGCGACCAACGCAGCGTGATCGGCCCGCGCTACGGTGTTCGACAATTTGGCCACGACCGGGGGGCAGGCTGCGCCCAGTTCGAGCCAGGCCCCCGCCGCGACGCTGGTATAATGGTTGCCGGGGCAGAACAGCACGTCGGGAGCGAGCGCGGCGACGTATCGAGGCAGATCGAACATCGCCAGATAAGCGGCGGCGCCACGCTCGATTACGCGCAGGCCGGGAGGGATTTCACTGGCCAGAGGACCGCGTGATGTTCCCAGGATCAGGGTCACGCGGCGGCCCGCCGCCAGCCAGTCCGCCGCGAGCCTTAACTGCGCGCTCTCAACGCCGCCGCCATCGAGCGATTGGGCGAAGGTGAGAATGTGCCGCGCCGTCATGGCACGAGATCGGCGTAGCGCGACACGGTTCGGTCGCGCGCCATCGCGCTCAGGGTGCGGTCGATGCTCGCAAGCAGCCTCGGCACGCCGGTATCGCCGGGATGGACTGCCACGCGCGCCACGCGCTGACCGCGCAGCAGACCAGGCGCGAGCGCGGCCACCGCCAGCGAGCTGGCGATCCGCGGTCGGCTGCGGCTCGCCCAGGTGATGACGGGGCCGCGTGCGATGGTCCGATCGGTCGCGGGTTGCCAGACGCGCATATGATCCTCGGCGACGGCGAAACCCGCTTCGGCCAAGGCGGCGCGTGCGCCGTCGCCGTAGAGCCAGGCGGGCGCCACGAAGCCCGCGGCCGGCGCGCCGACTACATCCTCGATCAATCGACGGCCGTCCGTCATCAGACGCAACGCCTCGGCGTGGCCGAGGCCGAGGAACTCGCCCTCGCGGGCGGTCATGTGCCGTGCCTTCAGGCGGGCGATCGCGCCGTCGTGCGCGCTGTCGTCGCGGTGGAACCAGCCGTGGACGAACATCTCGACGCCGGCTTCGGCCCAACGCCGCAGCCTGGCCTGATAGGCGCGATTGCTGGAGAGCGGTGCTTCGCCCCAATGGTTGGGCACGACGAGCATCGCGAAACGCATCTGCCCGAGCAGGCGCGCGAGCCGGTCGACCAGCGCATCGACCTGGCTTTCGAAGCGCGGGCCGACATCATGGATCGCGACCAGCAGCCGGCGGTCATGCGGCATCGGCGACGCCTCGGGCCAGTTGCGCGTAGCGCGCGAACAGCGCGGCGAAATGATCGTCCATCGAGCGCACCTCGCGGGCGGCATCGGCGGCGCGGGCGCGGTGCATGGAGGGATCGTCGGCGAGAAATCCGGTCAGCGCCTGCGCCAGCGCCGCGCCGTCGCCGCCGCGATAGAGCGCGCCCTGACCTTTGCGCCAATGGTCGCGGGCGCCGCCGCTGTCGGGCACGATCACCGGCAGGCCGCTGGCCCGCGCCTCGGCCGCCGTCATGCAGAAGGTCTCGGCCTCGCAGCCGTGGACCAGCGCGTCGGCCGAGGCGAGGATGCGCGCCAGCGCCGCGCGGTCGCGGACGGGCTGGACCAGCCGGATGTGCGGGCTGCCGAACGCGGCGCGCGCGATATGATCCCGCTCGCGTCCGTCGCCGATGAGCATCAGGCCGACCGGCTGCGCCAGGCCGGCGCGCGTGACCGCGTCGACGACCATCGGCCATCGCTTTTCCGGCGCGAACCGGCCGACGCCGATCAGCAACACGGCGTCCGGCGGCAGGTTGCAGCACCGCAAAAGCTCGGCGCGCAGCGTCTCGTCGCGGTTGGCGGGCGTGAACAGGCCGGGCTCGACCCCCATCGGCTCGGTGACGACGCGGGTGAGGCCGCCCGCCGTTAGTCGCCGCGACAGATCGTGGCTGGCGCAGACAATCAGGTCAATCGCGGCGTCCATGCGGCGCAGGTGGCGCCAGAACCAGTCGAACCGCCGGTCGATCGTCGCGCGGTCTGCGATCGCGCCGAACCAGCGATAGGCATAGGCGGCGAGCGGATCCGAATGCATGATCAGCGCGCGCGGCGCCGCGCCGCGCCAGCGCGCGACCATCGCCGCGCTGGTCCAGGGCGACGACACCTCGACCATGTCGGGCGCGAGTGCGTCCAGCGCGGCGTGCAGCGCCGGCTCGTCGTCGAAATAATGATAGGTCCGGTCGAGCGGGAAGGGGGCGGCGGCGATTGTGACGATCCGGACGTTGCGGCCGAAATGCCGCACCTCGTCGTGCGTCCCCGGCGCGAGGATGACGATCTCGTGGCCTGCATCCGCGCCCGCGCGCAGCTTGCGCTCGACATAGGTGCGCACTCCGCCGCCGGCGGGCGTGTAGAAGGCGCAGACGTCGACGATACGCATCAGTGTGCCTCCTTCAGCGGGCTGAACGAGAACAGGCCGTGGCGATAGTTCATCACGATGGTGATCGACGTCGGCCCGCTGCCGGCATTGGCGCTTGCCTTGTCGGCGGCGGGCTTGGACCAGCCGAGCTTCGGATTGCCGGCAAAACCGATGCCATCGCTCGAAAGGCCGAACTTGTGGTTGCCGTCGCGATCGTGGAGCAGGCTGACGGCATAGCGCCCGGCATGCGGCACGCGGATGCATAGTTGAACGGCGCCGTTCGGCGGTGTCGGCACCTCGACGCGGCGGAATACCTTGCCGGCGGCGATCAGCTTGTTGTCGTCGGCGAGGAAATCCTCGTTATCGTCCGGATAGATTTCGAGCTTGAGCAGGCCGCGCCGGTCCTTCAACCCCTCGACCGTGACGAGGAACGACGGGCCGGTCTCGGGCGTGCGGCAGCGCGCCGCCGCCTTGCCGAGATCGGGGTTCGAGGGCAGCGACGCCTGTCCTGCGAGGAGGCCCAGGAGCAACGGCGCGATCACGCCGTCGCCTCCCGGCGGATCAGCCCCGCCGCGCCGAGTGTCGAGCCGACCAGCAAATGGGCGAGCAGGATCAGCCCGCCGATCATCGCGATCATCGCCGCAACGTCGCCATCGCGCCCGACAATGAAGATCGCGAGGCCGACAAAGGCGAGATCCTTGTTGGGCATCAACGGCAGGCGCGACAGGAGCTGGCGCAGGGTCGCGAGGATCAGCCACCAGACCAGCCCCACTGTCGGCAGGACGAGGTGCCACATCAGCGCGGTGAGCCCGATCGTCGTGACGATGCGCGCGAGGTGGATGAAGGTGATCCACCACAATTCGTGCCGCGGCAGGCTGAACAGACGCTTGCGCAGGAGCAGCATTACGAATGACGTCACGGCGAGCACGCCTAAAGAACTGAGCACCGCCTTGCCACCGAGATCGAGCTGTAGCAGGCCGAAGAAGGGCAGCGCCGCCGCGAGCATCGCCAGCGTTACCGCGTTGCCGGTCAGCGCAGAAAGGATCGCGACGTCCTTGATCGCGCCGAACGGTGCTGTTCGCGTGATCAGCCCGGTGCGGCGGACCCAGGCGTAGAAATAAACCTCACCGAGATAGCCGAGCACGATTTCGTTGGCGACGCGCTTGCGCAGCAGGGCGATCATGCCCGACGGCGGGATCGACCACAGGCGGTGATAGATCACCCATTCCGACGCCGGCGTGACCAGATAGGCGATCACGAACACCAGCCAGAACACCGCGCTGCGCGGCACCAGCGCCAGGATGTCGGCAACCGGCGTGCCGTGGAGCTGATACAGCGCCGCCGCAAGAATTGCTAACGAGATCAGCGTGCTGCCGATCCCCGCCCAGCGCCGGCCGATCGCCGGCGGCATGCCGGTCATCAGATCGGAAGCCGCCGGTGGGTGAAACGAAAGCGACGGGACAAAGGCCGTTTTATCGGCGGTCGGTGCTGGCATAATCGATCCGAACTGGTCACCCGACCCGACGACGACGCCGAAGCCCCGCCGCCGCAGTCGGTTGGCGCGAAAATTTTTACCAGTCGAAGCGCAGGGACGTGACAACCGTGCGGGGCGTAAGCGGGGTATATTGCGGTCCGTCGCGGATAGAGAACGGGTTGCCGAACGCGAAGCTGTCGCCGGCGGTGTCGAACAGGTTGTCGATCCGGAGGGCGAGGCTCCAGCGGCCCGCGGTCGCGCTGGCGCCGGCGGCGAACAGGGCATAGTCGCCCATGTGCCGATCGAGCGTGGGATCGAAGCTCAGCCTCGCGCTGCCGATATAGTTGCCTTGCCCTGAGAGCCTGACCGTCCAGTTGCCGAGCGCGAAGCGATAGCCGACCAGACCGCGCAGCGTGACGTTGGGCACGACCGGCAACCGCCGATCTTCGAGGCGGACGCCGTTCGCCGATACCAACTCCGCGCTCTCGGCATTGAGCCCGGCGCTGAGCGACCAGCCGCGGCCGAGCGTCCAATCCACGCTGGCATCGCCGCCCAGGATCCGCGCCCGGCCGGCATTGCGCGTCGAGATCAGCCCGTTATCGAGCAGGTAATCGGACTGGAGCGCGTGCCAGTCATCGAAATACAGGCTCGACGCGAGCGCCAGCGCGCCATCGGCGAGCGTCAGCCGCGCGCCACCTTCGAGGCTTTCGAGCTCGTCGGAATCGAAATGTCCCTGTGCTTGGCCGGCGCCCGCCGCCAGCCCCCCGGGGCGCAGCGCACGCGCGTAGCGCAGGAAGAAATAGCGATCGTCGGCGGGGCGCCAGGCGAGCGACAGGCTGGGCGCGAAGCCGAGCTTGCGGCGTCGCCGGTCGGTCGCGCCCATGCGCTCGGCGCGCTCGTCCGCCGCATCGGTCAGCGACAGGCGGCCGCCGGCGGTCAGGCTGAACCGGCCGAGCGCCAGCGTCGCTTCGCCGAAGGCGGCAAATTCGGCGACGTCCTGATCGATCGATTCGACCGCGAACGGGCTGGCGCCAGGCACGCTGATCGTTCCGTCGAGACTGCTCGACGCATGGAGATAGGCCAATCCCGCCACCCAGCCGACGCCCCCCGCCGCGATCGGCGACAGCCGCACTTCCTGGTTGAAGATCGAATATTGCCGGTTGTCGGCGAACAGTGCGGGGGTCGACACGCCGAAATCGGCTGCCGCGGCGCTGGCGTCGAGGCGATAATCGACCGACTGCGTCACGTAGCTGGTGGCGGAGACGAGCCGCAGCCCGCCGAGATGCCCGACCACATCGAGATGCGCCTGCGCGAAATCGTTGTCGGCCGGCTCGGCGATCGGGTGAACGCGGGCCAGCGTGTCCGGTGAACCCGTGACATATTGGCTGTCGCGCGCGTCGATCGATTGCACCACGCCGCCGAGATCGACCGTCCAGTCGGTATCGGGCGCCCAGCGCAACGCGACGCGGCCGCCCTTGGTGGTCGATCGGTTGGCGTCGCGCGCGCCGCCTTCGGTATCGAGCCAGCCGGGATAGGAGCGATAATAGCCGATCGCCCGCACCGCGAGCGTATCTTTTGCGAGCGGCAGGTTGATCAGCGCGTCGCCGCCACCGCCCAGCCCGCCATGCGCTCCCGCCGCGCCGACCAATGTCGCCGCGCCCGATGCCGCGTCGAGCGCGGGCGGGTTAGTGACGATGCGGAAAATGCCGCCCAGCGCCCCCGATCCGTAGAGCGGCCCCTGCGGCCCCTTGAGCACCTCGACCCGCGCGACGTCGAGCAGCAGCAGGTCGGGATCAGGCGAATCGTAGCTGATCCGGCTGTCGTCGAGCACCACCGCGACGGTTGACTGAGTCGGGCCGTTGAACGGGCTGTCGGCGACACCGCGGATGAAGGCGCGGTTGCGGCCGGGGCCGAGATTGGTGAGAGCCAGCCCATCGATCCCGCTCGCCACCGTCGCGCTGTCGGGCGAGGCGGTGCCGGTGGCCAGCCGGTCGGGGGCGAAGACCGAGGCCGAGATCGGGATCGTGCCGAGCACCTCCGGCCGCTTGGTTGCGGTGACGACGATATCGACCGGGGCGCGGCTGATACGCGGAATCGTACGACGGCGGCGAGATGACGATGTGTGCGGCTCGATCGGGCTACGCTCGAGCCGGAACAAGCCGGGCCCGACTGCGATCGCGCGGAACCCGGTTCCCACCAACATCCGGTTGAGCGCGTCGGCTGGCGTCAGCAGGCCATGCACCGCCCGGGTGCGGATCGCAGGCAGCGCCGTCGTCGCGCCGACCGACTGTCCGGTGATGCTCGACCATCGTGCGAGGCTGACCGGCAGCGGCCCGGCGGGAATGTCGAACCGCTGCCGCGCCTCGCCGGCATTGGCAAGCGGGCGCGCTTCAACCGCGCTTTGGAGACAGCACGATGCGATCAGGGCCGTGCTGAACAGCAAGGTCCGCGACGGCGGCGAAATCCGAAACCAGATGCGAGCCGTCGCCAATCACGAGCACTCCCGAAAAGCGGCGATCGCCGGCGGTTGTGGCGATGGCGATTCGCTTGCCGGTATAGCGGCTGATGTCGTTCGCCACCCTCGCCAATGAAGCATTGTCGTAGGTCAGCCGCCCGCGCCGCCAGCTCGCCACCGCATCGGGTGCGACGTTCGCCCTGGCGACAGCGCCGTCCTGGCCGCCGCTCACCGCGTCGCCGGCGTCGAGGCGAAACGGATCGCCGGCCGGCGGCGTGACCGTGATCGAGCCTTGCGCCACCGCGATCGACACGTGGTCGCCGGCCAGATCGACCGAAAACCGGGTGCCGATATCGGCGATGTGGTAGCCGTTCGCCTCGATGACGAGTTGCCGGGCCGGATCGTGCCGCACGTCGAAATAGACTGCCCCATGCCCGATCGTCACGCGATGCTGACGATGATCGACGCTGACGGCGGTATCGGCGGAAAGGGCGAGCTGTGAGCCGTCGTCGAGCGCCACGTTGCGCGTCGCACCGGGGTCCGTGGCATAAGCGATCGACTGGTCTTCCTGCGACTGGATGAGCGGCAGCCCGACCGCCAGCGTCAGCGCGGCGGCGATTCCGATACCGAGGAACCAGCGGCGCCCGGTCGAAGGACGTTCGGCCGCCTCATCCGCGGCTTTGCTATCGTCGGGGCGCAGCAAGATGCGCAGGGCATCGCGATGCGAATCGACCGCGCGGTTGATCAGCGCGATGTCGTCGAAGGCGTCGCGATGGCGCGGATCGGCTTCGAGCCACGCGGTGAACGCGGCCCAATCCATATCGTCGCCCGCGATCGCCTGTTGCCAGGCGATGGCGCGTTCGACGATTTCGCTGTCCCTTTCTTCCATCATCATCCCGTTGCCCCGCCCTGAGGACGTTCTCGTGCCACCATCACCTCAGTCCGCCAGCGCGCGACGAAGATGCTTCATCGCCACCGCCATGTGTTTTTCGACCCCGCTCTTGCTGATCCCGAGTCGCGCGGCGACCGCGCCGTGGCTCAAGCCATCGATCTTGTGCAGCTCGAACACGCGCCGCGCGCCGTCGGGCAGCGCCGCGATCGCTCTGGCCAGTCGCTGCGCCTCCTGGTCCGCTTCGAGGGCGAGGTCGGGCGCGTCGACCGGGTCGGCAACCTCTCCCGTTCCGAGCGCTGCGCCGTGGACGCTTTCGGTCCAGGCACGGTCGCGACACTCGCGGCGGCGGCGGGCGCGCACGCGGTCGATGACCAGGTTGTTCGCTGCGCGGAACAGATAGCCGCGCCAATGCTCGACCGTCGCGGCGGGGGCCGCGCTCGCGCGCAGCCAAAGCTCCTGCAGGATGTCCTCGGCTTCGGCCACGTCCCCGGTCCGCGCCGCCACGAACCGAAGTAGTTCGGCGCGGTGATGCTCGAAAAGGCTGGGTAGTTCGGGGTCGGCTTTCACCCGGTTCGTGTAGCGTCCGCACGCGATATTGTCGCCATCCCACGATTGTCGCCCGGCATGATTGCCATGTCGACCGGCGTGGGACGGGGGGATGGCTCGCGCCCGACCCGGCGGCGGTGCGTCCGATCCGTCAATACGATGACGAGGCGCCAGGCGGGTATCGCGACCAGCAGATAGACGCCGACGAGCAGCGCGAGTACCCACATCATATAGCCGTCATCGACCTCATCAGCGGGCGCATGCGGCATCGGCTGGGGGTCGCAACGAAAGGCGGTCGACGACATTGCGGTGTCTCCTTCACCGTGAGACGGCGTCGACCCATCTGCACCTCAGTCGCGACAGGGGGATGACGGTGTCAGAGTTGTTTCCGGCTTCGCTGAAACAGAGCCTGGCCTCGCGATGGCGGGAGGAACAAGGTGAACGGCGTCGCCGGCACCGCCACGGCGGTCCAGCCCTGCCGCCGCGCGACGGCCGCGAGGGTGGCATCGAGTCGGTCGTCGCCGCTCGTCCAGCTTGCTTCACCGCCGGTGACGATCGCGGCGGGCGGACGTCGCGAGAGCTGCGCGGCGGCATTCGCCCGGCTGACCAGTACGAAGCGCCGCTCGTCGTCCGGCGACAGGAGACCGTCGCTGCGAAAGAAGAACGGGCCGGTTGCGAATCGCGGGTCGATCGGTCGCCCCGCCGGCGCGATCATCTGCGGCGACAGGGTCGCGACCGGGCCGGCGACGTGCAGCCGGTCCATCGTCGATCGCAGCGCACGGCCATAGGCGATCGCGGCGAACACCGGCGGTCTTGTCCGCACCGCCTCGACCAGCGCGATCGTCGACGGGACGAGACCGGCGACGACGAACACCGCCGCGGCGATGCGCAGCCCTTTCGCCGGGCGCTGCAAGGCGGGCGTCAGCGACAGCCGGACGAACAGCGGCACAATCATCACCAGCAGATATTGCCGCCAGGTCGGCGCGGGCAGGATCGCGGCGATCAGGCCGGCGACGATCATCACGTCGAGCATGACGGCAAGCCGGTTGCGGCGACGAAAATCGGTGAGAACGATCATGCTCGCCAGCAGCGCGGGGCCGAGCGCGAGGAACTTGAGGATATCCAGAGCGCGGCCGGGGATGCCGAGCTTCCCGGCGGCATGGATCGCATAGAATTGCTCGGGCGCGGCGGTGGGAAAGCGCAGCACATCGAACGCGAACGCCGCCGGCGCGCCTGCCCAGCTTGTCGCAACCAACAGCGCCGGAGGCATGGCGCCGAGGAGCAGCCAGCCCGGTCGATAGCGACGGTCGGCCAGCGCGAGTCCGCCATATGCCAGAGCCGGCAGCGCATAGGACAGCTTCGCGGCGGTGGCCGCCGACAACAGCAAACCGATCGCTGCGGCGTGGCCGGCGCTGCCGCACCCCTCGGTCCGCTTCACCATCAACCATAACGCGGCCGCGAACAGGCATGCCGGCAGCATGTCGTTGCGCGCGACCGCCGCGCCGAACAGGAAGCTGTCGCAGCACCCAAGCAACCCGGCGGCAAGCAGCGCTTCCCGCCGCCCCGCACCCCCTCTGCGGCTCGCGGCATAGACGAAGGCGATGCACCCGGCGCCCAGCAGGGCGTTGAGCAGCCGCAGCTCGACGAACGCCCATGCCCCCACCAACGGCGCGAACAGCAGCGGTTGAAGCGGCGTCTGGAGATAAGCGAAGTCGCGATAGATGACGCCGTGCCGCGCCAGCAGCGTGGCGGCAACATACTGGCTCTCGTCATGGTCGAGCGGGCGGATCAAGGCGAAGCCCATCAAGACCAACGCAACGCCGATCAGCACCCAGACCGCCGGACGACGGAGATGGCGCCAAAGCACGGGCCCGTTCACGACTGTGTCCGTCGTTGCAGCCACAGCATCATCGCCGGCAGGAACAGCAGTACCAGCGGCACGGCAGCAGTGAGGCCGAAGATGATCGCGGTGGCGAGCGGTTGCTGCAATCCGGCGCCGCGGCTGATGCCGAGCGCCAGCGGGCTGAGCGTCAGGACCGCGATCAGCGCCGACATCAGGATGGGGCGCAGCCTTTTGGCGCCCGCCTCGCGAAGCTGCGCGAGGTTTAGCGGCAGCGTGCGGTCGATCTCGGCAAGGAAGAAGATGACCAGTTCGGTGACCATGCCGACCACCATCGTCAGCCCCATCAGCGCCGAGATGTCGAGTTCGATGCCGGTGACCCACAGCCCGAGCAGCACCGCGGCGGCCGACAGCAGCACCGTGACGATCGCGCAAAGCGTCCAGGCCAACCGCTCGTAGAGGAACGTCAGCAGCAGTGCCGAGAGCAGCAGCGCGGCGGCGAACACCATCGACAGATCGGCGAAGCTCTGCTGCTGCTGCGCGTAGAGGCCGCCATAATCGACGCGGATCGATGCCGGCAGGCGCAGCGAGGCGACCTTGGCGCGCACCTTCCGCATGCCCGAGCCGAGGTCGCGGCCTTCGAGCCGCGCGGTGACGGCGATGAACGGGGCCAGATCCTCGCGCGTCAGTTGCATCTGTCCGGGCATGATCGACACCTGCGCGACCTGCGAGACGCGCACGCCATGCCCGTCAGGCGCGACCAGCACGAGCTGGCCAAGCTGGTCGGCCCTGCCGCGCAGGTCGGCGGGCGCGCGCAGGCGAACCGTCACCAGTTGCTCGCCGATGCGCACCTCAGTCGCTGGATTGCCGCCGATCATGGTCTGGAGCTGGCTGGCGATGCTGTCGGGATCGAGCCCCTGTTGCGCGGCGCGCGCGGGATCGACCTTGACGGCGATCGCGTCGCCCGCCACGCGCAAGCCGTCGACCACCTCGACCACGCCGTTGATCGTGCCGATCGCAGCGCCGACTCGCTTCGCCGCTTGCTGGAGCCCAGCGGAATCGTCGCCGAACAGCTTGACCTCGATCGGCTGCGGCACCGCCGTCAGGTCACCGATCAGGTCTTCCATCAATTGCGCGGTTTCGATCTCGACGCCGGGCACGCGTGCCTCGATGCGCTGGCGGATATCGGCCATCACCGCCTCGATCGGCCGCCGCCGGCCGTCCTTCAAACGGATGAAATAGTCGCCCTCGTCGGCCTCTGTCAGGCCGCCGCCAAGCTGGAGGCCGGTGCGTCGCGAATAGCTGGCGACCTCGGGCGTCGCCATGATCACCTGCTCGACCTGGCGCAGGATGCGATCGGTGTCGCTCAGCGCGGCCCCCGATTGCGCCTTGTAGTCGAGGATGAACCCGCCTTCGTCCATCTTGGGCATGAAGCCTGAGGGCACATGGCTCCACGCCACATAGCCGAGCGCCGCCAGCACAACGCCGAGCAGCAGCGCAAACCGCCCCGGCCGCGCCATCGAGCGCTCGAAGACGCGATGGTAGCCGTCGGCGAGCTTGCCGACGAATCCACCCGCACGCTCTGCCGCCTCGGCACCCTTGTCGCGCAGCCAGTGCGCCGCGACGATCGGGACGATCAGCCGCGCATAGAGCAGCGACAGCACCAAAGCCGCGACCATCGTCAGCGCCAGCGCCTTGAAGAAGCCGCCGGTCACGCCGCTGATGAAGGCGAGCGGCAGGAACACGATGATCGTCGCCGAGGTCGAGCCGATCAGCGGCGTGCCCATCTCCGCCGCCGCACCGAGCACGCCGCGCACCGTGCCCTCCTGCATGCGCCGCATGATATGTTCGAGCATGACGACGACATCGTCGACGACGAGGCCGACCGCCGCGGCCATGCCGCCCAGCGTCATCATGTTGAAGCTCATCCCGAACGCGAGCAGGACCAGGCACGTGCCGGCGAGCACCATCGGCAGCATCAGCCCGGTGATCACCATCAACCGGCCCGATCGCAGGAACACGAATAGCACCAGCCCGGCGAGCACCGCGCCGAGCAGGATCGCGTCGCGCACCGCATTGGCGGCGCCTGTGACCAGCTCGGACTGGTCGTAGAACGGCGTTACCCTGACCGTGGCGGGCAGGCCGAGCGTCTTGAGCCGGGCGTCGACCTGCTTGACGATCCGCACCGTGTCGCCCTGCAGCGCCTGGCGGACATTGATGAGCACCGCGGCCTGCCCGTTCGAGGTGACGGCGGTGTAATTGGGCTCCGTCGCGGGCTTGATCGTCGCGATCTGGCCGAGCGTGGCGATGCCGGCGCCGCCGGTCGCCGCCTTGATCGGCGTCGCGGCGAGATCGGCCATCGACCTGATCCGGCTCTGCGCGAGCACGAGATAGAGGCGGTGCCGGTCCTCGATGCGGCCAAGCCCTCGAACGACGTTCGCCTTGCCGAGCGTCACCGCGATATCGTCGAGGCTGACGCCGAGCGCCTGCGCGTGCGCCGGATCGATGTCGACCGCGAACTCACGCGGGCTGCCGCCGAGCACGTCGACCCCGGCCACACCGCTCACCGCGGTCAACGCCGGCTGCACCTTGAGCACGGCGAGTTGGCGCAGCGCCTCCTGATCGAGCGACGTCGAGGTCAGCGCGATACCCAGTACCGGAAACATGGTGGGGTCCGATCGCCGCACGTCGAACCGCGTGCCGGCGGGCAGGTCGGGCAGGACCGTCGCCAGCGCACCCTGCGTCGCCAGCGTCGCCGAGACCATGTCCTCACCCCAGGGAAAGTTGAGGTCGATCTCCGCCGAGCCGCGGCTGGTGGTCGAGCGCACGCGCGACACGCCCGGCACCGCACGCAGCGCCAGCTCGACCGGGCGGGTAATCTCGGCAGTCATCTGCCCGGCGTCGCGTTCGCCGGCGTCGATCGACACGACGACGCGCGGATAGCTGATGAACGGAAACAGGCTGACCGGCATCTTGAGCGCCGCGACAAGCCCACCCAGCGTCAGGAGGATCGCGGCGAGCCACAATGCCCGCGAATGATCGGCGAGCGAGCGCGTCATCTGGTGCGCACCTTCATGCCGTCCTCGAGCGCAGTGCCGCCTTGCGTCACCACCTTTTCGCCGGCACGCACGCCCTTGATGATGGCGATGCGGTCGCCGCTGGCTACGTCCGTGTCGACGTCGTGCCGGTGCGCGACGCCGCCCGCGACGACATAGACATAAGGCTGGCCGCCATCGTCGAGCAGCGCGGCATAGGGGACGGTCAGCGCGTTGCCGACCGCGCCGGTGTCGATCGTGCCGCTCAGCGTCTCGCCCGCGGCGAGGCCGGCGTCGCCGGGCAGCCTGGCATAAAGCGATGCGAGCCGTGTTTGCGGATCGACCACCGGATCGACCGACTGCACCGTGACCTCGATCGGCGCCGCGCTGTTTGTCACCATCACGCGGATCGGGGCGCCGGGGCGAATTTGGCGCGCGACGCCCGGATCGACGCCGAAATGTGCGCGCAAGTCGCCCAGCCGCGCGATCGTCGCGACGCTCGTCCCCGCCGGCACCAGATCGCCCGGCTGATGGGCGATCGCCTGCACGACGCCCGCTGCCGGAGCGCGCAACGTCAAGCCGCTGGTCCGCGTACGCATCGATCGCGCCAGCGCATCGGCGCTTTGCGCCGTCGCCCGCGCGGTCTCGACATCGGCGTCGCTGGCGAGCCCGTCGCTGCGCAGGCGCTGGGCGCGCGCCAGCGCCTTGTCGGCCGCGCTGGCGTCCGATGCCGCCTTGGCCAGGTCGACGCGCGTCGCCGGGCTCGGCGACAGCACCACCACCGCCTGACCGGCGCCGACATGGGTGCCGACCGGCGCGACGATCTGCGACACCGTCGCCTCGGCCGGCGCGGCGAGCGCGATCGTTCCCGACGGTCCGGCATCGACCATGCCGTACAGGCTGACCGTCCGGGCCACCGGCCCCTGCTCGACGGCGCCGAGCGCGACCAGGGCCACCGGATCGGGCGCGTTGTCGGACTCGTCGCCGTGGCCCGAACAGGCGGCGAGCAGCAGCAGCGGAGCGAGCAACGTCAATCGGGTCAATGCGGCCATGTCTGCCTCGGCGTTCCGGTGAGGAGTTCCAGCGCGATCGTCTGTTCGCGGATCGCTTCATCGCTCGCCGCGAGCAGCGCCTGCTGGTCGCGCAGCGCCTGCTCGGCGGTCTCGGCGGCGGCGGTCGAAAGGTCGCCGCGATCGGCCGCGCGCCGGCTGGCCGCCGCATAGCGTTCCAGCGACGGCAGGCTCGTCGCGGCCGCATCGCGCTGCTTGCGGGCGATGGCAATGCCCTCCACCGCGGCGGCGATGTCGGCGCGGGTCTGGAACAGCCGCGCGTCATATTCGGCCTTGAGCTGCGCTCGCGTCGCGCGCTCGATGGCGATGCCGCCGCGATTGCGGTTCCACAGCGGCAAGGTGAAGTCGACCGTCGGGCCGAGGATCTTGTTGCCGGTGGTGTCGCGCGTCGCGTCGAGCGTCAGGTTGAGCGTCGGGAACTGGTCGAGGATCGCCCTGTGCACCGCCGCCTCCTGCGCGGCATAGCCGGCGCGAAGTGCGGCGAGATCGGCACGCTTGGCGCGCGCGAGAGTGAATAGCGCCGCGGCGTCGGGCGGCGGTGCGGGCAGCGCGGGCTCGGTAAGCTGCAATTGCGTCGCCGGGGGCAGACCGAGCAATTTGTCGAGTTCGCCGCGGGCGGTGGCGAGGCTCGCTTCGTCGGTCCTTAGCCTGGTCTCGGCGTCATAGGCGGCGGTGCGTGCAGCCTGCGCGCGATCGGCGGCGATGTCGCCACGGCCCAGCGCGGCGAGCATATGGCGGAGCAGGTTCTGTTGTGCGGCCAGCGTCTGCCGCTCGATCGCCACGCTCTTCTCGAAGCCGAGGATGCGCACCGCCTGCATGCGAGCTTGCCCCGCCGTCTGCCATTCCGCCCAGGCGAGATCGAGCCGCGCCTGCTCGGCCTGCGCGCGCGCTTGCCGGCGCTGCACGCCGCGCGTGCGCAGCGCATTGAGGTCGAGCCCCAGCGCCCCGACCAGCTCGGTCAGCGGATCGGGGCCGGACAAGACGGGATGCGCGCCGATGCTGAAGGTCGGATCGGGCATCAGCCGCGCGGCGAATGCCTGCGCGTCGCTTACGCCGGCCTTGGCGCGCAGCGCCTTCAAGTCGGGATTGGTAATCACCGCGATCGTCGCCACGGCATTGGGGTCGAGCGGCGCGGCAAGGTCGATCGTCGCCGGCGTGAGATACGGCCGAGCGATTCCTGCCGTCGCCTGCGTCAGCGTCGCCGAGGTCGGCGCGTCGAGCATCGCCGGCGTGTCGCTGAGCGGATTCGGGGAATAGCTCGCGCACGCGGCCAACGGCAAGGCGAGCAGAATGGGCTGCATCCTCGTCATTCGGCCAGCCTCGGCAAGGTCATTGTCACGCGCAACCCCGGCCGGTTGTCGTCGATCGTCACCGCGCCGCCGTGAACCTGCGCCACCGCGACAACGAGATTGAGGCCGAGCCCGTGACCCGGCGTGCCGCGGCTGCTGTCGAGCCGGGCGAAGCGGCGAGTGATGCGCTCGCGATCCTCGGGCGCGACGCCGGGGCCGTCGTCGGCGACCGTCAGGCGGACGGTCACGGCGTCGCCGGCGGCTGCGACGGTGATGTGGGTGCCCGGCGGCGTGTGATGCTGGGCGTTGTCGAGCAGATTGATCAGCGCCTGCGCGAGCAACTCGCGATCGCCGCTCAGCGCCAGGCCGGGCGCCGTGTCGCAGGCGAGCGTTCGGCCGTTGTCGGCGATCGCCGGCGCGAAACTGTCGCACAGATCGGTGACGAGATCGGTCAGGTCGATGCGCGCGAAGGTGCGCTTGACCGCGCCGCCCTCGATCTCGGAAATGCGCAGGATCGCGGCGAACAGCCCGAGCAGAGCGTCGCTCTGCACGAGCGCGCGCTTGAGACCGGTGCGGTAAGCAGCGATCTCGCGCGGCCCGTCGATCGCCGCTTCGAGCTGCCCCCGCAACCGCGCCAGTGGGGTGCGCAGGTCGTGCGCCACGTCGCTCGACACCTGACGGAGATTGTCGAGCAATTGGGCGATGCGATCGAGCATCGCGTTGAGCGCCAACGCGAGTTGATCGAATTCGTCATGCCCCGCGCTGACCGGCATGCGTCGATCGAGATCCCCAGTGACGATCGCGCGGGCCGGCGCGCTCAGCCTTTCCAGCCGGCGCCGCAGATAGCCGCCGAGCAACAACGCCGCGCCGATGCCGAGCAGCACGACCAGCCCGAACGCCACGCCGAACAGGCTGAGGATCGTGCGGTCGAACCGTTCGACATTCTCGGTATCCTGCGCGACGACGAGGCGATAGCCGCCGGGCAAATCGGTCGTCAGCGCCCGGGCGATGTCCGGTCCTTCGCGGGGGTCGATGAAGGGGATCGTGCCGAATCCGGGGGCCGGCCGCCGCGTTCGCAGCGCGCCGGCGACTCGCCGGCCGCTGCGATCGAACAGGGCATAGCCATAGCCGTTGGTGGCGCTGGGCTGTTCGCGAGTGCCGATCGCTTCGGCGAGATCGGCAAGACCCTCCTCGCGATAGCTGGCGGCAAGGTCGCGCGTCTCGACGGCGAGCCCGACGTCCTGCTGGTGCCGGAAATCGGCGTCGGCGGCGACATAGACGATCGCGCCGAGCAACACGATCGCCAGCGCAAAGGCCGCCGAATAGGTGAACGCGATGCGATAGGCGGCGCTGCCGAAGGGCCGGATCATGCCCGCATCCGATAGCCGATGCCGCGCAGCGTCTCGATCGGATCGGGCGCGCCGTCGTCGCCCTTCAGCTTGCTGCGCAGCCGGCTGAGATGGGTCTCGACGATGTTGGTCTGCGGGTCGAAATGGAACCCCCACACCTGTTCGAGGAACATCGTCCGCGTGACGACCTTGCCGGCGTGGCGCATCAACAGTTCGAGCAGCGCCAGTTCGCGCGGCTGGAGGTGGATTTCCCGGCCCGCGCGCCGAACCTGCCGCTTGAGCATGTCGAGGGCGATGTCGCCGACCTCTAGCCGCGTCGCGACCTCGCTGATCGGCGGGCGTCGCCGCAGCGCCGCCAGCCGCGCGGCGAGCTCGGCAAAGGCGAATGGCTTGACCAGATAATCGTCGGCGCCGGCGTCGAGCCCCGACACGCGATCGGCGATGCCGCCCAAGGCGGTGAGCATCAGCACCGGCGTCGTCACTCCGGCGGCGCGCCAGCGCCTGAGCACTTCGATCCCGTCAATCCCGGGCATCATGCGATCGAGAACGATGACGTCGAACGTCTCGACGATCCCCAGGTGCAGGGCATCCTCGCCGGCCGCGGCGGGCGTCACGATATGGCCGAGCTCGCGGAGCCCGTGCGCGACGAAACCGGCAGTTTCGGCATCGTCCTCGGCGAGCAACACGCGCATCGATTGATATCAGTCCTTATCGCCCGCGGATTCGAACGAATTCTCGATGATCTTGCCGGTGTTGGGATCGACGCCGATTTCGTGGATACGCTTGCCCTGGCGAATATCGAACGAATAGCGCCAGGCGCCGTCTTCCTTCTCATATTCCGCCTTGGCAACCTTGCCCGGCGCGACCCTGAGCGCGATCGCCTGCGCCTGCGCCTTGGTCAGCTTGCCCGGCGATGCGGCGATCGCGAGGCTCGCGCCCAGCGCGGCGACGGGAAGGATGGCAAGAATGGCAATCGGTCGCATGAGATCATCTCCGTACATCGGACCGGTCATCGGCCCATGTACAGCATCTAGCCGCCCTAGATTGGATCAGCCTGGAGCGGTCTATATTAAATCCCAATATTCCTGAACGGGCACTTCCTGCTCGATGATGGCGCCGAGGTGGATCGCTGTTGAATTTTCTAGATCGAGCCTGTCGTGCCTCGGCGGTTCTAGCCTAGCCTAGGGCACAAACGGTGGCGAAAGACGGTGGCTCCCCGGGCCGGATTCGAACCAGCGACCGATCGGTTAACAGCCGATTGCTCTACCACTGAGCTACCGGGGAATGCCGTGCGCGGTTGCCCGGGTGGGGCCTCGCGAGAGGCGCGCCTATAGCAGCGGGATTCGCCGGTAGGCAAGCCCGGGAAATGCGCTCAGGAGAGGAATTGCTCCATCGTGATCCGGTCGTCGAGTGCGTGCTCGGGATCGAACAGCAAGGTGAGGTCGCGCGCGCGATCGATCGCGATATCCACCTGCGCCACCTCGCGGACCTCGCGCTGGTCCGCCACCGCGCTGACGGGGCGCTTTTCGGGGTTGAGCACGCGGATGCCGATCCGGGCCTTGTCGGGCACGATCGCGCCGCGCCAGCGCCGGGGGCGGAACGGGCTGATCGGGGTCAGGGCAAGCATCGACGAGCCGAGCGGCAGGATCGGGCCTTGCGCCGAGAGGTTGTACGCGGTCGAGCCCGCGGGGGTCGCGCACAGCACGCCGTCACACGCGAGTTCGGGCAGGACGATGCGGCCGTTGAGCGTCACTTCGAGCTTGGCGGTCTGGCGTGTTTCGCGCAGCAGCGAGACCTCGTTGATCGCGGGGATGCGATGCTGCTCGCCGTCGACGGTGGTCGCTTCCATACACAGCGGCGTGACGTTGACCGCCTTGGCGTGGGCGAGCCGCGCCTCGAGCCCGTCGGCGCGCCATTCGTTCATCAGGAAACCGACGGTGCCGAGGTTGAGCCCGAAGACGGGGAGCTGCGGCTGGCGCCGATCGAGCATCGCGTGGAGCGTCTGGAGCATGAAGCCGTCGCCACCCAGCGCGACGACAAGGTCCGCTTCCTCGATCGACACCCATTCGTAGCGGTCGCGCAGTGCCGCCGCCGCGTCCTGCGCGGGCGCGGTCTGCGATGCGAGCAGCGCGCGGCGGGACCGTGCCGTCATCCGCCGGTGACGCTCATGTGGCGCGCGACCGCGGGCGCGGCCCCGGCGGCGATGCGGAAATCATGGGCGCGCGGCTTGATCGTCATCGCCGCATCGAGCGCGGCATCGAGCGCGCCGACGCCGCCACCGCGCAGCGCCGCCTTGAGATCGACCGATTCGTCGTGGCCGAGGCAGAGGTAGAGCATGCCCTCGGTCGTCAGGCGGACGCGGTTGCAACCGTCACAGAAATTGGCGGTGAGCGGCGAGATCAGCCCGAGCCGGATGCCCCAGGGAGCGACGCGCCAATAGCGCGCCGGGCCGCCGGTGCCGCGGGCGTCGCGGGTGAGCGCGAAGCGGCGCGACAGATCGTCGAACACCCGGGTCAACGGCAGGAAGCGATCGGTACGATCCTCGTCGATCGCGCCCATCGGCATCGTCTCGATCAGCGTGAGATCGAAGCCTTCACGCCCGCAATAGTCGAGCATCGGCGCGATTTCGTGCTCGTTGAGCCCCTTCAGCGCGACCATGTTGATCTTGATCGCGAGGCCGGCGGCGCGTGCGGCGGCGATCCCCGCCAGCACCCGCTCGACATCGCCGTGACGGGTGATGTGGCGGAAGGTTTGCGGGTCGCGGCTGTCGAGGCTGACGTTGATCCGGCGCATGCCCGCGGCGACCAGCGCATCGGCGTGATCGGCGAGGCGGGTGGCGTTGGTCGTCATCGTAAGTTCGTCGAGCCCACAGCCGAGATGGCGGCCGAGCCGGTGCGCCAGCTCGGTGACGTCGCGGCGTACCAGCGGCTCGCCGCCGGTGAGCCGGACCTTGGTGATGCCGCGCGCGATGAAGCGCTCGGCGATGATCGCGATCTCCTCGAGGCTGAGCAGGCGGTCCCTGGGCAGGAAGGTCATGCGCTCGGCCATGCAATAGCGACACCTGAGATCGCACCTGTCGGTCACCGAGAGGCGCAGATAGCTGATCCTGCGGCCGTGGCGATCGATCAGGGCGGGGGCGCTGGCCATGAAACGAGAGCTAGGGCCTAGCTCGCGCCCGAACAACCCCGTTTGCGCATTGCGCTGGCCCGGTACGGCGTTACCAAGGGGCCGTATGCGCAAGGGGGGAGACGGGGTGTTGAGCGAGGCCGATGCCGCGCAGCCGGAACGGGCGGTGCCGCTGTTCGTGCTGTCGTTCCGCCAACGCGACGAACTTGCCGCTTCGGTATCGGGGGCGGGATGGCGCGTCGTCGCCGCACGGCGCGCCGACGATGCCGAGCGGCGCTTCCTCGCCAGTGGCGCGCAGATCGCATTGGTCGACGCGCGCGGCGCGCTGAGCGACGGGCTGGCGGCGGCACGGGCGCTGGGTGACATGATTGCGGCGACGGGCAATGCGATGCTGGTGCTCGTCTCGCATACCGATGTCGCGGCGCTCGGCGATTTCATCGAGGCGGGCGCGACCCATTTTCTGACGAGTCCGCACGGCGAGGGCGAACTGCTACAGGCGCTGCGCTGCGCCGAGCGCCATGCTGAACGGGTGGCAGGAAACCGCGCGGACGTGGTGCGCGCGGCGCCGCTCGGCTGGCACGCGCAGCCGGGCAGCAAGCGGATCGAGCCGACCGCGGCGCTGGCGTCGCTGATCGGGAATGGCGGCGCGCTGGCGTGGCGGACGGCGCTGGCGATGCTGGCGCCCGGCGAGCGGACGGCGGCGATCGCGAAGCTCCGGCAGCTTCTGGCTCAACCCGGCGACGCGACCGCGATCGTGCATGATCTGGCCGGGATCGGCCGCGTGGTCACGCACTTGCGGTCGGGCGCCGACGGAACGATCGAAGCGGTGGTCGAGCCGGTCGCGGTCGGGACCGCGACGACGACGCGCGACGCCGCGGGCGCGCGGCGCTGGCTCGACCGACGGCTGGGGGAGGGCGCGCCGATCGGGGTGGCGCTGATCGCGCTGACGCGGTTCGATCTGGTCAACGCCGCGCACGGGCGCGCCGCGGGCGATGCGCTGCTGGCGGCGGCGGTGGCGCGGATCGAGCACGTGACGCGCGAGGTGATGGGGCGGCGCGCGATCGTCGCGCGCGTCGGCGGGGCGGAGTTCCTCGTCGCGTCTGAGGCGCCGCACGCGCAATTGATGCTGCTCGCCGCGCAGCTTGCCGATCAGATCGGGCGCGCGTTTCCGATCGGCGCGCTGACGACCACGGTGGGATGTCGGATCGGGGTTGCGTGTCGGCGCGACGGTGACGACGCGGCGGCGCTGCTGCGCCACGCGAGCGAGGCACTGGCCGAGGCCAAGGCATCGGACGGGGCGACGATCCGCGATGCGTGCGCCGACGGCGAACCCGCCGCGCCGATCGAGGCGCTCGCGCTCGATTTGCGGCACGCGCTCGATCGCGGTGAGATCGACGTGCTGTTCCAACCGCAGGTGGCGATCGCGAGCGGCCGGATCGTCGGGGCCGAGGCGTTGGCGCGCTGGCGGCATCCGCGCTTCGGCGAACTGGGCGCCGAGGTGCTGTTCGCCGCCGCCGAGCGCGCCGATCTGGCGATCGCGCTGTCGGATCATGTCCAGCGGCTCGCGCTGACGCGGGCAGCGGCGTGGCCGGGGGCGCTCGCGCACTTGCGCGTCGCGGTGAACCTGACCGCGGCCGACATCGCGCGGCCGGGTTTCGCCGACCTGTTTCTCGACCGCGTCGATACCAGCGGTTTCCCGCGCCAGCGGCTGACGGCGGAGATCACCGAATCGGGGTTGATCGACGATCTCGGCGCGGCGGCGGCGCTGCTTGCGGCGTTGCGCAGCGCGGGCTTGCGGATCGCAATCGACGATTTCGGGACGGGCTATTCGAGCCTGGCGTATCTGAAGGCGCTGCCGCTCGATACGCTCAAGATCGACAAGCGGCTGTCGCAGGACATCACCGGCAGCGCGCGCGACCGCGTCGTCGTGCGCGGGGTGATCGACATGGCGCGCTCGCTGGGGCTGACGGTGGTCGCCGAGGGCGTCGAGACCGCCGAGCAGCTCGATCTGCTCGCGAAGGAGGGGTGCCAGATCTACCAGGGGTTCCTGTGCGCGGAGCCGTTGACGAGCGAGGCGCTGGCGGCACTGGTTGGGGGATAAGGTTCGTCATGCCGGATTTATTCCGGCATCCAACGGGCCACAATCATGCCGGTGCGGTCGTGGCGCGTTGGACCCCGGAACCAGTCCGGGGTGACGGGCTTATTTCTTGTCTGGAGTTGTTGCCTTGTCGATAGCACCCGCCTTGTCGTCACGCGGGGTGCTGCCGCGCAGCGCGAGCAGACCGCCGATCGCGCCGACCACCCCGACCGCGGCGGCGAGCATCGATTTCCAGCCGAGCGATAGCCCCGCCGTTGTCGCAGCCGATGCGGGCGGCGAGGGTGGGGCGGCTTTCGTGGCGGGCGCCGGGCTGGCGGCCGTCTTCGGTTTCGCGGGCGCCTTGCGCTTGGCAGGCGAGCGCTTGGCCGCTGGGGCCGTGCGCTTGGAGGCCGCGCCCGTGCGCGACCGCGCCGGCTTGGCGGCATCGGCGTGGCGTGGCGGCGCGCGGCGCGATCGCGGCTTCGGCGTTTCGGGCGGTGGCGGTGGCGGTGGGGTGGGTGTATCGGCCATCATATCCTCCTGTCATGCGCGCAACGCATCAACCGCGCGGGCGTTGCTCCGCATCAGTGAAAAGCCTCAGCGGAACGGCGGTTCGTTGAACGCGCGCAGCTTGCGGCTGTGGAGCTTGGCGCCTTCGCGGCGCAATTCCTCGCACGTCTCGATGCCGATCCGCATATGTTCGCTGATCGCGCGTTCGTAGAAGCGGTTGGCCTGGCCGGGCAGCTTCAATTCGCCGTGGAGCGGCTTGTCCGAGACGCACAGCAGGGTGCCGTAGGGCACGCGGAAGCGATAGCCCTGCGCGGCGATGGTGGCCGATTCCATATCGATGCCGACCGCGCGGCTGAGCGAGAAGCGCAGCGCCGAGCGCGAATAGCGCAATTCCCAGTTGCGATCGTCGGTGGTGACGATCGTGCCAGTGCGCAGGCGGCGCTTGAGCTGTTCGGCCGACTGGCCCGAGACGGTTTCGGCGGCACGCGCGAGCGCCTGCTGGACCTCGGCGATCGCGGGGACCGGGATTTCGGGCGGCAGCACGTCGTCGAGGACATGATCGTCGCGCAGATAGGCGTGCGCGAGGACGTAATCGCCGATCCGCTGGCTGGGGCGCAGCCCACCGCAATGGCCGATCATCAGCCAGGCATCGGGGCGCACCACCGCGAGGTGATCGGTGATCGTCTTGGCGTTCGACGGGCCGACACCGATGTTGACGAGGCTGATCCCCGAGCGATCGGGCGCGACGAGATGATAGGCGGGCATCTGGTGCCGCCGCCACGCGCTGTCGGCGACGACGCGCTCGGGGTCATCGCCCGCCTTGATCATCAATCCGCCCGCGCCCGAGAGCGCGGTGTAGCGATCGTCCGTGCCGAGCTGCGCACACGCCCAGCGCACGAATTCATCAACATAGCGGTGATAGTTGGTGAACAGGACGAAGCGCTGGACATGCTCTGGCGGGGTGCCGGTGTAATGCCGGAGCCGCGCGAGCGAGAAATCGGTGCGCAGCGCGTCGAACAGCGCGAGCGGCTGCGCGGCGTCCCCTTGCGTCCACAGGCCGTCGGATACCTCGTCGCCGATATGCGCCAGTTCGGTTGCGGGGAAATGTCGCGCCAGTTCGACGGCCGACACTTCGTCGAGGCTCATCTCGTGGCCCGGATCGATCACGTAGGGGAAGGGGATTTCCTGCCGCCCCGCCACCGCTTCGACCTCGATCTCGTAATCCTCCATCAGCAGCGTCAACTGCTCGGTGAGATAATCGGCGAACATCGCGGGCCGGGTGACGCTGGTACGATATTCGCCGGGCGCGACGAGCCGCCCGAACGACCGCAGCGGTGTCGGTCGATCATCGGCGCCGCCGTGATAGCGCAGGTGGATTTCGGGATAGGCGAAGCTGCCGTCGGCGCGCGACGCGGGATCGGGCGTAGTGCCGTCGATCAGATAGGCGTTGAGCGCGGCCTGGAGCCGCTCGACCGACGCGCGATAGAGGCGATCGAGTTCGGTGACGATGTGAGATGCGCGTGTCATCTTCTGCGGCTAAATCGTCCGCACCGATAAGACAAGTGTGGCCGCCGCGTCTGGGGGACTCACGGCAGCCACAAGATCGGAAATCGGGTTGGTCGTCCTGTCCTGAGCCTGCGATCGGCGACCGTTCGGGGGGAGCCCGTTTCCTTTCGATCGCGGCTTCGCGTGGGGATGACCAATCGCCGCGACGCCCGCAACCTCGAATCGAGGCGGCGAACGCCGGGGCGTTGTGTCCCCGCGACGAACGCAGGATTTCCGCGATTCAGGGCCTGATTCAGGCGCTCATGCGTTGTCGAGCAGGTGCTCGGCGGAACTCACCTTGAATTCGCCCGGCGCCTCGACGTTGAGCTGTTCGACAACGCCGTCGTTGACGAGCATCGAGTAGCGCTGACCGCGCGTGCCGAGGCCGAACCCCGATCCGTCCATTTCCAGCCCGACCGCCTGCGCGAACTGGCCGTTGCCGTCGGCGAGCATCGTCACCTTGCCCTCAGCCTGATTGGCTTTGCTCCATGCACCCATGACGAAGGCGTCGTTGACCGCGGTGCACGCGATCTCGTCGATGCCCTTGGCGCGTAGCGCCTCGGCTTTGTCGAGATAGCCGGGCAGGTGCTTGGCCGAGCAGGTCGGCGTGAAGGCGCCGGGCACCGAAAACAGCGCGACCTTGCGGCCCTTGAAGAAATCCTCCGAGCTGACCTGTTCGGGGCCGGCCTCGGTGGCCTTGACGAAAGTGGTGTTCGGCAGGCGATCGCCAACGCTGATGGTCATGTCGGGTATTTCCTCCTGATGGTCGGCCGCATGAGAGATGCGGTACACGGTAGCTTGGGAAGGCCGGGCCGATTTTCAAGCGTGGCCGCGCGCGACGCCACCCGTTATGGTCGCCCTCATGGAATCGAGCACCTATCTTACCGGCCAGTTCCTGCTCGCGATGCCCGGCATCGGCGATCCGCGATTCGAACGCGCGGTGATCGCGGTGTGCGCGCACGATTCCGAAGGCGCGATCGGGATCGGGCTCGGCGCGCGGATCGAGGGGCTGGGGTTGCACGACCTGCTCGGACAGCTCGACATCGCGCCGGGCGAGGCGCCCGACGTCCCGATTCATTTCGGCGGCCCGGTGGAGCCGCGCCGTGGCTTCGTCGTCCATTCGAAGGATTGGGGCGGCAAGGACACGATCGACGTTGCGGGGCGCTGGGCGCTGTCGGGCACCACCGATGTCCTGCGTGCGATCGCCGGTGCCGCCGGGCCGCGGCATTGGATCGTCGCGCTCGGTTATGCCGGGTGGGGTGAGGGGCAGCTCGAGGAGGAGATGACGCGTCACGGCTGGTTCTCGACCGCCGGTGACGTCGATCTGATCTACGCGACCGAGGCACGCGCGCGCTGGACGCGCGGTTTCGAGACGGCGGGGATCGACCCGCGGTTGCTCACCAGCCAGGCGGGGCGGGCGTAGAGCTTTGCGCCGTTGCGGGGACACGGTGGTTTCAAATCCGGCCTTCGTCACGTCTTCGTCACCCCGGACTTGTTCCGGGGTCCAACCCTCCATGAGCGTCATCGCTTGTTGAACTTTGGACCCGGAACAAGTCCGGGGTGACGGCGCGTTTCAGTGCATCTCGCGTTCGAGGTGCGCGAGCTTGTCGGGGTTGCGCATGACGTAGATCGCGGCGATGCGGCCGTCCTCGATCAGGAGCGCGGTCGTCTGGAGCAGGCCGTCGTGCTCGCGCGTAACGAAGCCCGGCAGGCCGTTGACGAGGCCGGTACGGACGATCTGCGCCGGCTTTCCGGCGAGCAGCCGCGCGATCGCGGCGAGCGAGCGCACTACTTCCGACAGCCCGCGCATGACGCGCGCGACCGCGGGGCGTTTGCCGCCGCCGTCGGAATAGAAGGTGACGTCGGCAGCGAGCAGTTCGCGCAGCGCGTCGGTATCGCCGGCGCGCGACGCGGTGAGGAAGGCCGCCGCGATCTCCTGCCCGTGCGCGCGCTCGACCGGGTAGCGTGGGCGCTCAGCGCGGACGTGGGCGCGCGCCCGCGCGGCGAGCTGCCGGCAGGCGGCGGGGTCGCGTCCGATCACGGCGGCGATCTCGTCGAACGACTGACCGAATACGTCGTGGAGCAGGAAGGCGGCACGTTCGAGCGGTGACAGGCGCTCCAGCGCGAGCATCAGCGGCAGTGTGACGTCGTCCTGTTCGTCCTCGGCCTCGACCACCGGTTCGGGCAGCCACGGGCCGTCATAGGCCTCGCGGCGCACGCGGGCGGCCTTGAGGTGATCGAGGCACAGCCGGGTGACGACGCGGCGCAGGAACGCCTCGGGTACCCGCACCGCGCCACGATCGGTCTCCGCCCAGCGCAGATACGCATCCTGCATCACATCCTCTGCATCGGCGATCGAACCGAGCATCCGATAGGCGACGCGCATCAGCATCGGGCGCAGGGGCGCGAAGCTTAGCGCCGGGTCGGAGGCCGTATCGCTCATGCAGCGAGGCTCTCATCGAACAGGTCGAAGCCGATCGCGAGCCGGTTCCAGCCGTTGATGACGTTGATCATCATCGTGAGCTGTGCCTGCTCGGCGGCGCTGAACTGCGCGGCGACGGCCTGATAGACGTCATCGGGCGCGCGCTTGTCGGCAACCTCGGTCAGATATTCGGTCCAGGCGAGCGCGGCACGCTCGCGGTCCGAGAACCACGGCGCCTCACGCCACGCCGACAGCACGTCGAGCCGCTTCTGCTGCTCGCCCAGCTTGCGCGCGTGCGCATGGTGCATGTTGAGGCAATTGGCGCAGCCGTTGATCTGCGACGAGCGGATTTTGACCAATTCGAGCAGATCGGGCTCGATCCCGGCCTTTTCGACCTGCTGCGAGAGCGCGAACCAGGCCTTCATCAGCTCCGGTGCGGCCTTGTAGGGGTTGGAACGGGTGGTCATCGTACATCTCCTGTCGGTGGGGGTCACAGGTATGACGATCGGGCGCCGCCGAATGTGACATGGCAGGGCAGGGCACGCAAAAAATTTCCACGAGCCGATCCTGCGACGAGATATAAAGATATCTTTATGTTTGATCCGGCGGGATGCAATCGCTATGTGCCGCGCATCCGGCGGGCGCGTGGGCGCCAGTCGACCCAACTCGAATCCTATCGAACGATCCAGGAGACACTGCGTGGCCACCGCCCCCGTTATCGAGCGCGAAGACTATGTGATCAGTGACATCTCGCTGGCCGATTACGGCCGCCGCGAGATCGACATCGCCGAAACCGAAATGCCCGGCCTGATGGCGCTGCGCGAGGAATTCGGCGCGTCGCAGCCGTTGAAGGGTGCGCGCATCGTCGGCTCGCTGCACATGACGATCCAGACCGCCGTGCTGATCGAGACGTTGACCGCGCTGGGCGCCAAGGTGCGCTGGGCGACGTGCAACATCTTTTCGACGCAGGACCACGCCGCCGCCGCGATCGCCGCGTCGGGCGTGCCCGTATTTGCGATCAAGGGCGAGAGCATCGCCGATTACTGGGATTACGTCGGCCGCATCTTTGACTGGGAGTCGAACGGCGACGGCGAGACCTGCAACATGATCCTCGACGACGGCGGCGACGCCACGATGTTCGCGCTGTGGGGCGCGCGCATCGAGGCGGGCGAGACGATGCCCGAACCCGAGAATGACGAGGAAGTCGAAATGCAGCGGGCGCTGAAGGCGTTCGTCAAGGCGAAGCCCGGCTACCTCACCGAGACGGTGAAGAACATCAAGGGCGTGTCGGAGGAAACCACCACCGGCGTCCACCGGCTGTATCATCTCGCCAAGGCAGGCAAGCTGCCGTTCCCGGCGATCAACGTCAACGACAGCGTCACCAAGTCGAAGTTCGACAATCTCTACGGCTGCAAGGAATCGCTGGTCGATGCGATCCGCCGCGCCACCGACGTGATGCTCGCGGGCAAGGTCGCGGTGGTCGCGGGCTTCGGCGATGTCGGCAAGGGCTCGGCACAGTCGCTTCGCAACGGCGGCGCGCGCGTGCTGGTGACCGAAATCGATCCGATCTGCGCGTTGCAGGCGGCGATGGAGGGCTTCGAGGTCGTGACGATGGATGAGGCGGTCAAGCGCGCCGACATCTTCGTGACGGCGACCGGTAATGCCGACGTCATCACCGCCGATCACATGAAGGCGATGAAGAACATGGCGATCGTCAGCAACATCGGCCATTTCGACAGCGAGATCCAGATTTCGGCGCTCAGCAACTACAAGTGGACCGAGATCAAGCCGCAGGTCGATCTGGTCGAGTTCGACGATGGCAAGCAGATCATCGTCCTCGCCAAGGGCCGACTGGTCAATCTGGGCTGCGCGACCGGGCATCCGAGCTTCGTGATGTCGTCGAGCTTCACCAACCAGACGCTGGCGCAGATCGAGTTGTTCACCAAGCCGGGCGCGTACAAGAACGACGTCTACGTGCTGCCCAAGCACCTTGATGAAAAGGTCGCAGCACTTCACCTCGAAAAGCTCGGCGTGCATCTGTCCAAGCTCAGCCAGAAGCAGGCCGATTATATCGGCGTGCCGGTCGAAGGGCCGTTCAAGCCCGATCACTATCGTTACTGATCCGTTCCGGGCGGCTCGATTCCTCGGGTCGCCCGGACGCTGTTGCTGCGGCGCAACAGCGCAATGAAATCAAGAACATGCCCTTGCAACGACTCGGGTGTGGGCGCCTAATGCAAGCCGCCTGGGGGTAACTCGCATCGCGAGGAGACGCCCGATGACTACCCCTTGTTTTCCGTTAGCTTCGCGGTTTTGTGCTTGTTCGCTATCCGCCCTGGCCGTGGCGATTGCCACGCCCGCGGCCGCACAGGCGACCTCCGATCAACCTGTCGTCGCGGCGTGCCCTGACGGCACCGTCGCGAGCGCGGACGGTACGACCTGCGTGGCAGATCCCGCCCAGACCGACGAGGCTGCGTCGCTGGACGGCGACGCGACCGCCGACGACAGCACCGGCGGCGACATCGTCGTCACCGGCTCGCGTATTCCGCGGCGCAATATCGACACCGGCCAGCCGACGCTGGTGCTCGATTCGAACACGATCGAGCAGCGCGGCTACACCAATGTCGGCGATGCGCTCAACGACCTGCCGTCGTTCGGCGTGCCGGGCAGCAGCCGCGTCGGCGGGCAGGCCGGTGCGTTCGGCTCGGGACAGAATTTCGTCAATTTCTTCGGGCTGGGCGACCAGCGGACGCTGACCGTCGTCAACGGACGGCGCTTCGTCAGTTCGAACACCAGTTCGATCTTCGGCCCGACGGGGTCCGGATCGCAGGTCGATTTCAACGTCATCCCGACAATCATCGTCGATCGCGTCGAGACGATCGCGGTCGGCGGCGCGCCGATCTATGGCTCCGATGCGATCGCGGGCACGATCAACGTCATCACCAAGCACGATTATCAGGGCATCACGCTCGACGCCCAATATGGAATCAGCGAGGCCGGCGACGGGCGCGATTTTCGCGTCCGCGGCCTTGCCGGTTACAATTTCGCGGGCGGGCGCGGCAATATCACCGTGGCAGGCGAATATAACCAGGAAGCGGGGCTGACCAATTTCGCGCGGCCCGGCAAGCGACTCAACAGCTTCTTCACTACCCCGCTCGACGATTCGCCGTTCGACAACGTCTATATCGGCGATCGGCGGTTGCCGTCGCTGAGCCCGTTTGGCGTGCCGCTGGTTACCGATTTTATTCCGCTGTCACCGGCCCAGGCCAGCGATTTCGGGTTCCAGCCCAGCGTTACCGACGCCCAGGGCAATCCATTGGCGTTCGACGTCAACGGCAACCTCGTTCCGATCAATTTCGGTCAGCAGACCGGCAACCTGCTCAACTTCAACGGCGGCAACGGTTTCGTGCTGCCGGGCAACCTGTTGACGCCGGTGCGGCGCTACCTCGCCACCGCGCTCGCCGATTTCCAGCTCACCTCCAATCTGCGGCTGTTCGCGGAAGGGTGGTACGCCAACAGCCGGGGCGAGCAGCTTCGCGACCAGCCGGTCTACAACACCGCCCTGTTCGGCAATGCCGGCGATCCCGACGGCAATCTCATCCTCAGTATCGACAATCCGTTCCTGAAGCCCGCGGCGCGCGACGCGATTATCGCGGCGCTGGCGAGCAATCCTGACTCGGATTCGCAGGACACCTTCCTGTTGGGACGCGCCAACACCGATCTCACCTCGGGCGCCGGCGCCTCGACGGTCGAACTCTATCGCTTCGTCGGCGGGCTCGACGGGACCTTCCATGCACTCGGCAAGGAGATGAATTTCGAGGTGGTCGGCAATTACGGCCGCTCGACGACGCAGGGCCGCGAGCGCGTGCTCGTCCAGCAGAATTTCGAGAATGCGCTCAACGCCGTGCTCGATCCGAGCGGCAATATCGTCTGCGCGCCGGGTTACCAGAATGCGCCCATTGAAACGCTCAGCAGCACTTGCGCACCGATCAACCCGTTCGGCCAGCAGATCTCGCAGGCGGCGCGCGATTATGTGACGACGATCGCCAATCCGCGCGCGGTCAACGAGCAATGGGTGGTCACCGCATCGGTGTCGGGCGAATTGTTCGATATGTGGGGCGGCGGCGTCGGCTATGCGCTCGGCTACGAGCATCGCGACGAGAAGGCGCGGTTCGATCCGGGCACCTTCTATTACGGGATACCCGATCCGAACGACCCCACCGGCGAGCGCGCCCAGTTCGGGCGGTCGGTGCCGATCGACCCGGTGTCGGGCGGGTTCAACACCGACGAGTTCTTCGGCGAACTGCGCCTGCCGATCATCGGCCCGTCGCAGGATATCCCGTTCGTCCATGCGTTCGAGCTGCACGGCGCGGCGCGCTATATCGATAATTCGCTGGCGGGATCGGACTGGACCTATACCGGCGATGCGCGCTGGGAATTCGTCCCCGGCCTGGCGGCGCGGGTCAATTACACCCGCTCGGTGCGCGCGCCCGCGGTCACCGAATTGTTCAATCCGTCGAGCCAGATTTTCACCACCGCGGACGATCCGTGCGATGCGCGCTTCCTCAACGGCGGGCCGGACCCTGCGACGCGGCAGGCGAATTGCGCGGCGGCGGGGCTGCCGAGTAATTTCGAATCGCATATCGTTGATGCCACGGCACGCGGCACGCTTTCGGGCAATCCCGATCTGCATAACGAGAAAGCTAAGGCGCTGACCTTCGGTGTCATCCTCGCGCCGCGTTTCCTGCCGGGGTTCAACGCCACTGTCGATTGGGTCGATATCCGGGTGAACGGCGCGATCGAATCGCTCGACGCCGATCAGGTGCTTCAGGGGTGTTACGACAACGCGTCCTATCCCTCGCCGCTGTGCTCGAATTTCACGCGCGATGCCAACGGCCAGATCACCTTCATCGAAACCGGCTTCGCCAATGCCGCGTCGCGCAAGTTCCGCGGGCTCGTCGCGCAGATCGGCTATCAGCACGACACGCCGTTCCTCGGTGCCGACAGCTCGATCAACCTGTCGGCCAATTACCAATATACCGACAAGCTGGTCGTGCGCATCGGCGAGGGCGCCCGGACGACGCTGCGCAATTCGATCGGTTATTCGCCGCACAAGGGGACGCTCAGCCTGGGCTACACCAACGGCCCGTTCAACTGGTCGTGGCAGTGGCTGTATTACGGCAAGACCAAGATCGATCCCGATTCGCCCGATTCGACCTATGAATTCCCGAAGGTGCCCGCGACGAGCTTCTTCAACACCACGGTCGGCTTTGACGTGAACGATCATTTCACCTGGCGCCTGATCGTCAACAACGTGTTCGACAAGGGGCCGCCGTTCCCGGTGCCGGCGGCGGGCGGCTCGGTGACGTATTTCGACGCGTTTTTCGGCCGCAGCTTCAAGGTGGGCGCCAGCGTCAAGTTCTAAGCGAACGGGAAGCCGGGGTTTGATGACTGGCTTCCTTCGCGCTGTGCTGTTTGCGAATGATGTGCCTTCGCTTAAGGCATGATCATGGACATCAACGGCGGCCGCGGCGTGGCGCGATGACGGAGATCGATTGGCAGGTCGTCCTTGCGGGCGCCGCATTGTTCGGCATCCTCGCCGCCGCGATCGCGATGCTGTTCGCCGGGCTGCGGGCGGCGCGGGCAGCGCGGCAGTTGACCGCCGATCACGCGCGGCTCGAAGCGATGCTCGCCGCCGCACCTGCGCTTGCCGTCGTGGTGGGCGCCGACGGCCGGATCGCCCCGCCCGAGCGGCTGACCGGGTGGCTCGGGCTGACGGATAGGCCGCGCTATCTTTCCGAACTGGGCACGAGCGAGACCGGGCTGAGCGACGACGACCTCGCGACGCTGATCCACGAAACCTCGGCGGCGCAGAAATCGGGGCGCGGATTCGACCAGGCGGTTCACGCGCATGGGTCGGACCGGACGCTGATGATCCGCGGCATGCGCGCGCCGGCGGGCGTCGATGGATCGGGATCGGCGCTGTTGTGGTTTTTCGACGCCACCGAAATGCGCGCCGAGGCCGAGCAGGCGGAGGCCGAGGCGGCACGGTTGCGCGAGGCGTTCGAGGCGTTGACCGGGCTGATCGAGGCCGCGCCGCTGCCGATGTGGTATCGCGGCCCGGACCTGCGGCTGGCGATGGTCAATTCGGCCTATGTTCGCGCGGTCGAAGGAAACGATGCCGAGGATGTCGTCGCGCGCGGGATCGAACTGGTCGAGGGCGCCGGGCTGGGCGGGCCGCTGGCGGGCGCGGCCAAGGCGCGCGACACCGGCGAACCGCACGAACAGGCGATGCCCGCGACGATCGACGGCGCGCGGCGGATGCTGCGCATCCACGATATCCCGCTGCCGATCGGCGGCGTCGCCGGCTTCGCGGTCGATATCGACGAACTCGACCAGACGCGTACCCGGATGCGGCGGCTGGGCGAGGCGCAGCGCACGATGCTCGACCGGCTGTCGGCGGGTGTCGCGCAGTTCACGCCCGAGCGCACGCTTGCCTTTTGCAACCTGCCGTTCCGCCGCCTGTTCGCGATGCGCAACGAATGGCTTGCCGACAAGCCCGAGTTCGATCGTGTGCTGGAGCGGATGCGCGAGGCGAACCGGGTGCCCGAGGTGCGCGACTTCCCGCGCTGGAAGGCCGAGCGGCGCGCGTGGTTCAACGCCGACGAGGATACGATCGAGGAGCATTGGCACCTGCCCGGCGGCACGCATTTGCGGATGCTCGCGCAGCCGCTGCCGGACGGCGGGCTGCTGCTGGTGTTCGAGGATCGCACCGAGGAGGTGCAGCTTGCGAGTGCGCGCGACACGCTGTTGCGCGTGCGCACGGCGACCTTCGACAATCTGTTCGAGGCGCTCGGCGTGTTCGCCGCCGACGGCCGGCTCCAGCTCTGGAACAACCGTTTTCGCGAAGTCTGGGGGTTCGAGCACGATTTCCTGGCGGCGCATCCGCGCGTCGATGCGCTCGCCGAGATGGCTGCGCCGAGCCTTTCCAACCCGGCGCGCGCGTCGCTGATCGGCGAACTGGTGCGCGCGGCGACGGTCGAGCGGCAGCAGCGCAGCGGGCGCGTGGGCTTTGCCGACGGCCGCCATTTCGAATTCGCCGCGGTGCCGCTGCCCGACGGCAACGCGCTGTTCACGATGCTGGACATTTCGGACAGCCGGCGGATCGAGCAGGCGCTGCGCGAGCGCGCCGAGGCGCTGGAGGCTGCCGACCGCGTCAAGACCGCGTTCGTCGCCAATATGAGCTACGAACTGCGCACGCCGCTCACCTCGATCAGCGGTTTCGCCGAGATGCTCCACGGCGGCTATGCGGGGCCGCTGAGCAAGGAAGTCGATTCCTACGTCGCCGCGATCCTCGATTCGACCGCCAAGCTGGGGGTGCTGATCGACGACGTGCTCGGCCTGACCCAGCAAGCGGCGACCGCGCCCGATCTGGCGCGCGGCACCGTCGATCTCGCCCAGGTCGCACGCACCGCCGCGGAGGCGCTTGTCCCGTTCGCCCGCGAGCGCGCGATCGACTTCGCGATCGAGATCGATCCGTCGGCGGGCAAGATCGAGGGCGATGCACGGCGGCTCCAGCAGGGGATCGAGCATATGCTGCGCCATGCGATCGCGGGTACGCCCGAGCGCGGGCGCGTGCTGCTGCATACCGACGGCAACGATCAGACGGCGCGGATTGTCGTTTCGGACAACGGACCCGGCATGAGCCGCGAGGCGATCGGCCATGCCTTCGATCGCCCCGCCGCCGATAGCCGCGCCCCCGCGGATCGCGGGCTCGGGCTGGGGTTGCCGCTCGCGCGGCAGATCGTCGAGGCGCATGGCGGCACCGTCAAGCTGATCTCCGAACCGGGAGAGGGCACGCTGATCGTCGCCGAGCTGACGCGATGACGATCTTGCTCACCGATGTCGCGGCCAGTGAGGCGCTGGGCGCGCGGCTCGCCGGGCTGGTGCGGGTGGGCGATGTCGTCACGCTCTCGGGGCCGCTGGGCGCGGGCAAGACGAGTATTGCGCGCGGGCTGCTCGCGGCGCTGGGGCTCGAAGGCGAGGCGCCGTCGCCGAGTTTTGCGATCGTCCAGCCTTATGAGCCGCCCGAGGTGGCGCTGCCGGTGCTCCATGTCGATCTGTACCGGATCGAGTCGGTGGCCGAGATCGACGAACTGGGGCTCGACGAGGCGCGCGGCGATGCGGTGCTGGTGATCGAATGGCCGGAGCGCGCGCCGGGGCGTTGGCCCGATGCGTTTGCATTGACGCTCGCTGTCACCGCAGATGGCGCACGATCCTTGACAGCCAACGTGCCCGCGCCTTGGAAGGACCGATGGTTCCAGACATGATTCCCCCGGCCACCGCGGCCGCCTTCTTGGCAGCACACGGATGGGGGGACGCCGCGATCGCACCGCTGGCCGGCGACGCTTCGTTCCGCCGCTATTTCCGCGTGTCCGGCGGCAAGGGCCGCGCGGTGCTGATGGATGCGCCGCCGCCGCACGAAGACCCCCGGCCGTTCCTCGCGATCGCGCGCTGGCTCGGCGAGCGAGGCTTTGCCGCGCCCAAAATCCTCGCGGACGATGCCGCGGCGGGGCTGGTGCTGCTGGAGGATTTCGGCGACGTGCGGATGCGCGAGACGGTCGACGCACGGCCGGAGGCGGCCGATAGTCTCTACGGCGCGGCGATCGACGTGCTGGTGGCGCTCCACAAGCACCCGGCGGGGCCGCTCAGGCCGTATGACCGCGCCGAATTGCAGCGTGAAGCCGGGCTCTTCGTCGACTGGTATTGCCCCGCGGTCGGGCTGACCGTCGATGGCGAAGGCTATCGCGCGGCGTGGGACGCGGTGCTCGGCGTTGCGCTCGACCGTCGCGAGACCGTCACTGTGCTGCGCGATTACCATGCCGAGAATCTGATGTTGATCGATGACGGCAAGGGGTTGGGGTTGCTCGACTTTCAGGATGCACTTGCGGGGCACCCCGCGTATGATCTCGTATCGCTGCTCCAGGACGCGCGGCGCGATGTCGCGCCCGAAATCGAGGCGGCGATGCGCGAACGCTATGCGCGGGCGACCGGGGCGGGGGATGATTTCGCTGCCGCTTATGCGGTGCTCGGCGCGCAGCGCAATGCCAAGATCCTCGGCATCTTCACGCGGCTGTGGAAGCGCGACGGCAAGCCGCGCTACGCCGCGATGTGCCCGCGCGTGTGGCGCTATCTGGAGCGCGATCTCGCCGATCCGGCGCTGGCACCGGTCGCCGACTGGTTCGCCGCCAACGTGCCCGCGGCCAAGCGCGGCGACCCGATGGAGGTGGCATGAGCGCGAAGCGGACGCTGGCGTTGCGCCCCGATCCGGGCGGTGTGGTGCCCGAGACGGCGATGGTGATGGCGGCCGGGCTCGGCAAAAGGATGCGGCCGCTGACCGCGACCCGCCCCAAGCCGCTGGTCGAGGTCGCGGGGCAGCCGTTGATCGATCATGTCTTCGATCGGCTGCGATCGGCGGGCGTCAAGCGCGCGGTGGTTAATGTCCATTATCTCGCCGATGCGCTCGAAGCGCATCTCAGGAACCGCATCAAAGGCATTGAGATAATTGTATCGGATGAGCGTGACCGCCTGATGGAGACGGGCGGCGGGCTGATGCATGCGCGCGATCTGCTGGGCGACGCGCCGGTGCTCGTCGTCAATAGCGACAATCTGTGGATCGACGGCCCCACCGACGCGATCCGCGAGCTTGCCGCGGGGTGGGACGATTCCCGGATGGATGCGCTGCTGCTGCTCGTGCCGCTCGCGCGGGCGAACAACCATCGCGGGAAGGGCGATTTCCGGCTGGCGGCCGACGGGCGGATCACTGGCCGGCGCGGGCGCAACCGGGTGGCGCCGTTCGTCTTTACCGGCATCCAGATAGTGTCGCCGCGGCTGCTGGTCGATGCGCCCGAGGGGCCATTTTCGACCAATCTGTTCTGGGATCGCGCGATCGCGGCCGAGCGCGCATATGGCCTCGTCCATCAAGGGCTGTGGTTCGATATCGGTACTCCCGAGGCGATCGGCGCGACCGAAGCCGTGATCGGGCATGGCTGATCGGGCCAGGCCCGCACTGTTCACGATTCCCGCGCACCGGGCGTTCGCCGATGCGCTTGCCGCCGGGCTGATCCGTCGTTTCGGCAAGGACCGGATGGCGCTGGCGCGCGGGCTGGTGCTGCTGCCGAGCAATCGCGCGCAACGGAGCGTGCGCGACGCCTTCGTGCGGGCGAGCGGCGGGGCACTGCTGTTGCCGCGGCTGGTCGCGATCGGTGATCCCGAACTCGACGAGGCGGCGGGAGCGGCGCTCGATCCGGTTGATGACGCCGAGCCGATCCCGCCCGCGGTCGCGCCGATCGAGCGGCGGATGATCCTCGCGCGGCTGGTCGAGGAGGAGCGCGCGAAGGCCGGACAGCCGATCGACGCCGCCGAAGCGGTACGGCTGGCGGGGGAACTGGCGCGAACGCTCGATCAGTTGCTGGTCGAGGATGTCGCGCCCACGCGGCTGCGTGATCTGGCGATGGCGGAAGAATTGTCGTCGCATTGGCAGCGGTCGCTCGATTTGTTCCGCATCGTGCTCGATCGCTGGCCTGAGGAATTGCACCGGCTGGGGCGGATCGATCTTGCCGAGCGGCGGACGCGGCTGATGGCGCGGCTGGCGACGCGTTGGCGCGCGGCACCGCCTGCCGGCTTCGTCTGCGCGGCGGGGGTGACGACGGCCTCGCCCTCGATCGCGCGGCTGCTGCGCTGCGTTGCCGAACTGCCGCAGGGGCTGGTGGTGCTGCCGGGTCTCGGCATCGATATGCCCGAGGCCGAATGGCAGGCGCTCGGGCCACACGAACCCGATCCCGTCACCGGGCGCCGCGCGCGCTCGATCGAGACCCACCCGCAATTCCAGTTGAAGCTTCTGCTCGATCGGATGGGGATCAACCGCGGCGAGGTCGAGACATGGCGCGAGGGCGGGGGGCATGATGCCGGCGCGATCCGGGGTCGGGCGGTCGCCAATGCGCTCGCGCCCGCCGATTTCACCGGCAAATGGACCGGGCTGGCGGGCGCCGACCGGCGGCTTACCGACGTCACCGCGGTTGAACTCGTGACGCCCGCCGAGGAAGCCCAGGCGATCGCGCTGGCATTGCGCCAGGCGCTGGAGGAACCCGGCAAGACCGCCGCGCTGGTGACGCCCGATCGCGCGCTGGCGCGGCGCGTGGCGGCGCATTGCGCGCGCTGGAACATCGCGATCGACGATTCGGCGGGACGGCCGCTGTCGATCCTGCCGCCGGGAACGCTGCTGATCGCGCTTGCCGAGGCCGCCGCGCAGCATTTCGCGCCGGTGGCGCTGCTCGCGTTGCTCAAGCATCCGCTGGTGCGCTTCGGCCCCGATCGGATCGGCTGGCTCGATGGCGCGCGGGCGCTCGATCTCGCGCTGCGCGGGCCGCGTCCGGCGCCCGGCCTCGACGGGATCGACGCGCATCTCGCCGAGGGCGACGAGCGTACCCGCGTGGTTCGGGCGCGTGCGCGCGAATGGTGGCGCGACGCGCGGCCGCTGCTGGAGCCGATCGGGGCGGTGTTCGACGATGGCGTGCAATCGCTTGGTGCGTTGCTCGCGGCGCTGCGCGAGGCGTCGATCGCGCTCTGCGGCGATGCCTTGTGGGCCGGCCCGGCGGGACGGGCGCTGGCCGAATGGTTCGCCGAACTCGAAGCACGCGCAGCGCTGGGGCCGCCCGCAATCGCGCCCGAGAGCCTTGCGCCGCTGGTGCGGACGCTGCTCGATGAGACCGCGGTGCGGCCGCCGCAGGGCGGGCATCCCCGGCTCGCGATCTATGGGCTGATCGAGGCACGATTGCAGACCGCCGACCTGATGGTTCTCGGCGGGCTCAACGAAGGAATCTGGCCGGGCCAGCCCGCGCCCGACCCGTGGCTGGCGCCGCGTATCCGCGCCGAACTGGGGCTGCCGGGGCTCGACCGGCGGGTCGGGCTCGCCGCGCACGATCTGGCCGAGGCGCTGGGCGCCCCGCAAGTGCTGCTGACGCGCGCGCGCCGCGATGCACGGTCGCCGGCGATCCCCTCGCGTTTCTGGCTGCGGTTGGAAGCAATGGCGGGCGAGCTGGTACGCGCGCCCGGGCTCGAGGTCTGGGCGCGCGCGCTCGACGATCCGGGCGAGCACGCGCCCGAGGCCCGCCCCGAGCCCGTGCCGCCGCCGGCGCTGCGCCCGACGATGATCTCGGTGACCGAGGTCGATCGGTTGAAGGCGGACCCTTACGCCTTTTACGCGCGGCGCGTGCTGCGGCTGATGCCACTCGATGCGGTCGATGCCGATCCCAGCGCGGCATGGCGCGGGACGGCGGTACACCGCATCCTCGAAATCTGGACGCGCGAGGACGATTGCCGCGTCGATGCGCTGCGCCCGCGTGCGTTGACGATGATGCACGACGCGCGCACGCACCCGATGCTGCGCGCGTTGTGGTGGCCGCGGCTCGATGAGGCGATCGGGTGGATCGGGCAGGCGATGGCCGCGCAGGCCGATGAGGGCAGACGCGTGCTCGCCGCTGAACTGCGCGGCAAGATCGACCTTGCCGGGGTGACGTTGAACGGCACCGCCGATCGGATCGATCGGCTCGGCAGCGGCGGGATCGGGATCGTCGACTACAAGACCGGCAAGCCGCCCTCGGCCGCAGCGGTGCGCGCGGGGTTTTCGATGCAGCTCGGGCTGCTCGGGCTGATCGCCGAGCGTGGTGGTTTTGCCGATATCGTCGGCACTGCCGAGGCGTTCGAATATTGGTCGATCAGCAAGCGCGGCGGGCAATTCGGCTATATCGCCACGCCGGTCGATCCGGCGGGCAAGCGCGATCGCATCCCGACCGCCGATTTCACCAGCATCGCCGCGCACCATTTCACCGAGGCGGCGCGCGACTGGTTGACGGGCACGCGCGGCTTCACCGCCAAACTCGTCCCCGAATACGCGCCTTACGCCGAATACGACCAGTTGATGCGCCGCGACGAATGGTATGGCCGTGAGCGCTGACGGCATCCGCACCTTGCCCCGTCTGCTGGGCAGCCAGGCGCGCGCGAGTGCGCCCGACGCGCACGTGTGGCTGTCGGCCTCCGCAGGGACGGGCAAGACGCAGGTGCTAGCGGCGCGCGTCTATCGGCTGTTGTTGCGCGGGGTCGATCCGGGGGCGATCCTGTGCCTCACCTTCACCAAGGCAGGCGCCGCCGAGATGGCGGGGCGGATCAGCGCGCGGCTCGCGGCGTGGGTGCGAATGCCCGAGCGGCAGGTGAAGGACGACCTTGCGGCGCTGGGCGAGAACCCGCTCGACCGCGATTTGATCGCGCGCGCGCGCACCTTGTTCGCCAAGGTTCTCGATGCGCCGGGCGGCGGCATTCGCATCCAGACGATCCACGGCTTCGCGCAGAGCCTGCTTTCGGCCTTCCCGATCGAGGCGGGGCTGGTGCCCGGCTTTCGCCCGCTCGAGGCGCGCGAGGAAGCGGTGCTCGCGCGCGAGGCGCTGGCCGAGATGCTGGTCGATGCCGAGCGCGAGGGGCGCGGACAGGTGATCGACACGATCGGGGCGCTCAGTTTGAGGCTTGGAGAGGGTGGGGCCGAGGGGTTCCTCACCGCTTGCGCCCATGCGCGTGCCGGGTTGTCGACGCTGCCCAACGGCGGGATCGCGCCGTTCGTGCGGCGTGCGCTCGATCTGCCCGCCGGTAATATCGAGGCGGTGCTGGCGGCGGCGTGCGGCGACGATGCGTTCGATCTCGCATCGCTGGCAACGGTGGCCGCGATGAACGCCGCGTGGGGGACCAAGAACGGGCTTGCACGTGCCGATATCATCGCGGCGTGGCGCGGGCGATCGGTGGAGGATCGCGCGGCGACGCTCGGCGAGTTGCACCTCGTTTGGGCCAAGGCCGACGGCGAGATCCGCTCGTTCGGCAAGGGGCAGGCGCCGCAGGAGGAGGGCTATGCCGAGGCGGCGAGCCGGCTGCATGAAGTCTGTGCCGAGTTGATCTCGATGCGGGCGCGTGCGGCCTATGCCGATCTGCTCGCCGCCGGGCTGGAGGTGGGGCGGGATTATGCCGACCGCTATGCGCTTGCCAAGCGCCGCGCGGGGGCGGTCGATTTCGACGATCTGATCGGCCGCGCGGTCGCGCTGCTCGAACAGCCGGGGATGGGTGAGTGGGTGCGCTACAAACTCGACCAGTTGACCGAACATATCCTGATCGACGAAGCGCAGGATACCAACCTCGCGCAATGGACGATCATCGCGAGGCTCGCCGAGGAATTCTTCGCGGGCGAGGGCGCGCACGGCGATCGGGCGCGCACGTTATTCACCGTCGGCGACTTCAAACAGGCGATCTTCGGCTTCCAGGGCACCGATCCGCTCAATTTCGCGTGGGCGGGGCGGCATTTCAAAGCATTGGCCGATGCGGCGTTCGATCCGCTGGCGGGCGATGGTGTGCCGTTCGAGCGGCTGTCGCTGACGCAATCGTTTCGATCGACTCGCCCAGTGCTCGAATTCGTCGATGCCGCGATCGACGCGGTGGGGGCGGCGGCACTGGGTGAGATCGGCGAGATCGAAACCCATGCCAGCGAAGTGCCCGGGCCGGGGCGCGTCACCTTGTGGCCCCCCGTCAGCGACGATTCCGGCGACGCGGACGAGGACGAAGAAGGCTGGGTGGGCGATGCCACGCGCGCACTGGCGGGCAAGATCGCGCGCAGCGTGCGCGAGATGATCGACGACGGCACGCTCGCGAGCAAGGGGCGACCGATCCGGCCCGAGGACGTGATGATCCTCGTCAAGCGGCGCGGCGAACTGGCGTCGCTGCTGGTCGCGCGGCTCTATGCCGAGGGCGTGCCGGTGGCAGGCGTCGATCGGCTGCGGCTCAATGCGCCGCTGGCGGTGCAGGATCTGCTCGCCGCGGTGCGCTTCGCGCTCCAGCCCGAGGACGATCTGGCGCTCGCAAGCCTGCTGGTGTCGCCGCTGATCGGCTGGAGTCAGGACGAATTGATGCACGCCGCCGCGCCGCGCCCGGCGCGGATGCCGTTATGGCGTCATTTGCGTGCGACGCAGCCGGCGGAGCGGCTCGCGCCGCTTGAGGCGATGCTCAACCGTGCCGATATCGCCACGCCGTACCAGTTTCTCGAGGAACTGCTCACCGGGCCGCTCGACGGGCGGCGCAAGCTGATCCGGCGGCTGGGGCAGGAAGCGTGCGACCCGATCGAGGAACTGCTCGGCGCGGCGCTCGATTTCGAGACGCTGTCGGCGCCGTCGCTTCAGCTTTTCCTCGACTGGTTCGATCGCGGCGACGTCGAGATCGTGCGCGACCCGTCGGCGCCGCTCGATGCGGTGCGGGTGATGACCGTCCACGGTGCCAAGGGATTGCAGGCGCCGGTGGTGATCCTTGCCGATGCGACCGCTGATCCGGCCTCGGCGCGGCGCGATATCCTCAACTGGAAGCCGGGGGATGCGCGCGATGCGATCCCGATCTTCCGTCCACGCACGGCCGAACGCGGAGGTGAGATCGCGGACCTCGCCGAGCGGGCCGAGGCGCGCGAGTTGGAGGAACATTGGCGGCTGTTCTACGTCGCGGCGACGCGCGCTGAGGAACAGCTTGTTATTGCCGGCGCGTTAGGGCCGCGCGCGAAGGGGGTACCGCCCGAAGCGAGCTGGTATGCCGCCGCCGACCGCGCCTTGACCACGCTGGGCGTGCCGGTGGCGGAAGGCGAGGCGCGCGGGTTCGAGGGACTGGTGCCGCAGCCGCCGGTCGCCGCCAAGGCCAGTGAGGCGCTGAGGGCCGCCGCGCAGCCGGATCTTCCCGATTGGGCACGGCGTGCGGCGCCGGTGGAGGCGCGGCCGCCGCGCCCGCTCGCGCCGTCGGCCTTGGGCGAGGACGATGTCGCTGATCCGCCGCCCGGCCCGGCGATGCGCGCTGCCGCCGAGCGCGGGCGGCTGATTCATGCGCTGTTCGAGCGCTTGCCGCCGGTGCCCGCACCGAACCGCGCGATAGCGGCCGATCGCTGGCTGCGCGAGGTGGGGCAGATATCCGACTCCGGCGAACGCGATGCGTTGGCGGCGACGGTGCTGGCGGTACTCGACGATCCGCGCTTCGCCGCGCTGTTCGGGCCGGATGCGCTGGCCGAGGCCCCGGTGACCGCGGTGATCGGCGACGGGTTGGTGGTCGCGGGGACGATCGACCGGCTGCTCGTCACCGACGACGCGGTCGAATTGATCGACTTCAAGACCGGGCGGCGCGTGCCGGCAACGATCGATGACGTGCCGGTTTACCACTTGCGCCAGATGGCGGCCTATGCCGAGGCGCTGCGCGTGATCTTTCCCGATCGCCGGATCGGCGCGACCTTGCTCTACACCACAGGGCCGGCATCTTTCACGCTTCCCGACGCGCTGCTGGCCCGCCACAAGCCGGGCTTGACGGCAGCGCAACAAAGCTTCGCATCGGGCGCTTGAGCAACCGCTTCCGCCTGCCTACCTTAGTTTTCAAAGGAGACGCCCTCATGGCCACCAAACAGATCACCGATTCGAGCTTCGAAAGCGACGTCCTCAAGGCCGATGGCCCCGTATTGGTCGATTTCTGGGCCGAATGGTGCGGGCCGTGCAAGATGATCGGGCCGAGCCTCGAGGAGATTTCGGACGAACTCGGTGAGAAGGTGACGATCGCCAAGCTCAACATCGACGACAATCCCGATGCCCCCGGCCGCTACGGCGTGCGCGGCATCCCGACGATGATCCTGTTCAAGGGCGGCGCGCCCGCCGCGACCAAGGTCGGCGCCGAGCCCAAGGGCCGGATCAAGGCGTGGCTCGAAAACGAACTCGCGTAAGCCATAAGACCGTCATGCCGGCGGAGGCCGGCATCTCTTCGTGGCGGGGACCCCAGCCTTCGCTGGGGTGACGGGTTTACTTACTAGAGCCTGATGACTTTACGTCGAGCCGCATCTTAAAACCCGTTCGTGCTGAGCCTGTCGAAGCACCGTTCTATTCTTTGGCCTGTCAAAAGGAGAACGGCCCTTCGACAAGCTCAGGGCGAACGGTTCAATGTAACGTCATCCTATTCTAGCTCCGGTAATCGGCGTTGATCGAGATGTAGCCGTGCGTCAGATCGCACGTCCACATCGTCGCGCGGCCGTCGCCGAGGCCCAGATCGACGCCGATGTCGATTTCCTTGCCCTTGAGGTGCGCGGCGACGGGGGCTTCGTCATAACCCTCGACCGCGAGGCCGTTTTCGGCCACCAGCGTATCGCCAAAGCGGATCGCGAGCTTGTCACGTTCGGCGGGTTCGCCCGCTTTGCCGACCGCCATGACGACGCGGCCCCAATTGGCGTCCTCGCCCGCGATCGCGGTCTTCACCAGCGGCGAATCGGCGATGCTGCGCGCGATACGGTGCGCGCTCTTGTCCGAGGTGGCGCCGGTGATCTCGACGGTGACGAACTTGGTCGCGCCTTCGCCGTCGCGCACCACCAGATGCGCAAGCTGGCGGCACAGATCGCCGAGCGCGGCGGCGAACGCGTCGGCACCCGGATCGTCGACGTGCGAGAGCGGCGCGTTGCCCGCCTTGCCGGTAGCGAAGGCGAGCACGGTGTCGCTGGTCGAGGTGTCGCTGTCGACGGTGATGCATGAGAAGCTGGTGCGGTTGGCGGCATTGAGCGCGGCCTGGAGGAAGTCGGGTTCGACCGCGGCATCGGTGAACACGAAGCCGAGCATCGTCGCCATGTCGGGCGCGATCATCCCCGATCCCTTGACGATTCCGGCGAGTGTCACGGTGCGGCCGTCGACGATCGCGGTGGCGACGGCCGTCTTGATGAAGGTGTCGGTGGTCATGATCGCCGCCGCCGCATCGTTCCAGCCGCACGGTGCGGCGGTGAAGGCCGCGTCGAGCCCGGCCTCGGCCTTGTCGATCGGCAGCGGCACGCCGATTACCCCGGTGGAAGCGACGAACACGTCGGAGGGCTTGCACCCAAGATGCGCGGCGGCGCGCGCGGCGATCGCCTCCACCGCCGCCCGCCCGCGATTGCCGGTGAAGGCGTTCGAATTGCCCGCATTGACGACCAGCGCGCGCGCTTCGCCGAGCGTCAGCGCCGCGCGGCACCATTCGACTTCGGGCGAGGGGCATTTGCTCTGCGTCAGCACGCCCGCGACGTTGGTGCCGGGTTCGAGCGTCACGAAGGTGAGATCGCACCGATCCCACGTCTTGTACCGCGCGCGCGCCACGCGCAGGTCCACGCCCGCGATCGGCGGCAGGTCGGGGAATTGTTGCGGGGCGAGGGGGGAGGGGGTGGTGGGCAAGAGGAACGGGCCTTTCTCGGCTGGCGATGCGCGCCTGTTAGCGTGTCCGCGCCGCCAGGAAAACAGATGCGTCGATCGCCTGCGCAGGTGACAATGCGCGTGCGTGGCGATACTTTACCCCCATGATCGTTCGTGTTCTTGTTCGCCGCGCCTCGCTCGCTATCGGGGCCTTGATGCTTGCGTCGTCGGCGCTCGCGCAATCGACCGCCGATGCGGCCACGCCGTCGCCGATCGGCAACCCTGCCGACTGGTTCCCTGCCGATGCCTATCCGCCGGCGGCGAAGGCGTCGGGTGCCGAAGGGCGGACGGGGTTTGCGGTCAATGTCGACGCCAAGGGTCGCGTGACCTCATGTTCGATCACCGAATCGAGCGGCACGCCACTGCTCGACAGCACGACCTGCGCGCTCGTCGTCATGAACGGCCGCTTCACCCCCGCGCACGATGCCGCGGGCACGGCGGTTGCGGGCGTCTGGAACTCGTCGATGCGCTGGCAGTTGCAGGTCGCGCCACCGAGCGACGACGATCCCCTGCCGCTCTGAGCGGGATGCGGCCGCGCGATTAGGAGTCGACGGGCGCGGCCGCTGATTCTATGGCCGACGCCACCGGGCCGCGCGGCCGCCGATCCGTCAGGAGACACGTGGAACTGTTGCTGATCCTCTATGCGATGCTCGCAGGGCTGACCGGGCTTTCCGGCCAGGGCCCGGCGCGCGCGCAGGTGACGCTGGGCAGCACGACCACGATCGAGGCGGCACAATCCGGCACTGGGCAGGTGGCGGTCGCTCCCGCTATCCGCGCCGCTCGCGCACCGGGTGTGACGCAGGCCATTCCCGACGCGCGCCGCATCGCCAGCGCGGTGCCCGTGATCGCCGCCATCGCCTATGCCCGCGTGATCACCGAGCGCCGGCGCGAATAGCCCGACGCGTTGCGCGCGCTCGCGCCGCACCCATATCGTCTCCGTTCCGCCGACCGTCGCGCCGCCTGACCGGCGTCTCCCGCGTATCGGCTCCCGCACGACAACGAACAGGATTCCGCCATGCTCGGCAGTTTCGCCAAAACCATCTTCGGTTCCTCGAACGATCGCTACGTCAAGTCGCTCAGGTCGACCGTCAACAAGATCAACGCCTTCGAGCCGACCATTTCGGCGATGAGCGAAGATGACCTCAAGCACCAGACGCTTCGTTTCCGCGAGCGGCTCGACGCCGGGGAAAGCCTCGACGACTTGCTGCCCGAGGCCTTCGCGACGGTGCGTGAGGCCGCCAAGCGCGTGCTCGGGCAGCGCCATTACGACGTCCAGATGATCGGCGGCATGGTGCTTCATCGCGGCGAGATCGCCGAGATGCGGACCGGCGAAGGGAAGACGCTGGTGGCGACACTGGCGACCTATCTCAACGCGCTGCCGGGCAAGGGCGTCCATGTCGTCACGGTCAACGACTATCTCGCCAGCCGCGATGCCGAATGGATGGGGCAGGTCTATCGCTATCTCGGGCTGACGGTGGGGACGATCATTCCCAATCTGACCGACCAGCAGCGGCGCGAATCGTATGCCGCCGACATCACTTACGGCACTAACAACGAATTCGGTTTCGATTACCTGCGCGACAACATGAAGTACGAGCGCAGCGCGATGGTGCAACGGCCGTTCAACTTCGCGATCGTCGACGAGGTCGATTCGATCCTGATCGACGAGGCGCGCACGCCGCTGATCATTTCCGGGCCGACCGACGACAAGTCCGAAATGTACATCAAGGTCGATGCGGTGGTGAAGCAGCTCGGCGAAGACGATTACGAAAAGGACGAGAAGCAGAAGACGATCGTCCTGACCGAGGACGGCACCGAGCGCGCCGAGCGGATGCTCGAGGCCGCGGGCGTGCTCATCGGCGCCAATCTCTACGATTTCGAGAACACGCAGGTGGTCCACCACCTCAACCAGTCGCTGCGCGCGAACAAGATGTTCAAGCTCGACACGGACTATATCGTCAAGGACGACAAGGTCGTCATCATCGACGAGTTCACCGGCCGGATGATGGACGGGCGGCGCTGGTCGGACGGGCTGCACCAGGCGGTGGAGGCCAAGGAAGGCGTCAAGATCGAGCCCGAGAACCAGACGATGGCTTCGATCACTTTCCAGAATTACTTCCGCATGTACCCCAAGCTTTCGGGGATGACGGGCACCGCATCGACCGAAGCGGCCGAATTCTTCGACATCTACAAGATGAACGTCGTCACCATCCCGACCAACCTGCCGATCCAGCGGGTGGACGAGGAGGACGAATTCTACAAGAACACCGCCGACAAGTTCGCCGCGATCGCCAAGAAGATCAAATTCCACGCCGAGCGCGGCCAACCGGTACTGGTCGGCACCGTCTCGATCGAGAAATCGGAGCTGCTCGCGGACTTTCTCGAAAAGGAGAGGGTACCGCACAACGTGCTCAACGCGCGCCATCACGAGATGGAGGCGCACATCGTCGCGCAGGCCGGGCGCAAGAGCGCGGTGACGATCGCCACCAACATGGCGGGTCGCGGCACCGACATCCAGCTCGGCGGCAACCTCGAATTCCGCGTCGAGGCCGAACTCGCGGAGATGGAGGAAGGGCCGGAGCGCGACAAGGCGATCGAGCGTATCCGCGAGGAGATCGAGATCGAGAAGCACGAAGTGCTCGCCGCCGGCGGACTGTTCGTGCTCGGCACCGAACGCCACGAGAGCCGCCGCATCGACAACCAGTTGCGCGGCCGCTCGGGCCGCCAGGGCGACCCCGGGCTCAGCCGTTTCTACCTCAGCCTCGACGACGATCTGCTGCGCATCTTCGGGCCGGACACGCTGTTCGCGCGGATGATGCGATCGAACCTCGAGGACGGCGAGGCGATCGGTTCGAAATGGCTCTCCAAGGCGATCGAGACCGCACAGAAGAAGGTCGAGGCGCGCAATTACGACATCCGCAAGCAGGTCGTCGAATATGACGACGTCATGAACGATCAGCGCCGCGTGATCTACGAGCAGCGCGCCGACATCATGGATTCGGACGACGTCACCGAGATCGTCGAGGACATGCGCAACGACACCGTCAACACGATCGTCGCCGATGCGTGCCCGCCGGGCAGCTATCCCGAACAATGGGATATCGAGGGCATGAAGGCGCACTTCGCGGAATTGCTCAACCTCGAGGTGCCGCTCGACGACTGGCTCAAGGAAGATACGGTCGATATCGAGATGATCGAGGAGCGCGTCGGTGCGGAGACGAACGCGATGGTGGCCGAAAAGGCCGCCGGGATCGAGCCCGCGACCTGGACGCAGATCGAAAAATCGATCCTGCTCCAGAATCTCGACCAGCATTGGAAGGACCACCTTGCTACGCTCGATGCGCTGCGCCAGGTCGTCCATCTGCGCGCTTATGCGCAGAAAACGCCGCTCAACGAATATAAGGCCGAGGCGTTCGCGCTGTTCGAGCGGATGCTCTCGAACATCCGCGAGGACGTGACGCGCACGATCGCGCACGCCCAGTTCCAGATGCAGGCCCCGCCGCCGCTGCCCGATCTGCCCGATTTCATCACCAGCCATTTCGACCCGTTCACCGCGAGCGACGACACCGTCGATATCGACGGCGGCACGCTGGGCATGGTGACGACGCAGTTGCCGCCGATGCAGACGGCGCGACCCGACGCGCCGCTGGGATCGGATCCGGCGGCGTGGGAAGGGCGCGTCAGCCGCAACGCGCCGTGCCCGTGCGGATCGGGGCGCAAGTACAAGCATTGCCACGGCGCGCTGTAGCGGGGCGACAACGACGGAAACAAAAAGCCCGCCGGGTGATAAACCGGGCGGGCTTTTCGTTTTCTTGTGATTGGCTTACTTCGGAACCTTGATCGTCGGACCAAGGTTGCTCATCACCTCGTGCGCATCGAAACCGCGCACATTGTCGCGCGGCGGCGGGCCCTTGCCCATCACGATCTCGGCAACCGCTTCGTAGCGATCGACCGTGCGGACATCGACATCGTTGTAGAATGGATCGCCCCAGAACGGATCCCAGCGGCGCCACCCCCAACTGCCGTAGAACCGCCATGACGGCCCCCAGAAACCGTAGGGGCCGGGGCCGAAGGGACGATCGACGTAGGTCCGCGTCTTGCGATCGGTGTTGCGATCGACGAGGATGAAGTGATCGAAGCCCTGCTGGACGGTCAGCTCGGCGGCGCGGAACAGCAGGTAGCGCTCGACCGTCTCGCGTGACGTCAGCGAATTGCCCGAGAAGCTGACCATGTAGCGGTTGCTCTCGATCCGCTGCTCGCTGAAGCCGGTGCGGTTGAAGCCGTAACCGGTGGCGGGCTGGTACGGCGTGGGGCTGGCGCAACCGGCAAGCACCAACGTGCCAGTGCCGATCGCGGCAAGAAGGCGGCCGCGGGCGCGGAAACGGTGGAAATTCATGTTACTCTCCAAAACACTCGACGGGATCGGCGAGCGCTGCCGTTTCCGGCAGAACGAGCCGAATCGCCGTTCCGTTCCGATAGACGGAGTCGTAGCGCGAAAGCCGCCGATCGCCCCAGCTCATATTTCCGAAAGATCCTGGCCGCTGGTCTCAGCCAGCCGCGCGAGGCGCATCCTCGGCTCACGGTCGAGATTGGCCGCTTCCTTGATGATGTGGCGTAATTCGTCGCGCTTGTCATGGATCGAGGCGATCACCGGCCCCATCGCGACGCCGAGTTCCACAAGCACCGCCTCGGACAATTGGAGCGAGCTTTCGACGGTTTCGGGAACGGCGTCGGTGGCGCCGGCGCGATAGAGTTCGGCGGCGTGCGCGGTATCGCGCGCGCGTGCGATGATCGGCAGATGCGGCACCCAGCTCCGCACGCGCCGCGTGAGGCGCACCGACAGCACCGGATCGTCCATCGTCAGGATCAGCGCATCGGCGCGCCCGAGGTTGAGCCGATCGATCAGTTCGGCGCGCGACGCATCGCCGAAGACGACGGGATGGCCGGCACGGCGCGCGGCGCCGGTTGCATCGATATCGGCCTCGACCGCGACATATTTGCGGCCGTGGCGTTCGAGCATGTCGGCGACGATCCGGCCGACGCGGCCGAAGCCGATCACGACCGTGCCGGGGCCTTCAGGATCGCTTGCCACTTCGGGATCCTCGGTGCCCAGCCGCCGTTCGAGCCGCCGTGCCGCATTCTGCCCGACGCGCGCGAGGAGCGGGGTCAGCGTCAGCCCGATCGCCGTCACCGTCTGCCAGAAGGCCGCGGTGGAGGGGAGGATCAACTGTGCTTGCGTGGCGACACCGAGCACGATCAATGTCGTCTCCGACGGGCTCGACATCAGCACCCCGGCTTCGGCCGCGATGCCCGGCCGCGTGCCGGTGAAGCGCAGCAGCCCGAACGTGACCGCGGTCTTGATCGCGACCACGCCAATCACCGCCCCGCCGAGCCCGATCCAATTGGCGGCGACGAGCCTCAGATCGAGGCTCATCCCGACGGTGATCAGGAACACGCCGAGCGCGAGCCCTTTGAACGGCTCGGTCATCACCTCGACTTCGTCACCATATTCTGTCTCGGCGATGATCAGCCCGGCGAGCAGCGCGCCGACGATCGGCGAGAGGCCGACCGCCGCGGTCGCGAGGCTCGCCACGATCACGACGAGCAGCGAGGCGGCAAGGAACAGTTCGGGGCTCTTGGTGCGCGCCGCCTGTGCGAACAGGCGTGGCAGCACGAACCGGCCACCGACGAACATCGCCACCACGGTGATCGCCCCGCGGATCGCAACCCCGGCAATGCCTTCCCAGCCCGTGTCGGTGGCGGTCGGCGCCAGCGCGCCCAGCGCGAAGATGATCGGCACCAGCGCCAGATCCTCGAACAGCAGCATCGAAAAGGCGGCGCGGCCGACCGGGCTGGCGGTGCCCGCCATCGGCAGGATCAGCGCGGTCGACGATAAAGCGAGCGCGAGCCCGAGCCCGATCGCGCCGGGCGTGTTCTGCCCCAGTAGCGCCAGCGCGAGCGCGATCAGCAAGCCCGATCCGAGCAATTCGGCCGCCCCCAGCCCGAACACCAGGTTGCGCATCGCCCACAGCCGCTTGAGCGACAATTCGAGCCCGATCGAGAACAGCAGCAGGATGATGCCGAACTCGGCGAACGGTTCGATTGCCTCGCTGTCGGTAATCGTGATGTAATAGAGCCACGGAACCTGCCCCGCGAAGGAGCCGAGCCCGGCCGGGCCGACAAGGATGCCGACGAGGATGAAACCGATGACCGGGCTGATCTTGAAACGCGCGAACGCCGGAATGACCAGCCCCGCCGCGCCGAGGATCACCAATGCATCGCTGAAACCGTTATTCTCGAGACCAAGCGCCATGCGCGCACTTAACCGGAGGCCGGGGCGTTTGTCAGTGGGTCATGAATAAATTTTCGTGCCAGGTCTGCATCGTCGGCGGCGGGCCGGCGGGGATGATTGCGGGGCTGCTGCTCGCGCGCGCCGGGATCGAGACGATCGTGCTCGAAAAGCACGCCGATTTCCTCCGCGATTTCCGGGGCGACACGATCCATCCCTCGACGCTCCAGCTCTTTCACGAACTCGGGCTGCTCGAACAATTGCTCGAGCGCGATCATGTGAAGCTGCCCGTCATCCACGCGCGTGTCGCCGGCGAGACGATCCCGGTCGCTGATTTCCGCCACCTGCCCGTCGCCGCGCCATACATCGCGCTGATGCCGCAATGGCATTTCCTCGATTTCGTCGCCGAGGCCGCCGCGCGCTATCCCCGCTTCACCTTGCGCCGTGAGGCCGAGGCGGTGGCGACGATCGAGACGGCGGGGCGCACAACCGGGGTCAGGCTCGCAAGCGGCGACGAGGTGCAGGCGCGTCTCGTGATCGCCGCCGACGGCCGCCATTCGGTGCTGCGCGCGCAATCGGGGCTGCCGCAGCGGACGATCGGCGCGCCGATGGACGTGTTCTGGTTCCGCCTGCCCAAGACCGCGGCGCCCGACAATGAAACGATGGGCGTGTTCGAGGCCGGCCGCCTGTTCGTGCTCATCGATCGGCGCGATTACTGGCAATGCGCGTTCGTCTTTCCCAAGGGGCGCGCCGAGGAAATCCGGGCCGAGGGGATCCATGCCTTTCGACGACGGGTCGCGGCGGTCGGCGCCGAAACGGCGGCAGGGGCCGATGCGATCGCGGACTGGGACGACGTCAAGCTGCTGACGGTGAGCGTCGACCGGCTCGAGACATGGCACAAATCGGGGCTGTTGTTCATCGGCGACGCGGCGCATGCGATGTCGCCGATCGGTGGGGTGGGGATCAATCTCGCGATCCAGGATGCGGTCGCCGCCGCCAACATCCTCGCCGGCCCGATGGCGCGAGGCGAGGATATCGCGCCGCTGCTGGCCGGGGTGCAGGCGCGGCGGATGTTGCCGACGCGGCTCACCCAGGGGATGCAGCAGGTGATCCAGAACCGCGTGATCGCGCCGTTGCTCGATGACGATACCGCGTTCGACCGCCCGCCGTGGTTCCTGCGTCTGTTCGCGACGCTGCCGCTGCTGCGGCGCCTGCCCGCGCGGGCGATCGGGCTGGGGTTCCGGCCCGAACACGTGCGCTCGCCGGAAGCATAGGGGGGATCAGCCGCCGCCGGGGCTGTGCGGCCCGCGCGGCGGCGTGCCCTGAACCACGCCGCCCGTGCCGCCTGCACCGGGCGTGCGCTGCTCGAAATCGAGGCGGTAGAGATCGAAGCGGCGATCGGTGAGGTTGCGCACGGTGCCTTCGGTGCGCGCCCAGGTGAGATCGGCGAGATTGACGTCGCTGATCGTCAGCGTCTCGACATTCTCGGTCGCCTCGGCGGCGATGCCGTCGCGCGCGAAGGGGAAATCGCACGGTGTCAGGATACAACTCTGCGCGTATTGGATGTCCATATTGTCGACATTGGGCAGGTTGCCGACATTGCCCGACATGACGACGAAGCACTGGTTCTCGATCGCGCGCGCCTGGCAGCAATAGCGCACGCGCAAATAGCCTTGCCGGCTGTCGGTGCAGAACGGCGTGAACAGGATGCGCGCGCCCTCGTCGACCAGGTGGCGTGCAAGTTCGGGAAACTCGCTGTCGTAGCAGATGAGCACGCCCACCGGCCCGCAATCGGTCTGGATGACGTCGACTTCTTCGCCGCCCTTGATGTTCCACCAATAGCGTTCGTTGGGGGTGGGGTGGATTTTCTCGCGGGCATGGGTCGATCCGTCGCGCAAGCAGACATAAGCGACGTTCTGGATATCGCCGTCGTCGGTGCGCGTCGGGTGCGAGCCGCCGACGATGTTGATATTGTATTCGAGCGCCATCCGGTTGAGTTCCCTGACCAACCGGGGCGTGTGCGCCGTCAGCGCGTCGATCGCCTCCATCGGCGTCAGGTCGCGCTTCTCATATGACAGCAGCGGTAGCGTATAGAGTTCTGGAAAAACGACAAAGTCACAGCGATAATCGGCGGCGACGTCGACGAAATATTCGATGTTGCCGAGGAAATCCTCGAAATCCTTGACCGCACGCGCCTGGAGCTGGACGGTCGCGAGGCGCACGCTCTCGACGTCGCGTGGGAGCGAGTAAACCTTGTCGCTATCGTCGGGGACATAGGGGTTGCGCCACACCATCAGCGCGGCATTGCCCGCCGAGCGCTTGTCCTCCGGCAGATAGCCCTTGAGCACACCGCGGATTTCAAAGCCGTTGCGCAACTGAAAACCGACCACCGGATCGCGCAGCTTGCCCGTGGCGACCGCCTCCAGATAACCATCGGGGCCGTCGACCTTGCGGCGGTTGCGGTGATAGCCCGGCATCCGGCCGCCGATGATGATGCCTTTCAGTTCAAGGCGTTCGGCAAGCGTCTTGCGGGCGTCATAGAGCCGTTGCCCGATCCGCACGCCGCGCACCCTGGGATCGACGCACATCTCATAACCGTAGAGCCACGCGCCGGTGGGATCGTGCCGCGACCCGAAGCCGTTGGCGGTGATCTCCTCCCAATCGTGGGGGACGAGGGCGATATCCTCGTCGACCCGCATCGACGCGCAATAACCGACCACGCGACCGTCATATAGCGCGACGAACTGACCTTCCGGATAATGGTTGATCTGGCCGCGTACCTGGCCGGGGCTGTAGCCCGAAATCCGATCGTAGGCCCGCTCGACCAGATCGATGATGCCGGAGACATCAGCGATCCGGGCGAGACGGACCTCAAGACGTTTGGCGGTCCCGGAGCGGGCCATCAGGGCGACAGTCGGTCAGCGGGAAACATGGTCTCGTCGATCATCCGTACCTCCCTGACGTTGTGCGCCGCTTTTCTTCCGCGGGATACATACAGAACGCCCCGTCACCCCGGACTTGTTCCGGGGTCCAACGTGCCTCAAGCGCTGGCGCTCGGGGAGGGTTGGATGCCGGAACACGTCCGGCATGACGAGGATGAGGTGCAACTTTGACGGGAGAGGCGGGATGATCGCTCTCTCGCCCTCAACCCAGCCCTTGCGCCGACATCGCGGTTTCGAGGTTCGATCGGATCGCCTCGAAGAACTGTTCGGTCGTCATCCACGGCTGATCGGGGCCGATCAGGATCGCGAGATCCTTGGTCATCTGGCCCTTTTCGACCGTCTCGACGCAGACGCGTTCCAGCGTTTCGGCGAATTTGGTCACGTCGGGGGTGCCGTCGAATTTGCCGCGATACTTGAGCCCGCCGGTCCACGCGAAGATCGACGCGATCGGATTGGTCGAGGTCGCCTTGCCCTGTTCGTGCATCCGGTAATGGCGGGTGACGGTGCCGTGCGCCGCCTCAGCCTCGATCGTCTTGCCGTCCGGCGTCATCAGCACCGACGTCATCAGCCCGAGGCTGCCGAACCCTTGCGCGACCTGATCCGATTGGACGTCGCCATCGTAATTCTTGCACGCCCACACGAATTCGCCGTGCCATTTGAGCGCGCTCGCCACCATGTCGTCGATCAGGCGGTGCTGATATTCGATACCGGCTTCGGCGAATTTATCCTTGAACTCGCTGTCGAATATCTCCTGGAACAGATCCTTGAAGCGGCCGTCATAGGCCTTCAGAATCGTGTTCTTGGTCGACAGATAGACGGGCCAGTTGCGGTTGAGGCCGTAATTCATCGAGGCGCGGGCGAAATCGCGGATCGATTCGTCGAGATTGTACATTCCCATCGCGACGCCCGAGGCGGGGAAATCGAACACCTCGTGCTCGATCACCTTGCCGTCCTTGCCTTCGAATTTCATCGTCAGCTTGCCGGCGCCGGGGATCAGGAAATCGGTCGCCTTATACTGGTCGCCGAAGGCATGGCGGCCGACGACGATCGGCTTGGTCCAACCCGGAATCAGCCGCGGCACGTTGTTGATGACGATCGGTTCGCGGAAGATCGTGCCGCCCAGGATGTTGCGGATCGTGCCGTTGGGCGATTTCCACATCTTCTTGAGATGGAATTCCTCGACGCGCGCCTCGTCGGGAGTGATCGTCGCGCACTTCACGCCGACGCCGTATTTCTGGATCGCATGGGCCGAATCGATCGTGATCTGATCGTCGGTCTCGTCGCGCTTCTGGATCGAGAGATCGTAATATTCGAGCCCGATATCGAGATAGGGCTTGATCAGGCGCTCGCGAATCCATTCCCAGATGATCCGCGTCATCTCGTCGCCGTCGATCTCGACGACGGGGGTTTTGACCTTGATCTTCGCCATTGCTGCTCGCTTTCCGTGATGGGGTAGGGATGTGGGCCAAGCCTCTAGGCAGATGGCCGCGGGCGATCAACCTCGGCGCGCCGGAGTCGATTGTGTTGCGGGCGCCGGGCAGCTAGACCGTGCGCCATGTCATCGCTCGACAAACCACCGGTCACGACCACGACGGTGAAATGGCGTTTCCCCGAGGTCCATCCCGAGGGACGCAAATATATCCTGATCGCCGGCGCGATTGCGCTCGTGTCACTGTTCGTCTGGGATTTCGCGACCTGGCCGCTGATCGGCCTCGCGATCTGGGTGGCGGCGTTTTTCCGCGATCCGGTGCGCGTTACGCCGCAGGGCGGCGATCTGATCGTCGCGCCCGCCGACGGGCTGGTCACGATGATCGAACGCGTGCCCGTGCCTGTCGAGATGGCGGGCGAGAACGGGCTGAGCGACGCGAGCCGGGTGCGCGTTTCGATCTTCATGAGCGTGTTCGACGTGCATGTTAACCGCACGCCGATCAGCGGCACGATCCGGCAGGTCGTCTATATCTCGGGCAAGTTCCTCAACGCCGATCTCGACAAGGCGAGCGACGAGAACGAGCGCCAGCATTTCGTCGTCGAAGGCCATAACGGCCGCCGCGTCGGCTTCACCCAGATCGCCGGGCTGGTCGCGCGCCGCATCGTCACCTTCGCCAAGACCGGCGATATCGTCGCGGCGGGGCAGCGGATCGGCCTCATCCGCTTCGGCAGCCGTGTCGACGTCTATCTGCCCGATGATGCGGCGTGCCAGGTCGTGCTCGGGCAGCGCAGCGTCGCCGGCGAGACGGTGCTCGGCCGCGTCGGCGGACAGCCGGCGTCCGGCATCGCCCAGTGACCGACCTCCTGTCGTGAGAGAAAAGCGGCCCAGGTTCCGCCGTGGCCTGCCGCTGCGCGCGGTCGCGCCCAACGCGGTCACCGCGCTTGCCTTGTGCTTCGGGCTCAGCGGCATTCGCTTCGCGGTCGGCAGCGAGTGGGAACGCGCGGTGCTGATGGTGCTCGTCGCGGGCGTGCTCGACGGGCTCGACGGGCGCGTCGCGCGGATGCTCCACGGCGAAAGCAAGTTCGGCGCCGAACTCGATTCGCTGTCCGACGCGATCTCGTTCGGGGTGTCGCCGGCGCTGATCCTGTTCCTGTGGTCGCTGATCGATCTGCCGCGGCTCGGCTGGATGTGCGCACTCGCGCTCGCGGTGCTGTGCGCGCTCCGGCTCGCGCGCTTCAACGCCAATATCGACGTGTCCGAACAACCGCACAAATCGGCCGGATTCCTGACCGGCGTGCCCGCACCCGCGGGCGCCGCGCTGGCGATGCTGCCGATGTATCTGTGGTTCTGGACCGGCGCGCCGATCTTTCGCTCAGCCTATATCGTCGCGCCGTGGGTGGCGTTCGTCGCCGCGCTGATGGTGTCGAGCATCGCCACCTTCTCCTGGGGCTCGCTCAGGCTCCGGGAAAACATTCGCTTCGAGGCGATCGTCGTCGTCGTTCTGCTCGGCGGCGGGTTGATCTCGGCGCCGTGGCACACCGCCACCGCGCTGTGCCTGCTCTATCTACTCGCGATACCGTTCAGCATCGCCAGCTATACGCGCGTCAGGCGGCTTCGCGCATCGGCGCACGTCCTGCCGCCGCGCCCGGCTGATAGCCTCGAGCCACCGCCGCCCGCGGCGTGAACGGCGGCACGACTGCCGGATCGGCCTCGCCGCGCAGCAGCATCGCCATGCGCGGCAGCGCCGGGACGACCGTTTCGGCCAGCACCAGAAGAACCAGCGCCAGCGCGCCAATGAACACCAAAAGCTGCACCATTGCCATCATCGTCCGAACTCCCTGATCGGGGTACGACATCCGCGAAGCTGTTAGCCGAATTGTGGATAACTTGCTCCGCGCCCCTGTCTTGAGCATGTTATGTTCCATATTCGTTCCATATGTCAACGCTTGATTTGATGCGTCGTCTCCGCTAGGGGCGCCGCCTCAACCCGCATGGGAAGCGCACATACCGGTGTCCGGGCCTGTGGCCGATGGATCACTGCTTCCCAGAGGAACAACCGGAAAGGAAAGACCCTATGGCGGCTCCTGTCGTCTCCATGCAGCAATTGCTCGAAACCGGCGCGCACTTCGGTCACCAGACGCACCGCTGGAACCCGAAGATGAAGCCGTATATCTTCGGCGACCGCAACGGCGTTCACATCATCGATCTGTCGCAGACCGTGCCGCTGTTCGCGCGCGCGCTCGATTTCGTCGCCGCGTCGGTGGCATCGGGCGGCAAGGTGCTGTTCGTCGGCACCAAGCGCCAGGCGCAGGACGCGATCGCCGAGAGCGCGCGCAAGGCCGGCCAGCATTTCGTCAACCATCGCTGGCTGGGCGGGATGCTCACCAACTGGAAGACGATCTCGCAGTCGATCAAGCGCATGAAGGCGCTCGACGAGCAGCTTTCGGGCGACACGCAGGGGCTCACCAAGAAGGAAGTCCTCCAGCTCACGCGCGAGCGCGACAAGCTCGAACTGTCGCTGGGCGGCATCCGCGACATGGGCGGCGTGCCCGACGTGATGTTCGTGATCGACGCCAACAAGGAAGAGCTGGCGATCAAGGAAGCCAACACGCTCGGTATTCCGGTCGTCGCGATCCTCGACACCAACGTCTCGCCCGACGGCATCGCGTTCCCGGTGCCCGGCAACGACGACGCGAGCCGTGCGATCCGCCTCTATTGCGAAGCGATCTCGATCGCCGCGACCCGCGGCGGCCAGGACGCGGCGGTGATGAGCGGCAAGGATTTCGGCGCGATGGCCGAGCCGCCCGCCGAGCCGGCGCTCGTGGTTGAAGAAGCGCCCGCGCCGGTCGCCGAGGCGACGCCTGAACCCGCCGCTGAGGAGAAAGCGCCCGAACCCGCGCCGACCCCCGCCGAGCAGGCCAAGGACGAGCCCGAGGCGCCCGCCGCCTCGACCGAGCCCGAGACCGCCGCCGAGGGCGAGCGTCAGCTCGACGCCTGAGCGCGCGCTTCGACACGGCTTCGAACGGCCGTTCGTACTGAGCTTGTCGAAGCACCGCTCTTTCCCGGTTCGAGGAAGGACGGCTCCCTTCGACAGGCGCAGCGCGAACGGTTTCGTTTTACTGACACATGCCCCCGATAGCGGGCACCCAAGACAATGAGGAATTGAGACAATGGCCGAGATCACCGCCGCCACCGTGAAGGAGCTTCGTGACCGCAGCGGTGCGGGCATGATGGATTGCAAGAAAGCGTTGACCGAAAGCGGTGGCGACATGGAAGCCGCGATCGACTGGCTGCGCACCAAGGGCCTTGCGGCCGCGCAGAAGAAGTCGAGCCGCACTGCCGCCGAAGGGCTGGTCGGTGTCGCCGTCGCGGGCACCGCCGGCGCCGCCGCCGAGGTCAATTCGGAGACCGATTTCGTCGCCAAGAACGAGCAGTTCCAGCAGTTCGTCCGCGAGGTTACCGGGATCGTGCTCGCCGCCGGCGACGACATGGATGGGCTCAAGGCCGCCAAGATGCCATCGGGCGCCACGGTGGGTGACGCGCTGACCAACAATATCGCGACGATCGGCGAGAACCAGTCGCTGCGCCGCGCCAGGCGCCTCAATGTCGCGCAGGGTGCGGTGATCCCGTACGTCCACAACGCGCAGGCGCCGGGCCTCGGCAAGATCGGCGTGCTCGTCGCGCTCGAGAGCGACGCCGGGGTCGACGTGCTCGAGCCGCTCGGCAAGCAGCTTGCGATGCACATCGCCGCGGCCTTCCCGCTCGCGCTCGACGAGAGCGGGCTCGACCAGGACGTGCTCGATCGCGAGCGCCAGATCGCCGCCGAAAAGGCCGCCGAATCGGGTAAGCCCGCGGACATCATCGCCAAGATGGTCGACGGCGCGGTCAAGAAGTTCGCCAAGGAGAACGCGCTGCTCAGCCAGCTCTTCGTGATCGACAACAAGACCCCGATCGCGGACGTCGTCGCCAAGGCGGGCAAGGCCGCGGGCACGACGATCACGCTCAAGGACTTCGTCCGCTTTCAGCTCGGCGAGGGTATCGAGAAGGAAGAGAGCGACTTCGCCGCCGAGGTCGCGGCGACGGCCGGGCTCACCAAGTAAGCGGCTAGGGATGATTGCGGGCGGGGTGGCGGGGCGATGGCCTGCCACCCCGCCCGTTTTCGTTCCGTCGCCATGCACCATGATTGCACGGGATCAGCGCTTGGCATCCAACAGGCGCGCTACTAAGGTCCGCGCGCCTTCGTATTTCCCCCGCCTTATCGTTTCGCCAGGTTCCATGACGCTGCCCCGCTTCAAACGCATCCTTCTCAAGCTGTCGGGCGAAGTCCTGATGGGCAAATCATCCTTCGGCATCGATCCCGAGACGGTGGCGCGCGTCGCCGGCGAGATCGCCGCGGCGAAAGAGGCGGGGCATGATCTGTGCCTCGTCGTCGGCGGCGGCAACATCTTCCGCGGGCTGGCGGGGGTGGCGCAGGGAATCGACCGCACGACGGGCGATTACATGGGCATGCTCGCGACGGTGATGAACGCGCTCGCGGTGCAGGCGGCGCTCGAGAAGATCGGCGTCGAGACGCGCGTGCAATCGGCGATCCCGATGGCGAGCGTGTGCGAGCCCTATATCCGCCGCCGTGCGGTGCGGCATATGGAGAAGGGCCGGATCGTCATTTTCGCGGCCGGGACCGGCAATCCCTTCTTCACCACCGATACCGCATCGGCGCTGCGCGCAGCCGAAATGGGCTGCGACGCGCTGTTCAAGGGCACCAGCGTCGACGGTGTCTATGATGCCGATCCCAAGAAGGTGCCGACCGCGCGGCGATACGATTCGCTGACCTTCGATCGCGTGCTTGCGGACAATCTGAAGGTGATGGATGCCAGCGCGGTGGCGCTGTGCCGTGACAGCGACATCCCGATCGTGGTGTTCAACATCCGCGGCGAGCATAACCTCGCCTCGGTGCTCGAAGGAAAGGGCAGGGCGACGATCGTCTCGAACGTCGCCGAACCCGCGCTTTCCGTGGTAGAATAAGTTCAAGCGACAAGAAGGGAGCAGGATCATGGCCGCCTATGACAAGGCCGATCTCGAGCGGCGCATGGCCGGCGCGGTCGAGGCGCTCAAGCACGATCTCGGCGGGCTGCGCACCGGCCGCGCGTCGACGGTGTTGCTCGATCCGATCACGGTCGAGGTCTATGGCGCCGCGATGCCGCTCAACCAGGTCGCGACGATTTCCGCCCCCGAGCCCAGGATGCTGAGCGTGCAGGTGTGGGATAAATCCAATGTCGGCCCGGTCGACAAGGCGATCCGCTCGGCAGGGCTCGGGCTCAACCCGATCGCCGACGGCCAGACGCTGCGGCTGCCGATCCCCGATCTGACCGAGGAGCGCCGCAAGGAACTGGCCAAGCTGGCGGGGCAATATGCCGAAAAGGCCCGCGTCGCCGCGCGCAACGTGCGTCGCGACGGGATGGACAGCCTCAAGACTGACGAGAAGAAAGGGCTGTTCGGCGAGGACGAGCGCAAGCGCCATGAAACCGAGGTGCAGAAGCTCACCGACAGCACGATCGGCGATATCGACGCAGTGACCCAGGCCAAGGAAAAGGAAATCCTCGGTCAGTGATGGCCTCAATAACACCTTCCTCTGCGGGGCGCCGATGAGCACCAGCCCCGCCTTTGCGCCCGCCGCCGGCGGTGATCCGGGTATGCCGCGGCACGTCGCGATCATCATGGACGGCAACGGGCGCTGGGCCAAGAAGCGGCTGCTGCCGCGCGTCGCGGGGCACCGCGCGGGCGTCGAGGCGGTGCGCAAGGTGACGCGCGAGGCGCGCGCGCTGGGCATCGAGGCGCTGACGCTCTATGCCTTTTCATCCGAAAACTGGCGGCGGCCCGATACCGAAGTCACCGACTTGATGGCGCTGCTGCGCACCTTCATCCGATCCGATCTCGACGAACTGGCCGCGGAGAATGTGCGGTTGCGGGTGATTGGCGACTATCGCCGTTTCGGCACCGACCTCACCGAGATGATCGATGGCGCGATCGCGCGTACCGCGGCCAATAGCGGCGCGACACTGGTGATTGCGCTCAATTACGGCGCGCAGGCGGAGATCGCCGCTGCTGCACGCCGGCTCGCGATCCGCACGGCGGCCGGCGACATCGGCGCGGAGGCGATCGACGAAGCGGCGATCGAGGCCGAACTCGACACCGCCGGCCTGCCGCCGCTCGATCTGCTCATCCGCACGTCGGGTGAACGCCGGCTGTCGAATTTCCTGCTGTGGCAGGCGGCCTATGCCGAACTGCTGTTCGTCGATACCTTGTGGCCCGATTTCGACGGCGCGCGGCTGCGTGAGGCGATCGCGTCGTTCGCGCAGCGCGAGCGGCGTTTCGGCGGGCTGTGACCGCGCCCCAGGACCGAAAGCCGCCGTCCGAGCTGATGCTGCGCGTGGTTGCCGGGATCGCGCTGATCGCGATCGCGGTGGCGGCGCTGATTTTCGGCGGTATGGCGTTCTGGCTGCTCGCTGCGGTGATGGCGCTGCTGATGATGGCCGAGTGGGCCGATCTCGCAAAGGTGCCGTCCAAGACCAAACGCCTCGCGCAATATGCGTTGTTCGTGCCGCTCGCGATCTTCAGCCCGTGGGCGGCGGGGCCCGATTTCTTCGCACTTGGGCTGCTGCTCGGCGCGGCCTTCTTCATCGTCATCGTGACGCGGCGGCCGATCCTCGGCTGGGGCACGCTCTATTGTGGGCTGCCGGTGTTCGCATTGCTGCTCATCCGCGACACGCCCGCCAACGGCATTGTCTTCGTCTTCTGGACGCTCGCGCTCGTCTGGGCGACCGATATCGGCGCCTATGCCGCAGGGCGCGCGATCGGCGGGCCGAAGCTCGCGCCCGCGATCAGCCCCAACAAGACCTGGGCCGGGCTCGGCGGCGGGGTGCTCGCGGCCGGGCTGTTCGGGATTGCGATGCATTATACTTACGGCCTGCCGCTGCGGTTGACGCTGGCGTCGCCGCTGCTCGCGGTGATCGCGCAGGCGGGCGATCTGTTCGAAAGCTGGCTCAAGCGCCGCGCGGGCGTCAAGGACAGCGGCACGATCCTGCCCGGTCACGGTGGCGTGCTCGACCGGCTCGACGGGCTGGTGCCGGTCGCACCGCTCGCGGCGATCCTGGTGCTCGTCCATGTTCGCGAGCTGATCGGGTGAAGACTGTCACTATCCTCGGCGCGACCGGATCGGTGGGCACTTCCACGCTCGACCTGATCGAGCGTGCGCCGGAGCAGTTCGAGGTGCTTGCGCTTACCGCCAATCGCGACGCGAAAGGGCTCGCCGCGGCGGCGATCAGGACCAATGCGAAGCGCGCGGTGGTGGCGGACGAAGCGGCGCTTCCCGAATTGCGCGCGGCGCTCGCCGGCACCGGCATCGATACGGCCGGCGGTACGCAGGCGGTGTGCGACACCGCCACGCTCGGTGCCGACTGGACGATGGCGGCGATCGTCGGCTGCGCAGGGCTGCGGCCGGTGACGGCGGCGCTCGAGCAAGGCGGCACAGTGGTGCTCGCCAACAAGGAGCCGTTGGTATCGGCGGGGGCGCTGGTGATCGAGACGGCGGCACGCCACGGCGCGACGTTGCTGCCTGCCGATTCGGAGCATAATGCGATCTTTCAGTGCTTTGATTCGGCGCGCGCGGATCGGGTGCGGCGCGTGATCCTGACCGCGAGCGGCGGGCCGTTCCGCGACGCGACGCTGGACGAGATGCGGCGCGTGACCCCCGAACAGGCGGTGGCCCACCCCAATTGGTCGATGGGCGCCAAGATCTCGGTCGATTCGGCGACGATGATGAACAAGGGACTCGAACTGATCGAGGCGGCGCGGCTGTTCCCTGTGCGCGCCGACCAGATCGAGATCATCGTCCACCGCCAGTCGGTGATCCACTCGATGGTCGAATATGTCGACGGGTCGATCCTCGCGCAGCTCGGCCCGTCGGACATGCGCACGCCGATCGCACACACGCTCGCCTGGCCCGATCGGATGGATACCGCGATGGCCCCGCTCGATTTCGCGGCGCTCGGCAGGCTCGACTTCGAAGCGCCTGACCTCGAACGCTTTCCCGCGCTCCGCCTGGCGCGAGAAGCGCTCGAGGCGGACGGCGCGCGGCCGGCGATCTTCAATGCCGCCAACGAGATCGCGGTGGCCGCCTTTCTCGCGCGCGCGATCGGATTTCTTGAAATTGCCGCAATCGTCGCTGATACGCTGGCGCGCTATGCTCCGGCCGCGCCGGACAGCATCGATGCGGTGCTTGCCATCGATGCCGAGGCGCGGGCGATCGCGGGCGAGCGTGTAAAGGATTGCGTGGCTTGATCGACTCTCCGGGCGTGCTCCTCACCGTCGTCGCATTCATGCTCGTGATCGGGCCGCTCGTGTTCGTCCATGAGCTGGGCCATTATCTTGCCGGGCGTTGGTTCGGGATCAAGGCCGACGCTTTCTCGATCGGTTTCGGCCGCGAGATCTGGGGCCATACCGACAAACGCGGCACGCGCTGGAAGCTCGGCTGGATGCCGCTCGGCGGCTACGTCAAATTCGCGGGCGACATGAACCCGGCGGGGCAGCCCTCGGCTGATTGGCTCGCGCTGCCGCCCGAGGAGCGCGCGCGCACCTTCCAGGCCAAGCCGCTGTGGCAGCGCGCGATCGTCGTCGCGGCGGGGCCGGTCACCAATTTCCTGATCGCGATCCTGATCCTCGCCGGTTTCGCGCTGGCCTATGGCGAGAGCCGGACGCCCGCCACGGTCGGCACCGTGGTCGAAGGCAGCGCGGCCGCGCGAATCGGGCTGACGACGGGCGATCGAATCGTGTCGCTCGGCGGGCGATCGATGGACACGTTCGACGATATGGTCCGCTACGTGAAAATTCGCGCGGGCGAACAGATTGCGGTCGATTTCCGGCGTGGCGACGACGAGATGTCGCGCGTGGCGACGATCGGCACGGTCGTCGAGCGCGACCGCTTCGGCAACGAATATCGCGTCGGCCTGCTCGGCATCGGCCCGTCCGAACCCGTTCGCGCCACGGTCGGGCTCATGCGTGCGCCCGTGGTCGCGGTCGACCGCACCGGCGATATCGTGCAGATGATGGTCGAAACGCTCGGCCAGGTCATCAGCGGGCGGCGCTCGGTGAAGGAACTTGGCGGCCCGCTGTCGATCGCGCGCGTCTCGGGCGAACAGATGGCGATGGGGGCCGATGCGTTCGTGTTCCTCATCGCGCTGGTGTCGATTAATCTCGGATTCATCAACCTGTTGCCAGTCCCGGTGCTGGATGGCGGGCATCTGATGTTCTATGCAATCGAAGCGGTCCGGCGGCGCCCGGTGGAACCCGAGGTGCAGGAATGGGCGTTCCGGGGCGGATTGGCGGCGATTCTGGCGTTGATGCTGCTCGTCACCTTCAACGATCTGGGCGCGTTCGGGCTGTGGAAGAATCTGGCCGGGTTGATCGGCTGAGCCGGTTGGGGCAGGGCGTCGCGGCCGTGCCTCCCGGCATCAAACATACCTTTTGGGGTGGGACAGTGACAGCGACCAAGGCTTCCAATTTCGGCAACCGCGCCACCGCCATCCTGCTTGCGGGCACGATGCTGTCGGCGGTTCCGCTCGCGGCGCACGCGCAGACGGCGCAGCAGACCCCGCCGGCCGCCGCCACCGATGCGGCACCAGCCGCGCCGCCGGCCATCGATGCCGCGCAGGCAGCGGCGGCGGTTTCGGCCCCGGCGCAGCAGCGCACGATCACCTCGATCCGCGTCGATGGCTCACAGCGTATCGAACCCGCGACGGTGCTGTCGTACACCAAGCTCCAGGTCGGCCAGCCGCTCAGCAACCCGCTGCTCGATCAGGCGCTGCGCGATCTGCTCAACAGCGGGCTGTTCGCCGATGTCGCGATCGACGGGGCGCAGACGGGCCAGCTCGTCATCCGCATCAAGGAGAACCCGCTGATCAACCGGGTGATCCTCGAAGGCAACAAGCACCTCAAGTCGGACAAGATCACCAAGGAGATCAAGCTCGCGCCGCGCCAGATCTTCACGCGCACCGCGGTGCGGCAGGATGTCACGCGGATCATCGAATTGTATCGCCGCGAGGGCCGCTTCGCCGCCAACGTCCAGCCGCAGATGGTCGCGCTCGACCAGAATCGCGTCGATGTCGTGTTCGAGATCAGCGAGGGGCCGAAATCCAAGGTCCGCCAGATCAACATCATCGGCAACGAGGAATTTTCGGACGGCAAGCTGCGCAAGCAGATGGCCACCAAGGAAGCGCGCCTGCTGACGATCCTGAGTTCGAACACGAGCTACGATCAGGATCGCATGGCGTACGACCAGCAGAAACTGCGCCAGTTCTACCTCACCGAAGGCTATGCCGATTTCCGCGTCACCTCGGCGGTGGCCGAACTGACCCCCGACAAGCGCGATTTCATCATCACCTATGTCGTCGAGGAAGGGCCGCGCTACAAATTCGGCGACGTGACGGTCGATAGCGATATCCGCGATTTCAATGGCGAACGGCTCGCCGCCGCGCTGCCGTTCCACAAGGGCGATTGGTACAACGCCAAGGTGGTCGAGGATTCGATCGATTCGCTCAAGGAGACGGCTGGGCTGGTCGGCTACGCCTTCGCCGAGGTCGAGCCCGATTTCCACCGCGACCGTGAGTCCCTCACGATGGGGATCAACTTCCACATCGCGCAGTCGCAGCGCACCTATGTCGAGCGGATCGACATCAACGGCAACACCAACACGCAGGACAAGGTCATCCGGCGTGAGATGCGGTTGGCCGAGGGCGACGCGTTCAACAGCTTCCAAGTCAAGCGCTCGCAGGACCGGATCAATTCGCTCGGCTTCTTCCAGGACAAGTTCGAGATCAAGCAAAACCCCGGCTCGGCGCCCGACCGGCTGGTGCTCGAGGCCAATGTCGAGGAACGTTCGACCGGCGAAATCCAGCTTTCGGCGGGCTATTCGAGCCTCGAACGATTCATCATCCAGGCCGGCATCACCCAGCGCAACTTCCGCGGCAAGGGCCAGGAACTGCGCGCGAGCGTCAATTATTCGTCTTATTCGAAATCGGTACAGCTCGGCTTCACCGAACCGTATCTGTTCGATAAGTCGGTCGCGGTCGGTGCCGATGTCTTCCGGCGCGATTACAACGCGTTCAATTATCTCGGCCGCGATCGTCAGACCACCTACAGCCAGGTATCGACCGGCTTCCAGCTACGCGCGGGTATTCCGCTCACCGAATATTGGTCGCTCGCGGGCCGTTATCAGCTCTCGTACGACGAAGTCGGGCTTGACGAGCAGTTCTTCTCCGACGGCGAGTGCGATCCGCTCAAGGCCGGCCGCTATCTGTGCGATTCGCTCGGTGATCGGCTGACCTCGTCGATCGGTTATTCGCTCATCAACGACAGCCTCAACAGCCGCCTGCGCCCGAGCGCGGGCAACCGGCTGGTGTTCAGCCAGGATTTCGCGGGGCTGGGCGGCGACGTGAAATATGTCCGCACGCGCCTTGAAGCAGCCAAATATTGGGGGGTCGGCGGCGGCTTCATCTTCTCGGTCCGTGCCGAGGGCGGCTATATCTTCTCGCTCGAGAAAAGCCGCGGCCCGGGGATCGACAAAGTCCGCATCATCGACCGCTTCTACCTCGGCGAACCGCAGTTCCGCGGCTTCGACATCCGCGGCGTGGGACCGCGCGTGCAGCGTATCCCGTACACCACCGACGCCGACGGCAACCAGACGCTCGTCACCGACAAAGACCGGATCTACGACGACGCGCTGGGCGGCAAGGCTTATTATCTGGGCCATGCCGAACTCGAGATCCCGCTCGGCTCGGGCGCGCAGGAGCTCGGGCTCCGGCCGTCGATCTTCATGGATTTCGGCGCGCTGTTCGATGTCAAGCGGCCGTTGCCGACCGCGGTGTTCCCGACGCATGTGGATGCCGACGGCAACACCATCGTCGATCCGATCATCAACCCGGTGCTCGATGGCGAGGGGCGCCCGCTCTACATCGTCCCGACCGACGCCGCCGATAACGCCGGCAAGATCACGACCTGTGTGACGGGTTATGCCGATACCTTCGGCGGCGTCTGCGCGGGCAGTTCGACGAACACCGCTTACACGAACTCGATCGCGCCCTTTGCGGAGCGATTCTACGGCTTCAGTTGGAAGCCGCGGCTGTCGGTCGGCTTCGGCGTCAACTGGAATTCGCCGTTCGGCCCGTTGCGTATCGATATCGCCAAGGCGCTGCTCAGCCAGCCCGGCGAAGACACGAAACTCATCACTTTCAACGTAGGTGGACAATTCTGATGACCAATCTGAAGACTTTCCTTGCCGCCGTCGCGCTCACCGCGCCGGCGCTCGCCATCGGCAGCGCCGCGCACGCGCAGGTCGCCGGCATCGCGGTTGCCGATCCCGAAGCGGCAGTGGCGAACACGCGGGCGTGGGCGACTGCCAAGCAGCAGATCGAAACCACCTACAAGGCCCAGCTCGACCAGGCCGAGGCCCGCCGCCAGGCGATCGCGACCGAGTTGAAGCCGCTCTATGATGCGTTCAACACCGCGCGCAACGCCGCCAACCCCAACCAGGCGTCGCTGACCACGCAGGCGCAGACGATCCGCCAGCGTGAAGATGCGGGCAAGCAGGAACTCGCACGGCTCCAGCAGCCCGCGGCGCGCGCTCAAGGGTACGCGCTCGAGCAGATCAGCGCCCATCTCGACAAAGCGGTCCAGACCGTGGTCGGCCAGAAGAAGGTGAGCCTGCTGCTGCGCCCCGAAGCGGCGTTCTTCGCGCAGCCCGCCGTCGACATTACCTCGGCCATCACCACCGAACTCGATCGCGTGGTGCCGAGCGTGAGCATCTCGCCGCCCGCCAACTGGCAGCCCGGCCAGCAGCAGCAACAGCAGCAGGCCGCCCCTGCCGCTGCCGCGCCCGCGCAAGCGCAGCCGCAGGGCCGGTGAGCGACGCCGGCACGACCAACGCCGCCGCCATCGGCCCGCTCGATATCAAGCGGGTGATGGCGGCGCTGCCGCATCGCTATCCGATGCTGCTCGTCGATCGAGTCGAAGAGATCATTCCCGATCAGAGCATCGCCGCGATCAAGGCGGTGACGATCAATGAAGGCTTCTTCGCGGGCCATTTCCCCGGCCGGCCGATCATGCCCGGCGTGCTCATCGTCGAGGCGCTGGCGCAGGCGGCGGGAATCCTTGCGGTCGAATCGCTCGGGCTCGCGGGCTCGGGCAAGCTCGTCTATTTCATGGCGATCGACGAGGCGAAATTCCGGGCTCCGGTCGAACCCGGCGTGCTGCTCCGGCTCGAGGTCGCGTTCGTTCAGAAGCGCGCGACCGTATGCAAGTTCGCCGGCAAGGCGCTGATCGACGGCAAGGTCGCGGCGCAGGCGAATTTCACCGCGATGATCGCGGACCCGCCCGTCGCCTGAGAATCGGGTTCGAAACTCGGCACCGACGCTTGCCCTAACGGCGCGAGCCGTATAGAGGCCGCGCTTTCCGCAAGGGCTGGTCGGAAACCAGTCCGCCAATGGAGACTGCAACGTGAAGAAAGATACGCACCCCGACTATCACATGATCAAGGTGCAGATGACCGATGGCACCGTGTTCGAAACGCGCTCCACCTGGGGCAGTGAGGGCGACACGATGACGCTCGACATCGACCCGACGTCGCACCCGGCCTGGACCGGCGGCAACCAGCGCCTCGTCGATGCGGGCGGGCAGGTCGCGCGCTTCAACAAGCGTTTCGGCGGGCTTTCGCTCGGCCGCAAATAAGCGCTGCCCCCGCGGCGGTTTTAACCGTTCGTTATCCACAACCGGCATAGGCTTTCCCTCGTTCGCAGGAGGGAAGGCCATGCTTGCCGCCGAAATCGAACCCGCAGACGCGCCCGGCCGCCGCCGCAGCGCGCGTGCGGCCGTCGCACTCGACGCGCGAATCGATCGTGGTGGGATGGACCGCGCGCTGTGCCGCGTCGTCGATCTGTCGGTCCACGGCGCCCGGCTCGAGACCTATTCGGCGCTCAGGCGCGGCGCAACGATCTGGCTCACGCTCCCGCAGATCGGCGAAATCATCGCCGATGTTGCCTGGGCGACCGATTTCGTCGCCGGCTGCGAATTCCACGCCCCGCTGACGCAGGCCAGCTTCGACGCGCTGGTCGACCTCGACGAGACGCTGCGGTTGCAGTGAGTCGGGGCGAGCCCTAGCCCGGGCTCGCGACCTTCATCAGCAACAGCCCGGAGACGATGAGCAAGGCGGCGAGCAGCCGCAGCGCGCTTGCCGATTCGCCGAGCACCGCGATCCCGACCACGAACGCCCCGACCGCGCCGATCCCCGTCCAGACGGTATAGGCCGTGCCGAGCGGCAGCGACCGCATCGACCAGGCGAGCAGGCCGACGCTCAGCGCCATCGCCCCCACGGTCACCAGCGACGGCCACAGCCGCGTGAACCCGTGCGACTGCTTCATCGCGAACGCCCAGACGATTTCGAAAAGACCGGCGATGATGAGAACGATCCACGCCACGGCAACCTCCTGTGTCAAAGGTGCCGGGCCGTCCCGGACTTCAACCCGCGAAAGGGGGAGGACGTGGCCTCGCGAGGCGCGACCTAGGCAGGACACGCGGCGAAATCAACCGCCCGGCGATCCCGTCACCGCATCTGATAGCTTGCGTCGATTACCGCCGTTGATTGGATCGATTGGCCAGCACGCCGGCGCAGGTGCTAACGTGGCATCCCAACAACAGGAGGGAGAGCTGGAATGCCGAACGAGATTTCCTATTCGCGGAAACTGGGTCCGCTGACGCCGTTTGTCGGCGAATGGGAAGGCGATGCCGGGGTCGATCTGTCGTACCACAACAAGGACGACTGGACGACCGAGACGACCTATTTCGAAAAGGCCTGCTTCAAACCGATTCCGGTCCAGGAAAACGGGCAGCAGGTGTTGTGGGGGCTCCACTACAGCATGACCGCGTGGCGCCACGGCGAGGAGGCGATGGATCCGTTCCACGACGAGGTCGGCTTCCTGCTGTGGGACAAGGCGCACGGCGAGGTCATGCGATCGGTGGTGTTCGGGCGCGGCATCGCGATCCTCGCCGGCAGCAGCGCCGGGCCGCACGACAAAGTGCTCCGCTTCGACGCCAAGCCCGGCGCGGCGCATTACGGCATCCTGCAAAACAAGTATCTGCTGGAGCGCGCGGAAATCTGCGATTTCAAGAGCGACTTCACCGTCAACGACGACGGCACGCTGGGCTATACGTCGGACCTGCTGCTGAAGCTCGCCGCGACGGGCGCGGAAATGCACCATACCGACCGGAACACGCTGCACCGCGTCAAGCGCTTCCACCCCGGCGCCGAACACGGGTGATCCGAGGGCGGAACCGGCACCGTGGGCACCGTTCAGGGCGGGTGCGGTGCTTGTGTCCGCACTTGTGTCATGCCTGAACCCGAACCCATCGCACCGCCCGACCCCGTGCCGCTGATGGATCTTCCGGGTATGCGTGCCGACGGTGAACTCGCGTGGCCACTAGCGTGGCGCTTCAAGCAGCAGTCGGCGCAGGCATGTCCATTTTCTCCCAAGCAATCAGGTTGGGCATTTCGTTTCCAGTTGCGTAAGCGAGAACTACGTCTAGCGTCTCTTCGAACGAGAAATCGAAGTTCAGCTTGCGTCGCTTTGTTTGGGTTCTGTCAGCGCGCCGGGCTTGGTAGTGGTGCAGGTAGTCTCCGTCCCTCATCTCGATTGTGAACTTGCCACCGCGAGAAGCTGTCTGAAGGTATTTTTCTGCGGATCGTTCAAGGACGATAAACTCATTGGTGCCAGTTTCGAGCAGTGCATCATAAATTGCGTCAGTGTTCAATGGCAGGGGTGCCAACTCACCTGATACGCGCAGCGCGAGGTTCTCTAACAGCGGCATTTGCGCCGGCCTGGCGCGTAGCGGCGCGGCGCGCTCTCCAGCAACGTCTCGTAAGAAACGGATAAGGGGCTCTGCATCTTTGCGATCGGAATGAGCCAACCAGAGAATCAGTGGACTGAGAAGGAGAAGGACGAATATGGCGACCATTAGGACCAGTCGTCCGGTAGCGGGGTCCCCTTCGGAAGTGCTCATGTAAATTAGCCAGATGAGCAAAAGCAGCATGGCGACGAACATCGCCACGCCGTTGAGGTCCGATCCGGCTCGTCCCTTAATGCGGCAAGCCAACCCGTCATCGACAAGCGTGCCAACCAACATGGGACCATAGCGATCAAACGCACTGAACCATAAGCAGATGAAGGGACCTAAAATCCATCCGCGAGCACCCGTCTTCGGATGGAACCATCTTTTTTTCCGTGCGCGAATTTTGCTTTTGAGAGCGCCTCGAGAAGCAGGGGATAGAATCTCAAACTTGTAGCCGAATGGCTGAAACGGCATGACCTACCCCCGATCAGTGCGCATATGAAATGGCGGAAGAGGTGGGATTCGAACCCACGGAGAGCTTGCACCCTCGCTGGTTTTCAAGACCAGTTCCTTAAACCACTCGGACACTCTTCCGGTTGTCGGCGCATAGGGCGGATGCGGCGATTTGCGCAAGCGGTGGATATCGGGGGTTCATGTCGTCGCGCGGATGTGGCAACCATGATTCATGCGAAAGTATCGTAGCGTAGCACGGTGGATCAAAAGGGGCGGGGCGGCGGTCGCGTGCGTCGCTATGGCTGGCTCGGCGAATGCGCAGAGCGAGGCCGGATTCCAGGAGTATCTGGGCACGCTGCGCGCCGAGGCCGAGGCGGCGGGGGTCAGCCGTGCGACGATCGCCTCGGTCTTCCCGACGCTGACGATGAACCCGCGCGTGATCGAACTCGATCGCGCCCAGCCCGGCGGCAATCCCAACGCGCCGATCCCGATGTTCGCGCCGTACAAGGCCCGCCACGTCGATGCCGCGCGCATCCGTCGCGGGCGTGCCGCCTGGCTCGCCAACCGATCCAAGCTCGCGCGGATCGAGGCCGAAACCGGCGTGCCCGAATCGATCATGGTCGCGATCTGGGGGCATGAGACCAATTACGGCGGCTATATGGGCGGGTTCGATCTGCCGCGTTCGCTCGCCACGCTTGCCTATGAGGGGCGGCGGCGGCCGCTGTTTTCGGGCGAATTCATCGCCGCGCTCAAGATGATCGACACCGGCGTGCCGGCATCGTCGCTCAAGGGAAGCTGGGCGGGCGCGACCGGCGGGCCGCAATTCCTGCCCTCGGTCTTCCTGCGGCTCGCGCGTGACGGCGATGGCGACGGCCGGATCGATATCTGGAACAGCGACGCCGATACGCTCGCTTCGATCGCCAATTATTTCGTCAATGCCGGGTGGCGCAAGGGCCAGCCCTGGGGCTTCGCGGTGACGACGCCCGCGAGCTTGAACCGCGCCGCGTTGGTCAACCGCACGGTATCGCCGCGCTGCCCGCGCGTGTTCGAGCGCCACAGCCAGTGGAAGACGATGGCCGAATGGCGCGCGCTCGGCCTCGTGCCGCAGGGCCGCTCGTGGCCGTCCGATCCCGATATGCTGGCGACGCTGCTCGAACCCGACGGCCCCGGCGCCACGGCATATTTGCTCACCGGCAACTACCGTGTCATCCTCGATTACAATTGCTCGAATTTCTATGCGTTGTCGGTGGGGCTGTTGGCGGATGCGGTGGAACACTAAAGCGGTTGCGCTTTTCCTGATCACGGTATCGACCCCGGCGACGGCGCAGGACAAGGCGCCGCCGCTGCCCGACGGCGTGCAAACAACGGGGCCGGCGGGTACTTCGGGCGCGGTCAAGAGCTATGACGATGTCGGCTATGCCGCTGTAGGAGGCACCGCCTCGGGCACGATCTCGGCCACATCGTCCGCGCTTTCCGCCGGTGCCTTCGCCGAGGTGACCGCGCTCGATAGCGGCAAGACCATCCTCGTCGCGATCGCCGGGAACATCCCGGATTCGGCCGGGCACCTGCTCACCTTGTCGCCCGAGGCGGCGCGCCTGCTGGGCGTTAGCGGCGACCGCGCGGCGGTGCGCGTGCGCCAGGTCGAGCCGGCCGACGTCGATGCGGTGGCGCTGCGCGAGGGCCAGCCCGCCTCGGCACGGATGGATGCCCCGCCGGTGCTGCTCACGGGCCTGCGGACGATGCTCGACGCGAAGAAGGCGCCGCCGCCTGCCGTCGCGGCGGTGACGCCCGCCACCAAGCCACCTGCCGTCGACGCTGCTGCAATGAAGCCGCCCCCTGCTAAACCCGCGGCCAAACCCGCCGCCGTGAAGCCGACGCCGGCTCCGGCCGCCAAGCCTTCGACGTCGACGCCCAAACCCGCCGCGGCCGCTGCGAGCGGCCGCTACCAGGTGCAGGTGGCGACCTTCTCGACGCGCGATCGCGCCGCCGGGGTCGCCAAGGCGATGGGCGGATCGGTCCAGCCCGCCGGCCGCTACTTCCGCGTCCGCCTTGGCCCCTATGCCACGCGCGCGGCCGCGACGAGCGCGCGTGACGGCGCGGCCAAGCGCGGCTATGGCGATGCCCGCGTCGTCACCGACTAGTGTTTCCTCCAAGCGTTACGGATCATCCATGAAGAAGCTGTTCGCCGCCTCGATCGCCGCCATTGCGCTGGCATACCCCACGATGGCCGCCGCGCCGCCGTTCGATACGCCCGCGCCGGTCGCGTTCATGAAGGACCTGTCGTCGGGCGCGATCCTTTATTCGAAGAACCCCGATCAGCGGATTCCGCCGGCCTCGCTCGCCAAGATGATGACGGTGTACCTCGCCTTCGACATGGTGAAGCAGGGTCGCGTCAAGCTCGATCAGATGGTCACCGTGCGCCCCGAGACGTGGGAGCGCTGGCACGGCCCCAAGGCCGGCTCGACGATGTTTCTGTCGCCCAACCAGCAGGTCAGCGTGCGCGATCTGCTTTACGGCATCATCACGGTATCGGGGAACGACGCCTGCGTCGTGCTCGCCGAAGGGTTGCAGGGCACCGAACAGGCCTGGGTCTCGCAGATGAATGCCGAGGCGAAGAAATTGGGCATGGCCAACAGCCATTTCGGCACCTCGAACGGCTGGCCCGACGAAGGCGTCACCTATGTGACCGCCCGCGATCTGGCTAAGCTGGCAGAGGCGACGATCGAGGAATTTCCCGAACTCTACAAGCATTTCTATTCGAAACCTGATTTTACGTGGGGGAAGACCGCGGGCGGCGAGCCGATCACCCAGCCCAACCGCGATCCGCTGCTCGGCCGCGTCGAGGGCGCCGATGGGCTCAAGACCGGGCACACCGAGGAATCGGGCTACAGCGTCACCGGATCGGCCGAACAGAACGGGCGACGGCTGGTGATGGTGATGTCCGGGATGACGAGCTTCAACCAGCGCATCAGCGAATCGGTGCGCTTCATGAACTGGGGCTTCCGCGCGTGGCAGGCGCATCCGATCGTCGCCAAGGGCAAGCAGGTTTCCACCGCCGAGGTGCAGATGGGCGATGCCGGCACGGTGGGGCTGGTCGCGCCACGCGATCTGACCGTCACCGTGCCTTCTGGCGCGCTGCCCGCGATGCAGGCCAAGGTCGTCTATGCGGGGCCGATCAAGGCGCCGATCAAGGCCGGCCAGCACATCGCCGATCTGGTCATCCAGATGCCCGATACCGGTCCCCAGACGGTGCCGCTGGTCGCGGCGAGCGACGTTGGCGAGGCGGGTTTTTTTCGGCGCGCCTGGAACGGCCTGACGTCGCTGTTCGGATGACCCGTGGGCGCTTCATCTCGCTCGAGGGCGGGGAGGGCGCCGGCAAGTCGACCCAGGCCCGGCGGCTCGCGGCCGCGCTCGACGCGCGCGGGCTGCGCACGCTGGTGACGCGCGAGCCCGGCGGCAGCGAGGGCGCCGAAGCGATCCGGCATCTGCTGATGCAAGGCGCGGTCAACCGGTGGAGCCCGCACACCGAGGCGCTGCTGTTCGCCGCCGCGCGCGCCGATCATGTCGAGAAGACGATCAATCCGGCGCTCGGCGCTGGCATCTGGGTGATCGCCGACCGCTTCATCGATTCGTCGCGCGCCTATCAGGGCGTTGCCGGCGGGATCGACGACGCCGCGATCATGGCGCTCCACGGTTTCGGCGCACGCGGGCTGCTTCCCGATCGCACCTTCGTGCTCGAGGTCGCGCCGGACGAGGGCGCCGCGCGCGCGACGGGGCGCGACGGCGCCGCCGCCGATCGCTTCGCGGCGCGTGACGGCGGCTTCCACGATGCGGTCGCCGCCGCCTTTCGTGACTTCGCCGAGCGCGAGCCCGATCGCGTGCGGCTGATCGCGGCATCGGGCAGCGTGGATGCGGTGACGCAAGCGCTGCTCGCCGGGCTCGGCGATCTGCTGCCATGACGTCACTCGTCGGCAACGAGGCGGCGCGCGCCACCTTTCTGGCGGCGATGCGCGGCCCGGCAATGCACCATGCATGGCTGTTTACAGGGCCGGAAGGCGTGGGCAAGGGAACGTTCGCGCGCGCGGCGGCGGTGCGATTACTGGCCGAAGCCGTCGCGCCGGGCGCGCTGGAAACGGCGCTCGATCTGCCGGCCGACAACCCGACCCGCAAGCTGATCGAGGCCGGGTCGCATCCCGATTTCCGCCTGCTCCAGCGCCTGCCCAAAGATGCCGACAAGCCGGGCGAGAACCTCGCGCGCAGCATCACGATCGCACAGGTGCGGACGTTGCAGGCGATGTTCGCGACCACGCCGTCGATGTCGTCGCGCCGGGTGGTGCTGATCGATGCGGTCGACGATCTCGAACGCGGCGGCGCCAACGCCCTCCTCAAAAGCCTCGAGGAACCGCCGGCGGGCACGATCTTCCTGCTCGTCAGCCATGCGCCGGGGCGGCTGTTACCGACGATCCGCTCGCGCTGCCGCCTGTTGCGCTTCGAACCGTTGCCGCGCGAGGCGATGACGTCGCTACTGCGCGACGCGCTGCCGCAAGCGCGCGACGAGGAAATTGCCGCGCTGATCGCGGCGGGGCAGGGATCGCCCGGCCGTGCGCTGGGGTTCGCGGGGCTCGATATGGCGGCGCTCGATCGGGCGCTGGCGACGATCGCCGCCGAGGGCGATCCGACCAATGCCGAGCGGTCGAAACTCGCGAAGGCGCTGGCGCCAAAAGCCGCCCAGCCGCGCTACGAGGCGTTTCTCGATCGCACGCCTTCGTTCATCGCCGCTGCGGCCGGCCGGCGCGAGGGCGAGCGCCTGCGCACCGCGCTCGACGCGCACGAGGCGGCGCGCAGCCTTGCCGCCAGCGCCCGCGCGCTGTCGCTCGACGCGCAGGCGACAGCGTTCGAGATGGCGGGGATCGTCGCGCGGCTGGCGCGCTGACCGATCCGACTTGAGGCGGCCATTGCCGATCACCGGCACAGGGCCTAACAGCGCGGCTATGCCTGTGCCTTATTACATCACCACCGCGATCAACTATCCCAACGGTCGTCCGCATATCGGCCACGCTTATGAGGCGATCGCCGCCGATGCGATCGCGCGCTTCCAGCGCCAGGCGGGGCGCGACGTGCGCTTTCAGACCGGGACCGACGAACACGGACTCAAGATGGTGCAGACCGCGCGCGATCGCGGCGTCTCCGTCCGCGCGCTCGCCGACGAAATGTCCGGATATTTTCAGGGCATGGCGGCGAAACTGAACATCTCGCATGATCGGTTCATCCGCACCGTCGAACCCGATCATCACGCCGCCACCCAGGCGCTGTGGCAGCGCATGGCCGATGCCGGCGACCTCTATCTCGATCGCTATGAGGGCTGGTATTCGGTTCGCGACGAGGCGTTTTACGACGAGAAGGAACTGGTCGAGGGGGAAGGGGGCAAGCTCTCGCCCAACGGCACCCCGGTCGAATGGACCGCCGAGGAGACGTGGTTCTTCCGGCTCTCCAAATACCAGCAGGCGCTGCTCGATCATTATGCGGCCAACCCCGATTTCATCCGGCCGGAGAGTCGCCGCAACGAGATTTTGCGCTTCGTCGAGGGTGGGCTGTCGGATCTGTCGGTATCGCGCACCAGCTTCGATTGGGGGGTCAAGGTGCCCGGCAGCGACGGTCACGTCATGTACGTGTGGGTCGATGCACTGACCAACTATCTGTCGGGGCTCGATTTTCCCGATGAAACGGGCAATTTCGCGCGCTGGTGGCCCGCCGATCTGCATCTGATCGGCAAGGATATCGTCCGCTTCCACGCGGTCTACTGGCCGGCGTTCCTGATGTCGGCGGGAATCGCGCTGCCCAAACAGGTGTTCGGGCACGGCTTCGTGCTCAACCGCGGCGAGAAGATGTCCAAATCGACCGGCAACATCGTCGATCCGGTCGCGCTCGCCGATGCTTACGGCGTCGATGCGCTGCGCTATTTCCTGCTGCGCGACATCAGCTTCGGGCAGGATGGCAGCTTCTCCGCCGAAGCGATTGTAACGCGGGCCAATGCCGATCTCGCCAACAGTTTCGGCAACCTCGCGCAGCGGACGCTTTCGTTCATCGCCAAGAACCTCGACGGCGCGCTGCCCGAGGCGGGGCGGAGCGACGAGGCGGATGCTGTTTTGCTCGCGAGCGTCGCCGAAGCGACGACGGCGTTCCGTGAGGCGTTCGCCGATCTCGGGCTGTCGCACGCGACCGAGGCGTGGATGCGCGGCGTGTTCGCGTGCAACCAATATATCGACGTGCAAGCGCCCTGGGCCTTGCGCAAGACCGATCCCGATCGGATGCACGCGGTGCTCGGCACGCTCGTCCGCGCGATCCGCAGCCTTGCGATCACGATCCTGCCGGTGATTCCCGAATCGGCGGGCAAGGTGCTTGATCAGCTCGGCGCCGAGGCGCGCGATCATGCAGCGCTCGACGATGCGGATTGGTACACCAGGCTCGCTGCCTCGGGCTTCCGCATCGCACCGCCGACGCCGGTGTTCCCGCGGCTCGATCTCAAGGAAGAGGCGGCAGACTGATGTTCGTCGATAGCCATTGCCATTTGAATTACAAAGGCTTGGTTGAGGAACAACAGGCCGTGCTCGAACGCGCGCGAGCGCGTGGGGTCGAGCGGATGCTCAACATCTCGACGCGTGAGAGCGAGTGGGACGACGTGCTCGCCACCGCCGAGCGCGAGTCCGATGTCTGGGCGACAGTCGGCATCCATCCGCACGAGGCCGACCAACATCCCCATGTCGATACCGCCAGGCTGGTCGCGCGGGCGCAGCATCCGCGCGTCGTCGGCATCGGCGAAAGCGGGCTCGATTATTATTACGACCATTCGGATCGCGAACGCCAGCAAACGAGTTTCCGCGCGCACCTTGCGGCGGCACGCGAGACACAATTGCCGATCGTCGTCCATACCCGCGATGCCGAGGAGGATACCGCTGCCATCCTCGCCGACGAAATGGGGAAGGGCGCCTATCCCGGCGTCATCCATTGCTTCACCGCAAGCGGAGATTTCGCCGATAAAGCACTCGATCTGGGGTTTTATATCTCGATCTCGGGGATCGTGACCTTCAAGAACGCGAAGGATCTGCAAGAAACCGCCGCGCGGCTGCCGCTCGATCGGCTGCTGATCGAAACCGATTCGCCGTTTCTCGCGCCCGTCCCGCACCGGGGCAAGACCGGCGAGCCCGGCTTCGTCGTCGATACCGCGCATTTCCTCGCCGAATTGCGCGGCGACAGCATCGAAGCTCTTGCCGCAGCGACGACGCGCAACTTCAAGACCTTGTTCGCGAAAACGGGCGCGTGAAGGTCCGCATTCTCGGCTCGGGCACGTCGTCGGGGGTGCCGCGGATCGGCAATGACTGGGGCGCGTGCGACCCCACCGAACCGCGCAACCGCCGTACCCGCGCCTCGCTGCTCGTCGAGCATGAGGGCGCGCGCGTGCTCGTCGACACCAGTCCCGATCTGCGCGAACAGTTGCTCGCGGCCGATGTCGCCGCGCTCGATATGGTGATCTGGACGCACGATCACGCCGATCATTGCCACGGTATCGACGATCTGCGGCAGGTGTATCACGCGATCGGCGGGCCGGTGCGCGGGTTGGCGCGCGCCGATACGCTGGCGTCGCTCGAGCAGCGTTTCGCTTATGCTTTCGAGGGCCGCGGCGGCTATCCGCCGACGATCGCGAGCGAGACATTGCCCGATAGTCTCATGGTCGGCGATCTCGCGATCGCGGTGACCGATCAGCCGCACGGCGCGATCCACTCGGCGGGGCTGCGGTTCACGGCGGGGGATTTCAGCGTCGGATATGCTACCGATTTCAATATCCTCACCGACGATATGCGCGTGCTATATCAGAATCTGGACGTCTGGATTCTCGATTGCCTGCGCGTGCGCCCGCATCCGACGCATCCCGATCTCGCGACCGCGCTCGAATGGATCGCGCAACTCGCACCCAAACGTGCCATATTCATCCATATGGACCAGTCGATGGATTATCGGACGCTGTGCGCCACGCTGCCCGCGGGGGTCGAACCCGGCTATGATGGGCTGGAAGTCGTGCCGTGAACAGCGGCCCGAGCCAGGACGCGCTCTTCTATGCGCTGTGCCTGATCCTGCCGCTCTCGGCGCTGGTCGCGCGGCGATTGCCGATCCGGCAGGTCGCGAAGATGGCGATCGCGTGGATCGCGATCTTCGCGCTGGCGCTGCTGCTCGCGACGCAGCGGCACCGGGTCGCGGCGGCCTGGTCGAGCCTGCACGAGGCGGTGTTCGGCACCAACTCGCGTGTCTCGGGGCGGACGATGCGTATCCCGATGGCGGAGGACGGTCATTTCTGGGCGGATGTCTCGATCAACGGCGCCACCCGGCGGATGCTGATCGACAGCGGCGCGACGACGACCGCGATCTCGGCCTCGACGGCCGCGGCGGCGGGCATCGCGGTCGACGAACGCGGCTTTCCCGAAGTGATCAGCACCGCCAACGGCGCGATCGCCGCGCTGCCCGGTGTCGCGGCGCAGGTCACGATCGGCGGCATCACCGCGCGCGATCTGCCGGTGATCGTATCGCCGGCGTTCGGCGACACCAACGTACTGGGCATGAATTTTCTCTCGCAATTGAAGGCCTGGCGTGTGGAAGGGCGGGATCTCGTGCTCATCCCCGTCGCTGGATAGATTTTACATAATGTATATTATCGAACCTGAAGACGGTCTGGCAGAGGGGGGACTCTTGGCCTCACCTTTGCCGCACCTTCCCCGCCGATGATCGACCGCCTCGTCAAGATCATGGCTCGGCTGCGCGACCCGAAGACGGGCTGCGAATGGGATAATGTCCAGACTTTCGAGACGATCGCGCCGTACACGATCGAGGAAGCCTATGAGGTCGCCGATGCGATTGCGCGCCGCGACATGGCCGATCTCAAGGATGAACTCGGCGACCTGCTGCTCCAGGTCGTCTTCCATGCCCGCATGGCTGAGGAAGCCGGCCTGTTCGACCTCGCCGATGTGGTAGCGGCGATCAGCGGCAAGATGGAACGCCGCCACCCACACATCTTCGGCGATCGCGCCAAGGGCGGTCATCACCTGTGGGAAGAGATCAAGGCCGAGGAACGCGCGGCCAAGGGCAACGCCACCCATGCGCTCGACGGAGTCGCGCTCGGCCTGCCCGCGCTGCTGCGCGCCGACAAGCTCCAGAAGCGCGCCGCGCGCACTGGCTTCGACTGGCCCGATGCGCGCGGCGCGCGTGCCAAGATCGACGAGGAACTGGCCGAGGTCGAGGCCGCGACGACCGACGCCGACCGCGCCGAGGAGATCGGCGACCTGCTGTTCGCGGTCGTCAACTGGGCGCGCAAGCTCGGCATCGAGCCCGAAGCCGCGCTTCGTGCCGCCAACGCCAAGTTCGAGCGTCGCTTCCGTGACATGGAAACCCGCGCCGGCGATGCGTTCGCGGGGCTGTCGCTCGACGACAAGGAAGCATTGTGGAACGCGGCGAAACAAGCCGAATGAACGTCGGCCTCGCCGTTCCCTTCCCTATCGTTCTCTAGTTGTTCTTATCACCCGAACCGCGTCTCAAAGCGTTCGTGATCGGCGGGCGCCATCCGCATCTCGAACACCAGCCTATCCCCTTCCAGCGCTTGATCGAGCACTTCGCCGTGCTGATGGAGCCACGCCGCGCCGGCGCCATCGGCGGGATCGAGCGCGATGCGGTAGCGCCGGTGCCCGCTGGTGAGCAACGCGCCGACGGTCTCCAGCAGCGTCTCCACCCCTTCCCCGGTCAACGCCGAGATCGCGACGACATCGTCGCGCTTCGCCGCCTCGCCCAGCCGCTCCTCACGATCGACCGTGTCGAGCAGGTCGAGCTTGTTCCATGCCTCGATCCTGAGTGCCGCTTCGTCGACGCCGATCTCGGCGAGCACCGCCTCGACATCGGCGCGCTGCGCCTCGCTGTCGGGGTGCGCGACATCGCGGACATGGATCAGCAGATCGGCCGACACCACTTCCTCCAGCGTCGCCTTGAACGCCGCGACGAGCTGGGTCGGCAATTCGGAGACGAACCCCACCGTGTCGGAGAGGATCGCCTTGTCGATTCCCGGCAGGCGGATCTGGCGCAGCGTCGGATCGAGCGTGGCGAACAACAGGTTCTCTGCCATGACGTCGGCACCCGTCAGACGGTTGAACAGCGTCGACTTGCCGGCGTTGGTATAGCCGACGAGCGCGATCACCGGCCACGGCGCGCGCTGGCGACGGCCGCGATGCAGCCCGCGCGTGCGCTTGACCTGACCGAGTTCGCGCCGCAGCCGCGCCATGCGATCGCGGATCAACCGCCGGTCGGCCTCGATCTGCGTTTCGCCGGGGCCGCCGAGAAAGCCGAAGCCGCCGCGCTGGCGCTCGAGGTGGGTCCAGCTCCGTACCAACCGCCCCGCCTGATAATCGAGATGCGCCAGCTCGACCTGGAGCCGTCCTTCGGCGGTCGCGGCGCGCTCGCCGAAAATTTCGAGGATCAGCCCGGTGCGATCGATCACCTTGGCCTCGAGCGCGGTTTCGAGGTTGCGTTGCTGGATCGGCGTCAGCGCGGCATCGAAGATGACGAGATCGGCGTCCTCCATCCGCACGGTCGTCGCCAGCGCCTCGACCTGGCCGCTGCCGAGCAAGGTTGCGGGCTTGGGCGCGCGCAGCTTGAGCGCGACGCGATCAGCGACGACGATCCCGATCGCGAGCGCGAGCCCTGCGGTCTCGTCGAGCCGCGCCTCGGCATCGCGACGCGATTCCCCGCGATCGGGAAAGACGACGACGGCACGCGCGCCGCGGGCGAAATCATCCCGGTCGCGATCGAATCCGGTGCTCAACCCTCGCTCGACTCCGCTTGCTCTTCGGCGAGGTTGAGCGGATGCGCCGGTTGGATCGTCGAAACCGCGTGCTTGTAAACGAGCTGCGACAGCCCGTCGCGCTGAAGCAACATGCAGAACAGATCGAACGCCGCGATATGGCCCTGGAGCATCACGCCGTTGACGAGGAACATCGTCACGCTTTCGTCGGATTTGCGCACCGCGTTGAGGAAAACCTCCTGGAGCAACGCCGGCTTCTTGCTGCTTTCGCCCATCGATTCGACGATTTCGGCGACATCGATCTGCCCGGAGGGCATGATCGTGGAGATGGCGTGCTTGTAGATCAATTGAGACTGGCCGTCACGGCGCAGCAGCACCGAGAAATTGTCGAACCAGGTGACGATTCCCTGAAGCTTGACGCCCTTCACGAGGAACATCGTCACCGGCGTCTTCGACTTGCGAAGCGCGTTGAGGAAGAGATCCTGGAGAGAGCTGTGTTTGTCGGCCATCTTGCTGTCCTTATTGGCAGGGTCATGCCCTGCGGCGCGCCGGTTCCCGGCGTCAGGATACGCACCTTTATCGGCGCGCTGTTTCAATTTTAGGGACGCGGTGGCGCCGCGTCCACTGCTGGCTCAGGATTCGCGGGTTTCGGTGATACCGAGCAGCTTGAGCTTGCGGTGCAGCGCCGAGCGCTCCATCCCGATGAAGCTCGCGGTACGCGAGATATTGCCCGAGAATCGCCGGATCTGGACGCGCAGATATTCGCGTTCGAACGTCTCGCGGGCCTCACGCAGCGGCGCCCCCATGATCGCCGCGCTCCCGTTGCCGCCGAGATCGCCCTGTTCGCCGAGCACCTCGGCGGGCAGAAGATCGATCTCGATCCGGCCGATGCGGTCGCCGGGCGCGAGGATCACCGTCCGCTCGACGACGTTGCGGAGCTGGCGCACGTTGCCCGGCCAATCACAAGATTGCAGCGCGACCATCGCGTCGGGGGCGATCTCGGGGGTCGGCACGCGGCGCTCGGCGGCGTAATGCGCGACGAAATGCTCGACCAGCGGCGGAATATCCTCGCGCCGGTCGGCCAGCGGCGGGATCGCGACCGGGACAACATTGAGCCGGTAATACAGATCCTCGCGGAAACGGCCCTCGGCAATCTCCTCGGTCAGGTCGCGCGCCGTGGCGGAAACGACGCGCACGTCGACCTTGACGACGCGCTGCCCGCCGACACGGGTGAAGCTCTGATCGGTCAGCACGCGCAGGATGCGGCCTTGCGTGGCAAGCGGCATGTCCGCGATCTCGTCGAGAAACAAGGTGCCGCCGTGCGCCTGTTCGAGCATACCGGGCCGAACGAGGTCACCCCCCTCCTCCACCCCGAACAATTCCTCCTCGACGCGTTCGGGCGTCATCCGTGCCGCGCTGACGACGACGAACGGCGCGCTCGCTCGCGGGCTCCAGCCATGCAGCAGGCGCGCCGCTATCTCCTTGCCGACCCCGGCCGGGCCGGTGACCATCACGCGGCTGCCCGTCGAGGCGACGCGCTTCAACGTCGCGCGAACCGCGTTTATCACCGCCGACGCGCCGGTGAGGTCGCTGTCGCTCGCCACCGAGGCGCGCAGCGAGGCGATCTCGCGCTTCAACCGCTCGGTCTCGGTCGCGCGCTCGACCATCAGCAGCAACCGCTCGGCCTCGAACGGCTTTTCGATAAAATCGGCCGCGCCGCGCCGGATCGCGGCGACCGCGGTATCGAGATTGCCGTGGCCCGAAATCACCAGCACCGGGATCGAGGGATCGCGCCGCTTGATCTCGTCGAGCAAATCGAGCCCGTCGAGCCGTGAGCCCTGGAGCCAGACGTCGAGCAGCACCAGCGAGGGCCGCCGCGCCGCGATCGCCTCCAGCGCGGCGTCACTATCCGCCGCGTTGCGCGCCTCATAGCCTTCGTCCTCGAGCACGCCGGCCACGAGTTCGCGGATATCGAGTTCGTCATCGACGACGAGAATGTCGAGCGTCATAGTCAGGGGGTCCGATTTCTGGTGAGGGCGGGAAGTGGTCGATCGCGGGCGTCGTCGGCGTCCGATCCGTCGCCGGTGTCGATCGCCGCCAGCATCGCGCGATCGAAGGTCATCGTCACCTTCGTGCCCCCGCCCTCGCGATCGGTGAAGGTGACGGTGCCGAGATGCTCTTCGACGATCTTCTTGACGATCGCGAGACCAAGGCCGGTGCCGCGCGATCGCGTGGTCATGTACGGCTCGACCAGCCGGTCACGCTCGATCGGCAGGCCGACGCCGTCGTCGGCCACCTCGATCGTCACGCTATCGTGTTCGGCATCTTCCGAAAGCCGCATCACGACACTGCCGTCGGCCTCATCGTCGCGCGCTTCGATCGCCTCGACCGCGTTCTTGACGATGTTGGTGAGCGCCTGCCCGATCTGGCGCCGATCGCACACCAGCATCACCGCATTGCCCTGATGCTCGAACGAGAAATGGATGTTCGAATGCGCGACTTCGTGGAGGAACAGCGCCTGGCGGCCGATATCGACGAGCGATTCCTCGCGAAAGACCGGCTTGGGCATGCGTGCGAAGGAGGAGAATTCGTCGACCATCCGCCGCAGATCGCCGACCTGACGGACAATCGTTTCGGTCAGGCGCTGGAAGGTGCGGTCGCTCGCCTCGATCTGCTTGCCGTAACGCCGCTGGAGCCGCTCGGCGGCGAGCTGGATCGGGGTGAGCGGATTCTTGATCTCGTGCGCGATCCGGCGCGCGACATCGGACCAGGCGGCGCGGCGCTGGTCGAGCAATTGCTGGGTGATGTCGTCGAACGTGAGCACCTGCCCGGCGGCATCGCGCGTGATCTTGACCGCAAGCGTCCTCGGCTCGCGTTCGGCGGCGACCTGGATCACCGCCTCGCGCGTGTCGCTGTCGAGCAGCGCGTCGAGTTCGGCCGAAAGCGCGGCGAGCGGCCGGCCGACGGGATCGCCGCCGCCCGAATCGAGCAACGCCACCGCCGAGCTGTTGACGAGCTGGACGGTGCGATCCGAATCGATCGAGATCACGCCCGCGGTGACCCCCGACATCACCGCCTCGATCAGCGCGCGCCGGCTTTCGAGCGCGGTCGTCTGCGCTTCGAGCCGTGCGGTCATCACGTTGAACGCGGTGCCCAGCGAGCCGACCTCGTCGCGGGTGCGTGGTTCGGGCACCCGCACCGCGAGGTCGCCCTCGGAAACGCGCAGCGCCGCCCCCACCAACTCGTTGACCGGACGCACCAGCCGATCGGCGACCGCGAGCGCGATCCAGACGGTGAGCGCGATGATCAACACCGCAACCGCGAACAAGGCCGCGTTGAACTTGAGCTGGAGTGCGTGCGAATGCTCCTGGAGCGTCCGGTATTCCTTGATCAGGTCGCTCGCCGCCAGATGCTGGCGGTTGATGAAGGTCGCGTTCACATGCGTGCCGATATACAGATAGAGATCGGGCGCATCGGGCACGTTGATCACGATCCATATCGTGTCCGGGGTGCGGTTGATCGCCGGGTTCTGCTGTTTGCTCAAAAGCTTGAGCAATTGTGGTGTCACGCGCTCCGAAAAACTTTTCTCATTGGGCGGGTTGACCACATCGACGACGTTGATCCCGTCCTTGCCTTCGTAGGTGAACAGCACCGCCTCGCTGAGATTGCGGTACAGCGTCTGCCGCGCGAGATAATTGTGCCCGACCTCGGTGCCGACCGGATAAGCGTTGCGATTGTCGCCGAGATCGGTCGCCATCGCCCGCGCCTCGGCCACCCAGCGATCGATGAACTGGCCCTGCGCATCCTCGACCAGCGCGATCGTCGAGTTGAACGCCGTCTCGGCCTTGCTCGATGCCCAGAACTGGTTGACCGATTGGAACATCACCGATGCCGCGATCACCGTCAACACGATCGGCACGCTCGCGATCAGCGAGAAGATCGCGACCAGGCGAACGTGCAGCCTGCCGTCGCCGGCCGCGTCCGCGCGCGCCGCGCGGCGCTTGGCGACCCGGCGCCCGATCAGCACTAGCAGCGCCGCCACCGGCAGCAGGTTGCCGAGCAGCAGCAAGGCGGCGACGCCCGGGCTCAGCAGTTTCTGCGAGGTGCTGCTGTCGTCGAGGATGAAATAGGTGGCGACACCCATCACGATCGCGGCAACCAACACCGCGATCTCGATCAGCGCCGGCCACGACAATCGCGATTGCCAGCGGCGCGGCTTCCCGCCCGCGATCGTCACCGCATCGGCACTCATCGTTGCATGATTACAACAATACCGATGCAAGCAAAACACATATTAGCCCGCTTCACCGGTCACCCGGACCAGATGGACGCGCCTCATCGTCTGGGTCGAGGTCGATCCCCAGCGTATCGAGCCGTTTGCGCAGCGTGTTGCGGTTGATACCGAGCGCGCGCGCGGTGCGAAGCTGATTGTTCCCGTTGCGCGCCAGCATCCGCCGGATGAGCGGGCGCTCGACTTCGGCGATCACGCGATCGTAGAGCGTGCCATTGGTCAGCGCATCGGGCGCCTCGCGCGCGAGCCTGTCGACGAATGCGTCAACGGCGGCTTCGATACCGATGTCGGCCGATGCCACCTCATCCGGCGATCCTCCGCCCAGCGTCGCGCGAACCTCAGCCGCGCCGATCACTCTATCACGGCTCAGCACCGCCATGCGCCTGGTGATATTTTCAAGCTCGCGCACATTGCCAGGCCAGTCGTGCGCTTCGAGCAGCGCGACCGCGGCCGCGTCGAGCTGCTTGCGCGGCAACCCCGCCTCGGCGGCGCGATCGAGGAAGTGCCGTGCGAGCAGCGCGACGTCCTGACGCCGTTCGCGCAGCGCAGGAAGCGTGATCGGCACCACGTTGAGCCGGTAGAACAAATCCTCGCGGAACCGCCCGTCGGCGACAGCGCGAGTGAGGTCGCGATTGGTGGCGGCGACGATGCGGACGTCGGCACGGATCGTCCGTCCGCCGCCGACGGTGGTAAACTCGCCCGACTGGAGCACGCGCAGCAACCGAGTCTGCGCTTCCATCGGCATGTCACCGATCTCGTCGAGGAACAAGGTGCCGCCGGCTGCCTGCTCGAAACGCCCGGCAGCGCGGGCTTGCGCGCCGGTGAAGGCGCCGCGTTCATGGCCGAACAGCTCCGATTCAATCAACTCGCGCGGGATCGCGGCCATGTTGATCGCGACGAAGGGCGCGTGGCGGCGTGGCCCGAGATCGTGGATCGCCCGCGCCACCAGTTCCTTGCCGGTGCCCGATTCGCCCGACACCAGCACCGTCAGATCGTTCGAAACGACGCGGGCGATGACGCGGTAGACGTCCTGCATCGCCGGCGAGCGGCCGATCAGCGGCAGCGCGGCGTCTTCTTCACCCAGCGGCGCGACGGGAACGCCGCCTTCGCGGGCGAGCGCGCCCGCCACCGCACGCATCAGCGCGTCGAGATCGAACGGCTTGGGCAGATAATCATAGGCGCCGACCTCGGTCGCGCGGACCGCCGTCGTCAGCGTGTTCTGCGCCGACAGCACGATCACCGGCAGTCGCGGATGATCGCGCACGAAACTGGCGACCGCGTCGAGGCCGTTGCCGTCGGGCAGCACGACATCGGTCACCAGCACGTCGGGCAGCCCGCGATCGAGCGCGCGCCGCATCTCGGCGAGCGATCCGGCAGCGACGACGTCATGCCCCGCCCGATCGAGCGCACGCGCGATCACGGTGCGGATCGCTGCATCGTCGTCGACGACGAGCACGGTCGCGGTCATGCCGCCGCCCCGCGTGCGAGACGCACCCGGAGGACGGTCGCCTCGGGGCTGCCTTCACGCGCATATTGGACGATACCGCCCATCGCCCGCACCAATTTATCGACCAAAGCCAGCCCCAATCCCTTGCCTTCGGGACGGCCCGATACGAACGGATCGAACAGTAGTTCGGCAATGTCGGGCGGCGCGCCGGGACCGTTATCGATCACCGCGAGTTCGATCGGCAGCGCCCGCCGGGGCTTGTCGGGGCCGGCGTCGATCGCGACGCCCTGGCGATAGGCGGTGGTGAGCAAGATGCGCGGCTCGACCTGCCCCGCCACGGCCTCGCACGCATTCTTGAGCAGGTTGATGACGACCTGGAGCAGCGCATCGCGGTTGACGAGCACCGGCGGCAACGACGGGTCGAAGCGTTCGTCGATCGCTACATCGCGCGCAAACCCCGCGCGGGCGACGCGGCGGGCGTGATCGAGCAGCGGATAGATGTTCTCCGAGGTCAATTCGAGCGGGGTCGTGTCGCTGAAATCCTGCATCCCGTCGATCAGCGCGGCGATCCGATCGACCTCGGTGACGATCAACGACGTCAGGTCGGCGGCCCCTTCCCCGCCCTCGAGAAGCTGCGCGGCCCCGCGAATGCCCGACAGCGGGTTCTTGATTTCGTGCGCGAGCATCGCCGCTGCGCCCACCGCGGCGCGCGCGCCCGCATCGCGCCCCGGCGATACCCCCATCGCGCGCGGGGTGGCGGCATGGTGGAGCGTGATCACGCGCCATCCGGCGTGATCGGCAAGCAGCGCTTCGAGATAATCGACCCGGACGCGCGCGCCGCGGCTGGTTTCGATTTCGACATCGAACGCCGCGAGCGCATGGCCGTCGCGGCGCGCGCGTGCGGGACCGGGCAAGGCGAGCAGATCATCGAGCCGCTGGCCGACGAGAACGCGTTCGGAAAGGTTGAGTAACTGCTCGCACGCGGCATTGACCCGCGCGATCCGCCGATCGGGATCGATGACGAGGATACCGACCGGCAAGGCCGCGAGCAGTTCCGACAGCGCCGGGCCGCCCGCCGCGAGGGTTTCAGGCCGCGGCACGATTGCGCCACGGCGCATAGAAATCGGCGAGCATCGCCTTGACGACCCTGGCGTCGGGTTCCTGATTGACCTTGTTGCGGAACTCCGCCGAACCATGCAGCCCGCGCGTGTACCAACCGATGTGCTTGCGCGCCATATTGACCCCGGTTTCGGTGCCGTAATGGGAGAGCATCGCATCGTAATGCTCTGCAATGACGTGATATTGCTCGTCAAGCGACGGATCGGGACGGCGCGTGCCGGTGGCGAACCAGTGCATCATCTGGCCGAGCAGCCACGGCCGGCCATAGGCGCCACGCCCGACCATCAGCCCGTCGGCGCCCGATTGCGCCAGCGCGGTTTCGGCATCGTCGATTCCACAGATGTCACCGTTCACGAGCACCGGCACGGTCACCGCATCCTTCACCCGGCGCACGAAGCTCCAATCGGCCTCGCCCTTGTAGAGCTGACAGCGTGTACGGCCGTGGATGGTGATCATCCTGACGCCGATGTCCTCGGCGATCCGCGCCAGCTCGGGCGCATTGAGGCTGGCATGATCCCAGCCCATCCGGGTCTTGAGCGTCACCGGAACGTCGACGGCTTTTACCACCGCTTCAATGATATCAGAGGCGAGTTTCACGTCACGCATCAGCGCGGAGCCCGCCCAGCCGTTGACGATCTTGCGGACCGGGCAGCCCATGTTGATGTCGATGATCGCGGCGCCCTTGTCGGCGGCGAGCTTGGCCGCCTCGCCCATTTCGTACGCGGTGCAGCCGACGAGCTGCATCGACACCGGCTCCTCGAGCGGATGCCACGCCGCCTTCTGGATCGACTGGCGCGTCTCGCGGATCGCGGCCTGGCTGGCGATCATCTCGGTGACGTTGAGCCCCGAGCCGTAGCGGCGCACGAGCGTGCGGAACGGCATGTCGGAAACGCCGGTCATCGGCGCCAGCACGATCGGGCTGTCGATCCGCACGGGGCCGACCTGGATGGGGGCGAGTGTCGTCATGATGTGCCTGAAAATTGGGCAGCGCTTTATCGGACGCGCGCGCTGCTGGCAAGCGTCGCTGGCTTGGGCTAGGCGCACGCGATGACCATGCACCGCACGATCGCGCTGATCGTCGCCGCCGGCCAGGGAACGCGGCTCGGCGGCCCGCCCAAGCAGTTCGCGATGCTTTGCGGCAAACCGATGATCATGCATAGCTACGCCGCGCTTTCTGCGCACGAAGCGATCGATGACGTCGTCGTCGTGGTCGGCGCCGGACAGAGCGGGATGCTGGCTGCCGCGATCGGCCCCGTGCGGCATGTCACCGGCGGCGCGACACGCCGGGAATCGGTGCAGGCGGGGCTCGCATCGCTGGCGGACGACGCGCCCGCGCGCGTGCTGGTCCACGATGCCGCCCGCCCGTTCCTCTCGGCTGCGGTGGTTGATCGCCTGCTCGCGGCGCTCGAGACGCATGACGGCGCGGTGCCGGTGCTTCCGATCGCCGATACGCTCGCGCAGGGCGGCGCGACACTCGGTGAGACGGTGGCGCGCGATGGCCTGTACCGAATCCAGACTCCACAAGCGTTCAGGTTCGAGGCGCTACTCGAAGCCCATGCGCGCTGGCCCGCCGGCGAGGAAGCGACCGACGATGCGCAGATGGTGCGCCGCTTTGGCGGCAGAATCGCACTGGTCGAGGGAGACACGATGCTCGACAAGATCACCTACCCCACCGACATTGCCGCCGCCGAGGCGCGCATCGGCGGCGCGATGGTCTCGCGCAGCGCGACCGGATTCGATGTCCATCGCCTCGTCGCGGGCGAACAATTGTGGCTGGGCGGCGTGCTGATCCCACACGACAAGGGGCTGTCGGGGCATAGCGACGCCGATGTCGCGCTCCATGCGCTTACCGATGCGTTGCTGGGCACGATCGCCGCGGGCGATATCGGCACGCATTTTCCGCCAAGCGACCCGCAATGGAAGGATGCGGCGTCGGACCGGTTCCTCCGGCATGCGGCCGCGCTGATCGTCGCGCGAGGCGGTATTGTGGATTTCGTCGATCTTACCGTGATGTGTGAAGCGCCGAAGATCGGTCCGCATCGTGAGGCGATCCGCGCGCGGATCGCGAGCCTGCTCGACCTCGCGCCCGATCAGGTCAGCATCAAGGCGACCACCACCGAGCGGCTGGGCTTCACCGGCCGCGGCGAAGGTATTGCCGCACAGGCGATCGCAACCGTCAGAATACCAAAAGGATAGCGTATGAAGTTCCTTGCCTGCCTGAGTGCGTTCGCGCTCGTTGCCACCAGTAGTGCGGCCGCTGCCGCGACCCCGTGCGTGACCACCGCCGAGGCCGAATCGATCGCGCTCGTCGCGATGCCCGAGATCATCCGTCAGACCGGGCAGGCATGCGCCGCGATGCTTCCCGCAACCGCGCTGATTCGCCAGACGAGCGGCGCGTTTCTGGCGCAATATGACAGCGCGGCGAACCGGGCCTGGCCGCAAGCGCAGGCCGCGCTCGCAAAGGTCGCGGGGCCGGATATGGCGCCGTTGCTGCAATCCGAATTCACCCGGCCATTGCTCGTGTCACTGCTCGCGCCGGCGCTCGTCGGGCAGATCCAGACGCGCGATTGCGGGGCGATCGATCACATGATCACGCTGCTCCAGCCGCTGCCTCCGCGCAACATCGCGGGGCTCGTGGTATCCGCGCTCGAACTGATCCGTGAGAAGCAGGACGCGGGCGTGCTCGATACGCGGCTGCCGACGCTTGATCTCCCGCTCTGCCCGGCGCAGAGGCGCTGACGCATGGATACCATCCTCCCCGCCGAACTCGTCGAGGCCGCGCGTCGCGTGGTCGATGCCAATCAGGCCGCGGGCCGCCGCGTCGCGCTAGCCGAGAGCTGCACCGGCGGGCTCGTCTGCGCCGCGCTCACCGAAATCCCTGGCTCGTCCGAGGTGCTCGACGCAGGGTATGTCACCTATTCGAACGAGGCCAAGCTGGCGTCGCTCCATGTCAGCAGCGACGTCATCGAAACCTTCGGTTCGGTGTCGATCGCGGTCGCGTGGAGCATGGCGCAGGGCGTGCTCGAACAATCGGGCGCCGATGTCGCGGTCGCGATCACCGGGATCGCCGGCCCCGGCGGCGGCAGCGAGAAGAAACCGGTGGGCCGCGTGGTGTTCGCGCGCGCCGAACGCGGGGCCGATCCGGCCGATGTGATCGCCGACGCCAAGGATTTCGGCGATCAGGGGCGTGGCGGGGTGCGGCTTCAGGCCGCGCTGTGCGCGCTCGAATTGCTGATGCCCGACGTCGAACCCTTCGCATCGGCACCGTAAAGCTCGGCCGCGCGCGTCTCAAACGCGCCGATCATCTTCCTGAGCGCGCGATCGAACACCTGCCCCGCCAGCATTTCGAACACGCGATTGCGAAACGCGAAGTCGACGCAAAAATCAACCGCGCAACCATCAGGTTCGGGCGCGAACTTCCAATGATTCGTAAGATATTTTAGCGGCCCTTCGAGATAATCGACATGGATTTCGCTCGGCCGCGTCTTCTGGACGCGCGAGGTGAAGGTTTCGCGCAAGCCCTTGAAGCCGACGATCATGTCCGCGACCATCTCGGTCGCACTGTCCGAGCGCACCCGGATCGCGCTGACCCAGGGCAGGAATTCCTCATAACGCTTCACGTCGGCGACCAGATCGAACATCTGCTCGCAACTGTACGGAAGGTGGCGGACCTCGTGGTGCTGGGGCATCAGGCCGCCGGTGCAGCCGCCCCGGCCAGCTTCGCTTCGCGATTGGCGCGCATCCGCTCGAAATCGTCGCCGGCGTGATAGCTCGACCGCGTCAGCGGCGACGAAGCGACCAGCAGGAAGCCCTTGGCGCGCGCGATCGCCGCATAAGCATCGAACGCCTGAGGAGTGACGAAATCGATCACCTTGGCGTGGCGCGGGGTCGGCTGGAGATACTGGCCCATCGTCAGGAAATCGACATCGGCCGAGCGCATGTCGTCCATCACCTGATGCACCTCGAGTCGTTCCTCACCTAGCCCGAGCATGACGCCTGATTTGGTGAAGATCGACGGATCGAGCTTCTTGACGCTCTCGAGCAGCCGCAGCGACGCGTAATAGCGCGCGCCCGGGCGGATCGTGGGATAGAGCCGCGGCACCGTCTCCAGATTATGGTTGTAGACGTCGGGCCGCGCCGCGACGATCATCTCGACCGCGGCATCGGCCTTGTTGCGGAAATCGGGGGTCAGGATCTCGATCGTCGTTTTGGGTGCCGCCTTGCGAATCGCCTCGATCACCCGCACGAACTGACGTGCGCCGCCATCGGGCAGATCGTCGCGATCGACCGAGGTGACGACGATGTGCTGGAGCCCCATCTGCACCGCGACCTCGGCGACATGCTGCGGCTCCAACGGGTCGACCGCGCGCGGCATCCCGGTCTTGACGTTGCAGAAGGCGCAGGCGCGGGTACAGGTGTCGCCCAGGATCATCACCGTCGCGTGCTTCTTGGTCCAGCACTCGCCGATGTTCGGGCACGCCGCTTCTTCGCAGACCGTCGTAAGGTTTTTCTCGCGCATCAGTCGCTTGGTCTCGGCGAAGCCGGCGCTGGTCGGCGCCTTGACGCGAATCCAGTCCGGCTTGCGTGCGCGCGGCGGACGGGCGAGCGGAGTCATCTCGTTCATGGCCGCCAGATAGCGATTGTCGCAACCGCTTGCCAGCCCTGCGTCAACCTGCAAATAGGGCGGTCCATGACAGACTTCGCGGACCTCATCGCCGGTTATCGCCGTTTTCACGACCATGACTATCTAGATCACCACGCGCGCTGGGCCGAGCTTGCGCAAAGCCAGAAACCGCGCGTCATGGTGATCGCCTGTGCCGACAGCCGCACCGATCCGGCGACGGTGTTCGATGCCTCGCCCGGCGAGATTTTCGTTGTCCGCAATATCGCCAATCTGGTGCCGCCCTATGAGATCGGCGGCGGCCGCCACGGCGTGTCCGCGGCGATCGAATTCGCGGTCTCGCAACTCGAAGTTCCCGAGATCGTGGTGATGGGCCACGGATCGTGCGGTGGCGTCAGCGCGTCGCTCAGCCACGCGTTCGTCGACAAGGCGCCCGGTGACGGCGCCTTCATCGCCAACTGGGTCAACATGCTTGACGAGGCCCGCGACCGGATCGTCGCCGAACATGGGCAAGGCGAGGAAGCGACTCGTGCGCTCGAACTCGAAACGGTACGCGTCTCGATCGCCAATATCCGCACCTTTCCGTTCGTGGCCGAGCGCGAAGCCGCCGGAAAACTGACGCTGCGCGGCGCCTATTTCGCGATTCGCGACGGCGTGCTCTGGGTGATGGACGATACCGGCGCGTTCAACCCCGTGATCGGCAGCGCGGAGACGTGAGCGTCGCCTTCCGGCGCGAAAGCGACGAGGAACACAAGGAACCTCGTTTCGAACTGCCGCTGCCGGCCGGGCCCAATATCGTTACGCCGCGCGGTCTTCGCCTGATCTGCGATCAGGTGCTGGTGCTCGAACAATCGCTTGCCGCCGATCCGGCCGAGCCCGAGTCGCGCCAACGCGAACTGCGCTACTGGAACACCCGCGCCGCGACCGCCGAACTGGCCCCGCCCCCACCCGAGGGCGAGGTCGCGATCGGCACGCGCGTGCACTTCCGCCTCGACGGCGCCGAGCGCACGATCGATATCGTCGGCGCCGACGAGGCCGACCCCGCCGCACAGCGAATCGGCTTCGCGGCACCGCTGGCGCAGGCGATGATCGGCGCGGAAAGTGGCGATACCCTGCCCTTCAACGACCGGCCCGAGGCGATCGAAATCCTCGCTGCCTTCCCCATTCCCGCTGAGGACGACGCATGAGCGCCAAGACCTTTGAACGCCACCGCCAGCCCTGGCGGCCCGACGAGGTGCAGAAGCTGCATACGCTGGCGAAGAAGGGCATGGCGCTCAAGGCGATCGCCAAGGCGCTCACGCGCAGCGAGGAATCGGTCAAGGAGCGCGCCAAGCAGGACGGCCTGGCCATCGCCAAGCTGCGCTGAGGCGCCCGGCGGTCAGCCGGCCTTGGGGGAGACGATCTCCTCGACGTCCTTCTTCGCAGGGGCGGCAGGTTGCTCGACCACACGGATCGAGAGTTCGCGAAGCTGCTTCATGCTGGCCGGCGACGGTGCGCTCATCAGCAGATCCTCGGCGCGCTGGTTCATCGGGAACAGCGTGATCTCGCGCAGGTTCTGCGCACCACACAACAGCATCACTACGCGATCGACCCCGGCCGCCATGCCGCCATGCGGCGGCGCGCCGTACTGGAAGGCGCGATAGAGACCGCCGAACCGCTCCTCGACGTCCGCTTTCGACAGCCCGACCAGTTCGAACGCCTTGACCATCGTTTCGGGGGACTGGTTGCGGATCGATCCCGACGCGATCTCGAAGCCATTGCAGACCATGTCGTACTGGTACGCATTGATCGTCAGCGGATCCTGATCGTTGAGCGCGTCGAGCCCGCCCTGCGGCATCGAGAACGGGTTGTGCGCGAAATCGACCTTCTTCTCGTCCTCGTCATATTCGTAGAACGGAAAATCGACGATCCAGCACAATTCGAACCGATCCTTGTCGATCAGGTCGAGCTGCTCGCCGACGCGCACCCGCGCCAGCCCAGCCAGCCGGGTCGCCTGCGCTTCCTTGCCGGCGGCAAAGAACACGCCATCGTTCGGCCCGAGCCCAAGCGCCGCGATCAGCTTGGCGGTCGCTTCCGACCCGTGGTTCTTGGCGATCGGCCCGCCCGGCTCGCCGTCCTTGATGTTGATATAGCCGAGCCCCGAAAAGCCTTCCGAGCGCGCCCAATTGTTCATGTCGTCGAAGAACTTGCGGCTGCCCGCCCCTGCCCCCGGCGCCGGGATCGCGCGGATGACGCCACCACCTGCGACGATGCCGGCGAAGATGCCGAAGCCCGAATCGACGAAATGATCGGTCACGTCGGCGATGAGTACCGGATTGCGCAGATCGGGCTTGTCCGATCCGTATTTGAGCATCGCCTCGCTATACGGGATACGCGGGAAGCTACCCGCGGGCGTGACGTGCCGCCCTTCCGCGAACGCCTCGAACACCCCGGCGATCACCGGCTCCATCGTGTTCCACACGTCTTCCTGTGTGACGAAGCTCATTTCGAGGTCGAGCTGGTAGAATTCGCCCGGCAGCCGGTCGGCGCGCGGGTCTTCGTCGCGAAAGCACGGCGCGATCTGGAAATAGCGGTCGAAGCCAGCGACCATCAGCAATTGCTTGTATTGCTGCGGCGCCTGCGGCAGCGCGTAGAATTTGCCAGCGTGGATGCGGCTCGGCACCAGGAAGTCGCGCGCGCCTTCGGGGCTCGACGCGGTCAGGATCGGCGTCGAATATTCGGTGAAGCCGGCGGCTTCCATGCGGCGGCGCATGTCCGAGATGATCCTGGTCCGCTTGACGATATTGGCGTGGAGCGTCTCGCGGCGCAGATCGAGGAAGCGATAGCGCAGCCGCACGTCCTCGGGATATTCCTGCTCGCCCGCAACCGGCAGCGGCAGTTCGGCGGCGGCCGACAGTACCGACGCCTCGACCGCGCGGATTTCGATCTCGCCGGTCGGGAGGTTGGGGTTAATCGCGTCTTTGGCTCGCGGCTCGACCTTGCCGGTGATCGTTACCACGCTTTCGGCGCGCAGCCCCTCGATCACCTCGAACACGGGGCCGTCGACCTCGGTGACGATCTGGGCCATGCCGTAATGATCGCGCAGGTCGATGAAGACGAGATCGCCGTGGTCGCGCTTGCGATGCACCCAGCCCGAGACGCGGACGGTTTCGCCGGCGCTGTCCGCGCGAAGCTGGCCGCAGGTATGAGTGCGATAGGCGTGCATGTCGTCGTCTTCCAATATCTCGTCATTCCCGCGAAAGCGGGAACCCATCTCGTATCCGTGCCTTGCAAGAGACGGTTTGAAGATGGGTCCCCGCTTTCGCGGGGATGACGCTTAAGAGAATTGCCGCGCTTCCCTTGCAATACGCGCTTTGTCAACCCGCCGCGCCGCCGCTATGGAGCCGCGATGCACATCCATGACCTGATCGAGGACTCGGCCGCCCTCGCCAACCTTTGCAGCCGCCTCTCCACCGCACCGTTCGTGGTGGTGGATACCGAGTTCATGCGCGAAAACAGCTATTGGCCCGAACTCTGCCTGATCCAGATCGCCGACAAGAACGAGGCGGCCGCGATCGATCCGCTCGCGCCGGGCATGGATCTGACGCCGCTGCTCGACCTGCTGACGAAGAATCGCGAGGTGCTCAAGGTCTTCCACGCCGGAGGGCAGGATATCGAGATCGTCGCCAATCTCACCGGCACCACGCCGCACCCGCTGTTCGATACTCAGGTGGCGGCGATGGCGCTGGGGCAAGGCGAGCAGATCGGCTATTCGAACCTCGTCGATAGCTGGCTCGGCATCCAGATCGACAAGGGCGCGCGCTTCACCGACTGGAGCCGCAGGCCGCTCGACAAAAGGCAGATCGATTACGCAATCGCCGATGTGACGCACCTCGCGGCCATTTTCCCCAAGATGCTCGCGAAGCTCAAGAAGACGGGGCGCGGCGCCTGGCTCGATCAGGAAATGGAGCGACTCGCCGATCCGGCCCATTACATCAACGATCCCGATCAATCGTGGAAGCGGGTGCGCATTTCGGGGCGCAAGCCCGAGGCGCTCGGGCGGTTGAAGGCTCTGGCGCGCTGGCGCGAACTCGAAGCGCAGGGCAAGGATCTGCCGCGCGGGCGCATCATGAAGGATGAAACGCTCGCCGATCTCGCGCTGTCTCCGCCCAAGAAGCAGGCCGATCTGGCGCGCGTGCGCGGGCTTTCCGGCGCGTGGGCGGGCAACGATATCGGCGGGCGGCTGATGGCGGCGCTGGCGGGTGCAGAGCCGTTGCCCGCAAGCGAGATGCCGTCACGCGACGATCGCAAGCCGGGGTTGGGCAAGGAAGGCGCGCTGGTCGCGGACTTGCTCAAGCTGCTGCTCAAGATCCGCTCGCGCGAGATCGACGTTGCGCCGAAGCTGCTGGCACGCAGCGATGATCTCGAAGCGCTGGCGGCGGGCAAGCGCGACGGGCTGCCGATCCTCGAAGGCTGGCGGTTCGAGCAATTCGGCCGCGACGCGCTGGCGCTCGTCGAAGGCCAGCTTGCGTTTGCGGTCCAGAACGGCAAGCTCAAGATGAGCCGAACGGAGGAGGCAGCATGACCCGGATGATCCTGCTTGGTGCGATGGCGCTTGCCGCCTGTGCCCAGACCCCACCGCCTGCCGAGGAACCGCCCGTGACGAACGACAATGCCGGTGTGGCGTGCAACGCGGACGGCCTTACCGATCTGGTCGGTCAGCCCGCCGGCGCCGATCTGGGGGCAACCGCACTGGAACGGTCGGGCGCGCGAACGTTGCGCTGGATTCAGCCCAACACCGCGGTGACGATGGATTTTCGTGTCGACCGGCTGAACATCATGCTCGACGACAAGAACGTCGTCACCTCGTTCACCTGCGGCTGATCAACTGAGCGTCAGGGCGGGCTTGCGGCCGAATTGCGCCGCCAACGCCTTGTGCCGGCGCTCGACGGTTTCGCCGTAGAGCGCCGCGCCCGATGCGGGCAGATCAAGCGTGACTGCGTCTGCCGTCAACGAAAGCCGCGATTGCTTGAGCGGGGCGGCCACGCCCGCGCTGAACCGCTGGCCGAGCCGGATCGCAAGCCCCCAGCGCGTCGCCATATCGAGATCATCCGCCGTTGCCAGATCCGGCAAGGGTGCCGGCGATACGACGCCCCCGCCAAGACTGGTGAACAGCGCTTGCGCGACCCTCGCCCGCCCACGCGCATCGATCGCCGCCCAATTGCCGTGGAGCGCCGCATCAAGCCCGCGTTCGGCGCGAAATTCGGGATTGGCATGCCAACCGACGTCTGCGAGCAGGCAAGCCACATGGCGCAGTCGCGCGAGATCGGGCGCTTCGTCGACAAAGAGCGGCGCAATCCACCGATCGAGCAGATCGCCGTGCTCGGCGAAACGGCCAAGTCGCCGTCCTTCCTCGCGCGTGGCGACGATCAACGGATCTTTGGCGCGCTGGTGCGGGTCGAGCTGGCCGTAGAGCAGCCCCTCGCGCAATCCGAAGGCGGAGACCACCATCGTCTCGCTGCCCAGGCACCGAAGCAAGGTCGAGAGCAACGCCGCGCTGTCCCCCAGCGTCGCGATCCGCGCGTTGGACAGTTCGGGCACGTCGCGCAGCCACGATTTTTCGAGTCGCGGGATTGTCTGACCCAGCCGTGCCACCGCATCGGCCGTCATCGCATATTGGTGGAGGATAGGCAGCGAATAATTAGTGATGTGCATGTCGAGCCGCGCCAGCGCGCGCCACGATCCGCCGACGAGATACAAAGGTTTCCCCGCCCCCGCATCGGCCCAGCCGGCCCGCTTGAGCATCTTGCCGACATAACGTTCGAGCGTGTGATCACCCCGCTCGCGGATCGCGGCGAGCCGCAGCACGCCGAGCGGAAACGATGCGCGATCGCACAGTTCGCCGCCCGCGACGCGCACGAGTTCGAGGCTGCCCCCGCCGAGGTCGCCGACGATGCCATCGGCATCCGGGATGCCCGACAGCACCCCTTGCCCGGAAATCCGGGCTTCTTCCTCGCCCGACAGCAAGGTCACGTCGAGCCCGAGCGCCTCGGCATGGGCAATCAATTCATGGCCGTTATCCGCCTCGCGCACCGCGGCGGTGGCGACCGTCGTCAGCCGCGAGACCCCCATCGTGCGCACCACGGCGACGAAGCGGGCAAGCGCGCCGCGCGCGCGCGCCATCGCGTCGGCGCCGATCGTCCCCTTGCTCGCCAATTCGCGGCCGAGCCCCGCCATCACCTTTTCGTTGAACAACACCTGCGGCAGCCGCGGCGGCCCTTGGTAGACCACGAGTCGAATCGAGTTCGAACCGATATCGATGATCGCGACCCGTGCCGCCCCATCGGGATCGGCCTCGGCGCTGCGCGAGAGAACGGTCGCCATCGCGTCTAGTCTGCGCGACGACTCGCCGTCACCGGCGACGGCGTAACGACAGCTTGGGCACCGATTCGCTCGTCTTCAGCGCGGCGCCGCGGCCCGAAAGCGACGGGTTGGTCATGAAATAGCGGTGGAGGTTGAACGGGCGGTCTCCCGGATCGTCGCGGATATACGTGCCGTCGGGCTGTAATTCCCAGCTCTGCTCATTGTCGAGCAGATTGGCGACCATCACCTGATCGAGGATCTGGTCGTGGACGGTATGGTTCTCGATCGGCAGCATATATTCGACGCGGCGATCGAAATTGCGCGGCATCCAGTCCGCCGAGGAAATGAACAGCTTCGCGCCGTTATTGGGCAGCGCATTGCCGTTGCCGAACGCCCAGATGCGGCTGTGTTCGAGAAAACGGCCGACCACCGATTTGACGCGGATACGTTCGGACATCTCGGGCACACCCGGACGCAGGCAACAAATGCCGCGCACCACGAGATCGATTTCTACGCCGGCACCCGACGCTTCGTAGAGCTTCTCTATGATCGCGGGATCGACCAGTGCGTTCATCTTCGCCCAGATCGCCGCGGGCTTGCCGCCGCGCGCATTCTCGATCTCGGTGCCGATCAGCGCCATCAACCGCGACCGCAGGTCGCGCGGCGACATGCTGATCAGTTGGAGATGTTCGGGCTCGACATAGCCGGTGACGTAGTTGAACACATGCGCGGCATCGCTGCCGATCCGAGGATCGGCGGTGAAGAAGCTGAGATCGGTATATATTTTTGCGGTAACGGGGTGGTAATTTCCGGTCCCGAAATGGCAGTAGGTTCGATACCCGGCCCCCTCGCGGCGCACCACCATCGAAATCTTGGCGTGGGTCTTCCAATCGATGAAGCCGTAGACGACCTGCACCCCAGCGCGTTCGAGCGCCGAAGCCCAGAGCAGATTCTGCTCCTCGTCGAAGCGTGCCTTGAGTTCGACCACCGCGGTCACCGATTTGCCGGCCTCGGCCGCGGCAATCAGCGCGTTGATCACCGCCGGCTGTTTGCCCGCGCGATAGAGCGTCTGCTTGATCGCGACCACATCGGGGTCGGCCGCCGCCTGTTTGAGAAAGGCGAGCACGACATCGAACGTCTCATAAGGGTGGTGGACAACGATGTCCTTGGCGCGGATCGCGGCGAAGCAATCGCCGCCATATTCGCGAATGCGCTCGGGAAAGCGCGGCGCGAAAGGCGGGAATTTGAGATCGGGCCGATCCTCCTCAACCAGCGTATCGAGATCGCTGATCCCCAGGAAATCGCCCGAGTCGGTGATGATCGCCTCGGCGCCGCCGAGTTCGGCGCGGAGCAGCGCCTTCAATTCCTCCGACATGCCTGCTTCGAGATCGAGGCGGATGACGCGGCCCCGGCGACGGCGCTTGATCGCGTTGGCGAAATAGCGGACGAGATCCTCGGCCTCTTCCTCGATTTCGATATCGCTGTCGCGCAGCACGCGGAAAGCGGCCGCCGCCTTGACGCGATATCCGGGGAAGATCAGCGCCGAAAAACGCGCGAGCAATGTCTCCAGCGCGACATAGCGGGCCGGCTCCCCCGGCAGACGCAGGAAGCGCGGCGCGGTGCCGGGCAGTATCACCAGCTCGCGTACCGGCGCGTTATCGGAAAGCCGCACCAGATCGAACATCACCCCCGAGCCGCGATTGGGGATGAACGGGAACGGATGCGCCGGATCAAGCGCCTGCGGGGTGACGATAGGGAAAACCTGGGAGCGGAAATGCGCTTCGAGCCATTCGACCTGTTCGGCGGGAATACGCTCGATATCGAGCATTTCGATTCCTTCGCCCGCCAGTTCGCGGCGGATCGCATGCCATACCGCCTGAATGTCCGCCATCAGGGCGGCGGCCGCAGCGCTGATCTCGGAGAGCTGCTGCCCCGGCGTGCGCCCGTCCGCCGAACGCCGCTCGACATCCTGAAGCTGCTGACCCTTGAGTCCGGCGACGCGGACCATGAAGAATTCGTCGAGGTTCGATCCCGAGATCGACAGGAAGCGCAGCCGCTCGAGCAACGGATGCGCCGTGTTGCACGCCTCCTCAAGCACACGGCGGTTGAACGCCAGCCACGAAAGCTCGCGATTGAAGAACCGATCACCGCCGCTGTCGCCGAGGAACGGATCGTCGTCGTCGTGGAACCGGGCGAGATGCGCGGGGCGGTTCATCGGGTCTCCCTGAGGTCGGCAGCGTGGTCGTTCACCAGCCCGGCCTCGCGCAGCGTGGACCGCGCCAAGGGAATCGACAAGCGTTTACGGCGTTCGAGCACATGCTGATCGAGCACATCGATGGTGCGCATGACAGCAATATGACTACGCTCGATCCGCGCGAGCAGCCAGTCGATCAGATCGGGCCGCGCATCGAGCCCGCGCTTGACGAACTGCCGCTCGAACAGAGCCCGCATCAGCACGTCGTCGGGGGCGCCAAGCCGGGCGACCGCGCTCGCGGCAAGGCGTGACCGGAGGTCGGGCAGGCGCACCTTCCACTCGGGCGGTGCCTGTTCGGTGACCAACAGCAACGGGTGTCGTTCCGCCTGGGCGCGGTTCCAGGCGTGGAACAAATCGGTCTCGGCGACGCGATCGGCATCATCGATGATGCTCCCGTGGCTCTTGGCGACGAAGATCCGTGCGAGCAGGCTGCGCCCCGATTTGCGCGGGCCGACGAGGATCGCCGTCATCACCGGCCACGCGCCCCAATGTTCGAGCGTATGCACGGCCGACGCGTTCGAACTGCTGACGAGGAATTCGTCATCGCGGGGGTCCGCCGGCCACTCGAAGGGCAGCGCGAACTGGCTCATCCCGCCGTCGCGCCTCCGCCGGCGGGCGGCGCGGGTGCTGCGGGCGCCGCCGGCCGCCGGATGCGCAGCGTCGAGCCGCCGACATCGACCTGCCAGCCGCGCGCTTCCAGCGCGGCACGCAGCGCCTTGACGTCGCCCGCATAGGTCACCTGCATCACCGAGACGCCACCCAGCGCGAGGCTGGTCGTGGCCGCCGAGCCGACCCCCGGCACCGCGCGCATCGCCGCTTCGGTCGTGTTGATCGCCGCCGCGCTCGGCGAATCGAACTGGATGCTGAATGTCGCCCCCGTCACCGGGGCCGGGGTCATCTCGACGATATCCTCGCCCAGCCCCTCGTCGGGCGCCTGTTCCTCCTCGGGCGGCGGAATATAGGCGAGGCTGGGATCGACGCGCAGGATGCCGCCGCGCAGCGCGTTCTGATATGCTTGGTCGATCCGCTGCACCCCCGCATCCATCAGCGCGGGCACGCCGTCGGCATTTTCCACGCGCAACGTGAAGCGTGCGATCCGCCGATTATCCGGCCCGAAGCGCGCTTCGAACACGCCGATCACCGGGCCGCCGGGATATTGGCGATAGAGCCGCGCAACCGGGATCAATACATCGGACGCGCCGAATTGATCGAGCACCATCCGCCACCAGCCGCGATCGCGCCGCCCGGTCTGGCCGAGATTGAGCAGCAGTGGGTCCGATCCCGTACCGGTCGGGCGGACATAGTCGATCGAGCTGCTGCCGGTGCGGAAACGCGCCCACGCCTCCTGCCACCCGGTGCGGCGTTCGAGGCTCCGGGCGACGCCGCCGCTCCATTCGATCGGGATGACCAGCATCGGCGGCGATCGGAAGGCATGCCCGCCGACTCCGAGCAGCGAGCCGGCGCGACCGCGATCGAACAGCACCCCCAGCGTCGCGATATAGCGGGTGGGGCCGATCTGCTCGTTCTCGATGATGATCCCCGAGACGAGCCCGTTGAGCGTCGCATCGGAAAGCGACCCCGCATGTCCCGTCATCCTTTTCGACAGCATCTGCCAAGCCTTGCGCTGTGCCAGCCGCCAGCCGCCCTTGCGCGCGTCCTCGGCGGTCTTGGCACCGACATCGACATGGACGTCGGTGACCTCGAAATTGCCAGAGCTGTCGATCGGGGCGACACCGCGGTCGCCCGCGATCTGCGCGGTGACCGCGCCGGCGATACCGAGCGCCGCCGCAGCGGGCAGCAGGACGAGCGGGCGGAAAAGGGGAAGCCGACGCATGATGTGCGCCCTTTTGGCGAAGCAGGCGTGGAAATCCAAGCGCGATGTGGTTAGGCGCGTCGATATGAACGACACGTCCGAGGGCCACGGCCCCTATAGCTACGCCGACGCCGGCGTTTCGATCGCCGCGGGTAACGCGTTGGTGAAGGCGATCGCGCCGCTTGCGCGCGCCACACGCCGGCCCGGCGCCGACGCCGATCTGGGTGGTTTCGGCGGCTTGTTCGATCTCAAGGCCGCAGGCTTCACCGATCCGCTGCTCGTCGCCGCCAATGACGGCGTCGGCACCAAGCTCAAGCTCGCGATCGATCATGACCGGCACGACGGCGTCGGCATCGATCTCGTCGCGATGTGCGCCAACGATCTGATCGTCCAGGGCGCCGAGCCGCTGTTCTTCCTCGATTATTATGCCAGCGGCCGGCTCGATGCCGGCGTCGCCGAACGCGTCGTCGCTTCGATCGCTGACGGCTGCCGCCAGGCCGGCTGCGCGCTGATCGGTGGCGAGACCGCGGAAATGCCGGGCATGTATGCCGAGGGCGATTACGATCTCGCGGGCTTCTGTGTCGGCGCGGTCGAGCGCGATCGCGTGCTGACCGGCGAAACGATTGCGGGGGGCGATATCATTCTCGGGCTCGGCTCCTCAGGGGTGCATTCCAACGGCTTCTCGCTCGTGCGTCGTCTCGCTGCCGACAAGGGCTGGGATATGAATGCTCCTGCCCCGTTCGACCACGACATCGCGCTGATCGAGGCGCTGATGGCGCCGACGCGGATCTACGTGAAGGCGCTGCTCCCCTCGATCGCCGAGGGTCGGATCAAGGGGCTCGCGCACATCACCGGCGGCGGGCTGCTCGAAAACATCCCGCGCGTGCTGCCTAAAGGTGCGCACGCCCGGATCGACGCCGCGGCATGGCCGCAATCGTCGCTGATGGCTTTCCTCCAGCGCGAAGGCCGGATCGAGCCCGAGGAAATGGCGCGTACCTTCAACTGCGGGATCGGCATGACGGTGATCGTCGCTGAGACAGAGGTCGAGGCCGTCACCAACGCGCTGACCAGGGCCAATGAGACGGTCCACCGGATCGGGGTGATCGAAAAGGGCACGCGCGGCTGCACTGTCGAGGGACCGGCGGGATGCTGGGGTGCCAAGGAAGACTGGTCAGCGGCACATAATGCGTAACCCCCAATTTTCTTCCCCGGCGGTCCAGTATCGTGCCAGTCGTAGCCGGTCCCCGGCCTCTGCCCGGGAAGCGCGATATGGATAAGGCCAAAGTCGCCATCCTGATCTCGGGGCGCGGATCGAACATGATGGCGCTCGTCGAAGCAGCCAAGGCAGCCGACTGGTCCTACGAAATCGCCATCGTCGCCAGCGACAAGCCCGAGGCGCCGGGGCTCGGCTGGGCGCGCGCCGAGGGCATCCAGACTTTCGCGCTCTCCCCCCAGGGCATCGGCAAGGCGGCCTACGAGGCGCAGATCGACGCCGCGCTGCGGGCGGCGGGTGCCGAGGTGATCGCGCTGGCGGGTTATATGCGGCTGCTGTCGGACGATTTCGTCGCGCGCTGGCGCGGGCGGATCATCAACATCCACCCCTCGCTGCTGCCCAAATACAAAGGGCTCGACACGCACCAGCGCGCGATCGACGCGGGCGATGCGGTCGCGGGCTGCTCGGTCCATATCGTGACCGAGGATCTCGACGGGGGTGAGGTGCTCGGGCAGGCCCGGATACCCGTTTTGCCCGGCGACACCCCGGAGACCCTCGCCACGCGTGTCCTTGCCGAGGAGCATCGCCTTTATCCGCGCGTTCTGGCAGAGTTCGTAACCCGATGACCGACGACGGCCCCCTTCCCCGCGTCCGCGCCGCTTGCCTCGCCCTTCCCGAGACGAGCGAAAAGGTGTCGCACGGCCAGCCGACCTTCTTCGTCGCGGGCAAGCAATTCGCGCAGTTTCGCGACAACCACCACGGTGACGGCCGTACCGTCGTCTGCGTGCGTGTAAGCGGCGGTGACGAACAGGCGATGTTGCTCGACGTCGATCCGGAGACGTACAGCAAGCCGGCTTATCTGCCGAGCTGGCTGGCGATCGACCTCGCCCGCGCGGACACCGATTGGAGCCATGTCGAGGATCGACTCGCGCGAAGCTGGGAATTGGCCGCACCCGCGCGGCTGCTGGAAGCCGGCGGACGATGAGCGATTCTCCGCCCAGCGAACCCGCAAAGGACGCCGATCCGTCGCCGCTGTCGAGAATGGACACCGCCGCCGAACGCGCGGTCGCCAAGGCGGAAGCTGCGGCCACCCGCCGTCGTTGGATCACGCTTGCCGAAGTGCTCGCGATCGCAGGCGTCGCGATCGCCGCGCTGACGCTGTGGACCAACTGGTCCGACCGCCGCGATCAGGATGCCGCGCGCAAGGCCGAGCAGGCCGAGCAGGCGCACGCCGCCGCGATCGTCTCGCTCGTCGCGACCCCGATCGACAGCGGGGCTGCGCTCGCGCTCAAGGATCCGGCGCACCGTATCCAGAGCATGAGCTTCACCTTTCCGGCTGAACTCGGTCTTTCCAGCCGCAACACGGTGGTCGATACGCGACTCGAGGCAAACTGGTTCGCCGGCAAAATTCTCGATCTGACAGATGGCGGGGCGGACGAGGCCGAGGGCCGGCTCCCGGTCCTGATCACCAGTGACTATTGGGACGCCGACCAGCATCGCACCGATACGGCAATCTACGATGTCGTCTGGCGGATCGAGGGCCGCCTGCTGCGCGGTCGCACGCTACGCCTCAAGGGGCTGGTGCTGCGCGAACGCAGCGACTCGCCCAAGCGGCTCAACGCATTATGGGCGCGAGAAAAACCGGCGAACTAGGCCGCGTCTATACCGCGCGAGCGTAGATCACGTCGTCATGCCAGGTAGTACCGACGAGAAACCGCCGTTCACCGACCAGCGCGAAGCCGTGGCGTTCATAGAAGGCCCGCGCCCGCGCGTTCCCGCCATAGACACCAAGCAGGATGCGGTTTTTGCCGAGGTTGGCGGCGTCGTCGAGCGCCTGGTTCATCAGCGCCGGCCCCATCCCCGCGCCGTGCCAGCGCGAAAGCGTGTAAATTCGTTTGAGTTCGATATCCTGCGGGCCGGTCTCGATCGGCAGATCGGGCGTGGTCAGCAGCATGTAGCCGAGCGGCGCTCCGCCGGGAATCGCCTCGACCACGGCGACCGCGCTGTCGGGATCGTCGATCCAATCGGCGAAGGCGGCGGGTGTGTTGTGCTTCAGGCAGTGCGCAATGATATCGGCGCCGTCGAGCACGCCGGCAAACGCGTCGAGAAAGGTGGCGGAGGCGACGAGCGCGAGCGCGGCCGCGTCATCGCGCTCCGCCGCTCGCACCCGCCACGCCATTTCAGCCGACGATTTCGTCGGGGGTGAAGAAATAAGCGATCTCGATCGCCGCATTCTCATCCGAATCGGAGCCGTGGACCGAATTGGCCTCAATCGATTCGGCGATTTCCTTGCGGATCGTGCCCGGCGTCGCGTCGGCGGGGTTGGTCGCGCCCATCACGTCGCGATTGCGGCGCACCGCGTCCTCGCCTTCGAGTACCTGCACCACAACCGGCCCCGAGATCATGAACTCGACCAGATCGTTGAAGAACGGGCGTTCCTTGTGCACCGCATAGAAGCCTTCGGCTTGCTCGCGCGTCATCTTGATGCGCTTCGAGGCGACGACGCGCAGGCCGGCATCCTCGAGCATCGTGGTGACGGCGCCGGTCAGGTTGCGGCGCGTGGCATCGGGCTTGATGATCGAAAAGGTACGATTGGCGGCCATGGCGGTCGCGTGCTCCTGCTGGTTGTGTCGAAAGTCGCGCCGCCCTAGTCGCGGTCGCGCTGCGATGCAACCCGACTCAGGCGGCCTGCTCCCAGCGGCCGCTGTCGTCCTGCTTCCAATAGCGGCGGTCGATGCCGTCCCGCGTCGCGAGCGATTTCCACGTCAGCCGCGCCTCGCGAATCCGCTCCTCGTCGAACAGGTGGAAGGCGCGATCGAATCCCAGCGCCTCCTCGCGCCACACCCCGTCGGCAAGCAGGATGTTGCGCGCGCCGTTCGCCGCGTCGGGCGCGGCCGCGAGCAGGATGGGCTGCGCGGCGTCGCGATCGCCCCCGGCGCAGGCGTGCGGCAGAAAGCTCTCCGCCTTGTACGTCCAGAGCAACCGATCGAGCGCGGGCAGCCGGGCGTCTTCGACGACGATCAGCAGACGGCCGCCGTCGGCGACGACCCGCTCGGCGAGCCGCGGCAGCACGCGATCGAGCGGTGTTGCGGTCAAATGGTAGAAATCGACCTGCACAACCCTGCTATTGCTCGAAATTATCGGCCACGAACCGATCTAGCACGCGCACGCCGAATCCGGTCGCGCCCTTGTCATAGGTCGCGCCGGGCTTGTCGGCCCAGACCATGCCGGCGATGTCGAGATGCGCCCAGCGCACCCCGTCCTCGACGAAGCGCTTGAGGAATTGCGCCGCGGTGATCGATCCCGCGCCGCGCGGGCCGACGTTCTTCATGTCGGCGATCTGGCTGTCGAGCAGCTTGTTATAGGCATCGGCGAGCGGGAACCGCCACAATTTGTCGCCCGAGGCGAGCCCCGCCGCGAGCAGTTGCTCGGCGAGCTTGTCATCGTTCGAGAACAGCCCGCCATGCTCGTTGCCGAGCGCGATGATCATCGCGCCGGTCAGCGTCGCGAGATCGATGATCGTCTTGGGTCGATGCGTGCGCTGGACCCAGGTGAGCGCGTCGCTGAGCACCAATCGCCCCTCGGCGTCGGTGTTGATTACTTCAATCGTCTGCCCCGACATCGACGTCACGACATCGCCGGGGCGCTGCGCGTTGCCGTCGGGCATGTTCTCGACCAGCCCGCACACGCCGATCACGTTCGCCTTCGCCTTGCGCAGCGCGAGCGTCTTCATCGTTCCGACGACGGCGCCCGCGCCGCCCATGTCCCACTTCATGTCCTCCATGCCGCCGGCGGGCTTGATCGAGATGCCGCCGGTATCGAAGGTCACGCCCTTGCCGACCAGCGCGAGCGCGGGATCGCCCTCCCCGGCCCCGTTCCACTTGAGCGCCAGCAGCCGCGGCGCACGGCGCGATCCCTGGTTGACGCCGAGCAGCGCTCCCATGCCGAGGTCGCGCATCTCGTCCTCGCCGAGCACGGTGATCTCGAGCCCGAGCCCTTCGACAGACTCGCTGACGCGGGCGACGAAGCTTTCGGGATAGATGATATTGGCGGGCTCGGTGACGAGTTCGCGGGTCAGCGACAAGCCCTGCGTCAGCGCCTCGCGCGGTGCCCATTCGGCATCGGTGCCCGCGGGCGCACCGGCGATCGTGATCGTCGCCAAAGTCGGTTTCGCCTTGTCGGCAAGCCTGGTGCGATAGAGGTCGTACCGCCAACCGCGCTGCGCGGCGCCGGCGGCGAACCGTGCCACCGCGCGCGGCGCGGGTGCCCCGGGCAGCGCGCCGAAATCGACCGTGATCGTGGTGGTGCCCGAGGTGAGATAGCGCGCCGTCAGCGCCCCGCCCGCGCGTTCGTAATCGGCCTCGCCGGCGCCGATCCCGATCAACGCGACGCGCTGAACGCCCTCGCCCGCTGCAACCACCGCCTCGACGATGGCGCCCGCCTCGCCCTCGAAGCGTCCGGCCCGGGCGGCGGCGAGCAGCACGCGCTGCGCCGACGCGTCGAGATCGCCGAAAGCGATCCGCGCCAGACCGTCCTTTTCGACGGGAAGCACCACGAAATCCGCATCGGCGCGGGCGGCTGAAAATTGAATCTGCATCAAATCCTCGGAAAAATAATTCGCTCAGGCGAGTCGTGTGCTCGTCCTAATCGAGCCACGGTTGCGTGGCAAAGCGCGCACCGTCGATTGCGATCCGCGTGCGGCAGTGCGATAGGCGTTCCCCGCTTGAACGCACCTGGCCCGTTGGGGGAAGAGTTTACCGTGACCCGGCACGCCTTGTTGGCCACTTGCGTCTTCAGCGCGACGGCGCTGATGGGCGGCCGCGCGCACGCGCAGGATCTGCTGCGGCCGGATGCCCCGCCCCCGCCTCCCGCCGAGCAGGCGCTCCCCGAGGATCCGGACCAGATCCAGTTCTCCTCGGGCACGCTCGAATACGATATGGATGCCGATATCGTCACCGCGAGCGGCGACGTGCGGATGGCCCGCCGCGGCGATCGGTTGCGCGCCGATCAGGTCGTCTGGAACCGGAAGACGGGCCAGGTCGTCGCCACCGGCAACATCGCGGTGACCAACCCCGAAGGCGACATCGCCTATGGCGATCGCATCGAACTCACCGATTCGCTGCGCGACGGGGTGGTCGAGAACATGCTGATCGTGCTCGATGAGGGCGGTCGCCTGGCGGCGCGGCGCGGCACGCGCGACGAAAATGGCGTCGCCACGCTCGAAGGCGCGGCCTACACGCCGTGCGCGGTGACGACGTCGGCCGGGTGCCCCAAGGAGCCGACGTGGAAGATCAGCGCGGTGCGCGTCACTTATCGCCCCGATCGGCACCGGGTCTATTATCAGGGCGCGCGGCTCGATCTGTTCGGGATCGGGATACCGCTGCCGTCGTTCTCGCATCCGATCGGCGACGGTGCCGACAGCGGCTTCCTGGCCCCCGACATCCGTTATGACCGGACCAACGGCATCGAGATCGCCGTCCCCTATAATTTCCAGTTCGCGCTCAATCGCGCGGCGACGGTAACGCCGCACCTGTTCAGCGACACGATGCCGATGCTCCAGGCCGAATATCGCGAAATCAATCGCCTCGGCGCGTTCCGGGTGACCGGCTACGGCACCGTCAGCCGCCGCAGCGACGATCATATCGGCTCCTCCCTGTCGGACAGCGAACAGGATTTTCGCGGCTATCTCGATGCCACGGGCCGCTATCAACTCGATCCGAACTGGAGCGTCAGCGGATCGATCCGGCTCGCGACCGACGATACCTTCCTGCGCCGCTACGACATTTCGCGCGACGATCGGCTGCGCAACACGATCCGGCTCGAACGGATCGATCGCGACAGCTATTTCTCGATCGCCGGCTGGGCGGTGCAGACGCTGCGCGTCGACGACGACCAGGGAATGCAGCCGATCGCTCTGCCCGAGATCGACTATCGCCGCCGGATCGAGCACGCGCCGCTCGGCGGCACGCTGATGCTCCAGGCCAATTCGCTCGCGCTCACCCGTACCGAGGGGCAGGATACGCAACGCGCCTTCGCCAGCGCACGCTGGGATCTGCGCAAGCTGACCCGCTGGGGGCAGGAAGTGACATTCACCGCTTATGCGCGCGGCGATCTCTACAACACGCACGACACGCTGGAGACCACGGTGGCGAGCTATCGCGGCGAGCCGGGGTTCAACGCCCGCGCGATCGGGGCGGTCGCGGTCGACGTCAAATGGCCGCTGATCGGCAGCTTCCTGGGCGGCACGCAGCGCTTGACGCCGCGCGTCCAGGTCGTCGCCTCGCCGCATATCGCCAATCTCGATCTGCCCAACGAGGACGCGCGCGCCGTCGATCTTGAGGATTCGAACCTGTTCGCGCTCAATCGCTTCGCCGGCTATGACCGGTTCGAGGATTCGACGCGGTTCACCTACGGCGTGGATTATTCGCTGAGCCTGCCGGGCATCTCGATCGATACCACGGTGGGGCAGAGCTACCGCCTGACGACGCGGCCCAGCCTGTTCCCCGACGGCACCGGGCTCACCGATCGTTTCTCCGATTATGTCGGCCGCACCGAAATCCGCTATCGCGATTTCGTCTCGCTCGTGCATCGTTTCCGGCTCGACAAGGACAATCTCGCGTTCCGGCGTAACGAGATCGATGCGACGATCGGGTCGCGGCGGACCTATGCGATGCTGGGCTATCTGCGGCTCAACCGCAACATCACCGAGGAACTGGAAGATCTGCGCGACCGTGAAGAGGCGCGGGTCGGTGCGCGGGTGCAGGTCACGCGGTTCTGGTCGGTGTTCGGCTCGGCGATCGTCGACCTCACCGATCGCAAGGAGGACCCGTTATCGTCGTCCGACGGGTTCGATCCGGTTCGCCACCGGCTCGGCGTCGCCTATGAGGACGATTGCCTGAAGCTTGGTGTCACCTGGCGGCGCGATTATGCGGATACCGGGGACGCACGGCGGGGAAACACGTTTTTACTGACTCTGGGATTGAAGAACCTGGGGGGTTGAAGAACCGGGGCCGCTAAGCCAAGGTTCAGCAAAATGGGCATAGGTCAGCCCGCGAGCGCGCGGCCGCGACGAATGAGGTTTTGAACATTGTGATGATATCGTTGACGAAAGCGGCGGGGCTGGGCCGCTGGACGGGGTTCGCTGCGGGATTGGCGCTCGCGACCGCGCTCGTGGCGCAGACCGCCGATCAACAGCCGGCGGGCGATGCCCCCAATTCGGCGGCCAATCTGAACATCCCCGCCGATGCCCAGATTCTCGGCAAGGCCGATCCCAACGTGCGCAAGCCGACCGCGATCGTCAACGATGCGGTCATCACCGGCACCGACGTCGATCAGCGCGTGGCGTTGATCAAGGCGGCCAACAACATTCCCGATCTGCCGCCTGCGGACCTCGAGCGGCTGCGACTCCAGATTCTGGCGCAATTGATCGACGAGACGCTGCAAATCCAGGAAGCCAAGGCCAACGAAATCAAGGTCACGCCGGCCGAGGTAAATCAGGGTTTCGCGCGTGTTGCCCGGAACTTCGAGAAGACACCTGACAGCATGCGCGAATATCTGCATTCGATCGGCTCGTCGGATCGGACGCTCAAACTCCAGATCGAGGCCGAACTCGCCTGGCAGCGTTATCTCGGCCAGCAGGTGACGCCATACATCAATGTAGGCGAGGAAGAGGTCCAGGGAATCCTCAACCGGTTGAAGTCGCAGGAAGGCCAGCCTGAATATCACCTCAAGGAAATCTTCCTCGGCGCCACCCCCGATCGGCTCGACGAGGTTGCGCGCAATGCGCAAGGGCTGATGGATGAAATCAAGAAGGGCCAGCAGCCGTTCGAATATTTCACCCAATATTCCGAAGCCTCGACCAAGGCTGTCGGCGGCGATCTCGGCTGGGTCCAGACCGATACGCTGCCCGCCCCGCTCGCGGAGGCCGCGCAGCAGATGGAAGTCGGGCAGGTTGCCGGCCCGATCCAGATTCCCGGCGGCTTCTCGATCTTGTATCTGGTCGACGAGCGCAAGGTGCTGACCGCCGATCCGCGCGATGCGCGGCTGAGTCTGCGTCAGTTGACGATCCAGTTCGCCAAGGGAACGTCGCAGGAACAGGCCACCGCACGCGCCAGCCAGTTCGCGGAGGCGACCAAGGCGATCAAGGGTTGCGGCGACGCGACCGCGGTCGCGAAGCAGATCGGCGCCGAAGTGGTCGACAACGATCAAGTGCGCGTACGCGACCTGCCGGCGCAATTGCAGCAACTCGTCCTCAACATGAGCATCGGCGAAGCGACGCCGCCGTTCGGCTCGCCGACCGAAGGCGTGCGGACGCTCGTGCTGTGCGGCCGCGACGATCCGCAATCGGGCCAGCTCCCTGATCCGTCTCAGGTTCAAGGGCAGCTTGAACAGCAACGCGTCAACCTGCGTGCGCAGCAGATGCTGCGTGATCTCAGGCGCGACGCAATCGTCGAGTATCGGTGATGCGGTGGATCGCATCACGCCGGAGTCGATGAAGCCGCTTGCCATCGCGTTGGGCGATCCCGCCGGGATCGGTCCCGAAATCGTCGCCAAGGCCTGGAGCCAGCGCAAGCAACGCCGGCTCGCGCCGTTCTTTGCCGTTGGCGATCCGCGGTCGGTGAAGGCGGTGTGGGACGGACCGGTGACGACGTTGCTCGAACCGGCGCAGGCGACGGCCGCCTTTGCGCAGGGGCTTCCCGTCCTGCCGATCGAGCGATCGGGCGATATCGCGCCCGGCCAGCCCGATCGCGCGGGCGCGCAGACGGCGCTCCGCTCGCTCGAAATCGCCACCGGGCTCGCGCAGACCTGCGCGGCGGGCGGGCTCGTCACCGGCCCGGTGTCGAAGGCGCAGCTTTACGACATCGGCTTCACGCATCCCGGGCAGACCGAGTTCGTGGCCGAACGGTTCGGCGTCGCGGGCGAAAACGCGGTGATGATGCTGGCTGGCCCGTCGTTGCGGGTCGTGCCGATCACGACGCACATCCCGCTCGCGGCGGTCTCCGAGATTCTCTCGATCGATCTGCTCGTCGCCAAGGGGCGTGCGACCGCGCGCGGCTTGTGCCGCAATTTCGGGCTCGAAGCCCCGCGGCTCGCCTTTGCCGGGTTCAATCCGCACGCCGGCGAGCAAGGTGCGCTCGGCCGTGAGGAAATCGAGATCATCGCCCCTGCCGTCGACATTCTGCGCGCCGAAGGCATCGACGCGACCGGCCCCTTCGCAGCCGATACGATGTTCCACCCCCGCGCCCGCGCGACATATGATGTCGCCCTCTGCTGTTACCACGACCAGGCTCTGATCCCGATCAAGACGCTGCATTTCGACGAGGGCGTCAATATGACGCTAGGCCTTCCGATCGTGCGGACCTCGCCCGATCACGGCACGGCGTTTGCGATCGCCGGCAAGGATCGGGCCGAGCCGGGCGCGATGATCGCGGCGATCCAGCTTGCCGCGAGTGCGGTCGCGCATCGCCGCCTCGTCCTCGCCTGCCCGGCCGCGTGACGGCACTGCCGCCGCTCAGAGAGGTTATCGCGCAATATGGCCTGAGCGCGAGCAAGGCGCTTGGCCAGAATTTCCTGTTCGATGGCCAGCTCCTCGGCCGGATCGCCGCAATTCCGGGTGATCTTGCCAACGCCGAAATCCTCGAGATTGGCCCCGGTCCGGGCGGATTGACGCGCGCGTTGCTCACCGCGGGCGCGCGCGTGACGGCGATCGAACGCGACCGTCGTTGCATCCCCGCGCTCGACGAGCTTGCCGCTTTCTACCCCGGCCGGCTGCGCGTGATCGAGGGCGACGCGCTGGATATCGACGCGCGCAGCTTGTTCGAGGGAACCCCCGCCATCGTCGCCAACCTGCCGTACAATGTCGGCACCGCGCTGTTCGTGCGCTGGCTCTCAGCCGACTGGCGGCCGTGGTGGCGAAGCCTGACGCTGATGTTCCAGCGCGAGGTGGCTGATCGGATTGTCGCCGCCCCCGGCAGCACCGCCTATGGCCGGCTCGCCGTTCTTGCCCAATGGCGGGCGCAGGCGCGGATCGCGATGACCGTCCACCGCTCCGCCTTCACGCCGCCGCCCAAGGTGATGTCGGCGGTCGTCCATGTGACGCCGATCGATGCGCCGCGCGGCGTGCGGTTCGATGTGCTGGAACGGGTCACCGCCGCCGCCTTCGGCCAGCGCCGCAAGATGCTGCGGCAGAGCCTAAAGGGCGTGCCCGGCGCCCCCGCGGCGCTGGATACGCTCGGTATCGACCCGACGCGGCGGGCGGAAACGCTGGCGGTCGACGAGTTCGTCGCGCTGGCGCGCACGCTTTCGAACTGAGTCTTATTCCGCCGACGTAGCGGCGTGCGCCTCGTTCTCGGTCTTGGATGCCAGCGCGGTCGCGGGTGGCCCCTTGGCGATCGCGGCCGTGAGCGCGCTCGCTTCGGGGCAAGCATTGGCGCAAAGGCGCCGGATTTTGGCGAGATCGGCCTTGGCCTGCTCGACCGCCCCACGCGCGACCAGCGCTTCACCCTCGCCGCGCAACGCGGCGATGTCGTTGGGGTCGAGGTTGAGCGCTTCGCGATAGAGCCGGATGGCCTTGCCCGGCATGCCACGTTTGTGGGTCACATCGCCCAGCGCCACGAACGCGGCGCGGTTGCGTGGATCGACCGCAAGAGCGGTTTCGAGCGTATCCGCCGCACTATCGAGATCGCCTGCTTTCGCCGCCGCCTCGCCCTCGGTGAGCAGCGCCGTCGAGCGCGCGTCGATCTGGTCGTCGCGCTTTTGCCCGTGCAGCGCGGTCGAAACGGTGACCAGCGTCAGCGCAGCGGCGATGGCGACCGAGGTGAAACGCATGACATTCTCCAGCATCGGCGTGGGGTTCAGGGCTAGCATGTGCGCACCAGCCTTGCGACAAAAAAGCCGTCAGTGCCGTCATGCGCGGGCGTCAGCCGCCAGCCGAGGCCCCGCGCGACGCCGGTAGGGATGCGCGGTGGCTCGGCCGACCAACCCTCATGCACGCCGAGAAAGGCCGCGATCTGCCCGGCGCCTTCCTCATCAAGAAGCGAGCAGACGACATAGACCAGCGCCCCGCCCGGCTTGACCAACGGCCAAGCGACTTCGAGCAAATGAGCCTGAAGCGTCGACAACCTTTCGAGCCGATCGGGGGTGAGGCGCCAGCGCGCCTCCGGGTTGCGGCGCCATGTGCCCGTCCCCGAACAGGGAGCGTCGACCAGCACCACATCGGCCGCTTCCGTCCAGTCCTGCAACGCTTCGGCTTCGCGGCCAGGATCGAGAAGGCGCGTCTCGACGATCGTCGCCCCTGCCCGTTCAGCGCGAGGTGCGAGCCGCGACAATCGGGCGCGGTCGCTGTCGCATGCAAGGATCTGCCCCTGGTTGCCCATCGCCGCGGCCAGCGCGAGCGTCTTGCCGCCCGCGCCCGCGCATAGATCGACGACACGCATCCCCCGGGCGATCTCTGCGGCCGTGGTGACGAGTTGGCTGCCCTCGTCCTGCACCTCGATCGCGCCACGGCGCCACGCGTCGAGCTGTTCTACCGATGTGCCGTTCGGGAGACGCAACCCATTGGGGGCGTGGGGTAGCGGCACGGCACCCTCGATCTCGGCAGCGATCGCCGCTGGATCGGCGCTCGACCGGTTGACGCGGATATCGAGCGGCGCGCGCTCCAACAGAGGCGGCAGCGCCTCTGCAGCCAATCCCGAGCGTTCGAGCCGATCGACGAGCCACGCGGGCGCGATGCCCTCAACGGCACCAGGTTCGACCGGGTCGATCGGCGGCGGCGCGTGCGCCGAACCGTCGATCATCGCCGCAACCATCGGATCGTGCCGGGCCAGCGCGACGATCGCCTGCCGGCCATTCTCCGGCCGTTCGCCGAGCAGGCGGATCGCGGCATAGACCAGCTCGCGTACCGCGCGGCGATCCTTGCTGCCGGCATAGCGCCGTTCGGCGAAATAGCGCGCGATCAGCGTGTCCGCCGCCGCACCCTGGTCGCGCGCGGCGGCGATGATCGCGTCGAGCAACTCGACGGCCGCCTGGGCGCGCCCGCCGGGTGTCATCGAGTCGGGTAGTTGGGTGCCTCGCGCGTGATCGTCACGTCGTGGACATGGCTCTCCCGCAGGCCCGCCCCCGTGATCCGCACGAACCGCCCGCGCTGCTTGAGATCGGGAATCGTCGCGGCACCGGTATAGCCCATCGCCGCCTTCACGCCGCCGACCAACTGGTGGATGACATCCTTGGCCGGTCCCTTGAACGCCACCTGCCCTTCGATCCCCTCGGGCACCAGCTTGAGCTGATCCTTGATATCGCCCTGGAAATAACGATCGGCCGAACCGCGCCCCATCGCGCCAACCGACCCCATGCCGCGATAGCTCTTATACGCACGCCCCTGATAGAGAAACGTCTCGCCCGGTGCCTCTTCGGTGCCCGCGAGCAGCGAGCCGACCATGCAGGTCGAGGCGCCCGCCGCGAGCGCCTTGGCGATGTCGCCGGAGGTACGCAGGCCGCCATCCGCGATCACCGGTACATTCGATTTTGCCGCCTCCTCCGCGCAATCCATGACCGCGGTGAGTTGCGGCACACCGACGCCCGCGACGATCCGCGTCGTGCAGATCGAGCCCGGCCCGATCCCCACCTTGACGCCATCCGCACCGGCATCGATCAGCGCGCGCGTCGCCTCCGCCGTGGCGACGTTACCGGCGATGACCTGGACCGAATTGGACAGCTTCTTGACCCGCTCGACCGCACCGGCGACCTCACGGTTATGGCCGTGCGCGGTATCGATGACGACGAGATCGACCTCGGCATCGACCAACGCCGCGGTCCGCTCGAACCCCTTGTCACCGACTGTGGTTGCCGCCGCGACGCGCAGGCGCCCGGCTTCGTCCTTGGTGGCATCGGGATAGGTCACAGCCTTCTCGATATCCTTGACGGTGATCAGCCCGACGCAGCGATAGGCGTCGTCGACCACCAGCAGTTTCTCGATCCGGCGCTGATGGAGCAGGCGCCGTGCCTCGTCCTGACCGACGCCGGCCCTCACCGTCGCCAGATTCTCATGGGTCATCAGTTCGGCGATCTTCTGGCCCGGGTTTTCGGCGAAGCGCACGTCGCGGTGCGTCAGGATTCCGACCAGCTTGCCGTTCCGTTCGGTCACTGGAATGCCGCTGATCCGGTGATGGGCCATCAGCGCCTGCGCCTCGGCAAGCGTCGCATCGGGGGCGATCGTGATCGGGTTGACCACCATGCCGCTTTCGTAGCGTTTGACCTGCCGCACCGCGTCGCACTGCTCGTCGACCGTCAGATTGCGGTGGAGCACGCCGATCCCGCCAAGCTGCGCCATCACGATCGCCATGTCCGACTCGGTGACGGTATCCATCGCCGCGGACAGGATCGGGATGTTGAGCGCGATCTCGCGGCTGAGACGGGTGCGGGTATCAGCCTGGCTCGGCAGCACGCTCGATTCCGCCGGTTGCAGCAGAACGTCGTCGAAGGTGAGGCCGAGTCTGATGTCCATAGAGTGCCGGATCCTGCGCGGGGGATGTATGGCGGCCCATGTAACCAACACCACGCCCGCGCGCTAGGGGCCGAACGCGAACGCCTCGTATCCGGTTTTTGATGAGGGTTGCGCCAGCTTGTGCTAGCGTCGTCACAGGTCGGCAGCGCTGCCGACGTGAGCTGTATCGGGGATGATGATGGGTTTGATCGCTGTGGTGCTGGTGCTGGTCCTGGTGCTCTTGTACCTGATGTCGAGCGTGAAGATCGTCCATCAGGGCTATCAATACACGATCGAGCATTTCGGCCGTTTCACCAAGGTCGCGCCGCCGGGATTCAATTTCTACCCCGCGTTCTTCTATCGTGTCGGCCGCAAGGTGAACATGATGGAGCAGGTGCTCGATATTCCCGGGCAGGAGATCATCACCAAGGACAACGCGATGGTCGCGGTGGACGGCGTGGTGTTCTTCCAGGTGCTCGATGCGGCCAAGGCGGCCTATGAGGTGTCCGACCTGTTCGTCGGCATCATGCAGCTTTCGACCACCAACCTGCGCACGGTGATGGGATCGATGGATCTCGACGAAACCTTGTCCAAGCGCGACGAGATCAACGTGCGGTTGCTCAACGTTGTCGATCACGCGACCAACCCCTGGGGCGTCAAGATCACGCGTGTGGAGATCAAGGACATCCGCCCGCCGACCGACATCGTCAACGCGATGGCCCGCCAGATGAAGGCCGAGCGCGAGAAACGCGCCAATATCCTCGACGCCGAAGGCGCGCGCGCCAGCGCGATCCTACGCGCCGAGGGCGAGAAGCAATCGAAAATCCTCGAGGCCGAGGGCCGGCGCGAAGCCGTGTTCCGCGATTCGGAAGCCCGCGAGCGCTCGGCGCAGGCCGAAGCCAAGGCGACGCAGGTCGTGTCGGACGCGATCGCCTCGGGCGGCACGCAGGCGATCAACTATTTCGTCGCGCAGAAATATGTCGAAGCGGTGGGGAAATTCGCCACCTCGCCCAATGCCAAGACGATCCTGTTCCCCGTCGAGGCGACCCAGTTGATCGGCACGCTGGGCGGGATCGGCGAACTCGCCAAGGAAGCGCTCGGCACCCATGCGCCGGCGCCGCCCGCCGCGCCCGCGCCACGCAAGCGCGGGCCGTTCGAACCCGACACCCAATGAACCTGGGCACACTCGTCGGCGAGGCGGGGTGGCTGTGGCTGATCCTCGCGGTGGGGCTCGGCATCGCCGAATTGCTGGCGCCGGGCGTCTTCCTGATCTTCCTCGCGATCGCGGCGGCGATCACCGGCGTGGCGACGTTGGTGCTCGCCGATCTATCGCCGGTGGCGCAACTGGTGTCGTTCGGCGTGTGGACCGCCGTTGCGGTCCTCATCGGTAGACGCTGGTATCGCGATTATCCGGTCGAATCGGCCGATCCGCTGCTCAACGACCGTGCGGCGCGGCTGATCGGCGACATCGTCGTCGTTACCGACGCGATCGAAAACGGCGCGGGCCGCGTGCGCGTCGGTGACGGCACCTGGCCCGCGCACGGTCCTGACGTGCCGGTGGGCGCGCATGTACGCATCACCGGGATCGATTCGGGCGCGCTGCTTATCGAACCGGAGGCGGCCAGCCGCTGACACGACCGTCCGCGCATCATGGCGTTGCTTCAGCGCTTGAAGAATCCGGAGACCATGTCGCCCAGCCCGCCGGCACCGCCCTGCGCACCCAGCAATTCCGCGAAGCGCCCGAGCGCGCCCTCGCCGCCGATATGATCGACGATCTGCCGCATCGAATCGCTGGAAAGGCCCGTCGCGGCCGCCGCCTGCTCCGCGGTATCGCCGGGCTGGGGATGCGCCTGCGCGAGCGCCGAGACGGCTTGCTCCACCTGCGCGGGATCGAGCCCGACCTTCTCGGCAAGGTTCGCGATATCGACATTGTTCGTGATCTGGCCCAGCAGCCCGTCAAGCATTCCCATGTGTCGTCTCCTGCGATGACGGCCTCGTTTAGCACGGATCGGCCAGCGGCGCGACGCGGCGGCGCATCCAACGACAGGGGCTACTCGCAAGCGACCGCGATACTCGGCGCCGCGCGGCGAACCCCATCGTCGACATGATCGGCGAACTGCGCGAAATTCTCGACGAACAGGTCGGCAAGCCGCGCCGCCGTGGCGTCATAGGCCTGTTTGTCGGCCCAGGTCTGGCGCGGATCGAGGATCGCCGGATCGACCCCCGGCACCGCAATCGGCACCTTGAAACCGAAATTGGGATCGCTGCGAAACTCGGCCTGGTTGAGGCTGCCGTCCAGCGCGGCATTGAGCAATGCGCGCGTCGCCTTGATCGGCATCCTTGTGCCCTCGCCGTAACGGCCGCCCGTCCAGCCGGTATTGACCAGCCAGCAATCGACGCCGCCGCGCGCGATCCGCTCCTTGAGCAAATTGCCGTAGACCGACGGATGGCGCGGCATGAACGGCGCACCGAAACAGGTCGAAAAGGTCGCCTGTGGCTCGGTGACGCCGATCTCGGTGCCGGCGACCTTGGCGGTATAGCCGGACAGGAAATGATACATGGCCTGATCGGGCGTCAGCCGGGCGATCGGCGGCAATACGCCGAACGCATCGGCGGTCAGCATGATGATGTTGCGCGGCACCGGCCCCATATTGTCGGCGCTCGCGTTGGGGATGCAATCGATCGGGTAAGCCCCGCGCGAATTCTCGGCGAGGCTGGCATCGTCGAAATCGAGAGTCCGCTCGATCGGATCCATCACGACATTCTCGAGCACGGTGCCGAAGCGCTTCGTGGTCGCGAAAATCTCAGGCTCGGCCTCCTCGGAAAGCCGGATCATCTTGGCGTAGCAGCCGCCTTCGAAATTGAACACGGCGGTGTCGGACCAGCCATGTTCGTCGTCGCCGATCAACGTGCGGCTGGCGTCGGCGGACAGCGTTGTCTTGCCGGTTCCCGACAGCCCGAAGAACACCGCCGTATCGCCTTTGGGGCCGATATTGGCTGAACAATGCATCGGCATGATGCCCTTGGGGGGCAGCAGATAGTTGAGCAGGCCGAACACCGATTTCTTCATCTCGCCGGCATAAGCGGTGCCGCCGATCAGGATCAGCTTGTCGGTGAGGTTGACCGCGATCACCGTCTCGCTCCGGCAGCCGTGGCGCGCGGGATCGGCGCGGAAGCTCGGCAGGTCGATGACGGTGTAATCGGGCGCGAAGCCGCGTAGTTCCTCGATCTCGGGCCGCACAAGCATCGTGCGGATGAACAGACTGTGCCACGCCAGTTCGGTGACCACGCGAACGCAGACGCGGTGCTCGGGCTGCGAACCGCCGTGAAGATCCTGGACGAACAACGCGCTCTTGTCGGCAAGGGCGGCCAGGAAATCGGCCTTGAGCGCGGCGAAATGCGCATGCGTCATCGGCTGGTTGGCGGCGCCCCACCAGATCGTATCAGCGGTTTCGGCGTCGCGGACGGTGAACTTGTCGTTCGCCGAGCGGCCGGTGTGCCGCCCCGTCGCGACGACGAGCGGGCCATCGGCGGCGAGATGCCCCTCGCCGCGGACCACCGCCGCCTCGACCAGCGGCGCCGTCGGCAGATTCCAGTGAAGTTGCGCATCCGTGCGGATGCCCTGGGCATCGAGGCCCATGAGCGGCGTACGTTTCACGATCTGTTCTCCCACATCATCGGTGCGCTCTGTCGTCGCATCCGATACCAAATTGCGTCGCGCTTATCGGGCGGCCCTATCATCGTCAAACGCCCGAGTTGAGCAATCGACGCGATTGCCCTACGCGATTCGTCCACAGCACGGAGACGCCCCGCGCATGACCGCCACGATCGCGCTTGTCGACGATGATCGCAATATCCTGACCTCGGTTTCGATCGCTTTGCAGGCCGAAGGGTTCCTGACGCGCGTCTATTCGGATGGCGAGGCGGCGCTGAAGGCGCTGATCGAGAACCCGCCCGACCTTGCCGTGCTCGATATCAAGATGCCCAGGATGGACGGACTCGAACTGCTGCGCCGCCTGCGCGAGAAGCTGACGACCCCCGTCATCTTCCTCACTTCAAAGGACGACGAACTCGATGAGGCGCTCGGGCTCGCGATGGGCGCGGACGATTATATCGCCAAACCTTTTTCGCAGCGGCTGTTGATCGCGCGGATCAGGGCGATCCTCCGCCGGACCGAGCTTGCCCAGGGCATCATCGAGGGCGACGAGGAAACGGCCGAAGTGCTGATACGCGGCCGGCTGTCGATGGACCCGCCGCGCCACCGCGTGACCTGGAACGGCAAGTCCGTGACGCTGACCGTCACCGAGTTCCTGATCCTGGAGACGCTGGCGCAGCGGCCCGGCATCGTGAAGACGCGCAACCAGTTGATGGATGCTGCCTATCACGACGACATCTATGTGGACGACCGCACGATCGACAGCCACATCAAGCGCATTCGCCGCAAATTCCGTCAATTCGACCCCGAGTTCGACGCAATCGAAACACTGTATGGCGCCGGTTACCGATTCTCCGAGGAGTGATGACGGCGATCTCGCGCTCCGCTGGTCGGGCCGGGTCTCGCTCACGCCGCGTATCCTCGCGGTCAACATCTTCGCGCTGGCGCTGCTCGCGGGCGGGTTCTTCTATCTCGATTCGTATCGCAGCCGGATCGAGGACAGCCGGGTCGCCCAGGCCGCGCGCGAGGTGCGGCTCGTTGCCGAAGCGCTCGCCGATGCCGCCCCCGAGCGTCGCGATCGGCTGCTGCTCCGCCTGGCGCGCGATACCGGCGCGCGAATCCGCCTCTACGACGATAGCGGTGACGAAATCGCCGACAGCCGTGATCTCGGTCTCGCGAACTTCCGCCTGATCGATCCCGACAAAGAGCCGTGGCAACAGAACGCCGCGCGCTTTCTCGACGCGGTGATAGACACCGTCGTCGGCGCCGCGCGCGCCCCGCTCTATCGCGAGCATCAGGCGGGCTATGACTGGCCCGACGTGCGCACCGCACATTCCACGCGAACCCTGCCGACGACGGTCTGGCGCGCGCCCGATCGGACGCCGGTGATCACCGCGGCCGCGGCGCTGCCCAACGGCGGCACGGTGATGACTACCGTCAACGCGCGCGACATCACGCAGACGGTGCGTATCGAGCGCTATCGGCTGAGCGTGGTGCTGGGGATCGTCACGCTCGTCTCGGTGATATTGTCGCTGTTCCTCGCCCGCACGATCGTGCGGCCGCTGGGGCGGCTGGCGCGGGCGGCGGTGCGGGTACGGCTGGGGCGCGCGCGCGAGGTCGTGGTCCCCCGCCTGCCCTCACGCCGTGACGAGATCGGCATGCTCGCGCGCGCGCTTTCGGACATGAGCCAGGCCCTGCGCGCGCGCATCGACGCGACCGAGGCATTCGCCGCCGACGTCACGCACGAACTCAAGAACCCGCTTGCGTCGTTGCGCTCGGCGGCGGAAAGCCTCGCGACGGTCGAGGACCCGGAATTGCGGGCGCGGCTGCTGGGGATCGTGCGCGACGATATCCATCGGCTCGACCGGCTGATCACCGACATTTCCGATGCGTCGCGGCTGGACGCGCAGTTGAGCCGCGCAAAATTCGACCCGATCGATATCGGCGCACTGGTCGGCGCGTTGCTCGATGCCCGCACCGACCGAGGGATCGAGCGCGGCATCCGCATCGCCTATGATACGCCCGGCGCGGGGCCGCTGATCGTGATGGGCGACGGCGCGCGGCTCGAACGCGTGTTCGAGAATCTGATCGACAATGCGATCTCGTTCTCGCCCGACGACGGCTTGATCACGATCGCGATCGCCCGCGAGAACGGTGTCCTCGTGGTGCGTGTCGAGGACGAAGGCCCTGGCGTTCCGGAGGAGGCGCGCGACGCGATCTTCCGCCGGTTCCAGTCGATTCGCCCCCAGGGCGAGGCGTTCGGGACGCATTCGGGCCTCGGCCTCGCCATTGCACGCACGATCGTCGAGGGGCATCAGGGCAGGATCGCGGTCGAATCGCGCGACGACAGGCTGAGCGGCGCCCGCTTCGTCGTGCGGTTTCCGCTCGCCGACCGGGGATGAGCAGCGGCATGATGAGGGATTCGATATGACGACCGTCTCGTCGGAAACGCTCCACGCCTCTTGCGTCGCGATTCATGGCCGCGCGGTGCTGATCGAAGGGCCGTCGGGCAGCGGCAAATCCGACCTTGCGTTGCGCCTGATCGATCGTGGCGCGCAGCTCGTGGCCGACGATTATACGATCCTCGCGCGCGAGGACGGCGCGCTCAAGGCGTCCCCTCCTCCCACTATCGCCGGGCGTATCGAGGTGCGCGCGATCGGTATCGTCGAGATGCCGCATGTCGATCGCGCGCCGGTCGCCCTGCTCGTGCGGCTGGTCGATCGCCCCGAACGGATGCCCGCCGATGACAGCGATCGTCTGATCGCCGGCATCGTCGTCCCTGAAATCTCGCTCAACGCGCACGAGGCATCGGCCCCGATCAAGGTCGAACTCGCGCTGGCGAGGAACGGCGCCGGGGCATGAAGCATATCCCGAAGGAAATCCTGCTGATTACCGGCATGTCGGGCGCGGGCAAATCGACCGTGCTCAAGACGCTGGAGGATCTGGGCTGGGAAGTGGTCGACAACCTGCCGCTCATCCTGCTCGACCGATTGCTGTCCGCCCCGCCGCCCAAGGACGCGGCAAGCGACTCGCGCCCGCTTGCACTCGGGATCGGTACGCGCACACGCGATTTCGATCCGCAGCGCATCGTTGAACGGATCAAGGCGCTACGCGAGCGGCACGGCTACGACATCGGCACGCTGTTCCTCGATTGCCCGGGGCAGGAACTCGAACGACGCTATGACGAAACCCGCCGCCGCCACCCGCTGGCGTCCGATCGTCCCGCAAGCGACGGCATCTGGCGCGAGCGCGAGTTGCTGGCGCCGCTCAGGCGTTGGGCGAATCGGCTGATCGACACGGGCGATCTCGCGCCCAACGAACTGAGGCAACAGATCCGCGACACCTTCGCGCGCGACGGGCTCGACCAACCGACATTGTCGGTGATGTCGTTCGGCTATGCTCGCGGCGTGCCGCGCAACGCCGATCTGGTGTTCGACATGCGTTTCCTGCGCAACCCGCACTGGGTGGACGCCTTGCGCCCCGGCACCGGGCTCGATGCGGACGTCAGCGCGTACATCGCCGAAGACCCGGCTTATGCCGAGGCAATGACCCGGATCGAATCGTTGCTGATGCTGCTGCTTCCCCGCTACCGGGCGGAGGGCAAAGCCTATGTCACGATCGCCTTCGGGTGTACCGGTGGGAGACACCGGTCGGTTCATGTCGCCGAACGGATCGGCGCCCGGTTGCACGCAGAGGGTTTTTCGCCCACGGTCTCCCATCGCGATCTTGGAACCGCGCCGCAGGACACGCTGGAGGACGCCGCGACCGGCGCTTGAGCAAATTCAGGCAGATTCAGGAAGTATCAGCATCATGATTGGCCTCGTCATCGTCACGCATGGGCGACTCGCGGAGGAATTTGTCACCGCGATGGAGCACGTCGTCGGCAAGCAGGAACGGATCGGGACGATCTGCATCGGCCCCGACGACGACATGGAGGCGCGCCGCGCGGACATCGCCGGGGCGATCGCCGAGGCCGACACTGGCAGCGGGGTGATCGTGCTGACCGACCTGTTCGGCGGCACCCCCTCCAACCTCGCGATCTCGCTGATGGAAGCAGGGCGGATCGAGGTGATCGCGGGCGTCAACCTGCCGATGCTGATCCGGCTCGAAGGCGCACGCAAGGTGATGAAGGTGGCCGATGCCGTGGCGGCCGCGCGCGAGGCCGGGCGCAAATATATCTCGGTCGCTTCCGAAATCCTGGGCGAGGCGATCGCCTGATGCGGGCCGAACGGGCGGTCGACATCACCAACAAGCGCGGCCTGCACGCCCGTGCGAGCGCCAAGTTCGTTACCCTGGCCTCGACGCTGCCGTGCGAGGTTTCGGTGTCGAAGGACGGCACCCCGGTAACGGGCACCTCGATCATGGGGTTGATGATGCTGGGCGCCGCGATGGGCGATTCGATCACGATCAGCGCCGCGGGCGCGGGCGCGGAAGAAACCGTCGCCGCGCTCGTCCGGCTGGTCGAGGACAAGTTCGGCGAGGAATAGGTGCCCCGCGAGATCACGGCCTATTCCAACCCGCTGATCAAGCGGGTCCGCAATTTGCGCGACAAGAGGCATCGGCGCGAGGAAGGGCTGTTCCTGGCCGAAGGCTTGCGCATTCTGACCGAGGCGCGCGAAACCGGGCGACTCCCCGAAATGCTGTTTTTCGCACGCCAGAGCGCGCGCCATCCGCTCGTTCAGGCGCTGGTGGAGGCGGTCGAGGCGGCGGGCGGCGACGCGATCGAAACAACGCCCGATATTCTCGCCAAGCTGTCTGGCAAGGACAATCCGCAGGCGGTGGTGGGCGTCTTCGCCGAATTCGCGCGCACGCTCGATGCGATCGATCGACGCTGCGCGCCCCTCTGGCTTGTGGCCGAGAAACTCCGCGATCCGGGCAATCTCGGCACCATCCTGCGCACCGGGGACGCCGTTGGTGCAGGCGGATTGATCCTGATCGACGATTGCGTGGATCCGTTTTCGGTGGAGACCGTGCGCGCCAGCATGGGGGCGTTGTTCACGATCCCGATCGTCAGGGCGCGCTGGGAAGAATTCGTGCCCTGGCTGCGCGCCGGCCCCGGCCAACTCGTCGGCCTCAGCCTCGATACCGATCGGGATTATCGTGGTGTCCGCTACATCGCCCCCACCTTCCTGCTGACCGGAAACGAAGCACAGGGGCTGCCGGACGCGTATGAGGCCGAATGCGATCTGCTCGTCAAGCTGCCGATGCTGGGCAAGGCGGACAGCCTCAACGCCGCCGTCGCCACTGCGGTGATGGCGTACGAGGTGCTCGCGCAGCATCGCGGCTGACGAAGCGCAACCTTCGGTTCATCTCGATCGTTGCACCCCAGCAACGAAGGAGAAATCAGATGCGTCGTGCGGTCGTGCTGTTCGTTGGTGCCGTCGGACTTGGCGGTTGCGCTATGGAACAATTTCCCGGCCCCGATCGCCCCGGACCGCCCCCGCGCCCAAGACCGCCTGCGAGCGACACCTATCGCGCGATCGGCACCGAACCCGGCTGGTCGCTGACGATCGGCCCGCGCACGATGCGCTACGAGGGCGATTACGGGCAGAATGTCGTCGAAGCGCCGACCCCCGAGGCGCGGCCGACCTTCAACGGCCGGCGCTACGAAACGCGCCAGATGACGGTCGACATCACCCGAACCCCGTGCAGCGACGGCATGAGCGACCGGCGCTATCCCGATACGGTGCGCGTCACGACCCGACGCGGCACCGCGCGCGGCTGCGGCGGCCTCTCCAACGATCGTCCGGGACCGGGCGGCCCCGGACGGCCGGGAGCAAGCCTGGCCGGCACGAGCTGGACGATCACGGCGATCGATGGCCGATCCGTGCGGCTCGATCGCCCCGCCAACGTCGAATTCACCCGCGACCGGATGCAGGGCAGCGCCGGCTGCAATCGCTTCAGCGGCGACTATCAGGAGCGCCGCGATACGCTGATCGCGGGCCAACTCGCGGTGACGAGGATGATGTGCCAGGGCAATGCGATGACGGTGGAAAACCGCTTCCTCAAAATCCTCGGCGGCCCGGTGACGGTTCAGCAGCGCGGCCAGACGCTCACGCTCACCAGCCGCGAAGGATCGGTGACGCTGCGGAAGGCGTCGCGATAAAACGGCGGCGCCGCCGGGGTGACGGGTTACTCCGCCGCCTCGGCATCGACCTCTTGCACGGCGGCGAGCTTGGTCAGCGGGCGCGGTGATTGTTCGACCACCGGCAGCGCGTCGATCGACTTGCCCGCGGTATCGATATTGAGCGTTTCGAAGCGTTTGGCGCTTGTCATTACCTGCGATTCGAGGCTGCCGACGAAGGCATTATACGCGCCCATCGCGGTTTCGAGATTCTTTCCCAGCCGCGAGACATGGCCGCCCATCACCGCCAGCCGCGCATGGAGTTCCTTGCCGAGCGCCGCGATCTCTCGCGCCTCGCCGGCGAGTTTTTCCTGTCGCCAGACCGCCGCTACCGTCCGCGCGATCGCGATCAGGTTGGTCGGCGTCGCGATCAGCACGCGGCGGTCGAAAGCGTAATCCCAAAGGTCGGGCGTGGAATCGAGCGCGGCCGAAAGGAAATGCTCGCCGGGCACGAACATGATCACATAATCGGGCGTATCCTCAAACTGCGTCTGATACGCCTTGGCGCCCAGCGCGTTGATGTGCGTCTTCATCGAGGCGACGTGCGCCGCCATGTGGGTCGCGCGCTCGGTCTCGTCGACCGCGCCGTGCGCGTCCTGATAGGCGTTCAGCGATACCTTGGCGTCGATCACCAGGCTCTTGCCGCCGGGAATGCGCACGATCGCGTCGGGGCGCAGTCGACCGCCCTCGCTCTCGACGCTGACCTCCATCTCGAAATCGGTGTGTTCGGCCAATCCGCAGGTCTCGAGCACGTTGCGCAATTGCTGCTCACCCCAGCGGCCGCGCGCCTTGGGCGCCGAGCGCAGCGCATTGACGAGCTTCGCCGCCTCGCCGCGCACCGATTCCTGCCCGATCCGCATCGCGTCGATCAGCCCGGTGAGATTGCCATAGGCTTCCTTACGCTCGGTCTCGACCTTGGCGACATTCTCCTCGTAGCGTTTGAGCGTGTGTTCGACCGGCTGGAGCAGCGCCTTGAGCTTGGCTTCGTTCGATTCGCCTGCCTGGGTGAAGCGCTGCTGCGCGCGTTCGAGAAAGCTCGCCTGCGCCTCGCCGAGCAGCTTGTTGGCGACCTCGGCGAATTGCGACGCCATGACGTCCTTGGCCTCCTTCAACTCCGTCAGCCGCGCCTCGAAGGCGCGTGCGTCGGCCTTGAGCGTCGCAAGCTCGGTACGCGCGCCATCGCGCTCGTCGCGGAGCGCGACCAGTTCGGCGCGCAGCCCGTCGACCGCCCTGGCGCGCTCCTCCGCGCCGGCAAGATCGGTGATCGCCTTGCGGACATCCTCGGCCCGCGCGTCACGCTCGGCACGCATTGTTGCGGCGCCGCGGTTGCCCGCGAACCAGCCGAGCGCGAGCCCTATTGCGAGCATGGCCACGATCAGGATGGCGGCAAGAACGTCCAAATCGGCTCTCCAGAGGCGGAACGAAGCACGAACTTACCGCCCGCGCGGCTCGTCGACAAGGGGAACATCCTTGCCACCAGCGCCGTTGGCGTCATCGCGGCAAAAGGAGAGCGACGATGCGGATTGTGCTTCTCACGGCCGGATTGTGTCTCGCGGCATGCCAGCAGGCGCCGCAGAATGCGAGCGATGCACAGACGACACAGGCGGCAGGCAATATGGAATTTACCGAAGTGCCCCCGGATGAGAGTGTCGCGGTGGGCGCCGACGGTTCGTCCTCTCGAGACGACCTGGCGCCTGCCGGAAGCGACGCCGCCGCAACGCCACCGCCCGCAACCGCGGCGGGCAGCTTGCCCCCTGCCGATGCCGCTTATCGCTATGTCGGCCGCTGGGCAGCGACCCGGCAACTATGCGCGACGGGAGCGTGGCGGTTCCATGAACGGCGCCTCGATACCGCGGGCGAGGTATCCTGCACCTTCGACAAGATCGAAAAGGCACCCGGCGGCTACGACATCGCCGCAACCTGCCTCGCGGAAGGAAACCGGACCGGCGACACGATCGAGCTTCGCTTCGCCGAATCGGCCCGCGCGATGCTCGTCAGTTCGAAGATGTGGGACGGTATCGGGTTAAGTTATTGCGGGCCGGTAGAATAGATACCAGGAGCTTATGCCGCGTTCTTGCGCATCTTCGTGAGCTTCTTGACCACCATGTCGCGCTTGAGGCGCGAGAGGTGATCGATGAACAGCACCCCGTTCAGATGGTCGATCTCGTGCTGCATGCACGTCGCCATCAGCCCGTCGAACTCCTGTTCGTGGGGCTTGCCGTCACGGTCGAGCCATTTGACCCGGCAACGCGCGGGGCGTTCGACTTCGGCATATTGCTCGGGGATCGACAGGCAGCCCTCGTTATAGACCGAAACGTCGTCGCTGACCCACAAAAGCTCCGGATTGACGAAGGCGTGCGGGTCGCGAACCGGGACGCCTTCCTCCGCTTCGCTCTCGCGTTCCTGAAGATCGATGACGAGTACCCGCTGCTCGATACCGAGTTGGGTCGCGGCAAGGCCGATTCCCCGCGCATCGTACATCGTCTCGAACATATCATCGATCAGCGTGCGGACGGCATCGTCCACCTGCGCAACGGGTTTCGCCACCGCGCGCAGCCGCGGATCGGGAATTTCGAGGATTTCGAGCACGGCCATATTCCGGTGAGCTAGGTTGCGCGCACGCCGACGTCAAGCGACAGGACGCCGCGCCCTGAGCGCCTGCGCCAGCGTACCTTCATCGAGGTAATCGAGTTCGCCCCCCACCGGCAGCCCATGCGCCAACTGGGTGACGCGCACCGGAAACCGCTCGATCCGCTCGGCGATGTAATGCGCGGTCGTCTGGCCCTCGAGCGTGGCGTTCATCGCCAGCACGACCTCGTCCACCCCGCCCGCTTCGATCCGGCGAACGAGCGAATCGATCGACAGATCCTCCGGCCGCACGCCCTCGAGGGCCGAAAGCCGGCCGCCGAGCACATGGAATCTGCCCGGGAAAAGCCGCGAGCGTTCGAGCGCCCAAAGGTCGGCGACATCCTCGACCACGCAGAGCGCGCGATCGTCGCGGCGCGGATCGGCACAGATACCACAAGGATTGGTCGTATCGACATTGCCGCAGACCGAACAGGTCGCGAGCCGCTCGTCGACCGCCTCCAGCGCGACACGCAGCGGTTCGAGCGCGGCGGCGCGCTTCTTGAGCAGATGGAGGACGGCGCGCCGGGCCGACCGCGGGCCGAGCCCGGGAAGGCGGGCAAGCGCTTGCGTCAGCGCCTCGATCTCGGGGGATGCCATAGCGACGATAGATAAGGGCTTGCGCCCTGCCCTGCCAAGCGGCGACAGGGGCTGGATGCGCATCATTTTCATGGGAACCCCCGATTTCGCGGTGCCGGTGCTCGACGCGCTGGTCGAAGCGAGGCACGAGGTCGTCGCGGCGTACACGCAGCCACCACGGCGCGCGGGGCGCGGCAAGAAGCTATTGCCGTCACCCGTTGACGCGCGCGCCACCGCACTCGGGATCGCGGTACGGTCGCCGGTCTCCCTGAAAACCGCCGATGAGCAAGCGGCACTGGCCGCGCTCGACGCCGATGTCGCGGTGGTCGCGGCCTACGGACTGATCCTGCCGCAAGCGGTGCTCGATGCGCCGCGTCACGGCTGCCTCAACGTCCACGCTTCGCTGCTGCCGCGGTGGCGCGGCGCCGCACCGATCCAGCGCGCGATCCTTGCCGGCGACGCCCAGACCGGGGTGGGGATCATGCAGATGGAAGCCGGGCTCGACACCGGGCCGGTGCGACTCGAAGCGCGGACCCCGATCGACGGCAAAACCGCGGGCGCGCTCACCGAAGAGTTGAGCGCGATGGGCGCAGTGTTGATGATCGATGTCCTGGCCGATCTCGACGGCTTTCCTCCCCACCCGCAGCCTCAGGATGGCGTCACCTATGCCGGCAAGATCGACAAGGCCGAGGCTCGGCTCGATTTCACGCAGGACGCGGCACAGGTCGCGCGACAGGTGCGCGCATTCAACCCGCCGGGGGCGTGGTTCGAACACAATGGCGAGCGAATCCGCGTGCTCTCGGCGGCGATGGCCGACGGCCGGGGCGGTGCGGGAACGGTGCTCGACGGCGAGTTGACGATCGCCTGCGCCGTCGGCGCGATCGAGCCGATCCTCGTCCAGCGCGCCGGCCGCGGTGTCATGAGCGCGGATGAATTGCTGCGCGGCTTCCCGATCCCCGTCGGCACCCGTTTGTGACACGGTTCGCACTCACCGTCGAATATGACGGCACGCCCTTCATGGGCTGGCAGCGCCAGGCGCACGGGCCGAGCGTCCAGCAGACGATCGAGGACGCGGCGCACACGATCACTGGCGAGGAAACGGTGGTCCACGCCGCCGGCCGAACCGATGCCGGGGTACATGCGCTGGGGATGCGCGCGCATGTCGATATCGCGCGCGCCTTCGCGCCATTCCGGCTGATGGAAGCGCTCAATTCGGTGATGCGGCCCGCACCGGTAGCGATCCTCGGCTGCGAGGTCGTCCCCGACGATTGGCACGCACGCTTCTCGTGTATCGCGCGGCATTACGAATATCGGATCGTCACCCGGCGCGCGCCGTTGACGCTCGCCAAGGGGTTTGCATGGCGCATCCCTACCCCGCTCGATAGAGAATTGATGCAAGAAGGCGCCAACAGACTGTTGGGTAGACACGATTTCACGACCTTCCGCTCGGCGCATTGCCAGGCCAACAGCCCGTTGCGAACGCTTGACCGCCTTGACGTGACCGAGACCGACGACGGCATCATGATCCACGTCTCCGCGCGATCGTTCCTCCACCATCAGGTACGCTCGATGGTGGGTTGTCTCTCACTGGTTGGCCAGGGAAAGTGGACCCCCGACGATATCGCCGCCGCGCTCGCCGCGCGCGATCGGGCCGCGCTGGGGCTCAACGCCCCGCCCGACGGCCTGTATTTCGTCCGCGCCGATTATCCTTGACGGCTGAGCCGCGCCGCCAGCTCGACATGCGTCGACCAGCGGAACTGGCCGACCGGCTGGATCCAGTCGAGCGTATAGCCGCCTTCGACCAATTCCTTTGCATCGCGTGCAAACGTGCTCGGATTGCACGAAACATAAGCAATCTTTGGCGCGGTCGATTGCGCCAATGCTGTCGCCTGCTCCCGGGCACCCGCACGCGGCGGATCGAGCACCACGGCCTCGAACCGCCCGAGTTCGTCGGCGGTCAACGGGCGGCGATACAGATCGCGATGCTCGACGAACACCGGCCGCTGCGCGCGCGCGGCCGCCGCCTTGAGGCCGAGGCTGGCGTCGCGCGCCGCCTCCGCGGCGTAGACCTTGCCCGGGATCGACAGCGCGAAAGTGCCGAGGCCGGCGAACAGATCGGCGGTCGTCGTGGCGGGCCCGATCGCCTCACGTACCGCGGCGACCAGCGCCGCCTCACCCTCGGGTGTTGCTTGCAGAAACGCGGCGGGTGGAAACGACACCGGCACGCCGCCAAGCGTGATCGTCACCGGCTCTGGCTCCCAGCGCGCCTCTGGCCCGTAACCGCTGTCGATCGCAAGACGCGCGAGATTGTGGCGCTGCGCGAAGGCGGTAAGCCCCTCTGCGGCGGCCAATCCATCGGCTTCGATTCCTTCGATCAGCACGTCCAGGCCCTGATCGGTGCGCGTCAGCGTCAGATTGGCGCGGCGCGATCCGGGCAGGATCGCGGCAAGCAGCCCGCGCAATGGCTGGACGAGATCGAACAGATCGGGCGCGATCACCCAGCATTGCTCCATATCGACCAAGGCGTGGCTGCGCGCCTCGGTGAAGCCGATCCAGACCTGGCGCCCGCGCCGCTCGGCATGGAGCACGGCGCGGCGGCGGCTGCGATCGGGCGATAGCGGCGGCGGGCGAATGTCGGTTTCCAGCCCCTGCGCGGCGAGCGCACCTTCGATCCGCTCGACCAGGTAGCGCGCATAGGCGCTGTCATCGAGGTGTTGAAGCTGGCAACCCCCACAACGTGGATAGTGCTTGCATGGCGGCGTCAGATGGTGCGGGCCGGGAAGCACGTCGCCAGTGGGGGTGAGCCTGTCGCCCGGCGCGGCAAGCGGCACGGCGCGGCCGGCCTCGGTCATGCCCTCGCCACGCGCAGCGACGCGCACGATCTCGTCGTCGCTCACAACGATGCCCTCGATTCGGTCAGCATGGCCGCGAGATCGTCGGCAATGAAGGCAGCACCAAGGCGCCGCGCGGCGTCGGCGTGTAGCCACACCCCCGCCGTCGCCGCCTCGAATGGAGGCATGCCGCCCGCGAGCATCGCCGAAATCACCCCGGCGAGCACGTCGCCGGTGCCCGCGGTCGAAAGCCAATCATTGGTGTCGCCCACAATTCGTGCGCGCCCATCCGGTGCGGCGACAACGGTATCCGCGCCCTTGAAAACCACGATCGCGCCGGTCTCGCGGGCGGCCGCCCGGGCGCGGTCGATCTTGCTGCCCTCGCCCTCGCCGAACAACGCCGCGAACTCGCCGGCATGCGGGGTGAGGATGACAGGGGCTGCGCGCGATTCCAGAACGGCCATCCGGTCTTTCAGCAGATGCAGTGCGTCACCGTCGAGCACGAGGCGGTGCGCCGTGGCGAGCGCGCGATCGAGCCGGCGCGCCGCCCCGTCGTCGCGGCCGAGCCCGGGGCCGATCAGGAGCGCGCCGATACGATCGTCATCGAGCGCATCGTCGTCGAACGACTTGTGGACAAGCGCATGCGGCCCGCCACCCTGGCCGCCGAGCAGCGCGACATACCCCGCACCCGCGCGCATCGCCGCCTCCGCCGCCAGCAACGACGCCCCGGTCATCGCGCCGCCGACGATGGTGACCATCCCGCGATTATATTTGTGTGAGTCGGCGTCGGGTGTACGCAAGGACGGTTTTTCAATAACATGGAGATCGCTCCGTACATCGACTCCGATGTCGAGCAGGCGGGTTTCGCCGCAGTGACGCGCTGCGGGCTGGAGGAGATGCGCCGGCTTGAACGCGCCGAGCGCAAGCGTCACGTCGAAAATCGGCACGTCGCCCAGCGTGCGCGCATCGTCGGTGGTAACGCCGCTCGGCAGGTCGACCGCGATGGTGCGCCGCGCCTTGCCCGCCAGGGTACGGAGGCAATCGGCCAGTGCGGGATCAAGCGGACGCTTCAGCCCGGTGCCGAACAGCGCGTCGACCAGGATCGCCGCGGGTTGGGCATCGGCGACAGGCGTAACCGGGCCGGACCACCCCGCCCTCGCGGCGCGCGCCGCAGCGGTCGCGGGGGCAGCGCTCGCCGCGACACGAACATCGAGCCCGATCCCGGCAAGAAACCGCGCCGCGACATAGCCGTCGCCGCCATTATTGCCGGGGCCACACAGGACGAGAACGGGTGCGCGCGAGGCCAGGCGGGCAACCGCGCGCGCCACCTCGCGGCCTGCTCGTTCCATCAACGCTTCGACCGAACCCCCGGCATCGATCGCCTGCTGCTCTGCCGCCCGCATCTCGTTGGCGGTGAGGACGGGCTGACCAGCGATCGGCGTCATGGTGTCGCCGGCAGACGATAGCGATAGCGGTCGCCACCGATCGAGACCTCGCTCATCCCTTGCGTCCGCGCCGTGACCTGCGCGGCCTCGGCGCCGTCGGCGGCACTTACGCTGCCGTCGCCAGCGATGACGAAGCGATGGAAGCCGCCATCGGGATTGCGGACGGTGATGGTATCGCCATCGTGGTCGATTGTGCAATCGCGCGTGAAGCCGGCGGCGCCGTCGAGCGCGCAGAAGATGTGATCGTCAGCCGCAGGGTCGATGGATTGCGCGTCAGATTGCGTGTTGCGAGCCTGCTCCCCGGCCGGGCGCTGCCCGCACGCCGCGACCGTGCTCAGTAGCAGCACCACCGTGGCAAATCCGGCATGACGGGTCAGGGAAAGCCGGCTTTTCTCAGATATCCGCGTAGACATGGCGTTCGGCTCGGGCTCCCGGATGGGTGACCGCGCCTTTATAGGCCGGGCCGACGTTCTGCGCATAGCGCCACAGCGCGCCCGAACCGTAATCGTTGGTGCGCGCCTGCCAGCGCGTGCGACGCTCGGCGAGAATATCCTCGCCGACATCGAGGTCGATCGTGCCCTCGACCGCGTCGATACGGATCGTATCGCCGTCCTCGATCAGCGCGATCGGGCCGCCGTCGGCCGCTTCGGGGCCGACATGGCCGATACAGAAGCCGCGCGTGCCGCCCGAAAAACGGCCGTCGGTGATAAGCGCAACCTTTTCGCCCATCCCCTGCCCATAGAGCGCGGCAGTGGTCGCCAGCATCTCGCGCATGCCGGGGCCACCCTTGGGGCCTTCGTAGCGGATCACGATCACCGAGCCTTCGGCGATCTCGCGATTCTCGACCGCCTCGAACGCCGCTTCCTCGCAATCGAACACCCGTGCCGGGCCTTCGAAGCGCAGCCGCTTCATGCCTGCGACCTTCACGATCGCCCCGTCGGGCGCCAGCGTGCCGCGCAAGCCCACGACGCCGCCCGTCGGCGTGATCGGCGTCCTGGCGTCGCGGATCACCTTCTGGTCAGGGTTCCACGTCACCTCGTCGATATTCTCGCCGAGCGTCTTGCCGGTGACCGTGATGCAATTGCCGTCGAGCAACCCTTCGGCAAGCATCGTCTTCATCAGCATGTAGACGCCGCCGGCCTCGTACATATCCTTGGCGACATACCTTCCACCCGGTTTCAGGTCGGCGATGTAAGGCGTTGATTTGAATACCTCGGCAACGTCAAACAGGTCGAAATCGATGCCCACCTCGCTTGCCATCGCGGGCAGATGGAGCGCGGCGTTGGTCGAACCGCCGGTCGCCGCAACGACGCGCGCCGCATTTTCGAACGCCGCGCGCGTGCAGATGTCGCGCGGGCGCAGGTTGCGCTCGACCAGCGCCATCACCTGTTCACCCGCCGCCACCGCCAGGCTGGCGCGATCGGGATAAGGCGCAGGCATCATATTGGAATTGGGCAGCGACAACCCGATCGCCTCACCCACGCACGCCATCGTGTTGGCGGTATATTGGCCACCGCACGCGCCCGCGCCGGGGCAGGCGACCTTTTCGAGCGCGATCAGTTCGTGGAGCGGACACCCGCCCGCGGCGTGCTTGCCGACCGCCTCGAACACGTCGATCACGGTGACGTCGTCGCCTTTGAAATGGCCCGGCAGGATCGACCCGCCATAGACGAAGATCGACGGCACGTTGAGCCGCAGCATCGCCATCATCATGCCCGGCAGCGATTTGTCGCATCCCGCGAAGGTGACGAGCGCGTCGTAGCAATGCCCGCGCACCGACAATTCGACCGAGTCGGCGATCACCTCGCGGCTGACCAGCGATGATTTCATCCCCTGGTGCCCCATCGCGATCCCGTCGGTGACGGTGATCGTGTTGAACCGGCGCGGCATCCCGCCACCCGCGATCACACCCGCGCGCGCGGCATCCGCCTGCATGTCGAGCGTGATATTGCACGGCGCGCTGTCGTTGCCGGCGCTCGCCAGCCCGACGAAGGGCTTGGCGATATCCTCCTCGGGTATCCCCATCGCGTAATAATAGCTGCGTTGCGGGGCACGTTCGGGGCCGACCGACACATAGCGGCTCGGCAGGCGGGATTTATCGAAATGACGGGTCATGACGACAGCCTATTTCCCCAACGCATCGCGCTACGCAACCCTGTTGCGCGTCTCGGCGATAATTTCGGTCAGGATTTCTGTCCAACGCGCGACACCCGCGCTGTCCGAGATCAAATCGTTGCGCACTTCGATCGCGAGATAGGGCAGTCCCCGCGCTTCGCCGTGACGGTTGAGCGTCGCATTGAGTAACCGCCCCGAATAGGGCTCGTTGTCGCCGACCTCGATATGCTTCGCGCGGAGCAACGCGATCGCCACCTGCGCCGCGCGGTCGTCCTCGTTATACAGGATGCCGGCTTCCCAACGTCGCGGCGTGCCGCCGTTTTCGAGTTGCGGCGTGAAGCTGTGGATCGACGCCAACAGCTTGGGCGCCCGCGTATCGATCAGCCGCGCGAGCGCCTCATGATACGGCCGATGGAAACGATCGATCCGCTCGTCGCGATCGGCTACCGCGTTGCCCGGAATGACGTGGCCGTCGCTCGCCGTCGGGATCAGCGCGGGATGATCGGGCTCGCGATGCAGATCGATCACGAGTCGCGACACCGTGGCGAGGATCGCGGGCGCGTCGAGACGTTCGGCAAGCGCGCGCGTCAGCGGTTCGGCGCCGATATCGATCGCGATGTGGAGATCGAGTAACTCGGGCGCGATCCCCAGCGCGATGCCTTCGGGAACCACGTTCGAAGCATGATCGCACAGCAGCAGGATATCCGCATCGCCGTCGAGGATCGTCGGTCGGCTCATGAATCACTCCCGGGGGTCGATATATCCACGTTCGGTTGCTCCCCTATCACGCGAGCGCCGATTCGAGACACCACCAGTCGGGATGGCTCGCCCGAATCGCGGCTGCGGCATGCGCGCGTTCGGTGGCATCGCGATAGAGCGCGAAACAAGTCGCACCCGACCCCGACATCCGCGTGAGCAGCGGGGCGCCGGTACTGCCCAGCACCGCCAGGACATCACCGATGACCGGCGCGATCGCCCGCGCGGGCGCTTCGAGATCGTTGCGGCCGCTTAGCGCGCGGTCGAGCAATCCGCCCTCGGCGATCGGGCCGCGGTCCTCGCCGTCCCACCGCGCGAAAACGGCGGCGGTCGAAACCGCCACGCGCGGGTTGACGAGCAGCAGCGGTGTGCCTGCCAGGCCGTCGAGCGGCGCGAGTTGTTCGCCCCGTCCGGTGCCAAGCGCGGCGCGGCCCAAAAGGCACGCCGGAACATCGGCCCCCAACTCAACCGCACAGGCGGCCAACCGGGGATCGTCCGGCGAGACCTGCGTCAGCCGAGCGAGCGCCCGCAGCACCGCCGCGGCATCGGCGGAGCCACCGCCAATCCCAGAGGCAACCGGCAGGTTCTTGTCGAGGCCGATTGCGAGCGGCCCGGGTGTGCCGAATGCGCTGGCGAACGCCTCGATCGCCGCCAGAACCAGATTGTCCAGCGTCGAAAGGGCCGCCGCAAACGGCCCCGTGATCGTAAAGCTTGACGCGGCAGCGAGTTCGACGCTGACGGCATCGCCGTCGCGCGCAAAAGCGAACAGCGTCTCGATCGCGTGATAGCCGTCCGGCCGGCGATGCCGAACGTGGAGCGCGAGATTGATCTTGGCCGGCGCGCGTTCGACGATCACCGCGCCGCGCTCTCCTGCGCGCCCATCCCGCCTTCGATCTTGCCGGCGAGCCGTTTGGCGTCGTCGCCCTCGGCATAGATCGCGGCGGCGCGCCAGGCATAGCGCGCCTCATATTCGCGGCCTGCCTTCCAATAGGCATCCCCAAGGTGCTCGTTGATCTCGACATCGGCGGGCGATTTCCTGGCGGCCTCCTGAAGCAGCGGCAACGCCTTGGCGAGATCACCTAGCCGGAAATACGCCCAAGCCAGCGAGTCGGTGATCGCGGGATCATCGGGTTCCAGCGCGCTCGCCCGTTCGACGAGCGCCAGCGCTTTGGCGGGATCGCCACCATGTTCGAGCGACGAGTACCCCAGGTAATTGAGCACGATCGGCTCGTTGGGCGCCAGTTTGAGCGCCTTTTCGAGCGCCGGCCGCGCATTTTTCCAATCGCCCGCCTGCTCCAGCGCGCCACCTTTCTGAAGCCAGAGCAGCCAGGTCGCGCGCCCCCCCGCGCGCGTGATCGCGGTGTCGTACATCCTCGCCGCGTCGGTATAGCGTGCAGCGTTGACGAGTTGGTCGCCGTAACGCTGTGCGGCCGCGACGCCGGCATCGGGCGCTTCTGCAAGCGCCGCCGCCGCGGCAAGCGCTCGGGCGTCTTGACCCGCGTTGGCGAGCACGGTCACACGGGCATCGGCCGCAGCAGGCCCGAACGAGCCACTGACATCGACCGCATCGAGGGTTTCGAGCGCGAGTTCGGTCTCGCCGAGATCGCTCAACGACGCTGCGAGCAGCAACCGCGCGCGATCGTTGCCGGGATCGGCGCGCAACGCCGCGCGCATCAGCACGATCGACAGCGGCGTCGGATCACCGATCGCCAGATCGCCCGCCAGCCGCGTGAAGAGCTGCGATACCCCGAAACCGAACGACGGCTTGGCGCCCTTGCCCAACCCTGCCGCAACCGCCGCGACTTCGGGATCGTTGCCGGCCAGCAGCGCGTGCGCCTGTGCCGTGTGCCCGCTCCCGGCGAGCAATCGCGCGGCATTGATCCGCGTGTCGATGCCCGACTGGTCAAGGCCGGAAACCGCCCGGATACCGGCAAGGCCGCCGTCGATATCGCCGCGCGCGATTCGGAGCAGCGCACGATTTTCGGCGCCATAGCGCTTGAATAGCGGGTTGTCGGCGGCCGTATCGAGCGCCGCAAAGGGATCACGCTTACGGCCGACGGCTTGCCAGGCCCTCAGGATCGGCATGGTGAAGGCAAGTGGTCCGCGGCGTAAATCGTCGATCGCGCGGGTCGCCGCCTTGTCGTCCTTCGCCGCTACCGCGCCGGCGAGCCGCCACAAGGCGCTGTCTTGCGGCGCAACGCCCGAACGTTCGAGAACGCTGAGCGCGCGATCGGCAAGCGCCGCGTCGCCTGCCTCCATCGCCGCGCGATAGGCGCGGATCGCGACCAGTTCGTTGGCCGGGGCCGCATCAAGCGCGGCGGCATACCCCAGAGCGGCGCGGCGCGCATCGCCCTCGGCATCGGCCGCTCGGGCTTTGATATAGTCGGCAAGATCGGCGGGGCGCGTGCTTGCCGCTGCGGGCACGGCGAATGTACCAGCGAGAAGCGCGACGATCAGCGCGGGCTTACATATTCGGATAATTGGGGCCTCCACCGCCTTCGGGGACCACCCAATTGATGTTCTGGGTGGGATCCTTGATGTCGCACGTTTTGCAATGGACGCAATTCTGGGCGTTGATCACGAACTTCGGATTGCCTTCTTCCTCGCCGACGATCTCGTAAACGCCCGCGGGGCAATAACGCTGCGCCGGTTCGTCGTACATCGGCAGATCGTAATCGACCGGAATGTCGGGATCGCGCAGCGTCAGGTGGACCGGCTGGTCCTCCACGTGATTGGTGTTGGAGAGGAACACCGACGACAGCCGATCGAAACTGATCACACCGTCGGGCTTGGGATAGGAAATCGGCCGCACCAGATCCTTGCGCCACAGGCTCTCGTGGTCGGGATGATGGCCGAGCGTGAATGGCATCGTGATGCCGAGCTGTTCGGCCCACATCGTGACCCCCGCCAGCCCCGAGCCGAGGAAATCGCCATATTTCTTGACCAGCGGCACGACGTTGCGAACCTTCTTGAGTTCCTTGTAGACCCAGCTTTTCTCATAAGCGGCCGGATAGGCCGTGAGTTCGTCATGCTCGCGCCCCGCTTCGATCGCTTCGAACGCGGCGTCGGCGGCCATCATCGCGGTCTTCATCGCGGTGTGTGAGCCCTTGATCCGCGGCACGTTGACGAAACCTGCCGAGCAACCGATCAGCGCGCCGCCCGGAAACACCAGCTTGGGCACCGATTGCCAGCCGCCGTCGTTGATCGCACGCGCGCCGTACGAGACGCGCTTGCCGCCTTCGAGCACCGCACGGATCGCAGGATGCGTCTTCCAGCGCTGCATTTCCTGAAAGGGCGAGAGATACGGGTTACGGTAATTGAGCCAGGTGACGAAGCCGAGCGCAACCTGCCCGCCTGCCTGATGATAGAGAAAACCGCCGCCGTTCGCGTCCTCGCCCAAGGGCCAGCCCTGCGTGTGGATAACGCGACCGGGGACGTGCTTTTCAGGCGCGATGTCCCACAATTCCTTGATGCCCAATCCATAGACCTGCGGCTGACTGTCGCGCGCGAGATCGAACTGGCGGATCAGTTCTTTGGAAAGATGTCCGCGCACGCCTTCGGCAAGGAAGGTATATTTGGCGTGCAGTTCGAGCCCCGGCTGGTAATCGGGCTTGTGCGTGCCGTCGCGCGCGACGCCCATGTCGCCGGTCGCCACCCCCTTCACCGAGCCGTCGTCGTTGAACAGGATTTCGGCCGCCGCGAAGCCGGGGAATATCTCCACCCCCAGTGCCTCGGCCTGCCCGGCAAGCCAGCGGCACAGGTTGCCGAGGCTGCCGGTATAGGTCCCCTTGTTGCTCATCAGCGGCGGCAACATGAAATGCGGCATTTCGCGCTTGGCGGTTTCGCTCAAGATCCAATGATGATTTTCGGTCACCGGCGTCTCGGCGAGCGGGCAGTCCATATTGCGCCAATCGGGCAGCAGTTCGTCGAGCGCCTTGGGATCGACCACCGCGCCCGACAGGATATGCGCGCCGACTTCGGAGCCCTTTTCGAGGATGCAGACCGAAAGGTCGCGCCCTGTTTCGGTCGCACGCTGCTTGAGCCGGATCGCCGCTGCCAGCCCCGCGGGGCCGGCGCCGACGATCACCACGTCATAAGGCATCGATTCACGTTCGCTCACAAAATCTCTCCACGCCGCGTTGCCGACTTGCGCTCGTCGTGTTGCAGCAACGTCCTGTCCGAGGGTCAGTGCCTGCCAATTGACCGGCTCGTCAACCAGTGACTCTATTGATCGCGATATGGGGGCAGATCAGAACATCAACTGGCGGCACGCGGCGGCAAGCGCGCTCGATTGGTGGCACGAGGCCGGCGTCGATACGCTGGTCGACGATGCGCCGCGCGCGTGGCTGCGCGAGCCACGCGCGGCGGAGGCACGCCCGGCGGACCAGATTGCCGCCCCTGCTCCCGCTCAACCCGCGGCACTGCCTGACACAATCGACGCGTTCGAGACGTGGCGCATTGGCCCGGGCGCTCCCGAGGCCGGATGGCCCGGCGCCCCGATCGCCGCGCGCGGCAACCCCGCCGCTGACCTTGCGATCGTGGTCGACATGCCCGAGCGCGACGATGGCGATACCTTGCTCAGTGGGGCCGCAGGCATATTGTTCGATCGTATGCTTGCCGCGATCGGGCGCGATCGATCGAGCGTCTATCTCGCGCCGCTCTGCGCAATCCGACCGATGTCGGGTCAGATCCCCGCCGATCTCGGCCCGCCGCTCGCAGAAATTGCCCTTCATCGGCTCGCTCTGTGCCGTCCTAGGCGGTTGTTGCTGATGGGTAATGCGGCGAGCCGTGCGTTGCTCGGGGTCAACGCGGCCGCAGGACGCGGTTGTTTGCATGTCCTTAACCATGCCGGCGGACAAGCCGAGACGGTCGCCAGCTTCCCGCCGCGGTTCCTGCTCGAACAACCCACGCGCAAGGCGGAAGCGTGGAAAGACTTGCAATTGGTGGCCGGGGGGTTGGCATGATGCGAGGATGGCTACTGGTCTGCGCGTTTGCCGCATTTTCTGCGCCAGCCTTGGCCGCCCCTGCCGACACCGCCGTAGATACCCGCGTGCCGCGTGTGGGGGCCGATCGTGGTGCCGCCATCCCTGCCCAACTCGACGCCCGCCAGCGCGAAGGCTATCGCGCCGTCTTCGCGGCGATCCGCGACAAACGCTGGACGGACGCGCAACTCGGGCTCGATCTGATGAAGCCGGGGCCGCTCCACGCGATCGCGCGGGCCGAGCTTTATACCGCCGCCGGCAGCCCCAAAGTCGCGCTCGATCCGTTACTGGCGCTGCTGCGGGAAGCGCCCGAGCTTCCACAAGCAGCACAGCTATCGCGTCTTGCCGCGCTGCGCGGCGCAACCGATGCCGATCTGCCGCCGTTGCCCGAAGTGCATGACCTGCGTTGGATCGCGGGCGCACCGTCGCGGCGCCGCGCGAAAGGCATCAGCGACGCCGCGTCCGCTGCGCTTGCCGTGGAAATGCGCCCGTTCATCAAGGCGGATGATGGCGCGAGCGCGGAAGCGTTGCTCGGGCAAACCCAGGGCCTCACCCCCGAAGCGACGACCGAATGGCGTCAGCGCGTCGCGTGGATGTATTATCTCGAAAGTGACGACACCAACGCCCGGCGCGTGGCCGCGACCGCTGCCGGCGATCCCGGCGAATGGGGCGTGCAGGCGCATTGGGTCACCGGGCTCGCGGCGTGGCGCCAGCGCGATTGCGCCGTCGCGGGCACTTCATTCGAGGCGGTGGCGACCCGCGCGGGCGATTCGGACATGCGCGCTGCCGGAGCCTATTGGGCCTCGCGCGCAGACATGGCATGCGGCCGTCCCGACAAGGTGCAGGGTCACCTCCAGACCGCCGCGCAATATGACGAGACCTTCTACGGCCAGCTCGCGCGGCAGGCGCTCGGGATCGATGCGCCGATGTTCCGCCCCGTCAACGTCTCGGCCGATTGGGCGCAGCTTGAACATCGGCCCAACGCGCAGGTCGCCGCCGCGCTGGTCGAAATCGGTGAAAATCGTCTCGCCGACGAAGTGATCCGCCACCAGGCCGAGATCGGCGCCGCGAGCGATTATGCCGCACTCATCCATGTTACCGCCGCGATGAACCTGCCGAGCACGCAGCTCTGGCTCGCGCATAACGCGCCCGCCGGCGCGACGGCGGTCGCCTCGGCCCGGTTCCCGGCCCCCGATTGGGTACCCGACGGCGGCTGGCGCGTCGACAAGGCGCTCGTCTACGCCCACACGCTCCAGGAATCGCGCTTCCGCACCGATGTCGTCAGCCCCGCCGGCGCCTATGGTCTGATGCAGATCATGCCCGCCGCAGCGATCGACATCGGCCGCGCGCACGGCCGCGTGATCGATCGGGCCGATCTGACGCGGCCTTCGACCAATATCGAGGTCGGCCAATCCTATCTCGAGCAACTTCGCGATCAGGCCTGTACCGGCGGGCTGCTTCCCAAGGTGATCGCCGCCTATAACGCCGGCCCGGTGCCGGTGAGCGCCTGGAACGCCTCGACGCGCGACAATGGCGATCCGCTGCTCTACATCGAATCGATCCCTTATTGGGAAACCCGCGGCTATGTGACGACGGTGCTGCGCAATTACTGGATCTACGAAGGTGAGACGGGCAAGAAGGGCTCGCCGAGCCGCGCCGCACTCGCACAGGGCATGTGGCCGCGGTTCCCGGGAATGTCGGGCGCCACCGCGATCCGCATGGGCGACACGCCGCGCGCGACGATGACCGCCAGTGCCGATTGACGAAACAGCCGCGTTCCTCCCGGTCAGGATCGCGGTTCTCACCATATCCGATACACGCACCTTCGCGGACGATCGGTCGGGTGATATTCTCGTGGCACGGATCGAGACCGCCGGGCACACGCTTGCGGATCGTGCGATCGCGAAAGACGACGTCGCCGCGATCGTGGCGCGCCTCGCCGCCTGGATCGACGACCCCATGATCGATTGCGTCATCACCACCGGCGGCACCGGCGTTACCGGGCGCGACGTGACCCCGGAGGCCATCGGCCAAGTCGCGGATAAGATGATCCCCGGCTTCGGCGAGTTGTTCCGGTGGCTGAGTTTCCAGTCGATCGGCACCTCGACGGTGCAGTCGCGCGCGTGCGCCTGTGTCGCGCGCGGCACCTATATCTTTGCACTGCCCGGCTCGACCGGAGCGGTCAAAGACGGATGGGACGGCATTCTCAAAGACCAGCTCGACAGCCGCCATAAGCCCTGCAACTTCGTCGAACTGATGCCGCGCCTCCGGGAGCGTTAGGAAGGCCGTATTGGACGCGCGGCAGCCCTATTCCACCGCGGGCTGCATCACCGCGATCTCATGGCCATCGGGATCACGGAAATGGAAGCGTCTGCCGCCGGGAAAAGCGAAAATCGGCGCTGTTATCGTGCAGCCTGCGGTCCAAACCGCGGCCTCGGCGGATTCGAGATCGTCGACCTCGATCACCGGCAGCGCAGCGGCGGTCTTGGCCTTTGCGTCCGCCTGAAAACCGATATCGGTATCACCGCTCGTCGTTGCGGCATAGGTCGGGCCGAAATCGGTGAAGCTCCACCCGAACGCGGCGCCGTAGAAGGTCTTTGCGGCCCCCGTATCGGCGACGGGAAGCTCGAGATAATTGATCCGCGCGGTCATCACTGTCTCCCGTAATCGTTCTTGATATGTTCTGGAGCGAGCGCTATGCCTTTGTCAATGGCGATCAAGCAGCGCGCCGTGCGCGGCGCCACCCTCAACCGCGAGAGCAAGCGCTTCAACCTGCCCCAAACGCACGAGGCGACTGGCTCGATGCACGCGCCGCGATCGATGGCGCCCCTCCCCCGCTGCGCACGACGATCACGATCGAAAAGCCCAGGACGATCCTCACCTACAACACGTCACCCGACATCGGTTTCGATCGATCGGTGAATCCGTATCGGGGCTGCGAGCATGGCTGCATCTATTGTTTCGCGCGACCCACCCATGCCTATCACGACTTGTCGCCGGGCCTCGATTTCGAGAGCCGGCTGTTCGCCAAGCCCGGTGCGCCTGCCTTGCTCCGCGAGGCGCTGGCGAAACGGGGCTATGCCGTCCGGCCGATCGCATTCGGCACCAATACCGATCCATACCAGCCGATCGAAGGCACCTGGAAGATTACGCGCGGTTGCATCGAACTGCTCGCCCAGACGCAGCATCCGCTGACGATCACCACCAAATCGAATCGCGTGCTGCGCGATCTCGACCTGCTCGAACCGATGGCCCGCAAGGGGCTGGTGGCGGTAGCGGTATCGATAACCTCGCTCGATCCGCGGATCGCGATGACGCTCGAACCCCGTGCGCCCGCCCCGGAACGACGGCTGACAGCGGTGCGGCGGCTCGCCGATGCGGGCGTCTCCGTTTATGTCTCGATTGCCCCCGTCATTCCCGCGATCACCGACCATGAGATCGAGCACATCATCGAGCGCGCCGCCGAATCGGGCGCGCGTGGCGCGTTCTTCCTGCCGGTACGGCTGCCGCACGAGGTCGCGCCGCTGTTTCGCGCCTGGCTGGAGACGCACTTTCCCGACCGCGCGGGCAAGGTGATGGCGATTATCAATTCGATCCGCGACGGGCGGGACAACGATCCCGAATTCTTCACCCGGATGCGCGGGCAAGGGCCGTGGGCCGAGTTGATCCGCACACGCTTCATACTCGCGTGCAGGCGCTACGGGCTCGCCAACGAGCGGATCGTGTTGCGCACCGATCTGTTTCGGCCGCCCGCAGGCGCGCAAGGCGAGTTGTTCTGACGGTCAGGTGGCGGCAAGCCCCCTGCCCTCGATCCGCACGACGGGCACGACATCGCCCGCACCCGCCGGCGGCAACGCCAGCCGAAGCCCGGCATCGCTGCGATCGATCGCAAGCGGCCCTCCGCCGACCAGACGCACATGCTCGATCGTCGCACCGGGAAGCGCATCGCGCCCCAGCGCGGCGATCGTCACCGGCCCGGTTGGCCATGCAAGCAGGATCGCGCACAGCGCGCCGTCCTTGACCGTGAACCGCACGTCCTCAGCGGTGAAGGGCTTAGCCTCGCCCTCGTTCATCACGCCGACGGGCACGGCGGTCGGGCCTTCGCCGAAGATCCGCCACGGTCGCGATCTATAGATCGCTGCCTCGCCGTTTCGCGCCATCCAGCGCGTGATGCCGGCGACGATCTTTTCCTCCTCGCTATCGATCGTACCGTCGCCGCGCACGGGAATCGACAGCAGCAGATTGCCGTTCTTCGCCACCACATCGCACAGCCGCTGGATCACCTGTTCGGCGGGCACATAGCTTTTCTGCTCGAAGCGCGCGCGATTGTAATGCCAGTCGCCGATACAGGTACACGTCTGCCACGGCTCGGGTCGCAGGCGGTCGGAAAAACCGCGCTCGACATCTTCCACCAACGCGCCGCGCTGATAATCGGTGAGCTTCTTCGCCGTAAGCACCACATCGAGCCCGCCATCGGCGCCCTTCCCTTGCGCGTAATAATGCGCGAGCGCCTCGATGCCGTAACTGCCGAACGGCAGGCCGGTATCGTCGAGATAGACCACATCTGGTCGGTATTTCTCGACCATGTCCTTCTGCCGCGCGAGCCAGTTGGCGGCGAAGGCCGGGTTCTGCGGCGGCACGAATTCCATCCAGCGGCCATCGTGGACGTCGTGCCAGGCGTTCATCGCCGCGATCGAGCCGATGCCGTCGGGCGAGACGAAACTGGGCCCGCAATAGAGATCCTGCGGGTCGAGGCCGTCCCACCATGTGCCCTTGCCGTCCGCCTTGGTCAGCTTGAACGCGTCGTAGCGCTCGCCCGCGCGCGGGCCTTCGGCGTCGTAGCCGTAAGCGGTCTGCCACCAGTGCCAGGCGTGCGAGCTGTGATTGCTGATCCCGAAGCGCAGCCCGGCCCGGCGCACCGCCTTTTCCCATGTGCCGACGATATCGCGCTTCGGCCCGACGCGCGTGCTGTTCCAGGCGTGGTGTGCGCTATCGAACGCGTCGAGATTGTCGTGATGGCAACCCAGCGCCATGAAATATTTGGCGCCCGCTCGCTTGTAGAGGTCGATCAATGCCTCTGGCTGCCAATGTTCGGCCTTCCAGCGATTCTCGATCTCGATGAAGCCGGTATCCGCCGGGTGCCCGTAATGCGCGAGATGGTGCGCGTACATCGGGTGACCCTGGACGTACATCAGCCGCCCGTACCAATCGCCCGCCTCGGGCACGCATTGCGCGCTCCAATGCGCCCAGATGCCGAACTTGGCATCGCGGAACCAGTCGGGGACCGAGAAGGCGCTCCGCAAATTCGACCAGTTCGGCGAAACGGGCGCCGCGGTTGCCGCGACGCCCGATGCTGCCATGCCACCCAGCATGGCGCGTCTCGTTAGCGATACCATGCAGCATCCGATCATGCGGCATGGTCGATGTCAACGTGTGCCGGCGCTATTGCGCCGTGATCACACCGCAGGCGATCCGGCCGCCGGCATTGCCCGACGGATCGCTCTTGAGGTCGTCGGCATCGGCGTGCACCACCAGCGCGGCACCGTCGGTATCGAGCAGGCCCGCAAGGGTCGCGCCGGCGACGTCGAAATCGAGCGTGCCGTTGCCATCCGCGCCGACGTCCATGTTGGGCAGGTCGCCCAGATGCGGCCGCGGCGATTCGGCGTTGTTGATGCCGTGATGGGCGCCGGTCGGGTTCCAGTGGCCGCCCGCGGTCTCGAAGGTCGGTGCATCGCACTTGCCGGTCGTGTGGATATGGACCGCGTGCGTGCCCGCCGGCAGCCCGGTCGCGGTGAGCGTAACGTGGAGCGCGCCATCGGCCTCGGTGACGGTGGCGCTACCGGCATCCTTGCCGTCGGCGGTCTTGAGCGCGGCGATCGCGGTACCGCCGGCTGCCATCATGTTGCCGTCGACCATGTTGTCGAGCCCCATGTCATTGCCAAAGGCGGTGTCGTTCATCGCGGCATCGTTGGTCGTCCCGGTTCCGCCCGAGCATGCCGCCAACGCCATTGCAAGCGCCGCCGCGCCCGTCATCGCCATGAATCGCATCACTCTTCTCCCGTTGTTATCTCGTGGTCGGAGGGGAACCCCCCGATCAACGACAGAGTTCCGTATCAGTTTTCGTCGCCCATGCGCAGTGCGGCGATGAAAGCCTCCTGCGGAATGCTCACCGAACCGTATTCGCGCATCCGCTTCTTGCCTTCCTTCTGCTTCTCCAGAAGCTTCCGCTTGCGCGTGATATCGCCGCCATAGCATTTGGCGGTCACGTCCTTGCGCAACGCCGCGATCGTCTCGCGCGCGATCACCTTGCCGCCGATCGCCGCCTGGATCGGGATCTTGAACAAATGACGCGGGATCAGATCCTTGAGGCGCTCACACATTCCCCGGCCCCGGCTTTCGGCGGTCGAGCGGTGGACGATCATGCTGAGCGCATCGACGGCCTCGGCGTTGACGAGAATGCTCATCTTGACGAGATCGCCGTTGCGATAGCCGATCTGATGATAATCGAAGCTCGCATAGCCGCGGCTGATCGACTTCAACCGGTCATAGAAATCGAACACGACTTCGTTGAGCGGCAGTTCGTACGTCACCTGCGCGCGGCCGCCGACATAGGTGAGATTCTTCTGGATGCCGCGGCGATCCTGGCACAGTTTGAGGATCGCGCCGAGATACTCGTCGGGGCAATAGATCACCGCTTCGATCCACGGTTCGGCGATCGTCTCGATCTTGTTGGGATCGGGCATGTCGGCCGGGTTGTGCAGTTCGACATGGCCGCCGCCGTGCGTCAACTCGATCTGATAGACGACCGAGGGCGCCGTCGTGATCAGATCGAGATCATATTCGCGTGTCAGCCGCTCCTGAATGATTTCGAGGTGGAGCAGCCCCAGGAAGCCGCAGCGGAAGCCGAAACCGAGCGCGGCCGAGGTCTCCATCTCGAAGCTGAACGAGGCGTCGTTGAGGCGCAGCTTTCCGATCGATTCGCGCAGCTTCTCGAAATCGGCGGCATCGACGGGAAACAGCCCGCAGAACACCACCGGCTGGACTTCCTTGAACCCCGGCAAAGGTGCCGCGGCGGGCTTTTTCGCGTCGGTGATCGTATCGCCGACAGCGGTCTGCGCGACTTCCTTGATCTGCGCGGTGATGAAGCCGATCTCGCCCGCTTGAAGCTCGGTCAGTTGTTCGATCTTGGGCCGCATGCAGCCGACGCGATCGACCAGATGCGTCGTCCCGGTCTGCATGAACTTGATCTGCTGGCCTTTCCTGAGCGTGCCTTCCATCACCCGCACGAGGATGACGACGCCGAGATACGGATCGTACCAGCTATCGACGAGCATCGCTTTGAGCGGCGCGTCACGATCCCCCTTGGGCGGCGGGATACGCTTGACGATCGCTTCGAGCACCTCGGTGACGCCGATCCCCGATTTGGCGCTGGTGAGCACCGCATCCGATGCATCGAGGCCGATGATATCCTCGATCTCGGCCTTCACCTTGTCGGGCTCGGCCGCGGGCAGATCGATCTTGTTGATGACGGGGACGATCTCGTGATCGTGCTCGATCGACTGATAAACGTTCGCGAGCGTCTGCGCCTCGACGCCTTGCGCCGCGTCCACCACGAGCAGCGCGCCCTCGCACGCGGCGAGGCTGCGGCTCACCTCATAGGCAAAATCGACATGGCCCGGCGTATCCATGAGGTTGAGTTCATAGGTTCCGCCATCAGCGGCGGTGTAGGCGAGGCGCACCGTCTGCGCCTTGATCGTGATCCCGCGTTCGCGCTCGATATCCATATTGTCGAGCACCTGCTCGCTCATCTCGCGATCGGTAAGCCCGCCCGTCGCCTGGATCAGACGATCGGCGAGCGTCGACTTACCGTGATCGATATGCGCGATAATGCTGAAATTGCGGATATTTTCGAGCGGAGTGGCCACGGATCGATTCTTGCCTGAAGGAGGAATGCCGCGCCGATAGCAGGCGCGCGACGCTTTGCCAAAGCGTCAGCGATAGCCGCGCTTGCCCTGTCGCGCCAAGCGATTACGGTGCACCTCCAACGGCAAGGGAGAGCGGGTGTATGCGTCACGTCGCGGTGATCGGATCGGGGCCGGCGGGCTATTACACCGCCGAAGCCTGCCAGAAGACCTTTGGCGACGGCGTCCGCGTCGATATCATCGATCGCCTGCCGGTGCCCTTCGGCCTGATCCGTTCGGGGGTCGCGCCTGACCATCAATCGATCAAGGGCGTTTCGCGGCGCTACGAAAGCGTCGCGCTGACCGACAATGTCCGCTTCGTCGGCAACGTCACCGTCGGCAAAGACGTAACCGTCGCGGAGTTGCGCGCGCTCTACGACGCCGTCGTGCTCGCGACCGGCGCACCATCGGATCGCGCGCTCGATATTCCGGGTGCGGATCTACCCGGCGTGATCGGGTCTGCGGCATTCGTCGGCTGGTATAACGGCCACCCCGATTTCACCGACCTGGCGCCCGCGCTCCACGGACCCGGAGCGGTGGTGATCGGGAACGGCAATGTCGCCCTGGACGTCGCGCGCATCCTCGCCAAGACCGAGGCGGAGTTCCTCGGATCGGATATCGTCAACCACGCGCTCGATCGGTTGGGGGAGCATACGATCGACACGGTGACGATCCTCGGCCGCCGGGGGCCGCACCAGATCGCGATGACACCCAAGGAACTGGGTGAACTGGGCCAACTCGAGCGCGCCAGCCCGCGTCTCGATGCCGCCGATTTCCCGCCCGAGGACGCCGACACCGCGCTCGAACCGGGTCAGCGCAAGTCGGTTACGCTGTTGCGCGAGTTTGCGGCGCATCCGCAGGACAAGCCGATCGGCATCGTGTTCGATTTCTTCGCGCGGCCGGTGGCGATCGAAGGCGACGGCGCGGTCGAACGCATCATCGTCGAGCGGACGCAGCTCGACCGCGATGGCGGGGCCACGGGCACCGGCGAAACCTATGCCGTGCCGGCGGGACTGGTGGTGAGCTGCATCGGCTATCGCACCCCGCCGATCGAGGGCGTGCCCTACGATGCTGCGCGCGGCCGTTTCGCCAACGAAGACGGACGGATCGCGCCGGGGCTCTACGCGGTCGGCTGGGCGCGACGCGGGCCTTCGGGGACGATCGGCACCAACCGCCCCGACGGCTATGCGCTTGCCGAGCATCTCGCCGAGGATCTGCCCGAGGACGGCGGCAAACAGGGTCGCCCGGCGCTCGATGCCCTGTTGGCGGAACGCGGTGTCGACGTCGTCACGTTTCGCGACTGGCAGCGGATCGAGCAGGCAGAAATCGATCGTGCGCGCGACGGCTCACCACGCGAGAAATTCACCAGCATTGATGCGCTGCTCGACGCACGCAGCGGGCAATGACGATCGCGCACCAACCCGCTTGCGCGCCTGCCTGCTCCTCGGTATAGGCGCGCCTCCAGCTAGTCGCTCGCCCCGCTGGGGCGACGCGCGTGACTCCGTCGGGGAGTAGCTCAGCCTGGTAGAGCACTGCCTTCGGGAGGCAGGGGCCGGAGGTTCGAATCCTCTCTTCCCGACCAAATCTCATTTAAGGGGGTAGCGGCGCCGCTGCCCCCTTGAGATGGGTCGGTTTCATTTACGGTATTTGCAAGCATATCAAATGGTTGGCGGTACTCGGCACTCAGTTCGCCATGCTTCCAAGTGCAGTTCGATAGTACGAAATTGAGCAACCGACGTTTCTCGATTCCATTAGAACCCTCGAACAATCCGAGCGCTTTGCGCGCTAGCTTCAGCAGGGCCACCCCTTCATCCATATAGTTATTGCTGGCATCTTGATGCCGGACGAGATCGCGTTGGCAGCGATCGAGCTCGTCGCGCCATTGCAAAGCCATGCGGCGATAAAAATCGTCAGTGACAGTGCCATCCAGCTTATCGACATAGACAGCTTCCAGACGCTTCCGAAGGCGCTCGCTCTCCGCATGAAGGTGCGTCATCGCTTCATCATGGTCGTGCCGCTCAACCTCGAAGCTGTCCTTCAGCGCTTCGACGATAATATCGTAAACATTCTCGTCGAAACGTAGCTTGGCCATCAGTACGGCAAACTGCTCCTCAAGAACTTCTTCACGCACGAATTTCTCGGGACATTTTCCCCGGAAGCCGGTGCAGTGGTAATATATATATTTGCCTTTCTTGATCTCGGCCGTCACAGCGCAGCCGCAGTGGCCACAGCTAATTAGGCCGGTAAAAGCAAATTCACGGACACCACCGCCGGTTTTAGCGTTGCGGGTTTTCTTGTTCCGTCCATCCAGAATGTCCTGCACACAGTACCACAGATCTTTCGAGATGACCGGTTCATGGCTTCCTTGGTAGACCTTGCCTAGCCATTCGAACTCTCCGGCATAGAGGCGGCTCCGAAGAATCTTATGCACGGTGCTGATTGGCACTGGGCGCTGGCTCTTGCGGTAGGCAAGACCTTCCTGCCGAGCGAGAGCGCCGATCTCCTTCAATGAGTAGCTTCCAGTTGCATACCACTCAAACAATCGCCTGATGATCGGGCCCTGATCGGGGTCGATGACGATCCGCTTTTTGCCATCTTGACCCATTAGATTCTGATATCCGAATGGCGCAGCACTCGGCCAAAGACCCTGCTCTGCCTTCTCCAACATGCCCTTGCGGACTTCCTCGGACAGATTGTCGATGTAGTTCTTAGCCATCAGCACCTTGATGCCGTGCATGAACTTTTCAGAAGACCGGGATTCCCGAGAGAGCGCGATACCCTCTTTCACAAGATGGATTTCGACATCGAGCTCGTCGATTGTCACCCAATCCTTGAGATTGCGGTAGAGGCGATCGGTCTTTTCGACCATAATCGTCTGGATGGTTTTATGCTTGCGAAGGTAGCGGATCATCTCGTCGAAATTGGTCCGTCCGCTTTGCTTAGCCGTCTCCACGTCCACATATTCGGCCGCTACGGTAAATCCGCTGGCCTCGGCGTGCTCGCGAAGCAATTTCAACTGGGCAGGTATCGAGAAGCCCTCGCGCTCCTGTTCGCGTGAAGACACTCGCGCATAGACCACGGCCTTGGGAGTTTGAACCTCCTGCGCTTTCTGCTTCGTTTTCGTTCGAACTGCTCGCGCCATATCGATACTCCGTTGTGCCGGCTAATGCCGTTCTCCGCTCCCGCCTGCCACTTCCTTCAAGGAAAGAATCGATTGCGCAGCCGCAGGCGAGGACTGCCGAACCTTTTCGAGGAAGCGCGCATCAGAGGTGACGAATTGCCATCCTTGGCTCATTGCCAGCGCGAGATACACACAGTCATATGCTGGGTGATCAAGGTCAATAGCAAGTTTTGCGGCTGGCTCCATCAGAGACCGCATGGGGCAAAGCTCTAAGTTAGCGCGTTGGATGATTCGCATCGCAACCATCGCTTCGTCCGCTGACATCTCGGTCAGGCGAACTTTTTTCCAGAGTATGTTGGCACATTCTGCAATGAGCAGATCAGGGGCTGACAAATGGTGTCCAGACAACAATGATACGGCTTCGTCCGTCCCATCTTCGGTAACAACCCATTTCACCGCGATGCTCGCATCTATTACGATGCGCATCACCGCTCCTCACGCCCTTCAAGCAACAGGACTTCCGAGGGAGTCTGCTGCCGCTTTGCGGTCAGAGCACGCATCTCGGCTGCCAGTGTTTCGAAGGAGGGGTCCGTCTCAGTCGACAAAACTTGTCGCAGAATTTCCCTATGCTCAGCCTCAACCGAGCGGCCGTGCCTTGCAGCCCTTCGGCGCAAACGCTGGATTATGTCGTCGTCAAGATTACGTACCTGAAGCGCACCAGCCATTGCGACACCTATCGACGAGGAATGATGTCAATGATGCCAGTGACGTCATTCCTCGTCAATTCGGACGTTCCGGCAATTTTCGGGTAACTGCTCCTCAGCAGACGCCTTCTCTTGTGCCCTGTCCCATTCGCCGAGCACCCGGAAGAAACCCGTCAGATTCTCCAGAATTTGACGCGCATCCTCGTTGGTGAGCTGCCTGGTTGTACGTTCCTGGAAGAGCTTCCGGGTTTTCTCGACCAACTGGTCGGAGAACCGCCTACTGTGGCGGACAGAACGCTCGCCCGGAACGTCAATACCGCTATTGTCGCGCCCCGTCATTGGTTGGCCTGCTCAGCCATACGGCTGACCCCCCTGGTTGCGCCAACAGTGAAGGCGAACTGTGCTGCTAGCACTTGATCGTCAGTACAAAGGAAGCCGGGGACGAGACAACGTCGTTCATCGATCCGGAACGAACAGTCAGATCTGTTCAGATTGGCTATATTCATGGAACGCCACCTCAAAGGCAGCGCAAGGCGATCAAGAAGCTTAGGCAGTGTAGCATTATGAATGAATGCGATGAAGGACCAAGATTGCAGTTTTGGCACCAATTGGCACAAACAGGCGCCCTGATGCCTTTTGGATGCCAGTTGATCAACGTTCGTCGTGGTGACTGGAAGGCCACCATTCTGACGGCAAATCCTGCTTCAGAGAATTGACCGCCCAATCCACGATCAACTCGATGCACTTGCGTTCGAGGCCCCTGATATCCTCGTAGTATAAGTGCTGCGGAAAACGGATGCCGTGCGCCATAAAGAGGACCGGGAACATAATATGTCCGATCGAGTCCCCTAGCCGCAAGGTTGCGCTGATATGATCTTCCAATCGCGTACCCGGAGCACCGGCCTCTACATCCCGTAGCCATCGCGGTCCAAACCCCATCTCGTGAGCAAGTTCCGATTGCGTGACTTGTCGACGTTTACGTTCCTGCCTGACCCGCTCCCCGGCCATCTTTTTGATGACCTTGAAAAGGGACAGGTCGACGGGGGCGAATTTCTCATTCGATGACATTGCTCCGCTCTCCTCGGAAAATCTCCTGACATGATAAATTGAGGCAGGGCGTAAGGTATTCATCCGATATTTAGCAATAATAGATGGCGTTGAATTTAGAGGTACTTCACTGCCGATAAGGCAGAGAAATGCTCATTTGCTTTCGCATTGTCACTGAAGCCATCCTTTTGGTGCATTTCGTCGGATTTCGACTATTTTGACAATGCGACGCCGGCAATGGCCTACACCGGGTGATTTGAGCAAAGCCGCGCCTATAACCAACTAAATTCGTACATTTAGAACTCATTTTGGAGAGCGGCGCGGCTCCGCTCCTACTGCTGTTGCAATTACTTCTGTTTCAAATCACTCAGACATCGAGCCGAAAAATACAGATCGATTCGGGTCTTCTACTTCGGGTCCACAAGTAATTCTCAAACCTGGCGCAATGCGCCGAATGGAGTCGTGCATGACGCCGATTGCCAATGCGATGACCCTTGCCTGTTGCGCCCTCGTGGTCACGACATCCACACAGGCGGGAACTGACGGCAGCGCACCGCTAAACGTGGAAGGTCAGCGGACCATCGTTCCGACGATGAGCGGCTTCGTCATCCGGGCTTCCGGCGCCGGTGGAGCCGGCAGCGCCTCCGTTCCGCCGACCCCATCCAAAATCATCCGGATCGGCGCCGACATGCATCTTGATGCGCGGCTGTTCCTGCGTCCGGCCCTTTCAACAGAGGAGAGTTCGCATGCGCGTCGCTAAGCCGGGGGCATTCGCCCTCGTCCTGCCTTTTATCCTGGTCTTCCAGAGTGCCGCCTCTGCGCAGCAAGTTGATCCTCTTGTCGTCGCGGCTCGCGAAGCCGAGAACGAATTGCGGCAGACATTCACTAACCTGCAGTTCGAGGATTTCGGTCCGGCACCGGTCAAGGGCCCGATCTATCAGGCGAGTGCCGGCGGCCGGATCATATATTACGCGCCTGAGAGCGAGCACCTGCTCTTCGCGGCGGTTTATGATCGCAATGGCATAAACATTACCGCTCTTGCCCAGGATAGGTCTGCGCAGCGGAAGCTGGCGGCGATCGATACAAGCAAGGCCTTGGCGATCGGCCCCGCTGACGCCCCGCAGGTGATCGAGTTCACCGATCCCGATTGCCCTTATTGCCGCGCGCTCGACCGGTTCTGGGCCGCGAAGGAAGCGGAGGGCAAGCCCGTCCGCCGTCTGATCATCTTTGTCTCGGGCATCCATCCGGAAGCTGCCGCCAAGGCCGAGCATATCCTCTGTTCGCCTGACAAGGAGGCTGCGTTCAAGACGGTTTACGCGGGAGCGGCTCCAGTTGAGCTCCGCAGCTGCGCGGAAGGCCGAGCCAGGGTCGAGGCGGACGCGCGTGTCGTGAGCAAGGCGGGCATCACCGGCACGCCTACGCTGATCGTGGGCGGAAAGATCATATCCGGCTTCCAGCAGGCCGAATTGGAAGAATTTCTGAAGACCGGGAAGGCGCTCGCCGATGCCGCGCGCTGAACGGTTCTCCACTCTCCCATCGCGGACGCTCGCGGCCGTCCTCCTGCAGCATGGCAGGACGGCGCCGCGCGCACCGGAATGCCGACGGCGAGACCCGAAACGGGCCGTCCAGCCTCGCCGTCGGCCGACAGCGATCCCCATCGATGCCGGCCAGCATATTGCGGAGCGGCCCATTTTGACTGGAGCACGTGCATGTTGAAGACACTTGGAAGGCAAACCGCTTCCTTCGCCAATATCGGCATTCCCCTGGCCTTCGCCGCGATGGTGAGCGGTGGCGCTCACGCGTTCACCGCGCCGGCGGTCGGCGACCTTGGTTACGACATCTATGACATCGTCGTGAACAAAGGCGTGAAGGGACCGCTCGGTTTCGTCGGCGGCGTTGCCGCGTTCTTGTTCGGCGTCTCGCGCCTGTTCAGCAACGTCATGGTCGGCATCCCCACCATCGTTGCCGCGGTCTGCCTGATCAAATCCGACACCATCCTCCAGACTTTCGGGATGGTCATCTGACGGTTTGGTTCGCCGTCCGATTGCACGGATGGCGGACCTCAACAAGCCAGAGCGCTTCGGCGTGCTGGCGAGACTGCCTGTGTTGTTCAACCGCAGCTTCGCAGGGCGGTCTTGAAGCAGGAGGAGAAGGGTTCGTGGACGAACGGCTACCCCAATATCTGCACAAGCCGGTTCAAATCCTCTGGTTTGGGTCGGACGAGTTCGTGCTGGTGATGTCGACCATCTTCGTCGCCGTAATCCTCGGCGGGATGCTCGGCTGGGCGCTCATCGCGGCCCTTCTCCTTTTCATTCCCTGGCTTCGGACCAAGCCGCGTGGGTTCATCCCGCACCTGGCCTGGCGTTGGGGGCTGGTTCGCTGGTCCAAATATCCGGGTCCGACGCAGACCCGCTTTTTCGAGTGAGAACAAGCGATGTTCGGACGCAAAACCCCTGATACCCCCGCGCGAGATCCGTTGCTCGGCAAACCGGCCAGCTTCGGTATCCATCGCTACGTCCAGGGCGCCAGCAATCTCTTCGAAGAGAACCGCCTGCTGAAACTCGCCGTGGTCGGCTTGTTTGGCATCACCGCAGTGCTCGGAATGGTGATTTACACCTCCAACCAGAACACGCGCACCGTAGTTGTGCCGTTCGGTGCGGGTGGTGATCTCTATGTGACGGGCAACAGGCCGTCCGAAGCCTATCTAAGAATGATCACTCGCAACATCGTCTCGCTCTCGGGCACCTATTCGGCTTATTCCGCCGATCGGCAGTTCCAGGAGCTGCTGAGCATTGTTCATCCCTCAAGCTACAATAGCCTGAGGGATGGCCTCAATCGGTTGCTCGACGAGCTGGCCGACAATCCAACCCTCTCGATCGCGACTTACATCCGCCCCGATCAGCCCGTGACATGGACCGACCGCGAAATCCTCGTGCCGGTCGAGAAGGTTCGGGTCATCGGCGGCGTGATCCGCAAGTTCCGGGGCAATCTGCGGATTCGTTACGCGATCGACAATGGCCGCTTCTGGCTCACCGCCCTGACAGAGGAAAATTTCGATGCCCAGCCCCGTTAAGCGGCTGCTGGTCCTCGGCCTTGCGCTGATGCCGCTACCGGCAATAGCGCAGACCGTCGCCGCTCTGCCAGACCAGACCAGCACAATCCGTTTGTCCAACCGCGATATCAATCATGTCGTCTGCATTGGCGGCGAGATCGAGGACGTGAAGTTCAGCGCGGAGAAGGCCATCGCGGTCGAACGCGCCGGCGCTGACGCATGGATCAAGTTCCTCGTTCGCGAGATCGATGATTCCGGCATGGTGACGCGCAGCTTCGTCACGACGCCGTCTGAGTTCTTTGTCACCTGCAACGGCGCTGTGTATCCGCTTTATGCGGAACCGTCGGATATCCCTGCGCAAACGGTCTTGTTGCAACCGGGTGCTCCCCAGCGTGCCAGGTCCAACGAAGAACTGCTTGGGCCGTTGGTGGAAGAAGAACGTGCGGTTTCGATTACGCTCGCAATGCTCCAGGATCGGATACCGGGAAGCTTCACCACCGTTGCACCACGTTCCACTGCGATCCGGCTCACCGGCCTACCCGGCGCAGCGATCGAGGAACGCCGGCGTGTCGAGATAGACGGTTCGGGACTTTCAGCATCCGAATATTTGGTTTCTGTCGGCGGTGAAGCCGTCCTCGATGAGCGAAGCTTCCTAGACAGCGCGCTCGGCACAAATATCTTCGCCGTCACGCTGGATCGCAACAATCTCGCTGCAGGCGAGACTGCACGACTCATTGTCGTGCGCCGGGGAGCCGGGCAATGAGCGCGGGCGGCCCTCCCCGCGATCGCGGCTCCGATGAGCACGGCGACGAACTCGATCTCGAAAGCTATCAGGCAACTCGCCCGCAGGCTCCCGGTCTCGATCGCGGCCCGGCGCTGCTTGACATCAAAGCACGCTGGGCGGCGCTAGGCGCCCGCCATCAGCTTCGGTTGAAGCAAGTCGGAGTCGTGGGTGCGATCGGTGTGCTGGGCCTTGGCCTATATACCGCAAGCGGTGACAAGCCCGATCAAACGGCCACGCCACCAGCTTCAAAACTCGATATGGGCGCGGGTCTCCGCGGCGACAGCCTTGAGGTCAAACTTCGCGGTGATCTGCAGAAGATTCTCGATGGCCAATCGTTGCTGGGAGACCGGGTCACCGCCATTGAGGAAGGCAAGATCGTACCCGGCGCGGGATCTCGATCCGCCTCCGGTGAATCCACGAACCCGGATCTTCCGCCTGCGCTTCCAGGTGACGTGCCCGGGTTTCCTGAACCGCCCACGAGCGGCGACATGGGGTCTGCGTCCTCCGCACCTCCGGCTCCCCCCTCCACCCCACCTGCCCCTCCGGCACCACCGGTTGAAAAGACGGTGGGTGCGATCGGCGGCGCGACCAGTCCGGTCGCGACCGGCGATCAAGCGGGAGGTTCGAAAAAAAAGAATCGGACGATCTATTTGCCTCCTGGTTTCATGAAGGCGCGTCTTCTGACCGGGATCGACGCGCTGGCGAGCCGAGACGCGACCAGCAATCCCGAACCGCTGATCGCACGCGTGCAGGCTCCCGCCGTGCTCCCCAATGACGTGAAAGCCAATCTCTCCGGCTGCTTTGTCATTGGCAATGCTACCGGGAGCCTCGCCAAGGAGCGGGTCGAGGTACAGCTCGTGTCACTGTCCTGTGTCGACTTCGATGAACGTTCCGTGGTCGATCAGGCCGTCAAGGGGTTCTTCGTCGATGCGGACGGGAAAAAGGGCCTCTCTGGCAAGGTTGTGACGCGCGCCGGAGCGGCGCTGGCTCGCACGTTCATAGCCGGGACCATCACCGGCGTCGCGCAGACCGTCGAGAACACCGTAGGCAATGTCTCGACATCGGCGCTCGGCTCAGTGCGCAGCTTCGATGCCGGAGATGCCGCCAAAGCCGGGATTGCAGGCGGCCTGTCGCGATCCTCGGACAAGCTCACCGACTTCTATCTCGACCTTGCCCGGCAGGCCGGCCCCATCGTGGAAGTGGGCGCCGCGAAGGAGGTCGTCGTCGTGATCCAGGAAGGCATCACACTTGAGATCAAGCCGACCGCCGGGAGCAAATTCTGATGCTCGCACCCTCTATCCAACAGGGAGTTCCAGCCATGCGGTCATCACCGCTGCGATACCTGACGCGCACCGCGTCCCTCGTCCTTCCCGTTGCGGCAGCGCTTACGCTGAGCGGGTGCGCGACGTTGGGATCGGTCATGTCGCCCTACAGCGAGAAATTCTCGTGCAAGAACGACGATCACGGCCAATGCATCCACCCGGACAAGGCCTATGCCGATGCGGTGGCGGGCGTGGCTTCGAAATCCGACCCCGCCGTCACACGTGACAAGGCGATGCTCCGGGGCGACAAGGGCACGCGAGGTGCAGGCAAGGCATCGTCGGGTTCCTTCGTCGGCTATCGTGACAGCGTCTATCGCGAGTTGCAGGGGCTGATCGACCAGCCTGTCACGCCCATGCTCAAGCCCCCACGCTCGGTCCGCACGCTGATTCTTCCCTATGCCGACCGGCAACGACCTGATCGGCTCTACATGCCACGCTATGTGTATTCGGTGGTCGAGCGCTCGCAATGGGTGGTCGGAGACTATCTGGTAGAACCTGTTGCGCCAGCCTCGCGCGCCAGCGTCCTCGAACAGGTCCAGGACCGCCAGAACGATGCGGAGCCGCAGCCATGAGCCGGCAACACGGCGGCATGACGCTCGCAAGGCTGCGGCGTAGCGTCGAACGCGATAGCTTTTCCGACTATTTGCCGCTCGCAGCCTGGGTCGAGGAGGAACAGGCTTTCCTCACTATCGACGATGGTTGGGGCTATGCCTGGGAGCTGGTCCCCTCGGCCTATATGTTCGCGCATGTCCATGAAGCGCTGCTCGGGCTGCTCAACGTGCATTTCCCCGAAGGTACGGTGCTCCAGATCCAAAGCTTCGCCGATCCGCTGATCGACGATGCGCTCGACGCCTATCTCGACCTGAAAAGCCGCCCGGATCCGTTGATCCAGGCGTCTGCGAAACGCACCTTCGACTATCTGCGCGCCGGCACCGCTGGTCTCAAGGCGCTCCACGGCATCCCGGTACGCAACTTTCGCACCTTCCTGTCGGTCAAGATGCGCCAGCCCATGGACAGCGACCTCAAGCGCCAGATCGAAGAGCAGATGGCGAAGCTTGGCATTCGGTCGATGGCGCCGGGTGAGATCATCTCTCTTTACCGACGGATATTCAATGGCGTTCACGTACCGGCACCTGGCGTGTTCACGCAGACCGCTGATGTGCCTCTCCGCCGCCAGATCATCGATGCGGGACCAGCGCTGACTTTCGATGGGCCGGAGGTATTCCTCGGCAATCAGGTCGCCCGTTGCCTGACGCCAAAATCGCCGCCGCGCCGGATCACGGCCGAGCGCGCCAATCGCCTGACCGGCGGCATGCGCGGCAGCAGCGAAGACAGCGACCAGATCGGTGGCCCGTTTCTCTACACGCTGAATGTCCTGTTCGATCATTCCGCTTTTGAGGTTCACAAGCGCGCGCAGATCCTCTCGGCGCAGAAAGCGGCGGGCAGCTTTGCCGTCGAGGTCGGCAAGCAGATCGAGGAGATCGGCTGGGTCCTCGACGAGATCGGCAACAGCCGCTTCGTCTCGGTGATCCCGACCATGTGGGTGTTCGGCAGCGATCGGCATCAGGCCCGCGAGATGGCGGCCCGCGCCAAGCGGTTGTGGGAAAGCGAGCCACTGCCCTGGATGGTCCAGGAGGAAAGCTACCTCAACCCGATCCTGCTCGCCGCAAGCCTGCCGTTCGGACTTTATCCTGACCGGCGCACCATTGGCATGCTCCAGCGCGATTTCCGCGTGCCGGCGCGCGCCGCCGTGCTGATGTCACCGATCCAGACCGATTTCCGCGGAGGTGGACGCCCTGCCCTTCTCTATACGGGACGCAAGGGGCAACTCATCACGCTCGACCTCTTCGACCCGCGCATCAACAACTACAATTTCATCGTCTCAGCGGAATCAGGCGCAGGAAAGAGCTTCCTGCTCAACAACCTCTGCCAGCAATATTTCGCGCAGAACGCGCTCATCCGTATCATCGATATCGGCGGGTCATACCGCAAGCTCTGCACGCTCTGCTCGGGCCGATACATCGATCTCGGCGAAGAGCATCTCGTGCTCAACCCGTTCGACCTCGGTCTCGCGATGGACGGCGATGACCGCGAATCCGCGATCTCGATGGCGGTCGCCATCGTCGCGGAGATGGCGAACGCCGCCACCCGCAAGCCGGTCACCACCAGCGAATGGAACCTGCTCAAGTCGGCCGTGCAATGGGCGATCGACAGCGGCCGCGCCGAAGCCGGGATCGATGCGGTGCGCGAATGGCTCGGCGCCTATCCGGCCAACACCGCGTCCGATCTCGACCGGGTGGACCATCTCGTGCCGACCGCGCGCGAGCTGGCGTTCAACCTGCGCGATTTCGGGTCGGACGGCGCCTATGGCCATTATTTCAACGGCCCTTCCACCTTCGACATCTCGCGCGACGAATTTGTCGTGCTGGAGCTGGAGCGGCTCAAGTCGATGCCCGACTTGTTCAACGTGGTGATCATGGTCGTGATCAACGCGGTTACACAGGAACTCTACCTGTCAGCCCGCGACCGCCCCCGCTTCGTGTTGTGCGACGAAGCGGCGCAGTTCATGACGCGCCAGGAGGGCCAGGATCTGTCGCGGCTCGCCGAAGCGATCAGCCAGGGATATCGCCGGGCGCGCAAGTATCGCGGCAGCTTCGGGATCATTCTCCAGAGCATGAACGATCTGCTGCTGTTCGGCGGCACCGGTCAGGTGATCCTCGAAAATGCGGCAACGCGCTTCCTTTTGCAGGGATCGACCTACGACAAGGCGGTCGAGAACCGCATCCTCGACTATTCGGGGTTCGTCCTGGATCTCCTGAAATCGGTCCGCAACAACAAGCCCAATTATAGCGAAGTCTTCATCGACAGTCCGCTCGGGCTCGGCATCGCTCGCCTCGTCGTCGACCCTTTTTCGTATTGGATCAACACCAGCGCGCCTGAAGAGGTCGCGGCCTTCGACAGCCTGGTGCGCGCAGGGCTCACGCCGCTCGAAGCCGTGTGCCAATTGGCCGGCGTCGACCCCGCCGAGATATTCGGAGGTGCGGGGCAGCCGGAACGCACCGTCGACGTGAAGCGGAGCGTAAGGTCATGAAGCGCCATTCCGCATCTCCAGATCAGTTGCCTCTGCGTCTCGTCGGCAACACCGACGATGAACTGGAACGCATCATCGAGGCGCGCGTCGCCGAGCGGGCCGAGGTCCAGGCGATCCAATGGCGGTTTCGCCTAGTCATTATCGAATCTGTGATGATGACAACATTGGTGATCGCAGCCGGCATCGCGCTCGACCTGCCGATGTCGAAGACGCTGACCGGCGCCGCCACCGTCGGGATCGGCTGCTTCCTCACCGGGCTGATGCTGATCGGCCTCACCGGCGCAGCCAGTCGCCTTCTCGCAAAGCTCAGGAGGAAATCATGAGCCAGGAGCCCTTCACCTATAATTCGGACGCGCATCTGACCGAGGTCCCGCGTGAGCCCGACGAAAGCCTGCACGAGTATCTGGTTCGGGCCAACCGCACGTTGGTCAACCGAGTCCGGATGCTGGCAAGGGCGCGCGATGTGTCCGACTACATCCTGAACATGGACCGCGCCTCATGGCGGCAGGACAGGATCATGCTGACCCTGGCCGGACCGCTGATCGGTGCCGCCGCCTATGTCGGCCTCGTGCGCGCTGGCGTAACCGAGTTCGCCAGGTTCGAATTCATTGCCGGGGTGGTCGCCGTCGCCGGGATCACCGGCGGTCCGTTCGTGCTCGCTTTCGCTACGTTCGGGCCGAAGGTCACGAACTGGCTCCTCTCGCACCGGTCGCGCTGCGCCATGCTTCCCATGCGGAGGCGGCGATGAACGGCATCTTCTCCGCCGCGCCCTGCCAGTCGTCGATCCGCCTGCTTGTCGGAACGCATCTGATCCTGCTGGTCCAGGCCTTCCTGCTGATCTGGTCGGGCGCCGACCTCGACGGCACCCGCCCGCTCATCTGGCTCGCGCTGCTCGTCGGCACGACCGGTCTTTGCTGCGCCGTCTGGGGCGAGAGCCGCAACCCGCCGCCAAACTGGAGGGAGCGCCGCCGTGGACGATGAGGGCTACCCTCAAGGCTGGCATGTCGTCGCGATCCAGTCCGCGCTGATCGGCGCGATGATCGTCGGTGCCCTGATCCTCGCCGGATCAGCGCAAGCCGAGACATCCAATGTCGGCCGGACCTGGCCGATCGCCGAGCCCGACGCGATGGCCGAGATCGAGGCGGCGGTGGCGCGCCAGCCCGCAAGCATCGCGCCGCGCTTTGGCCCGCGCTCGGGGTGGAGCGCGCTCAAGGGCGCCACGCTCGGCACCGCCAAGGCGGACCGCGTGCGCAGCGTCGTTCCCTTCTACACGCTCGACCAGGAAATCCGCTTGGCCGATGGGAAGATCCTCTACCCCAAGGGCTTCACCTTCAACCCGCTGACCTATGTGTCGCTGCCGCAGCGCCTCGTCATCGTCCATCCGCGCGATCTTGGCTGGGCACTGAAGACGGCCGCGTTCACCGACTGGATCCTTCTGACCGGCGGCGGCGACAGTCAGGATGATGCGCTGTCACTCGGCGAACGCCACGGCCGCGCGCTGTTCATCCTTGAGGAGCGGGTCAAGGACCGGCTCGGCCTTACCGTCGCCCCCGTCATCGTCCGCCAGGCCGGCCAACGCCTCGAACTCACCGAAGTCCATCTGGAGCGCAAGGGAGGCCAAGGTCTTCCCCAGGAGAAACGGCCATGACCCGCCTGGCATCGACATTGCGTGCAGGCGCTGCCGCGCTCGCGCTGACTTTCCTGCTTCCGGCAGCGCCGGCCCATGCCTCGAAGTGCGAGGCCGGCACGATCTTCAATCCGATCACCAAGGTCCGCTGGAACTGCATCTTCCCGATCACCATCGGCGGCGTGCGGGTCGGCAGCTTCGACAAGCTCGACAAGGCGCTCGACGCGCAATCGGCCTCCAAACCCTTATGCGCGTGTCGCAAGGGAGCGACCTTTTGGTTCGGGGTGAAGGTCAGCTTCTGGTCGCCCAACCGCATGGTCGACGTCGTGACCGAGCCGGGCTGCATGATGGCGCTGGGCGTCGATTTGCTGCCGACCGGCGGCAAGCTCCAGGGCAGCCAGTCGTCGATCTCGGACGGCACCAACACGACCAAATTGTTCGCGCAGGCGCATTACTACATCTCGCCGGTCTGGAAGATGCTCGACATGTTCACCGACCTGCCCTGCATCGAGGATGAAGGGTTCGACGTGGCGATGATCACCGAGGTGCTGCCGACCTGGCAGTCGGGCACATTGGGCGCGATCATCCAGCCCGAGGGCATCCTGTTCGGCAACCCCGCCGCCGGTCTCGCGTGCATGGCCGACAGCGCGGCGGCCGCCGCCGGCAAGACGATCGACCCGCTGTTCTGGTGCATGGGAAGCTGGGGCGCGACCTATCCAATCGCCGGCGACATCCACATGGGTGATCGGGTCGAGGCCTGGGCCGGCCTTGCCGCGCGCACCACCTTCATGATGGGGCGCCTGGGCTTGCTCACCATCCATTCCGAGGATGGCTGCTCGCTGAAAGCGCAGCCGATCTGGACCAAGAGCCGCTACAAGCTCCAGATCATGGAGCCCGTCAAGGGCGGCAAATGCGTCAATATCGGGCGTCCGGGCGCGCTGTGGACCAGCGGCAAACATGCCCCCGGCAAAGACAATGCCCAGTTCATGCTCTTCGAAAAAGCGATCTGCTGCGCGGGGGTCTCCACGCCATGAGCAGATCGCTTCCCCCAAACCGCGCGTCCCGCGCGGGCGGCCGGTCCGCTCGTCACGGATTGCTCCCCACCGTGGTTGGGCGCGCGGCGCGAGTGGTGGCGGTTCCCCCTGCCGCCGCCACTCCACCCTTGGTCAGCGCGGCCGAATGTACCCCAGCGAAGCCGGCGACGCCCCCACCCGCTGCGCTTCCGGTTTCGGCCGCGCTGACTATTTTTGAAGGCCAGGCAGTCTTTCAGCTACTCTCGCCCGGATCCACCGCGTTCCGGGCGGGAGACGTGTTCCGCTTCGCCTATGGTTCGCGCAGCACGAAGGCGAGACCGTCATGACCTGGCGAGGCCTCCTTCTGCTGGCAACCTCGCTTGCGATGCCGATCGCCGCACAGGCGCAGACCATGGAGGAACGCGCCCGCACCGCCGCCGAAGCCGCGCGCGAGAAGAGCGCCGACATCGAGGCGATCCAGCAAAATTATCTGACGCCGGGCCTTGCCGGTGAGGCGATCACCACCGTCGACGGGACGAAGAGCTTCAATCCGAGCCTTGCCTGCCAGACCACCGCGACCCTGCTCGAAATCCTCGCGCAGCCGGGATCGACGGGTGACATCTCGGCCTTGCGCATCTCGCGCGACAAGGATCTCAATGGCACCTTCGACCAGACGCTGACCCTGCCGATGCCGGTGTCGGGCATTTGCGCCAATGGCGTGATTGCCTGCCAGCCCGGCACCTGGAACCAGTGCCGCAGCTACAGATGGGACGTCTCGGCAGCCGGCGATCTCAAGCTCACCGAGGTCGACCTGACCGCGCTCGCGGGCTGCTACTGCGTCAACAATAGCTGCGGCAGCAATCTCGTCTGGGGCAATTTGGCCTCGACCCTCAAGGACATCGGCGGCGGTGTCGTCGGCGCGCTCACCAGCGCCGACCCGCGCATCGGCGTCGCCCAGGCGGCGATCGATGGTCCGATCATCCGCTATACCGGCGCGCAGTCGACGGCCTGTGCTCCCAATCCCTCGCTCGCCCAGACGGTCTATCGCGCCAATCCCGCCCAGATCCAGGGCGATGCGGCGTCGGTCGCGGCCGGCAATAGCGTGTTCCAGGCATTGAAGGGCTCGCCTGCCGGCATGGGCAAGGCCGAGCAGATTCGCGCCTGCACGATCCGGCGCGAGGTGAAGCTCGAGGCGGTGACCGCCGACGGCATCATCGCCCGAACTTCAGGTGGCTATGCGACCTATGCCGATACGCCCGAGACCCGCGCGTTCCTGCTGGGATCGCCGCGTGACGACAGCCTGAGCGGCGGAAGCTGCCGCATCCATGATTTCCGGATGACGCTCGATGTGGGCGATCCCGATCGCCTCGTCTCGGCACGGCTCTCGCAGATCCTGTTCGACGACTGGGTGCAGGTCCGCGTCGACGGCGTGCTCGTCCACGCCGATCCGGGAAGCTGGACCGGAGCCGGCCTGCCGCCGGGCACATGCGAGCGCGGGCGGACCTGGTATGCCTATCCCAATCTCGACCTGAAGCCATACCTCACCAAAGGCTCGCACGAGATCTGGGTGCGGGTCGCGGTCGGCGGCGAAGGCGAGGTGTCGGCGCGGATCGATGCGATGCTCGATCTGAGCTGCAATCCGACCGAACGGCTCATCGATACGTGCGCCGGCTATGCCGCCGACGCCAATTGCCAGCTTCATGATGAAAATGTCGACGGCGTCCAGACTTTCAGAAATGGCGTCGGCACCGGCCTGACGCCGCTGCCCCAGACCCGCCTGTTCGAGAGCGGCGCCTGTTCGCTGAGCCTCGTGCGCCCCTGGTTCGAGCGCGACCGGCGCTATCGCTGCACCATCGACACCGGCGTGCTGCCGCAGCCCGATCTCAGCCGCGGCGCCTATATTATCGACCATTCCACCGAGACGCTGCTGGCCGACCGAGTGCAGACGAAGGACGGCGGCTATGCCACCTCGTCCCGCGCCTTCGCGCTGCCCGATCGCGGCTCGGTCGCGGCCTGCGAGCCGATCTGCAAGACGCGCGCGCCCAAGGCCAACACCGGGGTCGCGCCCGACGGCGTGGTCGGCGCGCGCCAGAACGCGCCCATAGGCTGGGACACCTTCTACCACGCCTGCACCCGCTCCAGCGCCGGCGCCGATATCTGCCCGGTAGGCGATGGCGAGGAGCTGGTCTCGGACTGCGGCTGCCTCGACGATTTCCCCGAGGCGATCGTCATGATGCAGACGGTGCGGCTCGGCGGCGCGGACATGATCTGCACCTCGGAGTCCCGCTGATGCGCCGAACCTTTTTCCCCTTGATAGCCGGGCTCTTTGCGGCCCTCACCATGGTCATGCCCGCCGCGCCCGCGTGGGCGCAGACCACGCAGATTTGCGCGGCCGACCTCAACGGCAATGGCGATGCCGACGATACCGGCGAGACGGCGGCCTGCGAGATCACCTCGCTCGGGCAATATCAATGCCCCCTGCAGAAGGTCTCCTGCGTCCAGCAACAGGACGGTGCCTATAGCTGTCCGCTGGGCGAGCAGTTCGCCTGCCTGCCGCAGGATGGTGGTCCTGCCTGTTCGCCCAACCAATGCGCCGATCTCACCATCACCCCGATCGAGGATGAGCCTGTGCCCGACGATCCGGGGGTTCCGGCCGATGGCGCGGTCGATGCCGATGGCGCCTGCCTTGGCAATATCGAGATCTTCTCCGGACGCGCAGCACGCTGCCGCCCGGCAGGGCTTCGCACCACCTTCTCCAATTGCTGCAAGGACAAGGGCAAGATCGTCAAGGACGGGATGGGCGGCTCGATCTCGTCGATCGGCACCAAGATCGCCGTCGCCAAGGGCGTGTTCACCGGCATGAAGGCGGCGTTCACGGCGTTCAAAGCGGGCGCGACCGCCGGTCAGGCCGCGAGCGCCGGCGCCAACGCCATCATCGTCGGCATCGATCCGACTTCGATCGCGATCAGCCTCGCGATCAACTTCATGATGGATTTCCTGCTCTCCGGTTGTGACCAACAGGACATGGAAGTCGGCATGCTTCGGGGTTCGGGGATGTGCCACGAGGTCGGCAGCTATTGCAGCTCGAAGATCCTCGGCATCTGCGTCCAGAAGGCGCGCGGACATTGCTGCTTCAACACCAAGCTCGGCCGCATCATCCAGGAACAGGGCCGCCCGCAGCTCAAGAGCTTCAACGGGCTTGGCTGGGGCACGCCCAAGCAGCCCTATTGCCGTGGGTTCACACCGGAGGAGTTCCAGGCGCTGGATTTCTCCAAAATGGACCTTTCCGAATATTATTCCGAGATCGAGGCCCGCGCTCAGGCCGACATCCAGATCGACATGAAGGACAAGATCGATGCCTATATGCGGGTTATCGAAAACTAGCGCGCGCCGTCTGGCCGCCGTCATCGCGATGCTGGCCTCCGCGTCCGCTTTGGCGCAGGACAGTCCGCGCCCGGACAACGCACGCGATCGCGCTGCCGCCGAAGGCGATGCTGCGTTCGACAGGCTCGAACGCGCCGCGGCTGCGCGGAAGAAGCAAGCAGAGGCCAGCGGGCCGTCGTCACTGCCCACGCCAACCGAAGAGATGCGCCGCCGCGCGTTCGACGGTCTACGCGGTCGTGTTCAAGACACAGAGATGGACGCACGCGCTCGCACCGCGCTCGACCAGGGCAAGGACGCGATGGCAACCGAGCGCGAAGCGATGGCGCGGCGGCTCGGCCAGGCGCTCGGGCTGGAGGCGCCCGACATGGACGCCGTCGCCGGGGTGACGAAGCCGGTATCGGCGCAAGGCTGGGTGCCGGTGCTGTTCGTTTCGTCCTCGATGCCGGTGACGACGCTGCGCACCTATGTCGCGCAGCTTGAGAAGGCCCGCGGCATCCTCGCCTTCCGGGGCATGCCGGGTGGTCTCACCAGGGTCGCGCCGATGGCGAAGCTGTCGGCCGAGATCCTGCGGCTCGATCCCGGCTGCGAAGGCCCGGCCTGCACGATGCGCAACGTACAACTCATCGTCGATCCGCTGATCTTCCGCCAGCATGGGGTCGCCCGCGTGCCCGCGCTCGCGATGGTGCCGGGCGATCCGGCGCTCCCCTATTGCGAGCGGGAGGAGGACAGCCCGCGTGCCGCGCACATCGTCTATGGCGACGCGGCGCTTTCCGGATTGCTCGAAGAATATGCCCGCCTCGGCGGCAAAAAGGAGGTGCGCGATGCTCAGGCTCGCCTACAGGGCCGCTAAAGCCGGATGGGCCGAGCTCAAGATACTACCGCTCAAGGCAGCGGTAGCGCTTGGCAGTTCGGGACTTGGCCAGCCACCGCGCCCGGAACAGCTTTGGAAGGCCTTTGGCATCGTCCTGCCCATCGGGCTTTTGACGTTCTGGGCGTTGCCCCAGGTGACGATCGTCATGAGTCCTTCGGTTGAGGCTTATCTGATCCGCAAAGCGGCGGGGCCGATCGCGCGCGGCGATCTCGTCTCGTTCACCCTGTCGCACCCGCTCGCCGGTCCCAAGCCGGTCACGGTCACCAAATATGCGCTCTGCCTGCCCGGGGACCGGATCTCGCTGATCGAGAAGCCCTCGATGACGCCCGGTAAATGGGATGGCTGGTATTATTGCAACGAGCGCCTGCTGGGCGTGAGCAAGCCCTATGGTCACAATGGGCAGGAATTGGATCACTGGCAGCCCGACAATGGGCAAATCCTGCCCGGCACCATCTTCGTCGGCTCCTCGCATGTCAGCGGGTTCGACAGCCGCTATTATGGCCCGGTCGAGATCGATCGCCTGCGCCGGATGGAGAAGCTGCTGTGAAGCGGCTCGCGCTCAGCCTCGCCGCGATCGCCATGGTCTCGGGTCCCGCCGCGCAAGCGCAGCAGCGCGACGAGCGCCGCACCGGCTATTGGTGGTATCAGGCGCCGCCCAAACCGATCGAGGAGCCCGACGATCCCGACGCGCTGGTCAAGCCGGCCATCCCCCCGATGGCGGAGCTGGCGACATGGACGCCGCCGAAGATTCGAAAGCTGATCGAGGAGCAGCGCGATTATGCCGCGACGGTGCTCACCATCGATGCGGTCGCCGACTTCTGGCGGTTGCAGGACTTCGCCCGGCGTAAGGCCCGCGCCTTTGCCGGTGTCACCCAGATCGCCATGCTCCAGCATCCAGAACTCAACGCCAAGTCAGCCAATCCCATGGTCGGCGATGCACGCGACCAACTATCGGCGCAAAAGGACCAGGTCCGTCGCCAATATCTGCGCTCCCGCGCCAACGAGTTCGCGCTCGTCATGTTCTCGCGCTCGACCTGCGGATATTGCCGAGTCCAATGGCCGATTGTCCAGCGTTTCCAGGAGGAGATGGGCTGGCAGGTATCCTTGCAGGATATCGATCGCAAGCCCGAGCTGGCGCAGCGGTTCGGGGTCGAGGTGACGCCAACCACGATGATCATTCGCCGGAACAGCCAGCAGCGCATGGTGATCGCCAGCGGAGTCGAGGCGTACCCGAACCTCATCCAGATGGCCTATCAGGCGGTGCGGCTGCTCGCCGGAGACATCCGCCCCGAGCAGTTCATGACCGGCGCTGGCGAGGAAGACGGATTCTTTGACGCCCTCGCCAATGGGCCGGTCTCGGCTACCGATCCCCGTGCATTGGGCGGCGACCTGGTTGATGTTCGTGCGGAGCCGCGGCCGTGATGCGCTCCCTCACCGTTCTGGCGCTTACTTCCCTGAATGTGGTGAGCGTGCCTGCCAACGCGCAGGCCCCAACCCGTGAGCAAGCAATGCGCGCGGCAATTCACCCGGTCGCCACCCAAAGCGAGATGCGCGAATGGCTTGCCCGTGTGCCGGTCACGCGCGACTGGCCGCCTGATTTTGCCGAGACGCTCAAAGGTCAGGCCCCCACCTTCATCATCGAGATGAGCACGGCGCCCGGCTGCATTCCCTGCGCGGATCTCTGGACCAGGCTCGGCGCGCTCGGGGTCAGCTACCGCTGGCAGGTCCGCACGATCGGCGCACAGGAGGCAATGGTGCGTTCCGGGCGGCTCGGTCTGCCCTGGGTCGGCCATCCGGTCGCCTGGGTTCGGCCGATCGCCGACCAGGGGCGCATCATCCCAATAGCGATCGGCACCGATCATGCGCCCAATCTGGCGCGAAATCTCTATTTGGCCGCCAAGATGCTGACAGGTGTGAAGCCCGCAGTCGGCGTACGCGGCATGTCGAAGTTCACCGGGATCGTGGGTGCTCCCACGCGCCCATCCGCAAACCGGGCGAGGAACTGACATGGGGGACAGCTTCCTCGCTCCATCCATCGAAAGCTGCCTGCCATGGCCACCCTGCGCCGTCTGAGCGTACGCACCCTGCCGTTTGTTGCCCTCGCTGCTCTCTCTACGCCAGCCCAAGCTCAAGGCTGGGCGGAGAGCTGGTTCGACAATGTGACCTATACCAGTCCCGGCAGTTTCGAAGACCAAACCAGGGGCTACGTGACCGCGGGTGGCATGTCGGGCCGGGTTGATGTTCACAACGATTACTTGATGAGCGTTACGCTGCCCAAGGTTAAGGCGGGCTGCGGCGGCATCGATATGTTCCTGGGCGGTATGTCGTTTCTGGACCCGGACTATCTCGTTCAGAAGCTCGAGAGCATCCTGCAGGCCGCGCCCGCCGTGGCGTTCCAGTATCTGCTGGAAACGCTCGACGAGAAGATGGGCAACATCATCTCGAAGATGGAGGCGGCGACCAATTTCCTGAACTCGATCCAGGTCAACGATTGCCGGCTCGCCAACCGCATGGTCCAGATCGCCAAGGGCGACGACAACATGTCGGGCATCATCGAGGAGATGACGGGCTACAAGTCGGTCAAGGAAGGCTTCTCCAAAAGCTATCAGCACAGCCGCGAGAAAATTCAGGCGAACGCCAATAGCCCAACCGAAGATTTGAAGGACGCGCTCGAAAATTGTCCAGCGGAGGTCACCGAGATCTTCAAGACGGGCTCTCTCCTCGCCCATGCTTCCGCACGCGTCGGCGCGTCCGACTGGGCGGGCGTGATGCGTGCCAGGGTCGGCGACGTCTACATGCGCTGGGACCCGGCCGACAAGGTGCCGATTTTCTCAGCCATTCCCGCCTGTCCGCGCCAGGATACCGAGAGCGTCGATGATTTCCTGACCGGCAAGGTCCAGTCCCGGACGCTTGCGATCCCGCCGACCGCTGCCGATTGCTCAGTCGATGGAGCCGGCAAAGGCGCGCTGATCCTCGCCCGCTCGCGGATGGATTCAATCGCTACAAAGATCCGGACCCGCAGCGCGCTGACGGCCGATGAACGGCAGTTCGTCGCCAACGTGAAGACATTGCCGATCTATCGTCTGCTGGAATGGGGCGTGCGTCAGGGCGTCGTCGACAGTGTGATCGGCGACACCGATGAACTTGTCGCGCTGACGCTCGCCTATCAGATGCTCAACGACCTTACCCGGTCGATCGACTTTGCCGTGTCGAACGCGGAGCGCGGTGTGAGCGTGGCGGGCGCGAGCGATGCGGGTAACGCCAAGGTGTGCCAGACGCGCATCTTGACCAAGGGCATCGAGCAGTTGCGCGACCTGCGGGACGAAGTGCTGCGCCAGCGCGCACAGATGCGTCAGTCCTATATGGCTGCCCTCAATCAGGCGAACCTTTCAGCCAACTATGCCGGGGTCGTTCGCCAGCGCGACCGAGACGCCCGCGATGCCGCCGGCGCTGCCGCCAACCGCAACCGCTGATCGGGATCAGCCCCATGAAACGCATCCTTCGTGCCCTGTCGGTCCTGACCGCCCTGCTCACACTGTCGTTTACGGCAACACCTGCGCTGGCGATCGACACCAGCTTCCACACGTATGACGGTTTTGCCGAGACTGTGGACGCCTTCCGCCTCGTCTCCATGATCTTCGGCGACCCGAGATATGAAACACTGGTGCTGATCGTCGCAGTGGTTGGCATTGCCCTGGGCGCGCTGCTCGCAAGCGTCAAAGGTTCTGGCATGGGCATCGTGGCCTTCGGGTTCCAGATGCTGATCGGAGTTGGGCTTTTCGTCGGGCTCGTCGCCACCACCGGCACGGTTCATATCTATGACCGGGTGCGCAATGCCTACCAACCTGTTGGCGACGTCCCGAATCTGATTGTTCTCGTTGCTGGCATGACCAACATGATGGAGCGTGCGCTGGCCGAGGTCATCGACGACAACACGACGGACCCCCATGCCAAGCTGGAATTCGGCGCGGGCGGGCATAGTTTCGATCTGTTCCTGAACGCTGCGAGCCCACGCGGTCCGATGACCGATGTATTCCTGGATTCGACGATCAAGGACTATGTGCGTCAATGCTATCCGGTGGCGCGGGTGTCGCCCGCCTACGGCGTCGATGACGATCAGCTCTTTCGCACGACAACGGACCTCCCCGCAGCCTTCGCGGCGATGGCGGGTCCAGCGACGTTCAGCACCGTTTTCACGTCCTCGGATAAGGCGGGAACGACGGTGAGTTGCAACGAGGCATGGGAGCATATCTCTACGCGGCTGTCCGAACCGGCGCTGTTCGATAATTATGTCGCACAGGTCTGCACCCGCACCGGCTATGACATCGCCAATGCTGCTCAGCTTCAGCGATGCCGGGCCAATATTGGCGAGCTCGGCGGGATGATGATGGATAACCCGGCTTCGCTTCAGCAATTCCTGACCAGCGTAATGCTTGGCAGCACAATAGGCGACGTTCTGTTTGAGGACAGTCCAGCCACGGCCGCCCGCGTCATGGCCAACCGCGCCGTAGTCTCGTCCGGGCTCGCCACAATGTCGACGGCCAACGAGTGGATGCCGACGATCCGCGCCACAGTGTTCGGGATCATGCTCTTCATGATGCCGGTGGCGCTGCTGTTCATCCTGACGCCGATCAACCTGCGCGTCGCGAGTTTTGCCCTCGGCCTGTTTGTCTTCGTCGCACTTTGGGGCGTGATCGACGCCGGGATCTATCAGCTGACCCTGGGTCGCGCGACCGACGTGCTGGCTGAGATGCGCGCCAACAATGTCGCGGCGAACGCCTGGATGCTGGCGCCGTCTTCGGCAATGAAGGCCCTCGCGATATTTGGGTCTTTCCGTACAGCCGCGGCCGGACTTGCTGGCGCCTTCGTGTTCACGGTGTTCCGGTTCTCGGGCAATGTGTTCACGGCTTTCACCAGCGGCGCCCTCGGAGTCCAGGGCCAGGGCACTGCCGCCGCCGCGCCCCTCACAACGAGCGAAGGCTATGCCGGCGCTCTCGAGGCGCAGTCGAATGCGGCCGGCACAATGGCCCGGCGCAGCGCGACATCAAGCTTTGGCGACTTTGGCGAGCGGTCCAATTTCGGCGCAAACCGGGCCTTCGGGGCGGCAAGCAGGGTGATCGGCGAGCACGGGGGAGGCGCATCCGGAACGGCGGCATTCGGGCTAGGCGGACTCGATGCGGCACGCGAAATGGGCGGCCTCTCCCCTGCCCTCACCGGGCGGAGCCTTTCCGACCCCGCGACCGTGCGCGCAGTGCGCGACAACGCCACGACATCGGCGATCCATAATTTTGCCGAGAAAGACGCGCTCCGAAATCTGGGCACCGGCTATTTTGGCGAGGGCCAGTCCGGCGAACGCGCCTTTGCCGCCTTCGCGCAGAAGATGGTCCAGTGGCGGGCGTTCGGGGATCAACGGTCCTACGACATGATGATGCAGGGCGCGCAGCGGCACTTCGAGCGCAATGGTTACGACCAGAAGGATGCCGCGCTCAAGGCGTCGACGGTGATCGCCCAGGCGTCGGCCGATCCAACCTTCGCCAAGCTCATCGCCAATACCTATGACCAGGAACAGATGCTGCGCAACGACCTGACCGGTGCGCAGGTCCAGGTTGGAGCGATGGAAGGCCGGAGAGACTTCGCAGGTGACAATGTGACACCGATCGAGCGGCGGAACGTCGCAACCGAGCAGGCCCACAGGACCGGGAGCAACGAAGGGCAGCGCAACGCCTCATCTATGCTCGGCCTCCCCGTTCAGGAGACCTCCCGCCGCATCGCCTTTATCAACGCCCTCTCCGGCGAAGCCCGCTCCTCCGCCATTACCCAACTCTCCCGCGCCACCGGCCGGAATGAGGCCCAGGTGCTGCGCGCATTGGAGACATACAACGCCGCCGTGCAGGTCGGCACCGCCGACGGCGCAACGGCCGAGGCAGGCCGTGAAGGCACCAGCGTCTATGGCCGCACGCGCGAGGCTGCCGGCTACGATTTCGCTGAACGCTCGGGCAAGCTCGACGCACAGCGCGAGGTCGGCCATGACGGCACACGTTCAGCCGCCCGCATCGGTGAGCAGCGTCGGCAGGCCGACAATGCCGGCTTTGCGGAGGGCGCTGCCGCGGCGGGCATGTCGGTACGCCAAGCGGCACGTCTAGATAGCTTCGTTCGCACATTGAGCCAGGGCGTCGGCAATCAGACGGATATGGCCGAGGGTGGCGCGGCCGGCATTGCGGATCGTGCGCGCAACGAGCGGTTGACCCGTATCGTCGAGAATGAGCGGCTCACCCGCATGCAGCAGCTGCTTGGCGAGCATGGCGTTACCATGTCGAAGCGTGAAATCGCCATGGCACAGAATGGCGACCTAAGCCTCAACCTGACGCCGGAAACTGCCGCACAGATGTGGCGCGGTGGCCTCATCAACGAAAGCCAACTAGGCGCCATTGCCAATGGCGGACGCGCGCGGTTCAGCTTCGCCGAGAATGATGTGCTGGTTTCCAGCTCGGTCGGGTTCCAGCAATCCGGGCGCAGCGATACCAGCACGCGGTTCGAGGCGGGGAAGCAAGCAGGCCCTGACACCATTGAGCATTTCCTGGGCGGCGGCGAACAGGGCCAGGCGATGATGCAGAACTGGCTGCGTGGCGGGTTCGAGATGGACCGGCACGGCAACTGGCGGCTCAATCCACAGGTAGCGGACACGCTCACACGGGATGTGCAGTCCATCATCGCACAAACTGGATGGCAGCGCGGGCTCACCCGATCTGCACAGGATCAGACCACAATGGGGACCAATGTTGGGCTTGAGCTGGGCGGTGGCATTTCCAATTCGGAAACGGAATCGGAAACGACCGGCGGTAGAGGTGGAGTGCCTCAGAAGGGGCAGAAAGCTCCACAAGGACCGGTAACACAACAGGCCCATACAACTAACGGCCGTGTCGGCGCGAATGTAGGATTTACAAGCCACGATGTGGGGGTCACGAATGAGACTGCAAGATCGTCCCTAGATGTAGTGAATCACGATGTTCGCAACGCCATAGCCGCCGCCGAGCGGGCCGCTGCCCGGTCCGGCCGCCCGGAAGAAGCCTTCTCGCGGGAATTGTCTGATCGTATCCTGGGGCCAACTGGTATGCGAAACCGCTATCTTCACGATGCCGACGCAGGGCGCGCCACTTTTGATGTGACCGGTCCACTCACATCGATCGAGCAGAATTCTATCCTGAAGTCTGGCCGGTTCTCGACCGATATTGACGGGAGCCCAGGTGACGGCGACGATAGCTTCAAGAAGCGTTAGTGACGATCCGGATGCTGTAGGCTTTCTGGACTGCCGATATACAGCCCTCCCGATCGCGGATGGTACATGTCTACCGACGGATGCGGGTGCCCAAATTTTCGACCGTCGACCTCATCGCCAAACGGATCCAAATCGACATTGAGCAGCTCGGCCCCATTTCCATCGCCGGAAATGGGTCGCCTGCCCAGCAAGTGCTGCGCATAGCCAACGCCCAGCACCATGAGTGCTGTCATCGGAAAGAACAGAATGTTCAGAAAGCCCGCCAGCGCGCTTTCGTAGAAAGCTGCCAGCGACAGAAACCTCGTCGATGCGGCCATACCCGCCCACCAGACGGGGATCGTTGCCCACCAAATTTTGGCATACCAAGGGTGCCAGAGCCAATCCGCCAGCTTTTGCTGCGGCAACTTCACCCCATTTTCGTCGATGTTGATGGCAGCATTCATCAAACTTGTCCTCAGAATTGGACTGTAGCAGAAAATGTGGCGGTGTTCCATCCTTCGCGAACAGATACGGAGAGCACCTCAAGCGTGAGGTTCGATTCTGGCTCAGTTGTGTGAATCGAACTTGTAGTCAACTGCCTTATGTTCATCGAGATAAGCGAAGTTCTCGCGCGCATCTCGTAATGTGGTTTCTCTAACTATAATTGGCCTACGTTTCTCAATTCGCTTTCCAGCGTCGTAAACGGCAAGACGAGCGTCAGTGGTTTATCTTGCAGAGGGACCGCACCGTAACTTGCATACCAGGCAGCGGCACGCTCACTCTTTGCATCGATGATGAGCATGACCCCACCGACTTCAGCGGCGACGCGAATGCACCTACGGCCGATCGCCCCCAGGAGTTGCCCGCCGAGCCCCTGTCCCTGCTGGCGAATGTCCGTCGCAAGCCGTGCGAGCCGAAAGCCGGGCACTTCATGCCTTGCGAGGCCACGCTTAACCAACTCAGGTGTATCGGCATAGTTCATGCTGCCGGGCGCGATGCTGTAGAAGCCAAGAACCGTTCTGTTGTCGGAGTCATCGATCGCCAGGAAGGTCTTGGCTCCTCCGGCCTCGTGGCTTTGCCGCGCATAGCGTTGCAGGAAGGTGTTCAGTTCCTCATCGCCGCAGTCGAACAAGGCTCGGTCATGGGCTTTCGAGATCGCTTCCTCATGCCACGAAGGAAGCATCATGCTCGCTTTGGCATCGCGGCGATGGCCGCGCGTAATTTCGCATTCGCCGGAGGTGGGTTGTCGAGCAGATCAAGCACGAGCAGGCTGTCTCTCTCGCTTAGCTTCGTCCGCTCGGCCTCTTCGATCACGCTTTCGGCGACACGAAGAGCCGATCGCGTAACAAAGGTGGTCAAATCAGTATGATTGAGCGCAGCCGCCCGGGCGAGCAAAGCCTTTTGCTCCGGTCGGATGCGCAGGCTCATGCGCTTGTTGTCTTCCACCACAGCCCGGGGCATCGCCACCTCCATTCGTACAATTTCAATTAGTACGCGAAATGATGCTGTTGGTCAAGATATGTACACCTTGAAGGAGTACGTTGCACCCCCTTTTCAAAATGCGGAGGAACCTCACTGGCATCACCATGCGTTCGCCGCGTGCGGGCGCATGGTCGACACCGTTCAGGACCAATAATCCTTCTTCTGCTGCGTCACCACTCGGAAGGATCTGAAGGCAAGCCGCGCCTTGCGTTGCCGTACTTCTCCAGCAAGATCGCCCAGCGCGCGCGCCAACTCAACTCGCGTCACTGTGCAGGCTGCGCCCACAATCACCTCGCGCAACGCAAGCTTGGGAGAAAATTCAGCAAAATATTTTCCGCTCTCCCGGTCCATATCCTCAAGTCCAACGAAAGCGCGGACCTCGTCCTCATATTTCCAATGCGTAAACTTGATGCAGGACAGCTCCAGCATGAAAGCTAGCCCCTTTTCCTCATCGTCCAGGATCGCGGGGTCAAAGGGCACGCGCTTCGCTTGATACTGAACCGGCTTGACGATATCGTCGGCTACATCGAAGCCAAGGCAAAGCCCGGAATGCTTCCCCGCATAATGCGACCATTGAACCGGATTATGCCACTTGCGACTGAAGCAGAGCAGACCTGCTCGCTCCGCCATCTGTGCCTTAGCGTGACGAAAGGCGGCACGCTCATCCGCGGTCCTGGATGCCACAGCCAATAGCTCGAACGGATCGTTGAGTTGATCGAACGTCGCGATCTTCAAGCGCCGGCGCTCGATGTTGGAGATGCCGTGTTCGGCAGGGACAAAGTGATAGAGGCGCATGATCTACGAATGCTTCCCAGGCAGCGTGGCCTGATCGCCCCTTCCTTCCCTCGAGAAGAGCCGTGGGCGCCAGGATCGAGGCAGGGTCGCCATGTCGCGGCGTGCAAAATGCCTCAACCTTGCAGCGGTATCGCGAACGGCGATACGTCCATCATCAACGTCTTCAAAATAGCTATCGTGCCGAATCGATAGCTGCTTTTCGAGGCTCGTGATCTGGTGGCTCACCTCATCGGGCAGAATCCAGCTCTCGCTGGCGATCAGGATGAAAAGCTGGTCCCTCGTCGAGCGGAACTCGTGATTGTCCGCTTCTTCCTCCGCCTCGTCACGCTCCCGGCCCCTGACTTCTGCATTGTAAGAACGTTCATAGGATCGGCGCATCTTTTCCAGCGCTTCGAATATCGCGGAATAGGCACGGGCTTTCAGTTCCCACGCCCGTTCGCGATAGGTCTTTCGTTCGGTCAGGACGACGCCCAGCCATATCCCGACTAACGGGCCGATCAGTGTAGTAATCAGCGGCAAATATGGCATCGAACCCTGACCTAACTTCTTCGCTGGTCTGGCCAGTCGTGCATAGCCGGACATCAGCATCTAACCTTCACCTCCGGACCGGCGGCATCAGATACACATGCATGCCGAACACTGACGATTAATGACAGCATGTGTTTGTGCTCCATAGAAGCGCCCCGCGCGCCCTATTGGAGAGCATCACGACGTTTCCATCGTTCTTCACGTAGAGAGCCGCATTCGGAAAACCGGGCGATGCGCTCGACCAATAGGGAACATTGACGTTGTTGTAGAGAACGAGATTGCCGTCCGTCTGAAAAGCCAGCCGCCCCATGACGCTCGCGCCGGCCGTGTTCGATGCCCATAGCGGCGTGGCATTCATGTATTGGACCACGTTAAAGTCTGATTGCGCTCTGAATGTGAACCGCCCATCCGGTGACATAATGGACTGATTGGAAAGCAGCGTCGTCCCCGGCGCGGCGTAGGTTGCAAGGCTCTCATTGAGCTGATGGAAGTTGATATCAACGACACCATTGGTCTGCGCCATGACGGTATCGAGCATGATCTGCGGCGTGTTCAGCGCAACGTAGTTGGTCTGGTCGCGGCAATCGACCCTGACCCAATCCTGATTGCCCCACCTATCAAGGCCGGGATGGCCTGTGGAAGAGACGTTCATGACCTTGCAACGGGACTGCAAGGGGTAGTTTGTCGATTCAGGATGGCAGATCGGAGCCGTAGTCCCGCGCTCCTGATAGCAACGACTGCGAGGAATCCACGCCTCCCAACGGGTGTAGCCATACTCTTTGGTGAAGTAGTAGCGTTCCAGCGCGTTGTTCTGCTGGGACAGATTTTCGGCCGCAAAGTGATCGGACCGAATCGCAGTGAGCAGCTTTCCCGTCTCAAATTGATATTGAGCAGGTGCATTCCAATAGGTTCGGCCTATTGAGCTTCCACTCACGCAACCAGGGCGATTGGGGGTAAGTTGAATATGGTATGTGGCATGGGTAGCCGAATTTGTTTGCGGCCATGAACTCGGTGCCGAAGGAAGGGGGAACAATCTCCAACCGCCCGCACGGGCGCCCGGCGTGGAATAGCTCGCTGATCTTGACCAAATCTGATCGTAGCAGCCGCCATCCGATGTGCGGATGAAGGACGCGCTGGTAGTGAATGTCACGTCAATCAAGTCGTAACCGTCACGGGCTTCGGAAAAGCTGAATTGGAAGTTCGAGTTAAACCCTCCCTGAAGGTTCTTCGAAACCATGATTCGGGTGTAGCCATCGGTTCCCAGAACAGGGAATGAGTTTGTGGCCGAATACGTTGCCCCCGTAACGCTATCGAAGTCTGTAACAATATAGGGCGAGTTTTCGTAAAGGCCGATGTTGCGCCGGTTCGGGCATGTCGCAGGATCGCCCGCGACAACTGCGCCAGACGAATTCAAGCAAACATCCTGCGTTAGATAGTCGTATAGCTCGGGGTGTGCTTGAGCATGAGCGGACGAAAAATTTAGTATTGAAAGCAATACGGCCGCTAGCGGAATAAAGTAGTTTCTCATTGAGACCTCCTATTCCCATTAATCCGTTAAATTTCCATTCGCCGACTTTCTGATAATTATCCCAAATGAAGTGCTTATAAATCCATCTATTGCGATCTTTAAATGGATGGGATCGCCTAATTTCTTGGCATGATCGGTTTTAGGATCATAGTGCCACGGCGGTAGATCAATAAACTGATCCATCGGGTGTTCGCCAAAGTCGAAATTTAGTGGCGCAACTTCGTGGCCCTTTTCCGCCATATGTCTGGCGAATTTCTCGATATGCTTTTTTTGATAAAGCACTGTCAGCCAGTTATCTATTGTCGGCCCATCATTCTCGACGTTCATTTCGAGCGTATGGATAGCCAATCCACCCGGCGATAAAGTATCGAGCGAATTTTCAATGAAGCGCAACCCGGCATCTATAGACCCAAGATGCTCAAGTGCACAAATCGACCAGCAAAAATCATAACCTCGAAGATCGCCTGGAATATTATTCATATCCACTGTTCGAATGGAGACAAACTGTTCGAACGTCTCCTTGTCGATCAGGTGCGATTGAAACGGGATTGGCGAAGAACCGAGATGTTGGTTGCTGCTGGCCCAACCGGCAGCCTCCGCGCTGGCGGCTGCCTCATCGCTCGCTGTGACCTGAACACCCTGTGCGGCCAGATAGCTAGGTATCGGTTCCGCGCCGCAGCCAAAGCCGAGTCCGCGCTTCCCGCTCGTCATGTGGCCGTTCTCATAGATCGCTTGGAGAACATACGTCAGTTCCCAGAGCTTTCGGTGATAGACGATGGCCGTTTTGAGTTGTGCCGCCCAATGGGCAACCCACTGGCTTTCAATGTCGCTTTGCGTCGATGCTTTCGAATCAAGGCCAACGAAGTGAGCTTGCGTTTCGGCGTTAACGGGCAATGCCGCAGCCATTTTCCGGCCTAGATCATAGCCGAACGCCTTCATATTCAGTTCGAGTATGCGGACGTTCTTCACAATATCGTTGAGCGCATTGAGATTCGGCTGAGCATCGTCTGTCACCAGATCAAGCAACCGCTTTAGAATGCGGTTTTTCAGTCTAGATCCCAGCGACACTTCGGAATTCCCTCCATCCAACGGAAGGAACGCACGCGCCCCCTCTATCATAGGGACACGCGAAAAACGAAAATTGGCAAGCTCCAGGCGCATAAAACCACCAAGCCTACATTGTCCCATGCGATCCGTTGGGAGCCGCTTTCGTTGCGTCCAGCAAGACAGTCCGGAAAGCTCTCAGTCCAGGCTATGTTTTCAGAGACATGGCATTGCCCAAGTTTCGCTGTTGCGCCTCGACCTCGGTCATGGCCGCTTCGGCCACCAGTGCGATTCCGATCGACAACCTCTGCCCCTGCAACAGACGAGGTGGGTGGCCGATATTGATTATTTAGGATATTACGCTATATCCGTATCCGACATATCCGATTGGATCGATTCATGGCAACGATTTATCCCGATGAGCCAGGCGCTGTTGCGTTCGAGACTCTATCCGGCACGGCAGCCGAGGTTCGCAAGAAGCTTCGGTCGGCCGACGACGATCAAGTCGTCGCGCTGGCGCTGGAGCATGGAACTCCGAAGCTTCGGCAGGCGCTCGCTCAGGCCGTCACTCTTATCACCCCGCTCATTCTCGCGCGTCTTGCCCGCCGTGATCAGGAAACGCTCGACAAACTCGTCGACGCGCTCGTTCCGCAAGTTCCGCCTCCACAGCATCTTGTCGCAGAGGCCAGAATGAACGCCGAGGCACGGACAGAGGTGCTCATGTCGGCCGAGTGGCTAACCGCCGCGCAGCTCTCCGAACTTGCGGGATTCAGTGGCCAGAACGCCAGTGCCCAGCCCAACAAGTGGAAGCGCGATGGAAAGATTTTCGCCGTCCGCCAGCAGGGGAATGACTATTATCCTGGATATGCGCTTGACGCCGACGCCAGATACCGTCCGCTGAAGGGACTCGCGCCCATTCTCAAGCGTTTCGGAAACGATCTCGAGGACTGGGACATCGCTATCTGGTTCGCTTCGGTGAACAGCTTCCTGGGCGGCGTCCGGCCAATGGATATGCTTAAGAGTGATCCTGATCGCGTGCTGGCAGCCGCTCAAGACGAGATCGACGGCGTCCTGCATGGTTAGGAAAAAGGGCACCATCACCCCGACGCCTAGCCCTGCCCCGCTCGCTCCAGCGCCGGTGATTCCAACCGCGGCAAGCACGGGCGTCATCATCCCGACGCCTCCTACCGATCTCGCCAAGCTCATCTGCACGACCACCTGGCCAAAGACGCGGCTGATCCACCGCATTCATCAGGACCGTTTTCGGGGAGAGGAGTTCAATCCGGGGCCGGATGGTAATGCGCGCTTCAGCCCCATCTGCGATGCCAAGGGCAATTCGATCCCGACCATCTATGGCGGCGAAACCTTCGACTGCGCGGGGATGGAATCCGTCTTTCATGACGTACCCTTCGCGCCCGGGCTCAAGTCTCTCGCGAAGCGCAAGCTCAGGGGGCACCATTATTCCCAAGTGCTCGCGACGACCGATCTGCTACTCGTCGATCTCAGCAGCACGGCTTTGCGAAATCTCGGGATCAAGCGCGGTGAGCTGATTGAAACCGAAAAAGACGTCTATCCCCAAACCCGCAAATGGGCAGAGGCGATCCACGCGCAATGCCCTGATGTGCAGGGTCTGTGCTGGGTATCGCGCCAGGACGATCGATCGCTGGCCATCATGCTGTTCGGTGACCGGACCGGGACGGCCCCGCTATCTGCACACGCATCGGCGGTGGATATCGTCAACGACGCAGCGACCTACGCAGACATCATCAAGCTGGCGGAGCGCATTGGCGTCAACATCACTGGCAAATAGATCGCTCAGCGATGAGGCTGCCGGCAGCGCCGATACCCCCTCCCCCTCCTCGCGCTACGCTTCCTCAACCAAACCCCTCTGCGAAGAGGCAAAGCAATCGCTCTAAGACGGTCGGGCGGCACCTCGCGATTGTCGAACCTGCTAATCGTCGCCGTGAGGTTATTCGCTGTCGTTCACTTCTCTTAGTATCTGCCCATCCATTAAGGCTCGGGCGACGAGAGCCGACCGTTTATAAACGCCGTAACGTTGCATAGCGACCGATATGAAATATTTGACCGTGGCTCCACCAAGACCAAGGATCTTGCCGATTTCCCAATCGGTCTTGCCGAGCGCGACGAGTGTCGTGCATTCAGCCTCCCGACGGGTGAGCTTGGGGCCAGCATTCCGCCGTGCGGGCTGATACAGGCGCAGGGCCATGTTGAACCCGAAAGAAGCGATGACATGAAGTGCAGCCAGAAGGTCGGGTGTTGCCTCAACGACCCGGGAGGCTGCGAAGGTACAGGACGCGCGCGGTTCTCCCGGAACATGCAGAGGCACCGTCACGCCATGCGAAAGACCATGGACCCGCGCCGCTCCGAAGAGCGCCAGTTGCGGTTCGCGTAGGGAAACTATCGCTGGTATTTCATCCCACGAAAAAGGTCGATCAAGCAGCTCGCTGACTTCGTAGACGGGATCGAACACATAGTGATGATTCTCGATGTAGGAGTTTATGAATTCGGCAGGGTAGTTCGTCACCACCAAGGCACGTTCGGCGAGGCGCGGCAGATTCCCGTGCTGAACCAGCGCCACATGATCGAAGCCCATTTGCTTCGCACCGCGAGCCAGGCTTTCGCAAAGTGAATCGAATGACGTCGCCTTGAGAATCTGTGAGAGAATGTCGCGCAGGTGAGGTCCAATAAACACAGGATTCCTCCTTGCTGGAACGGGACTCCTCAATCCGGCCGCGCGCGTGAATCCAAAGCCGGGGTCGCTCGTCCATGGCCAATGCCATGGTATGCGGCCCAGGCGGTCGCGAACCACACTGACACACAGGCGTCCTTGCCTTTACGCACGGAACGGGAGTCACATTTCTGCAAACAAATGATGCAACCATACCTCGTTAGACACTTTGAGCCGGTCATTCTGGCAATGGCCGTAGAAACTTTTTGCTGCCAATTGAGTCCGTTCTCGCGGAATCCTCGTGCCCACGCCCGGCAATCGCAGCAATATCGGCCTATTTTCCTTCAGGAACGGCCTCGCGAGATGATTGCAGGCCACTGGTCTCACCAGGGGAATGAAGCCGCCTCGTCGTGAATTGCGAAATGTCGCTGAAGGCACTTTCGAAGACGGCGGCCGTCCAAAACTGCGGAAAGCCGTAATTGTTGGCTTGCAGCCCCCCGGATAGGCGTGAACGGCAAAGTTGCCGAAGGAACAGCATCCATGTCTGATTGCACGTCGTTCCCCAGCCTAGCCTACTCTTCAGGCCCGGAACGGCTCGTGGCGCTGGGCCGAAACGTCATCGCAACGGAGGCGGAAGCGCTCTGGGCCTTGGGAAACGAGCTCGACCAGTCCTTCGGCCACGCCATCGCGACACTTCAGCAGACCAAGGGACGTATCTGTGTCTGCGGGCTTGGTAAATCCGGCCATATCGCGCGAAAGATCGCTGCGACGCTTTCCGCCACCGGCTCCCCAGCGATCTTCCTCCACGCAAGCGAGGCGGTGCATGGCGACCTGGGCGCATTGCACGAAGCCGATACGCTTCTGATCCTTTCCAATTCCGGCAGCACTCGCGAATTGGGTACGATCCTCTTGCGCGCGGATCATATGAATATTCCGATTGTTGCGATTACGTCGGCCCGCGGTTCGCGCCTTGCCGAAGCGGCCGAGACTTGCCTGTTTCTCCCCAACAAGGCGGAGGCTTGTCCTCACCAGAGCTCTCCGACGACATCCACAACGATGATGCTCGCTCTGGGTGATGCACTCGCGATTACTCTGATGCGGTTGAAGGGCGTTACAGCCGCAACGTTGCATAGCTTTCATCCCGGAGGCCGGCTTGGTCTCGACCTTGTGACGGTAGAAAGCTTTATGCATCGGGGAGAGCAATTGCCCATCGTGGCAACCGACGTTTGCATGCAGACCGTCGTCGCCACAATGAACGAAGGTGGTTTTGGCGTCGCCGCAGTTGTCGATGAAAAAGGACATCTTGAGGGCGTCATTACCGACGGAGATCTCAGGCGGCATGCTCATTCGCTCCGAGGAGCAGTCGCACGCGATGTCATGACACGTAATCCCCATGTGCTTTTCGGAGGCATGCTAGCGCGAGACGCGCTGGAGATGCTCTCAGACGCCCGCATCACGTCACTGTTAGTGATGGATGCCGAGGATGAGCGGCGGATTATCGGTCTCGTTCACATCCATGATCTGCTCCGTCTCGAGATCGGTTGATATGCGCGTTACCATCGTCATCCCTGCCCGCTATGAATCCTCGCGGTTTCCGGGAAAGCCGTTTGCGCAGCTTAAGGGAGCCTCTGGGACTGAACGATCGCTGTTGGAGCGCACTGTCAATGCTGCCTTGGCCGTCTGCCCTACAATTGAGGTCGTTGTAGCAACCGACGACTCCCGGATTGCGGACGCTGCCCGCTCAGCTGGAGCCCGTTCAACCATCACGTCCTCTCTGTGTTTGAATGGCACTGAGCGCTGCGCTGCAGCGATTGAGGATGGTGCCGTTGACGCCGACGTCATCGTCAACCTGCAGGGAGATGCGCCCCTCACGCCACCTAGCGCCATCGCTGCCCTCATTTCAGAAATGAGCACTGACCCCACTGTCATGGTCGCCACCGCCATGACGCGATGTGGCTCTGACACGGTGACCCGGCTGCGCGCAGACGAAGCAGCAGGCCGCATTGGCGGCACGACCGTCGTCACGGATGGGGCTGGAGATGCGTTATACTTCTCCAAGCGGCTGCTGCCTTATGGCGGCGGTAGCGTTGAATGTCCGATTTTTCTCCACCTTGGCCTGTATGCCTATCGCCGCCGTGCGCTCTTACACTATGCAGCCCTGCCCCCCGCTCCGCTCGAAGCAGCCGAGGGACTGGAGCAACTTCGTTTTCTGGATGAACGCATCCCGATGCGAATGGTAGAGATCAGCGAGCCAGCTGGTGGTCTCTGGGAGGTCAACAACCCCGGCGACATTTACATCGTCGAGCAGGCTCTCGCGTTGCGTGGTATCGCGTGATGGGGTTGGCCAAATGTCGTCCATGATGTTTCGCGACAGGCAGATTGGGCAGGAAAGCCCCCTCTTCCTGATCGCCGGCCCTTGTGTGCTGGAGTCCCTGGAATTGTCGTTGCGTGTCGCGGAGCGGTTATCGCAGATCGCTTTCCGGCATGACATCCTGATCATCTTCAAGGGCTCGTTCGACAAGGCAAATCGGACTTCACTGACATCCTATCGAGGTCCAGGACTTGATGACGGCCTCGAAATTCTCCGCTTGGTCGCCGAGAAGACGGGATTGCCCGTTCTGACGGATGTTCACGATCCCGCTCAGGTCAAGTCAGTGGCTGAGGTCGTCGATATACTGCAGACGCCCGCGCTACTTGCGCGCCAGAGCGACCTGATCGACGCGGTTGCGCGCTCAGGCCGGGTCGTCAATCTCAAAAAAGGGCAGTTCATGGCCCCCGGAGATATGGCGCACGTGCTCGATAAAGCGCGATCTGCGGCCGTTGCAGCCGGCCAGGATCCGAACTCGTTTCTCCTCTGCGAACGTGGCGCCAGCTTCGGCTACAACAATCTGGTCACCGATCTGCGGAGCCTTTCCGTCATGGGTGACACGGGCGCACCAGTCGTGTTCGACGCCAGTCATAGCGTGCAAGCACCCGGGAGCCTTGGGAACCGATCGGGCGGTGAGCGCCGATATGTGCCGCTGCTGTGTCGGGGGGCGGTGGCGGCAGGCGTCGCGGGCCTATTCATTGAGACGCATCCCGATCCGACCAAGGCGCTGTCGGACGGCCCGAACTCCTGGCCACTCGATCTTCTCGATCCGTTGGTAGAGCAGCTCGTGGGTCTCGACCGTTTCGTCAAAGGCAGCCTTGCGGCCTATCCATCAGCACATTGACAGAAAGAGAAGGTACGAGGTTGCAGAAGGATTGGGTCGAACGCGATCAGCAGCCGCCGAGCGACACGCCAGGCGCATGAACGACATCGTTCCTGTTATCCTCTCGGGCGGCTCCGGGACGCGCCTCTGGCCCTTGTCGACACACCATAGTCCAAAACAGTTCATTCCTCTGCTGGGAAGCCAGAGCCTGCTGCAGCAGACCATCCTTCGCGCACGGCAAACAGGTATCGCGAAGGCGCCAATCCTGGTGACGAATATCGCCCACGTCGCTCAGCTTGAATGCCAACTGAAGGAAGTAGCTTGTGTGCCTTTCCGGCTCATACTGGAGCCCGAAGGACGCAACACGGCTCCGGCTATCGCCATGGCCTCCCTTGAGGCGCCGACCCCGAAAAGTTTACTCCTCGTCTTGCCGAGTGACCATATCATCAAAGATGTCGCTGCTTTTGGGGCAGCGATACAGCAAGCCGTGCCGCTGGCCGAGCAAGGGTGGATGGTCACATTCGGTATTCAGCCAGACTATCCCGAGACGGGATATCGCTACATCCGCAGCGGAGTAGAGATTTCGCACGGCGTGCATGATGTCGAGGCATTCGTCGAGAAACCGGGCGCGACAAGTGCTGCGGCGATGATCGCCGACGGTGGGCATTTCTGGAATGCCGGGATTTTCCTCTTTCGGGCTGACATCATGGTCGAAGCGATAAGAGCGCACGCTCCAGATGTTCTGGCGGCGGCTGAACAGGCTCTCGCATTGGCGCACCGCAGCAATTTCACTGTAGCACCTGATCCGGCCGCCTTTGGAGACGCACCTGCGACCTCGATCGATTATGCGGTGATGGAGAAAGCAACCAAGGTCGCGGTTGTTCCAGTTAGCATTGGTTGGTCGGACCTCGGTAGCTGGGACATGCTTCACGCTGTCGGTGAGCGCGATGCCGCTGAGAATATGGTCGACGGCAATGTAACGGTGATCGAAGGTCGCAATTGCCTGTTGAAGACTACAGGCCCTCTTATCGCAACGATTGGGGTGTCCGACCTAATCGTCGTCGTTACCCCAGATGCAGTGCTTATCGCCCCACGTGGCCGATCGCAGGATGTTCGCCGGCTAGCCGAAAAGGTTGGAAATCCTTCGGCGCCTGTGGAGTCCAACCGGTAGGTCGACGACATCGCAAAATTGGAGCCCTTTCGATGTTGCAGCCGAAGTTCCATGATCGCGGCGGAGCCGGAGGAGACGTCCGGTTCAGGCTCGGCTATGCCGAACTGCTCACGCCCCACTATGTTTCAAAACCTTGGGGTCGGAGACCTCTCTCGGATGACCCATCGGGTGGGCAACTGATCGGAGAAATAGTCTATCGGGTGCCCGACGTCGGTCTGACGATCAAATGGCTGCAAACGAGCAAGCCCTTATCCGTGCAAGTACATCCGCAAGGCGCAGGACGGAAAGATGAGTGGTGGTACGTGGTTGAGACCCAAGCTGAGGCTTACATCGATCTTGGGCTAAAGGAACCCTTAGCGCGGACGAAAATCGCCGAGGCAGCTCGAAACGGCAGCCTACCCTCATTGCTCAATCGTATCACTCCGGTCGTGGGTTGTTCCTATTTTATTAGGGCTGGCACAATCCACGCCCTCGGGCCTGGGCTGACCGTGCTGGAAGTTCAGGGAATGAGCGACGTCACCTATCGCCTGTTCGATTACGGGCGGGATCGTGCGCTTCATCTTGCAGAGGCGCTCTTCGAGGCGAGAACGGAGACCGGATCGGTTGAGGTCATGCCCGATGGCCTTGCTTCGTTTACGATCACTCGCTTCGATGTGGAGATCGATAGCCGTGTTACGGTCATCTCTGATCGGGCATGTCTGGCGATCGTGTCAGGCGAAGGGATTGTGGACAATCAAGCGTTTGCCGCGGACCAATGCTGGTTCGCGCATGGCCCCATGTCACTGCATGCAAAAAAGCAGACGTGCATTATACTCGTCGAACCGCGAAATGCGTCTCAAACGAGATTAAACTTGGCGGGGGCAAGCAAACTGACTCGTCCCAGCAGGTTCGCCTGACTCGGCGTGGCGCGAGCTGGGACATAACGGTCATTCCAACAATAACCGTGAATGGCTCTTTTCAGTAATTGCGGACGGGTTAGCTCGGGCGGCTCTGATCCATCGAAGTTGGCTGCGACCATGTCCGCAATTCTGACAAGCGAGGTTGCGATTGGCCTCCGGCTGGGCGCTGCGACCGACCGGACTCCAGCGATCGATCATGGGACTTTCTTTATTGTAGTCTGGGTTGGAACGGTTGACGCAGAGTGCTTCGGAGTAGGGCTGACGGGGCATGGCGCGGCGGCGGCTACCTTCGGCTTCGCGGCAAGCGGCAGCAGGTCAGCGGCCACCGCGACGGACAAGAAAAGGCTGCCCACAAGCATCGAAATCCAAAGGATATATCGCGACACATAGAGATAGGGGAAACCCAGCGGGCGGCCGCCCGAGCGGATATAATTCTCATACCCCACTGGCCCGGTTGCCGGATGCAGCCGAGGCTCCAACTCTTCCTTGATGTAGCGCTCGAGTTGCTTGACCGAATTGTAGCGCGAAACCTGCCTTAGGAAGACGACGACGCTGATCAGCACCGGCAAGATTAGGATCACGGTCAGACCCGCGTGGGTGAGCGCTTCATTGGTCAGCGACCAGGAGTAGATCGCGGCACAGGCCAGGGGAGCGATGGTTTCCGACCGGATGAGATCCTCACGCAGGAATTTGAGCCGGGCCTGCATCGCCTCATATTCGGTGATCAGGAAATTGGGCGCGGCCGGCGCTTGATCAGTAGTGGACGTCATGTCGATTAGCCTTTCCCCAACACGCCCGCGCTCGTTCAACTGACGAATCGAGTACACACGACTGGCGTCGAGGAACAACAAAAGTCACGCCCGGTCGAGTCAGATCGACGTGTCTTTGGCCTGCAACAAAATCGCACATTAATTGACGGGGTTACGATACTGTCGTTCAGTATAAATTGAGCCATATTGGCGCGATTGTAGAAAGGACGAGCATAACCGCCATCGGCGAAGGCATGGCGCAGCCACTGAAATCTCCGCGAGCACCAGCGGCGCGCCATCGCGGTCCTAGATGTCGGCGGTTTAGATCAAGGCGTGGACGAGATTGCCGTTGGTGTCGGTCTGGATGCGGGCCCTTCGACTTCGCTTGGGAGAGCCTCCAGTCCCGTGGTCTTTTTGCCCGCATCATATAAGCTAAAGTCGGCTACGGAATATCTCTGGGACTTGAGTCCTTGTGCGTGCTTAGCTCGATAGCGCGTCATCAGCCATTTCGCAGCATCTGAGCTAATTCCGACACCACAGCCGCCTCGACTTCATCTCTTCGGATATGACGCAATAGAAGCTGGCGAGTGATCTCGCTGCGATCCAATGCGCCGAAAAAATGATGGCCCTGTCCGATCTCACAGCCCAAACCCCGCAAACTTGCTGCCTGTTCAAGGGTCTCAATACGCGCGGCAATGACCTTCATGCCCAATGTCCTGCCGATATCCACGACGGATCGAACAATGGCACGACAGGCCTCCGAGGATTCAACCCTCGATGTGATCGGGTGATCAATTTTGAGGGCATCGACGGGAAATGAAAGCAGGTGGGTCAGCGAGGCATAGTCAGAACCAAAGTCGTCCAAAGCCAACCGCACCCCCAATTCTCTCAACTTGACGGTCGCATCCGCCAGAATCTGATTGCGCTCGCCAAGCGATGCCCTTTCGCGGAGTTCGAGGATCACGTACTCAAGAGGAAGATTTTCTGTCGCGCACGCCGATTCAATGTCCCGAGCAAGCGCACTGCCAAGCAGATCTGCCGCAGAGATGTTGAGCCCAACGTGTTGGAACGGGATACCGAGATCAATCCAACGCCGAACATCGGCAGCAACGATCGACAGCATCCGGCGCGTGATATCTGAAGCGATACGCGCATCTGTGAAAGCGTCATCAAACGATGCGGCTGGAATCACGTCGCCATCTACTGTCTTCAATCGGCAGAGCGCCTCCACCCCAACAATCTTGGCCGTGTCGAGACAAACCAGAGGTTGATAATATGCATCGATGCGATGCTCACGCAGAGCCGCCGCAACCATACTGATCGTGGAAAGTCTGTCGAAAATTCGACTTCCAATATCCGGACTGTATCGGACGAAGCCTCCGCGCCCGATATCCTTTGCGTGATAAAGCGCCAGGTCGGCGTGACGCTGCACCTGATCGGCTGTTTCGTCGGCTGCTAATGGCGATGCACCGCCCATCGTCGCTCGAGGCACCATCACATGGCCATCGCAATCGATCGGATGTTCGATTGCAGCGCGAATGTGCTCTGCGATGTGTTCAAGATTGTACGCGGCCTCCGGTGATTTCTGAAGCAGCACAGCGAATTCATCTCCGCCGATGCGGAATGCAGGGTCTGGTTCGACGGCTTTGGAAAGGCGAGAAGCCACCTTTTGTATCAGAAGGTCGCCAGCATGATGGCCGAACGTATCGTTCGTTGTCTTGAGGTTGTCGAGGTCGAGAAGCAGCAAAGCCCAGCTCGTCGGCTGCTTGCAGGACAGCTGGGACACCGCCTGTTTGAATCTCCCCTGATTTGGAAGGCCAGTAAGCGCGTCGATGTTCGCTTTCTGCTCCCGTTCGAACTGGCAATCATTCCGCTCAATGGCGATGCCACTAAGGCGCGCGCATGTTTCAGCCATGAGTTGCTCGTCTGGGGTTAGTTCCCGGCTTTCGCGCAAATATACCCTAAAGGCCCCTTTCAGGAGACCGGCGCTATCATGGACGGGCACCGATAAATGCGACCGTAGCTCCATGGACGGCGATAGGTTGCGCACATGATACTCGCGGGAATCGGTTGCGCTTTCGGGCGCGAGGTCGATTTTGTGCATAACCACAGCGGCTCCGCGCGGCTCGGCCTGCTCCCTCATCTGAACTCCGCTCTGAAGCGCCCCAGAGTTGTCTGAAGAAGCAGAGGTCGCAAGAGGACGCAATTGGCCCTGCGGGTCCACACCAAGCACAGTACAAATCATGTTCGGGAATCGCTGGGATGGTGCTTCACAAATCTGCTCAAGGATCATTGAGAGGGGAGCGTTGGTTGCGATCAATTCAAGTATACCGACACGAAATTGGAGCATAAACGTCTCGAAGTTGAGAATATTCTCAACAATATTATCGTGATCGCGTAGAGGAGTGCTGACCGGAGAGCATGAATTTCAGTTTAATCATCCATTATGGATGGACATGCATGACCGCCCCCATTCAAGGCGATTCACTCGACCAATCCGCGCTGACCTAGTGTGCGTGGTCGAAGCGCTATGTCCATTTTTGTCGCTGGATCAATTCGACTGAGAGCAGCCTGGGTTAAGTCTTGCTCACTCCAGTTGACCGAATCATGGCCCTGCATGAGCTGTTGCCTTGTTCGAACGTATGTCTCGGCGTCTTGCAGACGCCCCAAAGGCCCCGGAAACGCAGGAGCGATTGAAGCGCTTCGCCTTTCTCGCGCTGTCAGTATTGCCTGTTGTCCGGAAGGAACCCATCGACCGTGCAGCATAGATGTATCTACACTGTTGATACGGCCATCTGCTCAGCAGGCCATATGTTTAGGCGGCCGTGGGGAGCGGGTCGGTCCCCTCGCTCAAGATGGCGAGATATCGTCGGTAGCTGAACACGCGCCCTCGTTTGCGCCCTGTGATTTCCTCGACGATACCAAATCGCTCCAGATCGACGAGCGCAGCATTGACCGTGGGCGCTGAGAGACCTGTTTTTTGAACAAGCTGATTGGCCGTCAGGAACGGGTTTTGCTGAAACAGATCGTGGATACGCAGCGCGGAGCCTGCCCGGTCACTGTCTGTCGTAATCCGCTCGCGGTCTTCCTTGAACAGATCGACGATCCGCGTGGCTGCATCGAACGCCTGATTAGCCGTATCCGCAACGCCGGTGAGAAAGAAGTCGAGCCAGGCTTCCCATGCCCCGTGCTCGCGCACTTCCTGAAGCAGGCGGTAATAGTCGGCGCGATGCGTTTTAAGGTAGAGGCTCAGATAGAGCAGCGGCTTGCGCAGCACACCGTTGACGCAGAGGTACAGCGTCACCAACAAGCGACCGATCCTGCCATTGCCATCAAGGAACGGGTGGATGGTCTCGAATTGGACGTGCAGCAGCCCGGCCTTGATCAGGGCGGGCAGACGCGAACCGTCCTCGTGCATGAAGCGCTCAAGCGCATCGAGACATGCATCCATCTCTGTCGGCGGTGGCGGCACGAATAGTGCGTTGCGTGGACGTGAACCACCGATCCAGTTCTGAGACCGCCGAAACTCGCCGGGATTTTTCGTGCCGCCGCGCCCGCTTTGCAACAGTCGCTCATGCATCTCGCGGATCAGACGTAGTGACAGCGGCAGGTTTTCGAGACGCTCCAGCCCATACATCATCGCATCGACATAGTTCGACACTTCACGAATGTCGTCGATCGGCTGGCCAGCCTGCGCCTCGGTTTCGAAGCGGAGCAGGTCCGAAAGAGTCGATTGTGTGCCCTCTATCTGGGATGAAAGGACGGCTTCCTTCCGCACGTACATATAGAGGAACAGTTCTTGGCGCGGCAGCAGCATAGTGATGCCGTCCAGGCGCCCCAAGGCACGTTCCGCCAGACTTAGCCGCTCCAGAAGGGCCAGCACATCAATCGGCGGCTGCGGCGGTAGCGGGGGTGGTACGAAGCCGCGCACGATCTCGCCCGCAACGGGGGTCTCGACAAAGCGGCCTAGCCGGATATTGGATGCTGATTCGGACATGCCCCACTATGCGGGAGCAGCCTTATTTAAGCAATGAGCCATTGGCTTAAATAGCGTCTCAACTAAGATAAGCGCACTTAAATAACCGTCGACACCATCATTCTGAGGGATACGCCCTCCGCGGACGACGGTAGCCACGAATTCGTGTAGCCGCCGTCTCATATGCGAGAGCTGTCATCACCACCGGCGATCGACTGTGCGGGAATGCAAGACAGCATCCTATGGCTGCTGTTGTTCGGGCAACCGCTCACGATCGAAATTGAAGCTTTGAAGCTTTGCATCAAGCCCCTTCACGACATCGGCAGTAAGGTCGTTAGCAAAATTGCCGCCCAGCGATGCGTTCCGATCGAGCAGCAGCCCGCATTTCCTACTCGTATAGGCTTGCGCGATGACCGGCTGCACCTCGGTTGAAATGCGTTCCATGGCCTTGGCCCGCGTTGCGTCAATTTCACGGCTGTTGTGGGCCGCCTTGCGCTGAAGAGCCGTCCAGCGGGTAGCGAGTCCGTCACGCTTTTGTTTGGTCTGCGCGTTGTCCGGCTGACCTTCCAGCGATTTTACCTCGGCCTCCAATGGGGTGCGTTGCTGGTCGATTTCGGCCTGTGCCGTTCGTGTCAATTCGGCCAAGCGCGTGGTGGCCGCTTTCGCCACAGCCGCGTTCGCGAAGATCGCTTCGCGTGACAAGAGACAAATGCCGGGGATCACAGGTCCACCGAGGCCTTGCGCAGGCGTCGGTGTTTGCGCCGCGAGAGATACAGGAGCCGCACCGGCGGCAAGGAAAGCGAGAATCGTGGAAAACCGAGACATTGTCAGTCCTTCTCATGAATTTGAAGGGCATCGCCAACGACCGCCGGCGCCCCCTCTTTTGGTTCTGGAGTTTTGCGCGACAAAAGCTCAGGGAATAGGTCGATCGAAGTAAGATGCAGGGTGATGAGCCCCAACCACCCACGAGCATTCCACTCTGCCAACGTTGGCCCATCGAGCGCTGAAAAGCGCTCAGCGTCCACCACCTTGAAGCCGTCACGCGCAATATTACGCCCATCGGGCAGAACAATCCCGACCTGCCGCTCTACGAGCAAATCACGGCCATCGAGCGCTCGCATGAACGCCACGGTGGCTTCGACTTCGCCGCGGAATGCCTCGCAGAAGGCCAGCGCACGCTCCGTCATCATCGCCGGCCGACCATTTTCGAAAAGGGGCTGACCTTCGTCTTCGACGAGACCGTCACATTCAAAATCGATACCCAGGATGTAACGGTCAGTCTCTTCAATCCGAAGGAAACCGAACGGATATCGGCGTGCGTAGGCGGGAATATAGATTCCTTCCGCCCAATTCCCTTCGTTAAGGAATGCGTTGCGACCATCGAGCCCTAGAATTGCGTGTGGGGTGCCATCGGCGCTGGCGAAGACTATGGGATAGTGCCGCGCCGCTCGCCCGAACTCGCTGACCACAATGGGAATAGAGGGTGTTTCAGCGGTGAAGGAATAGTCACCTTCCTTGAGCCGCAACCCCGAATGGAGGGTCACGTCAAGCGGCCGCAGGGAACGGTAGAACAGCGGCTGGGTCGGCTGGGGGCTCGTTTCGGGTGCGGCCATGGCTGGTCTCTCGATTCGCTCTGCGCAGTCAGCGAAGATCCACTGGCTGTTGGCAGCGTTCCTAACGGGGCAATCGCGCACTAACTATTGTGGACTCCCGCAATTTAACCGGCACCCATTTTCGACGATACTCCGCCCAGCGCATTCGGGAGTGCGCATCAGGCAGGGTGGACAGTGCAATTCTGATCAGCGAGCGCATTGCGGGTTTCGGGCAAAACCGAAGATGGGGCGGCATGTTAGCCAGTCGCCGGCCGGTGCTGCGCGCACCTCCTTTCCCTGGCTCCAAGCCAGTTGGACGGCCGGCACTGCGGAAGCCCGGCCAACTGACCGCATCATATTCACATACCATCGATATTAATGAGATTTCCGCACAAATTGCCAAGGCGCGGGTGGGTGGAGATTTCTGGCAGCCGTCCCCATCACGGCCAACCAATCCACGGCCGTCAGTCGCAATGGAACGGCCCTCTCTCACCTTCGATCCATGGCCAATGATTGAAGAGAGCCAGCCAATCATTGCCGCCAGCGGCACCGAGATGGCGTTGCTTGCCGCCGCCGCTGGATGCGCAGTGCTGCGCCCAGGAGACCGTCGGCCATACCCGCGCGACAATCTGTTGGGCAACCTCCTCCATCGCCTTGTTGCGTTCGACTATTTCGATCCGTGGAATGGGCAGCCGATCTCGATTGCTGCGTGGATAGACATTCTCGCAGAGTGGCGGCGCACGATCGATCGAAATCGTGAGATTGCCGTAGTGTGCGGCATTGCGGCTTGGAAGCGCTCTGCCCTGGCTACACATCTTTGGTCCGGCAAGGCGCCGACATTTACAAAGACACCTCCGGAAGGACCCTCCCCGCCTGGAAAAAATGTCGCCGTCTGGCCGTCCCGTGTTTCTCCAGCGGACCGCGACCGGGTTCGCGCCGACGATGGCCTGATCGTCCAGATCGAAGACGGTTTTATCCGTTCCGCCGGACTTGGCTCACGGTTGGTTCCTCCTTGTTCCATCGTGGTCGATTGGTCGGGTATCTACTACGATCCTCGTGAGACGAGCGACCTCGAAACCCTCCTTTCCAGCGCCGAGCTCGGAGCGGATTTGTGCCGTCGCGCGGCAAACCTCATCCAATTTCTCTCGCGCCATGGAATTACAAAATATGGTAGCGAGCGTGGCACCTTGCTCAGCCTGTCTGACAGGAGGCGCAAAGTGCTCGTTGCCGGGCAAGTGGCCGACGATCGAAGTGTTCGGCTGGGCCGCGCGGATGTCACGAATTCGCTCGACTTGTTGCGACGTGTTCGCGAGATCGAAACTGACGCCTACATCATCTTCAAACCGCACCCTGATGTGGTTGCTGGCCTACGCCCAGGGCACGTTCCCGTGAGTGAGGCCGCGCGCTATGTCGACCTCGTCCTGCCGGACGCGTCGATCGATGATTTGCTCAACAACGTGGACGCCGTTCATGTCCTGACGTCACTGACAGGCTTTGAAGCTTTGCTCCGCGGTCGCGAGGTGATCACACACGGGCAGCCCTTTTACGCCGGGTGGGGCCTCACACGCGATCTTGCTGAACCCATCGCCCGCCGCAACCGTGTTCTGACACTCGAGCAGCTCGTTGCCGCGACCCTCATTCTTTACCCGCGATATTTTGATCCAGTGACCGGCTTGCCATGCCCGCCCGAAGTTCTCTCCCAGCGCTTTTCGGTCGGCTCGATGCCCAAACCCGGCTTCCTTCAGGTGTTTCGTTCGATTCAGGGCCGATTGAACCTCGTTCGACGCAAGCAGGCCATGCTCCAATGACGCAACGGTCTTTCCTTTTCCTTCAGGGGCCGCCTGGCCCGTTCTTCAGGCAACTCGCGTCTGGTTTGCGCGCGCGTGGACACCATTGCCACCGCATCAACCTGAACGGTGGCGACTGGTTCGATTGGCGAGGACCATCAGACAGTTTCCGAGGCACGCTGGATGACTGGTCAGGCTACCTTCACGAGGTGATCGAGCGCCATCAAGTGACGGACGTCATTCTGTTTGGGGACTGCCGCCAATATCATCTCAGCGCGCGAGTTTGCGCCATGAACCGCGAGGTCGCGGTTCATGTCTTTGAGGAAGGGTATATCCGTCCGGATTGGGTTACGCTCGAACGGGACGGCGTGAATGGCAATTCTAGCCTACCACGCGACCCGGACGCTTATATCTGCCTGGCGAGGCAGTTACCCCCTGTCCCCACTCACAATCATGTTGCACCAAATTTTCGACAGCGCGCAACCGAAGCCATGGCCTATTGCCTCGCTACCCTTCTGCTGGCGCCTCGTTTCCCGAACTACGTGTCGCACCGGCCTTATCCGATCCTATCAGAACTGCGCGGTTGGATTGCACGCATCATGGCGCGGCCGATAGCTCTTCGGCGCTCGGCAAAATCTTTGGCTGAACTCGGCTCACGCCGCTATTTTCTTCTGCCTCTTCAACTGGACTCCGACCATCAGATTCGCATCCATTCCCCGTTTTCGGGGATGGCGGTTGCGCTCGAAGCTATCGTCAGATCTTTCGCGGCACATGCAGCCAAGGACATCGTCCTGCTTGTGAAGGAACATCCGATCGACAACGGCCTTCATGCTTGGCGCAATATCGTTGTCGATTTGGCGCGGGCGCATGGAGTCGCCGATCGGGTACTCTTCATCGCAGATGGCGATCTCTACACGATTGTCGATCGGGCTTCCGGTGTAGTGACGGTCAACAGCACGACAGGCACATTGGCTCTTGCGTCCGGAATACCGGTCATCGTGCTTGGTAAGGCCATCTATGATCTGCCCGGTATAACCCATCAGCACTCGCTTGATGCGTTCTGGGTGAGGCCGACCGCTCCCTCCCCGGATGTCTATGAAGCCTTTCGCCGGGTCGTTGTCGCGCGATGCCTGCTATATGGGGGCTTCAGCAGCGCAAGAGCCCGCGCCTTGCTGCTCCCGGAGGCCATCACGCGCCTTGGTGGGATACAGGGGAGAACCCTGAGGGCCGCACCTTACGCGAAGGTGGCGGCATGAAGATGTTCAATGAAATACTGGACGGCGGTGGTGGATGCCCAATCCAAAACCTTGCGTTGCAGAGAGCCCGCCCCGAGCTGGTTCTTGACTTATCGCGCCTGATAGCTCGCGTGTTGCACCCTGCCCCAACCGGTGTCGATCGGGTCGAAATGGCATATGCACGCAATCTCATGGATCGTGCAGGCGACCGATTGCGTTTCTCCGCCATTCACCCATGCGGTGTCTACGGCCGGCTACGCGATGCAGATGTTCGGGCCTTCATCGACCACACGCTCAAGCGCTGGGAATTTGGTGGCGTCTACGAGGATCCTGCAGTGCGTTACCGCCACGCGATGCGCTGGCTCTGGCGCCTGAGGCCAAGGTCCGTTCCTGCAAAAACGAAGCCTCGCGTGTTGATCCAGCCCTCCCCCAATCATCTCGACCGGCAAGGTACGATCGCAGCCAAGGTTCGTAAGGAGCAGGCTCGGTATATTTGCCTCGTCCATGACCTCATACCCGTGAGCCATCCCGAATATGCACGGCCGGGAGGAAGTGCTCGCCATCAGCTTCGCCTTCAAACGATCGCAAGCGAAGCCCATGGCATTCTCGTTAACTCCCAAGCGACATTGCATGCCTGCCTGCGGCACGAAGGCATGGGAATTGGGGGCAAGCCGGTTCGGGTAGCACCACTCGGGATCGACGTGCCGTCACCGGCGGTGTCGCCGTGGCTGCCGCCGCGACCGTATTTTGTAATCCTCGGCACAATTGAGCCACGCAAGAACCACCTCCTCCTGCTCCTGGTGTGGCGCGACTTGTGTGAACGCCTCGGACCAGCGCAGACACCGCACCTTCTGATTGTCGGGCGCCGGGGCTGGGAAAATGAAAACGTCCTGGATTTGCTTGAGCGCTGCACTGTGCTGAACGGCGTCGTCCGAGAGCTCGACCGACTTCCCGACCAGGAACTGCGCAGCGTCCTCGCTGGAGCTCGAGCGCTCTTGATGCCCTCTTTCGCCGAGGGGTTTGGGCTGCCCATAGCAGAGGCATTGGCAACAGGTGTCCCGGTGATCGCCAGCGATCTAGCCTCCCATCGTGAAGCCGGCGGCGATGTGCCCGACTACCTTGACCCTCTCGATGGCGCGGCGTGGCGTCAAGCGGTGCTTGCGTATGCCGATTTGGCGAGCACGCGCAGACTAACCCAGATGGCACGGATCGCGACTTGGTCGCCCACGTCTTGGACATGTCATATCGACGCTGTGCTGGATCTCGCCGACGAGGTGGTGGCATGCTGAATGCGAGACCAAAGCCTCGATTCCGCTCCAAGACGCTGGACGGACTTGACGTGCAACGCCACGTGATCGGGGCGCTTCTCATTCGAGAACTCCACACACGCTATGGTCGCGACAACATTGGTTCGATGTGGATGTTTCTTGAGCCACTCCTGCTCGCAGTTGCGGTCGCGTTCCTACATGCAAGCAGCGGCAAAGGACATCCTGGCTCGGACATTCGCATCATTCCTTTCGCGCTCACTGGCTATACTGTGTTCATGATCTTTCGGTCGATCGTAACCCGGTCGGAATCTGCCCTCGAAGCGAACAGACCTTTGCTCTTTCATCGCATGGTCACTATCTTCGACTTGCTTTTCTCTCGTGCCTTGCTGGAACTGATCGCAACGTCCGGCGCGCTCGCGATACTTTTCAGCCTCGCCGTCGCGACTGGCCTGGCAGAACCAGTGGGGCGCCCTCTTCGGCTGATGGCAGCAATTGTGTTGCTTGCCTGGTTCGCATTCGCTCTCTCGATGGGAATTGCTGCCGGCGTTCATATCAGCAAAGCCTTCAGCAAGTTCGTTCATCCGGCGACATACATCGCAATGCCTTTGTCCGGCGCCTTCTTCCTTCTTGAGTGGATTCCTCTGCCCTACCGCGAATGGCTGAGTTGGTCACCGCTCAACCAGATCTTTGAGATGGTCCATAGCGGCGTCTTCAAGAGCTACGACAGCCCCTATTTCGATCCACTCTACATCATTGGCTGGTGCATGGCCTTGACGGTGTTTGGGTGCCTTCTCCTGCGCGTTCTCCGACGTCACCTCCACTTGAGTTGATGCATATGAAAAACCAATCATCGCCCGCACCAATTGCACCGTCTCCAGACCGAGAAGAAGACTCTCAGGCCCGTTCTGAGGCCTTGAGACCTCTGCTGCTTTCCTCTTTCCCGCCTACCGAGGACCGCGAACAACTTTTTGGGGAGGCTGCTGATGACAATGGTGTCTTCGATTACGATGAACCGCCACCTCAGAAAGGATGGAGGCGGTTCGTACACCCCTTCCTGCTCGTCGTTCTGCTACCCACGCTGGTGGTTGCAGGTTTCGAGTATCTAGTTGCCGCTGACCAGTATGAGTCCAGCGCTCAGTTCATTGTGCGCACACCGCAGCAGAACAATTCCGTAAACAGTCTCGGGCAGATGCTTGGTATCGGCGCGGGTAGCACGCCAGCAGATGTTCACAGTGTCGATGCCTATCTGCTGTCGCACGATGCGGTCAGCGCACTCGGCCGCGATCGTCTGGTTGCAATGTTCCGTCATACCGATTCTGATCCGGTAACGCGTCTCTGGTTCGCCGATCCCGAGCCTGAAACACTGCTCAAATATTATCGCGGCAAAGTGAATGTCACGACATCTTCCGAAACAGGTATCACGCTCCTCTCCGTGCGAGGCTTCCAACGGAACGATGCGAAAGCACTTGCGGATGATTTGCTCAAGCTTGGGGAACAGCGCGTCAATCTGCTGAACCAGCGCATGTTCGAGGCCGGATTGACGGCTGCAAGCCGGCAAGTCCGTGAAGCCGAAGGGGCGATCGACGAGGCCGACCGGCAGATGACGGAATTCCGTCAAGCCCGCAGGGACGCCGATCCAGAGCGAACCAGCAGCGCCGAAATCCAACTTGCGACGTCGCTTCAGGAGCGTGCGGCGCAAGCCCGTGCGCAGCTCGACGCCATGGCCGCAGTGCTTCCTTCGAGCGCGCCGCAATATTCCGCCACAGTACGAAGGGTCACGGCGCTTGAACGACAAGTTGCAGCTGTAAAAGGCAGGCTCGCTGGCTCCGAGGGTTCGGTCGCTGCGGGACTGGGTGAGTATGAGCAACTTCAGGTGCGCCAGCAACTCGCTGCGAAGCGTTTTGAGGCAGCCCAGGCGAGCTTTCAATCGGCGCGAGAGCAACTCGTCAAGCAACAGCTCTTCATCATCCCGGTCGTCAAACCTAATCTGCCAGGCAAGTCTCTCTATCCCGAGCGCCTCACGATCATCGCCATCGTCTTTTTCGGCCTCCTTTTCGCCTATGCGATTGGATGGCTGATCCTCTCCGGTTTCCGCGAACATGCCGAGTAACGGGTATTCTCCATGCTAACGCAACTCCTCAAATATCGAAAATCAGCCGGCGTCGCGGTGACACCGCGCGTCCACAAGGTGCTCCAAGCCGCAAACAGTGCTCGCGATGCTCGCGACTTCCTCAGGGCCGCGGGATTGTTCCGTGATGCGCTCGATCAGGATCCATCCTTGTCTCATGTCTGGGTGCAATATGGCCACATGCTGCGCGAGGCCGATGAATTCGTTACAGCTGAAAGCGCCTATAACGAAGCGCTCAAACGGGGATCTGTCAGCGATCCCCATCTGCACCTCGGGCACCTTTACAAGGTTCGTGGCCAGCTCAGCAAAGCCGCTCAAAGCTATCTTGCCGCAGCTCGTGCCGATCCCACAAATGGCGATGCCTTGGCCGAGCTTCACCGGCTCATGGCCTGCGGCATCGAAATCACCCCAGAGGACATCATGGCGATCACCGAGACCACAGCAGACGATATCCTAGAGATCGTTGATCCAATCACGCCCGCCGCTGCCCGGGTGCGTTCGGCAATTGATACGTTAGCCATGGTACTGCGCGAGAATGGCGCAGAGGAAGACGCTATTCGCTTCGAAGACACGCGAGAATTGCTTGAAACTCTGAGGCCGCAGACGGACGACGCGACCGAGAGCGGGAATGGAGAAGACACAGCAACCGCCATCGTTTTCGACATTTCCGATCTCATCTCATATTTTAACAATGCCCGGTTGCCGACCGGCATCCAGCGCGTGCAAATCGAGGTGATTTCAGCTGCGCTCCGCCAAGAGCGACGAACAGTGAAGATTTGCGCTTTCCTCGAACATCGAGATGAGTGGGTAGAAATCTCACCCGCCATGTTCCAGTTAGGCTGCCGACTCAGCTTGACGAGCGGCGATCTCAAAGCACCCGAATGGCTGGCCTTCCTTACGAAGCTACGCCTTGCGATGACCGTTTCTGATGCAATGGCTTTTCCGCGCGGCGCATTCCTTGTCAACCTTGGCACATCCTGGTGGTTGCAGAACTATTTTCTCTATGTACGGCAGGCCAAGACCGCATATGGCATTCGGTATGTGCCCTTCGTCCACGACCTTATCCCGGTCATGGCAAGCGAGCATTGCACACGGGAGCTAACACAGGACTTTATCAGTTGGGCACTCGGTGCGTTCGACCATGCAGATTTCTTCCTGGTGAACTCCGAGGCGACGAAGCGAGACCTTTTGCGAGTGGCCGCGCTGCTCGAACATGTTGTAGATGAACGAAATATCGTCGTAGTCCGCCTAGATGCCGACTTTCGCAAACCGACCACTACATCCCTGTCCGATCGAGAATTATCCAAGTGGGGCCTAGGGCGGTCGGAGTTCGTTCTGTTCGTCTCGACGATAGAATCCCGAAAAAATCATATCGGCGCGTTTGATGCTTGGATCAGTCTGCTTCGCAGTCACAGGCCGCGATCAGTGCCCAAGCTCGTTTGTGTCGGTAACAAAGGTTGGCTCAACGATGCGGTCTATGCGCGCCTCGCTTCACACGATGGGCTGCGTGACAAGGTTGTTATGTTATCAGGCTTGTCGGATGCCGAGCTCGACCTTTTATATCGTGCCTGCCTCTTTACCCTTTATCCAAGCAACTACGAAGGTTGGGGCTTGCCGGTCACGGAATCCTTGTGCCAGGGGAAGGTGCCTCTGCTTTCCGATGCGTCTTCTCTTCCGGAAGCGGGCGGTGCCTTCGCTCACTATTTCGAAGCGGGATCTACCCCGCGCCTCACAAAAGCGCTGGAGCAGCTGATCTTCGACGGCAGCTTCCGGACCGATAAGGAAGCATTGATCCGCAAGGACTTTCTTCCGCGGAGGTGGGGGGACATTGCCGCAGACATCGCGAATTCCATCACCGAACGGGCTATCGCTCTGCACCCGGGCGAAAACGCAGTGTGTTGTGCGCCGGTCGCAATACTCGGTGCCCACCATCCGATCGTAAGAAACTTTGAAACAAGGATTTGGCCGGGCATGCGTTCTGCCGAGATCTTCCGATCAGGTTCCGGTTGGTGGGGGCCCGATAACTGGGGATGTTGGACGAAAGCGCGAGGCGGTGCATTAAACATAGGGATCCCGGAGAACGTCGAAGGCCCTCTCCGCCTCTACCTGAGGCTGCATGGATTGCCGACTGGGAGCTGCGAGTGGCAAGCCTCGGTGACCGGCGGAAAAACAGAGCAAGGTGTCATCGATCCAGGTGCTTTCAAATGGGTATCGCTTACGATCGACTTAGTTCCACTCGATCGATGCCTGAATGTCACTGTTGAAGGCGAAGCGACGTTGGATCTGGCCACGGTCACCGGCGGGCTAGATCCGAGGATTGTCTCGGTCGGTGTGGCTGGTTTTTATTTATGTCACGCGGATGATGCAAAGGCACGTTCTCAGTTCCTGGAGGCGCTAGCGCTCGGGAATCTAGATGATCTGGCCTATAATCGTGAGCGGATAGGCAACGCAGCGGTCGCCCCATGCGAGGCATGAACCGCGAACTGGAGGTGAGCCGCGGAGCTGCAGTGGATTCGGACCGGCGGCATCGTGAAGCGCAAAGCGGGCAACGCCATGCCTGACCTTAGCCTGGAAAAAGTCAGCGAGGCTGGGCTGGTGAGCCTGTCCGAAGATGAAGACCGGATGCTTCGTCTAACTAAAATGTGGCGTGAAACCGTTGCCGACGACGCTGGCGAGATTAACCCAGCAACCCTTGCGACACTGGCCGATGTCTGGAACTGCTATCGGCTTCTCTTGAACCGGGTCCCTGATCCTATCGGAACACCGCATCATCTCGATGCGCTCCGGGATGGCATTTCGATCCATCAACTCGTCGAGCGCTTCGTGCTCGGCCACGAATTTCTGGCGCTTTATAGCCCTCCGGCCCCGCCGGGACCGCTGCTGATGGCAATCAACGGGATCGAACTGCATCTTCCCGCACCGCGGACGATTGCGGACGCGACAATGCGAGCAACAGGGTATTACAAGCCCCACCTGACCGGCGTCGTTTCCAGCATCCTGCAGCCAGCGATGTACGTTCTGGACGTGGGCGCCGGCGCAGGCCAATTTGCCGTGCGCGCGGCACGCAAGGTTGGGCCTGCCGGGCGCGTCGTGGCTCTTGAACCACATCCCGGCTCGTTGCGTTCACTTTTGGCGAACATTCTGACGCACACGCCTAATAATGTCGACGCTTTACCGTTTGGAGCAGCCGATGGAGACGGGTTCCTCACGCTCATCGACGAAGATAGCGCGTCAACATCTCGCGATGTGGTGCACTCCGATCTGACATCCGGTGACAATAGCATGGTTGTCTATGCACGCACGATCGATTCACTCATCCCGATCGACAAGCGCGTCGATGTTATCAAGATCGACCTAGACGGGTTCGACCACCGAGCTCTTCATGGTGCCTCGAAGACTCTATCGAGATGCCGGCCACATCTGCTGGCGGCATATGCGCCGAAATTGCTGACGAAACATTCGAACATTGCTCCTTCCGACTACCTGCTCGGACTTCGTCAGCTCGGATATTCAAGCTTCGTTGCGATCCCTGATAGTGAACCACCGATCGACTGCGGGCAAGACATCACGGCACTCGCATGCCTGCCGGACAAGCTTAAGTCCGAGAAGGTAGATTTTTATGCCTGGACCGAATGAAGCTATCTTGATGGCGGCGGATATCCGCCGACCCATCGCATCGTGCTGTTCAGAATCCTCCGCTGTTCTGCATGGGGTACGGCACAATATCGTTGGCGAGAGAAAATGACATGAAAGACACCGACTCAGATTGGGCAGAAATTGCGGCCACGGAGCCTTATTTCGGCGTCCTCACCGACCCGGCCTATCTACGCGGCAACATCAACGACGAAGCCTTGGAACGCTTTTGGGAAAGTGGTCGCCGGGATCTTCAATGGCAGCTTGAGATACTTCAAACACAATATGGTGCATTCAAACCCAGGAACGCGCTCGATTTCGGATGCGGGGTTGGCCGCCTTACCCGCATGATGGCAACGGTCGCCGAGAAGGTCTACGGCGTCGACGTGGCGCCGGGTATGCTGGAGATCGCACGGAAGAACGCTTCTCAGAACACCATCTACACGGACCAGGTGCCGGACGTCGAGGTCGACTGGATCAATTCACTAATCGTGTTCCAGCACATTCATCCCAGCCGGGGCACTAAGATTATCGCGGACCTGGTGGCGAAGCTGAGCAGCGGAGGTGCCATAACCTTGCACGTCACGATTGGCCGTGAAATGGGTATTTGCCGGCCCCAGGAAGATGGCGCTGAGGTCCTGCGGTGGGATGGAGAGTTCTATAGGCCGCTGGTATTCACTCCGCCAGTTGGCGGAATGACAATGTACGATTACGATCTGGGCCAGGTGATGGTCATTCTGAACAAGGCGGGGATCCACCGCTTGACGGTTCAGCACACCAATCATGGTGGCCATTATGGCGTTATCCTGATCGGCAAAAAAGCATGAAAGCCGGGAGTCAGCCGGCACGACCTGTCCAGATCGATAGGCAAGACGGACATAGTCCATTGTGGCTTGGATTTCCTGATGTGGATCCGCTGGGACGTCCGGCGCTGGCCGTTTTTTCGAGCCTGGAACAATCGCTGGGCAACCGCCTTTTGATCGCTGACGAATGGCTCTCATCCGAACTGCCAATTGCGCGCGCCCGGCTCATCGAACGGGTACGCAACGGGCATCGCATCTTTTGCTTCGGGATTGGTGCAGGTGCGAGAGCCGCGTTGTTTTTCGGCAGCGTTTTGCGCGCTGAACGCGTGATAACATGGGCGCCGTCGGCGGCACCAGGTGCCGGACCATTGGATGCCGCAGCCGTCGCAATGGCTTACGACATTGCCTCCTCCCCACCGCCCCCTCACCTCACCTCCTCCGCGCTTACTGTCCATATAACGAGTTCTTCGGACACGGTTGACACCGACATCGCACTCGCTCGAAGTTTGCGGCCCGCAGTCGGGATCAGGCTCGATAGGATTGAGGGGATTCCATATTCCGCTCTTGAGCAAGCATTGGCGCAGACCAATTATCTCTCGAGGATGATCGAGGCGATTGACCATGGCCGGCCGCTTCCCAAACCTCATCATCTACAGCGGTCATGGCTTTCAGCGTTCGCGCATCAGATAGCACTCGATCCAGCGCTGTCGCCATCCGAAGAGGGAGGTTTTGCTTTGCGCGGTACGCTCCGCAATAGCTCGCCAAAGGCATTCTCGATCGAACGGTTCGAGCGAGACCTAATTCGAGTCGGTGCAAGAATCATCTCGCCCGGTGACGATCTTACACAACCCCGCAGTGCCCGCTTCTCTTTCGGCAGCGGCGCTCTCCAGGCCGACGCGACCCTGCCCTTTTGGTTAGAAGTACCTCGAGAAGCTGTTGCCCGCGGCTTTGAGGCCCGCGTGGCGCTCGTATGTGAAGGTCGCTTCTGGTTCGATGACCACCAGTTTCCAAACGCAACCTTGAGCGTTTCAGCCGATGTGCTCCAAAAATGGAGTGCGAAATGAGTGCAGCGCCCCGCCATTTCGAAATCGAGCAGGCTGGTGAAGCTTGGCGCCAGCTCAATAATCCCGGGTCGAGCCAGCAGATCAAGGAAGCTCGCTTCCAACTGCCGGCATGGTATCGGCACGATCTCGATCCTCTCGGGACCCCTTATCGCGATCAGCAGCTCGCCCTCTGGCGAGCCATTACTGGGCGATCAGATTATCAACCTGATCGTGATGAGGAAACGCCTGAGGTTGCCAGGCTCGATCCGATACGACGTCCAGGACTCTATTCGGCAAATGATGCTATGGTCGCCGGCGACCATCTCATGGCGATGGGACATATTCTCAAGATTAGCGGCCTCACGGCCCGTCAGCGTCCACGCATTCTGGAATATGGTGCTGGATTTGGGCAGATCGCACTCACCTTCGCTCGAATAGGCTTTAGCGTCGAGACCGTGGATATCAGTGCGCACTATTGCAATGCCGTGGCGGCCTCGTCGGAACACTACAAGGTCGATCTCACTCCCTATATAGGGACATTCGGCTATAATCCCGCAGGTCAATCGCACGCCTATGACCTCGTATTCTTTTACGAGAGCTTCCACCATTGTCTTGATTTTCAGTCATTGGTCCATCGTCTCGCGGAGCTTCTGAAACCAGGCGGAAAGGTTCTGCTCGCGGGCGAGCCCATTGTCACGAACGCGCCTGATATCATGCCGTACCCTTGGGGCATCCGCTTAGATGGCGAAAATATTGCGGTGACCCACGCCCGCGGTTGGATGGAACTAGGCTTTCAGGAGGAGTTTCTGGTACGTTTGTTTGAGACTGCAGGCTTTCGGTTCGCGAAGCACCCATGCGTCAATTCACACTATGCAACAGTGTACGAATTTGTGCGACCTGAATGAAAAGGGGGACGCTATAGGCGCCCCTCCTTATACCTCGATCAAAGCGGGAATTGGCGCTCATACGCGTGCATGGAAAACCATGCGGTTGGGATAATAGTGACGGTTTACAACCTCGACTTCTGAGAAGCCGACTTCCTTGCACATAGCAATCACCGCAGATTCGTTCGGCCCGAAATAGTTCGATGCATCGTTGTTAAGCGCGCCTCCGGGGTAGAAGATCATCGCCGGTCGATCGATATCAAGTCCATCGACCCAAGTTTCGATAACCGTGACCTCGCGGCATAACGACCGCATCTTTGCGAGATAGCCGAGGGGATCGCGCGCATGATAGAGCACACCTAGAAATAGCACATAGTCGAACGTACCGTGGATGGCCGAGTCCAGCTGCTCTACGCTGACATTCAGACGCTCAACCCGGGAGTTGAGTGCGGCATGAGCCAGGCGGAAACCGCCGCCATCCTGGATATCCTCGCCATCCCAACAATAGGAGTCACTAGCGACCACGCGAGCCGCGCCACGCCTCTCGCACTCGAAGGAAAAGAATCCGTCCCATGCGCCAACATCGAGGACTGTTTTGCCGGACAGATCATCCGGCAGCACGAGCGCAGGCAGCTTGAAAGGTGTGTCGTCCATGCCCGGCGTGATGACGCCGTTGCCAAGATCGATGCGATGAAACCACTGTCGATTTTGAATAGAGTGCTCAAGATCGTCATTTGTCAAAGTCTGTTCCACGTGATCATCCTTCTCATTTGTCAGTCGCCTCGTCTCCGAGGCTGATGCTCGCCCTGCGTCGAAATCGGAGTTTTTGCGCGCAAAATAGAGGTAGGAAAGGCCGTGTATGCCGATGCTTGCATCCGGCACCACCTCCAGGACCTGCATGCCTTCGGTTGCAAGCAGGTTCAGAACTGCATGCTGAGGCACAGCGTGCAGTTCACCTGTGAGTGTTTGGCCCTTCCCCGCAAGATATTCGACAGCGTCAAAGCTGTAATCATGCAAAAATGTCGGAATCTGAAAGACCGCAATTCCGCCAGGCTTAAGACAACTGACAGCATGCCGCACGATATCGATTGCAACCGGCGGCGGCGCATATTGAAGCCCACCGATCGAGTAGAACAAGTCAGCGATATCGGCATGCTCGCGGAAGTCGGCAATTGGATGGAAATTCGCTGAGGAATGGCCGCTCTCAAGCTGAGTCTGGTTGGCGCCTGCCAGGTCCGTGGTAAGCAGCTCGAAGCCGATCAATCTGGCGTCGATATCCTCCGTTCCCTGCAATAGGCGAAAGCTTTCCGGGCCTAGCGCCGTAATGGTGAGGCCCTGCACCGCTTCCCAACCAAAGCGGGAGAGAGCTTTGGTCAAGTGCTGCAGTTCAGACCGCCCCGCTTCGAGGGTGTGGGCGCGGTTCCACCGTCCGCTTCTGCCCGAAAACCTGGCGGTATTGCGACGCAATTCCTCCCTGTAAGACCCAAGTCCGCGTATACGCCATGCTTCCAGTGTGATTTGGTAAAGTTGATCAAGTTGTTCGTGAGAGGTTTCAAGGGTGAGGATATCAGACTCTTGATATCGTTGGGCCGTTTCCATCGAAGCCACCAAGCGGCGGTTCTGGGCTTCCTGACATGACCAAATCGTTTCGATCAGGTTCCACAGGTCAGGCGATTTCGAGATATGGAAACCAGCGATGGCCGCGCCTTCAAGCTCCCGTCCAAGAAACATTCTATAGCCCCGTGCCACATCCAGAAGTGTCGGCCGCCGCAGGTTCTGGGAAGGCGTTCCCGAGGGTTCGATCGCACCTTGATCCATGTTCATTGGGTCACGACCTTTGCAGTATAGAAGGGCGAGAAGAAGAGATTGAGGATTTGCATTGCCTTTGTGGGGATGTTGGCTCCCGCGTTGCCGACATAGACCACGTCGCGCGGATGCATCTCGAAGCGCTGAGTCAGAAAATAGGCCATTGGATCGCGCATATTCACGCGATAGGCGACCGGGACGGCGCCCTCCGCCGGGGAGCCATCGAGATTAGCTGGCTCATAGCGAAAAACGAACACCGCGCGCGGGTCCGCCTGGTTCTCATTGGGGCCTGCCCCTCGGCCCAAGGCCTCGGCAAGCGATACGCGCATGTTCTGGAAAGGCACCTCCGCAGGCTTTCCCGCAGCGCCTAGCAGGGTGTACGTGCGAGGACGAAATGTGATTGACAATCGATCTTGTGGCAGGAGTTGCAGATCGTCGATCGATCCTGGTTCGATCGCGCTCAGCGGCCCTTCTGCGCTGCGGTCGCCACGGCTGATGTTTACCAGGGAATCCGCAGTGGGGTTAGCAAGGCCACCGGCGATAGCGATCGCGTCCAGAACGCGTTCACGCGCAAGTGTGAGAGGCAACCGTCCGGGCTTCTTCACGTCGCCTTGCACCACAACCGTATTGTTCACATTCTCTCGAATTGCGACCATCACCTGAGGGTTTTCCGAGTTTGCACGGTAGCGCCCGGTAAGGGTCATACCAAGTTCGTCCGGGGTCGATCCTGCTGCCTGAATGCGGCCGACCCATGGGAGCGTGATTGAGCCGTCGCGCCCGACGACTACGGGAGGCAGAGTTTCCCCCGAGCCAGTTGCCGGAGCGGCAGGATCAAGCGTGGCACCCCTGCCACCGAAAAGCGCGGCGCCGACTTCGAAAATCGATATCTGAAGAATGTCGCCGGGACCAATCCTATCGACATCCCCAGGTTGAGCCAGAACGGAGAGGCGCCCTCGACCGCTCGACGGCGCTGCTTCCAACTCCGCGACGACGGCCTCATCGAGTTCAACGAGTTCGAATTTTCCGAGATCACGCTGTGCACGTACGATCTCAACACCGGTCGGCCCGCTGGTTGGGAGCGACGCGCAGCCAGCCAGCAAAGCGGGCAGCAAGCATATTCCCGTCCGGAAGGCGAAGGAATTTCGGGGAGACATTACAGAGCTCCGGATAAGGCAAAGGGAGTGCGGTGCTCGCCTTCCAGCAACTGCAAATGAAGCTGGTTTAGAGCGTACTGATAGGGTCCGAGCGCGTAGTTTTCGGCGCGCTCATTTCCGGCAGCGATAAGTCGTGCTCGCAATTCGGCGTCGGTATCCAGCCGCGCCATGGCAGCACTGATTGCGCTTACGTCATAGGGATCAACCAGCAGAGCAGCGCCGCCGGTGATCTCAGGCAGGGCCCCGGCATCGCCCGCAATCACCGGGACCCCGGCGCGCATTGCCTCTATCGTTGGCAAGCCAAAGCCCTCGTAGAGCGAGGGGAACACCAACCCCCGTGCTCCGCGCAACAGCAAAGCGAGATGATCTGCCGGCAGATAGTCGATCCTGCGGATCTGGCTGGCACGAGATAGTGTCTTGCCGTGGGCGCCTTGAAGCAGTCGCAGTTCGCCTTCGGACTGCCATGCGGTGGGGCCTGCAATGATGAGCGGCCTATCTATGCCGGAGCCCAAATAGGCTTCGATCAGCCGGCCAACATTTTTTTTGGGCTCAGTGGCTCCGTAGAACAGGAAATAGCCCTGCGGTTCGAGATCGAATAGAGCGTGCAGGCGCCTCGCCTCGACCTCAGGTTCGCCCGCTGGCGTTTGCATGTCCGGCACCGCCTGATGGATGGTGGTTACATGGTTGGATGCAAAGCCGAGTTGCTCCATGATATCGCCACGCGACACATCTGATACGGTCAGGATATGTTCTGCGGCGCTTGCGCAGGCCTGCAGCAGCCGCTCATGATAGGCCTTGTTCTCCAGGCTCAAGTAAGGAAGCCTCAGCGGAACAAGGTCATGAATGGTGTAGATGTTGCGCGCACCAACGAGCCGGACTGGTACAGGGTAGGTCCAGTGCATGATGGCGGGTGGTTCCGGCATCCGGACTGGCAACAATCGTCCGTAGCGTAACAGATAGCGGCGCCCGATCCAGAAAAGACGATTGAGTGTGAACAGACGGTCAAAAGCTGGAACGCGAGCGCCGACGCCTTCGCGCACGACCCGGCCCGATACGGGCACTTCGACGAGATCACGTGCCCCAGGTCCCATGGCGAGACGACGAACGCGCCCCCAAGGTGTAATTTTTGCAGGCGGTTCTTCGCCCGATCGGCCTTGGGCCAGCGCGGCGAAGAAGAGGGTTTCTCGCTGGTGCAACGCACTTTTGGGGCTGACATCCAGCCCGTAAACGAGATCGATACGTCGACCCATGCCCTGGAGGGCTTCGGCCAGCGTTCGAGCATAGGTTGCAACACCAGTTCCTTGGGGCAATGCCAAGTTGAAGCCATCGATTCCGATGCGAAGGTCTGGCGGCAGGCTCATGACACTAATGTGCCTTCTTCGTTTTGCGCGAGGGCACGCGCATATAGAGCCCGCAGCCTTCGCGCGTAGCGCTCCGGTGTAAAGTTGCGCGCGCGTGCGAAGCCTTCCGTCCGAAGGCGCGCGCATAGGGCGTCGTCCTGATCGAGCCTGACTATCGCCGCTGAAATTGCGGGTATTCGGTCGGGTTCTACCAGCAGAGCTGCACCGCCCGCGACTTCGGCCGTTGCTCCCCGCGAGTTGGTCAAGACCGGGCAGCCCAATGTCATTGCTTCTGCGATCGGAAGGCCAAAACCCTCCGCGAGCGTAGGGAAAAGCAGCGCCCGGGCCCGACGGATCAAACCAAGCAAGTCAGGGCGTGGCAGGTAGTCAAGCCGGCGAACCGTCGGATGTGACCTCAGTGCCTCCTCAAGCGCTTCTTCGCCGGGAACACGAGGCCCGACAACCAACAGAGGCAGCGATGACTTGCTGAGGGCGTGAGCCTCGGCAAGGGCTATCAAATTCTTTCGGCTCTCGACCCTACCACAGAAAAGGAAATAGCGTCCGCTTTTGATGCCTTTTGGCAAGGGCGGATCAGCCTGGAGCGGCGCATCGACCGCTTGCCACGTGCTAACGACGCGATCGGATGAGACGCCTAGTTGTTCGACTATCTCGGAGCGCATCGCCTCCGTCACTGTGACGAGCAGATCGGCGCGTTCAAGGATCGCATCGAGAATACGCGCATGGCGCCCCTGCGGGATGGGCGTCAAATCCGGATGCGTGAGCGGTATAAGATCATGAATTGTATAGAGGTTGCGCGCGCCGATGACATGGAGAGGAACTGGATAGGTCCAATGCATCACAACCGGTGGGTTTTTGAAGGCCACAGGCAAAGTTCGGCCATGTATATTGAAGAAAACCTGAGCCTCGCGGAAAAGGTCCGGAACGGCTGGAACATTGGGCGCGTTGTCGGGCGCTTGCGCCATTCTTGGCGCTCGCCGAGCTGCCGCGAGCCACCGGAGTGCGCGCGAACGTGGCCGATTGCTATCGCCATCACCCAGGATCAAAGGTTCAGCGCCCGCCTCGTGCAAGCATTGGTTCAGCGTCCGGGCGTAATTGGTGACGCCTGTCCCCTCTCCGTCCTTGAGCATCCGACCTTCGATGCAAACCTGGACAGGCACGCCTCCATTAAGATCTTCAACACGGTAAACATAAGTCGGATCATACAGGCGAGATATTCGCTCCATATTACTGAGAGATTGAGTCAATTCACCTCTCCGGTAACTCTATACTTTTCATATACTACATACAGAAATGACAATGCTTGCAAGATGATCAGAGATCGGGCATGGAAGCGTCGCTTATTCTGTATGGGGCCTGTGACATGATCCGTTTCTCGAATGTCGGCATGACCTATCACGCGCGCAATTTGCGCAAGACGGTTCTTCACGACGCCAGCTTCGTGATTCAGCGGGGCGAATCGATTGGTGTGTGCGGCGCCAACGGAGCCGGAAAGTCGACGCTTCTGCGATTGTTCGCGGGCGTCGAGTATCCCACATCGGGTAGAATCACTCGCAGGATGAGCGTATCGTGGCCCATCGGCTATTCCAGCGCTTTCCAGTCCAGCCTTACGGGGGCTGACAATGCGCGCTTTATCGCGCGCATCTATCGCCGTCCGGCGGCACCGCTGCTTGCCTATGTCGAAGATTTTGCCCAGCTGGGGGCTTATCTGCATCAACCTGTGCGAACATATTCGTCCGGCATGCAGGCACGGCTCGCTTTTGCGATCAGCCTCGCGATCCGCTTCGACTGCTATCTCGTCGACGAGGTTACGGCCGTGGGCGACGAGCGCTTTCGCCAGAGATCGCAGGAAGCGTTGGCAAGCCGCGGCCGAGAAGGGACACTCATCATGGTCTCTCATGCGCCGGAAACGTTGCGCGCTTATTGCCAGCGCGGAGCGGTCCTCGCCAACAACAGGCTGTCCTTTTACGACACGATCGACGAAGCGCTGGCCGTTCACGCTTGGAATCAGCGACGATCGGCGTGACGTCTGGCGTCCTCGCCAGGAATAATCGATCTGCCGCGTGGCTTCTCGCACGCCGTCCCCCTGCTCGACCGTTCAAATCCGGCGGCGACAGGCGCGCGCCTAACTGCGAACGGTTAAGCAGATTCCGGTCGCCATTTCAGTTGTGGGTTCCCGCATTCTTCCGGACTTGATCTGAATTTTGGCCAGCACTTCTGAAGAGGCATTAATTTCGAGATTTCGGGCGCTTATTGTTGCTTTCGGCCTAGCGGGAGCGGCAGCGCGTGCGACCTTCTGCGTGCCTGGTTGGCCGTCATCGCTCCAAGTCATCGGCGTGACACACCAGGAAACTAGACACCCTGCACTAGGGATTCTCCTAGGGGATTGCTGCATCGCAATCGGAGTGGAGGTGGGGGATGTAAGCAGCGCGCTTGAGCTCCGCATGCCACAGCGACACGGTCGGGGATGCCGATGTATCCCCTTGAGACAATTGTGAGACACCGTCTTCTTGCAATTACTCGAGGTTTTGCTTACCGACCTTGCTGCTCGTGGAGACGCGAGCGGAGGCGTGGAAACCTCCTCAATGACTCAGAGCCGGCCAGCTTTGGCTACCGGGCAGCGGACGCGTATGTCCAAGGCCCCGGCCTAAAGGCGTTCGCGCCTGATCTGAGTCTCAGGTTTCCAATGCCCGGTTTCGCGGGGCTATAGCACTTCCATTTTCGGAACGTGCTTCCGGCTGCCCAATTGAGATGCACGAACTTGTTTTCGTAAGGTCACGCAGGATCGATCATGGAGAAGTCACCCGAATCTGGCACGTCGGCTGAGGACAACGAGGAGAATGACGAATTCCTCTGCGCCATTGCCGCTGAGTCCATAAACGACGCGATCGTGCTTTTGCGGGAATTGAACTCGGGACCATCGATCGCGATGCCGCATCTCGAGAACGCCCTGACTTTGCTGGCGACCGATGGGCACAGCGTCGCCGATTGTGCAGAATCGACAGGCGCGCCTGGCATTAAAAGCGCCGTCCCCGGAGCCGGGCTTTCGCCGATGGCCATTGATCTCATCGTGGAACGCCGCCTGCGCGAACTCGACGCAGATATGAAGCAATTCGCCCAGAAAAAGCAGATCCTTCAACCTCATATGCAATCCGAGGTTGTCACCCAAACACGGCAGCAGGCCATTGCGCTGATGATCGAGGCCCTTAGTCTTCTCGATAGTGTGCGAGATGATGAGGCGACAGGTCATCTGCAATTGGCGCTCGACCGAGCGATCGGCCAACAGCCGGACATCTTGACCAGAAGGCGTCGCCAGCAAAAGCCTCATTAAAACTTCCAGTTAGTTCGGTTTGATCAGGTCTTCCACACAGACAGGTCCCGCCCTCAGTTTCTTGCGCCATCTTCCCGGGGTAATGCCGGTCAGGCGCCGGAATGCCTTCGTGTAATGGCTCTGATCCGAAAAGCCGCATTCTGCGGCAATCTCGCTCAACGTAAGCTTCTGGTCATGCAGTAGGGACGCAGAGCGTGTGATACGCTGGCGCAAGTGCCAGCCATAGGGCGGAATACCGACAGTGTTCTTGAACGCTTTCGTAAAGTACGCCGTCGACATTCCCAGCCCCTGGGCGATTTGCGCTACCTCAAGAACACCGGTCATTTGGTCGAACATCAACTCCTGCGCTCGTTTCAGTTGCCACGGGGCCAGTTTCATCCCCTTGTGGTTTCGGCGGGTGTGAATCATCTTGTTCAGCACTTGATCTACCGGCTGGCGGTCAGCATCATCGCTCAAACTACTCTTGCCTGCCGGCAAAGCGCCATGAACCATCAGCATCTCCTGTAAAAAAAGGATGGACGGGAATTCGGCAACTCAATCAGCCTCGATACGCGAGCGCCCCTCCTTGCCAGCAGCGATCGTCACGACGATTCCGAGCAACGCGTGCGCCAGCCTCTATTCAGTAGACACGTTGACACGCCCATTCTGGCAAAAGGAATTTCGGCATGTGCTCGCCTGAAGGACTGAGCGATCGCATCGATCCGATGGCGCATGAAGTTGGCGCGCTCTGGGACCGGTATATGGTCAACTGATACAGCAGGGGCCGATCCACTGCCTCGCAGCCAGCAAGCCATGCGCGACCAGGCTCATTATCTGCCGCCATGAGCTATCGCTGCCCCAGTATCAACCTCGGAGGAAGTACCCCCGGCGTAAAATCCAGGGAACGATGAACGGCATAGCATCACATCTCATGGATGACCTTGACCGTCTGGCCGGCACGCGGCTGTAGGGAAGCTTCGCGGTGCCGACGGCGCCATTGAGTTGGGCTGATCCCGGTAATGTCCGAAAAGGATTTGGAGAAATGGCCTTGAGAGGAAAAGCCGCATGCGTTGGCAATCTCGGCCAGGGACCAGCGGGTTTCTGCAAGCAAATGGAGAGCATGGGCAATCTTGGCGTTCAAGAACCAACGATAGGGCGCAACACCGACGGAGTTGCGAAAGGCTTTTGAAAAATGCGTCACGGAAAGGTCGAGGTGCACCGCGATGTCTGCGATCCGCATTCCGGTGGCGATTTGTTCCGCCATGCCCTTCTTGGCAAGTTTGACCTGCCAAGGCGCGAGGCGCGCAGCGCTGCTGGGAAGCGCCGCCCCGACATTGGAAACCGAAAGCACATCAAGGTCAATGCCTGTCTCGTCCATCGTCATCTCCTGTAGATGCAATGGGCGACCGATCTCCAAATCCATGCCCCGAGGCCTGGTTAGCCGGGCCTCATTTTCCAGCTTCAGCGGGCACAGTACGTGGAAATTTCGATCCGCACATGCTTCTATTATGAGAGACACTTCGGCGCCGAGAACTGGCAAGCGCAGGATGAAAATTAATATTTGTCGTTCAATATCAGTTTATTGAATGATACTCCTGCCGCGCTATGGAAGAGGCGGATGTGCGGGAAACCTGCAAGCATGGGCTCCTTCCCACCAGAAGGGCGGCCCCTCTTCCCTAGCCCCCACGAGGCCGGCTGCCGCCATGCCATTCGCCTGAAAGGGCATCCTGCCGGGGCATGCCCGGCACGTTATCAAAGTGCAAATTTTGGCGCAGCAACTTCTACCGCGAGTGAAGGGCAGCTCGTGTTCTCTTTGGCCTATAGCGCTGCGGAGGCCGCAGCCTGAGCCTGATTGCCGAGCTTTACGCCGCATTGGCCATAGTAGAGGTTCTTGAGGTCGAAGGTGACGGCGTCGTTGGCGCTGGTGAGAAACATGGTTGCAGTGGATTGGTTTGGAGCAATGCCGTCGATGACGACCAGTTTCACCGCGACCTCACTGATTGGCTTGGTCATTTCTACGCGCTGCGGCCAGAAATCGACGACGCGATCAAAGGCATGAGCTTCTGCGTCGCGCGCAATACCATCGGGATCTGCAACGATCCTGGTCTGAGGATCAACTGGCTCCGGTGGCGCGGTCGCTTCGGGTGGCGGTGCGGTGCGGACCGGCGTTTCGGGCAGGAACAGGCTGAACTTGTGGCGGCTGGAATAGGTGTATTCCGATGGATCCTGCTCTCGCTGGGTATCGAAATTTGAAATCCTGCCGAGGCTGCAATCGAGCAATCGCGCCGGGATCATCTTGGACGCTTTGGCGTCGACACCCGTCGGGATTGTAGCCGGGACGACGGCTGACGCCGCACCAGACCCGACTTCCGGCGCTGACTGGAATGCATAAACGGATAGCCCGAGAGCGGACACGGCTGCGATTGCGCCCAGTTTAAGGATCATTTTCTTGCTCCCAAGGTCAGTTATGACGGAAGCGGCCGCTGTTCGCAGCCGGAATGGAGATAATTTTATGCCAGGATTGTGCAAATTTCATCGTTTTGTCGTCGCTTGATCCGCAATTCCGTGGAACATTACTCAAGGTCAATATCGTTAAATCTTTTCATATCCATGACATCATAAATATAAATTCATCAATATATAGATTTGTATTTGAATCATATCTGTACAATTGGCATTATCGAAAGATAAAACCAAAAATTGTGAATCATTGATTCGCTTTTTAATGTGAATTTATAATAACTCATTAATTATTATGTATAATTACTACGAAGGATGGACATGCCGTGATCTGTAAGACCATCCGGATCGCCAATGCAAGGTCACGAAATGTTGGATGTTGGCAACGAAGCTCAAGCACCAGCGCACAGTCGATCAGAACTATCATTGGTGCCATTGCCGGAGGGGCTGCACTTGTAAGCAGTAACCCGATTCATGCCCAACTTCAGATTCCGCCATCGATGGAGGACTATTCCCGAGCATCGGAGTGTCTTACTCTCGCTGTAGCCTACGAAGCGGGCTACGAGAGTCTGGAAGGGAAGCAAGCGGTCGCAGAGGTGGTGCTGAATCGCCTGAGAAGCGGATCATTCCAAGGAACCGTTTGCGACGTTGTCTTTGAAGGATCGACCCGCCGCACCGGATGCCAGTTCAGCTTTACGTGTGACGGCTCGCTAAGGCGCAGATTGCCTGAACGCGTCATGGCCGAAGCCAGACTGGTCGCCGAGGACGCGCTGGCAAATCGCATACCTGCGCGTGCGCCCGGCGCGACACACTATCACGCCAACTATGTCAGCCCCTATTGGGCGCCGACGCTCACCCGTGTAACCCAGATTGGGGCTCACATCTTCTATCATACGCCAGGAAAACCTGCCCCATATGGCCGCGTCAACCTCGTGGACGCGCCCCTTACCACGATGTCCTCGCGCAACTCGTCTCCGAATTCTCAAACGCCAAAGGCAGAACCCGCCGTTTTCGCCCCATGGGGACTCGGCCCGGATGCATTGGCGGGCCGTGAGCCTTAAATCTGTAGCTGAGCGGTCGTTTTGCGAGAAATGAGCTTTTGCAGCTATGTCGGCATTCAGGGCCACTACGGTAGTCCATAAAAATGGCTACACCTTCCGATGCCCCCCGATATCCTCCAACGGCGATGCAGTCGGGTGTCAACAGCACATCGGCGTTGCATTTGTCGGTATATTGCCGTACATAAATGCCGAAGGAGTATCGCTGTGGTCACCAATTCTCAGGAGCGCCGCTCGGAACGGCTTGAAGTGCGGGTGCCACCTTCATTGCATAACCGTGTGAGCCAGGCAGCCGCCCTACGTGGACAGACGGTAGCAGCCTTCGTCACTGCAGCGGTTCAGGATGCCGCGCAGCGCGCCATGGACGATGCCGAGGTGACACGCCTCAACCGAGATGAGTTCGCCGAGGTGATGCGCGCAATCGATGGCGAGCGGGAACCCAATTCCGCGCTGGCCGCGGCGGTGGCCCGTCACCGTGCGATCACAGGTCATGTGTGAGCAACGAGATCAGAATCCAGATTGAGCGGTTATCTGGAGACCATGATCGAAGCATGTTCACCTGCGAGCAGCCCTCGCTCACCCACTATCTGCAGAAATTCGCAGGCCAGAACGAGCGCAGCGACATTGCCGCCTGTTTTGTGGCGGTCGAACCGGGCTCTACCAAAGTTCTCGGCTACTACACCATCTCAGCGCATGCCGTGCTGGAAAGTGAGTTATCATCTCGTCAGAAGAAAGGGCTACCCAGTTACGATCGGATTCCTGCCTTTCTGATCGGACGGCTCGCCCGGGACGTTTCGATGAAAGGCAAGAGGCTGGGCGAAGTTCTATTGGTCGATGCGATGGCGCGTCTCTGCGCGATCGAGGCCGCCGGGCGCATGATGGTTGTTGATCCTATCGATGACAACGCCAGCGCCTTTTACGGCCGCTATGGGTTTGAACCGCTTGGTCAATCGACGACGCGCTTGTTCCTATCGATGAAGGCAGCACGCAAGGCGTTTGGCGCGCCCAATGCGCCGTGATCAGATCTCGCGCGCCTATCTGCTTGCAAAAGGCCCCTGATCAGTCGGCGGCAATAATGCCGTTTCACTCAGTTTGACGCCCTGACAAGATAGGGGCGGTCTTTTCTGCCAGTGATTTCCACGACGACACGGCGCACGGCCCGGGCGCCGTTCGGTAGCTTGGCCTCGACAATGATCGTGAGCGGTCGGCCAGCAACGTCCGTGGCGTCGGAAAAGGCGAGCGCAGTCCGTTGTCCATCCCGTTCTCGTGCCCGGTCGATGGCGACTGGACTCCCGACCTGACCTCCCTTTTCCATAACCGCAAGGGCGCGCGGATCGGCGAATTTCGTATCGAAGGCTGCGCGCGCGGTATAGGCAGTGGCGATCGGGCGGATACGCTCGACGAGCTGCGTGTCAAATCCCCTAATGCTACCCAATTCCTCGATCGACGCGAGGAAGCCGTTGGCCGGGCGAATCCCCGCACGCTCATAATAGACGCTCTCGGCGCCGAATGGCCGCACCTCTTCATCGCCATCGGTCCAGTCGAGAAGCGAATCCCGTGCAATCAATAGGCGATCGCCCTGGAGTCCGACTTCTTCAAGGAGGCGGGTCGCCATGGCTTCATCCAACTGTCCGATCGGAACCTTTCCGCGTTCATCCTCGATTTTGACGCGGATGCGGGCGTCCCTGAAGGAGAAGCGCTGTTCCCGGCCATCGATCGGCCAGCGCTGGGTCGCATCGGTAGCGAGGAGATTGCTTAGGGTGCGCGCGACCCCAGCGTCAGCAGCCGCCCCCGCCTGGAGTTGATCATGCTCGGCCGCGACGTCGTCGATCCCCATCCGTGTCGCGGAGAGAATTGTCAGGGCCATTGCCGCGAACACAGCGATGCTGGCGACGGCCGCGACCAGCGCATATCCTTCCTCACCCTGCTTCACGGGATGGTGCCATGCGTCCGAAACGGCTCGAGCGTCCGCAGTTTTCCTCGCAGTTCCTCGGTGACGGCGCGGCCATCGTCCGGAGTTCGAATGACCTGAGGCTTCAGGAGAACGATGAGTTCGGTGCGGTTTTGACGATTGTCATGATTTCCGAAAAGACCTCCGAGCACGGGAATTCGGGAAAGGATCGGAATGCCATTTTTCCCGATCGTTTGAGAATCCCGAAAGAGGCCGCCGAGCGCGATGACCTGTCCGTCCAAAACGGCGACGGAGGTTGAGATGCGGCGCGTGGAGATCGTGGGCGACGCTGCACCGGAGCTGCTGTTGGCAGCAGCGCTGTTGGGGTTGACGTCGCTCACTTCCTGCGAAACGTCGAGCAGGACCGTGTTTCCTGCATTGACGCGCGGCGTGACGCGAAGGATCACACCGGTGTCGCGATATTCGATCGCGTTGACGATAGGCGCATTGGGGTTTTCGACGCTGACAGCGCTGCCTGTCGATACCGGGACCTGGTCGCCGACTTGCAGCGCGGCGGTCTGGTTGTTGAGCGTGACAAGCTTGGGTGCTGAAACGACGCGGACATTGGTGCGCTGTTCGAGCGCGTTAAGCGCGGCGCTGATGCTTCCGCCGGCGAGGAAATAGCTGAAGCCTGCCTGATTTGAGCCGGTGGGCATCGATGTCCCGTCGGTGACGCGAAAATTGCTATCTCCCGTCGCCCAGTTCCACTGAACACCGTAGCGCAGGGTATCGGTCAGCGTAACTTCTGTGATCGCGGCCTCGATCATGACTTGTAACGGCGCAATGTCGAGTTTGCGGAGGGCATCCTCTATCAAGGCGTATTCGCGGGGCGTCCCATGCACGACGATCGCGTTGTTGACTTCGTCGGCCGTGATCTTGCCGCCGCTGCCGCCAGAAGAACCAGAGCGGTTGTCGCCCTCGCGCGCGCTTTCCCGCGAAGTGGAGGCGCCACCGGCGGATCCTTCAGTTCCTGCAGGACGCGGTGTCTGTGAGGAACCGCTTGCAGAACGGGTCCGGCCTTCATCGCTGCTCCCGAATGGGTCGGATTGATCCCCCTCCCCGCCGCTGCTGTTGCCGTACGCCTGGTTGAGTGTCCGGGCGAGATCGCGGGCACGGCCGTGAAGAACGCGGTACACGAAAATGCGCTTCTCCGCATTTTCGCCCTCGCGATCGAGGATTTCGACCCAGCGACGGACATCCTCCAGATATTGACCGTTGGCGCTGACCGCGAGGATCCCGTTGATCCGTTCCATCGTGATGAGTCGGACCAAGCCGCGGGTGGGGGCATTTTCGGCGTTGATGAGTTTGTCGAGTTCGGGAACGATAAGGCGGGCGTCGGTGCGTTCCGGAACATAGAGCCCAAAGCTCATGTTCCGCAGCCAGTTGACGTCGAACTGCTTCAGCATATCCCGCGCGCTGCTGCGCTGGCCGGTCGTACCAGCGATCGTGATCCTGTTGCCTGCGGGGTCGATGTCCGCCACCACACCGGGGATCGCACTGTCGATGACCTTGCGGACTTCCTCGGCGTTGATGAACTGCAACGTGATTACTTCCGTTCCAAAGCCAATGGCATCGGGAGCGACAGGTGCCTTAGCCGCAGTCTCCGTTCGCACCGAAAAGCCATTGCCTATTGGGACCAGGGCGAGTTGGGCGGATCGCAAGGCCGTCTCAAACAGACCGATGATCTCCGAGCGCGCCACAGATCCCGGCGTCACCAGTGAGACCTGCCCATTGACGGTGGCGTCGACCTCGATCGGGATGCCCGTCACTTGCTGCACGGACGAAGCGACAGCGCGGACGTCCGCCTGAGGCAGATTGAGGCTCACATTGCCGCCGCGGATAGGGCGTGGTGCCGCTGCGGAGCCTTGCTGAGGGATCGGTCCTTCGCCGTCAACAATCGTGGAGCGCACTTGGGGCGCCGCCCGTTCCGCCTCGGCGACGATGGCGGGTGGCGTGGGCATTTGGAGCGGCACCGGAGCCTGAGTCGCGGCGCAACCTCCGAGCGAGAGCGTTACCAGGGCGATCCCGGCAAGCAAATTTGGCTTGATGTTCATCTTTGACTCCCATTCGCAGCCGCATTCGCCGGCAGGGGGGCTCCCGCGCCGAATGGGACAATGATCCTTTCTTCACCGCGTTCGAGCAGCACCGCGCCCTCGCGCACGGCGCGCAGACGCCAATCACCAATCCGCCCCCCCACAGCGATGCTTGTCGTTCGGCCGTCACCGCCTTGAACGACGGCATAAGTCGCGCGCCCGATCCGGATGGAGCCGACGATCTTGCGATCGCCGATCTGGCTTGCGCCGCCGGACGCCGCACTTGCGGAGGGCGCGAAGACTGAACGAGCAACGATTGCCTGACCGCCTACCGCACGTTCGGGCGTTGCATTGGATGAGCGGGAGGATCCCCCGCGGCCGACTGGGCCCGGGGGAGGCAGTTCGACATCGCCTGCGTCTGTTAGCTGAATCGCGACGGCTGCCGCGAGCAAGGCGCACAACAGCAGTGGTAGCCGTGCCGTCTTATCGAGCGGGGGCAGCGCGGATAGGAATCGCGATTTCAATTTGAACATCCATTGTTGAAGATTGGCCGGTGACGAGAGCGTCGTTCGCATCGACTGAAACGGTCTCCACGATGAGCCAGGGAGGGTTGTTCTGGAGCTGATCGAGGGTTGATACGAGTTGCGGGAGGTTCATTCGCGCCGCGATGCTCGCGCGCGCCCACCCCGCTTCCGCTTCTGCATCACCGACCCCGCGCACTTCGCCGCCGCTCCGTTCGACAATGCGCTGAGCCCGCGCCTTAAGCTGCTCCCGCCCCGCTTCCGCGTTTGCCGCGCCGATTACATAGGCCTCTATGTTTCGTCGGGCGTCTTCGGCTTGACGGCGCAATCGGGGGACCGATGCGATCGTGCGTTGATTGTGGAGATAGCTCAGGTTCAGTTGTTCGCGCTGCTGTGCCCTCGTTGAGAATCCAGCGGCGATTGGCGCAACGATTGCGAACCAGAGCACCGCAATAAGCGATACGAGGATAAGCAGGGCTACGAGCCTGCGCTCGCGGGGAGAAGTTGGACGGATCATCATCGGCGGGCGATCCTCGCCCCGATATCGAACGGCTCTCCGGCGGGCACTTCCGCCTGGATTTCGTCATTCATTGCGCGCACGTCGGCAAAGTTGCCGGACCGGCGCAGTTCGCCGGCGATGTCAGTGCGCGGCGGCTTATAGCCAGTGATTTTCACGGACGTTCCATCCCAGACATAGCGCTGAAGCCAAGCACCTTGGGGAATCGCTTCACTGATGACCGCTAGTCCCCCGATGGCATCATGGTCGCGTCGTTTGGCGAGCGAGCGGGCAACCAGCGTATGGTCCTGACCAGTCCTGCGCGTGATCGTCTTAGCGACGGTGACGACTGGCTGTTGCTCTTGCACGACCTGTTCAAGTCGCTCGACAGAGCGGACATCCTTCCAGATGAACAGACCGGTATTGATGACCACGAAGCAAGCCACGACCGCCCAAATCAGAGGCGTTGCGCTTCGGGGACGCGCGATCAGGCCAGCTTCGTGCATCGCCGGTGCGAAATCGAGAGGCGACGCAGCCGTCCGGTTATTCTCAACGAAAATGCGAACAGCAACCACCTTGGCGTCGGCAATCGTCTCCGCAATTCTTCGAGCTGTTTCGAGCGGCAAGCCGGCGATCTCGACACGGATTTTTGCCGGATCTGCCGTTGATCCAACCCTCCGTGCGGCGATGATCGTGGTTCCGCTCGGGAACGGTAACAAGCCATCACCCTCGAACGATGCCATTCGCTGCAAATCCCGATCGTTCAGCGCCGGCCGTTCGATTACACGGGCAAGACTCTCGCTGCGCGAAACGATCACCGCGACACGCTCACCGGGATGAGGACCATCGCTGGCACCCTTTTGGCCATTGGCGACTGGAGTCAGGGCGCCATCGGCAAATCGGTAGTGACCCAAGCCATCGGAGCGGGCATGGCGAAGCCTTGCAGGGAGCAATTGCTCGAGCTCCGCAACCCACCATCGGATGCCGCTCGCGATCCAGCGTCCGATGGTTGCCATATCTGCATTGAGGATTCTTTTGGAGCTCATCGTTCCTCACACTTTCCGGTCACCGGATCATTCCGACAGGTGCCGTAGCTGGTTGATCGGGGACGGATGACGAGGTCGGGCCAGATACGGCGATCGGTCTCGGCAAAGACAACCCGGACGCGAATGAGTTCAGGCGTTGTCGAGCGGTCCCACCAGCGATCTTGCCAGGCACGAGGCGCGCCGGGTTCGGGGGGCCCAAGATAGCTGATGGAAAGATTGCGCACACCGGTGAGCAGCCGGTTCGGGGTCCAGCCCACGAGGTCTGTTCCGCTCCTGTCGATGCCCATCTTACGTGAGTGGGCACTGTAGAGGACGAGATCCCCATTTGCGGTGCGCGTGAGGCGAAATCGCTGAAGAGCGTCCGCCCCTTCCCGATCGAACGGTGGTCCGACGAAGGTCAGCACGCCGCCCGTGCCGCGCAATTCCACGATTGGTATGGCGGAATCCGACCGGGTGATCGGGCGAAGGCGTTCGACGGCGCTGCGTAGGAGGTTTTGCGCGGCAACAACTTCGTCGACAGCGTTGATCGTCGCGCGGCTTCGCCCGGCGAGGATGCCGGCAGTCGTTAGGCCCTGCAGCAGGAGAGTCGCGGCCAAACCCATCAGCGCCAGGCTGACGAGAAGTTCGATAAGCGTGAAGCCGCCTTCCCGCTCGAATTGATGATCGTCAATGTAGCGCCACTCAGCCATTGATCACTGATCCAATCGCAGAGTTTCGACCCGGACGAGCTGGCGCCCCGTGTTGCGGTCCAGAACGTCGATCCGCACCTGCTGAAGGGCAGCCGCGCTATCACGGGCTTCGCTGCGCACAGTGTGGTGGGTGTAACGCCATGCAAGATCACCCTGGTGTCCGCTTTCGGGCAGCTCGCCTGGTCCAGAGGCGATACTGGCATGTGCGAGGAGGGAACGAGCAAGCAGAACGGCCTCGCGTTTCTGGGCGGTTCGGTTGCCTGCAAGCGCATGCGTGGAAACCGAATCGAACAGCATGGCGGACATGCCGGCGATGACAGCGAGGGAGACCAGCGTCTCGACCAGGCTGAAACCGGCTTCAGAGGGCGCCACCTTCATGATATGCGCTCGATGAGGCCGGTGGTGGGACGTACTCTCCAGCGCCGAAGTCTGACGCCATCGGCAACCGCAACTTCGCCACCGCTCGCAGACCCATCGGGGTAGAAGGTGACGCCGCCGGCGCGAGGGGTTCCGCGTAACCGTGCAGGCAGACGATCCACGACTGCACCAGCAGCAAAATCCCGCTGGTCAGAAGATATTGCAAAACGAACGGTGATGCCGCGACGCATCGCGTCCGCTCGCGCGCTGCGGAGCGCTGTCTCGAAGCGGGTCGCCCCATCGAGAAACTCCTGGTAGCGCAAGGCGGCCCCTACTGCTGGAAACGCGATTCCTGCGGCAAGTCCAAGGATCGCCAGAACGACCAGCGCCTCAAGAAGCGTGAACCCTGCGTCGGGGTGAGAGCGAGCCCTCGTATCACCAACTGCCCACATCCTTGGCCTCCCCGGTGCCGCCAGGTTTGCCGTCGGAGCCGAGGCTGTAGACATCGACCTCGCCATGCTCGCCGGGAATACGCAGCAAATAGGGGCGTCCCCACGGATCGGTGATGGCAGACTGCTCGGGGAGATAAGGCCCGTTCCAGCTCGGAAGATTCTGCGGAGCCTTCACCAGCGCTTCAAGGCCCTCTTGTTCGGTTGGATAGCGCGAGGCGTCGAGTTTGAAGAGATTGAGCGCTGCGACGACGTTCTTCGCCTGGACCTGTGCGGTCTTGGACTTGGAACTGTCGAGATACTTGATGACCTGCGGGCCGACGATCGCCGCTAGGAGGCCTAGGATCGCCAGAACGACAAGAAGCTCGAGGAGTGTAAATCCGGCTTCCTGCCCAGCGTCTTTTCCGGGTCGTTTTCTCATTCTGTTTCTCCCTTCATGAAGACAGCGCAAGGTCGTTGAATCCGAGAATCGCGGACATGATGGAGGCGATGATGCTTGCCACCGTCACGCCGAGCAGGACCGTGATGACGGGTGTGAGGATACCAATGATGCGTTCGAGACGCGTGCGGACGTCCCGGTCGAGAACGTCGGCGAGGCGGGTCAGCATCATGCCGAGTTGGGACGTTTCCTCGCCAGTGCGCAGGAAGCCGATCGCGAGCTTCGGGAGTACGCCGGAAGCTGCAAGTGGTGCCGTCAGCCCCCCACCCTCCTTGACGCCATCGGTGACCTTGCCGATGGCTGCCGCCAGGACCTGGTTGGTCAATGTGCGCTGCGATAGCGCCAGCGCAGCGGGAAGACCGACTTCACCTTCGATGAGCGCGCCCAAGGTACGAGCGAACCTGGCGGTCTCGATACGGCGAATGAGCTCACCCAATTGCGGTAAACGTAGGGCGACGCGATCACGTGCGAGACGGACCGCAGGCTGGCGCAAGGCGATGGCAGCGGCGAAGATGCTGCCCCCGAGCACAGCAAGTATGGCGATCCCGTAATGTCGAAGGATCTGGCTCGCGGTCATCACGACGAGCGTCGCAGTCGGGAGTTTCTGGGCGGTACTGGTGAACATGCGCTCGAACTGCGGAACGACGAAGAGGAGCATCAGGAGGACGACGCCAACCGCAATCACGATGAGGGCGATCGGGTAGATCATCGATGAGGTGACCAGACGCCGCAACTCGGCTTCCTGTTCGAGGGCACTCGCCAAGCGTGTCAGTGCTTCCCCAAGCCGGCCGTTCGCCTCGCCCGCTTCCGCCATCGCGACTGCGGTCGGCGAGAACAGTTCCGGTTTTTGCGCCATGGCGCGAGAGAGCGGCGCGCCTTCGCGTACATCGCGGAGGATATCGGCCAGATGGACGGCGACATCCTTGTCCTCGACGTTTTCAACGGCCAGTGAGAGCGCGCGGTCGAGTTGGAGGCCGGCTTCGAGGAGTACCGCCAGTTCACCGACACTGATCGCAGCAGCCTGGCGCCCTTTGCCCCGCGCTTTTGTCCGCTTAGCGGTCTCCATAGCCGGGACCACCACAAGTTCGAGTGGGCGGGCGCCATTACGACGCAACGCGGCCGCGGCATCACGGCGATCGCTGGCTTCGAGCTCGCCTGAAAGGCTCGAACCGTCGCTCTTGACGGCCCGGTAATGGTAAGTCGCCATCAGCCGTCCCCGCTCCCGACACGCATCACTTCTTCAAGTGTCGTGAGGCCTGCCGCCGCCTTGGCAACGCCATCAGCAACAAGGCTGCGCATTCCCCCGGCTTCCCCCGCAGCCTGGATCTCGGGAGTGTCAGCGCTGTGCAGAATCAGGCGCGAGATGGCAGCATCGACGCGAAGGAACTCCAGTACCGCGACCCGTCCGGAATAGCCGCTGCCGCCGCATCGATCGCATCCATGCGCATGAAAGAATTGGGCTGGTTCGACGGACCCTAGCAGCGGCGCCAGTACAGGGGGAATCTCGTCATCAGGACCATAAGGTCGCCTGCACTCGACACATAGCCGCCGCACGAGGCGCTGCGCCAGGATGCCGGTCAATACCGATCCGAGGAGAAATGGCTCGACACCCATGTCCAGAAGGCGGGAGATTGCGCCTGCCGCGGTGTTGGTATGCAGCGTGGAGAGGATCATATGCCCGGTGAGCGCCGCCTGGACTGCAATCTGCGCGGTTTCCGTGTCACGAATCTCGCCCACCATCATGACGTCGGGGTCTTGCCGGAGGAAAGAGCGGAGCGCAGTGCTGAACGTGAAGCTGATGGCGGGATTGACCTGGGTCTGGATGACCCCTGGCAGCCGGTATTCGATGGGGTCTTCGACGGTGAGCAACTTGCGGTAATCCGCGTTGAGTTCGGAAAGCGCCGCGTAAAGCGTGGTCGTCTTGCCGCTGCCGGTCGGCCCGGTGACGAGGACGATGCCATGCGGGCGGCCGATGGCCTCGCGCATCCTCGCGGTGAGTTTCGGGTCGAACCCCAGTGAGGTGAAATCAAGTGCAAGGCGTGAGCGGTCGAGGATGCGCATGACCACACTTTCGCCGTGGATAGACGGTGAGGTCGCAACGCGGAGATCGATTTCATGGCCGCGAACCGAAATACGCAATCGACCGTCTTGTGGTAGGCGGCGCTCGGCGATGTTGAGGCTCGCCATCACTTTGATGCGTGAGACCAACGGGGCCCGCATCGCGAGTGGAAGCTTCGTCGCCTGCCTCAGCATACCATCCACGCGAAATCGAACGATCAACCCATCATCGCTCGGCTCTATATGTATGTCGGACGCTCGCTCATCCGACGCGCGCGCGATCAGTCGGTTGACGGCGCGGATCACTGGCGCGTCGCTGACGAGGTCTTTCAACCTCTCGAGATCGTCGCTGTCGATCTCGCTTTCACCCTCTTCGGCAGCCTGCGCGGACCCGTGGTAGAGCCGCTCGATCGCAGCGTCGATGTCGCTGGCCCTTGCGATCAGGCGTTCGACCGCCCTTCCCCCGAACATGAACTGGAACGCTTGCTCAGGGAACGGATCAAAGGGATCGCTTACAGCGATGCGGACTTTTGCCTCATCGGCGTAGATGGGGATCGCCCGCGTTTCGCGCAGGAAATCGAGGGAGAGCCCGGGTCCTTCGACAGCGGATGAAGGTAGGGCAGCCCCCTCGATCACCGGAAGGCCGGTATGCGCAGACATTTCGGCTGCGATTCGGTCCTCGGAAAGCAGGCCGAGTCGGGTAACGACGGCATCGAGCCGTTCGTCGGTCTCGGCGTGGATGAGGAGCGCGCGCTGCAAGCTCTCGTCTGCAAGCAATGCCCGCGCGCGTAGCATTTCCTCGAATCCATTGGGATTCGCGGCAACCGGGCCATCCTCGTCCGTTATCGGCGCTTCCCGAACTTTATGCCAGGATCGTGCAATATTTGACACGCGGAACATGCTACCCCTGCTCATGCCTCCTGTGACAGTCCCTGCATAAGGAAAAAAATATCCAAGAGAACTAACTGGATATAAGCTATATCCTCGCATTGCTACAATATAGTTGCAATCAAATCTCCTATCATCTCGTCGTATCTAAAATGTCCAACCGAAATGGACAGAATAAACTGATGAGATTTGCTGTAGTTCAAACCCATCATAACAAAACTGTCATTTAGACTCGATAGATTTTGATTGTCGGATAGTGATCGAGTCGCAATCCGGCAAATTTGATAGTCCGATTGTTATTGCCGGATGTGTGACCCGAATATTCGGGTAACGGCGGGTGGATATGAGTCCTCGCGACGATGTCTGCTGGCGCTGCGTGTAGAACGAGGGTCCGTGCCATATCTTGCGATGTGGCAGTCGGGACTTTGCGTGACCGGGAATTTGCAAGGATCAGGCGCGCCGATCTTCGGATTGGTGAACGATGATCTGCGCGCTGAAGACTTTACGTTTTTGTTTCAAACCGAATGTAGGAGAAATACAATGAAGCGTATCAATTCCGCGCTCTTCCTGGCGTCCGTCGCCAGCATGGCGCTCGCCTCGGCTGCATCAGCAACCCCTCCCGGCCCCAACGACGGCGACAACGCCCTCCATGGCACCGGCGCCAGTTCGGTCACGAACGTCCTGAACGATGAATTCAACAGCAAGCCGCCGCTCGCCGCCGATTTTGCAGCGACCTATGTGCCCACCGGTTCCGGCAACGGCAAGGCGGCTTGGCGCAGCAATACCCCGCAGGTGGTCGCCCAGCCGACCTGGAACACCGTCCAGTTCGCTTTTTCGGACTCGTCGATCACCGCCGGCACATCGACAAGCGACCTCGACCTCTACAATGTGAATGTGAAGCCCTTTGCCGGCAACGGCATTCAGGTGCCGAAGTTCGTACTGCCGGTGGCATTCGCCTATAACCCGGTCTATGCCAAGAACCCGACGTCAGGGGTCGAATACCGCTTCAACGTCCAGTCGCCGCAGTCACTCCCCGACGCAGTCACTGGCCTGCCCAAGGTCGTCGGCGGCCTCCGCCTGAGCCGCGCCGCCTATTGCGGCATTTTTAACGGCACGATCAAGAACTGGAACAACAGTACGCTTACGACCCTCAACGGCGGCGTATCGCTCAAGGATCCGGCCGACCCGAACTGGGGTACGGTAGACAACAGTTCTACGCAGGGCGTTCCGATCCGCCTCGTTGGCCGCCTCGACAAGTCGGGCACGACCGACATCTTCACTCGCGCGCTGGCAGCCCAATGCCCCAGCGGCAGCCGCATTACGACCAATGCCGAAGCGCTCGCGTTCAATCCCGTCAGCACCGCGCCGAACTTCACGACAGTTCGCTCCGACAGCCCGTACAAGCCAGGCGGTACGGGTTTCGCCGGGACAACCAACTCGGTGGGCAACCAATATTTCGACAAGACAAGCCTTTCAATCCTCTCGGTGAGCGGCGGCGTTGTTTCGCAGCCGACCTCCGCGACGGGCGATGGTACGGGCCTGTTCCTGCTGGCCGATGGCAGTGGTACCGTGAGCAAGGCGATCGAAGCAGATCCGGACATCGGGACCAGCACCTACAGGGTGAACGGCAAGCTCGGTTATATCGGTGCCGACTTCATCGCCAATGCCAAGGGCGCGTCGCCCAAGGTGTACTCCGCGGCCCTGTCGCGGCCGTCTGCCACCTCGACCTTCCTCCTGCCGAGCGCGGCGAACGCCACCAACGCCTTCATCGGCATCTTGCCGCCGCAATCGGCCACGAACGGCGCATTCCAGGTGGCTGACACGCGGCTGGTCCGCAATCCGGCCGGCGGCGCGGATATTCAGGCCCGCCGCAACAACCCTCTTGCCTGGTATGACGTCCTCTATGTCGGTGGCGCAAACCTGGCAGCCCCGACTGCTGGCTATCCGGTCACGGGTACCACGCAGGCTCTGCTGAATACCTGCTACAAGACGAACAACTTCCCGCATATCGTCCAGTGGCTGGGCTATAACTACGGCACCCCGACGGACGCCTTCACCAATACGACGACCGGCCTTCTTGCGAAGTCCAATATCGCCGCGGTGTCTGACGAATGGAAACGCGCCGTCATCCAGACCTTCCTGGTCAATTCGAACGAGACGAACAGCAGCCAGCGCTTGGGCGATCTCGATCTGTGGATTGAATCGGCGGCCACCAGCGGCAAGGACCACTGCAACGTTACCGGCAACTGATCCACTTTGAACAATACGCACTTGGCAGCCCCGGAGAAATCCGGGGCTGCTTTTCTGAAAAGACGTTTCGCGGAGCAAGGCCTCGCGATTGCACAGCTTTCGGCGTCACAATCGGTCGGCAGGTTCTAGACGGCCCGGCCGCAGGAGAGAAACGATGAAGCTTGCCGGTCATGCAATCCTTTAGCTAGCGTTGCCAGCATGTGGCTCGTCTTTGCCGCTTTAGCTCAGACTACTCCCGCACCCGGTCCTAAAGATGGCGCCTTAGCTCTCCAGGGCACCGACGCCACTTCCTCCGCAAATGACATTGTCGATCTGATCGACTGGATGAAGATGAACGAGCCGCTCTTCGACGCAATTTTCTCCCGGCCACCTCTGGTACCGGCAAGAAAGCCTGGCGCAATACGACGCCCCAACTCGGCGCATTCGGCAGTCCGTTCAGCGGTTGGCACATTGTCCAGTTTGCATTTTCGGAATCGTCCGTAACGCTGAGCGACATTCTCGCCTACAACAAGAACGTCAAATAGTTTGGTGGAAGCGCTATCGTCATCCCGCAGTTCGTGCTGCCCATCGCGATCGCCTTTAACCCGGTCTATGCCGAGAACTCCGTGAATGGGATCGAATACCGGTTCAATGTCCAGACTCCGCAGTCGCTTCTCGACGCCACCCCAGGTCTGGCCAAGGTCGTCGGGGGCTTGCGTCTGAGCCGGCTGGCCTATTGCGGCATTTCTAATGTCGGGATCAGGAACTGGCACGACGCGTTGTTGACCATGCTCAACGGCGGTGTGTGCTGGGAATCCTGCCGACGGCAACTGCTTCCGGAGTTCCGATCCACCTCTTCGGTCGCCTCGACAAATCGGGCGCGACGGACATCTTCACCCGCGCTCTTGCCGCGCAGTGCCCCGGCGGTAGCCGCATCACGAACGATGCCGAAGCCTTGCCGTGCGATCCTACGCTGGGAACCGCTCCCGATTTTACCGACGTCCGGATAGATACGCCTTACCGGCCAGGAGGGGCAGGCTTCGCTAGTTCGACGAACGCGGTCGGCAATCAGTATTTCAACAGAACGACCGGGTCCATCCAATCCGTTAGCGGCGGCGTTCCGTCGCAGCCAGCGGCGGTGGGCAACGGCACAGGCCTGTTCCTGCTGGGGGACGGCAGCGCTGGCGTCGGCGCGGCGATCGCAGCCAACCCTGACATCGGCATGAGCGCCTATAGAGTGAACGGCAAGATCGGATATATGGATCCGATTATATCGCCAATGCGAAGGGCGCGTCGCCCAAGGTGTTCACCGCCGCCCTATCGCGGCCATCGGCCACCACGACCTTTCTCCTGCCGAGCGCGGCGGAAGCCGCGAACGCCTTCACCGGCATCTTGCCGCCGCAATCGACCGGCACAGGCGCGTTCCAGCTTGCCGACACACGGCTAGTTCGGAGTCCGACCGGCGGCGTGAAACTCGCCGCTACTCGCGATAATCCGTTCGCCTGGTATGACGCGCTCTATCCGACCCCGCTTTCCGGCCTAGCAAGTCCGTCTGCTGGCTATCCGATCACCGGCACCGCGCAGGTGCTGCTGAAATAGCTGCTACAAGGCGTCCAACCAGCCGCACATCGTCAAATTGCTCGGATACAATATGGGGACACCGACCACTGTGTTCACCAATCCTACCATCGGCGTACTCGCGAAGTCGAACATCGCCGCAGTGTCTGACGCATGGAAACGCGCCATCATCCAGACCTTCCTGGTCAATTCCAACGAGATGAACAGTGGACAGCGCCTCGGCGACCTAGATCTCTGGATCGAAGCGGCGCAGACGATCAGCGCTGATCATTGCAATGTCGGCACCTTGTCTGGCACTCCGGGCATGTAAGCCAATGATCGTTGACCACGGTTCCCCGACGCTGCAAACGTTCGGGGTCCGCTCCATTCTTTTCGAGGGGATCAAAAAGCCGTCATTCTTCAATCTTGTATCCCAGCTGCTCAATCGCCGGCATGAGTATCGGAATTACCGGCTCGATGTGCCGGAGGTAGTTGCGGTAGCGGTGAACCGAGCGGGTGTAGAGCGGCTCGGTAACCTGGGCGTAGCTCGCGGTACGGGCGTAGCGGGCGTTCTCATGAAACGCGAGCGTAGCCGGATCGAACGGCGCCCCGATGAACGCAAGCAGGCCGCGCACCTGGTTCTCCTGCTCGGCGACCAGATCCTCGTAGCGCACGGGAAGATAGTTCAGCGGCAGCGCTGCGCGGTAATCGGCGATGAGATCGGCAATCAGGGCGTAATGCGTCGCTGCTGACTCCAGCGCATAGGCGCAGTGGAACCCGTGGGTCAAGCCGTTCGAGAACACCGACAGCACGACGTCGAGCGGGTGCCGCACCAGATGCACGATCGGCGAGCGGGGGAACAGGATGTGGATCAGCCCGAGGTGCGTCTCGTTGAGCGGCATCTTGTCGGTGAACCAGCGCTTGGCCGGATCGACCGCGCCGAACCGCACTGCCTCGTTGAGATAAAGGTCGCGCAAGCTGTCGACCTGGCCGGCGCGGTCGCCAAGCCACATTTCGGAGAGCGCCTTGGGATAGGTGAGCAGACTGCCGAGCAAGCTCTGGGCGCGGTCGGCAAGCTGGTGGATGATCGGCAGTTCGTCGCCGGCAGCGATGTCGGGATGCGCGCTAAGCGTCTGTTCGACCAGCGTCGTGCCCGAGCGCGGGAAGCCGATGATGAAGATCGGCTGCGGATGATCGTCGCGCACGCTCGCGCGCGGCAGCAGCCGCGAGCGTCCCTCGGTGAAGAACTCTCGGAGATCATTGACCAACCGTGCAGCGCGGTCGACCTGATAGCCATGTCCCGTCACTTCGGTCTGTCGGGCCTTGAACGCGGCGAATGTCGCGAACGCCTCATCGTAGCGGCCCATGCTGTCGAGGATCTGCCCTTTCTCCTGCAAACCGCCCGAGGAACCAGCCTCGCCTGCGTCGAGCAGGGCGAGGGCCCGGTCATTGTCACGGGTGCGGTGGAACAGCGTCGCGCGCGCGATCGGCAGCTGCGGATGGCCCGGCGCCATCGCCTCGGCCCGATCTAGTAAAGCTAACGCCGCCTCGAACTTGCGGTCAGATTCCTCGAGCTTGGCCCATGCCAGTAGCAGGTTTGGATCGCTGGTGCCGTCCGCAAGCGTCCCGAACAGCGCGCGCGCCTCGTCGATCCGGCCCTGGTCGCGTAGCGCCACCGCAAGACTGGCCTCGATATCGCGGCGCGGCACATCGGGTCCGCGCGGCACCGGCAGATTCAGTGCGATCCGGAAGTGATGCTCGGCCGCCTTACCATTGTTCGAGGTGAGGAAGGCCCGCCCCATGATCATGTGCGAGATCAGCGCCTCCGGCGCGAGCCTCACCATGATCCGGGCGTGGAACTGCGCGCGCAGCATGTCGTGGCGGGCCAGAAAATACTGCGCGGCGATCATGCGGGCGACGGGATCGTTGAGATGGATGCGCGCGAGCCGGTCGACCACCGCGCCGGCCGCATCCCAGTTCTCGTCCTTCTGCAGCAGATCGAAGAGCGCCTGCAAAGCCTCCTTGTGGCCCGGAGCGAGGGCCAGGATCGCGAGCACGGCTGCACGCACGCCCTCGCGGTCGTGCCGCTTGCGTGCCGCTTCCAGCCTATCCGCCTTGTCCGTCTCGTCCTCGGGCAGTTCGCGGACCACCTGCCGGGGATCGATCCCGCAGCAGTGCATGCGCAACAACCCCGAGCCGCAGGAACACGCTTCGGCGGCCGTGACGACGGCATCGGGAACTACAGTCGTATCGATCGTATCGAGCAAGGCGGCGCTTTCCAAGGAGAGCCGGTCCGGACCCGCACAGGCCCGGACCGGATAACAGGTCAGGCCGCGACGCGCAGGGTGGCGGCTTCGCGCCGCCACGTGGGCGCGACCATGGCGAGTTCGATATCGATCGTGCAGGCGCCGCGGCCTGCAAGCTCGATCACGCCTGCGCCATCGCTCCAGCGCCAGGCCGTGTTGCCGTGGCTCTCGGCGGCATGGAAGCCGGCGCCAAACAGATCGGCATCGAGGGCGACCGCCTCACCGTCGGTCCTCAGCGCCGAGATGGCGACACCAAGGCAGCGGCGATCGGCCATGCCCGGCATGACATGCGCGAGCACCCCGCTGGCCGAGCGCAGCACCACACGTTCAGCGGCGGGCACCTGGAAGCGGAAGCTACCCTCCTGCTCGGGCAGGATCGTGACGCCATCGGCCTCGATCACCAGGTCGGCGACTTCGCTGCGCATCCAGCCCAGCTCTTCCGCACGCGCAAACAGACGCTGCTGGATCGTGGTCAGTTGGGGGCCGTCCATCACCATCGGCGCACAGGCATCGTCCCAGCTCTTGGGATCGAGGCGGCCGTGCAGTTCGATGCTCTCGCCATTGTTGACGAACGAACGCCGATTGCCGTCGTCGAGATAGGTCTCGCAGGGCAGGCCCTCGGCGAGGATCACATCGTGGCTGTCAAGCTCGATATGGAAATAGCGCACGCTCTCGACAGCTTCCTGAACGATGGTCGCGCCGTTGATGAGATGGCTGACCGGAACCAGCACGCCGTCGACATAGACGGCATGGCCGGGAGAGAGGCGCAGATCGCGCTCCGGCAGGCCGGAACCAAAGGCGCCGGCGCAGATGCGGACCGGGTTGACCTCGTTCGGACGCGGATGGCGCGCCGGGCGGGCGAGCAGTTCACCGATCCACTTGATCGTGCGGATTTCATTTGAAGCCGTGAGCACCATGTCGCCAATATGCAGTTCCTCGACGGCCACACAGCCATCCGGCGTATCGAGGCTGGTAGCCTCTGCGAAACATACGACAGGCTCTTCCGGAATATTAAAGATGCTCGGGTCTTTTTCGAATGTGGTGGCATTCAAACCGATGATTACATCATCGGCATCGCCAACCCCAGGGGCATCCGAACTGACGCCATATGAGCCGAACACGAAGATATTCGGAGGTCCGCTAGGTGATGTAAAATCTCCGCCCGTCGTTGGACTGTTAATATTCTCATGGTCTGAAAGCAACAGCCCATTCTCAGAAAATCCATAGACCCAAAAATCGATAGGATTTCCATCACCGTCAACCACACCTTCGAACTGCAACTTTCCAAAATTCGGAAGATAGTAGTTCTGGTAGCCATATTCGTTTGGCTCGCCGAGATGCCCAGCGACATATTCATTACTTAGTACCGATATCACTCCAGGAGGGGGAATTTCATCGTCCCAGAGACCCAGGGGATTAACACTCGACCCTCCACTGACAGAACCGATGATAACTCGCGCAATTTCATCATTGCCCAAGTTAATCGCATTGAGAGCGTCAATATTAAAAGGATTGCCTGCCATTTTAAATCTCCAATAGATATCAGACTATGGGTGTCGGTATCTTCCAGTTATCTACAATCGGGATCGCCGGGCGTATTGGGATCGCAGCGTCCGTCGCTGGCGGGTCCCAGCACATCTACCGTGATCAGCGAGCGCTGATCACGTTGGTTGTTGGTGTTGGCGGCCTGGGCGGCCTGAGCTGCGATGGCCGAGGCAGCATCCTGCGGCGTCGTCACGGTCACCTGGGCCGTTGTTGTGGGAACGCCGCTGATGGCACCCGCCGCCTTGAAATTGTCGGCATTGACCACCTGCGCCGCCGCCACGGCGATCCGCCCGGACGCTCGCACACCAGCGTCTCCCGCATCGACCAGGCCCACCGGCGCGATCAGATATACATCCGATGGCAAATCGTCCGGCCTACGCTGGAACGCGCCGATTCCCGCTCCCGCAACACTGCCCGCACTGTTCACCTCGGCCAAGCCGTTCTGATCGAAGCGGAGGGTGATTGGAGGGAAATTCGAGGCGCTCTTGGGCCCCTGTCCGGCGGCGAGATCGCCATTCGAGGACCACATGGTGATGTTGCCGGACTGCTGCGAGAAGACGCGGCTCTGGTTCAAGATGACATCGCCATCGGTGAAGCTGTTGATCCGGCCGCCTCGAAGCGTAAGCACCCCTTCGTAACCAAGCGGAATAGCGTCAAAGCGGGTAGAAATCGGTGACAGATTGCCGCCTTCGAATGTTTCGTGGACTGAGGCGCCGGATCCCGGACGCGTGAATGCTGTCAAGCGCCGCGATGACTGCTCGGAGGTGCGCACAACCGACCCAGCGATCAGGTCGCCGCCTGGGCCAAGGATGCTGACTGTGCCGCCCCGCGCGGTCTGGATGGTGGACAGACGCAAATCCATATTGCCCGTGAGAACACGTTTGGCCTTCAGCGGCTTTCCATCAACGATGGCGCGCACCGGCACGCCAAGCGGCCGATCCTCGCTGATTGTGGAGGGATCAGTCGTGTAGGGCGCGAGATTGTCGGTATAGCCACGCTCCGGCGAGAAGAGTGTGTTCACTGCCCGGTAACCGCGGACATATTGCAGGTAGGACGGGCTTTCTGTCCTGGCGGGCTGCGACAGTTCGTTGAAATAGAGCGTGTCGATCAGGAAGTGCTGCTGGCGCAGAAGATCAATGTCGGTGAATGCGGCATAGAGCTCTCTCGTCTTTCCGTAGGCCGCGCTAGCAAGCGCCTCGCCCGACGGCGAGCTCGTACCGAAGATTTCAGTGAACGCCGCCGGGTCATTATCGCGCAGCCAGTCGGCGAGCATCGGCGCATAGATCGGCTTCGTCCGGTCAGGCTTGCGGTTGCCAAAACTGTCGGTGACCTGCTCGAACAGGTCACCGTCGAGCTTCGCGAAATTCTCGGGGTTGAGATAGGTCTCGCGGAGCGCTGCATAGTCGGCACCGCCCTTGATACCGAAGCGTACGCTGACGCTTGCCCCTTCATCCGAAAGCCAAGGGTTGTAGTCGTTGCCGATCGTGCGGATCCCGCCAGCGCTATCCGCACCGCCCGCCCGGACCGATGAAACGAAAGGCCCGATATCGCCGCCCGCCTCGACGATGAAGGCGCCAGGCCCACCGAGGATAAAGTTGTTGGATTGGACATAGCTGAAGCTACCGTCACTGCCGATCGTTCCCATAACATCGCCCTCGGCGCGGATGCGGGTCGTGTCACCCGCCGCCAAATTCTGGCCTTGGAAGAACAGGTCAACGATGTCGCCGCCCGCGGTGATGCGCGCCTGCTTGGGCAGGAAGATCGCGCCGCGGTCGATGCTACCGTCGGTATGGATGCGCACCGGCTGAGCGTCTCCGGCATGAGTGATGCGCTGATTATGCTGCAGCCGGAGCTCAACATCGGTGGTCATAGGGGTCACGCCCGGCAACTGGAAAAAGCGTTGACCGCTCGAGAAACCGCCGCCGACCTGCCCGGGGTCGCTATCATCCATGCCGATGACGAGGCCCTTGATGCTATCCGCGCTCAATATCCGCAATTGCCCGACCGCGGACGGATAAAGGATCTGGGGGCTGTTCTGGGGTAGTTCGACGCTCGCCGCGAGAGACGTGAGCGCCATGCTTGGCGGGAGAATTTGCGAGAAGTCGATTTCGCGGCCGAACTCCGACCTCGCTGACGGAAATTGTCCGAAGTCCTTGGGATCGCCGAGGCCGGCGGTCTGTGCGATCCGCGCGGTTTCGACGGTCGACAGCGAGAACGCAGCCGCAGGAGAATAGAAGCCTCCGGATCCCTGGGACTGATCCAGACCCAGCGCGGAAACGCTGGCGAGAATTGCCGATCCTCCCGCCGAAATGTCGACCACCGCGTCAGCGAGGCGCACCCGTAGATATTGTGGTGTCTCCGCCGCGATGGGCTCACGTCCTCGGGCCGCAATGTCACGGCCTGCATGGATTTCCGCACTTCCGGCCGCGATGTCCGCCGTGCCAGCCAGAATATCCCTCCCGACCGCCAGCGAGAGATCGCCACCGCCGAAGGTCAGCATGGTCTTGCCGGCGTCGGAAAGCGTCGTTGTCGCGGTCGAACCGAGAACGACGGTCAGTTCAGAAACGTCACGTCCCGCTGTCACGCTGACATCGCCGCCAGCAAGTCCCCCTACGCCGGAACGGAAATAGCCGTATGCGAGACCGATTTCGGTATCGTCACCAATAGTCCCGGTCCTCCACGGCTGGGTGGATTGGAGCCCTGCGGTTCCGAAGGCATCCGTGCTTGTTGCGCCAAGCTCACCTCCCGAGTAGCCTTGCCCCACCGTCCCGGTGAGCTGAGTCCATTCGTCACGTCGGCCGAGCACATCACGCCCGGCATCAAGGGACACATCGCCGCCGCCATGGGCCAGCACCGGCATGTTCCCTGAAATGCCCTTGGGCGAAGGGATGAAATCCACCGCGTCGGCAATAGGCGACAGGTAAGTGCTGTCAGGTGTGAGCGACACAATCTGATCTGTGCCGACAATACGCCCACGAACATCCGACGGCGCGACCCGAACGCCGGCCGTGTAGATCGCCGCGGAAGCGAACTGCACCGCATCCGTCGAGCCGCCAAAATAGCTTGGCGCCGAAACTTGGGTGCCGTCAGCACGGCGATAGACCACCTGCTCCCCGCCCCGCAGATCGATGTCGCGCGACGCGGCCATCGCAATATTGCCATCGCCGCTGCGGACTACGGTACGAACGAAGGCCTGGTTCGGCGCGTTCGGCGTGGTCTGCTGGTTGGCGTTGCCGTAGCGGATGATCGGCGGGGTCCGATTGACGCTATAGCCGGTGCGCCCGCTCGCGAGGCCTGCCTGATAGGTGGGCTCGAAGCTCTGCAGAAACGCAATGACTTCGCTTAGCGGCGCGATGATCCCCGTTGGGTTGGTTGCATTGCCGACAAAGCTATAGCCCTTACCCTCAAAGAAAAGCCGTGCCGCAGCGCGTGTGTCCGCGCCGAGACCTGCCGTGCTTCCCCAATTGAGCTGGGTATAGGCGTCGTCGCGCAGGAGGTTGAGGTCAGCCGTGGTATCGGTGAGATCGAGCGTATCGCCGATATCGAAGCTGATCTTCGACGGATCGTTGGCGGCGCGTTGCAGGCGGAATTGCAGCGGCCCGTCATAGGCGACCGTTCCGGTCGCGGTGATGCGATAGCTGTATTCGCCCTGGAGCGTGACGTCGGCATTGAGCGCCCGGTCGACGACCAGCGGATTGGCCGAGAGCGTGTTGCCTGTACCCGCGACAAGCCGAATGTCCGACGAGTGCATGGCCACATCGCCGTCGAGCAGCGAAAAGAGCTCAGCGAAACCAAGCGCGTTGCGGCTTTCACCGCCAGCATCTGCGCCGTTGCCGGCCAGCGACAGTGGCGAGTTGATATTGGCGGCTCCGATATATTGATCACCCTGAGTGGCAGCCGTGGTGAGCGAAATCGTCAGCGTGCTGGATGCACCGGGATTGGCACCGGTGCCATAGGAAGCAATATTGCTACAGGAGCCGCTCGCGCCACCGCAGGAGAACTGGAGCGCCGGCTGCCAGGTGCGATCCCCGCCGCCAAGCTGCCAGTTGATGTAGTCGACATCGGACTTGTCACGGAACGTGAAGAACCCGTCCGAGATCGAGCGGTTGATCGTGAGGTCGTTGCCCGCACGCAGGGTGACCACCGGCGCTTCACCGCGAGCCGAGCCACCGTCAGTGCGGTACAGGAACGTCGCAAAGCGATCGAGGAGCTGGCCTTCCTTACCGGGCACGACCTTGTAGCGTGGTTCGCTGCCGGTGCTGATCTCGGGGATCAATTCGAGGACGCCGGCATCGACCGCCGCTTGCAACTGCGCGGGCGAGAAGCTGGCGGCGGCGAGGTTCCACTGGCTGGCGGTCTCGATGCTGCCGGTCGAGGCCAGCTCGACCCCGGGACGCAGGCGCATGCCGTCAAGGCTCGAACCATCGACCGTCGAGACGTCGAACGTCTGGATGAACCGGACCAGCGAGCTCCTGCCGTCGGCGAGCGCCATGTCGGTGGTGAACGGGTTAGCGCCGGTCGCCCCGAAGTCGAGCCGGATCGCGCCGTCATACCCGCGGGTGATGCCGCTATAGAGGCCGCTGTCGGCCATCGCTTCGAGGTCGTAGCGCTGGAACGCTTCCAGCTGCACGCTATCCGCGCCAAGGATAGTCCCGCGTTGACTCAGAGCCACCTTGTCGCGGTTGCTGCCGATCACCGGAGCGCGGAACGTCACAGTGCCGCCCTGATCGGGCTCGGCGTAGCGATAGATGGTGACCGGGCTGCCGGTGGCGGGATCGGTGATCACCTGCGGGATCATCCGGCCGACACCCGGCTCAGCCTGGGTGCGCCGCGCACCGACATCAATGGTCGCGCCACTGGCGATGGTGAGCGTAGCGCTTTCCGATCCGATGCCGATCGTGACGTCGCCGGCCTTGGCGGGCCGGCTGTCGGTATCGGCATAGCCGGTGGTGTGCGTGTCGACCTTTGCGGTCGAGGCGAGCGTCACGCCGTTCTGGCCCCAGAGCGCGATATCGCCGCCGTTGACGGCCGCGTTGCGCGCGGCATCGGCCGCCATGCCGGTGACATCGACGCCCGAGGTGTCGAGCGTGCCGGCGATAGTGATCGATCCGCCATCGGCGGTCAGCGTGACCGACTGCGCCTTGAGGCTCCGGCCCTCAGCGAGGTCGAGGCTACCCGCGCCGGTGCGGACCCAGACGTCTCCACCGAACTGGGTGCCATAGCTCTCGACGAACCCACCGAAGTCGAAGCTGCCGGTGCCGCTGTCGAGGGTGAACGAGCCCTGCCGCAGCGCGGCTTTGGCCGGTGCGCCATCCGTTGCTTCGGCGTCGGGGTCGATGGCGAGGCCGGGGTTGAGCGCGGCGAGCAGGGTGACGCTGCCGTTGCCGGCAAGCAGGTTCAAGGTGCCGGCGTTGCCCTTGCCAGTGTCGGTAATCAGCGCCGAGCCTGCATCGGTGGCGATGCTGCCGTTGGCGCTGAACAGGTTGAGCGTACCGCCGCCCGCCGAGACCGTGACCGGATCGACCTCGTCGCCGAAGGTCTTCTCGTAGCCCGGTACCGACAGGGTAGCGCCCACAAGGCTGATATTGCCTTCCGACTGCACATCGATAATGCCGGCGGTCGCGCGGATCGTGGAGCCGCTGATCCACACCGTCTGCACCCGATCGTCGATTGTCCCGAACGCTATGCGCGCACCGGGCGCCGCATTGCCCTCGATCTTGGCTTCGGGGTTCGCCCCGGTCGCGCTGATCGCCACGGCACCGCTGGTGAGGAAGGTGTAATCCGGGCGCACGGTCTGGTTGCGCGGATCGGCGGCGGCAGTCCGTTCAGCGATGAACGGCGTGTTGAGCGTCAGCGCCGCGCTGCCGACATCGAAGCTGCCCTTGCCCTCGACATAGAGGCCATCCGAAGCCGCCAATGTCACACCATCGGCAAAGCCGGACGCGCGCACCGTATTGTTGGCGAGACTGATCGTTTTGGCGCCAAGGCTGAGGCTTCCCGCGCTGCCGCAGAGCGCGCTGGTCGCGCAGCCGTCGGCGGCATTGCCGTTGTTGGCGAGACGGACGTTGCCCGCTTCGATCCGCACGGCCGAACCGGCGGCAGCCTGTGCGTCAGCCGCAAGGCTGGCGGTGTCGAGCACCAGGTCGTTGAACCTGTGCGTGCCGGCCGCGAACCGGATCGAGCCCGGCGAGCGCACCGTCAGCCGCTCGGCCGCGCCGAGCTTGGCCGCAAGGACCGTGCCGATCACGCCGGCTTCGCCCGAAGCGTCAGCGCTGCCGGCGAAGTGGATGTCCGCGCCCGAGATCGCCGCATATTTCGCGTTGAAGTTGGCGCCGTCGGCGACCACGAACCGGCCGCTGGTGTCGAGAGCCAGGGCTTCACCGCTCAACGTCGCAGCCCCGATCGCGATCGCGCTGTCGCCGGTGCCCGTGCGCGCAACAAGGCGCTCCGCACCATTGGCGAGCCGCAGGATTGATCCGGCGCCGGATGCCTTGTAATCAGCGCCGGTCTTGATCGCGGGATCGCCGGTAGCGGCAAGGCTTGCTCCGTCTTCGATCGCGAGCACGGAGCCGGTGCCTCCGACCGCGAGCAGCAGCTCGCCAGCAGAGAGGTGCGCGTCGCCGGCGACCGTCAGGTTAGTGGCCGAAGCCGTGACCGTCGTGGTGCCATCGGCATTATCGCTGCGGCGGCCGCCGACCACTAGGCTCGGCGCATTGAGCTTCGCCAGCGTGGTGTCCGCGATCAGCAAAACACCGTCCGCGGCTTCCACACCTTCGGCGGCGATCAGGATGTTCGAGCCGAGGATATCGATCTGACCCGCCTGGCCGCCTTCGCCGGCGCGGAGATCGAACGCACCCGCCAGCTTCAGTTCGCTCAAGGGCGCGAGCACGACGCGAGCCGCGTCGAGCGGCAGGCGCGGACGCCCATCGGGATCGCGGCCCGTCAGATAGTCCGAGCCGCTCGTGGTCTTGATGCTCGAATATTTGGTGAAGACTTCCTTCGTCTGCACCGTGAAGCTGTGGCGGGTCGACTCAGAGATCCCCGTTCCGGCAAAGGCGTAGGTGCCGCCGACCACGACGCTGCCATCGAGGAGTTGGGTACTCGTGCCCGGCAAGGGCGCGGCCGAGCCTGTATTCTCGACCAGGCGCAGCGCCCCGGGGATCGCCATCGCGTACTTTGCGGGGACAAGCAGGTATTCGCCGCCAGCGATGCCGTGGCCCCCATCAAGCGTGACCGTCTTGCCCGCCTGCGCCCCATGGAGATCGGCATAGTCGGCCGAGTAGATCGGGTCGTAGGGCGCGATCTTGCCGGCATCCGCGACTGGCACCAGCGCGTAGACCTGGCGCTGATCGGCGAACTGGTAGCCGGTCCCGGTGACCGCGTCATAGCCATTGGCGCTGAACGCATCGCGGTTGAAGCGGTCGAGCACGTCGCGTGAACCGCCCACACCCGACTGGAACTCGTAAGCGTAGACATCGCCGCCGCCGCGGCCGTCAATCAGGGCACCTTTGGCCTGCACGATCGAACCCGCAGACAGCACCAACTCTCCGACAGGAAGTTTCGTCAGCGGCGTGCCAACAGTCGGGAAGTAATATTCCACACCGTCCGTGGTCGTGCCGTAGGGAACGGTCAATCCCGCGCCCGACACCGAGGTCACGCTGCTCGCGCTGAAAGTCAGCTTCTCAGTAGGGGTCGATACCAGCGATCCGCCGACGCCGATCCGGGTCGGTGTGGTGCTGCCGAACTCGAGCAGGCCCAGCGGCGCAGCGATATAGCCGTTTTGCACAATCTCGTGCGCCAGGACGCGAAGATGCGTGCCTGCGGAAAGTGGAGCAGGCGCTTTTGGATCGAGGAAGCTGTTCCCGAAGGTGATCCGATGGTCGTCAAGCGCTGCGATATCGAACGGTCGTTGCGAGTAGCCGCCGGAAACGCTTGTCAGCGCGCCTTCAAGCATGCCCTGCAAATTGCCGGTGCCGGTCGTCGCATAAGTTCGGCGGGCGTCGATCAGTATGTCTGCGGCTGCGACGAGAGCACCGTCATAGGTAGGGCGTCCCGGTGCCTGTCCCCAGTCCACCCCGGTCAGGCGCATATCGCCGGGTGTCGCGAAGGTGAGCGAGGCTATGGATCGCTCGAAGCCAATGGCTCCGGCGACGTCGATGCCCTGGCCGCCAGCAATCAGTCGGACATTGCCGTCACCTTCGAGGCCCGCAACGTCCGGGGTTCTTCCCCACCGACTTGCCAGCCGCACATAGCCGGCGCGCAGGGTCGCATCCGTTCCGGCCGTCGCTCCGATCGACACCGCCGCGTCCGCCACATAGGGGTTGCTTGCTACAAGCGGATCCTGCGAGGTGACGATGAGCGCCTTGCGCAACGCCAGATCGAAGGAACCGTCAAGGGTCAGGCCCTTGCGTGCGATCAGCGTGTCGAAGCCGCTCCCGGAAATAAGGCTGGTGGTAAGATAATCTCTCGCAGCATTCCCGGTCCCGATCGTGGGATCCAGCCATTCGAGGGTGCCACCTTCCGCCTGATCCACCCCGCCATAAGCGTTGATCGGGGTCGTGCCGAGGGTGCCACCGGCCAGCACCGAGATCATTCCCGCCTTGCTCCATCCGAGCCAGGGGGTGATCACGCCGAGACTGCCGGCCATCTCGAAGGTCGCGCTGGCGCCGCTGATATCGAGTGCCGATCCGTCTTCCCGCACCAGCGCTCGACCCGACATCGCGACATCGCGTTGACCCGGACCAACCAGTCGTCCCACCTCGTGGGAAGCCTCAAGTCGAACGGAACCACCGTCGACTACACGTCCGGTCAAGAGTTGCCGGCCGCCGATAATCGAGGCGCGGGGATTGGTGATCGCGATACCGGAGAGGTCAGTCTTGCTCCCAGCAGCGAGCACGATGCCATCAGCCGTGTCGACCAGCCCCAGGAAATGGATCAACCGATCGGCACCGTCCTTCGAAACCAGTTCCGCATTCGTCAAAAGTCGACCACGATTGGTTGGATCGGTGAGCCCTGCCGCATTCTCCGCACTTTCGAGGAACCTGCCCTGACTGTCGATCGCTCCACCCAAGGTATCCGATAGATCGCGCACGCCAAGGCCGCCGACGATCAGGCTGTCGACCAGATCGTTACGCTGGACAATCGAGCCGCCGTGCAGGGTGATGGAGCCGGCATTGTAGAGCTTGCCGATCATGATCGAGGCTTCAGGCGCTCCCGTGACCGTGCCGCCCGCCATGACGTCGAGTTCGGTCAGACCGCCAAGCACCAGGTGCGCCGCCTTGCGATCCCAAAACGCGACATTGGTGGTCGGCCCGAGGAAGGATTGTGCGAGCAGGCTGGAGCCGGTGCCGAGACCGCGTAGTGCCTTGCTCTGGTCGGCACTCAGCAGCGTCGGCAGCACCCACTGGGTGAGATCGAGGGTCTCGCCGTTCTGGACGACGAAGCGCGTCGTCTCCAGGAACGCAGACTTCGCCACCCGGTCATTCGCGAAAAGGTCGTCGACGATGCGCGAGCGGTAGCTGGAGACATCCAGCGTGCCGAAGCCAGTCTTCTCGAAGAAGTCGAAGCCGATATGCGTACTTCCGGCCCGGTTGTCAGAACCGAAGCTGATATTAGGCGCTACCAGCGAGAACTTGCCCACCGCCAGCGAACCCGAATCCCAGGATCGACGCGTTCGCAATGTCGACAGTCGAGCGCTGGGTGTCGGGAACCAGGCTGGGCAGGACCGCCGCCCTACTGTTCGCAACCCCTGGAATAGGGGTGAACTCAACCGACTGGGTTGGCGCGCCGCCGACTGGCCACAAAGACAAGCCACGCGGTTCATTGAAAAGTATGCCGCTATCGGTCAGATGGGGCGATGCGTAGGTGGTTTGATTGACCAACGATACATTGCCGCCTTTGCCGTCGAGCACCAGGCTGCCGGTGGGGGTGACATAGCCTCCGGAGGTGACATCCAGCGTGCCAGAAACACGAATGCTGCCCGACAGATCCGCCGCCTGTGTTGCCGTTGCCAGACTGTCGCCAATCGCGACGAAGACGTTGGGTGCGACAGTCAGGCTGATATTACCGCCATTGCGATATGCGCCGCCGAGCGCCGCGCCGGAACTCTGATAATCATTGACCCACTGGCCCGCCGTCGAAAGCTTGCCAGTTACGACAACATCGAACGGATTCAGGGCGCCGGGGTCAGCAGCATAGAGATAATTGCTGCTGATATCGTCGCCATTGCCGTCGCCATATAGGCCTTTGCGGAAGGCCGAGCCGTTGCTGACAGTGGGATTCAAGCCCACAAAGAGGTCGTTCAGCATTTGCCCCGACAGCTCTGTTCGGGACGCAATAGTTCCTGATGCCACAGTGACATTCCCGTCGAACCGGATGGTGCGACCGGCTTCGACCGAAAGAATCCCACCCGGCGTGAGCGTCAGATCCGATACCCCGGTGATGCGAAGCGCGTCGGGCGTCTGCAGCGTGACCGGATTGAGCCCGGCAAACGTCACCATGCCCGCAGCGGTGAGCGAAAGCTCGGATAGCCCCGCGGCGTTGAGCATCGCGTCGGACAGCAGAAGTTCGGCACGGTTGGCTTCCACCGTTTCGCGCGTGCCATGATAGACCAGGACATCGCCGAGTGATGAAATCGACAGCGCACCGCCTGAAGGCAGTTCATAAGGGCTCGCCTGCAGCGACCTGCCTAATGAGGCCGGCATCTGGCTCGGCTTGCCGCCACCAGCGATCTGTCGCGCGCCTGCAAAGGCATTGGCGTGAACAGTGCCCTCAACGGTCACGGCCGCACCGCTGATTATCAGCGCGCCAGCGTCGCGGCCTTCGTCATAGGCGACATCGCTACGCTGGCGTTGGCCGGCGCCGAGCTGCCAGCTTCGCAGCATGCCAATGCGCGGCTGGCGCACCTCGGTAGTGCTGGTGATGACATCGACATAGATATCGTTCGGATTGGCGCGGGCGATATCGACGATGCGGCCGTCAGCGGTAACCAGCTTGGTGGCCTTGATCGCGCCCGCGGCATAACTGACCCATCCGCCCGACATGTCGATCGCCGCGCCGTTGGCGACATGCACGCTCGGCGCGTTGTCAATGGTGATATTGGTGAAGTCGATCGGACTGCTGGTCGTCAGTGTGACCGAACCGCCTTTAGTCATGAACTCTGACGCCGTCGTGGGGATCTGGCCTGCGATGCTCCCGGCTTCGATCAGCGGCGAGCCCACCCAGGCGACGCCGTCCTCGCGCACACCCGACAGGCGCGGGTCGATGAAGATCGTCTTGCCGTTGAGCGAGAAGTTGCCGTCAACCTCGACCTCGCGATAGTTAGGGGTGTCGCGCAGCTCGCCACGCTTGACCGGAGCGATCTCAATCGAGTTGCGCGACGCATCAAGCTTGACATCCTTCAGCCCCGACACGTCGATGAGCGCCCCCCGCGCAATGTCAATGCGCCCAGGGTTGGCAAGGAGCAGCGCGTTATCACCGACGGGTGAGGTCACTTTCAGCACGCCGATCGCGACATCGGCTCCAGGTGCATGGATCAGCGCGTTCTCGCCCATGGTGAAGTTGGTGGCCAGCAAGGCTCCAAGCTTCTGGCTTGCCGTGAGAACCTGGGTGCCGATCTCGATCTGCGATTGCTTGAACCCGGCAGGCTCATTCGCGGTCCCCTGCGGGATCGTCTCGCCATTGTCATCGGGCGTGATGACCAAGGCGCCCGCCGCCGCCGCATTCGCGCTGCCGCCTAAAGCGATCTGACCGGCGGTGAGCGAAATCTTGCCGTTGCGCGCAACGCTCGTGGTCGCCGACAGCAATCCATTCTGGGTGATGGCCCCCTCTGCGCCGGCCCCGAGCGAGATGTAGCCGCGCTGCGATTCGATCAGGCCATTGTTGACGATCGTGCCATCGGCTTGCCCTGTATAGGCATAGCTGTTGAGCATATAACCGCGCACATAAGGATCAAGGCCGCTGTCGGCGCCGGTCGACTGTGCGTAGTTGACGGCGCGTCCCGCCTGCAGACTGACCTGCCCATCGATCGCCCTTAGCGTTCCGGCATTCTCGATGTTGGGCGCGGTGAGCATGATGAAGCCGCCGGCGCCACCGCTGATGCGTGCACCGGCATCGACAGTAATGCCGCCTTCGCGTTCAGCGGAAAACCGGGTGCCATCTCCCTCCGTCACGCCCGACACAAGGAGGGGCGAGACCGAGATGCCGCCGGTGGTGCCATTGGCGGGCGTGAAGAGACCGAGTTGCAGATAGGCGGCGTTGCGCTCGGCGATCGTCGTAGGCTCGACCAACCGGGTGCCGTCGACCCCAGGGACGAACTTCGCCGCGTTGCCCAGCTCGAGCGTGGAGGCGAGCAGGGAGTGTGTGTTAACCTGTGAGCCCTTGCCGAAGATGATGCCGGCGTGGTTGAGCACCACGACGGTGCCGTCCGCCTTGAGGTTGCCGAGGATCAGCGAGGGATCAGTGCTATTGGTGACCCGGTTGACCGCAACCCAGCCGGGCTGCGCGGTCCCGTTAGACTTCTGATTGAACTGCAGCGTCGTGTTTTTGCCGATATCAAACCGGTTCCAGGACAGCAGAGCCCGCTCCTGGTTCTGGTCGATCGTCACCGTGACATGGCCGTCGGCGCCAGTCGTCTGCGATGGCAGCCCAGCACCCTGCCACGTCTTTAGGCCGGTGATGTCATATTGCGCCCCGGCGCTGATAAGCAGTTCACTGGCGCGCCGCGTGTTGCCCGCACGTGTCGCCGCGATCGCTTCCCGGATCGCATCGGTGGGATCGAGACCATTTCGATCCAGTCCATCCACCACCGGGCCGCGGTCGACCGCTGCCTTGATGGAGGCAATGTAAGAGCGAATTTGATCGACGCGGCCTTGAGTACTTTGCTGACGCTGCAGTGCGCCTTGCATCGTGCCCGAACGGACCGGCACGCCGCCTGTCTGGTTCGGGGCTGGACGCGGCTGCACTTGGCCGCCGATGGCAGCGCCCAACGTCTGAGCGGTGGCAACAGTCGGAAGTCCCCCGGTCGCAAGCGCAACGAAGCTTGCTCCGAGCAGGAGGAAACGACGGCGCGCGGGCGAGGAGAAGGAAGCACCAGACATCATGAGAAGGCTCCGATCGGCAGGAGGCCGAACAGCTGAGAAGGAAAAATTCGGCGAAAACGAAGGCCTCGGCGCACCTTGATCTCAGAATGCGAGAGACGGCTTTCGTTTGTTACGCTTGCAAAATTGAAGCGGTGATCCCCCCTCCCCTTAATGGCGCCGCCGGAACGACCCGGCGACGCCGCCGTGCCCACGCGTTGAGAGGCGCCGGCGAGCACGGCCAAGGCTGAACCTTGGGTAAAGGAGAGGGCGTCACTTACCATCAGAAGGCCAGGCCAAGGTCGAGATGGAGCACGTCGATGCGAAGCGGGGCGTCAACGATCTCACCTGCGGAAAGCCAGCGGCCGCCGATGGTCACATTGTTAAACGGAGCCCAGGCGCCGCCAATGACAAAACCTTTCGCGTTGGTTCCACCGAGCCGGAAATCGGAGTCGGTGAAGCTGTCAGGGACCGCGTCGCTTTCGAGATACTTGTAGGCAGCGTTAAACGCCCACGAACCGCGCTTCGCGCGCCGCGGATTAACGCTGAACAAAGCTGGATCGCCGATCGAGAGGTAAATCCCATAGCCTTCGTTGCCACCCACGAAGCGCGCGGGATTGGTGGCGTCGCACACCCCCTGCCGCGGATTGGTCGGATCGGTGATCTCAACGTTCGTGATCGGTGCGCCCTGGTTCCCGCGAAGGCAGTTATTCTTCGGATCGAACCCGAAGTTGTGGAGGAAGTTGCCAGTGAGGCGCGCCTGCACGCGCTCGGAGATCGGCACGCTGACCGAGGCATTGAGGTCGAGCACGCGGTAAGCGTATTTTAGGCCGAGATACTGCGGATCGAGAGGATTGGCGGGATCAGCATAGGTAAAGTCGATGTCCCGCAGGTACATCAGCGTGTTGCCCTTACTTGGCCAAAGCGGCCGGAGAAGGTCGGTCGAACACTCGACATTGCTCGCGGAAAAGACGTCGCACGGCTCCGATACATGGCCACGAAGGTATGTGAAATTGTGATAGGCCGCACTGACGTTGACATCGATGCCGCCACCGAAGGTCTTGCCGAGTTCGGCCTGGGCGGTGAACAGGTAGCGATCGCGCCAATTGCGCTTGCCGACCGAGGTTTCCGGGAAATTCTCGGGCTCGAACTGGAGCGGGAACGCGCCGCCGCGAACAGCGAACCGGAAATCGTCGTTGCCCAGAATGCGCGTGATGTTCGCTTCACCGTAGACGCCGTCAAAGGCGAGATCCGGGTCGAACATGAGATCGGTCGACCGAAGTGGGTTGTCGAACCGGCCGAGCATCGCGGTCACGCCGGGGACGAGCTCCCCTTTCACATAGGCGTTCTGGATCCAGACATCGCGCTTGCGGAAACCACCCGTCAGGCTGGAATTCGTCGAGATCGGTCCTGGATCGTCACCCGTCGCCAGCTGGAAGCCGAGCGTGAACCGATCTGCAACCTTGGCTTCAATACCGATCCGGCCACGGACTTGCATATTGTTGCGCTTGTCACGCGTTGTGTTGAGCGTGGGGAGCAATTGGCCGCCGAAACCCGAGACGTCATAGGGGCCATTGTTGTTGAACGCCGCCACGTCTGTGTAGTGCGCTACCGCATTGTCCCGACCATAGAAGTGCGACGCCGAGCGGAAACGGAAATCTCCATGAATTTGGATATTGCGCGTCCAATCGGGTGCCGCTTCGTCAGGCGCCGCCCAGCGCTCGGTCCGAGCCTGCGCCAATACTTCCTGGCGCAACTCATCCTTGATCTGCGCACGAACCGTTTCGGGGACATAGGGAACACGGACTGCTCCGGCCGGCGGGGGCGCGAGTTCAGCCGAGCGTGCAGGCGGAGCACTCGCCGCGCGCTGCGCCGCTTCCGCTTCGGCACGTCGCATCAACGCCTGGCCCTTTTCAGGGCTGACAATGCCTTCCTCAACGAGCAGCTTGACCATCGTCGCCACCGCGCTGTCAGGCTGGGCGGCCTGGCCTTGAGCTTCCTGCCCGAACGCAGGCGCCGTAACCAGCACCGCTGCGCACAACGATGTGGTGAGCATCAATCGTCCAGTTTGCAGAAACTTCAATCGCTGTGACATTCTAAATCCCCTTTGCCCGCGCGGGCTGATAATCAGAGGGAGCTCTTGCGCCCCCGAACCGTGACAAGTTGTGGAAACACCATGGCCTGCGGCGGTGGATCGAGCCCGCGGACCTCCTGCAGCAAAGCCGTGAGCTTCTGCATGTCTTCGTCGCTTCCGCCCCTGGCATTGCGAAACGTTACGCCTGTGATGCGACCATCGCGTGTAACGGTGAGCGAGTAGTCTGCGGAGAAGACGAGGCGACTAAGCCGTGGATCGTCCTGAACGCGCTCCTGCAGTGATGACTTGAGGTAGCTGGTGTACATGCCGACCGACATGCCGCCGCCGGAACCACCGCCGCCCGGTTTCCCACCGATGCGGACGCCGCTGCCATCACCCACCGCAAGGCCGCCATAAACAGGCCCCGCCCCCTCCCTCGCGGTCAGCGCATTGTCGCCCGGCGAAGGATCATTGTTGGCTTGCGGCGGTGGCGGTGTATCGACCGGTTGTTCGATCGGCGGCGCGATCGTCGGCTCAGGCGGCTGTTCGATCGGCTTCGTTTCTGGCGGTGGAGGCGGTGGCGGTGGAGGCGGAGGGAGAATGACCTGCGTGGTTTTCATTTCGTTGGGCCGGTCGCTGACCGTTTGCGTACCCAGGAAATTATAGCCGATCGCGATCACCAGCCCGATGGCGACTACTGCCAGAATCCGACCGAAAGTGATCGGGGACTTTTTCCGGCGCGGACGATCGGAGCCGTCCGGAAGCATCAATGACGCGGCAGCCATCACCGGCCCCCTCGCAATGGCGCGCACGCACGGAGAGCCGTCCCGGGAAGCTTCTCCTGGTTAGGAGACCCGGACCGACCAACGACAAATCGGGTCAGAATCCCGACTTGATCCGTTGCCCTCACGGCGATTGAAGGATCGATATAAAGCATCGGCCCTCCCCTCAGGCCCCGCCGCCGGGCGGACGCGTGGACGCCATGCCGAGGCTGGGCACACCAACCTTCGAGCATAAATCCAGAACCTGCATGACCTTGTCATACTGGACAGCCCGGTCCCCGCGCAGGATCACGGCGAGGTCCGGAGTCGTCGCGATGCTGGAACGAAGCTGCGTTTCCAGTTCCGACATCGACACCGGAATCGCGTCGATCGACACCGTGCCGTCGTTGGAAACGGCAATGACCCGGCTCTTCTGCGCCTCCAGCGTCTTTGCCGACGAAGCGGACGGCAGGTCCACCTTGATCCCCTGCACTGCCGCCGTCGTCATCAAGATAAAGATGATGAGCAGCACCAGCACGACATCGACAAACGGTGTGATATTGATTTCGTTGTAAGGCTTCTTCGGCCCGCCGACTTGCATACCCATGACCCGAACTCCTTATCCTCTGAGGGGCTCAGGCCGCTTGGGCCGCTGTGGGGACATCCTGCCAGGTCTCGGCGATGCGCTTCTCCAGCTCGTCCACGAAGATGTCGTGGTCGGCGGTGATCTCCTCGATGCGGCTGAGCAGATAGTTGTAGCCGAACAGCGCCGGGATCGCGACCGCGAGGCCCGCAACCGTGGCAAGGAGAGCCGCGGCGATACCCGGAGCGATGGCGTTGATGTTCACTTCACCAGCGGCCGCGACCGAGGCAAAGGTGATCATGACGCCGAGCACTGTTCCGAGCAGACCGATGAAAGGGCCACCCGAGATGGCGATGGTCAGCAGCACCAGACGGGCATTGAGCTTCTGGCCTTCGCGCACCCGGCCCGCATCAAGCGCCGAACGGATCGCAGCGATTGACTGCGCGCGGATCGCGAAGCGGCTTCCGGTGGCCTTACCTTCCTTGAGGCGTTCGGTCAGTTCTCTACGGCCGATATTGTAGAGACGGCCCAGAGTAGAGTCCGCAGCGGCATTGCCTGGATCGAACGCCGGTAGCCCGTCATGGTCTCCTGCGCGCCGTGCCTGGCTGTTATAAGCGTCGAGGAAGGCTTCGTTTGCGCTCCTCACCTTGGCGATCAGCAGACCCTTGCTGATCATGATCGCGATCGCGACCAGCAGCATGAAGGCACAGATCAGGATGACGACCCAGGCGTCGAAAGTCAGCGCACCGAACAGGATCCCGAAGTGACCGTGACCGCCGCCGGACTCGACCTGCTGCGCGGTATCCGTGGTGACGAGTTTCGCGGTCTGACCTTCCGATGCAGCAGCAAGCTGAAAAGCCGCCTGCGGCAGCGCGGCGCCGGCCACGCGGAACTCGTCGATCTCGCCCTTGAAACCCTGCCCCAGAACCGGGGCGCCGCTCGCCGCAGCAAGCGCGCCGGTCACTTCACCGGCAGGCTGACCGTTGATGTACACCACGGTCTTGGTGCCGTCGTTGACCAGCGCGACATTGGCCCAGGCGTCGGCAGCCAGCGCGCCGCCTGCCGAGCGATTGCCGCCCTGATCGATGAAGAGTTGGCCGCCCTCGGCTACCAGGCTCACGGCACCCGGCAACACGAAGATCGTGCCGTTACCACCAGGCTTCACCCAAAAGCTGATCGATAGCGGACCGGCTGCGAAAGCCCCTGCCGGCAGTGCGACCGGGGTCGCGCCATCGAGGACAAGGCTCGAACCGATCAGACCTGCCGCGTTGCGACCCGCAGTGCCGGTGGAATTGTTTGCATTCGAGGTCGCGTCCTTGGCCGCACCCTCATCATTGAAATGATAGACCAGACGGTAATCCGGCCCATAGGTTCCCGCAACATCCTGCGCCGCGGCAGCCTTCTCATTCCCGTAATAAGCGTAAATGGCCGAGGCCGCGCCGGGCTGCAAACCCTGAACATCAACCCACACCAGAGCCTGTTCGTCGGCCGGTGACCATTTTTCAATGTGGAACTTCAACGGCGTGCGGTCGTCCCCCGCGACAAAGCGCAGGTCGGAGCCGTCGGCCTTCACATCCTTGAAACTGAAGTTGCCCGAGTGCAGGCGGATCAACACCGGCGCGCGCGCGACTTCGCCGGTGACCCCGGCGGCCTGGGTGTTGAGGTTGATCTTCGTGCGATAGCTATAGTCCGCTTCCCACCAAGCCATCGCTGGTGTCGAGAAGGCTGTCATCGCAGCCAGCGGTAAAAGCCATTTAAGTTTCATTCGACCCATGTTGCCGCCCCTATTTCCATATCGCTTGCTGCCCGCATTGGGCGGTTGATCCTCGCGCACTCGCGGCGCCTGTTGCTGCTGGTGGTCGCTGGGAGGTCATCCCACCCAAATTCTGTTTCTGCGGGGACAATTCTCCCGCCCGGTCTTCCGGGGATCCCTGGCGCTGGGCGTTTGGGGGAGCCGCCAAGCTGCCCTGAGGGAATTCCTGGCCCGATCGATGGCCACGACCGCCCCGACTGGTCGGAGAAGGACGATCGCCGGAAGATGACCCGGTCAGACGGGCTCCGACCAATGCTCAACACCGCAAACGTAAAAGACGGCGACGCCCGATGATGGAGCGCCGGCATCAGAACTCGCCCCTGATAGTGAAGCTGTAGCGTGGATCGCCCTTGTCGCTCGTGGGCCCATTGCGGAGCGGAACGCCAATCAGTGCCTCGCCCGTCACCAGGTTGAACAGGTCGAAACGCACGCCGCCACCGACGCTCACGAGACGGAATGTGTCGGTCTGGCCGGTCGACGGCGCCCGCACGCGAGCATAGCCTAGATCGCTGAAGGCAAAGAGCCGCATCTCATCGACAAGCGAGCTCAAGGAGCTGCCGAAATTGGGCGAGCGCAGTTCGACCGAGGAGATGAAGCCATCGTCGCCGACGGCCTCAGAAACATAGTAGCCCCGGACGTTCGACATGCCGCCAAGCGAGAATTGCTCATTGGTGACGAGGCTGGAATCGGCAAGCTGGCCGGTAAACCGGAGTGCGACCTGCCAATCGCGGCGCAAAAGGCGAGTGTAATTCAGGTCCATGTTGAGGTGGACGAAGTTCTCTCGGGCGTCGACGGCGCGGCCCGTGAACTGGTCCTGCGGAATGCCAGTCTCGCCATTGCCCAGAGAACAGGTAGGCACGCCTTCCGGTATGAACCCTTCAGCATAAGGCGATTCAAAGCAGACGTTGCGCCTGACCACGCGGAGGCCGCCGGTGACGCCCAGCGTCAGTCCATAGGTTTCCTTGTCGTTTCCACCGCTCAGCATGTACTCGGCAACAAGAGGCACATAGCGGATTTGGGTCGGTTGAAGATCGGTCCCTTCAAGGCTCAGCCGTTCCTTGAACGATTTGAAGTCTGGTCCGAAGCTGATCTGCTGGAAGCTGCTCGTGCTCGGCAGGCGATAGGTCGCGCGAAGGCCGATCTGATACCCGTTACCCAACACGTTGGTGCCGCCAAGCGCCGCGACATTGCTGTTCGACCTGTAGCCGTAGAGCAGGAAACCCCAGGGCGTGCCGATAAGCGGCGCATTGTAGGAAGCCGAGATGACCGCACTCTGGTCGGTATCCTGCGGCGCGATCGAACCTGTGACCGACAGCGTATGGCCCTGGCCCCAGAGATTGGAATAGCGTGCAGTGGCGCTTGCGCGCAGGGATCTGGTATTGGGGCTATTGTCGTTGTTCAATTCGACCGACCCGTGGAAAGGGGACTTGTCGTCGACCTTCAACTCGACATCGACGGTTCCCGGCTGCCCACCGGAGCGAAAGCGCGGGGTGATGGTACGGTCGGGGAAGCGGTTGGCTTCGGCGACATCACGCTGAAGCGCTGCGATATCGATTGGTTGACCGGGAACAAGTGACGGGACGTCACCGCGGACGCTCTTGTCCGAATGATGTTTTGCATCGACGATACGAACCTCGCCGAGCGGCACTTCATGGATAGCCAGCTGGACGATCCCCTGCGCGAAACGTTCGCTGGGCTGGATCGGAATCTCGACCTCGACCGCCTCATAGCCTTTCGCGGCATACGCCGCCTGAAGAGCCTTTTGCGCAGCGGTCACATCGGCTTCGTTTTTATCAGGTCCAAGAAACGGGTAGATGATCCTCTCGATCTCGGCGTTTGAGAGTTTGGTGGCGCCCACGACGTCGATCGCGGCGATTAAAAAGCTTCCCGAAGCCCTCACCGGCTCTGTGTCTGCAGCAGAGGACTGTTCGGCATCCTGATCACTTTGCGCATAGGCAAATGACGGCTGCACCACTGCCGCCAGGGCAGCAACGAACGCTAAGCGCGACGTGAGATTAGCACGCAGGCCAACGTGCAATTGGGAAGAGAATGACATGCGCTTCTCAAACATGGATCATGCCAGACCCAATTGCGATCGCGACCGCGTTGATCCTGTTGGTCCCGCCAAGCTTGAGCGTCGCCTTGGCTAGATGGGTTTCAACTGTTCGTACCGATATTCCAAGACTGCCGGCGCTTTCGGCAAGCGCCACTCCCGCAGCTGCATTGCGCAAACAACTAAACTCGCGATCCGAAAGCAGGACTGATGACCGCGTCCGAATGGTGATCAACTGCTTTGCTCGAAGGTGGAATTCGATAGCGAGCGTAGCCATCTCGTGCCGCCGCTGCTCAACCGCCGAGATCGCTTGTGAGAGCTTCTCGCTGAATAGGCTGATATAGGCTGGTCCCGACAGATAATCCTGAACGGGGATGACGACACCTGCTTCTACACCGCGCAAGCGTTCGATGCTCAACCAGGCACGTTGCAGATCGGGGAGAGACAGATCGTCTTTAGTCGACCAGACAAAGGGGAGGAAAGATTGGACGATTTGCGAGAGAGCGGGATCTCCGGCACGCCACGGCTCCTGCCCGTTCTCCAATGTGGAGAGGAAACGGAGCGGCGGGCGTTTAGCGGTCCTTCCACCTTGCGGACGATGCCCGACATGATGGTAGCGAGCACCGTCGAACCCCATCTCCGATGCGAGCTGTTCTAACCAGTTCTCGAGGTCCACCGAAGAGGCGCAATCCTCGATCGGGCCAATTGCCATGACCGAACCGCCCTCCATAACGAAGTGCCGCACCCACGAGACATCGAGGGCAACGCACGCATGATCAAACTGGCGCTGAAGCGCACCACCCGCTAACATCTCAACGACCCCCTTAGAGCTCCTGAAAAATGGACACGGTGAGCACGTGAATCTGGCAAGAAATTCGGCAAAGTTTTTTTCTTCGCCTACACGCGGTTTCGTCATAAAATTGAAACAATAACGCACTTACTCGACAATGAATCATGTATCGCAGGCAAGTGATTCACTGTTCCGTAAAATCTTGACGATAATCGCTAGTGAAAATTACATTTGGGAAAGTCATGTCGATGACATGATCTTGTTCACATAGATGCCGCCGAACGAACGCCGTCATACGAATCTCCCGCAGGAGAACGGAAATTAAATTTATTTCTAGGTTCTGACCTTCAAGGTCATACCAAAATCGGAGCGGTGTGAAGGAAGGTTGGATGCGATCAGGCGGCGCCGCTCAATACAATTTCTCAGGACAATCGGCTCCCCAACAGGCCCAGCATGTCCTATTCATCGCCCTGATGTCGCTACCTCATGTTCTTCGTAGCCTGGCGGCGGCGCTCTCAATTTGCCTTGCCATCCTCATGTACTCATTCGGAACGAGTGCTCATGCTCAGCCAGAGGCTTCCGAAACAGTTGTATCATTCGACATACCCGAACAGCCCCTTCACGCCGCTTTGGCGCAATATTTCAGCATCACTGGCGTTCAACTGCTATATGACAGCACCTTGGCCTCGGGGCTTCGATCGACCCGTGTGAAAGGCAGGTTCACGCCTCGCGAAGCGCTTCGGCGTCTCTTGACCGGCTCGGGACTCGTCGTTCGCTACAGCGGGACGGACGCCGCTATCATCACGACACCGAGCGGTAACAACCAATCTTCCCTGGTCCCGCTCGGACGCATCGTGGTCAGGGAACAGGTCGCGACCATGCGACTGCTATCGGCTGAACGGCTCGCTTATTATGGCCTGCTGGAGGAAGAGCTGTATGCCTACCTCCATGCAAGTGCAGGCACGGAACGGCTCAATTTCAGCCTGATTGTCCATCTCAGCATTGATGCAGATGGCACATTGAGTGATGTCGTCGTTCACCGCAGTAGCGGTAGCGCCAAAACCGACCTTCTGGTGATCGACGCGCTCCTGCGAGTTGCGGTGTCTCCCCCGCCCGACGGCCTTCAGCAACCCCTTGCAGTGGCGCTACGCGGGATGAGAAATGGCCAGCGGCGACCGTGATAGCACTTATCGGTGAAATTCTATGACGACCGAGGCCCCAACTCATCCGGGCCGTCTGTGCAAACGCAAGGGGGGCTGAAGGCCCTTTCGAACGTGTCGAACGAGGCACGACACAAACATGTCACCTGGGGTCGAGCTCAATAGGATCGCTTCTCTCCTCACCGAGCAGCAAATCCTTCATTGCCCTGCTGGCCCGGAATACCAGCTTCCGCGTTGGGCAAATCAATATCCTCTCGCCAGTACGCGGGTTGCGTCCTTCCCTGGCGCTGCACGATTTCACCGAGAAAATGCCGAAGCGGTTGATCGAGACAGCCTCGCCGCGGATAGCAGCGTCTCCGATCGTGGCGAAGACGGCCTCAACCGCACGAAACGCCTCAGCGCGAGTAAGATAGCTTCTCACGGCAACGCGCTCGATCAGTTCGTCTTTATTCATAGCTGGGATCGCGCCTTGCCGGTCAGGATCAGAAGTTGGGCGACGACGGCCGATAAACAAAAAGCCTGAATACGCCCGACAGGATCCGGGCGTTTCCGCACCGCCCGCCTGTAACGTTCCCGTCGTCCTCCTCAGCTCGCCGGCTCAGAGTGCTCGAGGCCAGATGGGTCGCACTGCAAGAGACCTCGGCTTACGGCAATTGCAACCGCATTGACCTTGTTGGCCCCACCCAGTTTCTTCACGACCCTGTGTAAGTAAACTTCAGCCGTCCGGGTCGACATATGAAGCGTTTTGCCGATCTTCGGCACAGTCATTCCCAGGGCCGCCAGCCTCAGGCATTCCATTTCCCGACGGGTCGGCGCTTCAATGTGCGCGACACGCAATACCGTGAGCGCCGCCGCATGAATGTCTGTGGCCGCCCATGACAGGGCGGGACCATGGTCTTTCACCGTTTTACGCACCGCATCGAGCCCAACCCCGATAAGCGCAACAAGGCCTGGACCATTGGGATGATCCTGGACCGGAATTGCAATGCCGACATGTGGCGTGTCTAGCTTGTGCGCAAACCTGATCTCACTGCTAGACCAGGTGAAAGGACGGCGTGCCGCCAATGCCTTGATAACCAGACTGCTGTCCGCAAGGAGGTTCACATACTGGCGCTCTGCGTTGGCGCTCGATGCAATGGCGCGAACAGCACTGCCCCGAGAATGGCCAAAATGCAGATACAGGCCGCTATACAGCCCATAGGTATCCGCCAGGTTGAGGAGCGACGCTCCGATGCCAGCCTTCTTGGCCTCGACACCGGGCTTCGCCTTGATGGGGCTATCAGGGCGCTCGAAGGGGAGAATATCCGCCATGACGATGCTCGTTCAGCTTACGCCAAGGCGTGAATCACCACGCTTGCTTCGCTGAGCTAGCTCACAATTGCTTGCTGAAAAAGCAACCGCCGATCGGAGGTCGGGCAGAATTTCTCTTTTCTGACCGAAAGTATATTCGCCAATTCGGACAAGATTTTCAGCCAGATTCTTGGCGCAACCTATTCCATATCGACCTATTTCTGCCGTTAGCATAGATGAGCCGCCTTTGCCCCGATGACTATAGGCAGCCCTTTACCCCAACCATTCGGCACATTTGCTAGGGGAATCCCTAGCGGGATTCCGACACTCATGAGGCATGTCATATTGCAGACGGAAAAAGACGTCTATGAAGCCGCCAACCCGCCTTTCAATTTATGCGAGTCCGCCATGTCCAGCCCCGCCCGAATCGATGTCCTGGGTATCCTGGTTTCGTGCCTGGGACATGCAGCCGTGCTGGGTGGCCTTATCGCGGCTAACTCCAACTCGCCTAAGCCCTCGAAACCAAGTCCGCAACGTGAAACAGCCATGATGGTCGATTTCATTGAATTAAGCGGAAATGGCGAATCGGATCGCTCGGCGAACCGTCCGACCTCAACGCCGTCCGAATTGTCTACCGGCCATGATGCCCGAACGCCCATTGCGGCTGCCGCGCCCAAAGAATCCGCTTTGGGAACCATCGCCAGATCGGCGCCCTCCAATAGCGATCGAGCCGCATCAAGGCCCGCAGATGGCGGCGGCATCGAGTCCGCCATCGATACCGCAGAACTCAATGAATACCAGCGTCTGCTCTACGAGATCGTTGCGCGCCACAGCCGCTATCCCGGAGAGGCAAAACAGCTTCGTCTAGCCGGAATCACCGCTCTGGCATTTCGGCTCGACAGAAACGGCAACGTCCTGGAAAGCTGGGTACATCGGAGTTCAGGATCCGCGATGCTCGACAACGCGGCGCTGGCCGCACTTGAGCGATCAAGGCCCCTTCCCCCCATCCCTGCCTCGCTACCTGCCCGCATGGATTTCGTGATCGAGATCGATTCGTCTCTACAGCAAGTCGCTTTCCGGACGGCGAATTGAAGGGGGCGGCTATTATATATCAGCTTAAGATATTGTATCGAGGATCTATTCCGTGACCTCGTCCCCGCGCGAGGCTCTCTTGTCGCTGTTCGTGACGGCATATCCGGAATTGAAGCGCCGACTGACCGGTCGGCTTGGCTCGACGGAGAAAGCGCAGGAAGCGCTACACGATACCTATTTGCGGCTACATCGAGCAGAGATCTCGGATGAAGTGCGAAATCCGATTTCGTATCTGCTGACCATCGCGCTGAACACCGCGAGGAACAGCCAGCGAGCCGAGATGAAACACCTCTCCACCGCAGATATCGATCGCCTGATAGATATACCGGACGAAAACCCCGATCAGGACCGTACGGCTCAAGGCCGGTCGGAGCTTGCGGCCGTCGAGCGGGCATTGCAGGAACTGCCGCCCCGTCGCCAGGCCATTTTCAGGCGATTCTGGGTGGAATCGGCAACTTACAAGGAACTGGCTTTGGAATACAGCTTGTCAGAACGCTCAATTCGGAACGAACTGCTGCTGGCGAGCAGGCACCTTCACCAGGTGACAGAAGATTTTTCGGTGGCGGCTTTGCAAGAACAGCTAGCCAGAGTGTCCTCTAGATAAGGGAGCGCAAGCATGTCTCGATGCAAAGCGCTCATGATCTCGCAACTGGTTGGCTGTTCAGGATGAGTGGAAGGACGACATGGACCGATGAAGAGCTGGCGCTCCTCCGCCTGGAGGGGCTCGAGCATCTCAATCATCTGCTCTCCGGCAATGCTACGGAGGCGGACGCAGCTGACCTGATTGCGTGGCGGGGCCAAAGTCCGGCTCACGAGTTGGCTTTTCGATCGGCCGTCAGGTTGCGCCGGGTCGTGCGCGTTGCCGAAGGTGTCGAGGCACCCGAAACCATCGGAATTGTCAGCAATGTCGCCAGCCTCAACGCTCAAAGAGAAAAAAAGAAGCATTCAAGGCGCGCCTTTCTGGGTGGCGCCATGGCCGCGTCCGTTGCAGGCGGGCTGTTGCTCGTCGGACGCTCGTTCGACATGATGCCATCGTTCGCCGAACTGAACGCCAAATACCGAACCGGCACCGGCGAACGCCTTGTGGTGCGCCTCGACGATGGCGCTACGGTCGAACTCAATACCCGCACCAGCATCAATCTCCGCAGCGATCTTGCCATGCCAGCTGTTGAACTGATCAGCGGCGAGGCGGTTGTCACGAGTGGTCGATCGGGAACCGCCGCGCTGGTTGCCGGCAGAGGCACAAGCATCGGCAAAAACGGGCAGTTCAGCGCTCGGCGCACCGAAGATGAGATTTGCATCACCTGTTTATCTGGCGAGGTTGAGGTGGCATGGAACGGTGAGCTTCGCCGATTAGCTGCCTCTCAGGAGGTCCGGTACGATGACCGTGGCATCGGCGCCGTAACCGCACAGGCCAATACGACGGTTCTCACCGCCTGGCGAAACGGCACGCTGATATTCCAGGAGATGCCGATGCGAGAGGTGATCCAGGAGATAAACCGTTACCGCAAGGGTCGGGTGATTCTGGCAAGCGGCGCCTTGGGCGGGCGCCGGCTCAATGGGACCTACAATATCGATCGACTGGATGAGTTCTTCGACCAGGCGGAACTGGTGGTAGGCGCGAAGGTGACGCGCCTACCGGGAGACGTGGTCGTTTTGAGTTGAAGTAAGGCCATTATTACTGTTTCATGACGACGAGTCATTGAAATGTAACATATTTTTCTTGCCAGATTTCTCTCCCGGCGTGTCCTTTAAGTAGGAGCAGCTCCCCGGGGGTCTTTGATGTTCACCAACAAGCTGGCCAGCAATCGCGGCCACGATGCAAAGACCGTGGTTGAAGCGAGCACGCTGTTCCTGCGCCCAGGGAACGCCAACCATCCTGATATTCTTGCAACTTTGAAAGCCAGCCGATCGCTTTCGCGTCTTCGAGACTGGCTGCTGGATTATGCGCGTCTGCTTGGTTTTTACGGCGCGCGCTACATCCATGTTGGAAATTTCTGGACCAACGAGCCCGATTCCAGCCCGCATCATCCGCTACGCTTTCTGACAACCTCGCCTCGGGATGCGGATGATGCGGACGATTGGCTCGTCCGTGATCCATGCGCCGCGCAGGTACGCACCGCTATCGCGCCCTTTGCCTATTCGACACGTACCAAGGCTGGTCTTGATCCCATCCAACGGATCTGGCTGGAAAATGAGCGAGCCCGCGGCGTGTCTGCCGGCATTATCATTCCCGTTCAGGACAGTATCCAGGGACCTGCCTACATCAGCCTGTTCGGGAACGATGAGACTGGCTCGCGCGACATGGCCGAACGTTGCGGGCCGGACCTGGCATTCGCCGCGGCGCATTTCCACGCGAAGGCAAAGCAGTTTGTTCCCCTCGCAGATTGGGTCCCTCGCCTCTCTGCCCGAGAGCAACAGGTGCTGCGTCTGGCTTCGATGGGATACACCTACGCACAAAGTGGAGAAGCGCTCGGCCTATCCGAGAAGGCGATCGATTACCATCTTCGGAATGCGTCGGACAAGCTGGGAGCGCAATCCAAGCTGCGGGCTGTTGTCCTGGCTTTCGCGCACGGACTTGCGACAGTGTGAAGCGGTGGCAACGGAAAGCGACCCGAGAACAAATCAGGATACTTCAGTGCAGGTGGCGCTCCACTAAGGCAGCTTCGACAGACACGAGATCGGATGGGCAGTCGACCTCCCATACCCCGCCGGGCGGTGTACCGACTTCGATCATACGGATCGGTATTCCTGCGTCCAGGAAGCGTAGTTGCTCCAGGCCTTCGGTTTCCTCGAAGACGGACGGCTCGAGGCCCGGATAGTGCATGAGAGCATCACGGCGATATCCGAAAACGCCAACATGGAGATAGACGGGCGGGCGGGCCATGCGCTCGGGTACGAACGGAATGATGCTCCGGGAAAAGTAGAGCGCGTCGAAATTTCTGTCGAAGACGACTGTGGTCGCACGGGAGCGTCCCGCCGTCTCATCAACACGAAGACAATCCGCTGCCACCGGAGAGCAGCGAACCATTGTGGTCGCCACCTCTACGCAAGGCGCGTCATGCATGGTTTGAATCAATGCCTCAACCGCCAATGGCGGAGTGAGTGGTGCGTCGCCCTGGAAGTTCACAATGAGATCGGATTTGATGTCGGCCGCCAACACCGCCTCTGTACACCGCTCGGTTCCGTTGCGGCAATCAGACGAGGTCATTACGACCCGCGCACCGAACTGCTCCGCGGCATCCCGAATGCGAATATCATCGGTGGCGATCCAAATCTCGTCGACGCCATCTACGCGGTTCGCGGCCTCCCAGCTTCGCAGCAGCAAGCTCTTCGGCGCGCCCGACACACCTCGCAGTTCTGCAAGGGATTTCCCAGGAAATCGTGTCGACCCGAAACGTGCAGGTATGATGATCGCGACTCCGCGATCCTCACACGTGAATTCCTTGCCCCCGACTACGCGCAACATTCAGGCAACCCCATGACGCAAGACATCGTGAATGTGAACAAGCCCGACCACTTGCCCGCCGATCAAGTCCGCCAGCACAAGCAACGAGGTGATCCGGGACTGCGACATAGCACCAAAGGCATCGCGCGCCAGAGCGCCGGATACAAGGGGGCGCGACTGACGGCCCACTGCCATGACCGAGGCGGAATCATCCTCTATCGCACGGGTCACGGACATGATCGCACGTTCCTTTTCCTCGGCCAGCACCACACAAGCATCATAGCCATGAGGCACGCTAATCGATCAGCGAGACCATCAAGCTAGGAGAATCCACAGTCAGTTATGGATTATTTGGGTAGCGCTTCCCGAGAATCCCGGGAGATCGGCGCGAGCCGGCTTTTCACAAACCCGCAGTGGGTTTCTGCCGATTGAATAGTTCAAACCAGTCCTTCATCGCGGAGGCCGCTTCGTCAGATAATGCGACATATACGCGACGCTTGTCGTTCTCGTCAGCTCTACGGACAAGTATCCCCTTCTCCGTCAGGTTCTTGATCCAGCGCAGCGCAGTTGTAGCGGGAACAGACGCGGCCATGCAGAGGCTGGAAGTCAGAATCTCGGTCCCGCGCAGGCGTGCTTCCATCAGATCAAGCATCATATCCCAGGCGGGTTCTGCGAACAGATTGTCTTCGAAAAACTCGGTTCGCGCCCGTCGCATACGCAATATGAACTGAATTTCGCTCACAATGCCCGCTTGGACTTCAGAATCTGAGCGTGTCAGGTCGGATTTCTCGGCGGGCATGTCCAGGGTATGGACAGACAAATTTCCATCCACTGGGACGGATCCAAGGCCGCAAGCCGGTGCTATCTCCGGTACGACGAAACTCCCCGAAACGAAAATCTGCTCGTTCAGCGAATCGTGCGCCGGAAAAATCCGGGCATCCGGACAACTACAAGCTGGCGCGATGTCCAAGGGCAAAACGCCGCCCTCCACCGCCGATAAGTGGATGGTCAACATCGTATCTCGGCCAGCGTCCAGCGGCGCTGCCATGCGTGGGGCCGACACAACGAGGAGGCCTGTTTCGCTTATGCACATACGCACACACCATTCCCAGTTGAGCGATTCACCCTCACCGTAAGAGCAGCCGATGCATTGACGGAAGTCAAATACTTCTGAAGAAAATCAACAGAGAGTCCCACACCGCAAGCATTTCTGTCACGCGCATGTAATATAGAATCAACCACACGAGTGATCAGAGAAACGAAGCTGCCCTACCTGATGATCGACCTTGCACCAGATCTCCGACTGATCGCCGCGCTTGGCCTTGTCGGAGCTCTCGTTGGAAGCTTCATCGCCGCGGCGGTAATACGCTGGGGCACCGGACAACCCATCGTTGTGGACCGCTCGCGTTGCGATCACTGCGCCCGCGTCCTGTCCCCCGCCGAACTCATTCCGCTGCTCAGCGCGATTATCTCTCGGTTTCGATGCCGGACATGCAACGCGCCAATCGACGCGTTGCATTGGCAGATAGAGACGGCCGCATGTCTTGTCGGCATTCTCGCAGGAATGGTCGCCTCCGGCACGCCCGCAGTCGCAGGCGCCATATTCGGATGGCAACTCCTTGCGCTCGGTTCGATCGATCTGCGCCACTTCATCCTGCCCAATCTCCTGACGGCGGGCCTTGCCATCACCGGTCTTGCAGCGAGCCTCGTCGGTGCCGGGGTTGGCACGAACGAGAGCCTTGTCGGTGGCCTTGCCGGTTTCCTATCCCTCTGGCTGGTAAAACATGGCTATCGGCGGCTGCGTGGCCGAGATGGACTGGGCGGCGGCGACCCCAAGCTATTCGGCGGGATCGGCTGTTGGCTGGGTTGGCAGACACTGCCTCACATATTGCTAGGAGCCAGCCTGATCGGCCTGATTGCTGCCGTGGCCATCTTCAGAGATGGAGAGGAGCCGCTTTCAAGCCGAAGGTTACCATTTGGCACCTGCCTGGCAGTTGGCGGTTTCACCGTCTGGATCGCCTTCCAAATGGGCCGAATTTGACTGCAAACGTGCAGTCTCAGAACCTCTTGGCCGTCCGCGAGCCATCTGGATAATAGTTCTTTGCCAAGGAGCTCCGGCGCGTGTCTCAATTAATGAAGCCTGAAAGCTCTTTGCCGACCTTCCATCACCGTAGATAGAATTCCACGGGAATTGTAAGCTCAACAATATCGGGCCTTCCTGCCGGAATCGCGGGAAGAGGCTGGGCGCGCTGGAGCGTATCAAGCGCGGCTCGGTCGAGATCGAATGAACCGGATTTCTTGAAGATCGAGCCGGTCAGCACCTGTCCTTCGCGGTTCATCGTGAAGCGGAGGAAAGCAGTTCCCTGCTGACGCGCCGCGCGCGCTCGAGGAGGATAGCGGCGGAAGCGCTCAAGATGAGCGAGAATCTGCCCTTCCCAATTGGGCTGCGCATCGTTGGATAGGCGGCTTGCAGCTGGTGCGGCGATGCTCTTGGGCGCGGTCGTTTCAGGAACAGGAGGACCGGGATCGGCCACTTCCTTGACCGGCTCCCGTTTGTCACTTGTCATCACCGACGGAAAGGGAAGCTGAATCAGCGGCGCCGGAACCAGTATGTCGGGCTTCGGCTCGGGGCGACGCTGCTCCTGTCGTTCGACCTGCTGAGGGCCGGGAGCGACCTCTTGCACGGGTTCAGGGGGTGCGGCGAGTGGCGCAAGATTCACCACCACGAGCCGCTCCGTGCTTGTCGCGGCGACATGCGCGACCGTTCTCCAGGTAAATAACGCAGCTCCCAGTATCAAGGCGAAGATCAGCGCCGTGCCGCCTGCGCCGAACATCCGCGACTGCCAACTCATCGGCTGATCGCAATAGCGCGTGCCTGGCGTCCATGTAGCGGCTACGGGCGAAAAGGACCTCGGAGGGTTATCCTCTGTCTTACGGTAGTCGAAGGACCTCATCACCATTTGGTCGCTCAGATAGGTTCCATCCTGAGCGTCGGAATTATGGTCCAGTTTAAGTTGTGTGGCCTGTGTCATTATCGGCTTTCGGGCGCGGGACGGGTAACGATCCATGCTACACAGGCCGCCATCACGGCTGCGACGGTCACCCCAAGGCCAAGCGCCGGCTTCGCGCCGATCCAGAACAGCGCATAGCCGATAGCGATACCGATGCAGGCCGCACGCTTGCCGGCGCGCGGGATTGCCCTTTCGGCCCTCCACGCGAGTAGTGTCGGGCCGAAGCGGGGATGATCCAGAAGCCAGGTTTCGAGCCGCGGTGACGACCGTGCGAAACAGCCTGCGGCGAGGATCATGAAGATCGTCGTCGGCAACAGCGGCACGAAGGCGCCGATGAGGCCCAGCCCAACGCACAGCAGGCCCAAAAACAGCCAGCCCGTACGTATGAACCGGCTCCCCGGTCCCCGCTTCTTCAAAATGTCAGGCGCTGCGCGCATCGACCAGCGACTGGACGCGGGCGAAGGCCGCGAGCGCGCCCTGCCCCGCCCGTTCTTCCTCTTGGGGAGTCAATTCGAGCGCATCGAGCGACGCGGTGAAAGTGCGCCAGTGTGGTGCCGGCCCTTCAGCAGCGGGCGCGAGATGGCGCGCGCCATGCGTATCGGACAGGCCGAGTTTTGCGGCTTCCTTTCGGAGCAGCGCTGCGCCCATGTTCGATCCTTCTGCGACATATAGCCATCCCAGCGCCATGGGCAGGTCTATCGCGTCGGCAGTGAAGACAGGATCGCTTCCCTCCGGAGCATCGAAGCCCAGATCGGCGAGGTCAGCAGCCACGAGGGCGAGTCTCCGTCGTACGGACAAATCGGGAAACAGGGCCTGCAACCGGGCATCCTCGTACAGCGCCGCGACGTCGCGGTGGAAGAGATACTGCACCGCGAGGAAACGGCCATATTTTTCCAGATCGGCAAAGGAGGCTGCCGACATGATCGATCGATCCACGCCTTCATGTGTGGCGCTGGTCAGTGCCTTCAGCCGCTTCGCGCGACTTAGCTCCTCAATGGGCCGCTCGGATGTGGTCACGGTCATAGGCAATCCCTTTTCTGTGTTGTTGTCGCATGAAAGCCATGCGGGGGTGACGGTGGTCTCTGGGCCGCCACCCCCTTTGGATCGTCCCCCAGTGAGGGAGTGAAACTCTGCCTGGAGGACGAAAACTGCCGCGGATCGCGGATGGCTATGTGAGTTTCAGGGGAAATGGTCGTGGATCGATCATCGCCCCCTCCACCCGCTTCGCCGCGTGGGGGGACTGGCGGCGACAGAAGCGAAGATGCGAGTGTTTCGGCACGGCAAGGACCGGAGCATCGGCCTTCTGCGCGATTGGGGCAAATTGCCCTGGAATGACTAGAAGGCATAGCCGAGCCTCACGCTCGCGGTGGTGCGCTTGTAGGAAAAGAGCCAGTCGATGTTGCTTTTGACCTGATTGTGCTGGACCACGATCTCGGGTGTCAGCCCCGCGAATCTCAGCGCTGGGAAACGTGCGATGGCCGTCGCGTTGAACTGGTCTTCGCGGCGTTTGGCGTCGAACAAAGCGCTAAAGCCGCGATGCTCGCGATGGCGATAGGAGCCGAGCAAAAGGATGCTCGCGTCGCTTCCAAAAGTCTTGTTTATGCCGAAACGCGCACCGAACTGGCGATAGGAGTCTGTTGGGCTGGGTGTGTCTTTGTCGGTAAAGTCAGGACCTCCAAACAAGGTCCAATCCTGCGACGGGGCGTACCAGACCGTCAGATTGACGTCCACCATCGGCCCTGTTTGGGAACTGGAACCTGGAAGGCGATAGCGAAAATCCCGGTAATTCGCTTCAAGGCGCAATAGGACGTTGCGTGAGGCCGTATGCTGCCACTCCGCATTGGCGCCCCAGGCTTCATACAGAACAGATGATCCGAGCGTGCCGAGGTCGAATGAGGGCGACAGGCCGAGAGTGTTGCGGCCAGTCTGATATTGATATCCCAACCGAGTTATAAACACGCCTTGAGAAAAATCATGATGGTCAGGGTAGATTTCCCCGAACAGAATAGCGCGGCCGCGTAGGCCATGATGACCGGACAGTGGAAGATATCGGCTGAGCGCCCCTTCAACGTTGATGCCTGTACCCTTTATCGCGTCGGGCACTTTCCGATCGACCACACACGTCCCATCATCGGTCGCCAGCAGACATGTGTAGCTTTCCGATGATTGGTTGATGTTGGTGCTGTAGATCGGGCCTATCGCCAGATTGCCTTGCCAGCCTCGCCGGTGGCGCAGAGCATTTAAGAAGGCATCGATCGTTACGATCACGCCTGATGCCTTGTCGCCGTCGACCACGAGCAGCGCACGCGCGCTTTCAAAAGTCTGGCGTGCTTCGCGGTCCTTGCGATTCTCGAACAGAACGCGCGCCAGTTCGAGCTGGCCCGATGCAAAGCCCGGGTCCAGCACCAACATTTCACGATAGAAGCCTTCAGCCTCGTCTAGCTTTCCGTCCTGGCGCGCGACTGCCCCGTTTGCAAAGAGCATGAGCATCGGATCACGATCAGGAAAATTTTCGTAAGCTTTGAGGAAACGGCGAGCGTCTCCCCATTGCCGTCGAGAAACTGCGATGTGCAGCGCTTGGCCCATCTCATCGACATTGTTGCCGACAGCGTAGGTCTTTCCGTCGATGACGAGCGAGGAAGGGGCATCGAGCCCTTCGTCCACCTCGTTGAGCGAACGCTCCTCTTGTGCCGCTCGCTGTCGATCGAGCTGTTGATCGAGGCGCAGCCGCGTGTCCTGCCCGCTGTCAATTTGCGCGAGCGCAGTAGCTGGCGTACCTGCCATGATGAGCAGGAGCAAACCGAGGGGGGCGTTTGGTCGGGGCAGGAGTGACCCAAAAATCATGCTTGGCAGACATCCAGCGCAGGAAGGAGAAACCGGAACCCGCCGCGTGGGCGGGTTCCGGCCAATGTTGCTCGGACAGATTTAGAACTTGTGTCCTGCGAACGCGGTGTCGAGGTTGCGCTCGCCACTGACGGTCGCGATCCCAGCGAGAGCGGCCGCATTGGAGCCGAAGAATTCGCCGCTGACGGCGGCGGAACGCAACGTGCTTCCGTTCGGTGTGATCGAGGCCGAACCACCGAATGCAGTGCCGAAATCGGCACCGCTGATCCCCACGTTCGTCAGGACGACCGTCTGGTGACCAACCAGCGTTCCGCTGAGGCTGCCGCCATTGCTGCCGTTGAACGTAGCGGTAAACGTGGCTCCCCCGGTGCCCGTGGTATTGAGGACAGCCGGGTTGGCGGCATAGTTGTTGATACCCACCACGCTATAGGTGGCCGTCGCAGCAGCGATCGGCGTGGTCACGTCGGTCTTGTCGGCACCGGCATAATAGACGGTGTGATCGCCGGCGGTCGCAACACCGGTCTGCGACCATTCACCGAAATAGAGGTTGGCATGGTTCGCTCGTGCGAAGTCGAAGCGGCCGTATCTCGAATGATCGGTAATCGTTCCGGTGGGGTTGTTGACGGTGGTCACGGTATAAGCCGAAGGGGGAACGAACCCCTGAAGGCCCTGGAAGTCGACAAACCGTTGAGGTGTAGAGGTGCCGAGATTTGGCACCCAGATTCCGACCCGGCCAGACACGTGCGGTCCGCCATTTACGGTGCTGTCGCCGAGTTCGACGTTGGCTGGGTCGCTTGTTCCGGAACCGTTGACGACCTGCGCTTGCGCGACCCCCGCCAGAGAGGCGGAGAGCGCCATCGCCCCAACTACTGCTTTGAGATGTACGAACTTCATTATACTTCTCCTGCGATCGAAGCACCTGACGATCAGGTGCCTTCATCCAGGGTCGCCGCTGTCATCCCGCTTTGCTCAAATTGGTGGATGCGGTGGCGGCCCTGAATCCCTTGTCAGAACCTCCCCGTCAGGCTCAGGCGCACCGTCCGTCCCGGAGCAGGCATCATCGAGCGTGAGAGAGGGTCCATATAATAGCGGTCGTTGAGGTTCGTGCCCGCCAGTTCGGCGCTGAACCGCTCATTGATCCGGAAGCGTGCATAAGCGTCGAACGTGATGATCTCGCCCCAGGTGTAGGGGATGTTGAGCGAACATTCTGCGACGCAGGTTGTGCCGGTGGTCCATTCCCCGATCGGGTCCGGATTGTCGTAGGCGCTGTACCAGATCAGCCGGCCTCCCACCTCAAGGCGACGATCAAAGAAGCGGCCGCCAATATTCCAATTCACGCTCGTTTCCGGCGTGGCCTGCGTCAGGAGGAAGCTGCTGACAAAGCCATATTTAACGCAATCCGGCACCCGATAGCCTCTGGCGGTGTCTATCGTTGCGGCCGTGCTTTCATCGCAGACCTGATTCTTGGTCATGTGACCGGCATTGATATCAGTGAAGAAACGGCCATTGTCGAAGCGCGCCTGCAACTCGAACCCGGCGATCGTCTGCCTGTCGATATTGCTGAAAAACAGGCCGCTGCTGCGTTCGATCACGTCATGCGTGGTGTTGTGATACCAGGTCAGTTTGATGTCGGCATGCTGGCCCTCGCCTCGCAAACCGAACAGCGGGCGCAAATCCTGGATGAACGCGGCTTCCCATGATTTCATGCGTTCGGGTTTTAGTTCCCGCAGTGGATCGATCGAAGCGGAGAAACCGATCGTGCTTTCAAACATGCTCGGCCACCGCAGAGCTTCGGCATAGCGGACATAGGCGCGGCTGTTGTCGCTCAGATAGAGTGTCGCCGATGCGCTGGGCACCCACCCATGACCCGATTTGCGCTCGGCTTCGGTGACATTTATGAGTATGTTTCTGCCGCGAGCAATGCAGGTCCCCTCGATATAATTCGGGATGCTGTCGAGAAACCCATTGATGCAGATATTGTCTGCACGGCGGTATTTTCCATCGGCGTTAGGCACCCAGTCCGCGCCTGCATGAGTCCAAGTGAAGGTCCGGGGGTTGGCCCGAAAGACTGCAACCGTTTGCGCTACCGTCGATTCCAACAGCGCCCCTGTACGGCCTCGGCTGCTCCAATATTCTCTTTGAAATGCTTCATAAGCTTCGACGGTGGATTCTGTAGTCCCGTATTGGGTTTGGTTCATTCTGGAGGTATAGACAGGGACGGAGCCGCCGCTCGCTTCTATCAGCTTGGGCAGGAAATCGTCCTGCGCCCAATAGCCCGTATAGGCGAGGCCGGCATTGAGCTTGAGGAAACTGACCGGCTTCCACTCCCCGCTCAGATTGATGCGATAATCCTCACGCCGCCCTTCGCGTGGATAGGCCCGCCCTACCGCCTGCCTGTAAAGCAGGTAATCATCGTCCGAGCGTAATTTCTCATGCTGCCAGTTTGCGTCCAGAAGGATGCTGAGGTTGGATGATAGGTTGAATTGGTTGCTTGCGCTGAAACCGAAACGATCATTATGCGAATTGGCGAGCGCGCTGTTCATGATGATCGGGTCAGCGGGCGAGGCAACATTGGGAAAGCCGCCTGCACTGTAGGTATTACTCACAGTATCCGTCAGCCACGCCGTCGCCTTGAAGTCGATAAAGCGGCTTTCCGGTTGCCACCTATACTCCGCGTTCCATGCCTGAGCGTGAACCTTGCTCTCGGGCCACTGGATATTACCGAACGTGTAGCCATTGCCTGTTGTCATGATCCGCGAGGGCATGATCTCGCCGAACCTCGAGCGCGTATCGCGAAAGCCGATTTGCAGCGCATGGTCATCGGCGATGTTCCACTTCGCCTTGAGCATGATGGATTCCAGCTCGCTTGACGTATTCGGAACCTCGTTGCCGGGCTCGTAATGACGGCCCAGCAGACGAACATAAGTGGCCGCATTAAGCGTGAGATTTTCCTGCTGATAATAGTCAGCCTCATGCTTGCCGGCAAAATAGTTGCCGCGTTCGCGGAAGGCATAGGCCCCGAACAGCTCTAAATCCCCGACACGGCCCGCCGCCGCAATCCGGATCGCACGATCGCCGAAGGAAAAGGCTTCATTGTCGTCTGCGGTCCGCAACGTCACCCGGAGCGAAGGGTCGCCATAGGGAGCACTGGCTAAGTAACCAGATGGAAAACCCGGGATGTCGCGATGGTCCAGGCTTGTCAGCAGCGTCGGCCAGCGTGGATTGGTCGAATTATTTCCGCCTTCAAGCTTCAATTCGATCCCGAAATTCCTGCCGGGTTCGAGAATGTCGGCAGCATCAAGCGTGTTGACGACTACCGCGCCGCCCGTCGATCCGTTGACGCCGCGTGTAGACACCGGCCCCTTGAGCACCTGGACGCCGGAAATCAGGCTTGGATCGATGTAGCTGCGATTGCCAGCGCCATTATAACCCTTCCAGACGGTCAACGCCTGCTCCGTGCCGTCGATGATGACGGGCACACGCCCCGGCCCTTGGACACCGCGGATGCTAGGATCGATCGCGCCGCCGTTACGGGCGTCGCCGCTGAACACATTGACCATGCCCTTCAGCACATCGGCTGTGTTGGTGCCACGATAGCGCTCGACTTCCTCACGGCTCGCGAAGGTTGTGGAAATGTCCTGATCGTAAATGGCGTCCTTGCGGCGTTCATCGCGCTCCGCGCCGGTTTCTCCGGCGATGGTGGAAGCGCCGGACTGCGACCCCTCAACACGAAGCGGGCCGAGATTGACCGTGCCTTGCGCGTCCTGACTGGCCTGCGCCACCTGAGGTGAGGGCGTGAGGGTGACAAATCCATTCTCGAGCCGCCAGGTCAGGCCTGTACCGGTGAGAAGGCGGCTGAGGGCGGAGGCATTGGACATGCGGCCCGACACGCCCGGTGAGGAAAGGTCGCGAATGCTGTCAGCGTCGACGTTGACCTGCATGCCCGATTGCCGCCCGAAATCGGCCAGCGCTTCGCTGAGCGTGCGAGCGGGGATATTGAAATCGCTGGCTGTGGCTTCGCCGCTTGTCTGGGCCATCACCGCATGCGGCGCAGCAAGCCCCATTATCGCAGCGGATGCCATCAGCGAAATGGCGACAACCCGGCCCTTTTTATTCCTGAAATTCGAAACCCCCGAAAGCACTATGATACACCCTTCCTCGTTTGGCGGGCCATCTGCAATTGAGAAGCAGTTGCATGAAGCCCCTACTAGTAAGAACAATCGAGGCGAGGGATTTTCCGAAAAAATGTGCAATGGGCGGCGAAAAAATTTCGCAGGCCTTTGATTATTCGGCTGAAATCACCGTGATCCAGGGCGTCAAATTGCGCACCGAAATATCATGAGATTGCGCCAGCGCCTGCAGCACCTTGTCAGCCTGGCGCACGTCATATGCACCGGTGACGCGCCGTGTATCCAAGCCATCGCCATAGGTGAGGATCAGCCCGCTGTGCCAAGGCTTCAGCGCCTCGATCACTTCGCGAACGGGTCTATCGCTGGCAATGACCTGATGGTCGGTCCATGCCGCAATCCGAAGAGGATCGACCTTTTTTCGCAGCGCACTGCTCTCCTCACATGTGAGGTCGAGCGCATCGCCGACGGTAAGCTTCTCCGCCCGTTCGGGCTGGTCGGAACAGGCAACGCGAACCGTGCCATTGCGCACCGCGACAGAGACTTGCCGATGGCCTGATGTCACTTCGAAGGCCGTACCAAGAACCGTGGTGGTCGTGTCCGCCGCGACAACCCGGAACGGGTGATCACGATCCGGCGCCACCTCAAACCATGCTCTGCCCTTCAGGAGCTGAACCTTTCGCTCGCCACCTTTGTTCACATCGAAAGCGACAGCGCTCTGAGGGGCCAGGATCATCGTGCTGCCGTCAGCAAGCGAGATCGATCGTAGCTCCGCTGTTCCGGAGGTCGCATCGGCGCGCAGATTCACGAACATGCCGGGAGCCACGACGATCGCGAGGCACGCGGCCGCAGCAATTGCTGCGATCCCCGCGCGCTGCCGCTTCGTTGATCTAGCGAACGGGAGGATGGAGAAATTCTTCTTACGCCACCGGCTCGCATGGACCGGTGGCGAGGTGCGGATCACATGGGTTATGCGCTGCGTCTCCGCCCAGGCGTCCTTGTTAAGGGAAGCTTCGTCGAGCCACGCGGCAAATTGAGCGCGCAAAGCCTGATCATCAGGATCTTCCTGAAGCAGGATAGCCCATTCTGAAGCCGCGCGATTGGCACGGCGACGATCGGCTTCCATCGAATCTGTATTGCGCCCGGCGCTCATGCTGTCCCTTCTTGACGGAAGAGCATCGTATCGGCCCTCCCCTACTTAACTAAACAATCGAGTGGCGCATTTTTCCGGAAGCGACGCAAAAATCATCCGGGAGAACGATCCGCAATCTCCCGGCATCGCTCGATACCCTCAAGCACGAGAGCATGTGCGGTAGATGTCGAAACCCCCAGAAACGCGGCAATGTCCTTCAGTTTCTCCCCGCCGATCCGGTGCATCTCGACCGCGATCCGCATGTTTTCCGGGAGGCTCCGGAGCGCGGAAGTTATTCTCGCATATTCGTCCCGCGATATCGCTGCGACTTCAGGGTCCGGCTGGTCGGACAAAATGCTGACTATCTCTGTATCGCCACCCGCTTCGAATATCCGCGCCTCGATCCGTTTGCGTCGGGAGCCGTTCAGCGCAAGATTGCGCACCGTCATGCGCAGATAGGCCATCGCCTCGTCGGCAGGCAGCCTCGCCGTCCCCGTGTTGCTTCTAAGCCAGGCTTCCTGCACCACGTCTTCCGCATCTGCTTCGTCGCCTGTAATCCTCTTTGCGTAGCGTATCAGCGATGCACGGTGTGAGAGGAAGAGCTTTAGAGCGGCTTGGCCATCCGGCACTCCCATTTTCCTTTCTCACCGCTAGACCATGACCTCGCTCATCGCATTACACTTATTGAGAATAAATCGCAAGTAGCAGCAGTCCATAAAACACCATCCAACGCCATGAAGCGCAACTTAAACGGCGATTTCGGGTAGAGTCCGTCCTTGCAAAATCCGTGATATGACAGAATCAATCGAAACCATTCCTAGTATCTCTCCGAACATCTATAATATTATGGATTCATTATTCCAGGACATACATTGACCTTGCGAAACACGACATCCAAGTTTTGACACTTTTTTTCCAATGCCATTCATGAGATTGAATTGCATCGATGCTATGTCAATGACACCACATATTCCTGTGGTCGCAAAATTGTGTCGCATCCGGAGGGAGTTTGCGAAACCAATAGCGTCGAAAGCGGTATGGTAGTCAGCATAGTGATGGTTCCGATACCCCAGCCAGCTATCATGCTCCCTATAATGAAAGCGACCATTGCATATGATTTGACCAGCCGACCCGCAGGCCTTCTCCGGATACATCAGAAGCCAAACGATGCCCGACAATGCCATCAGCATGGCCATGGTGAACTTGAAGGATAGCCCCCACCTCTCCTTCAACCTACCTCCTTCCTCCCGCGCTTTCAGGCTCAGTCTCGGAATTTTCGACCGTCGGCGAGCAATCTGGATGATAATTCTTTGCCAAGATTGCTCCGGCGCGTGTCCCACTTAATGAGGCCTGAAAGTTCTTTGCTGAAGGCCTGACGTCTGCGGGCACCACGCTCTTCAAATGCAAGGACATTCATGGGGGACAACGAGCACGATAAGCGGGCGTGGGCGGTTTATTGCGCTTGCCGGATTTCCGACACGCTCTACGCGATGAATCCCTTCCTCACACAGCAAAATTTCTACTCCCAGCAGCTACGCGCCCTTGCGCTCGTGTCCGTTATCGCCGGGAAGCGACTTCTGCCCGGCCGGCGAAACGTTTGCATCGTGGGCGCCGGTGTTGGAGGCAGAACGCTCGCAGCCGGCTTTACGAGTGTCGGGGCAAGCGTCAGGCTGATTGAAGCCCGAACGACGCCGTTCGAGCAATATCGGGACGCTACCCATCGGGAGCTTCATCCGAACATCATATTCTGGCCGAAACAGCAACCAACGCCGGCGACCGCCCTGCCCTTTCTGAACTGGGCGCAGTCTCAGGCTGATATGGTAGTCGAGGACATCCTCGATGAATGGCAACGCGGCTTTGGCCCAAAGGTCGATCTGGTCCACGACAAAGTCATCCGGCTGCATCAAACTGCCAGTGGCGTTTTGCTCGAACTGCAGAGTGGTGCAAATGTCGAGGCGGATATCGCCGTCCTCGCCACGGGCTTCAAGACAGAGCGCAGTTTGGGCCCGCTGAAATCGCCGAGCTACTGGTCGCCCAACGCCATTGCCGATGATGGGCAGGCCGTTCTTGTCAGCGGCACGGGTGATGGTGGTCTCATCGACGTGCTCTCCCCCATATTGGGCACCAAGGTCACGCGCGCCGCCCATATGCTGGCTGTCGCATTGACGGATAGCGAAGTCAGACACGATATCCTGGAAGTCGAGGCCGAACGCGCGCTGCATCGGATCGCGGGAACGGGCGACAGCACTGACCCATGCGAGTTCTATCGCAAGGTGGTTTTCAGCCACGAGACACAGGGGAAGTTGTCATCGTTTGCCGGAGCGCAAGACCGTCCCTCCAATCGTAAGATCACGCTCCTGTACCGGTCGACCAGCCCCTATTCATTCACCGCTGCCCCTATAAACAAGCTGCTGCTCGCCTACTTCAGCAACGGAACAAGGCGATATGTGACAGCCGTCAAAGGGAAGCTCGAAGTCGAGGAGGATCAATGCAAGATGATACCCGACAACGACATCTGCGCGCCCGTTGATCCTCCATCTGAATTCGATCGCGTCATCGTTCGCCATGGCGCAGAGCCGGCGGCGGCCGACCTGTTGACCGCCACGGAGCTCGCCGGGCTTCGGGATAAGGCGATCGAGCATTCCGCCGCAGCCGATGTGAGCGACTACGACAGGGACGTGTTTCGCTGGACGAACGACGGCATGGGAAAGTCGGGCGTTTCTCTTGAAACTCTGCCGCGAATGGTACGAAAGACGTTACTCCATATCGGCCGGGCCTATGGGCTGGATTTCCAGACCACTATCATTGTGGACGACTGCTTTACCAACGGCCGTCCGATCAAGGTTGTCCTTGATGCCGAGGATAGACGCAAAGCTGAACAGTTGCGCCTGTTCCCGCTCCGTGTAGGCCCGGCGTCTGTCCAGGTCGCTCCCGTCAACATCCATCGCAACAGGCCTCCCAATGACGAAGCGTAGCGGTCTTTCAGAACCTAGCCGGGTCGCCAACAACGCTCTCCGGCTTGGCACCATCATCAAGATCGGCATCGTCGGAGACGGCGATGCTCGCATGATGATTTCCGCCATTTTCACACGCGAAGACTGTGAGGATGATAGTCTCTATCTTCTTCTGACGGCGCACTCGCATCTGCTGCCGAGCGCCGAGGAAGTCTCTTGCACATTGATCCGGGGCCCTGGGAAACAGCGGCTCGCGCTGGGTGCGATGGTCCCACCTGATAGAGTCCTGGGTCCAGAGAGTTCCAAGCTCGGCTTCCACGTCCTTCGCCTCGATGCGACCCCGCTATTCGAGAAACCCAGAGAGACCGCCAAACCCCTCGCGACAGTCCGCAACTTCCGTGAGGGGATCTGGAGCGATGGCCTGTTTCATGTTCGACGATTGAACGATCCCACCTGGACGGATCCCGATTTCAGGGATGACGTCGGCGGAGGCTCAAGTCGAACGAACCGCCAACTGTCGAGGCCGGTAATCAATCGTAAGGGGCGGGTCGCTGGTGACCTGGACGAGGTTCGCATCCCCGATCTCGGCACGACGCTCTCCTATTCCTACTGCGGCCTCGTCACCCGCGGCCGCAATCGCCCGCTCGCAGAACCTCAGGCGCTGGGCGCGCCAGTCATTTCCGAATCCGGCGCGCTGTCCGCGATCATCGTTGGCGCGGCCGATCAGGAAACGCTCGTCTTCCCGGTGGAGGAGCTGCGTAGAGGCCGGCCGATCGAGTTCGTAACGCTTGGAGAGGATTGGCCAAAGGTTAAAATCGCCAGTTCAACCCGTTCTGTGAACAATTCTAGCTGAAGGCGCTTTTCACCCCGCCTTTCATGCGCTGACGCTTGCGTCTGCAAATAGGCGACCATTGAGGAACGCATCTGCTCTTGCTTCAGCACAGCTCAACGTCCCTCAGATCAAGCCACCCCATCGATGCAATCAGCGTCAGGTCTCGAGCCGGCCCATCCGGCGCGAAGATCCTGAGAACTCCCAACCGTCTTGCCCGTGCAACATCGCTCCCCTAATTGTCTGACAGTCGACCAGAGACAGGGGGTTGTATAAAGGGAAACCACCTTGTCCTGCGTTACGCCTGCCTTCCCCGCTCCTCTCACTCCCGAGTCCATAATTGTTGATGCCGCGCGCTGTTGGCGAGAAGCGGTCGACCGGCATCGCCCAATCCTGCCAACGCTGTTCGCAAGACTCGAAGTGAGCGACGCCGGCATTCTGGCTCCCGCTATTGCAGCCTTGCTGTCGCTTCTCGAAGTTTGGTCTGGCCGCCGTTTTCGGGCTGCGCACGAAAGCGCTGCAGCTCTTACCGACGACGAGCACGTGCTTCTTGAACTTTTGGAGACTGCTAGCCCACCCCCTTCCCCGCATGTCTCGCAACCAAGCCTGACGAAGCTGCTTCAGATCGCGCTTCGTTCGACACGTATCCTGCTGCAGGGTGTGCTTGGTCGGGACCTGGAAACGAACGAAAGCTCCCTAGGAGATCCGGCATTCTTGCTTGGCTGTTCCACAGCCGAAGTCGGGCCGTTACCCGAAATGCGCGAAGAGGATATAGCTCAAGGCCGCGTCTGATTGGCGGTCCTGCTCCCAACCGAATGTAGATTTCATCGCAACCAGACGCCGCCCATCGCCGTCCACCCTACCTCCTTCCCCCCGCGCTTTCGGGCTCAAACACGTTTGGGCCAAACCTGGCGCGCATGTGACCGGCCACCTTTTCTGCATAGGCCAGTTGCCTCCAGGCTGTAGGACTATGGTAGACGCCGACCGCTTTCCAATAATTGCCGGTCGATCTCAGCCCGGACAGGAAGATCCAGCGCGCCGCTTCGGCATTGAAGCACGCATCGTATCGCAACCAATGCCGGACATGATATTCGGGCTTGCCGACCAGCCGGGCAATGCGCGGCACCCACCAACTGTTGATTTGCAACGGCCCCAGATCATGGGTGCCATTGGTATTGGCAACCTCAGCCCCCAACCAGCCGGCTTCTTGCTCGCGCAGGCCCCAGAGCGTCTTCTCAAGCCACCCATGGCCGCGTGAGGCGATACGGATGCAGCGGGCAATCTCCAGTGCCTCACCGGAAGAACCCCGCTTTGCCGATGCGGGAGCGGAGATGAGCGCTCCGCAGACCATCGCCAATATCGCAATCGCCAGTTTGGGACGCGGTGGGCGGCCGACGCAGAAGTTAAGCATCCTCATAGTGGTGCCCGATCGCGCAATCCGGAACGGTCATTTCCAACGCTGTGAAGCGGTGGGAAACCGCCGGGCTGGAAAGGCGCTCCCGTCAGCAGGGCGAGCAATCGCTGCCCCGACACGATCTCAATCCCGTCGGCACCAAGGGCAACCGTCCGGCTGACCCCACCGGTGCGGCCAGTGTGGATGAACATACCCCGTCGCCTTCTGGTGGCGCAGAGCATGGCGAAGTCACGGACATGCTCTGGACGGATGGTTTCGCGATAGCGTTTCGCCTGGATCAGCCAGCGCTCACCATCAATGACAACTTCACCATCGACGCCGCCATCGCCGGTGTAGCGGTGATTGCGGATCACGCGATGTCCACGTTGCTCGAAGGCTTCGAGCAACAATTCCTCGAACGCCAGCGGGTCCATCGCCCGAAGCCGAGCATAATGCAGCCCGGCTGGCTGGTCACGATCGGGACCACGCAACTGCTCGCACATGGTTCGCGCCTGACGCCGGCGCCAGCGATGGCGAATGGGGATACGGTAGCGCCTGAGCAGAAATGCCAGTAACAGAGCGAAAAGCATCGCGAGCAGGATAAATTCCATGGGTTTCTCCTATCGGTCGTGCCCGCCCCCATGGCCGCCATGGTCATGATCGGGTTGAGGCTGTGGCTGGGATTGGGGGACAGGCTCAGGAGCGACGCTGTGCTCTTGCTCTGTCGATGTGCGGGCACGATCGTGCTCGATCGTACCGCGCAGGAAGCGATCGACCAGCGCGGCACTCTCTTGAGCGCGGCCCGCAAGAATACCGCCGATGCTGCGCGGTCCTCGGTCAGCACGCTCTGGTTGCTGGCGTTCGCGCTCTCGTTGTTCACGTTCGGCTTTGCGGGCGTCGCGATCGCGAGCATTCTCCTCGCGGGAGCGATCATGCCTGTCCTTATGACGGGCGCCGCGCTGTCGATGACTATCGAGTTTCAGCCGATTGAGCGCTTCAAGTGACGAGGTTTTTTCGCCTGAATGCGCGGCGAGCTTACTCGCGAGACGGGCGACGTTTTCCGTCCAGAGCTTGACGCCAAATTCGGCTCGCGTGATCGCGGTGTAGTAATTCTGCCCATTGACCAGGCCGGATTCAACGGGTGCGAGGACGTAGACGCGGTCGTAGGTTTTCGATTGGGCGGAATATACCGTTTCGGCATAGCCATGGTCCCAGGTCCGATGCTCCGATAACTCGACCTTCTGGACTCGTGCGCCGCGATCCCACTGGATCGTCGCCATGGTTCCGTCGAGTGCCAGGACGGTGCCACGTTCGGCGTTCTTGACCTCGATGTCCTTGTTGACGAGACGCCACTGGATACGGTCGCCCTGTGCGAGCTTGCGTTCCTCGTTTAAGAAGACGTTGACGTGCGCGGCCTTACCAAGTCGCGGATTCCAGTCGATCTGTCGCCCATTCTCATCGACGATGCGTACGACCTGACGACCTTGTCCGTTGCGGCCGATTGAAACAACGCGATATTCGGTGTCACGCGCAATCCCCAGCCCGGCATTGTCCCTTGCGAACTTCAGAACCTGGCCGGCACTATAGAAGCGCGCGACTTGCTTCTCCTGATCGGACATACCCGCAGGGGTCAGCACTTCGAGCCGGTGATCCTGAGCCGCAACCGCCCCCTCGCGCTTCAACACCTCGCGGATGTGGCTGTTGACGATCAGCCTCGTGGCATTGTCGAGAACCAGGATGTTGGTGCCGGCGCGGGTTGATGGCTTGAGATGCGTCCACTCGGCCACCATGTCCTTGGCGAGCTTCTCTGCGCTCTCCGCCGTCGTTACGCGGTCAAGGCTGGCGAGCGATGCGGCGTAGTCCCCTTTCCGCGCGAGAGTGACCGCCTCCTTCATCTCGTCGGTTTTTTGCCGGATGGACTCGGTCAGGTGACTGGTCGGGAGACCCAGACGTTGCATCAGCCAGAACGCCTTGCCCTGCTCGATCGCCCCTGTTTGCTTATTGTCACCGAGAAAGATCAGGCGGGCGCCGGTCGCCCTGCTGATCTCCAGCATGCGCAGAGCCTGCCGGTTGGAAAGCTGGCCTGCCTCGTCAAGGGCCAGTATGTGCTTGTCGGTAATGCCATATCCGCCGCTTGCCAAAAGCGAGGCCACGGTCCGGGATTCGATGCCGGCCTTTCCCCCCAGGTCGGCTGCTGCAGAGGAGGTTGGCGCCAGCGCGATGGTGATATGATCGGAACGTGTTGCCTCGACAAGGCCGCGCACCAGGGTCGACTTACCCGCGCCTCCCACGCCGTGGACTGCGACAAGCCGATTCCTCCCGGTGCCGATGGCTTCCAGCGCCTCGGTTTGCGCCCGGGTCAAGCCGATCGCGCTCGCCGCCTCGGCCAAACGCTCCCGAGTGGCAGCAGGCGACACGTCACCCATCGCGAGCGAGAGATGCTCGGATAGAGCCAATTCGAGCTTTGCCGTGCGCCGCGAGGAACGTCCTCGTGGGAGCGGCTGATCACCGGTCTGGCGCACCGTCTTGAGGAGCTTGTGACTCTCTTCCTGCGCTTCGAACAGCGGACGTATATCTCCGAACCGGACTTCGCCGACATGGGACGCGAGTGCAGTCCGATAGAGGCGGCCGACATTGTTGACCGCCTCGCGCGTCTCGCTTTGCCTTATCCCGAACAGGGTCGCGCGGCGGGCGACATTAGGGTTGATCGCGATCGTTCTTTCGCCGCGCGCTTCGGCATCCGCGAGAACCTGGTCGAGAGGTTCACGATAAGGTTCGGCGCGTGTGCGCCATCGCGCACGAAGCTCTTCGAGCCCGATCTTCTCCTTCGCTTTTCGAGTCTCGAAGAAGGAGATGCGCCGTGCGGCCTGTCCTGTATGGCCATGCTCTTGCGCATGCTCATTGATCTGCTCGGCGCGCTGCGAAAAGTCGCGAATGAGCTGGCCGGGGACGCCTTCAATTTCGAACAGTCCCCGGCGCGGATCGAAGCGGATTTCATGACCGATCTCGCGCAGGCTATGGGCAAGGTCGTTTCGATAGATCTGGCCCGCGACGATTTGCTCAGCAAACATCGAGCGCGTCTCGAGGCTCGACATGTGATCGCCGTTCGCATGGTTGGTCATGTTGAGCGTGACGACATGGGTGTGCAGATGCGGATCGAGCTCACGGCTTGCGTGCTCGGTGAAGCGGGCGAACAGCAGCCGCCCGGTGGTCTCGTGAACGACTTCGCCCTCGACCCGCCGGCGCAGCTCAGCATGCTCCTCAAGATAGGAGAGCGCCGAGGTGACGGCTTTCTCGTGTGCGGCGATGATCCGGTCATCACCTGTCACCAGCGCAAGGATCGATACCGATTTGGGGGCGCTGACGTTAAAGTCCCAGCCGGGGTGATGCTGGATGCCCTCCTTACGACGACGCCCCAGCTGCTGGTCACCCACCTTGCCAGCGAGAAGCTCTTCGAACTGCTTGGGATCGACCCGACCCGACAGACCCAGGTCGGCGGCGATGCGCCCGCCCCATTCGGATGGTTCGTCCCCGCCCTTGGTATAGTAATCCCCGATCGTGTAATATCGGCTGATGTTGGCGGCGGTCCCTTTGAGACGGCGGGGATGGATCATGCCGGTTTCGCCTGCTCGCGAGCGCCGTCGGCGCGGTCATGGCTGGCGAGCGCAACCCGAACGCTGCCCCGAGACGCGCCGAGCAAAGTGACCGGCGTCGCGGTCATCGGCTCGCTGTCAGGGTCCATGTCGCCAGTTGCGAAGTCACCATTGCTATCCGGGACATCGGGCACAGCCGGACCAAGAGCTTCCACTCCTTCCGCTTCACCGTCGGGCGTCTGCGGTTGGATAGGTTCGATAGGCTCAGTGGTGGGTGGGGTTTTCTCCTTGCCGAACAAGTCGCCCTGGCTGGGAGGAGCCGAGGACGGGGAGGAGGATGGCGGCGGCGCGTTGCCCCCTGCCCGTGCCTGCTCTGCGGCCGCCTGTGCCGCGTGACGGGCGGCGCGCGCCTGGGTGATGATGGTCTTGCCCTGGGGAAGGCGTTTCGGGGCTTCGGTGCGTTCGATGAAAGCCTGAGCTACCGTGGGCAGCGCGTTATAGCGATCGGTGAACCGCACCACCGGCAGGTTCCGGCCGAACCGGAGGTAGCCGGAAAAGTTGGGAAGGTTGGTGACCTCCGTATGCATCACCAGGGGGCGAGTCACCTGCATCCGCGAGAGGTTCACCCCGTCGCGCATATCATTCACGCCATAGGACATGCCTTCGTTGGCCTCGACCTGTTCGACCTGGCCGAGATTTTCCGAGACATGTTTAGCGGTGGTGGTGTCGTTTGCCCGGAGTGCCACCCAGGTGGAGCAATAGCCGGTGATAGCGGCCGCATCCTGAATTCCGTAGGTGGCTTCGAGTTGCGGATAGGACTGAAATCCGAGAACGCCGCAGCCCCCATATTTGCGCGCACGAGCCAGAAAGTCGGAAAGGCTGGGAAGTTTCTGGAGGGTCGGCAGCTCGTCGATGACGCAGTAAAGACGCCGGTCGCGATCGGGGGTGAGGCTCATGATCGCGCTGATCGCGATGTCGAGCCAGACCGTGATGAGGGGACGGAGCGAGGGAAGCTGGTCGGCCTTTACGGTGATGAAGAGCCAGCTGTCGTCTTCCTCATTCTCCACCCAACGCCGGATCGAGAAGCCATCTTCGGTATCGTCAAGATAGGAGAAGCTGCGCATGACCGAGGCAAGCTCAGCCTGGATGCCCGCCGACGTGCGCTCCCCTTCCGTGGAAATGAAAGCGGCCGCATCGGTCCCCTTCACAAAGGCGGCGAGGTCGGTGAGCGGAGAACGAAGCACCCGATCGAGCAGGACCGAGATCAGGGTGTGCTGCTGCCGCGCGAGCTTCCGCAGAACCGCGACCAGCGTACCCCTCGCCGCTTTGCTCCAGAACGGATCACCATGCTTGTCGGGGATCGTGGATTCCGCGATCTGGTCGTAATGATATTCCTTGGGGACATCGACCCAGGGACTCCAAATGGCGGTGCGCTCATCGAGCGGGTTCAACAATATGTCGCGTCCCGGTCGATAGAATTTCTCCACGAAGGACCCGGCTGTGTCATAGACGATGGCACGCTTGCCCTGTTTGCGGATCCCCGCGAGCATGGTGATGATGGCGTTGGTCTTGCCCGTTCCCGGCGCACCGACCAGCAGGATATGTTCGGGTTCGAAAGCATCCGGCACGGCGACGCCGCCGATGGCGAGGCATCCCTTTTTCTGACGCCAGAGTGCCCGGCGGACCTGCGCCACGGTTCCGAAGCGGGCGCCGCGCAGATACTCGTTGGACCCGAGGCCTTTCCCGGTTCGGGTGAAATAGAACCAGGCCCAGGCCAGGGCCGCGAGGGCGAACAAGCCCGCAAGCAGCGCCCCGTGGATGAGATCGGTTTCGAGCTTGAGGAGCGCCTGCTTGACCACGCCGGACTCCAGCAGCGCATCGGCCGAGGTCCAGTATTGGCGCCCTTCCGGAGTGCGAAACAGCACGGGGTCGTTCGTGCCCGGAGCGGCATCAACTTTGAAAGTTGCCTCGACCAGTTTGACCAGGACGAAGCGCTGATACTCGTTCGACTTCTCGAAGGCATACCAGCCGGTGCCGATCACCCAAAGAGCCAGCCCGGCAAGAAAGGTCTGGAAGAAGACCTGGGTGGTCATCCGGACATTGTGGACGATGGCCTGGCCGCCGCGGGTCCAGCTTCCCAGCGTGTCATTGCGGAAGATGCTCATCGAACGGCCCTCCCCCAACGGGGACTGACCGCGGATCGCGATGTGCCGTGGTGGGGGGAATAGCGGAGCGCCCGGACCATGACGGCGGGGGATTGCGCACCCGCGATCATGGCAGTTCCCCCGGTGCCAGCAGGCCCTTTTCGTGGAGCAGCGCACGGGCATCGGCCATGCCTTGCTCAAGCGTCTCGGGTGAGCGCTTCCGCACCGCCGCCGCGACGATCGACATCGTCTGCAGGACACCGGCGAGGATCTCGTCCTGCGAGGTGAAGACATAGCCCGCACGGCTATCGGCGGCATGCTCGAGTGCGGGTCTGACGAGTTCGGAGACAGTGACGCCGACGCGCCGCGCACGGCGGCTTAGACGGTCGAGCAGCTCGTCCTCGATACGGATGGTGATACGCGCCAAGGCGGTAGCTCCTGATGGAGCTTCGCCAGGGCGGTCTTGAAGCGCCTGGCAGTATAGCCGGCCTTGAAGGAAAGCTCAAGAAAATCAGCCTGTCTGACGCGTCAGACAGTGCAAGGGCGCGGTAATGCTGGGATTTTTGGCGGTCCGATATTGCGGCGTCACAGGTGTCCGACACATAATGTCGATTTTGTCCGACACGTCAGACAGAATAACCAATTGTTTTTACTGGGGTTTCCGGCCTCAGCACCCGTGCGTACGGTGCATTACAAACCGCGAAGCGCGTGCGTCGCTTGCCCGCAGCGACGGCGTCGCTGCGTCTGCTCCTCCGCTGCCGGGCGCACCCTTGGCGGCTGGGTCGATGTGGGGGGATTTTGCCGCGCATGGCGGCGGGGTCGCTTGTGGCGTCGGTGCGCCTGTGCGACAAGGATCGCGTGACGAGCGGGCCAGCCTTGAGAGAAGGAAACTGGTCATGCCGAAGATGTCGGAACGCGATAGGCTCGCCGATCTGGTCGAGCGGGAAAAGAAGATAGCAGGAGAGATTGTCGCAGCGCGCCAGAAGCTGCGCGATCGCTATGCGGGCATAGTGACGGCGCTGCCGGTCGAGCAACTGAGCGAGCGCGAATTTAGGGACGTGCTGGGCCATGTGCTGCGGCTGGGTGGTGCTGCTGCATTGGGTGTGTTGAAGGGGGCGACGTTACCGTCTGATGCTGCCCGTCCGGGGAAAGCGCCAGCCGCGCCACTGTCCGCAAAGGGGGATGGCAGCGCAACGCCTGGTCCGTCCGTGGGGGCATGAGCCTGTCGGCTTGCTCCCTTTTTTTCTTCCCCTCGCCGCCGCGCCGTCAGGCGCGGCGGCGTCCGGCGGCACGAAAAAAGGCCGACGCGCGAAAGCGCGCCAGCCTTGGGGGTTGGCGGGTTTACTGTGGTGATGGATAGCGCGGCGTTTTGGGGGAAGCGCCGCGCTATCTGGTATCAGGCGGCGCGGCGCGCTCGCCTGAATGTGTCTTGCGGTTGCCCGAAACTATCCTCCGCCCGATACGTGTCGATGCTGTTCGAGCGTTGGGGCTTGGGCTTATCCTTCGGCCATGCGAAGGCGTGAATGGGAACGCCCTGTTTCCGCATGGTCTGATATAGATTGGCTTGGATGCCTGAACCTTCACACAAGACGGCTTCCACCGGCTCAAGCTCGGCCAGCTTCTTGTTACGGGTGAAGGCCGGTTTCTTGCCGCCCCCATAAAGGCCGTAGGCGACCACGGGGACGCCTTCCCGTGCGGCCCATGCTGCTGCGATGGCGTCCGCCCCCTTGCGCTGTCCGGTGGTGACAAGCGTCATATGCGGGATGCGGGCTTTGATTTCGCTTAACTTGGCCCAAAGCGGTTCCCATTCATCCCAGATGGCGGGACCGGAGAAGATGACAACGGGGCCTTGCGGCTGGTGCTTCTCGCGCTTGGCAAGGGCGCGCTCTCGCAGGAAGTCCAGCGCGTTGATATAGCTTGCGGTCGTGACGGATGACGCCTTGCTGCCTTTGGTCGGCCCCCATGCACGACGCCAGCAAGCGCGATACATGGCGGCGGCATAGTCGCGCATTGCCTCAATGGCGGCGCGCTGTTCGGCAAGCGACTGGCATTGCAACTGGGCGTCTTCCAGTTCCTTGTTGAAGACTTCGCCCGACTCCATGTTGCGCGTCATTTCGCGGATTTTATCGGCTAGACGGTCCTCCCGCCGTTCCTGTGTTCCGGCGACGAAATGAAAGCTGTTCACGATCCCCCAAGCAATATCGGGGACCAGCGGGCTAAGCCGGGTGTCGTCCAGTAGCAGGAAAAGGGACGTAATGAGTTCGCCGCAAACCTTCTGCGCAGCGAAGGGTTCGGGCATATCATGTTCGCCCGGCTGGTCTCCATATTCGATGATGGAAAGCGGGATAGGATCGCCAAACGACGCTTCAAATTCGGGGGTTGCGGTTTCCTCGGCGTAAAGTTCCGAAAGGTCCGCGAATGTGTTAACGACTTTCTTAGCTGATTGCTTGCTCATGGGTGTGACTCCTGATGCTCGAAGATCGGTCAGGGTCCGGGGAAGCGTTCCAGCGCTCCCCCGGCCCGTCTTGGCCTAGCGCCTAGAACGCGACTTCATCGTCCAGTTCGGCGGCGTTGCTTTCGCGCGTCAGTCCGCCGTTCTCGTCGGCGGTGCTGCCTCCGAAACCATATTCGCCGCCGTTTCCGGGATTGCCATTATCGCGGGAGGTGCGGACGGCGGGGCCGAAGTCATCGCGGCGTTCGGGCCTGCGCCATGCGACGCGATAGCCTTCCTCGACCGACCCAAAAAGCGCGATGGGCAAGGGTTCGGCCATGCTCGGATCGTCGATATTGCCTTGCAGGAAGATTTCGCCGGTCTTCTTGGCGACGGCTTCCCAAAGTGCGCCGACCTGCACCCAGCGATTGCCGTTGAAAGCGACAACTTCATAATTGGGCGCGAGTTCGTTCTGGCTCTCGACTTCACGCAATCCAAGTTTCGCCATGTCGATTGTGCGGGTTGCAATCCAGCCGATGATGCGGCCATTCTTCAAACCAAATTCACCGATATTCATTGCCTATACTCCAAGAAAAACGCTTCCGGGGACAATCCCCATCCGCACAATTACTTTACCCCCTCCCCCTTTTTTCCGATACATCATTGTTTTCTTGACAGATTTTCATCGTGTCTGGTGAGCCTGAGCCAAAAATTCGGACGCGGTAGCGGCCAATCAAAGAAAAGCATGGCGAAGCCATTCCTTATTGATCGACGGAGGGTGAGACGGTGCCTGTCTTTCATCGCATCCGGAGCCGCCTTCGCCGGGGCTCAAGGGCCGCGGGTGGTCCGGGGATGCAAGGGACGTCGCGCTGCGGTCTTTAGAAGTTCTTGGAGATAAGGGGCCTGCCGACACCTTTGAAACAGGCAGTTTCGTCGGCAGGCCCCTTATCTCCTAGAACTTCTTGACCGGAGGCAGCCCTTGTATCCCCGGACCACCCGTGGCACGCCGAGACACTGCGGAGGTGGCTTTGGATGCGATGAAAGACCTCACCCGACGGTGATTGCGGACCGAGGCGCCCCGCCGAGGGCCGCAGCAACGCTGCCCCAAGCCGGACGCTTACGGATATGCAGGGCTTTGACGCTTGCTCGCGAAAGGGATCGTTACTGCGTCAGCAGCCAAGACCCCGAAGGGGGCTTGGTCGGAGCGAAGCGGAGATAGAGCCCGGTGCCCGCCCCTGGCGGGCATTCGCCCTACCCGGTTGCTCTGGCTTCTGTCGCAAGGGAGCAGTCGCTCAGTTGGCCGGCCCCGCCCAAAGCAATTCGAGAAGGTTCACACCGCGCTTATAGGCCTCGACGATCACGGCTTGGTCCACCAGGGCGGCATAGGCCTCGGCACCCTCAATCCGCCAGACATGACCGTCCTCCGCTTCGAGAAGAAAGCCACGCTCATTGGTGTGCAACACGCCGCGCAGACGCAGGGGAACGACCGTCATGGTCACACTGCGGTCCTGCTGGAGCAATAAGGCGCCCTTGCGGACGATAGAGGAAAGAGCTGGAAACAGAGATTCGTAGTCATGCCTTATCATGGACGATGGATTTCAGAGTTGCAATTCTGTTCTCTATATGTTTCAATACGATCAGAAAGGATATTCCCCATGATCGACGATTTTCTTGCCGGTTTCGATTTCAACTTGCCCCTGATCGATGCCGTCAATGATCCCGATCTGCCGGACGTGCGCAGCGAGATTGCGGCGCTGGCCCTGGGGGAAGGTCTCGACAGCGGATATTATGAAACCCAGGAACTGGCCGAGACCTTTCTGGAGGCGGCCCGCGAAGCCAATGCGGGTATCAGCGATCCGAACAGTCCGGCGCGCGAGCGTCTGGCCGAGGTTCTCGACCGGGATGCTCCTTATCAGCGCCGGCTGTTTGACGCGGTGTCCCTGTTGCCGCTCGCCGATGCCGCAAGTCATCTTGTATGGCTGGCGGGCGTGATGCAGGGCCGCGCCGATATGTATCGGCCAGTGGTTGGTGCGCGCCAGTCCACCCGCTGAGGTGGTCCACCAGGCGAACACCTGAATTCCGGTCGCCCCTCGTGACAATCCCATGAAGCGGTTGGCAGTAGATACCAATCGGGTTAGAGGGTTGGCGTTCGCCGGTGGCGGGCCGGAGCGTCGAAACTTCGTAGGAATAGAGTCGGCTGCAAGGCTTTTGCGGCCGGATGGCCTGTGTGTATGTCCAGGCTGTTCGGCTAAAGATGCAGGCGCGCGCGTCTATTCTCGCGTTTCGACCGTCCGGCTCAGGGGCCGGCATCCTTCTTATGGAGGATGCCCGCCGACTGAGCCGGGATTTACGGAGGGAAACGGTCATGACAAAGGAAGTGTCGGGGCTGGAAAAGGCGATCGAGTTGATGGAGGAGGCACTCGCTATCCTCGTTGACCCGGAAGATCAGGTTGTAGCGATGCGGTTGTCGCATGCGCTGGATCTGGCAAAAGAGCGGCTGCTGGAAACATCCTGAACGGCAGCCAGTGCAATTTGGCAGCGTGAATGCGTGCCCTGCTATGCTCGCCCGACTACCCCGGACAGCGAGGGGACGGTTCGCACACTCGCCAAATCTCCGAACACGGCGATATGCGCCTTTAGCATCGACTGGAGGGCATCCCGGTCCTGAAAGGCTTCCATCGAATAGGCACCGCGTGCCAGAGCACTCGGATCGGTGTCGAACAGCCCGGTAAAGTTCCGCGGCCAATGGCAAAGCAGGATCCATGGCCAGCCAGGTTCCGGAGGCGCGAACTCAAAGAAACCGATTGCGCCCGCTTCGCGCCGGCTGGGCCTTCGATCGAGAAGGTCAGGTGGTCGCATGGCCACACGGTCCGCAGCAAGGAAGGCTTCGAACTCGGCGAGTTCCTCATTGGCTTCGACTATCACGATATAATAGCGACCAAGCGCGAGGCCTGCCCCGGCAAGATTTTGCGGAATGTCGATGACCATCACCGAGGGGGCAGTGATCAATGGCATGGCATAAAACCGCCGTTGGGCGGCCAATTCATCTGACAGGCGCATGGCGGATATCCTGATGATGGGCTGCTGCGCAATCAAGGTCGATCGCGATCATAGCATCGGGTTGAGGGGAAGATCACTGGGCGGATCCGGCCGGCGCCAGATATGCATCGTGCTGTCGGCGTGGATGGCGGCAAGCCCATTGGCATCCAGCTCGACCTGAACGCAGCAGACAAGATCGCCGGTCTCCCTGACGCCGGGCCGCTCGTAGATGTAGAGGTCGAACAGGGCCCGCCCTTCCTTCAGCGCGTGACGCTCGCGGATGCGCGACCAGGGGAATGTCGTGTTGAGGTCGGTGTCTGCCCAATCGGGGTCATCGCTGATCGCGAGGACATTGAGGGCAACATCGCCTGTTACAAGGCTGACGCGCTCGGCGATCTCGATCGCGAACCGCGCGGCGGAACTATCACGGCGGGCAATGCGCTCTGCCACCTCGCGTATTTGCCGGATATCGCTGGCGGACAATCGGATGGTCCCGGTCATTGTCCCTCCTCCTTTCATGGCTGATCGCACCACGGAACGGGCTATTCGAGAGAGACCGAGCGACGCCCGGTAGCGGTAAACTTGTAATCGTTGGCGCAAATGTCGCTATCGACCGCTTCGTCTGAACTGAGATACTCATATTCGCAGCGAAGGCGGTCATAGAGCCAGCAGGCAAGATCCCGCAGCGCTTGTGCGATTGTTTCTTCGGAATCTGCCGACACGTCCTGGCAGGGCCCATCCCGTTCAACGGAAATCGTCATGCTGTATTCGTGATAGTAGCGGCCGCGATGAGAGACATTGGCGCTGAGCTGATAAAAATTGCGCCGCTGCACATCCCGCAGCACATCGGCGATACGGTGAAGCTCGGTGCTAAGGGGCGCGTGTTCGCGAATGCGACGGTGTGCGCCCTTCGCATAGGAATATACCGCCTCGTAGGAGGCGCCATCGCCCTGGTTCCAGAAGCCTGTGAAGTAGATGCGCGGTTCGCTGCGTGTCCTGCCCCCGTAGAGGCGCACTATATTGGTCTTGAGGCTGATCCCAAGGATGTCGCAGACCTGTTCAAAATCGTCGAACGCAGCATCATGCCATTCATAGCAAAGACCGTTTTCGCGATACCAATTCCGGGCAGTTTCCTTCGCGCTTTCGTCCAGTTCCGCGAGGCGATACGTGGCGATTTCCATGATTTCGGGCATGGCCTTGATCCTTGCAATGCATGCGATGGCGCAGACGCCCGTGCGGCAGGGCCGCACAGCGCGAGGCTCCGTTGGGGGCTTCAGCCAATTCAGCTGGTAGGCGAAACGTCAGCTGGCGAGGCGGGATTTCAGGAAGTCTGTCCGCTCGGTATCGGTCGCCAGAGTGATGAAGCGTCCTTGGGCGTGGAGATAGACGACAACATAGCGCCGGCGTTCGCACAGCCGCCGGATGTTGGCGCGACTGCCCTGGCTGGTTCCATCCCAGATAACGAAGCCTGCCCCGGCAAGGCTGGCCATCTCCTTGTCCTTGGCGCTGTGGAACGCGCGCGTCCACGTAGGAGCATCGGCTCGCACTCGCTTCACCGGCCATCCCCCGATATTGTGCCGGGGCTTCGTTCCCCCGCAAAAGACCGTCACATCGCGCGCGCCATAGTCGAAAATGCACCGCTGGATGGCCGCGTCCGCACCATGGGCATCGCCGATCAGAACCGGGAGTTCACGCTCTACGATGATTTGAAGTCGCTGCTTTACGCTATCGGGAAGCTGTTGGATGGAAAGCGAGCCAGAGACGAAGACCGGAGACGTTCGCGGCGCATCGGGCGGTGGGTTGTTGGCCTTGAGCATGACAAGAGAACTCCGAAGTGAACCACCACTCCCCTTCCCTCCTTCCTCCATTTCGAGAGAAGCCTGTTGGCATGCAGGCAGGCGTCCGCTTTCTCGATACGCCGACGCCGTTCCAACGGAAGCCGACCGTTACCGACACTCAGGCTGCGGCCGCCAAGGGCACGCCTGATATGGCCCGGGCATCATTCGCATTGTCGGATTTGCGAAGCTGGGCGGCGCGGATACGAAAGCGTGATCGAGCGGCCTCGCTGCGTCGAACGCGAAACGCTTCGTCAACGACGTCATTGACCCTTGCCCATTGGTTCCATGCAAAGTTCCGCCCCAGGCCGACCGTCGTGTTCGAACTTGGAAAGCGGTCTGCATTGCTCACAAGCTCTTCCCAGGTGGCTCCGAATTCGATCTCGTCAAAACGGCTATGGCGTCCCGTGAGGGCATTGCGCTCAAGCAGGAGGGCTCGGTCGAGAAGATCCGGGTGATGTGCGGCCAGCCAGTATAGCTCCCAAATTTTCGAGGCAGGACAGAAAAAACACGCAGATTTAATAGGAACATAAGAAGAACCTAGAACCTGCTTGATGATATCAATGCAATCCTCGCGTATCCAGCCAAGAAGTTGCAGCGGATAGGAGAAATCAAAATCAGCATCCGCATTGAGCAACTTCTGGGATCGTCTCATGTCGGCGCGCCCACAATCATAGCCGATCAGTTTGACGATCCGTTGCCCTGTACGCTGGGCCTCTTCCCACACGGGGTGCGGTAACCGGGCATTCGGCCCCGAGCGCGCACCCTTGATGAATTGGTCCTGTGGTGTCTGTTTATATTTTTGGGAACATGTCTTTTTGCCAAAAGCCAGAGACGGTAAGGTCTCATTCGCAATACAATTTCCATAAAGATCGTCGTAGCTTGTCGAGGCGAGCGTGACTTTCCGGCAGATGTCGATCGGTGGCCAACCCCATGATGCCAGAACCGCGTTCATTCGTGCAAGGTGAACGAGGGTTTCCGGTTTTTCGCCGCCGACATCGGCAAATGTGATAATCTGGGGCCGGATACCCGCCAGATAGAGCGCAATGAGCATTGCGGTGGAATCCACGCCGGCACCGAAACAGACGGCGAGCAGACGCCCTTCAAGGGAGCGCAGACGATGGGCCCATGCGGGCGGGCGAGCGACAATCACGTCTGGTTCCGCACATCGCCATGAATGATCTTGAAACCAGCGGCGGCAAGTTCGTCGCACAATGCTCGCTTGCGGTCCGCCCGGTCCCCCGATTTCGCGATGTAAGAGCAGCGGCCATGATGGAATTCGAAGCCCGCTCGTTTGAGGCACCCCCGGAAACGCTGGTGCGTACGCTCGCTCCACGCGAAGGTGCCTGCATAGTTGCGAAAGGCGGCAACCGCGTAGACCGAACCATAGTTCTCGTCGCGCCAGCGCAGTTCTATCTCTGGCGGCGACCGCCGCACGTCCTCCGAAGGTGGCACGTGCGTTCCATTGGGGCCGGTCATTGCTCTGCTTCCGGCGGCTGTGACGCATCGTTCGCCGCCCAATGGAGGAGGTCATCACCCTCCGCCTCGCAGGCCTCGCAGAATGTGCATTCATGTACGTCGATCAGCACCCATCCGCGGGTGATCTGGCTCCATCGGACGCAGGCATCGCGCACGACGCGATCACTTCCGCATCGAGAGCAGACAGGCTTGACGTCGGGCGGGTTCTCCTTCGGCTGCGGCGGGGTGAGCACATAATAGCGTTCGCCCGACGACAGGATGGTCCAGTCTTCAGACAGGCGAAGAGCCACAAGCCCGTAGAGATATTGTTTACCGAGAGAGTCCCAGCCTTCGGTAGCGGCTACAAGCGTCAGGGTCAGGCACGTTTCATCATGGGCCTCGAGAACCTCGACGTTCACATGGAGGTCTTCGCTGGATTTGTAGAAGCCGTAGCGATGCGTCGCGCGCAGCAACGGGTCGGGCAGAGTCTGCCCGTTGTCGGTCTTTCTGGACATGGTAGGATTCCTTATTGGTGAGATGCGCAGAGTGTCTCCACGCTCAGCGGGCGGCCTAAGTGAGGTGCGCGCTTACGGCTCGGCGAGTGGCGCCGGCGGGTTGGTTGCTGGAAGGTCAGGCCACACGGACAAGCAGGTGTTCGTCGTCAGCCGGCATGGTTTCGGAAACGCGGAACGGCTGGAGCGGATTGCCGGTCCGAACGACGAACTGGTTGCGGCCGGTCGCCTTTCGGAGCTGGACTGCGCAGGCGTACGCATGCTCGAACCGGCAAAGCTTGTTTCTGAGGGCAGACAATGAGGTCATGATGTCCTCCATCTAAGATATGGTGGGGATGCGGCGGGATGATGTGACCGGGGAGACGGATCGGAACGGTGCCCTATTCCGATGCGATTTCCTCGCCATTGGCGGGGGCAACCGGAACGCCGATGCAGTCTATGACGTGGCGTGCGGATTTCTCCCAACCGGCCTGGTCCAGAACGTCCGCTGCATCCAGTCTGGCAGCGTCCAGGTCCCCCTGGGTGGAAGCAAGCGCCATTCGGCGCAGGGCGCGGAGGGCCATATGCATTTCGATCATAGGGTCACGGCTTCCACGGTGATGCGAAACGCCGTGCCATCGTCGAGCACGAGATAGATTTGTGTTGCCCCCTCGACGTCACAACTGGCGATGCTGTCGATATTCGCGCTGGTGCCATGAACCTCGGAGATCACATGGGGCGGACGATCGTCAGCGGCCTCACCACCTTCGTCAATTTTGCCAATATGGGTTTCGACCAGTTCCGAAATCATTCCGGCGATCGTGCAGGCCCGCGTACCATTGCCTTCATCAACATCGATAATGTCGCGCAGAATTCCGGTCAGAGCATCGTTGATCGAGACGAGCAGGCCGCTGCGTGCGCTGTCGCCCAAAGGCTCCAGATATTTGTCGGGTATGAGGTTGTTGACCGCATGGGTCGCATCATCGACCAGCGTGTCGAATTGATCGTTATTCATAGGTGCATCCTTGGCAGGCACGACCAGGCGCGGCGTACAGGACGCCGGCCCGGTCATGGTTCGATGAAGCGTGGATTATTCGGCAGCGACTACTGCGGGTGCGTCGTCATTGTCCGCAAAAGCGGCTTCGACCTGATAGTTGACGGCGCGCACGGTGATCGCCCGGTCCTTGGGGATCAACCAGGAAACATGTTGACGCATTGCCTCGTGGACACGCTGGATGATCGCGGTATCTTCGCCAAGTAGCAGCAGATTGGCGGTAAAGCGCGCCTGCATTTCGAAGGCAGCCTGCTGCGTTTCGTAACTGTCGGTGTCGCAATCGTCACTGGCGTAAAAACAGGCGCGTTCGAGAAGGGATGCGAGGTCCCCAGGCTCGATTGTGCAGTCGGGCGTGAGCAGGATGGCGACCTCTTCGAGATCGGTCCAGCAATCGCCGGGAACGATCAGGAGATCGGCGGGCAATGCGATAACCTCCGCGGGTTCGTCGGAGCTGCCCGCTTCCTGCACGGCGATCTCGAGGGTGATCGCGTCGACCGGGCCGGACGTCACGCCCTGCGGTAGCTGCACATCCGCAGCATAGTCGAAGATATCACCGTTACCCTGTTGGACCCGAAAGGACCAACCCAGCACACGCGGCAGTGCGTCATACCAGCTGTATCCCACGAACTCGGGGACGGGATCGACGGGCGTTGCACCGAGCAACGGCTTTGAAGCAATGCCGCGGCCGACACACTGCTCGATATAGGGCTCGTCCGTCGGCATAAGGATCATTCGCCCACCCGCCACCCGGTCACCCAGAAGAGCATTGTCCGTTTCTGCGGTGCGTGGCACCCATCGCGAAAGCCAGGGTGCTGCTTCGGGCAGGGATACGCCCAGGGCCTTCGCTCGCAGCCAATGGGCATGAGAGAGCCGGTGGTGGCCCTCGCGGGCGACAGTGCGGTAGATTGCCTCCTCGCAGGCATCATGCAGCGCATTGAACGCAGCATTTTGCACGACCTCCTTGCGAGCCGGCAGCACGAGTTGAAGCGTAGGTGCGTCAACGATATCGACCTTGGCACACCAGCCAAGACCACCATCCGCATCTTGAACATGCGGCAACCGGCACGGCACTGTCAAACCATGAAAGTTCATTCGAACCAGTTCGCGTGGCAGATCATGTTTGGCGTCGAAGATGCCGATGCGGCAGCCGTTCCATTCCTCGACCCGAACCGCATCGCGAAGGAAGTCTTCATGGGGCATCCGGTTCCCGCAGAAATAGATGGGAACAGGGCAAAAGCGTGCGGCATTTTTCACTGCCTGTTCGAGAGCGCTGGCCCAGCTTGCGGGCAGATCGATCTCGATTTCGGTGCCCTTGGCGATCGAGGAAGGAACAAGATCGAGCAGTTTGCCGCTTTCCCACGCATCGGGCGTGATCGTGACCTGCCAGGCCGCCGAGAGTTCTGCGGCATAGGAACGCACGGTGACGTTGCGACCAGCGAGGCTGAATACGCCCATCCCGGCTGGGTCTTCGGACCGGGCGATGCTCTCGCTCCATCCGGAATCACCGAGCGTCAGAAATTTGGTTGGATCGGAAATTCCGCGCCCATCGTCACGAATATATAGTATAGGAGTGTCGCTCGCCCCACCTCTGGAAATATCGATTCGGGTCGCGCCGGCACGCCTGCTATTCTGGATGGTTTCAGTCAGAACATCCTGAACACTTCCATTGAAAAATCTTCCGATTTTCGTGAGAAGGGACTGACCGACCATAGTGTGAATGGTGCTGGGAAATGTCATTTGAGCCTCTGGGATTGCCGCGACACCTATGTCGCACCCCTCTCCTCCCCCTTCCCTTATGCACATCGGTTCAGCCCGTCTCTGCGATCACGCTCGTGACGTTCTGCACCCATATGGACGAGTCCTCATCGGTCAGCCCTTCATTGGCGCGATAATGTTCGACCGCATCACGGATCGAGCGAGCGATATAGTCGAGATCGGTCTGCGTCGGTGTCGGAGGCTCATCGGCGAACGATCCGATCTTGAGCTGGATCGAGAACGAAATCAGTGTGTCCATTTGTCGATGCTCCCGGTCTTATCGCGATGCAGGGTTGCCCCTGTCCGAATGCGAATGATCTTGGTCCGCACTCTCGCCGTCGCGAAGGTATCGTCGGTGAGATGTTCAAGCGTTTCCATGTCGACGGTCTCGAAGGTGACAGGCACCAGCGCAACAAGCGTCGGGGCCTCCAAATGCCCATGCGGTCCCATCAGGTCGAGGGCTGCGGCTATATGTCTGCGAACCTGACTGAAGGGCGGATTCATGATGACGCGCGCGAATTCCACCTTCCCTCGAACCTCCGCCGAATATTCGAGGAAACAGCGATTGATCACGGTTCCAAATTGGTAGAGCGGCGCCAGAAGCTTGGTATGGCGCTCGACCTGCACGAGCTCGCACGGGCTGTGCCCGCTTTCGATCAGGGCACGGGAGAGGCTGCCCGTCCCGGCGCTCGGCTCCAGGGTGAGATAGTCGCCGACCTCGCCGAGATAGCGCACCATGCGTGCCGCGACCTCTGGCGGCGTCACATGACATTCCGTGAATTTATCGATGGCGATGATCTCGGGCGTGGACGCGATTTCAACCTTCGCAAAATCGCTCCGAGCCTTCACGGCGATACGCAGCGGCTTGTCGGGGCGCGTGTAAACGCTGCGCTTCATGCTGCGACCTCCTCTTCAATCGCTACCCGGCGCGCTTCCGCTTCGAGGGTATCGAGGTCGATCGGCAGGGGTTTGCCAGGCTTGTCGCTGAGGACAACCACCGCATCGGGCTTGTAGAATTCACCGCCGATCGTTGAGACCCGGATGCGGGCGACCGGTTCGCCGGACCGCACACGCACATGTTTCTGCCACTCCATGCGTATGCGGCTGCCATCCGCCGCGATTTCCACTGTCTTGAAAGGGGCATAATCTCCCTTTGAATTGGCGGAATAGGTGGCCTGCGTCGTCGAATACACCTCAGCGGACTTGGCGGTGTGCCCCTTGCCCCTGCAGGAGGCAGCCATGCGCAGATTCCAGATCGTCTGGAGACGCTCGGCCTGCTCCCGCGATGGGTTGACCAACGGCATCCCTTCCGGCTTGGCCGAGACACGGCGCGCCTTTTTCCCAGGCACGATGTAGCCGACCGCCTGCATGAGATCGCGCCACCCGTCGTCGTTCAGCACGAGCATGGTTTCCGATGCGATATGCGCCGGAAGCGGGACCGGGCTCTCGAGCTGGAAATATCCTGGATCGGTTGCGGTGCATTTCGGGCTCTCGGCCCCATGTTCGCGGGTGAAGGCCTGGATGATGACTGGCGTGAGATCCCCGTCATAACGGGGCACATCGCCCAGCATGGAGCGCTCGAAGGCCAGTCGGTTCAAAACATGCTCGATCCAGCGTCGGCGCGTGGGACCGTAAGCCGCGCGGGATGCACCATTTATGCACATTTGCCTGGCGTCTGCCGGCGCGATCTCCCCTTCCTGGACCTTGTGGTAGAGATCATAGTTCGACCATGTTTCGCGGGCATTCATGTTGCCGAGCGCGTGACGTATCTGCTCATCGGTCTTGAGCTTTTCCCAGATCGCCAGCGCCGCATATGCCGCGTTGATTCCGCGCTGCAGATCGCGCAGTTCCACCAACAGGGTTTTGATCCGGTTGGCGCGGACCCGCGGATCGCCTTTCATGTTGGCGAAATGCTCCACATCGCTGGCGCGACCGAGCCAGTAGTTTGCGGCCTTTTCGGCTTTGACGGCGGCGGTCGAGGCTGAATGCATCCGTTCCTGCGTCTTGCGCGCCTGACGCTCACTCTGATGGCCGACAAGAATAGGTTGCCCCCCATAGAATGCCTGTGAAAGTTCGTCGGCGCGGCGTGCGAAGGCGTTGGCTTGACGGTGCCGCTTGTGTGCCAGCTCATCGAGTCTTTCGGCCTTGACGGCTGCACGCTCGGCAAGTGTCATCTCTTCCGCTTCGATTTCACCGGCCAGTTCGACGGCCAGGTCCTCACGCGCCGGGGTCCACTTGGGAGCAACGAAAAGCTCCTGCCGCGGCGCCCATTTGAAGCCGGCTTCCTTGACCCGCGCATAGGTTTCGGGGTCGAGGCGTGACGATGCGTAGATGCGGATCTTGTTATCCTCGGGGCTGTAGGTTGCGGTGAAGCTGGTCATGGAACATCCTTTCGATGCCCCTGCCCTGTGCGCAGGGGACAGGTGATGCGCGACACCGAGGCGGGATCGGTGCCTGAAATGGGTCGGTGGGTTCAGGGCGCGCCGGACGACGAAAACGGGCCCAAACGAGGCTCCAGGTCCTCAATGGCGATCAGGAAAGTCGTATCGCCTTCTCGGCAGGGGTTTCGATATGGACATAGCGCTTCCCGCCACTGCGACGTTTGCGAATGCGGCCGTCCGCAAATGCGTCGGCCCAGCGCCTCGCTTCGGCTGCGCGAGCGCCATCGGCGCATTCGTCGGCCTGTTCAAAAATCGCATAAGCCAGAGCGTACTGCTCGCGCTCCGGAAGGCTGAGAAGCGCCGCAGCAATTGGTAACGCACTCTCGTAAAACTCGATCGCGAAGCGACCGCGTCCGTGATGCATCAAAATGGCCATTCGGCCCTTGCTGCCGATACCCGTTGGTCGTGCTATCCTGACATCGTGCGATGCATAGGTGATCGACACGTTCGAGCCTTCCGGTTCATGGCGCCGAAATACGCGATCGTCTCGGGAAGGAAGCGGATGGGCGAGAACCTCATAGGCATCAAAGTTCTCGACCTTGCGAATGTGATTGTGTCCGATAACGCTCATATGCGCAATTCTCCTTCGCCCGCTCCGCAGTGTGGGCGGAGCGGTTAGGTGTTTGTCTGACAGGCTGTGTCGGTTGCGCCGCCTCCCCGGATGGCAATCTGGATCAGGGAAACGGACCTCGCCTATAGATTGGCGGGGATGGCCCTATCCGGCTTGATGGCCGGATGGCCGGGTTCGGACCAGTCGATGTGGCGGACAATCCAGCCAGGCACGAAATCCCAATCGAAACTCATGAGATAATCGTCGGCAATCTTGGTCCAGGCCGCGTCGACAGCATCGGTCCACCCAATAACGATCATTCGCATGGTGGCGGTGCCGGCCGCCTCAAAGGAGGCGCGAATATGTAGTGCAAGCTCCATAGTGTCGGGATTGCCGACCGGATTGTCCCGCAGGTCCAGCACGGCTTCCCAGAGGCAGGCCGCGGTTTCGAGCGCCAGGGCGGGAGCGGAAGTCTCAGGCATGGAGGAATTCCTTTCAGGTCCTGGACGATGTCATGCCGCGCGCCGCTCGCAATCCTGGCGGAGACCAAGATCGAAGGCGGTCAGGATATCGAAGATCGGTCCGAGGCGATCATATGCTCCGGTCAGATCGTCAATATCCGTCATGGTACAGGCATCACCCGGATCATGATCGAGCGTGAAGACCGGGCGGAGAAAGTCGGCGGTCATTTCCGGGAAGATGATCCGCACGATCAGTGTCTCGATGCGCCTGGCGAGCGCGCCGAGCCGAAGTCCCAAAGCGTCGCGCGCTGCGGAGTTCAGTTCAAAATAGCGATCCGGCGCGATAACCGGAGCGATGCGAAGGCAGGGAACACGACCGGCAACGGCAGGCGCCTTGATGACGCAGACCCGCTTGCGCCGCACCTCGTCGATGGCGTCGGCGGAAACGAGAGCGCGATATTCATAGTGGGGCAGCGTCCCCGCGATGCGGGAACGGGTGACAATGATTTCCATGGCGGGTCTCCCTCAGGCAACCAGTCGGCTTGTGGCGGCATCCGATTGGGGAAGATGCAGTTCGCGGCGGATGCGCGTGGCAAATCGCGCCGGTTGAAGGACCAGATCGTGAACTGAAGCCCAGTGGTTGCGATCGCCGACATAGTCTTTGCGGCCGCTGACCTTGCGGAACATCACCTCGCGGCCTGCGCCCATGCAACCGAGACTGAGCTGGACGTAGATATTTTCACCGTGAAGCGTGACCTCGCCCGAGACGGCGACACCCCCGCGTTGCGACGTTAGGGAGTAGCTATCCTCGGCGAGGCCCAGTGCGTCGGCAAGCGCCCGCAACGCCTTCCTACCGTCCGAATGGAATAGCTTCTTGGCGCGCTCGTCATAGGCGACACCTTTGTGGGCCAACGCGATCAGGGCAGGCTTGCGCCGAAGATCGGCGATAGCATCCATGCAGGAACGACGCAGTTCGATGTTGGGACGATCGATCTGGCTGGCGATGGCACCAAGATGGCGCGCGAGCAGAATTACCGCGGGATCGCTCTCATGAGCACATCCCGCATTTCGGCAGTCCTCAATGGCGGCGTTGAGCGCGTAGAGGGAGTTGGGCAGCGTGGTCAGTGCCGAGGGATCCAGAGCCTGCTGGTGTCGAAAGGCTATGTCGTAGGACATGGGGATTTCTCCTGAGGACCGAGCGCATCTTCACGCTCACCTCAACCCCTCCCCCTTTTCTCCAAGCAGACGGTCACCACTCAAAACATGGAAGCCGATCCGAAGCGGGGGCATCGCGGTCCAGGACCAGGTAGCTGCAACCTTTGTTTTGCGCGAATGCCAGGACATCAAGAAGATCGCCCGGGAGTTCCGCCTCATTATCAATCGAAGACGGGAGGGTGGCGATAAACCAGCCATAATGGGTATCAGCGATACTGATGGGGCGATCAGAGGGATCGCGCGTCAGCCATTTGTCGAGCCTCAGCGTCGTTGGCCATGAAATATGGGATGAGGATAAGGCTAGATAGTTGCCCATCTCAAGCTTGTCGGCATCATAGCCAAGGTCGGGATCGACCCATTCCATATGACTGACAAGACGGTCTTCCGGATGGTGATTGAAATAATCCCGCACCACGATCGCCGGATCGAGCTGCGCGGGATCGCGGTCTTCATTGATCTCACTCCATTGCGATCGGCAATAGACCGCGACTTGGGCCAGCAGCCCCTCATGACTGACCGCAGCGACGAGGCTGGTTCCCTGCCCATGGCCGATCAGCGCGACATGGATCGGAATGGACCAGGGGACCGGAGTCTGGCTGATCCTTGAAATGGCGACGTCGAGATCCGCTATGATCGCCGCAACGTCGCTCGATCCATTTGCATGAGGTGCTAGCGCTGCTTTAGCCCGTGCCAGCAACGCAAGGTGTTCGGACCGGATGTGATCTGCCATGGGAATATCCTTGCCGGTTAAGAGTGCAGTGGGTTTGGGATGATCGTTCCGCGATCACGAAGCATCGGTGTCGGGAATGCGCGCGGGTGCGTAGAAACCTGCTTGCGGCGGAAGAGATGCCGAGCGGTGACGTGCGAGACGGAATCCCTGAAGCCGATCAGCGGTGACGTGCGTCCTTGAGAGCAAGCAGGGTTCCGAAGCGGGCGCGCACGTCCGCCCCGGTCGGATAGAGGTTTTGCAAGCCATGCCGGCGCAGGATCGTCGACCTTACCGTTGCGATCTGTGCGGCTTCGTCAGATGTGGGAACACACGGCGGCCATCCTTTTACGAACCGCAGGTGAGGCGGCATGCTACTCTCAAGGCGTCGGCGCTCACCGGCATCGATTTTGGATTGGTGGATCGTGCGTAGCAGTGACGGTTGCAGGAGCTGCGGTGCCACATCGGCCAGCCAGCGCCCCGGCTGGAAAGAAAATGTAGAATCCGCCTCAATCGCGACAAGATGACGATAAAGGTCCAGATTGCCGGGTGCGCAGGTTGACGCGGCTATGTCGGAGAGCGACGCCAGAACGCAGAAGGCACAGGACAGTCGGCCAGCACCATAGCGGGCATAGGCTTCATGGAGCGGAAGATTGTGCGCAACATGGGCTGCAAAAACCTGGGCGGCAGTCCAGTGGACCAGTGGATGCCAACTGATCATGTGCGTGCCGGCCCGGTTACCGGGCTTGGCAAAGCGGTGATCCTCTCGCGAGACCGGCGTAAATCGCCGCGTGACACTTTCTTCGCGGCGTAGTCCGATGACGGAAACGATGGTCTCGCCTCTAAACCGTCTGGCGAGTTCCGGGCCGATCTGGGTTGCCTTCATTTCACTCTGGCAAAAACGGAGACTTGCGCTCGACCAGGGACCGATGAGATTATAGGTTTCGAGCGCTTCGTAGCGTGCTTTGCCGCTTTCGAAGCGCTGCTCCCAGCGCGCCACCATATCGCCGGCTGGTCGGCGAACGACCGCGAGGGGCACGTCTAGCCGGGCGGCGATCTCTTCGACCATAGCCGGGGTTGAACGCCACTCAGCGCGACCGAGGTCGGCGTGGATGGCAATGCGACGATCGCGGGGGTGACCGAGCCGGTCGAGCAAGGACATCGCGGCCCATGCGGAGAGTGTCGAGTCCTTCCCACCTGACAGGCTGAAGGCAAACCAGGCCTTTTGTTCTACCGCGGAGAGGATGACAGAATCGAAGGCAACGGGAATATCCTGACTGGTGATGAGTTGTGAAGCGGAATTTGGAAGGGACATGAGAAGCTCCTGACCGCTCCGACAATGGAGCATCTCCTCAATCCCTCTTCCCTTCAGCCCGATGCTCGCCGGGCATGGTCCTGTTCGAGCGACCAGCTATCGCGCCAGCCCGGATCACTAAACGCCGGCGCGTCGCTCTCACTCTGTTTGTCGATTGCGGACTGAATATCGGGAGCGTCGACGGTGACGGTGATCACGCGCTCGACCCGAAATATCTGCACGATGGAAATGCGGTGCGGCTTCATGATCTGGCGCCTTCAGGTTCGTGGTCGGGCCCGTAGCTACGGGAGCGGGCGAATTCGGTGTCTCCAGCTTCATCGACCAGATAGCCTGTGATCTCGTCGGCGTAGTCGATGTCCAATATGGTCGGCGATGCCGCTGTCAGCCGAAGGGGAAGGCCATGTGCGAACAACAGTTCGTCGGCCGCCTCCATCGCCGATCGATGGTCGTCAGCATCGACTTCCACTTTGATGCGGATCACGGCGTAGACGTGAACGAAGTGGCGTTGATCGGCGGCGCCAGGCGTTTCGTTGACTTTCTGTCTATCGGTTTTGGTCATGCTTCGTCCTTTCCACTGCCCTGCGGGAGCGACGCGGGATCTGGGTGGACTTGGAGTGCGGAGTGCATGGATGATCTTTTCAAAAGCACGAAACCCGGCGCGATGGCCGGGCTCCGTGCGGATGATCGATAGGATGGGAAGCAGATCAGTCGCGCAGTTCTCCTGCCGCTATATCGGCAATCCAGGAGGCAGCTTCCTCGAAGTCCGCATCCTGATCATCGACGAGTGCAGCGACCTCGACCGCGGCCGTGCGGCCAAGCTGACCAAGACGTTGGATGGCGGCAAGCAGGACTGGTGCGAGTTCCTTCGGTTCGGCGGTGCTGAGGTCAGGAATCATCATACAATTTACTCCAGATTAGAAAGAGGTCGGTAATCGGCCGGCAATATCGGCCAGCGCTCCGATGCGCCCGACCACGCGCAACGGAAACCAATGACATCAGCCATGGGGCGCTCGGTCGCCCGTCCCCGACCGCGGCGCGCCCTCGTTTTCTGGTTGAATGAAGGCTCTCGCGGCCGCTTGAGGATCTGCTTCGCTCATCGCCGGAATAGTCAAAATACTGCCGTAACCGGAATTACACGGCGGCGTTAAGCTGAAGGGCCGTCAAGGTGCGGCAAGCAGCATGTCGAGCGCCCTTGCAAACACCTCGTCGCTCGCGCCGTTGACTATAACTGCGTCGGGATTGGTAGCGCGCACCGCACGGGCGATGGTCTCGAGGGGGCGCTTGCGTAGCGGATATTTGAGGATGCTGTTTTGCTCAATCGTGATCAGGTTTGTGCGGAGCAAGCGCACGAGCCGCCGTCGCTCGAGTTCTCGCGCAAGCAGGTCACTCACCTCAATCTCGAGATCGTGATCGCAGGCTATATCTCCCAGGGAGCGCAGCGGGCGGTTCGCCTTGAGCCAGCCATCGACCTCAGCTTCTGTCCACCGTCCAACACGGTGATAGAAATCAGCCCCACCCGTCCCCTGGTTGCGTGCGTGAAAGGCCAATTTGCCATCAATCCAGATTTCGGCGGTATAGGCCGCAGTTTCCTGTGACAAAGCGGCGTTATAGCTGATCCTGCGTAGTTCGATTTTCATGGGAGAACTCCTGACTGCTCCAAAATGGCAGCACTCTCCCCCGTCCCTTCTCTCCTCCTCTCGTTGGGCCGAATTCGGATCGTCCGGGCCTGATAACGCGCAACCCTATGTCCTCAATCGAGCTTTCGGCGTCGACCAATCTGGTTGATCGTCGATCGGGCGCGGAGGAGAAAGTCGGCTCAAAGCTCATCGGCCTCTCCGCATGGTGAAGCGGAGGTTGCACGCCTTAAACATGCTCGTGACGCCAGACATTTTGTTGTTCGGGTCGTAGGCCCATGCGTCGATCCAGCCTTCCCAATCAATCACGACCGGCAGGTGCTCATCGTGAACATCCCAGATTTCTATCTCCCAATCAGGCAGGCGGCGGCGTTCACTCTCGACGCAGACCTCAGCCTCCACCTCGCCCCTGATCATTTGCTTCTTGCCGGAGGACGACCAGCTATCCCGAGATAGAAAGAAGTTTGCGTACTCGGCATGCCATTCCATGTCGCCCACCGAGAAGTTGTTCTCGGCAAAGCCTTGATGGGAGTTGCTACCCGGCTTGCGTCCTAGAATTATGCATCCCTCCGATGCCATCAGCGCTTCACGGCGCGCTGGGCCTACGGGTTCGATAGGCATATGTTCAGCTACTACGGTTCTCCGCGTGTAAAGCCAGCGCCAGCAGTCAGCGAGGGTCAATATCCCATCCTTTATTAGCGCGTTGAGCGAGAAAGAGGGCCAGACATGTCGAGCGGTCCAGCGTATCGGCTTCCAATGCCGATGCTTGTGCAAGACGTTCCCATGTTCCTACGTCGAACTGGCTTCCAGCTACCCGAAGAGTGAGGTCATGCGGTTCGATAGGATGTGCGAACATCGCAGTGGGTAGCGCAGCCTCGGGATCGAATGCCAGGATAGCCGAAGCATCATACTCCTCCTCGGTGAGGGATATGACGGTGTCCGGGAGGCGCGTGAGGATTTGAAAGCCGTGCTCGATGAGCGCGTCTCGGCTGGCTGGAGAAGCGTGCATAGTCTCATTCCTTGTGGTTGAGTTCATGGGAATGCGCCGGCAGCGCCACGATGACGGCGTCTGCTCGTGTTCCGGTACGGTAGGAGGCGGATAAGGCGTGCGCTGAGGGAAGCCGTGCCTTGCTCTGGGCATGCTTTCAGTGGGATCTTATCAGTCGCACATGCGGTTGGCGTCGGTTTACACCGGCACCGCCCGGGCGACGGCGGCGCGGCTGAGAGCCGGAATCTCAGGACGATAATAAGTGCTGTCGTCGGACAGGGCGATCGCCGCTTGCTCAGCACGGTGCCAATTCGAGGCATTGATCCTATAGATTTCGCTGGCATAGCGGTCTCCGCCGCTGAAGAATTCGACGGTCACAACGAAAGTGCGAAGCGGAATGTAAACGTCAGCGCTCATGAGACGGTGCTCCTTCTGATCAAGGGAATTGGGCCCGCACAAACGCACACGAGAATGAGCGTGATAGGCGGCGTGGTTGATCGCCGGGGCCAGAAGACCCCGGCGACTCAGCTTCAATTGACTCGTTCGAGAAGCCCGCGTGCCTTGCCTTCAAGATCGAGACGCGCATCTTGATGTGTCTTGGTGCGCGCAAGGGCCGTGATGCCGTTCACAAAATCGAACACGCTCTCCGGCGGATGGCCTTCTTCTGCGAGAACCATCTCGATCACCTTGGTGGTTTCCGATTTGGAGAATCCCCGCTTGCGCAGAAATTCCTCTCGGTCCTCATCCTTGCGGGCCACGATCCGCGTTCGCGCCGTCTGGATGCCGTCCACGAAGCAGCGCGGCGAGGCGTTGGCGAAGTGCTCAAGCGCGGGTTCAGCCTGTTGGGCAAAGCGCCCGGCGGCGAACTTGCTGTGCCGGATCTTGATCTCCTGGAAGTTTTCGACGCCCCACAAAATCCGATTTGCACACACTGCCCGCAGGTAGAATGTCGCAATTCCAAGAGTTTTTGCACCAACTTCGGAATTCCAGGCGTAAAAACCGCGAAAGAACAAATCCGGTTCGCCATTGGGCAGTTTGCCAGCCTCGATCGGGTGAGTGTCGTCGACCAAAAAGAGGAATACGTCACGGTCGGACGCAAAGAGTGTCGTCGTGTCTTTTGAGACGTCGACAAAAGGATTGTAGTGCATTGTGCGCCAGTCGAGCAGGCCCGGCACCTTCCAACGCGTGTCACCCGTCCCATTGCCGGCGAAGCGCATGACGGCGGATACTAACTCATGGTCCCAGATCCTACCGTACTCAGGGCCAGTTACGGCGCGGAGTTCCGGGCGACCGTTGTCGGTCTGGAGAAGTTTGACCTGTTCGCCACGATGATTCTGTAGGCCAAATTGGAGGTTGATGGCGGCGAGCGCTCCGGGCAGATCACGCAGGTAGGACGCCGGAGCGCCGACAAGGCTGCACATTTGCCCGAAAGACCAATTGGTCGGCGCGACCGGCATATCGTTGTCGGGCAAGACCAGAGCCAGGCGTTCGGGTGCATCGCGACGAGCCTCGACCTTGATCGCACGGCTCTCGATAATTCGGGTGTGGGCACGCTCAGCTCGAGCATGAACGCTTTCGTAGAGGTCACCGAGCGACAGGAAACGTTCGTCGTCGGGGCGCGCAAACCATTCGGAGGAAACGCGCGTGTTGGATGTGCCGCGCGAGATATCGACGCCATAGGCACCTGAAACAGCGCGCGTGGGACTGGGAACAAGCGTTGCCATGGAAGTTTCTCCAGGAGATATTTGGATGGAAGCCGGGTGCAGCGCGCATTCACACTGCCCAGCACCATCCCTTTCCCCCTTCCCTTTCCTGCCATCGGTAAGCAAAAGCGGACGCAGTCGCGGAGAGCATTGACAGAATCGTCACGATAGCGGGCGTAATGTTGTGGCCGGGCCCTATAGCGCTTGCTATCGTGGCTGCTTGCCCAGAGGCTCAGTGAACATCAGACCGAAGTTCCAAACAAAAGTGGGAAGAAAGATCGTATGACCGACAGCGCCGATATGTCCGAAACGCTCATCACGCTGACTGCGGACATCGTTGGGGCGCATGTCGCCAATAACAGTGTGGCGGTGGGCGATCTGCCGGCGCTAATACAGAATGTTCACGGTGCGTTGAGTGGGCTTGGCCAGAAAAAGGACGAGAGTCAGACCAAACCCGAACCGGCTGTGTCGATCCGCGCCTCCGTGAAGCCCGACTATATCGTTTGTCTGGAGGACGGAAAAAAACTCAAGATGCTCAAACGTCATCTGATGACGCACTATCAGATGACGCCGGATCAATATCGGGACAAGTGGGGCCTTCCCAACGATTATCCTATGGTCGCGCCTAACTATGCCGAACAGCGCCGTACGCTAGCGAAGGCAATCGGCCTTGGCCGGAAACGCAGTTCCAAGTCGGTCGAACCGGAAACGCCCGTAAAACCGGCCAAAGTACCGGCGACCCGGCGCCCCCGTAAGAAGACAGCTGAGTCCCCCGAACCCGCATGAGGGGCGGCCTTTGAAGTTGCATTTTGTATAAAGCTGAATAACCTTTGCAATTCGCAACTTGGCATCGCTCCATTGGCGCGATGCGATGTTCGAAAAGCGAGGGTTCTATGATCGCGGATGCCCGTCTGTACCGCCTGGATTGCTCGGAGTATTTCTCCAGGCTTATCAATCTGTGCAAGCGGATCCACTCAAGCCGGACCGGACATGACAGATCGTTATCAGACGTCATCGCCTACCGCGCTGGGCGAGCTGACGACACACTCGACCACGGCATTTCGGTGCTCCGCGAACATCTCGCAACGATCCCCACGACCGGCGGTCACGAGGTCGCTTTTGCGATATCGTCTGCTACCCTTGATCTTCTGGAACGGGCCAGAATCCGCTTTTCCGCAGCGCTCGATAGCGAGCTGATGATTGGCGACACAATTTCACTACTGTTGTTCGATTATGTCGTCGAGGACAAGACTGAAGCCGTTATGGCAAAGCTGAGACATCGAGGCGTCTTCTGACGGCACGCCATCCCAAGATCGCTCGTTCGGGCTGGCGTGCCGCAATAAGTCGTTGTCGTTAGGAGGTGCCTCCTATCCTAGTTCGGCCAAAATCCGTTCAGCATCTTCAGGCGGCAGGAAAACGCGAGTGCGGAAACTGATTATTTCCGTGAAAGCGCCCAGTGACTTCAGCCAATCGAGCCGATCATAGGGATAGTCCCGGATCTCGAACCTCTGCTGGCCATTGACGCGCACCCTGATCAGTCGCGTGCCGGGCAAGCCGTCGATCTGCGCACCATCGATCCCGCTCGCGGCCGCGATGATTTCAGCCGGTGAGAGCTTGACTGCGTCGGTGACATTGAAGCTGGCAGCGGTTTCCGAGAGCATTTCGGCGGAGATGATGCGACCGAGCCGCGACTGGCCACTGGCCTCGTCAACGATCCGCCAGACACGCACGTCATCTTCCGGCAGTTTGTTCCAGACCGGCAATAGCAGACCGGTGGCGATATGGACGATTTCAATATCGACTTGTTCGCGGGCCTGATCGGCTTCCTCCCGCCAAAGACGTTCGAATTCGCCTTTATCGATGCGTTGCCAGAAGCTGCGGGCCAGGCTTTCGAAACGCGTTCTATCCTGTCCTGTAGGCCGCACCAGCTGGCACATCGCGATGGGCTGGCCGTCCTCATCCATCGTCGACCAGGAAGGTACCCGCAAGGCGACCCGGCCTGAGCGATTGTTGCGGAGGTATGCGATGTCGTCGGTGCCACCCCACACACTCATCAGTCGCTCAAACCCGGTCACGTTGCGCTTGAGGTGAAGCTGGAGTTTCTGAAGGCGGGTTTCTGCGCCGGAGACCTCGTCATTGTGGATCACGATGTCTGAGAGCAACTCGACCTTGCGCGCGAGGATGGTCTCAACGCCGAGATCAAGCGTACCCGCTTCGCGCGCCGCATCGATGCGCGCCTGGATCAACGCGAAGAATTCCTCGAAGATCGCGTTTTGTGTAGAGATCCGAAGAGCTAGCAGCCGGTTGAGCCAGCGCTGGATCGGTGGCAACTTTTCCAACAGCTCGCCGGATTCCCCTTGAGTCAGCTTAAGCGCGGTCATCGTTTCGAATGCCTCGAGCGTCGTGCTTGTGAGTTTTCCGGCGTGCAGCAAATGATACCATTGATGCAGAGCATCCTTGGCGTAATCGCTCTCGAGATTGTCGGCTGGATCGAACAGGTTCTGACTGCCCGCCTGCCGTTGCCCACGCGTCAAAGCTCCAAGAGCGTCAAGCCGACGAGCGATGGTGCTGATGAACCGCCGCTCACCCTTGCAGTCCGTCGTGACGGGCCTGAAGATCGGTGGGGTCATCTGGTTGGTGCGATGGGTGCGGCCAAGGCCCTGGACCGCCGCTGGCGCGCGCCAACCAAATTCAAGACCAAAATGCACGCGCCTGCGGTGCGCGCTCCTGGAATTGCGATCCGAATGATACGAACGGCCTGTCCCGCCGGCTGCCGAAAAGGCCAGGATGTCCTTGTCGCCATTCTGGAATGCCTGCGTGTCTGCGATGCGGGCAAGCGGACTCAAGCGTTCGATCTTCTGCCGCCCGGCCCCATCAGTCACGATGCGGCGTGAACGGCCGGTGACCTCGGCAACCCGATCTGTGCCGAAGTGGCGGATCAGTTCGTCGAGTGCGGTCGCGACAGGCGGCATCGCGCAAAGCTTCTCGATTAGTCCGTCGCGAGCACGGACCGCTTCCTGGCTGAGGACGGGATTGCCTTCTTCATCGCTGGCCGGACGTGAGCGAACCTCGCCGCTATTGTCCTTGTAGACTTCCATTTGGCGTGTTGGGAACGCGTCGGTCAAATACCGGACCAGTATGTCGCGAGGAGACAAATCGATATCCAAATTGGCACGCTCATCGGGCGAGAGCGTCGCCAGCCGCCGTTCGAGGGTCGCTTCGGAAGTCGAGACCAGTTGCACGACCGCGACATGGCCCTGAGCAAGTTCAGCCTCGATCGCCTTCAGGAGCGTTGGCATCTTCATTGCCACCAGAAGGGCCGAAAAGAAGCGCTGCCGTGAACTTTCGAATCTGGAGAGCGCCGCGCCCTTGGCCTGCGCGTTGAGCGTGTCGCCTCCAACCTGATCGATCACGTTGGTCGCCTTGAGTACAGTATCGAGCCCGGCGTGCACGACTTGCCAGGCGTCGGCATAGGCATCGTAGATCGCTATTTGAGCCGCGGTGAGCTTGTGCTCGAGTGGCTCATATTCAATGCCGGCATAGGAGAGCGAGCGGGCGGTATAGAGGCCGGTCGCCTTGAGATCGCGGCTGACGACTTCCATTGCCGCGATGCCGCCCTTCTCCATCGCAGCGGTGAAGCTGGCGCGGGAGGTAAATGCGGTGCCAGCCCCCCAGAGTCCGAGCCGGATCGCATAGCCAAGATTGGCGGGGGTGGTCGCACCCGTCGCCGAGACATAGAGGATACGGGCGCGCGGCAAGGCATTCTGGAGGCGCAAACCGGTGATCCCCTGCTGTGAAGCCACGGCATCGCCGAAGTCGCTGGCAGCTGGCGCAGCATTGGCTAGGGCATGGGATTCATCGAAGATGATCAAACCCTCGTAATCGTCGCCCAGCCAGGCAAGGATCTGATCGAGGCGCGAGGGCCCTTTATCGCGGACCGAACGCAATGTGCTGTAGGTGAGGAACAAGATGCCTGCTGACATCGTGATAGGCTTTCCGAGCGGAATCGCGTCGAGCGGCTGGATGTCGGCAGCCATGCCGCCCAACGCTTCCCAATCTCTTCTCGCATCGCTCAGAAGAGGTCCGCTCAGCGATATCCAGACATGGCGCCGGTTACCGCGGCACCATTGATCCATGAGGCAGGCAGCGGCTTCACGGCCTTTGCCGACGCCGGTGCCATCACCCACAAAGAAACCCTGCCGATAGACATGGCCGTCTTCATTCTCGAACAGCTGATCGCCGGCCTCGTTGGGCATATAGCGACCGGGAAGATCACGCTCGAACGCACTGCCGGCAAGCAGGATTGTTTCTAGCTGCGCGCTCGACAGCGCCTTGAAGGTGCCGGGTGGCAATTCGGGCCGATAGCTCGGCACCGGTGGCAACACCGACGCCATCGCGAGCGTTTCGACCAGCTCATCGGGATGCTCCGCCGCACTGGGTATCTCGATGCGCGACAGTCTCCAGGGTGCGAAGATGCCGGCTGTCTCACCCATCGGCAGCGGTTTTTCCCGCACGATGAATTCGACTGGCTTTGGAGTGGTTTCGACGGCCGCGACGACAGGGGGTGTGAGCGGACGTGGCGCGGTCTCCCTGGCGAACATGGAAAAAGCCGATCCGCGGGTGCGGACCGGCTTGAGGGTTGGCGCGGGGGCCGAGGTCGTAGGCGGTGTTGGCGGGCCCAATCGATCAGGGAGAGCCAGGACATGCGGCAGAGCTTCAGCCAAGGCCTCGACTTGAATATAGTGGGTTTCGCCGGTCCAGCCCTTGTCGAAGATGAGCAATCGGATACGCGCACTGGTGCCATGTTTGGCATAGACGTCGCCGAGGATATCGATCTCGACGCGCGGGCGCACCACCTCACGGACCGCTGCATAGCCGGTTCGCCCCGGACCGTCGGCGGTGAAACTCGACGGCATGATCGCAATGCAGCGTCCTGCTTCCCGAAGTCGCAGCAGCGCAGAGCGCAGATGGCGGGCGCCGGCATGGCGATCGCGGCCACGGCCTTCGCTGCGCGAGAACGGCGGATTGATGAGCACGACGTCGGGCGCGAAGCTTGCGGGTAACCAGTCATCGATCGACGCGCCATCATAGCGTGTGACGGGTTGGCCGGTGACATGGGCGAGCAGGTCTGCGCGTTGAGTATCGCGTTCGTTGAGATGCAGAACCGCGCCTGCGCGTGCCGTGAGAATGGTGAGCATGCCGGTGCCGGCCGAAGGTTCGAGCACAACATCGGACGAATTCACCCGGGCGCAAAGGGCCGTGAGCCAGGCCAGCGCGATAGGTGTGCTGAACTGCTGGAGATCGACCTGATGTTCGGAGCGATAGGTCTGGGTCGGCAGGCCGCGTTCGAGGTCGGTGAGCGCCTTCAGGATCGCAGCGGGCTCGGACAATGTCAGCGGTGAGGACTCATGGTTTCGCAGGAACAGCACCTGGCCGGCTTCAAGCGCGTCATAGGCGTCACGCATCGACCAGACGCCCGAAGCGTCGTTGGCTCCGAACGTCTCGCGCATCAGCCGCGAGAGATGTTGGCGCGACATCGTGCCGGCACTGGCGAGATGCTCGGCGATGGTCAGCGCGACACTGTAGAGGCCCGCTGCCTTACGAGCGGCATCGGCGGCGTGGACATCGAGGCCTGCGGCAGACTGGATATTCATGATGATGATCTCCGGGAAATTTGCGCACGGCATCTGTCCGCAGAAACGGACGCGAAGACGCAGCGGGGATAAAGGAACGGGCCGGAACGCAAGCGCCCCGGCCCGAGTGAGAGGGAAGGATCAGATCAAGCGGCTTCAGCCAGATCGTCCCCGTCCGCATCATTCGCGGCCTCGACCGGTTCCTCGATGGCCGGCTCAGCCTGGGTTGCGCCGATGGCGGCCGCCAGCTCCGCACGGCTCGGACCGCTGGCTTCCACGACCGGCGGTTCCTCGATCCGCATGGGCTGGGGAAGCCAGGCAAGCACCTTGTCCTTGATCTCGGCTTCGATGATCGACTGCCCGGCAAACAGCTTCTCGGCAGAGGCTGAGAGGTCCGCCTTCTTCGCTGCGCCATAGCGGGACTTCAGATCCTCCCCGCCAATGTCCTCGAACAGATCGAGGATCCAGTTGCGCGTAACGGCATCGAAGAAGTTTCGAGTGGTGGGACGCCACCAACGCGCAACATCGATGTCGAGGCTGCGCCCCAGATGCCGCAAGAACGGCGCTCCCGAACCGCTGTCGGCGACCGGCTCGATGGTCCGCGCGATCGCCCAGGCAAACCAGTTGGCGCGCATTTCATCGTCCAGCGCCCGGAAGGCATCAAAGCGTGCAACAGGATCGCCGGCGTCCCGCCAAGAGTGATCAAGCTCCCCTTCAAGCTTGACCCAGGCTTCAGCAGCGGCCGTCTCGCTGACGAAATTGCCAACCCGTCGCTCAGGCAGCGGCGCCTTAAGCCCCGATGCAAGATCATAGGCTCCGCCAAACTTACGATGGGCGGCATCGACCATGACGAAGGTGCCGAGATCCATCGCGAAGTGGGGATCGTTCGCGACATGGAGCGCCACAAGTTCAGTCCGCATCACGGCCAGCCTATCGAGAAGTTTCTGACTGAGCTTTGACTTGCGCGGGGTCGCCGTGCTTTCTGCATCCGAGCCGGCGTCGTCGCCATCCTCCTCGGCATCCGGATCGATATCCTGATCGTCCTCGTCGGTCTCAGCGAGAAACAAGGCCTCTTCCACGACAGGCTGACCATTCTCGCCGATCACGATATAGGCAAGCGCCTTTGCTTTCTGCTCGGGCTCGAACACCTCCTGCCGGTCCATGATAGAGCCGAGTTCGGTTTCCAGCGCTTCGATCTTTTCGAGCTGCTCGTCGCTATACTCCTCGGCTTCAGCCGCTGTTTCCTCGATTTCCTCGATCTCCGCCTGGATTTCGGTCCGTCGAGTCTCCTGGGTCTCGCTGAGTGGCGGAACAACCCCCTGGAGGCGCCGCAATCCCATGGTTGCGGTGTATGGAACGTGGTTGGCTGCGATCGTACGGACTTCAGCGAACCCTTCACGCTCGCGGATGGCTTGGGCTGCTTCCGTGAGAGCCTCTTCAGCGAGTTGGTCGAGCAGTTCTCGGTTGGTCCAGAGTTCACTTTCGGCATCGGAATAGAGGTCTCTGTCGATGTTGCCGCCCGCCGCGAGATAGGCCTCACGGCCGACCAGCAACGCTTTCGGATGACCGCCGGTGTAACTCCCCGCTGTCACCTGGCGTTCGATCTCGGCAGCATTGTTCGCATAGTAGGTGCCGGCCAGGCTTTCGAACACCGATGCCTGCCGGACGGTATCGGTCGTCTTGGCGTAGGCCTTGGCGATGTCGAGTGTGATCTGCCCCTTCGCCAGTGCCTCAAATACCGGCGTAGCCAGGTTGGCGAGGCGTAGACGGCCCTCAACGAAACGTTCCGTCAGGCTGAACCGCTTTGCAATGTCGGCGGTCGTTTTCTTCTCCTTGTCGATGATCGTGCGAAAGGCCGTGCAGGCGTCCGCCGGGTTCATCGCAAGCTGGAAGAAGTTCTCAGCGAGGCTCATTGATATCGCGTCTTCGGCGGTCGGGACCACCATGACCGGAACCTGAAAATCCTTGGGCAACACGCCCTTCTCGATATTGCTGAGCGTCCGGGACAGACGACGGCCGCCAGCATAGATGTCATACTGGTCTTTCCGGCGCTTGATCGGGACGCCGATCAGGTTCTGGAGGACGATGCCAGTTTCGCCGAGATGCGCTTCGAACTGAGCATCCGCATCAGCGTTGGAATGCTTGCGCACATTGTCTTCCGCCACACGGCAGTTGACCGCGGGCACATAGATGATCGGAAATGTCATCGGTGTTACTCCTGTGCGGTGCATCCACCTGACCATCAGGCTGCTTTCCGCACATTCTCACCTCCCCCTCCCCTTTCTGACTGATACCGATCATTCCAATCGTTGAAGCCCGATCCGGGGAACCGTGTCTCAATGCGACGTCCCGGTCCTTGGTGAGCAGCTGCCGCACGTTGCGCTCCACGACGGCCCGCAGCGTCATCGTCTGGAAGCAGGATCAGATGCTCAATCCGTTCGGGTATGGCGACCAACGGAAACCGTTCAGATCCGAAGGCGGCCCAGACAGGGATTCCGAGCAAAATGTGGGCCGACCAAGCCGTTTCCCACCCTTCCGCCAGCCCGAGCACCCGGGTCGCGGCACCAAAGCGGACGGCGCCATGGTGAGGTCGGCCGAGCATGCGCTTTGGCGGAGCAAGATCGTTGACTGGCAACCCGGTACAAGGGTCGAGGAACAGCCGTTCGAGCGCGATGACACCCAAATCACCTTCGGCAGCCGCCAGCAGTGCGGGGCGAAAACGGACGTCGGTTCCCCTGCCCAGTGGAACGCGATCATGATAGCGCAGTGCCGGGTGCGGCCCGGCAAACCCGCGCGTGGACAGATAGTTGTCTGCAGGCGTGCCCGTCACTGGACGTGCCTCTTTCCAGAGAGAGCTAATCCGCCCGTTCAGCCGCCGTTCGCGTGCTTCATCGCCCCACCCAGCCTGTGTTTCGGCGGAGGGAGTAGAGAGATTGTCCGTTCGAAGCGCACGCATGACATCGATGGTCGAACACCCCGCAAAGCATTTGAATAGAATGCTGCGCTCGCCGACGCGGACTGAAAGGCTTGGTGTGTTATCCTTGTGAGCTGGGCAGCGGCACATTACGCCCGATGGCCTCCATTCAACGCCGAGTGATTTGACGATCCGTGCAGCGGCGGCATGGAGACGGGGGTCAGCGCTGGTGCGTGAAAGAGCCATTGAGGGACACTCCGGTTTGAGCTTGCTTCCTCAAACCAAAGCCCCCTTCTCTTCCGGCGACTTTTTACCGGAGCGCTTATCGACGGGATTGTGTAGCCTCGTCAGGCAATGGCAATTCGCCAGCGTCGTCCATCTGGTTCATTCAACGTTGTACGACCAGCAACCTTATCCCGGAAAATCGGGTTCATGGCACATTCGCCGATCGTGACCCGCAGGCCCGGATGTCCATTCAAGCCCGTCGATTTGCTTGGCTCGACGTTGGTCTTTTACCTGAACGAGAACGGTGGCGGGCAGCCACTGACGAGGCTGCAAAGGCGCCAGCGCTCCAGGGACAATAGTCCTGAGGCCGAGCGGTGTCAGCGCAGCTGGCAGTGCAATCCTGGAAGGCTTGGACGAATCCGGCCAGGATGGTTTGGAAACAGGTATCCATCTTCTCTCGACCAGAGATGGTCAGCTGCACATAGGTGCGACGCTTGTCGAGAGGGTCAGGCAGACGTTCGACAATGGCCTGTGCCTCCATTACAGCCAGACAATGCCGGGCTGTCATTTCCGAGGCCTTTGAAGCACGCCATAAACTGGTAAGCGAGGTCTTCAGGCCTTGGCTGTCACGCCAATAAAGATCAAGGAGCATCTCGCTGCCGGGGTCCGAGCAAAGTGAGCCGAACAATTCCGCCAGCTGCGTCCTGCTAGTGATGATTGACTTGCAAAGTGGTGCAAAGACGGCCAGTTGGCCGCCCTCTTCCAACATGGATTCAATTCGACGTTGGTACTGCATGGGTGATAATCTCCGTCCCATTTCGCAGGTCACCGCAGAAATTGACGCGGATACCGCTCGGTTGTTTGCCCCCCGGCATCGTCGAAACGGAATTTAATCACCTGATCATGGTTCGAATTATTATTCGGTCAATCTGACTTTTGGCGGGGAAACCGCATTGCCGAAGAGCGCGCACTGGCTATTCCTGGGACGCAGCGCGGATATTCCATATACCAGCGAAGGCCATTGAACATTGGCTCTCATGTTCGTCGCGCGCCCGCAACAGTAATCGAGTAAATTGCTCAAGCGAAGGGAGAAAAACCATGAAGCTTGCTGTCTATAACGTCGAAAACCTGTTCGATCGTGCCAAGGCAATGAACCTCGACAGCTGGGAAGAAGGCCGCCCGGTATTGGAGAAGTTCGCCACGCTCAACGGGCTTCTTGGTCAGGTCACCTATGCTCCCGCCGACAAAACCCGGATGGTCGAGCTGATGCGTGACCTCGGCCTTGAGAAATCCGACACAGGCCCGTTTGTTATCTTGCGACGCAACCGCGGCGGCTTGTTGCGACGCCCCAAGGACGGTGGCGTCGTGATCGAGGCGGACGGACGCGCCGATTGGGTGGGCTCGCTGGAACTCCGCGACGAACCAGTCAACGAACATGCGATGCGGAACACCGCGCGGGTTATGATGGACCTGGAAGCCGACGTGCTCGGTGTCATCGAGGCCGAAAGCCGCCCGGTGCTGTCAGCGTTCAACACGGAGATCCTGCCGGCACTCGGCGGCACGCCGTTTCGCCATGTCATGCTGATCGACGGCAATGACGAGCGGGGCATTGACGTCGGATTGATGAGCCGCACGGGCTATCCGATCGGCACAATGTGCAGCCGCGTCGACGACCAGCTGCCGAACGGCCAACCTGTCTTTTCACGCGATTGCCCGCAATTCGAGGTAACGACTCCGAACGGTGAGACACTTCTGGTGCTGGTCAACCATCTCAAGAGTAAGGGCTATGGCGGCAAGGCAGCGTCCGACGCCAAACGCAAGGCGCAAGCCGAGCGGATCGCCGAAATCTATAGAGGGCTGATCGACAATGGTGCGCGCTATGTCGCTATCATCGGCGACTTCAACGACACGCCATCGAGCGCACCACTCGCTCCACTGCTCCATGACACAGATTTGGCGGACATCTTCACCCACCCGGCGTTCGACGATGGCGGCTATCCTGGCACCTATGGTCTGTGCAACGCGGCCAATAAGATCGACTATATACTGCTGTCGCCTTCGCTGTTTGAACGCGTGCGGTCAGGCGGCGTGTACCGCACCGGCATGTGGCCAGGATCGCGACCGAAGCGCTGGGAGGCCTATCCCGAAGTCAGCAGGGCAGCCGATGCAGGGTCCGACCATGCTGCCTTGTGGGCTGATATCGACCTTTGACGGAGTCAGCTATGCGAGTGCTCATCCTTGACGGACATCCTGACTCTGGCCGCTTCGTCAGCCATCTGCTCGATACCTATCAGGCTGCGCTTGGCGACCAGGTAGAGGTTGAGCGCATCGCGGTGCGGGATCTCGATTTCGAGCCGAACCTGCGGCGCGGCTACAAAGAAGTCCAGGGTTGGGAGCTCGATCTGGAACGGATCGGCGGCGCCATCGCGGCTGCCGATCATCTCGTGGTCGGGTTTCCGATGTGGTGGGGCAGCGAGCCTGCGCAGCTCAAAGGTTTGATCGATCGGGTTCTGCTGCCCGGCTTTGCGTTTCGCTATCACAAGGACGATCCCTTCTGGGACCGGCTTCTGGCAGGACGCTCGGCCGATGTCCTCATTACGACGGATACACCAGCCTTCTATCTTTGGCTCGCCTACGGCAACGCTGTCGTGCGCCGCTGGCGCGGCCAGATTCTGGGCTTCTGCGGATTCAAGCCCGTTCGCATCACCAAATTTGGGCCGGTCCGCCACGGCGGCGTGCAGAAGAATATCGCTGCCTGGCGGGGAAAGGTTGAACGGCTCGCGGCATCGGCCTCGGCCCTGAAACGCGCTACAAAGCTAACGGCCGATCTTCCAAGCTGGCCGGGGCAAGCAAACTGACTCGCCCCGGCAGGCTCGCCAGGCTCGGCGTGGCGCGACATGAAGGCACTCTGCTAGCGCAACTCGTGGTCGACACCTGTCGCAAAACCGGATTGTGCACACCTAGGGATCAACGATCTAGGTCTAGCGTCCGACGTGGTTCGACGGCAGCCCAGCTGGTTGCCGCACCTTCCGCTGGAGGCCAGCTGCGGCGCGGCAGGATTGTTATCCGCGCGGTGGAATCCCCTTCCAGTTGTCGATCACCGATGTCGAGCGTCAGGATCAATGCCTGGTGGGCGGAGGCAGCGCTGCGCTCTCCTCGAAACGCAACGCCAAGGGCCAGAGCCCTGTCTTCTTAAAGAGGCGTTCCGATTGGCTTTGGCGTGTCTCGTGTAACAGCCCCAGCCAACTTAGCGGACGAAGGACATGCACATAGATGAGCGATTTGGAATGATAATCCTGTTCGTCAGCCCCCATCAGCCGCGAGGCGAAGCGCCGGTCAGTGACTCCTTCATGGGCCTCGACGTTCAACGCATGCAGAACCGAAACCCATTCGATCTCCAGCATGTCGTCGTGTCCGGCGGTAAGAAGGAGGTGCTGCGATAGGGTGATCCACAGGCTTCCTCCATGGTCCAGCAGGTCCCTTCCTGATTTGGTGATGTGCAGAAAGCCCTTCCGGTGGCGGGCAAGCTTTGCCGCCAGTAGCAGATCATGGAGCAAAACCAGCGGCGGAAAGTCATGCTCGTTCAGAACTTTATTGATCGCGTACAGCTCATCGGCAGTGTAGCCGGGCCAGCAGAAAGCTCCGGCCGCCCAGGTGACAAAGTAGCGCTTCAGTGCCTTGTTCGGCGTAAGTCCGATCGGACCGACATCAATCAGGTGTCGCAAGGTTAGGACAGCGGCGCGATACAAGGGTGACAACCCCAGCTCCGGAGTCTCTGCGGCAGGGGCATGGAACTCTATCATGATGAGAGTAGCCCTGCCCGACAGGCGATCCGAACACAAGGAAGGGCGCTTGCCCCAAATTTTCGCCGTTCGACAGTGTTTTTCGCGCTCGGGAGCAGACATTCAATTTTGGTCGAGATTGCGGACATTGCCGCCACTCAGGAGACTGGCGGCGAACGTCGGGTTGCAGGCGAACCGGACGTTCGATGATCATGGGACAAGGGCCAATAAACGAGAAAGCCCTCTGCGGTTCACAGAAACTGCTACCCAGTCGGATCGCTTCCCTTCTCCCGGAAGGGCTTCAGGCTTGCTATTTGTCTAGGGCTGCCCTTCGAATGACTTGGCCGCCCCGGTCATTCTTACTGGCAGGTGTCTGGATTCACTGTTTTCGGGACGCCATCGCTCACGATGGCGAGCGTCGTGAACGGTGGCGAGTAGTCGGCAGTTAACGCCGCCTTGTTCGCGGCTGCTTGCAGTTGGCGAGTGGCTCCGGACTGCGATATTCGGTCTGAAATTTTGCTCGCCGCATCTAGCGCGCAATAATTCAGCAATGCGACCTTGGCCTTAGCCAGTGCGTCGCCGTAGGCGCCCTCATTGTCCAGCGCGGTCTTCTGGCTGGCAAGCTGCGTGGCGGGATCTATTTCCTCCTTGAGCCGGGCGTCGATCGCCGGGCGCGCCGCTGCGAAGACGCCGGCCACGAAGGCTACGAACTCCTTGGTCGGCCGACTCTCGACGACGGTGACAGTGGCGGTGAACGGGAACGGCTCGTTTAGCATCGGCGCGCCCGCAGCAGGCTTTGGAGGCGCCAGCGTTGGCGCCTGGGGCGCAACCGCAGGTGCCTGGCCCGTCGCCTGTCCGGTTCCGCTGCCAGGTTGAGCCGCGGGCGCCGCGTCAGCCTGGGTGTTGGCGCGGCCGACCGCGCCGCCAGTGCCGCTGTTCGTGCCGATCGTCGCGAACCACGAAGCCTCGTGCGGGAAGCGCCCGTCGGACAGCGGCTGGTATGTCTGCTGCTTGCCGATCGTGCGGTCCTCGATCAGCACGGCGCTGCCCGTGTCTTGGCCGCCCGGGCGGCTGAACTTAACCGCGATCGAGAGGCCGCGAGAGCCGCTTGTCCCGCCGTCCATCGACTTAGCGATCCAAGTGTATGCGGGTGTGAAGGTGAGTGCCGTCTGGTTATGTGAGGGGCTGATCGCGATCTCCACGTAGTGCGCCAACTCGTACACGTCGGGTAGCACTCCTGTCACCTTAGAGCCATTGACGTCGCGGACCAAGATGCTCGGAACGGCAGTGCCGTTCACCGTCACTGGATCGACCGCCGGCATAGCGATCTTCGTCTTCAGCTTCTCGGTGGCCTCGAACTTGCCTCGGATCGCGATCAGGCACTGCGGGAGGTCGCCGCTGTAGAGCTCAAAGTTCACGCTCGCATTGCTTGCGGGGAGGTTGCCACCCTCGGAGCCTTTCTGGAGAGCGGTTCCGAAGTTCTCGAGCGTCTTAGTCGCGGCCCCTAGAAGGACGGCGGCAACGATCGGGGCGAAGTTTTTTCCCTGCTTCGAGAGGTGTGGGCACGGCGCGTAGCTGACTATGAGCCGTGTGTCCGCCGGCTGCTGGTATGTTAGAGGGCGCAAGCCCGGGAGGCCATTGGCGCAACCCGACAGCATCATCCCCAACGCCGCGGTTCCGAATGCAATCTTCTTCATTTCTTCCCCCGTCTTAAGTTCAGGTGCGCGCCTGCGCCTCGAGCGATGCGATCCGTGCGATCATCTGCTGGTCGGCCAACTCTCCTCCTGCCTCGAAGGGGTTGCCTGTGTCGAAACTGTCGGTGTGGAGGGCGACTACGACGGCTGTCGGGAAGGCTCCCGCGAAAATCGGCCCGCCGCTGTCGCCCTTGTCCGCCGGTAGGGCGTAGAGGAGCTTGTCGCCGCTAGTCTTCGCGGCCCCCACTCCGGCAGTAAGTTGGCCGAAGTACCCAAAGGCATAGCCCGCCAGGGTAACTTTGGCGGTCGGCCGTCCATTGAGCTGGAGGCCGGACGCCGGCGATGGTGCAGTGATCAAAACCGCAAAGTCTCGCTGCGCGTCCCAAGCCCAGCGGCTCGCCGAGACAGACTGAACAGGGTTCCGCTTGGCGTCGTAGCCCGCAAAAGCGCCGACCGCCGTGGGCTTTGCCATCAAGATGTTGTGAGCAGCCGTCACGACGACATCGGGCTTTACGAAGAAACCTGTAGCCGACCCCACAAACCGGCCATTCACGTAAAAGCAAAGAAAGGCGATCGAACGCGCTGGTTCCAGTTGCGGATTCGGAATATCGTCACGACTGCGCTTAGTGCCGAATATAGACTTGAGAAGGTCCCCCAGCCGCCGCGGCGGGGGTGGCGGCGCGTCGAGCGGCGCCAACTCGGTGAATTTTCCTGTCCCAACAGCCTCGTCGATCATGCCGCACCCCCACGCAACTTCAACAGCATGCGCTCGTAATTATCTTTGTCAAGAAATCAGCATCGGCTCGTAGTTCTATTTCTACCGGAATCTTACTACCCAGTCGATCGGTTAGAGTATAGTGTCCGCTTCCGGCGCGAGACGCTGTTAGTAGCCGGCAAAGTGAATGGCTTGATCGGGGTCGCGAGCTGCCACGCCGAGCCGCGCGGGCCCGCCGGGGCGAGTAAGTTTGCTTGCCCCTGTCATCCAGGCTAGAGAAGCGGACTTTCTCTTTGCTATTTTCAATACGTTCGAAAATCATCGATTAATACGGTCACAGGTCGTCGGGTATAGCATCACTGCTGAAAGCAAGGCGCCATTACGGGAGCACCTCATGCCCAACGACACCCTAACCGACAGCGAAAAAACTCGCTTTACTTTTGCGCTCGTGGAACAATGCGTAAGAAATACGGCTCTGGAGACGCTCCATGCTGGCACTGTGCCAGACAGCGCGACCGGGGACTATAGCGACGTCAAAGTTGTAACTCCGTATGGGGAAATTGACTGGACCGAGCTCTCTCGTATCTCCGACGCTGAGATGAAACAGCTTATGATCGAGATCACCAACAAAGTGTATACGTTCCTGACCTATCCAGAGGATCTCGTCACGCTGGGGCCGGCAGCGCGCTGGAACAAACCAGAAATCGATCCAGCACTGATGCGCCAAGCTGAACGACGGCGAGCCTCGAGATTGGCGCGATAATAGCCGTTCACTGCCGTTGAGATGGTCATGTTGGCGCTATGAGACACCCAGCCCTCTCCGGATGAAGCATCGCTCGGCGTTCCCAACTATGACCGAATAGGCCTGGCGATGACCCCGCCAATTTGAGTGTTAGGATTAGCCCTCAGCTGCAGACGGCACTAACGTACAATGATAGCCCGAAAAAACTCCCAAAATTCGTCCATTTCTGCGATATCCGGCTTCTTCGATTCACTCCAAATGGCAATCACCTGGAGCAGGAAGCGCATCGTGCCGTCAGTTTCGGAAGCAATGCTCGGCTGGTATACGACAGGTAGGCTCATCTCGGAAACCCTAGTCAGAAGAACTCAGTTTGGCGTTCTTGGTAGTATCAGAATCTAGGGCTCGAGAGCCAGAGATCTGGTTTAACATTAGTCTAACCTCGCAATCGGAGGCGCAAAACGCGGCGGCGGCAACGGACCCTTGACGATCTTCTCGATAGCCCGGACCGTGCTAGTACGAATATTCTGGCTCGCGTTTTCGCACGCCTGCCGTTCCTCTTCTGACATTCCCGCAGCGTAGGCCCGCGCCTGCAGAATGAACTGTAGACGATCGAGATCTTTTGCGATCTTGGCAGTGACCGTCTCCCCCTCATTGAATTCTTGCAAAAGGAGCGGAACCCGCCAGAGGTCGCCGATCCCCCTGTAGGTCTCGAACGCTCCATACTTCCATATAGCGATTTCCTCCAGTTTTGGATCGTTATACTTGGGAAGTTGATCGCCTAGACGAGACTCCGCGAGGTCGTGGACGAGGATCATCTCGATAACTTTGCGCTTGTCATATTTCTCCTCTCCCTCTGGATCGGATCGCAAAAAGATTTCGGCCAACCCCAACACCCCGACTAGATGTTCGGCTACGCTCTCGATACGAATCTCGTTCCAGAATGCCTTATGCTCTCCGAGCGCATCCCGGCGTCGCCGGAGCCAACCCGTCCGCTCGATCTTGGCGAGTCCGGTCCATTCGTCGCACACGGTTGACAGGCGAAACTCCTCCATGTCGAGATCTTCGGCAACCCGTTCGATATAACCGCGGACATTAGGCGGCAGCAGGTGGCGATCCTGCAATTGCGGCCCGTTCAGTAAAGCTAGGACCGCTGCCCGATGTGATTTGCGCAGTCTTCCATTGACGTTACGAACCTGGACAAGTGATAGGACAGTCAGCAGTTCTATAAGGGGAGGAAGATCGTTCGGTTTGGCGGTGATCCGCTCCATCAGCTTAGTGAATGTCTTGTTACAAGGAAGCAAACCATTGCCTTGACTTGCCATGTATCCGTCCGGATCGAATTCAGCATCACCGTAATATTCTAGGTGAAAGCCACGATTGAATTCGGCTTCATCAATGTCGGATAGCAAAATACTCGCATATTGGATGGCAGCTTCGTTCGGATGGTGCATTTTATCATGATTGTGCAGCATACTGCGACTAATGAAGATACTTCGACGGAGCATTCTGGCTTCAAGGGGCCATGGACCCGGCGCCCTGTGCTTGTCGCTGTCTATTTTTCCCAGCAGATCAAGCATCTCGCTTGCCTTGTCCTTTCTGACCCGGCCAGCGAGATACGCAAAATGGGATTTACCTAGCGTGGGCATCTGGCGATACTTGGATTTGATGACCTCGATTACGTCACGCTCAATCTTGGTATCCGACAGCATTATCTGCTTGGTAAAGCCGTTAACATCAGCGGGAAATACATAACTGATCTTTTTTGCAAGTTGCTGTGGCGTTATCTGAGCGCGCTTGCCCAAGACTTTTGCCTTGCGCAAGGTATTGATGATGTGCTGCGCGACGAGGAAGCTTGTAATAGAGGAGTGGCAAGATACCAGTTTGGCAGTGTTACGCTCATTCAAATCTGCATAGCTGCTGGCATGGCTGATGAGAATATCATACGCGATTTCCGCCGCCGCATTGAAATTCGCATCTGGCATGTCCTCGCCAGGATCCTTACCATCGGCCAGCACCCCCTTACAATATAGTTCGTAGCATTGCGACAACGATGTCAAATCCCGGTATGTGAATGTCCGGAATGGCCCGAAAAATAATGAAAGTAAGAATAGATCAATAGATAACACGTCCTTTCTTTTCATATCTGATAAGACCGTGTTTGCTTCTTTGCTATTTTTAGCACCCCAAATCATTGCAAAACCGTCAACCAATGCTGCAGCATCTTTATGATCGACTGCGAGCGGAACAATCCGATACGCCGCCTCAATGTTGAGCGGAAGTCGGCCGATCAGGTCGCGTAATTCGACCTCGCTTTCGGTCGAGATCACGAGTCTGACGCCCCGGTGTCGGATCGCCTCCTTGACGAGATCCGCAATCAGTGGCGTCCGATGGGAACCCGCTTGATTAAGACCGTCGACGAGGACGACAACTGGCCCCGCTGTGTCCGCAATGATGTTGTTGAGCCTTTGGCAAGCGCTCACAACCCGATTGCGGGTTCGTTCTGCATCTAATTTTCCGTTGCTCCAACTCTCCAGATCGCTGATGCGCACCGAGATCGATTTGCACCCTGGAATTTCTTCATCTTGGATTGATCGGGATGCTTCGGCTTGGATGAGTCCCATCAAGGTCGTCTTGCCAGCGCCCTTGCCGCCGAGAAGTACGATCGGTTCCCGATAATCGTTGGATCGCAGATGGCGGCTGATCGCCGCGATGGGGTTGACCACTTGCTCGAGGTCCAACCCTTGGACGAGTTTAGAAAAAAGCGGCTCGTTAAGAGCGATGTCTCGAATGATGGACGGCGGGAGGGGTTGGTCCGGATTAAACACATAGATGCCCGCGCCCGGCGCATGTGCATCTTTCTGATCAACGCGAAGGGTTAGGATCGACTCAAGCACAGCACAGGCGGTAGTGAGTGCAAATCGCCGATTCTCGTCACCGAAATTCAGTTCCAGCTCAGATTTATGGAAGTCGGCGCCATCAGAGACGCCGCGAACGCTCAAGAATTCGATGTCGGTCTTCTCGAGCGCCGTCATGACACCGGCTGACTCCATCTCAAGCGCTGCAATGTCGCTATGAGATTTTGCGAATGATTTACGGAACTCTTCGTTCGCTACGACTAAAGGTGTGCAGGCTAACGGCTGCACCACAACCTTGATCGCCCCGGCAGGCCACAAAGCGGGGTTCGTGAACCGCTTCTTCAGCGCGGAATTCAAAGCTGCAATCCGCTTTGAATCTTTCTGAAGGTGGGTCTCGACGAGGTTGACGAGATCGCTGCCTACGTGTTTTTGCGAAGGGCGGTGTTTGAACTCCGCCTGAACCGGATCGCCGCCGATCTTGCCGCCCTGCGTGAAATCGAAAACATCGCGTGGGACGACGACGTCGCCGATCGACAGCCAGTCGGCAACTCGCCCCGCGATCCCAATATTGGCGACTAAGCGCACCTTCAGCTCTTCAATAACGGCCGCAGTTGAGGCACGTGCGCGTTCGAAACCCATCTTTCCAGACAGTATCAGGACGCCTTTCCCGAAGGCATCCCATGATTCCTCGACGATGGGCCAAGCCGAATAGCCGGCGACCACGAACGGATCGCCGCACGGGACATAATCACGAAAATATTCGGCTTCTTCACTCAGTGCAACAATGACTGCAAAATCGTACTTGGCTCGCGTCACGTAGTTCCCCCTCATTATATTTCGACGAATTTTCGGCTTTTGTGCGCTTCGCTCAGCTTTGCGTATGTTAGTCCCAAGACTGACAGACAATTTTGGGCTATGGTTAGGAACCGGCCGCACAACGCAGTCTAGTCGATGGGCTTGACGACTGGCGTGATAGTGAGAGTACTTGCATCCACCGAGCCGAATGCAAGAATGCTCGAATACCGTTCATCCAGCCCTCCGCGGGACCGCGCGCCGCTCGACATGACCCAACTGAACGACGAACCGGCAGCGCGCTGATGTGGGAGATGCCGGGACCAATATCCCATTTCCTTGGTGGCCTGAGTTCTCTGTTCCGCCTCTGGAGCACCGTCGCGCAACGCAGTCAGCATGTCGCCAAGCAAAGTATTGGAGTAGGCGAAATAAGGGGCACCGAGCCGGCGGGCGGTCGACAGAGCACGCAAGGCTTCAGAAGCCGCACCAACCCTATCCTCCGGCGCAGCCCCTATGAGCAGACCCCGGGCGAGAAGAACATGACTATCGGGAATCCAGGCAAACTGCCTGGACAATTCCGGTGCCCATTGAAGTGCTTCGCGCTCATCGATGCTTGGGAAACGAACGGCGCACAGCATCGCCAAGATTACTGTCCACGGATCTTCGGGAATATCCCCTGAAATATAGGCTGCGACCGGCGTGCGCCTGGTAAAGTCACTCCAGATGCCCTGCCCCTCGGCACCGACCGCCGAGGACAGGGCTCTGGATAGCGACTGTTTCTCCAGGTCGACTGGCGCAACGTCAAGCAGCAACCCTCCTGACGGGTCCAACGCAAATTCGACAGTCGTGCCACCAGCGAACAGCGGCACTAGCGTCCGCTCAACTCGTAACCCTTCGATAGAAATGGATAGCCTCAACCGCGCGCCGTCGGCGGGCAAGGGCATTCCTCTCGCGTCGCCGTTACTGGACATGAGCGTGATGTTATCGCGCTCGATGTACAGCCGCGCACTTGTAACATTCTCAAGCACGGTATCGCGATTAATGGAAGCAGCACGATCACGCGCGTTCGAGAAAGCGAGCGGCCACGGTCCGACATAAGGCCGCCAACCACCATAGCCCATCGGCCTTGTATCGACCGAGAGACCAATCGAAAAACGGCGTGGCTGCAAAGGCGCGCTTGTGTCTTCACGCCCAAGAGCCGATTGGCTGTCGTCCACCAACGCAGACTTGTTCGCATCTCCGGAAGGTGAACTCAAATCGACATGGTCATCAATGTCGTCGAACCCCGCACCAGCCTCACTGTCGTCATCACCCCGTGGAGAGGCAGTGCGCATCTCCCGTGCTTGCGATCCTGTCGTCGAGAAACCGTCAACGGGCTTCGACCAGACGCTGCCGGAAAACTGCTCGAGCCAGTCCCTGGAAACCGATGATGCGGAAAGCTCCGATAGCGCTGGCGCGTCAATTCTGTCGGTAAGGTCATCGACCACGAAGGAATAGAAGGTCGGCGCCTCGCCGAGCGGTTCGATGACAGCCGCATAGGCACCGGGAACCGCGCCCTGGATCAGCACCTCGCGATTCGAGGGGGTGGTCATGCTCTCAGAGCCGACGCCGCGCCTTTCGAGTTGCATCTCACCCTCCGGACCCAGAATCCGAATACGGGCAGCGGCAGCGTCGGGTGGCGCCAGAAAGGACACGGTTTTCAAGCGCTGCCTCCACTCATCGGACATTGACCAGATGATGATAGAGCGACCGATTGGGGCAGAACACCTGCTCGACATCGCGATAGCCGCTACCGTTTGTGAACGACGCGCTGACGAAATGCGGATAGATGCTCGCGCGCATCGGCTGAAGCCAACTGTCCGCGCCCGTCCCAGGACAAGTGTGCAACGTTGCGCCTTGCGGGTCCCGGATACTCACGGTCCCGATCCCAAGCGCCTGTGTCGGGTCGAGCACCACATTGACCGTCACGTGCGGTGGTTCAGGATAGGTCACAATCGCCGCAGTCGTGGTCGGTAGCATCGGCGACACAGGCTCGAAAGGTTGCCGCTGCCAACGTTGCTCAAGTGAATAGATGCTCTTCAAATCCTCATGAATCGCGATGGGATAGGCTCCCCATTGCGCGGTTCCGGACGGGTTGCGCGCGGATTTTCCACGAAGTGCGCTCAACAAGGTTTGCGTAAAACGACCTCCCGTTGCCGGGCTGTCTTCATAGGTGAAATAGCTGCTCGCGGCCGCCGCCATCAGCGTGACCTTTTCAGTGCCCCCGACAAATGGATTGGAACGAATGAACTTCGCACCGACGCCAGGGTTTTGGACATACAAGTCCGTTACCATCTCACCGCAGGCATCGACGAAAAGATACGCAGCGGACACATTGGGTGCCTGCTTGAGGCCGACCCCTAGGTCGTACATGTTGATGAATGCTCCCCACGGATTGATCGGATTCTGATTCAGATCAGCCAGGAGCACAAAGGGTTGCGAGGTCACGGCGACGCCGTGGCCGCAGATGAATACGATCCCGACATTTCCAGCTACGGCATTCAGCCGCGCGAGCCATTGGGTGCCGGCAGCAGTGACATTGGCTGTGTTCGGCACGCCGACCGCAGGATTGCCGCGCGGGTCATTAGGCGCATTGTCGTTTACTTGAACTGGCGGGACACGGCCAAGCCAGTCATAGTGACTATGGGCCGGCGCCGGGCCGTTAGACAGCATTTCGATGGAAGCAAGCGGCTGCTCAAGCGCGGCCTCGCCAATCAGCCAGTCGCAGAATGCGGCGGCGCCCGCGGCGGCGCTAGGAAGGTCGCGCACGTCCTTGAGCAATTCGGGCGTGGTGCCGGGCACGAACTTGTCCATCTTGGCGTCTGGATAGGCGCCGACTCCGATGATCAAAGCATGCGTTGCCGGACCATTGACCTGCCGTTGGTAGATAAGCGTCATGCAAGCGCCTGCAGTCGCGACCGCAGACGCTCGAAGAAGCGAGGACGCATGAAGTAGCTGGTATGGGCATCGATCACGCCGGTCATCGAACTGAACATGAAATCTTCGACGCCATCGAAGATACCCTGGCAACGGAAGCTAAGGACATCGACAGGGTCATAGACATTCCACCAACGAGCCACCGCTGCCGGCTTTGCTGCCAGCGTACGGCCAGGCGACGGAATCGACTTCTCGCTTGCCGCAAACAGCTTGAGTTCCTCAAAGAAACCGGGTTGCGATCCCACAGTCAGCAGCACGTCGATAGCGAAGCCGTCTGGTAGTCCGGCACCGGCTGGATCTGTCAGGAGATCGTACAGGATGACCCCGCCCAGACTATGACCGACAACCACCAGCGGCTCATCCTTTGCGGTTGCATCGGCCCGCGCGGCGAGTAATTCTGCTACCACCCGATGGCGAATGTCGGCTCGAACAGCCCCGCCACGTAGATAGACGAACACGTCGCCGATGAACCTAGCTGCCATCGGGTTGAGCTTGTCGCGGGTAAGCCCAAGAACGCCCGATGAAACCAGGTTCCTGCCGCGATCCAGGACAGTGCCGGCCGCCGCCTTCAGGCGATCGAGCAGACCATAGGCAGCAGGAGGCTCGCGCTGAAGGCGCTCTCGCAAGGCGTCGATAAAAGCCGCGTCGGTCATGTCGGGCTTGACCCAAGTCGGGGCAGTATTGACCTCGGCATAGGCGGCGGCGGCCTGCATTTCCGAAAACTCTTCGGGATCGAGTTGGCGGTTTTGCGTCGCTGCGGTTTCGATCAGCACTGCGTAGAGCGTGTCCACCGCAGCTGGAAAATCCACGGCCGCAATCTCTGCGATCGATACACCACCGATTGCGCCAGGTATCTCACTGCCTCCCCCGAGACTGAACGGCGTCGGCAAGTCGCCGCTGCGCGGCAGGCATTGCTCCCCAAATGCGAAGGACGCGCCTAAGTCTCCCCAGAAGGGGTTGCGAATGCCCGCCTCTTTTCCGAGAGCAAGCTTGCGGAACCGATCATCACGGAGCTGGACTTCTGCTGCATATGCCGGGGTTTGCCGCGTAGCGACGCCATGCACGAACACCAATTGGGTCATTTTCTAGCTATCCCGCCTCTTGCTTGGTCAGGCGATCAGTTCACCTTCGCCGAGTTCTGCCGGATCGACCGTCTTGAGTTCTGGAAGCGCACCTTCAAAATCAGCGAACACGACACCTTGCCCCGCGCCGACACCAAAGCTGACCGTACCGGCCTTCACCGGGCGGAAAACGAGATCAAACTCACCATCGTCACCACGATCACCGGCGGAAAGCTCGATCGCCACGAAACCGAAGGCGAGATTCTTATCGCCTTCGTATGTGACGGTCGTGGTCGTCTCCGTCTCCTTGCCAACCGATAGCGAGCCACCGACCAACTCCTTGATCACGGGCACTTCCAGTTTGATGCTGCTATTATCGTGGTTGTAAGCTGTGACCCCCAGCTTCTTTGACGTCACAATCTCAGTGAGTATGTAAAGACGCCCCTTACCGAACAGATATTTCTTCAGGATCGGATGATCCCACCGCACCTTCGACGCCTCCAGATAATCGCCGATCTCGATCGTATTAGCGCGGTGGCGTGTCACCCCGGCGTAACTGAACTCGACTTTGCTGGCGCGCTCATAGGCTGCTTTCACGCCAAGATTTCCGCCCATGGCACCGATGATGTTGCCGAGTATATCGAGTCCAAGCTCAATGGGCAGCTTGCTGCTCTTCTGCCCGTTGATGTTGGCGGCTTCGCCCGATGTGATCTTCGGGAGGTTGCCATCCTGTTCTTCGGTAAGCTGACTCAGCGTACCAATGATTCCGCGAGCACCTTTATATTCTCCAAGCAGGGCCAGAGGCTCCAAATCTTCGAGAGGATGCAATACTACATTGAGATTCAATGATTTCAGATAATTAACCGAACGGTCTGAACAAATACCCATCGAAGCCCCCTACGGTTCATGCCACCGGCCGATCGACTGTCCTGGAAATGCCCCTCAGAATCGATATGGAATCATTCTGGACGTCTATTCTGCCCTATTATTGGGGACACTTCTGCAGAGAAAATTGGCAAAGAATTTTTTCGTCGAATGGAGTGATGAGATCGAGGTGCGCCAATGTGGCGCTTTGCCATCACATTTTCAGGATGCGAATTTCCTCGATTCGGACCACCTCTCGCCGGCAGCCCAACTTTCCTTCACTCCTGCTGATCCAGTCCGAACGCCGGATGATGGATAAGTTCTCCGTGAGGCTCGACGCTGTCGAATGGCAAGGCTTGGACTACCTCGGGGGGACAGCCAGCCACGCCCAGACCGGAAAAAGCCCGGAAGCCGAACCGGCTGTAGTAGATGGGATCGCCCACCAGCGCCGCGCCCCTGCTCGACGCACGGAGTTGGCGAAGGGCTTCCGCCATCAGGGCCGACCCGATACCTTGACGTTGCCTTGAGGGCAGAACCGCAAGCGGACCGATCAGACCCCAGCCGTCCTGCTTCCCCGCCCGTGCTTTTGAGGCGGCCAGAAAGCCGATTATCTCGCCTTCATCCTCCGCAACGAGCGAGAGGACGAGCGCGTCATCGTCCCGCAGTCTCTCGACGATGGCCGCTTCGGCTCCTGTGGACTGGGCAAGCATCTTGAAAGCGTCGGTGACGACGCGACGGATAGCCGGATCGTCACCAACCTTGTCGTTGCGAATCAACATTTGGCTTTTCCTAAGCGATTGTCGAGTTGAGCGCGACGATCATGCTGCCCGCAGCCATCCGTGTTCATCGCGGCGGATTTCCTCCATTCTCACCTGAAGGTCGCCGCTTGGAACCGAACACAAAGTTCTATAGGACAACACGAAGGCCGACCATTCACTTGCAAATCATAGCCGCTTTCATCGATCCGTCACGCTCGCGCCGACGGCCTGGCTTTCGGCGCACCTCCCATTCCCGGCCCGCGCCGTTTCCGCCGCGACACATTTGCCTCTGAAACCGAAGCATCGGGTCATTTCGGTTGCCAGCGCGTTCGGCGGCGATTAGAAAACACATTGATCATACAAAAGGGGAGGAAGGCATGACCCGAGTTTCAACGCTATTGCTCGGCACGGCACTGATATTGGGGAGCAGCGCCCTCGCGGCGCACGCCCAGACCGCAACGCCGCCGCCCAAGAATCCCGCCAACTCCGCAACCGGCACTGCCGGCTTCACCAAGCCCGGCACGACCGAAGGCGGAGCAGCGTACGTCGGGCCGATCATCAGCAAATGGGGCAAGGCGGTGACGCCCGAAAATGCGTGGCGCGGCTATCCGCGCCCGCAGATGGCGCGCGACACCTGGCTCAATCTCAACGGCCAGTGGGATTACGCGATCGCGCCGGCAAGCGCGCCGCAGCCGACGGCAATGGACGGCAAGATCCTCGTTCCCTTCGCGGTCGAATCGAAGCTGTCGGGCGTCGCGCGCAAGCTGATGCCCGACGATCGGCTCTGGTATAAGCGCACCTTCACCCTGCCCGCCAAATGGCCGGGCCAGCGGACGCTGCTGCATTTTGGCGCGGTGGATTATGAATCGACCGTGCTCGTCAACGGCGCCGTCGTCGGCAGCCACAAGGGCGGATCGGACCCGTTCAGCTTCGACATCACCCAGTATCTCCGCCCCGGCGCCAATGAGTTGGTGGTGCAGGTCACCGATCCTACCTCGACCGGCGACCAGCCGCGCGGCAAGCAGACGCTCGAGCCGCGGGGCATCTGGTACACCGCGGTCAGCGGCATCTGGCAGACGGTGTGGCTCGAACCGGTTTCCGATCTCTACATCCGCGACGTGCGCGCGGTGCCCGATATCGACAAGGGCGAGCTTTCCGTCGCCGTCGCGCTCAGCAACACCGCGGCGCCCGACGATGCCGTGCGCCTCACCGCGCGCGACAAGGGCAAGGTGATCGCGACCACGATCCTGCGCGGCAACCGCAAGGCGACGCTCAAGATCCCTAATGCGCACCTCTGGTCGCCAGATGATCCGTACCTTTACGACCTGACGGCGGAACTGGTGAAGGTAACGCCGCCCCAGGGCGCGGGCGACGACCGCAAGGGCCTGCCGCCGATGACCGATCGCGAGGTGCAGGCGTATGCGGCTGCGAAAGTGGTCGGCAGCCCCAGCGATACCGTCCAGAGCTATTTCGGGATGCGCAAGATCTCGACCGGGATCAATCCGGCAACCGGCAAGATGGCGCTGCTGCTTAACAACAAACCGCTTTTCCAGAACGGCACGCTCGATCAGGGCTGGTGGCCCGGCGGCCTGCTGACCCCGCCCTCCGCCGAGGCCGCGCGCAGCGATATCGCGTTCCTGAAGAAGGCCGGGTTCAACATGCTGCGCAAGCACATCAAGGTCGAACCGGCCCAATATTATGCCGACGCCGATCGGCTCGGCATCCTGATCTGGCAAGACATGCCCTCGGGTGCGTTCGGTGACCAGGCGGTACGCCGCCCAAGCACGCAGGAAGCGACGATGTCGTCCGACGCGATGGCCGAATATCAAAGCGAGCTGTCGCGCATCATCGGCGCGCTGCGCAGCTTCCCGTCGATCGTCATGTGGGTGACCAACAACGAAGGCTGGGGCCAGTATGACGCCGGGACGGTGGGCGGCATCGCCAGGAACATGGATCCCAGCCGGCTGGTCAACACCGCGAGCGGCTGGATGGACGTGCCCGACAGCGGATCGGACGTCTACGACATCCACACCTACGACGAAGTGCCCGTCGCGCCGTCGGCGCACCCCGATCGCCCGATTATTACAGGCGAATACGGCGGGGTGGGCCTGCCGATCCAGGGGCATTTGTGGTTCACCGATCGCGACGCGCGCATCTATCAGTTCGCGACCGACCAGGCGGATTATCGCAAGCGTTACAAGGTGAAGTTCGACGAGATCGTCCGCCAGGCCAAGGAGATCGGGCTTGCCGCCTCGGTTTATACCGAAACGAGCGACGTCGAGGGCGAACTCAACGGCTTGCTGACGTATGATCGCGCGGTCTCGAAGCTGCCGGCGGAAGAGTTCGCGAAGATGGCCGAGCCGCTGTTCGAGGACGGCAAATAATGGGCGCGGGAGGCATGAAGCGTCGCGAACTGCTGCTATCGTTCCTTGCCTCCACGGTGCCGCTGGGGGCGGCCGATGCGCTCGCGCAGGCCACCCCCCGCCCCGCCGTCAAGGCCGGAGGCGGCGCGCCCAACATCATCCTCATGGTCTCGGACCAGCATCGCGCGGGAATGACGAAAGCGACGGGCTATCCGCTCGATACGAGTCCAGGGCTCGATGCCCTGGCGCGGCGCGGGGTGCGGTTCGACCACGCCTATTGCACCGCGCCGCTGTGCGTCCCCAGCCGCATCTCGATGCTCACCGGGCGCTGGCCCGAGGCGCATCGGGTGCGGATGAACCTTGCGGCGCGCGATGCCTTCTACACGCAGGATCTGTACGACGTCGCCAAAGCGAGCGGCTATCGCACCGGGCTCGCGGGCAAGAACCACACGTATCGCACGGCCAAATCACTCGATTTCTGGCGCGAATACTCGCACGTCTCGGGCCATAAGGAGCCAAACGCCGATCCGCGCTACGCGGCGTTCGACGCCTGGATGAAGCAACTCGGCGCGGGTAGCCTGTCGCTCGAGCCGACGCCGTTTTCGGCGGAGGTCCAATATCCCTATCGCATCGTTTCCGACGCGATCGATTTCATCGATGGTTCGGGCGACCAGCCCTTCCTGCTCCAGGTCGGTTTCCCCGAGCCGCACACCCCGCAGCAGGTACCCAAGCCCTATTGGGACATGTTCCCGCCGGACAAGGTGCCGCCGCGCGCCGCCGGCCCCGAGGCGCTGGAGAAGCTGGGCGCTCGCGCGCGCTGGCTGTTCGAACTCGAGGAGCGCGCCGACGTTCCCGACGAGGCGCATTGGCAGCGCTACGTTTCTAACTATCTCGGCGCGCTGCGGATGATCGACGATCAGCTCGTGCGGCTCGTGAAGCATCTCGAGGCGCGCGGGATGATGGAGAATACGGTGATCGTCTACGTCGCCGATCACGGCGATTATGTGATGGATTACGGGCTCGGCCGCAAAGGCGTGGGATTGTCCGAGGCACTGACCAGGATTCCGATGATCTTCGCCGGCGCGGGCATCAAAGCGAACACGCTCGGCGGCGTGTTCACTTCGAACGCCGATCTGATGCCGACATTATGCGAAGCGATGGGCGCCGAGATCCCACTCGGCGTTCAAGGGCGGAGCTTGTGGCCGATCCTTCAGGGAAAGCCCTACCCCGCCGACGAATTCCGCAGCATCTATGCCGGCGTCGGTGTCGGCGGGCTGTATTACGACGACAAGGACGATATCGCCCTGCCCCCCCGGGGCGCTCCTACCGCGAACGGCGGCGAGGACGACCGCAACCGCCTGAGCGGCGACACGCTCAACAAGGTGACGCAGAGCGGCAACGCCAAGATGGTGCGGATGGGCGCGTGGAAGCTGGTCTACGACATGATGGGCTATGGCCAGCTCTATCACCTGCCGACCGATCCACACGAGTTGAACAACCGCTTCGGCCAGCCCGATGTCGCGCGCGAGCAGGCCGCGCTGATGGCCGAACTGGCAATGTGGACGATCCGCGCGCAGGACAGCCTGCCGACCGGCCCGCAAAACAGGAAATACCAGACCAAATGGGCGCGTCCGCACAATTGGTACGCGCCCTATCGACGCGCGCCCGCGGGATCGGCGTTCATTCCGTAAGCTGAAGGGGAGAGACAATGGCACGACACGCGAGAGCGGCACGCTGGGCATCGACGACGATGCTCGCGGCGATCATGGGCATGACGGCGCCGACGGCGTTCGCGCGACCAGCCCCTGCCCCGCCCCCTGCTCCCGCCGCGCCGGCCCCGGACGCGCAGCGACCCAACATCCTGTTCGTGCTGATCGACGACATGGGCTACGGCGACCTGTCGATCATGGGCAACGACAAGATTCAGACGCCCAATCTCGACAAGCTGGCGCGCGAGGGCGTGCTGATGACCCAATTCTACGATGCCGCGCCGATCTGCTCGTCGTCGCGCGCGGGCTTCATGACCGGGCGTTTCCCGGCCGAGGTCGGGTTCATCAACTATGTCAGCGATCGCGCCTTCAATGCCTCGACGGGGCAAGCCGACTGGCTCGATCCCAAGCTGCCGACGGTCGCGCGTCTCCTCAAGAATGCCGGTTATTCGACCGCGCATATCGGCAAATGGCATCTGGGCGGCGGCCGCGACATCGGCGATGCGCCCTGGCCCACCGCCTATGGCTTCGATCAGAGCTTCACGACCTTCGAAGGCCTCGGCCCGCGCGTGCTGGTTGCCGATCAGGAGCGCGACCTCGCCGAGCAATCGGACAAACTCGGCGAAGGCGCGCGCTTCTGGGAAATCAAGACCAACCTCACCCAGCTCTATTGCAACATGACGGTCGATTATGTCGCGCAGCATGCCGACAAGCCGTGGTTCGTGAACCTGTGGTTCAACGACGTCCACGATCCCTGGGCACCCGATGACGATTCACTGTCGGAGGTGATGGGCCACGGTTCGGACAGCGACGACGATCGCTATCTCGCGACGATCGTCAAAATGGACCACACGCTGGGTAAATTGTTCGACCGGCTCGATCAGATGGGCGAGATGGACAACACGCTGGTGATCGTGACCAGCGATAACGGCCCCTCGTCGATGCAGCGTTATTATGAGAAGGGCCACACCGCGCCCGGCAGCACCGAGCATCTGCGCGGCCGCAAGTGGAGCCTCTATGAAGGCGGCATCCGCCAGCCGATGATCTTCTATTGGAAGGGGCACACCAAGGCCGGCACGCGCGACGAGCAGACGGTCGGCGAAGGCGTCGATCTGCTGCCGACGATCGCGAGCGTCATCGGTGCGAAGGTGCCCGCCGGGGTCGATGGGATCGATCTGTCGCCGGTGTTCGCGGGACAAGCGATCACCGACCGGCCCGATCTCTATTGGGCATACGGCAAGGAAGGCGCCCCCAAAAAGACGCCGCAGCCGGCGATGGAGCACGATCGCGCGCCGCCCTTCGCCGTCCGTGAGGGCGATTGGAAGCTGCTTGCCGGGTTCGGCGCCGCCGACCCCGAGCTTTTCAACCTGGCAGCCGATCCGACCGAATCGACCGACGTCGCCGCGAGCCAGCCCGCGGTTCGCGATCGCCTGCTCGGCAAGCTCAAGGCGTGGATGGCGACACTGCCGAAGTATAACGCGCAATAAAGACGGCCGCGTCGAGATCGGGCGACGCGGCCGGTTCGGTCGACAAGGAGGCGGCAGCGGGATCGACCGCCGCCGCGCTTTCTTTCGTCAGATGCGCAGGCGGATGCCCACCGAATAGGTGGTCTCGTCGTAATCCATGAAGTTGTTGATGTGGGTGTAGCCCGGATAGTCGTAATAGGTCGACGAATTGTGGCGCAGGATGTTGGTGCCGCCGACGTCGATCCGGACCGCCTCGTTGACATCGTAGCCGATATTGAAATCGAGCCGGCCCGCCGGGCGCTGATAGGTGATCAGCGGCGGAACGTAGATGTCGTCGATGTTCTCGGGCGTAAACGGGCGCAGCGTCGGCTGGCCGCTGGCGTCCGCGTCAAAATATTTGGAGCGATAGGTGTATACCAGCCGCCCGCTGATCCCGTATTTCTCGTAGAGCAGCCCGACGGTGTAATTGTACTTCGAGACACCCTGGAGCGGATAGCCGGCAAGCGGATCATCACCGCCCACCTTCGAATCGGCATAGGTGAACGCGCCTTGCAGGCCCAGCCCCGACAGCGCGCCCGGCAGGAAGTCGAAGAAATATTGCGCGCTGACCTCGACACCCTTGAGCGTCGCTTCGCCGATATTGCGCGGGCGGGACACCGCATAGTCGACACCGTCATAGATTTCGACCTGTGGGCTGGTGATCACGCGGTTGGTAATGTCGCGATAATAGCCTGCGATCGCGACATAGCCGCTGGGGAAATAATATTCGAAGGTGGCGTCGTAGCTACTCGATTTCTGCGCCTTGAGATCGGGGTTGCCCGCGCTGCCGCCGCTCTGGACGAGCGGATTATTCGACTGGTTGAGCGTGACCGCGGGATTGAGTGCGCCGAAATTCGGCCGACGCAGCGATTTTCCGTAGCCGAGGCGGATCTGGATGCCGTCGCCGATCCGAAGCCGCGCCGTCACGTTGGGCAGCCAGTCATTGTCGACCGTATCCGCCTCCAACCGCTCGAACTCGCCGGCATCGTTCTTCACGAACGTCCCGATCGTGCGGTCGGTGCGGATGTAGCGTACGCCGACGATGCCATCGAGCGAGATCGAGTCGCTGAAATCGACGGCATATTTACCCTGAACATACGCCGCGAGCGTGTTCTCGGTCGCATCGAAGGCGCGGCCCGGATCATCGTCGGGGCGACCCGCCGGCAGGCCGAAATAGGCGCGCGCCACGTCGAGCCCCGATTCCGAGAGCAGAAAATCGGGATTGGGAATGTAGAAGCGCGAGCCGTGGTTGAGATCCGGCGCGCGCGAGCCGAGCGTCAGGAAATCATAGGGCAGGCTGTCCGAGACCAGGACTGCGTTGGGATCGCCCGGCGTGCTGCTGGTGCCCTTCGGTATCGCAGTATTCAAGTGCGCCGACCGCGTATCCGCAGACCGGTGGGCATACCGAACCCCGCCCGCGATGTTCGATAGAAAGCCGTCGAAATCATAATCGACGTCGCCCTTGACCTGAAAGAGCTTGCCCTTGTTGACGTCGAAATCCTGGATCAACGCGTTACGGATAATGATGTTGTCGCGGCTGAGCAGCGCGTTGCCCGCCACGTCGTACGCGGCGTGGCCATCGACATCGGTAGTCAGAGTTAGGCTGTCCAGCCGCTGGCCGACGTCCGAAGTGATGTTCTGGCTCTTGAACACCGAGGTCTGATAGGCGGCATCGAGCACGGCATGCAGCCCGCCCGAATTATATTTGACGCCGCCCGCAACCTGCTTGTTGCGCTGGTTGAGATCACGCGCCTGCGTCGTCTGGTTCGACACCAGATTGTTGAAGGTAATGCTGGCGGGCTCGCACAAGTTCTGCTCGCTGTAAGGCGTCAGCGTTTCCACCACGTCGCCGGTATCGGGATCGACGTTGCTGACGATCACCGGATTGTTGGCGTTGTTCTTGCGCACGCGGGTGAGGATGCAGCGGTCGCTGAGTTCCACGCTGCCGGGCTCAATCGTCGTGCCGGTCGTGAACGGCTGGATGTTGGCGCCGTTGCGGCTGCCGCGATCGCGGAAATAGGTGTAGAAACCCTCGACATAGGCTTCGAGCGACGGCGATGCCTGCCATTGCAGCGCACCGTTCAATTGATGTCGCTCGATATAGCCTTGCTGCGGGAAATTCTGGAGGATGCCGGGAAGCAGAAGCCCTTGCGTGTTGAACGGCGCCGTGCTCGCGCTGCGCCGCTGGAACAGCACCGTCGTCGCGCGATAATAATCGGAGCGCGAATAGGTGCCGTTGATGAGCGCCCCGATCTCGCCGATGCCGGTGTCCCAGCGATCGGTGGCGAGCGCGCCGAACTGCGGATTCACCTTGTCGACCCGCGACGCATAATTGCCGCGCGCCGACAGGACCACCGTCGGCTTGGTGAAATTGAACGGCCGATTGAGTTCAAGGTCGATCACGCCCGCGAGCCCGCCCTCGGTGATATCCGCCGTCTGCGATTTATAGACGTTGACCCGCGACAACGCTTCGGCGGGCATATCCTGAAGATCGAAACTGCGACCCGTCGTGGTGAAGACCTCGCGGCCATTCACCGTCGTCAGCACGTCGGGTAGGCCACGCACGCGCACATCGCCCAGTTCGTTGTTGCGGTTGGTCGACACCTGCACGCCCGGCACGCGTTGCAGCGCGGCGGCAGTCGTGGGGTCGGGCAGCTTGCCGATATCCTGCGCGACGATCGCATCGACCACCTGAACCGACTCACGCTTGATATCGGCCGCGCGCTCGAGCGACCGGCGGATGCCCGTCACCACGATCTGATTGTCGGCGTCCGACGCATCAGCGATCGAATCACTTTGCGTCCCGGCCCCGCCGCCCTGATCGGTCGTCTGCGCCAGCGCGCCATCGCATGCGATCAGCGCCAGCGCCGATACCGCGACTGAAAGACAAATCCGCCCCGTCATATTTCCTCCCCTTTAGTCTCTGAATCCCAGCGCAGATCGTCCAACCTCATTGAGCGAAACCGCTGCCAACGGATTCGCTCAAGATCATCGTCGAGGTTGTTCATTCATGTGCCACGCTATCGCTCGCCTCCGTGCCGGACGATCGAGACTCGACGGTCAAGCGCCCGCGCCGTGGTTTCTCGAAAGTGACCAAGCGCCGCTATAAAGTCAATATATATATGATATATACCCTCGCCGGCGACCTGATAGGCCGCCCGAAAACACCTCTGACGCCGGGTATCTCTCCGAACGAAGGGAAATCGTTGAACCTTGCGCCCAATTTTCAGGCACTTTTATCATATATATAGCGCTGCCTGCTGCAGCTCTGTCGCACCATAAAGCGCGGCAGCGGAAGACCGCTGCCGCAACCCTTCTCAGAATCGAAAGCGCGCGCCGATCGAATACGTGGTCTCGTTGTAATCGATCCCATCGTTGATGTTCGTATAGCCGGGATAGTCGAAATAGCTGCTCGTGTTGCTGTGCAGGATGTTCGTCCCGCCGACGTCGATCCGCAGCTCTTCGGTCACGTCATAGCCGATATTGAAATCGAGCCGGCCCGCCGGGCGCACATAGCTGATCAGCGGCGGCACATAGACGTCGTTGATGTTCTCGGGCGTGAACGGCCGCAAGGTTGGCGAGCCCGTATTGTCGCTCCCGAAATATTTGGAGCGATAGGTATATACCAGCCGGCCGCTGATCCCGTATTTCTCATAGAGCATCCCGACGGTGTAATTGTATTTGGAGACGCCCTGCAGCGGATAGCCCGCGAGCGGATCGCCGCCGCCGACCTTCGAATCGGCGATCGTGAAGGCGCCCTGCAAGCCGAGGCCCGACAACGCGCCTGGCAGGAAATCGAAGAAATATTGCGAGCTTAGCTCGATGCCCTTGAGCGTCGCCTGGCCGACGTTGCGCGGGCGCGAGACGGCATAAGGCTCGCCATCATACATTTCGACGGCGGCGCTGGTGAGCACGCGGTTGGTGATGTCGCGATAATAGCCAGCGACCGCGACATAGCCGCCCTTGAAATAATATTCGAAGGTCGCGTCGTAGCTTTGCGATTTCTGCGCCTTGAGATCGGGATTGCCCGCGCTGCCGCCGCTCTGGACAAGCGGATTGTTCGACTGGTTGAGCGTGACGGCGGGGTTGAGCGCGCCGAAATTCGGCCGGCGCAGCGACTTGGCGTAGCCGAGGCGGATCTGGATACCGTCGCCGATCCTCAAACGCGCCGTCGCGTTGGGCAGCCAGTCGTGATCGGTCGTCTTGGCGGTCAGCGGGTCGAACGTGCCGCCGTCATTCGCAACGAACGTCCCGATAGTACGACTGGTGCGGATGTAGCGCACGCCGACGACACCATCGAGCGAGATGCTGCTGCTCAGATCGACCGCGTATTTCGCCTGCGCATACGCCGCGAGCGTATTCTCGGTCGCGTCGAATTCGCGGCCGGGATCGAAATCGGGCTGGCCCGGCGGCAGGCCGAAATAGGCACGCGCCGCATCCAGGCCCGATTCAGACAGCAGGAAATCGGGGTTCGGCACATAGAAACGCGCGCCGCCGTTCAAATCAGGCGAAACGGGGCCGAGCGCCACATAATCCGGCGGCAATCCCGTATCCGAGACCTTGACCGCTTCGGCTTCATCCGGCGCGCCAAGATTGCCGCCGGGAACCGGCGAATTGAGCACGACCGATTGCTCGTTCGCCGAACGGCGCGCATAACGCACACCGCCCGCGACATTGGACAGGAAGCCATCGAGATCGTGGTCGATGTCGCCCTTGATCTGGAACAGATCCCCCTTGTCGCGCGTGAACGTCTGGATCATCTGGTTGCGCATGTAGAGGTTGTCAGCGCTCTGGAGCGCGTTGCCCGGCACCGTATATTCGGCGTGGCCGTCTGCATCCATCGTCACGGTCATGCTGTCGATACGCTGCCCGACGGGCGTCGTAACGTTCTGGAGATGATGGTCCGAGGTCTGGTAGGCGGCGTCTAGCACGGCGTGCAGCCCGCCCGAATTGTATTTCACCCCACCCGCGATCTGCTTGTTGCGCTGATTGAGATCGCGCGCCTGCGTCGTCTGGTTCGATATCAAATCGGCGAAGGTGATGCTGTCGGGCTCGCACAGCGTTTCCTCGTGATACGGCGTCAGCGTCTCATTGCCCTCGGCGTCGGTCTGGATGACCGGGTTGTTGCCGTTATTGTTGCGCACGCGCGTCAGGATGCAGCGGTCGCTGAGCTTGACGCTGCCGTCGACGATCGTCGTGCCGGTCGTGAACGGCTGGATGTTGGCGCCGACATGGCTGCCGCGATCGCGGAAATAGGTGTAGAAGCCCTCGACATAGGCTTCGAGCGATGGCGATGCCTGCCATTGCAGCGCACCGTTCAACTGATGCCGCTCGATATACCCCTGCTCGGGAAAATTCTGGAGGATGTTGGGAAGAAGCAGCCCGGGCGTATTGAACGGCTTGGTCGCGCTGCTGCGCCGCTGAAAGAGATTCGTCGCCGCGCGATAATAATCGGAGCGCGAATAGGTGCCGTTGATGAGCGCCCCGATCTCGCCGATGCCGGTGTCCCAGCGATCGGTGGCGAGCGCGCCGAACTGCGGATTGAGCTTGTCGACGCGCGTTCCGTAATTGGCGCGCCCCGAGACGACGAAGGTCGGCTTGGTGAAATTGAACGGCCGATTGAGTTCAAGGTCGATCACGCCCGCGAGCCCGCCCTCGGTGATATCCGCCGTCTGCGATTTATAGACGTTGACCCGCGACAACGCTTCGGCGGGCAT
>NZ_QXDC01000002.1:663305-1050163 GCF_003550065.1 Hephaestia caeni
AGTTCAAGGTCGATCACGCCCGCGAGCCCGCCCTCGGTGATATCCGCCGTCTGCGATTTATAGACGTTGACCCGCGACAACGCTTCGGCGGGCATGTCCTGAAGATCGAAACTGCGACCCGTCGTCGTGAAGACCTCGCGACCGTTCACCGTCGTCAGCACGTCGGGCAGGCCACGCACGCGCACATCGCCCAGTTCGTTGTTGCGGTTGGTCGACACCTGCACGCCCGGCACGCGTTGCAGCGCGGCGGCGGTCGTGGGGTCGGGCAGCTTGCCGATATCCTGCGCGACGATCGCATCGACCACCTGAACCGACTCACGCTTGATATCGGCCGCGCGTTCCAGCGACCGGCGGATACCCGTCACCACGATCTGATTGTCGGCGTCTGACGTATCCGTGATAGCGTCGCTCTGCGCAGGCACGACCGTCTGTTGATCCGCCACCGCCTGGGCCAGTGCCCCATCGCTCGCGATCAGGGCCAGCGCCGACACCGCAGCCGAAAAGCAATTCAGATTTTTCATTTTTCCCTCCCTCTGTGCGGACGCCGAGGTGGGAGCCACCTCCAATCGTCCACATCCTTGATCCGCATTGTCGATAGCGGGGCGCCCGAGGCGTCTTCGCGCCTTCATGGAAAAGGGCCGCATACGAAATGCGTAACGCCACAGCTAACGATGGGTAGATTTGAGTCAATATATATATGATATATACATCGCGTAATTTCGACGATAAGCCGTAACGAAGCGCAAAAATTCGGGGGTATGCCGCATTGCGCGCGGGAAATGGCCCCAGAAGACGGAGCAATATTATCATATATGATCAAGGCGAAGCTCCATTTGCCTTGACCCGCGAAGCCGGCCATCTCCATTCTTGAAAACCCTGTCGAGGATTTCCGAAATGCTTCATTCCCGTCGACTGCGTTCCACTCTCGTTGCGGGCATCTTCGCCGCGCTGAGTGCCACGACGAGCCTTGCGCCGGCGCGCGCGCAATCCGCGCCCGCACCCGCACCCGGCGATCAGGGGCCGCCCAACATCCTGTTCGTGCTCGTGGACGACATGGGCTACGGCGACCTGTCGATCATGGGTAACGACAAGATTCGGACACCCAACCTCGACAAGCTGGCGCGCGAGGGCGTGCTGATGACCAGATTCTACGATGCCGCGCCGATCTGTTCATCGTCGCGCGCGGGCTTCATGACCGGCCATTTCCCGGCGACGGTCAACTTCGTCGGCATCACCGGATCCCGCGCGAAGAATGCCCAACTCGGCCAGGCCGACTGGCTCGACCCCAAGCTCCCGACGATCGCGCGCGTGCTCAAGGGAGCCGGCTATTCGACCGCGCATATCGGCAAATGGCATCTGGGCGGTGGCCGCGACATCGGCGACGCTCCCTGGCCCACCGCCTACGGCTTCGACCAGAGCTTCACCACCTTCGAGGGCCTCGGCCCGCGCGTGCTCGTGTCGGATTGGGAGCGCGATCTCGCTCTGCAATCGGACAAGCTCGGCCAGGGGCCACGCTTCTGGGAGATCAAGACCAACCTCACCCAGCTCTATTGCAACATGACGGTCGATTTCGTCGCGCAGCACGCCGACAAGCCCTGGTTCGTCAATATGTGGCTGAACGACGTCCATGACCCCTGGGCACCCGATGACGATTCACTGTCGGAGGTGATGGGCCACGGTTCGGACAGCGACGACGATCGCTATCTCGCGACGATCGTCAAGATGGACAAAACGCTCGGCAAACTGTTCGACCGCCTCGATCAGATGGGCGAAATGGACAACACGCTCGTCATCGTCACCGCCGACAACGGCCCCTCATCACTCCAGCGCTATTATGGGAAGGGCCACACCGCACCGGGCAGCACCGAGCATTTACGCGGCCGCAAGTTCAGCCTCTACGAAGGCGGCATCCGCCAGCCGCTGATCCTCTATTGGAAAGGCCATGCCAAGGCCGGCACGCGCGACGAGCAAACCGTGGGCCAGGGGGTCGATCTGCTGCCGACGATCGCGAGCATCGCCGGCGTCAAGGCGCCGGCGGGCGGCGACGGGATCGATCTGTCGCGCGTACTCACCGGTCATCCGATTACCTCGCGACCGCCGCTTTTCTGGGCGTATGGAAAGCAGGGCGCCCCAAAGCAGCCAGGCGTCCCTTCGCAACCGCACGACGTCTCGCCGCGCTATGCGATCCGCGACGGTGACTGGAAGCTGCTCACCAATGCCGGTTCCACCGACATTCAGCTCTACGATCTGGCAAGCGACCCGCGCGAGACGACCGACGTATCAAGCCGAAACGCGCCAGTCCGCGATCGCCTGCTCGGCAAGCTCAAGGCCTGGATGGCGAAACTGCCGAAATATCAGGCGGACCAATAGCGCATCCGCATCTTACGGATCGGCGCGAGATAAGGAAAAAGGGCGCCCCCACCAAGGGGACGCCCTTTTTTCGATCAGCAATCGGGCCGAAGCCCAACCGGCTTACTGGAGGTTGTCGGCAACCGCATCCGCGCTGTCGCGAACATTGTCAGCAGCCGCGTTGGCATTGTCCGCGGCGTTCTCGAGCGTGTCGGCAACCGCCGCGTTCGAGGCGTCGTCAGCCATCGCGTCCATGTTGTCGGCCTGCATTTCCAGGTTGTCGGCGACCACATCCGCATTGTTCTCGACCGCGTCGGCGGCCGGGTTGTTGTTGCAGGCGGCCAGGGTCATCAGGCCGGCGGCAGCGACGACAAAGGCAATCTTCTTCATCCGAATGCTCCCAAGCATAAATAACGTTTCGCACCCGGCCCGCGCCGTCGCGAAGGTCCCGCAAATAGCGCCCTTCACCCTCGCGTCAATCGCAAATTCATCTGACGGCAATGTTCCGGCCATCGGCCTGCCTCATTTCCGCGGGGTTACGGCCCCGATTTCCTCGGGCGCATTGGCGACGACGGCAAGCATCGTCGTCCACGCGGCAACGTTCTGGCGGAGCTGTTCGGGGTCGACGCGATCGAGCGTGTCCTCGGGCGTATGATGCCAGTCGAAATAGCGCAGGCCCGACTGGTTGAGGTCGATTGCGGCGACTCCCTTCGCCATCATCGGGCCGACATCCGCTCCGTCGCCGGCGATCCCCGTCCCGCGCACGATGCCGAGCGGCGCGAGCGCGGCCTGGAGCCGATCACCCACCGCTGTGGCGCTGCCGGGCAGGTTGGTTTCGAAACGCCAGATGCGATCGGCGCCGAAATCCGATTCGGCCGCGGCGGCATGGCGTTCATCGCCGTGCGCCTTGGCATAGGCTTCGCCGCCGAACCCGCCCACTTCTTCCGCACCGAACCAGACGACGCGGATCGTGCGGCGGGGCTGGCCTGCCGCCATGATCCGCTTCGCGGCCGCGGCCGTGATCGCGACCCCCGAGGCGTCGTCGATCGCGCCGGTGCCGAGATCCCAGCTATCGAGATGGCCGCCGACCAGCACGATTCCCGCATCGGGATCGCTGCCGGGCACTTCGGCGATGACGTTGCCCGATTCGTGAGTGCCGGTCTGGCGCGGGGTGAGCACCAGCTTGAGCGTCACGGGCTTGCCGCGCTTCACCATCCGCTCGAGATTCTCGGCATCGGCGACCGAGAGCGCGGCGGCGGGGATCGGCGCCACGCCGTCAGGGAAGTTGGTGACGCCGGCATGCGGCCCGCGGCCGCGATCGGTGCCGATCGATCGGATCACGATCGCGGCCGCGCCCTTCTTCGCCGCCACCGCCGGCCCGACGAAACGCGCCACGCCGTAGGCGCCATAGCTGCTGCCGTCCTGCGTCGGCTCCATCGCGTGCGAGACGAAGGCGATCTTGCCCTTCAAGCTGCCGTCGGGCGCGCGGGCGAGATCGCCGAAGGTCGGGAAATAAGCGATCGGCGCGGTCAATCCGGCGGCGGGCGTCGCCCCCGAATTGCCGAGCGCGGTCAGCCGCAGCGGTTGGGGGAAAGGCGAGATGACCTCCGCCCGCTCCTCGCCGCGCACCCAGACGGGCATCTGGTATGTCTCGATACGAACATTCTGGAAACCGAGCGCCTTGAGCTTGGCGGCGCCCCAGGCGCGCGCGCGCGCTTCGGCCTCGGTGCCGGCGAGGCGTGGGCCGATTTCGGTCGTCAGCCCTTCGACGATATCCCAGGCTATATCGTCCTTGAGCGCGGCGTCGCGCAGCGCGGCGACATCATCGGCAACGGGGGTGACAAGGCCGGCGGGCAGGGTCTGCGCGGCGGCGGGCGAGGCGATCGCGGCGGCGATCGCGAGCAAGGCGATTCTGGTCATGGACGAAGGCGTAACGAACGGGCGCGGGTTTGCCAACGCATCAGCCAATCGCTATGTGCGCGGCGACTTTCCCACACCCACGAAACGCGACGAGGTTCCCCGGCGATGGCCGTCCAGTACACCTATGTGATGAAGGGTCTGACCAAGACCTTCCCGGGCGCGAGCAAGCCCGTTCTCAACAACATCCATCTGCAATTCCTGCCCTCGGCCAAGATCGCGATCATCGGCCCCAACGGCTCGGGCAAGTCGACGCTGATGAAGATCATGGGCGGGATCGATCCCGATTTCACCGGCGAGGCCTGGGCGGCCGAGGGGATCAAGGTCGGCTATCTGCCGCAGGAGCCGCAGCTCGACCCGTCCAAGACGGTGCTCGAAAACGTGCGCGAGGGCGCCGGCCCGGTCGCCGACATGGTCGAGCGCTTCAATGCGATTTCGGCCGAAATGGGCGATCCGAAGGACGATACCGATTTCGACGCACTGTTGGAGGAGATGGGCGAGCTTCAGACCAAGATCGACGCGGTCGACGGCTGGAGCCTCGACAACCAGCTCGAGATCGCGATGGAGGCACTACGCTGCCCGCCCGGCGATTCGCCCGTCACCAACCTTTCGGGTGGCGAGAAGCGCCGCGTGGCGCTGTGCAAGCTGCTGCTCGAAAAGCCCGACATCCTGCTGCTCGACGAGCCGACCAACCATCTCGACGCCGAAAGCGTCCAGTGGCTCGAAAATTTCCTCAAGGAATATACCGGCAACGTCATCCTCGTGACGCACGATCGCTACTTCCTCGACAACGTCGTCAACTGGGTGCTCGAACTCGACCGCGGGCGCTATTACACCTACGAAGCCAATTATTCGGGCTATCTGGAAAAGAAAGCCAAGCGGCTCGAACAGGAAGAGCGCGAAGAGGCCGGGCGCCAGAAGGCGATCCGCGACGAGCTCGAATGGATGCGCCAAACCCCCAAGGCGCGCCAGACCAAGTCCAAGGCCCGCATCCGCGCGTTCGACGAACTGGTCGAAAAGCAGGAAAATCGCGCGGTCGGCAAGGCGCAGATCCTGATCCAGATTCCCGAACGGCTCGGCAACAACGTGATCGAGGCCAAGGGGCTGTCCAAGGCGTACGGCGACAAATTGCTGTTCGAGGATCTCGATTTCAACCTGCCGCCCGGCGGCATCGTTGGCGTGATCGGACCGAACGGCGCCGGCAAATCGACCTTGTTCAAGCTCATCACCGGCCAGGAACAGCCCGACAGCGGCGAGATCAACGTCGGCTCGACGGTCAAGCTCGGCTATGTCGATCAGAGCCGTGACGACCTCAATCCCAATAATAACGTCTGGGAAGAAATCTCGGATAAATTGGAAGTTTTCCGTTTCGGTAAGCAGGAATTGGGCACGCGGGCCTATGTCGGCGCGTTCAACTTCAAGGGCACCGACCAGCAGAAGAAGGTCGGCCAGCTTTCAGGCGGCGAGCGCAACCGCGTCCACATCGCCAAGATGCTCAAACAGGGCGGCAACGTCCTGCTGCTCGACGAGCCGACCAACGACCTCGACGTCGAAACGCTGCGCGCGCTTGAAGAGGCGCTGGAAAGCTTCGCCGGCTGCGCGGTGGTGATCAACCACGACCGCTTCTTCCTCGATCGGCTGTGCACGCACATCCTGGCGTTCGAGGGCAACAGCCATGTCGAATGGTTCGAGGGCAATTTTGAGGCGTATGAGGAAGACAAGCGCCGCCGCATGGGCGACGCGGCCGACCGCCCGACGCGACTGGCGTACAAGAAGCTGACGCGCTGAACCTGGGCTGCCGCGGGGTGGCGCATTTACTGCGCCGCCCGCTCAGCTCCCGAAGCGTTTGGTGAAGCCCTTCCACCCGGTATCCTCGGCGGGTTGGACGTCGACATGGTCGACCTGCGCCAGCCGCGGCCCCTGGTGGCAGGCTTCGACGAGGATCGCCATCGCTTCTTCGTCGCCGGTGGCGAGGATCTCCACCGCGGTGCCGTTGATATTACGCACCCAGCCGCGCAACCTGAGGTCGCGCGCGGCGCCCATCGTCCAGTTTCGATAGCCCACACCCTGAACGCGCCCGGATACCACGATACGCTGCGTTACCGTCATTTACCCTCTGTTTTTGCAAAACCCGCCGGCAACCCGCTCGGCCGCGGAAACCCTAGCGATCCGGCGAAACCGCGGCACATGGTAAATGCGCCGTTCGTCGTGATTTCAGGGGCGTTCGGCGTCAGGTGAGCCCTGACGACGACGAGCCGTTGCGGCTTTTTCACCGCACGCGCTTCACGAACGTCTGGCCGTCGCGGCGCTCGGCCTGGAAATTGGGGACGGCATCGATCAATTCCGACAGGCGCGAAAAGCCATAGCTGCGCGCATCGAAGCTCGATCGGTTGCCCGCGCGACGGCCGAGATCGGTGAGGCTGACGAACCCGCGCTCGTCGCGCTTGGCCGCGTTGTAGGCGTCGATCAGCAGCTTGACGAGATCGGGATCGATCGGTTCGTGCTTGCCCCGCGGCTCGTTTTCACGCGTGGCGGCGGGGGTGGTTTCTGCGGCGGGAGTGCCCTCCCCCGCCTTGCCGAGCGCCGCGACGTCGATGAAGCGCGTGCATGCCTGTTTGAACGCCTCGGGGGTCTTGCTCGTCCCGAAGCCATAGACGGGCAACCCGTCCTGCCGAATGCGCGTCGCGATCGGCATGAAATCGCTGTCCGACGACATGATCCCGAAGCCGTCGACGCGGCGCGTGTAGAGCAGGTCCATCGCGTCGATCGTCATCTTCATGTCGGTCGCGTTCTTGCCCTTGGTGAGGTCGAACTGCTGGTGCGGCTCGATGCCGTGCCTCAGCGTGAGATCGGCCCAGGTCTTGAGCGCCTGCTTGCGCCAGTTGCCGTACACGCGCCGGATATTGACGGTGCCGAGTTCAGCCAGCACCGTCAGCACCGGATCAAGCGCGTGTGGCGAGGCGTTGTCCGCATCGATCAGCAGCGCGATGTTGCCGGCCTTGGTATCGTCCGCCATGTGGGTTCCTTATCTGTCGGGATAGGTGATCGCCATCACCTCATAATCGCGTTCGCCCGCGGGCAACACCACTCGGCGGACATCGCCCACCGCGGCCCCACGCAATGCTCGCGCGATCGGCGCATTCCAGCCGATCCGGCCCGCGCCCGCATCGGCCTCGTCGTCCCCGACCAGCGTCAGCGTGCGGTGATTGTCGTCTTCGTCGGCGATCGTGACGGTGGCGCCGAAGAAGACGCGGGCCTTGTCGGGCGCGCGCGCGGGATCGACGACCTTCGCCGCTTTCATCCGCTTCGACAGCCAGCCCAGCCGCCGGTCGATCTCGCGCAACCGCTTGCGGCCATAGATGTAATCGCCGTTTTCGGAGCGGTCGCCATTGCCAGCGGCCCAGGCGATCGTCTCGACGAGTTGCGGCCGCTCGGTCGCGAACAGAGCGTCATATTCGGCGCGCAGCGCGGAGAGCCCGGCGGGCGTGATATAATTTGGACGATCCACGACCGTGCAATCCTAGCCCGGCGTCGCCTTGCCAAGATACCAGCTCAACCGCGCCGGCCCGCGCGAGCGTGCCTTTTCCGGTGCCAGCAGGTCGTAGACCACGGCATTTTCAAGCACGCGCTGCACGTAGTTGCGCGTCTCGGTGAACGGGATCGCCTCGATCCAGCCCACCATATCGACCGCCCCCGTGCGCGGATCGCCGTTCGCCGCGAGCCACTTGTTCACGTTGCCCGGCCCCGCGTTATACGCCGCGATCGCCAGTGGATAGCTGCCGTAGCGGTCGAACATCCGCTTGAAATAGCTCGATCCGAGCTGGATGTTGTAATCGGTATCGACCGTCAGCGACGACGGCTGGTAATCGAGCCCGATCCGGTTGGCGACCTCGCGTGCGGTGCCGGGCATGAGCTGCATCAGCCCGCGGGCACCCGCATGGCTTACCGCTGCGCGGTCGAACTGGCTTTCCTGCCGTGCGATCGCGTGGACGATCGTGAAATCGCCCTGATGCGCGGCGGGCAGCTTGACGCTCGGATAACCCACGACGGTGAAATCGTTCGATCCGTCGGCCAGCGTGTTGCGGCCTACCATCACCGCCAGGTCGGGACGGCCCAGCGTTCGCGACAGCTCGTCGGTCAGGCGGTGGTCGGTCCGTGTCGCGGCATCGGCGGCGATCTGGCGGATGAACGCGGTCTGGTCCTCGTGGTCACCCGCCTGCCCCAGAAACTGCGCCGCGCGCACGATCTCGCGATTATAGAAGGTGGCGCGATCGGTCATCGGCACCGTCACCGCCGACAATTGCACCGGCGCCGCGAGCGGCTTGCCGAGCCGCTCGGTGGCAAGCTGGCCGTAGAACGCGTCTCCGAACCCGCTGGCCCGCGTGTAATAAACGTTCGCCGCCTGCGCATCGCCCGCCGCCTCGGCCGAACGGCCCGCCCAGTACAACCCCTTCGAGCGCGTGTGCGCTGTCGGGAAGGGCTTGGCGTAGCGATCGAACATCGCCTGCGCGTCGGTATAGCGGCGAAGCTGATCGAACGCCGTCCGCCCGGCGAGCCACACCAGATCGGTATAGCGATCCTTTTCGGCATAGGATTGCGCCTCGAGATCGACGCCGTCGGGATAGGCGTCGTCGACCTGGCTCGCGATCTGATAGGCGAGCGCATATTGCCCATCCGCCGCCGCCGCGCGGGCGTTGGTGAGCAGCACCTTGTACCATGACGCCACCGACGCCGGCCGCTTGCTCAGCCGATGCGGCTGCGCGAGCAGCGCCCGCGCCGCCGGGCTTTGCGCATTGTTGCGCAGCCACGAGGCGCGGTCGGCGATGAAGCCGGGATCGTTGCGCTGGACGTCCGATACCGAGCCTGCGAGCACGGCCGCGTTACTCGCGTTGGTCTGGAAGCCGAGCCGCGCCGCGAACACCGCGCGGTTGGCGGGCGACACGAACGCGAACTGGCGCTGCGCCGCGCCGGTCGCGCCCTGCCACAACAGCATGTCCATCCGCGCGTCCTGGTCGGCGGGCGTCAATGCTGTCGAAAAACCGCCGATCACCTTGGTTTCGTCGATCGTCGAGAGCGATCCCGAGGTCCAGGCATCGCGCGCGGCGGCGATCGCGCCTGCACGGTCGCCGGTCGCCATCAGCGCCTCGGCATAGCGCACCTTGCCCGCGCTGGAGAGCGGCGGGTATTTCTTGAAGAAGGCGGCCGCCGTCGTCGGCGACCAGCCGCCCGCGGGGTTCAGCGCCTTCTCCGCCGCCTTGCGCATCGCGGTCTCGCCCGGCCAGCCGGGATGCGCCGTCAGAAAGGCGGCATAGCTCTCGAACGGAAAATTGTCCGATTGCTGGAATCTTTTCCACTGGAGCACCGCCTCAGCGAGCGGATCGGCCGGGATGCCCGCGGGCGCCGATTGCGGCATCACGCTGTTGAGCTGGGTCGCGTACCAGCGCATCTGCTCGGGCGTGAGTTGGGAGGAAAGCGCGGCACCGGACAGAGCGGCGGCGAGCAAGCTGATCTTCAACGCGGCTACCATGTGGACAGGCTATGCCATCCGCTCCTATTTGTCTCCCCCCATCTTCACCGCAAAGCGCCGAATCGCGTGCGATTCCGCGCCGAGGAGTTATCATGTTCTCCGGATCGATCCCCGCCCTCGTCACCCCCTTCGGCGCATCGGGCGATTTCGCGGAGAAAGCCTTTCGCGATCTCGTCGAATGGCAGATCGCCGAAGGATCGGCGGCGCTGGTACCGTGCGGCACCACCGGCGAGGCGGCGACGATGCCGAAGGACGAGCATTTCCGCGTCGTGCGCACCTGCGCCGATCAGGCGCGGGGTCGGGTGCTCGTGCTCGCGGGCGCGGGCTCGAACGACACCCGCGTCGCGATCGATAACATCAAGGCTGCGAAAGAGGCCGGCGCCGACGCCGCGCTGATGGTGCCGCCTTATTACAACCGCCCCAATCAGGAGGGCATCTTCCGCCATTTCGAGGCGATCGTCGCCGCGTGCGACCTGCCGATCGTGCTCTACAACGTCCCCGGCCGCACCGTGACCGACATCGCCGTCGAGACGATCGGCAAGCTCGCCCATGCCTTCCCGAGCATCGTCGGGATCAAGGATGCGACCGGCGCGATCGCGCGCGTCTCCGCGCAGCGTGCGGCGGCGGGGCAGGATTTCTGCCAGCTCTCGGGCAATGACGACATGGCGCTCGCGTTCAACGCGATGGGCGGGCGCGGCTGCGTCTCGGTAACCGCCAACGTTGCCCCGCGCCTGTGCGCCGACTTCCAGGCCGCATGCTTTGCGGGCGACTTTGGGAAGGCGCTCGCGTTGCAGGACAAGCTCTTTCCGCTTCACACCGCGCTATTCACCGATGCGTCGCCGGGCCCGGTCAAATATGCGATGACCAGGGTCCGCCCCGGCTTCCCCGAAACGCTGCGTCTGCCGATGACCTGGCCGAGCGAGGCGAGCCGGAAAGCGGTGGATGCCGCGCTAGCGCATGCAGGGCTTATGTGAGGTAGCTCTTGTATCACAACCGTCATGCCGGACGTGTTCCGGCATCCAAATTTCAACAGGCGGTATCGCTGGTGGATGGTTGGACCCCGGAACAAGTCCGGGGTGACGAATGGGATGGCGGCACGGACACCATACCGCCTATTGCGTGATCGGACGCCCCTTCCCTAACCGCCCCTCCCCCTCTACATCCCGCCCACCCATGTCCCGCCCCAAGCCCGCCACCTTCGAGAAAGTGAAGACCGTCGCCGAGAACCGGCGCGCGCGGTTCGATTATGCGATCGAGACCGTCTACGAGGCGGGGATCGCGCTCACCGGCACCGAGGTGAAAAGCTTGCGCTTCGGCGAAGGATCGATCGCCGAAAGCTATGCCGAGGTGAAGGGCGAGGAGGTGTGGCTCGTCAACTCGAACATCCCCGAGTTCAGCCACGGCAACCGCTTCAACCACGAGCCCAAGCGCCCGCGCAAGCTGCTGCTCCATGAGCGTGAGATCAACAAGCTGCACGGCGCCGTGGCGCGCGAGGGCATGACGCTGGTGCCGCTGTCGATCTATTTCAACGCGCGCGGCCGCGCCAAGGTCGAACTGGCGCTCGCCAAGGGCAAGAAGGCGCACGACAAGCGCGAGACGATCAAGGAACGCGACTGGAAGCGCGAACAGGGGCGCTTGCTCAGGGATCGCGGCTGAGGTGGGGGCATCCTCGGCGATGGGCGCCTGGGTACGCCGGCACATTCCCACGCGCGAGTACATCGCGCGCAATCGCCTGCTGAGGCCGGTGGCGCACCGTATCCTCGCCCCGTCGTTATGGCGCTTCACGCGCCGATCGGTGCCGCGCGGGGTCGCGCTGGGGATCATGACGGGCACCCTGTTCCCGTTCGCGCACATGCCGCTCGCGGCGCTGTTTGCGTTTCCGGCGCGCGCGAACGTGCCGACCGCGGTGATGGTGACCTTGCTCAACAACCCGCTCACGGTGCCGCCGCTCTGGTACGAAGCCTATCATATCGGCCGCTTCGTGCTGCGGTGGGACGCGATCGTCCCCGGCCAGCCGATCACACATCAGGTGGCCCAGGCGGGCTGGCTGCACTGGCTGATCGCCCAAGGCGGGCCGGCGACGATGGTCGGGCTGCTGATCATCGCCATCGTGCTCGCCGCGATCGGCTATGCCGCCACCGCGCTCGGCTGGCGCTGGTGGGTGATGCGCAAATGGCAAGCGCGCCACCACGGCTGAGAGGTTGTTTGGGAAATCGCGAAAGAGCGATTTCAGAGGCGGCACCGGCCCGCTCCCCCACCCGGCCACCCAACAGGATATTCTATGGGTGGCCGGGTGGGGGAGCGGGCCGGTGCCGAATTTCGAATCAGACTCTGAAATGATTGCATCTGTTACCGGTTTGACTGCGCGTGTCATCCGGCTAAGACACGGCCATCATCATTTTCAGTCAGGACGACCCATGCGCACTTCCCTGATCGTCACCTCGCTTCTCGCTACCGCCGCCCTTGCCGGCATCGCTGTCGCGCAGGATACGCCCGCCGCCAACCCGCTCGCCAAGGCGGCGATCGGCCCGGTCCATCCGGCCTCGGCCGACGAAGCCCAGCTTGGCGCGTTCGGCATCGATCAGGGCGGCATGGACACGAATGTGAAGCCGGGCGACGATTTCTACAGCTATGTCAACGGCACGTGGCAGGCGAAGACGACGATCCCCGCCGACCGTTCGAGCTACGGCATGTTCCATGCACTCCAGGATCTTTCGCTCGAGCGTACGCGCGGCATTCTGGAGGCGGCCGAGCAGCAGTCCGGCACGAAGATCGGCGATTTCTACGCAAGCTTCATGGACGAGGCCGCGGTGAACGCGAAGGGCGCCGAACCGATCAAGCCCTGGCTCGCCGAGATCAAGGCGGTGAACGACAAGAACGCGCTCGCCACCGAGATGGGCAAGCTGTCGCGCGTCGGGGTCGGCGACCTGTTCAGCCTGCGCGTGGGCCAGGACGACAAGCATCCCGATCGCTACATCGTCACCATGTACCAATCGGGCCTCGGCATGCCCGACCGCGATTATTATCTGAAGGCCGATCCCAAGCTCGATCAGACGCGCACCGCCTACAAGGCGTATCTCGCCAAGATGCTGACGCTCGCCGGTGAGAGCAATGCCGAGGCACGCGCAAACGCGGTGTTCGATTTTGAAAAGGCGCTCGCGACCGCGCACTGGGACAATGTGAAGACCCGCGACGCGGACCTCAATTACAATATCTGGAAGCCCACCGATTTCACCGGCCAGGCGGGTGACTTCCCTTGGGGCTCCTATTTCGATGCGGCGGGCGTCGCGGGCCAGGCCGAATATCTGGTGGGCCAGCCCAGCGCGTTTTCGGGCGAGGCCAAGGCGTTCGCCGCGGCGCCGCTCGCGGCGCTCAAGGATTATGCGATGCTCAAGGTGCTGAGCGCCTACGCGTCTTATCTCTCGAAACCGTTCGACGAAGCCGATTTCGCCTTCTACGGCACCGTGCTGTCGGGCACGCCCGAGCAGCAGGCGCGCTGGAAGCGTGGCGTCTCCGCCGTCAGCGAGAATATGGGTGAGGAGATCGGCAAGGTCTATGTCGCCAAATATTTCCCGCCCGAGGCCAAGGCGGCGGCCGACCAGCTCGTCAAGAACATCATCGCGGCGATGGGCGCGCGGATCGACAAGCTCGACTGGATGGCGCCCGAGACCAAGGCCAAGGCGCACGAAAAGCTCGCCGCCTTCACCCCGAAGATCGGCTATCCCGACACCTGGCGCGATTATTCGGCGCTCCAGATCAAGCGTGATGACCTCGTCGGCAACATCGCGCGATCGAACGCGTTCGAATATCAACGCAAGCTCAACCAACTCGGTGGGCCGATCGATCGCGGCGAATGGTTCATGACGCCGATGACGATCAACGCCTACGCCAACCCGACGATGAACGAGATCGTCTTTCCGGCCGCGATCCTCCAGCCGCCCTTCTTCGATCCCAAAGCCGATCCGGCGGTGAACTACGGCGGCATCGGCGCGGTCATCGGGCACGAACTGAGCCACCATTTCGACGATCAGGGCCGCAAGTATGACAAGAACGGCGCGCTCACCGACTGGTGGACCCCGCAGGACGTGACGCGCTTCAAGGCGTTCACCGACAAGCTCGTCGCGCAATATGACGCCTATGAACCGCTGCCGGGGCTGCACATCAAGGGCGGGCTGACGCTGGGCGAGAATATCGCCGATCTCGCTGGCCTCACGGTGTCGCTCGACGCCTATCATCGTTCGCTGGGCGGCAAGCCCGCGCCGGTGATCGACGGCACGACCGGCGACCAGCGCTTCTATGAAGGCTGGGCGCAGGTATGGCGCACCAAATATCGCGAGCCCGCGCTGCGCTCGCAGCTCCTCGCCAACCCGCACTCGCCCGGCGAGCAGCGTGCGGCGACGGTGCGCAACCTCGATCCCTGGTACAAGGCGTTCGACGTCAAGCCCGGCGAGAAAATGTACCTCACGCCCGAGCAGCGCGTACGGATCTGGTAAGGTCCGACACCCTCACCCTTCCCTCTCCCAGCGGGAGAGGGAGGGAGGCGCGCAGCGCCGGAAGGGTGAGGGCGAACGTCTACCCCGATCGCAGCAATCCCACCCCCGCATCGCGCTCGAACAGATAGAGCGCGATGCGGGCGGCCTGCCCGCGCTCTCCGGCGAGCCCGCCGTCGCGATCGATCAGCAGCCGCGCGTCATCGGTCGCGATCGGCAGGAACGTGCCCAGCATCTCCACGCTCGCGAGCCGAAACGCCGCCTCGCCCGATTGCCGCGTGCCGAGCAGTTCGCCGCCCCCGCGCAACCGCAAATCCTCCTCGGCGATGCGGAAGCCGTCGTTGGTTTCGCGCAGCAGCGCGAGCCGCGCGCGCGCCGTCTCGCCCAACTGGCTGCCGCGGATCAGCAAGCAGTTCGATGCACCGCTCCCCCGGCCCACGCGCCCGCGCAACTGATGAAGCTGGGCGAGCCCGAAACGGTCGGCATGTTCGATCACGATCAGCGTCGCATTGGGCACATCGACCCCGACCTCGATCACCGTCGTCGCGACGAGGACGCCAGTCCGTCCGCCCGCGAACGCTTCCATCACCGCATCCTTTTCCGGCCCCTTCATCCGGCCGTGGATCAGCCCGACCTTGTCGCCGAAGCGCGCGTGCAGTGTTGCCGCGCGGTCCTCGGCGGCGGCGAGGTCTGATTTCTCGCTCTCTTCGACCAACGGACACACCCAATAGGCCTGCCCGCCAGCATCGAGGTGCCGGCCGAGCGCGTCGACGACATCGCCGAGCCGGTCCTCGGCGATCACCCGCGTCTCGATCGGCTGGCGCCCCGGCGGCATCTCGTCGAGGCGGCTCTGGTCCATCTCGCCATATTGGGTCAGCGTCAGGGTGCGGGGGATCGGCGTCGCGGTCATCGCCAGCAGGTGCGGCGGATGTTCGGCCTTTTGCGTCAGCAGCATGCGCTGCGCGACCCCAAAGCGGTGCTGCTCGTCGACCACCACCAGCCCCAACGCCTTGTACGTCACCGCCTGCTGGAAGATCGCGTGGGTGCCGATCAATACATCGATCGAGCCGTCGGCGAGCCCCATCAGCGTCGCTTCGCGCGCGCGGCCCTTGTCGCGCCCGGTCAGGATCGCAAGGTTGACCGGCACCCCGGCGAGCAGTGACCGCAGCGTTTCATAATGCTGGCGTGCCAGGATTTCCGTCGGCGCGAGGAACGCGGCCTGTGCGCCGGCCTCGACCGCGGTCAGTATCGCGCACGCCGCGACCAGGGTCTTGCCCGATCCGACATCGCCCTGGAGCAGCCGCAGCATAGGCTGCGTCTGCGCCATATCGCCCTGGATCTCGGTGATCGACCGCGCCTGCGCGCCTGTCGGCGCATAGGGCAAGGCGAGCCTGGCGCTCAGCCGCCCATCGCCGACCAACGCCCTGCCCTTGCGCCCGCGCGACGCCGCGCGCACGAGCATCAGTGCGAGCTGGTTGGCGAACACCTCGTCATAGGCGAGTCGCTCGCGCGCTTTGGCGTCGGAAGGGTCGGCGTGGATCCGTGCCAGCGCCTCGCGCCAATCAGGCCAGCCGTGCCGCGCTTTCAGTCCCGGCTCGATCCATTCGGGAAGCGTGGGCGCTCGCTCCACCGCCGCACGCGCGAGTTGCCCCATCCGCTTTGCGGTCAACCCTTCCGATAACGGGTAAATCGCCTCGCGCTCGGGCTGGTCGGCGGCTTCCTCGGGCGTCAGCACATAGTCCGGATGGACGATCTGCAACTCCTGCCCATATTGCTCCAGCCGTCCCGATACGCGGCGCGGCTCGCTCAAGGGCAGCAGCTTCTTCACCCAGCCCGAACTGCCGCCGAAATAGACGAGGCTCATGTAATTGCCCGATGCATCGGTCGCGTGGACGCGCGTCGGCCCGCGTCCGGCGCTCTGGCGGTAATCGACCGCGGTCAGCGTGATCGCGATCGTGCGGCCGACATCGGCCTGATCGAGTTTCTCGCGCGGCAGCCGATCGACGAAACCGGTCGGCAAGTGGAACGCTGCGTCCACCACCCGCGCGATCCCGAGCCGGTCGAGCGGCTTGGCGAGCCCTGGCCCCACGCCTTTGAGCGCGGTGATCTCTGCGAACAGTGGATTGAGGATTTCGGGCCGCATGACTATCTCCACGCTCTACCCTGAGCCGACGGCCGCCGCCAGCGCCCGCCGGCCGATTGCCTATGGAACCGAGATGGATCGAGAACACCGGCTCAAACGCCTGCGCTTCCGCGCCTGGCACCGCGGCACCAAGGAGGCCGATCTGCTGATCGGCGGCTTCTTCGATGCGCATGCGGCGGATTGGAGCGACGATCAGATCGCGTGGTTCGAGACGCTGCTCGAAGAACAGGATGTCGATATCATGGGATGGGCGATCGGCTCGATCGCGGTGCCGGCGCATTTCCGGGGACCGATGATGACGCAGATGAAAGCTGTCGGCTACGTGCAAGTGGCTGAATAGCTATTAGCCACCCCGGACTTGTTCCGGGGTCCAACTCTCCGCTTGCACCTTACCTTTCGGCTTACGCGGCATGTTGGATGCCGGAACAAGTCCGGCATGACGAGAAGCAAATGCCCGATCTCTCCCGTATCCTTTCCGCCAAGCAGCCCCTGACCCTGTCCGGCGTCCCCGCCGGTTTCATGCCCTGGCTGCTCGCCGATCTCGCGCGCGCAGCGGACAAGCGCGCGATCTTCATCGCCGCCGACGAGGTGGACATGCGCGCGGTGGCCGCAACCGCGGCCTGGTTCGCGCCCGAACTCGACGTTTTCTCCTATCCCGCATGGGATTGCCTGCCCTACGACCGCGCCTCGCCCACGCTCCGGGTGATGGCGGAGCGGCTCGCCGCGCTCCACCGGCTCCAGCAGCCCGCCGGCGCGCCGCAACTGATGGTCACCACCGCGAACGCCGTCGGCCAGCGCACGCTGACGCCGTTCCGCATCCGCCAACTCGTGGCGAAGCTCGCACCGGGCGAGAGGATCGGCCGCAACCGGCTCGCCGAACGGTTGCAGGCGAACGGCTATGTCCATGTCGAGACGGTTGCCGATTCGGGCGAGTTCGCCGTGCGCGGCGGGCTGGTCGATCTGTTTCCGAGCGGCGAGGAACACGCACTGCGACTCGATTTCTTCGGCGACGAGATCGAGAGCGTGCGCACCTTCGATCCGGGCGACCAGCGCACCACCGGTCGCATCGACGGCTTCACGCTATTGCCCGCCTCCGAAGCCCTGCTCGATGAGGACAGCATCAAGCGCTTCCGCAGCCGCTACCGCGAGCGCTTCGGCGCGACCGCGACCGGCGACCCGCTCTATCAGGCGATTTCGGACGGGCGCCGTCTCGCGGGAATGGAGCACTGGCTGCCGCTGTTCGAAGACAAGATGGCGACGCTGTTCGACCATCTCGGCACCGGCGCGGTAATCGTGCGCGATATCGGCGTCGCCGCCGCCAACGAGGCGCGATTCGAGGCGATCGCCGATTACCACGCCAACCGCGTTCGCGCGCAATCGAGCGATCCGGGCAGCTATCGCCCGCTTCCCGCCGACGCGCTCTATCTGACCGCCGACGAGATGGCCGCAGGCATCGAGGCCTCACGCGCCCATCTCGCCACGCCCTTCCACGAACCGGAGAGCGCGAGCGTGCTTGACTTCGCGGTCGACGGCGCGCGTGACTTCGGCCCCGAGCGGGCGAGCGGCGGAAATATCTACGAAGCGGTGGTCAAACACGTCGGCAATCTTCGGAAAGACGGGGAAAAAGTCGTTCTCGCCAGTTATTCGATCGGTGCCCGCGAGCGACTCTCAGGATTACTTGCCGATCACGGTCTCAAGTCCGTGCGGCAAGCCGATAGCTGGCAGGAAGCACTCGGCAAGGCCGAAAGCCACGTCGCGCTGATCGTGCTGCCGCTCGATCACGGTTTCACCGCCCCCGATGTCGCCTTGCTCACCGAACAGGACATGCTCGGCGACCGCCTCGTGCGCCGCGCCCGGCGCCGCAAGTCCGCCGATGCCTTTCTGGCCGAACTGGCGACGCTTTCGCCCGGCGATCTCGTCGTCCATCTCGATCACGGCATCGGACGTTATGAAGGGCTGACCTCGATCCCGGTGGGCAGCAGCCCGCACGATTGCGTCGCGCTCGAATATGCCGGCGGCGACAAGCTGTACGTGCCCGTCGAGAATATCGACGTCCTGTCGCGCTACGGATCGGGCGAGGAAGGCGCGGGCCTCGATCGCCTCGGCGGCGAGGCATGGCAGCGCCGCAAATCGCGGATGAAGGAGCGCATCCGCGAGATCGCCGGCGAGTTGATCGCCGTCGCCGCCGAACGCGCGTTGCGCCCGGGCGAGGTCGCCGAACCCGATGCGCAGGGCTATGCCACCTTCGTCGATCGCTTCCCCTTCGCCGAAACCGACGATCAGGATCGCGCGATCGCCGACGTTCTCGCCGATCTCGGCGCGGGCAGGCCGATGGATCGGCTGATCGTCGGCGATGTCGGCTTCGGCAAGACCGAGGTCGCGCTACGCGCCGCCTTCGTCGCCGCGATGGCGGGATTGCAGGTCGCGATCGTCTGCCCGACGACCTTGCTCGCGCGCCAACATTATCAGAACTTTACCGAACGATTTGAAGGATTGCCGTTAAAGATCGGCCGGCTCTCGCGGCTGGTCCCGGGCAATGAGGCGAAAGCGACGCGCGAGGGCGTTGCCGACGGCACGATCGATATCGTCATCGGCACTCACGCCGTGCTCGCCAAGTCGGTCGAGTTCAAGCGCCTGGGGCTCGTCGTGGTCGACGAGGAGCAGCGCTTCGGCGTCACCCACAAGGAGCGATTGAAGGCACTCAAGAACGACGTCCACGTCCTCACGCTCACCGCGACGCCGATCCCGCGCACGCTCCAGATGGCGATGTCGGGCTTGCGCGAATTGTCGGTGATCCAGACGCCGCCGGTCGATCGCCTCGCGGTGCGCACTTATGTCATGCCCTGGGATCCGGTGGTGATCCGCGAGGCATTGCTGCGCGAACATTATCGCGGCGGGCAGAGCTTCATCGTCACCCCGCGCATCGCCGACCTGCCTGATATCGAGGAATTCCTGCGCGAAACGGTGCCCGAGGTGCGCTATGTCGTCGCGCACGGTCAAATGGCGCCGAGCCAGGTCGAGGAACGCATGTCCGCCTTCTACGACCGGCATTATGAAGTGCTCGTCTCGACCACGATCGTCGAAAGCGGGCTCGATATCCCTTCCGCCAACACGATGATCATCAATCGCGCCGACCGCTTCGGCATGGCGCAACTCTATCAGCTCCGTGGTCGCGTCGGCCGCGCCAAGACACGCGCTTATGCCTATCTGACCACCACCCCCGATCGGCTGATGACCGAAGGCGCGGAAAAGCGGCTCAAGGTGCTCAGCGATCTCGACAATCTCGGGGCGGGGTTCCAACTCGCCAGCTACGATCTCGACATTCGCGGCGCGGGCAATCTGCTCGGCGACGAGCAATCGGGGCATATCAAGGAAGTCGGCTACGAACTCTATCAATCGATGCTCGAAGAAGCGATCCTGGAGGCAAAGGCCGGCGGCACGCTCGATCGGCCGCGCGATTTCTCGCCGCAGATCACGGTCGACGCGCCGATCCTGATCCCCGACGATTACGTCCCCGATCTCGATCTGCGCATGGGCCTCTATCGCCGCCTGAACGAGGTCGAGGACAAGGCCGGTCTGGAAGCCTTCGCCGCCGAACTGATCGATCGGTTCGGCAGACTTCCCGATCCCACCGAGAATCTGATCCGGCTGATCGAGATCAAGCTCAACGCCAAGAAGGCGTGCATCGCGCGTATCGAACTCGGCCCGCGTGGCGCGCTCGTCTCGTTCCACGACGATCGGCCGCCCAATATCGAAGGACTGCTCGGTTATGTCGCGCGGCTCGACGGCGTCGCCAAGCTGCGCCCCGACAGCAAGCTCGTGATCACCAAGGCGTGGAACGATCCCAAGAGCCGATTGAACGGCGCGTTGCAACTGTCGAAGGGGCTGGCGAAAGCGATCGGGTGAAGGCGTAGTCAGGTCGTACGCTGAAGCAGCACCAAACAGCGCATCATCCGATCGGCCAGAACGTCGGGAGAGCAAGGCGCCCCGCCCGCCACCCAGTGCCGCAGCATGGCGAGCTGCGCGGCCGCTGCGCCGGCCGCCTCGATCGAGATCGAGCCCTCGCCGTTTTCTCCCCGATTGGCCCGATCCTCGATCATCGCCGCAAGCGCGCGATGGATCCTCGCGCTCGCCCTCGAATCGAGAATGATCCTGCCGATCGCACGTTTCTCCCAGATATGGGTGAGCATCATTCGGACATGATCTTTCGCCGCACGTCCCGAAGCCGCGTTGGCCAATGGAACCAATATCGGCTCCATCGCCGCGAGAAGCACATCGTCCTTGCTATGGAAATGCTCGTAGAAAGTCGCGCGCCCGACACCCGCGGCAGCGATGAGGTCGGCGACACGGATCGCATCATATCGCCGTTCGAAAGCGAGATGCACGAGCGCCCCGATCACCGCATCGCGCGTGTGTCGAACACGTGGGTCCGAATTCTGCGGCCGTCCCTGCATGATATCGACCCTATAGCATCGGCATCACCGGGGAAGACGCGCGCCGATCCATCTCCCGGACTTCTGCCCGTCATTGTCCGAAAACCCCGCATAGCCTGCGCTTTCTGTCTCGCTCAGCCAAGCTGCGATCGGCATGATGCGCTTCGGAACAGGCCATCGGGAGCACATTCATGGGCGACACACACCAGGCAGTCGCAATCGTGCCGACCAGCGACATCGACGCCAGCGAAGCCTTCTATCGAAAGCTCGGCTTCGACGTGGTCAGCGATTACGACCATTATCGTATTCTTGCCGACGGCCGCGGCTGGCACCTGCACCTTACCCGGGCACCAGGCTGGCCGAAGACTATCGAGGACAACCCGTTTGGGCTCTACCTCTATGTCGAGGACGTCGATGCGATAGCGGAGCGCGTCCGCGATCGAATCATCGAACAAGGCACGCCCGCCCGAAAACCCTGGGGAACCTACGAGTTCGCCGTGAGCGATCCCAGCGGATTGCTCGTGCGGGTGGGGCGGATCATCGATTGACATGCGAAGGGCGCCGATCCCGTGAGATCGACGCCCTCCCCATCTCTCGTTCGGTAACGCTCCGTCAGGCGGCGTCGCCGGCCTTTTCCTTCTTGGCATAGACGCGGATCGGTTCCTTGCGGCCTTCGATCACGTCCTTGTCGATCATCACCTCGTCGACGCCGTCCATGCCCGGCAGCTCGAACATCGTATCGAGCAGGATGCCCTCGAGGATCGAGCGCAACCCGCGCGCGCCGGTCTTGCGGTCGATCGCCTTCTTGGCGACCATCACCAGCGCGTCGTCGGTGAAGCCGAGCCCCACTTCCTCCATGTCGAACAGCTTCTGATACTGTTTGACCAGCGCGTTCTTGGGTGCGGTCAGGATCTTCACCAGCGCATCGATATCGAGATCTTCGAGCGTCGCGATGACGGGCAGACGCCCGACGAATTCGGGAATCAGCCCGAACTTGAGCAAATCCTCGGGCTCGACCTGGCGCAGCACCTCGCCGGTGCGCTTCTCCTCGGGCGCCGCGACATAGGCACCGAAACCGATCGACTTGCCTTGCAGGCGATCGCCGATGATCTTTTCCAGCCCCGAAAACGCGCCGCCGCAGATGAACAGGATGTTGGTCGTGTCGACCTGGAGGAATTCCTGCTGTGGATGCTTGCGCCCGCCCTGCGGCGGAACCGAGGCAACCGTGCCCTCCATCATCTTGAGCAGCGCCTGCTGGACGCCCTCGCCCGATACATCGCGGGTGATCGAGGGATTCTCCGCCTTGCGGCTGATCTTGTCGATCTCGTCGATATAGACGATCCCGCGCTGCGCCCGCTCGACATTATAGTCCGACGCCTGGAGCAGCTTGAGGATGATGTTTTCGACATCCTCGCCGACATAGCCCGCCTCCGTCAGCGTCGTCGCATCGGCCATCGTGAACGGCACATCGAGGATGCGCGCCAGCGTCTGCGCGAGCAGCGTCTTGCCGCAGCCGGTGGGGCCGACCAGCAGGATGTTCGACTTGGCAAGCTCGACATCGGCCCCCTTGGCGCCGTGGTTGAGCCGCTTGTAATGATTGTGGACCGCGACCGAGAGCACGCGCTTGGCCTGCTTCTGCCCGATCACATAATCGTCGAGCACGTCGCAGATTTCCTGCGGCGTGGGGACGCCGCCGTCCTTCTTCGAGACCAGCGCCGACTTCGTTTCCTCGCGGATGATGTCGTTGCACAGTTCGACGCATTCATCGCAGATGAACACCGTCGGCCCGGCGATCAGCTTGCGCACCTCGTGCTGCGATTTGCCGCAGAACGAGCAATAGAGCGTGCTTTTCGAATCGCCGCCGCTGAGTTTCGTCATTCAATCCATCCTTGCGCCAGTTACTGGGCGCGTTCGAGCGGCCGGTATTCTAAACCGGCAACGCTCCCTACCACAATCACATAAATACGCGGTTACGCCTTGTCGCTCGGCAGCTTCGCCACATCCGACGCATCGTCGGCGGGTGCGGGCCGCTTGTCGAACACCTCGTCGATCAGGCCGAATTCCTTCGCTTCGTCCGACGACATGAACTTGTCGCGATCCATCGCCTTCTCGATCTCCTCGAGCGGCTTGCCGGTATATTTGGCGTAGAGCTCGTTCATCCGCGCACGGATGCGCAGGATTTCCCGGGCCTGGATCTCGATATCGCTCGCCATACCCTGCGCGCCGCCCGAGGGCTGGTGGATCATGATCCGCGCGTTGCTGAGCGCCACGCGCATGCCGGGCTCGCCGGCCGCGAGCAGGAAGCTGCCCATCGAGGCGGCCTGGCCGATGCACACCGTGCCGACGCGCGGGCGGATATATTGCATCGTATCGTGGATCGCCATCCCCGCCGTGACGACCCCGCCCGGCGAGTTGATGTACATATAGACGTCCTTCTTGGGGTTCTCGGACTCCAGAAAGAGCAACTGCGCGGTGATGAGCGAGGCCATCTGGTCCTCGACGCCGCCGGTCACGAACACGATCCGCTCGCGCAGCAGCCGCGAAAAGATGTCGAAGCTGCGCTCGCCGCGATTCGACTGCTCGATCACGATCGGCACGAGCCCTGCGCTGGTCTGGCGCAGGCCGACGCCGGCCTGGGCGAGCGGATTTGCGAAATCGCCGGTTTCAAACGGATTGTGCATGGAAAATCTCAGGTCCTTATGCCCCTATGGAGTGCCTACATCGGCGCTGCCGCGAATGAGTTCAACCCCCGCCTTTCGGCGCCGGTTGGGCGAGATAGGCGAGGCGGCGAACCTCGCGCCGGCCGCGCACGACGGTGTCGAGGATCAGCCCGGCGAAGACGTTGAGGCAGGCGAGGATCATCAACCCGGTGGCGAGGATCGCGGTGGGCAGGCGCGGCACCAGATGCGTATGCATGTACGTCACCGCCAGCGGTGCCGCCAGGATCACCGCGGCGAGCGCGAACAGGATGCCGATCGCCCCGAAGAACAGCATCGGCCGTTCGATCCGGTAGAGACTGACGATCGTGCGCAGAATGCGCAGACCGTCGCCATAGGTGGAGAGCTTCGATTCGGAGCCCTCAGGCCGCGCGAAATAGGGCGTGTCGATTTCGGCGACGGGCATCTTGAGTTCGAGCGCATGGACGCTGATCTCGGTTTCGATCTCGAACCCGGTCGACAGCACCGGGAAGCTCTTGACGAAGCGTCGCGAGAACACGCGATAGCCCGACAGGATGTCGCCGAAACTTCGCCCGAACAATCGCGCGAGCATCCCCGTCAGCAGCCGGTTTCCGAAGCGATGTCCGCGCCGATATGCCTCCGCCGCCTCGCCGACGCGGCTGCCGACCACCATGTCGAGTTGCTCGTCGCGCAAGCGCGCGATCAGCGTGGGCGCCGAGGCTGCATCATAGGTCGCGTCGCCATCGGCCATGACGTAGATGTCGGCGTCGACGTCGGCGAACATGCGGCGCACGACATGGCCTTTGCCCTGCATCCGCTCGGTGCGGACGATCGCGCCCGCTGCGCGCGCCTCGGCCACCGTGCCGTCGCGGCTGTTGTTGTCGTAAACGTAGATCGCCGCGTGCGGCAGTGCGGCGCGAAAACCCGCGATCGTCTGCCGAATCGCGGCTTCCTCGTTGTAGCAGGGCAGCAGGACTGCGATGGTCGGATCCGTCACGTCGCCCCCTTCGTCACCCCGAGCCGATTCCGGGGCCCAACGGGCGGCAGACGCCGCAATCGCGATTCCTGCCCCACCGCGGATGCCGGAACAAGTCCGGCATGACGATCCCGTTTACTTTTTCGCCGGTGCCTTCTTGGCGGCAGGCTTCTTGGCGGCCGGCTTTTTCTCGGTCGCTTCCGCCTTGGTCGCCGCCTTCGCCGCGGGCACCTTCTTCGGTGCAGCATCCTTTACCGGCGCCTCGGCCTTCGCCTTGGCGGCGGGCTTCTTGGCGGGCTTGTCGTCCTTCGACGGCGCCGCCTTGGTCGGGGCCTTCTTCGCGGGCTCCTCGGCCTTGGGCTTGGCGGCGGTGGACTTCTTGGCCGCCGATTTCTTCGCCGCGGACTTCTGGCCGGGCTTGTGGTTGTCGTGATCGTGGCTGTGGGTGCCGGTCGAGAAACCCTCTTCCGATTCGATCGCGGCCTCGATTTCCTCGCGGGTCACGTCACGGTCGGTCACATCGGCCTTCTCGAACAGGAAATCGACGACCTTGTCCTCATACAGCGGCGCGCGGAGCTGGGCGGCGGCCATCGGCTCCTGCTGGACGTACTGGATGAAGCGCTCGCGATCCTCGGGGCCGTATTGCTGCGCGGCCTGCATGATCAGGCGGCTCATTTCCTGCTGCGTCACCTCGACGCCGTTGGCCTGGCCGATTTCGGAGAGCAGCAGGCCGAGGCGCACGCGGCGTTCGGCGATCGCATGATATTCGTCACGCTCGGCCTCCATTTCGGCGAGCGCGGCCTTGGGGTCTTCCTCATGGCTCGCCTCATGCTCGAGCTGCGCCCAGATCTGCTGGAACTCGGCCTCAACCATCGACGGCGGCACCGGGAAATCGTGGCCCGCGGCGAGCTGATCGAGCAGCTTGCGCTTCATATGCGTGCGCGTGAGGTTGTTGTGCTCCTGCTCGATCTGGCCCTTGAGCAGCCCCTTCAACTGATCGAGGCTTTCGAGCCCGAGCGAGGTCGCGAGTTCCTCGTCGATCACCGCATCCTTGGCGGTGCGCACGGTCTTGATCTTCAGATCGAACGTGGCCGGCTTCCCCTGGAGATGCTCGGCATTGTAATCCTCGGGGAAGGTGACCTCGATGGTCTTCTCGTCGCCCGCCTTGACGCCGACGATCTGGTCCTCGAAGCCCGGGATGAGGCGGCCCGAGCCGATCTCGACCGACATATCCTCGCCGGTGCCGCCGTCGAAGGGCGTGCCGTCGACCTTGCCGACGAAATCCATCACGACGAGGTCGCCCGTCTTCGCCTTGTGGGTCTTGGCGGCGTCGTCCCAGCGCTTCTGCTGGCTCGCGAACTTTTCGAGCTGCGCGTCGACCGCGGCGTCGTCGACGGGCACGGTGAGCCGTTCGAGCGTGATCCCGTCGATCGCGGGCGCGGGCACATCGGGCAGCACCTCGAGCGCGATCTTGATCTCGGCATCCTTGCCGGCCTCATAACCGTCGCCGAGTTCGACCGACGGCTGCATCGCCGGGCGCAGCTTGTGATCGGCGATCACCTTTTGCACGCCTTCCTGGATCGAGCTGTTGAGCGCGTCCTGCATCAGCGCCTCGCCGTGCATCCGGCGGATGAGGTTGGTCGGCACCTTGCCGGGGCGGAAGCCGGGCATGCGCACCTGCGGGGCAACGCGCTTGACCTCGGCATCGACGCGCTTGTCGATGTCCTTGGCGGTGATGGTCAACGTATAGGCGCGCTTCAGGCCCTCGTTCAACGTCTCGACAGTCTGCATTCGCTCGAAGCCCTTGCTTGGAAGAATCGGATGTGCGCCGCGTTCGGACGACGAATCTGGTGCGGGCGAAGGGACTCGAACCCCCACATCTTGCGATACCGGAACCTAAATCCGGCGCGTCTACCAGTTCCGCCACGCCCGCATCGGTCAGCGCGAGGTCGGCGGCGTCTATAGCAGCCATACGCGCATGGTCCAGAGGCAACCGGAGCAAGCTTGTTTCGTTGGGAAGCGACAAGGAGAAGCGACATGGCTACCCAGCCCCCGCAACCGACCCCTCCGGTCAATCCGCCGGCGCCCCCGCCCGAGATCGATCCGCCCCGGCCCGATATCGACGTGCCCGATCCCGCACCGCAACCGCCCCCACTGCCGATGCCCTAGACAGAGAGTCCTTGCCGAGGCGCCGCAGTTCGAGCGCGGTGGTGATGGAGCAAGCCGTGAACGGTCGCGCTTCAATTCGCCGGGATAGTCTCTAGATTGGCGGCATGATCCCCGATCCGGCGTCGCATCCCGCGCTTTATATCGTCCTCGCGATCGTCTTCGTCGTCCTGCTCGCCGCGCGGCGGGTGCGCGCGATCCGCATCGCGGTGAACATCGCCATCACGCTGCTGATGGTGGGGGTTTTGCTGATCGTGCTCGATCAGCGCAGCCGCTTCGACCCGTATTTCGCGCGCGTCGCCGAACTGCTCGATATCGGCGATCAGCAGGTGGTGGGCGACGAGGTGCGCATCCGGATGTCGCCCGATGGCCATTTCTGGGCGCGCGCGACGATCAACGGCGTGCCGCGGCGATTGCTGATCGACAGCGGGGCCACGATCACCGCGCTCTCGATCGATACGGTTGGGGCCAGCGGAATCAAAGTAGAGGACGAACTGTTCCCGATCGTGCTCAAGACTGCCAACGGCTCGATCTCCGCCCGGGCGGCCACCGTCACCGAATTGCGCTTCGGCACGATCGTCGCGCGCGATCTCCCGGTGGTGACCTCGCCCGCGTTCGGCGACACCAATGTGCTGGGTATGAATTTCCTGTCGCGGCTGGCCTCGTGGCGCGTGGAGGGCCGCACGCTGATCCTCGTGCCGCATCACCCGCAAGAGCGAGAGACGAGCTGAATTCCTCTCCCACCGGGAGAGGATAGCAAAGCTTGCCGCGCCAGCGGCTAGCGCAGCTTGGTGAGGGCGAGACGCGTGCGGGGCATCGACCTCACCCTCCCACTCCCAAATGGGAGAGGGAAAATCAGCGCCGCCCGAACAGCTTCTCGATATCGCCGTGCGCCAGCTTCACCCAGGTCGGGCGGCCGTGGTTGCACTGGCCCGAATGCGGGGTCGCCTCCATCTCGCGGAGCAGCGCGTTCATCTCGGCGACCGACAGCACGCGCCCCGCACGCACCGAACCGTGGCACGCCATCGTCGCGGCGACGTGATCGATCCGCTCCTTGAGGCTGAGCGCATCGTCATAAGCGCCGAGTTCGTCGGCGAGATCGGCGATCAGGCCGTGGACGTCGCTCTGCCCCAGGGGCCCCGGCACGCCGCGCACCAGCATCGCGCGTGGGCCGAACCGTTCGAGTTGAAGCCCCAGCTCCGCCAATTCCCCGGCGCGCGCCTCGAGCCGGTCGCACCCCGCTTCGTCGATCTCGACGACCTCGGGCAGCAGCAAGGCCTGGCTCGACACGCCCTGCCCCGCCATACCCGCCCGCAACCGTTCGAGCACCAGCCGTTCATGCGCGGCGTGCTGATCGACGATCACCAGCCCGTCCTCGGCCTCGGCGACGATATAGGTCTTGGCCACCTGCCCGCGCGCGACCCCGAGCGGGAAGCTCGTCGATTCGGGCGGCGGCGCATAAGCCGGCTCGGCGCGCGCCTGCGGCGGCGGCGCAAACGACGATCGGCGATCGGCGACCATCGCGGGGGTGCCAGCCGCCCCGCCCTGCTCGCCCCACAAGGTCGGCGCCGGGGGCGCGGCCGGTTCGGGCCGCCACATGCCGAGCGCTGCCTCGCTCGGCCGCTGCACACTGCGGAAACCCTCGGCATCGAGGGCACGACGGAGCCCGCTGACGATCAGCCCGCGCACCATGCCGGGCTCGCGGAACCGCACCTCGGTCTTGGCCGGGTGGACGTTCACGTCGACCGCATCGGCAGGCACATCGAGGAACAACGCCACCACCGCGTGCCGATCGCGCGCGAGCAATTCGGCATAGGCGCCGCGCACCGCCCCGGCGAGCAGCCGGTCCTTCACCGGCCGGCCGTTGACGAACAGATATTGGTGATCGGCGACGCCGCGGTTGAAGGTCGGCAGGCTCGCGATCCCGCCCAGCCTGAGCCCCTCGCGATCGAGATCGATCGCGACGCAATTGTCGACCAGCGCGCTATCGGTAAGCGCGGCCACCCGATCGGGCCGCCCCTCGACCGCGGCGACCGAGAACACCCGGCGCCCGTCATGCTCGAGGCTGAAAGCGATATCGGGCCGCGCCATCGCCAGCCGCCGCAGCGCATCGAGACAGGCGCCATATTCGGAGCGCGCGGTGCGCAGGAACTTGCGCCGCGCGGGCACGCGTTCGAACAGCCGCTCGACCCGCACCCGCGTGCCGGGCGGCAGCGCTGCCGGTCCTTCGCTCGCAATCCGGCCGTTGTCGATCACGAGCTGCCAGCCTTCGGCCCCGCGCACCCGGCTTTCGAGCGTGACGTGCGCGACGCTCGCGATCGAGGGCAATGCCTCGCCGCGAAAGCCCAGCGTCGTCACCCGATCGATCGCGTCGTCGGGCAACTTGGAGGTTGCATGGCGTTCGAGCGCGAGGCGCATCTCGGCCGGCGCCATTCCACAGCCGTCATCGGCCACATCGATCAGATCGATCCCGCCAGCAGCAAGCGTTACCGCAATCCGGGTTGCCCCCGCATCGATCGCGTTTTCGACGAGTTCCTTCAACGCGCTGGCGGGGCGTTCGACCACTTCACCGGCGGCGATCCGGTTGACGAGATGTTCGGGCAGGCGACGTATTGACATGACACCCGTCCTAGCCCAAGCGGCGGCGTCCCGCGAGCCGCATCGACCCCAGAGCCCGCGCGTGGATTTCCAGGCTCGCGCGGCAGACGTGATCACTTGTGCGAACCGCCGGACTGACCCCGGCCAGCGACGGACCAACTCGACCGATGTTCTTCTCCCGCTTCTTCAAGATGATGTCGCACGATATGGCGATCGACCTCGGCACCGCGAACACCGTGGTGTATTTGAGGGGGCGCGGCGTCGTGCTCAACGAACCGTCGGTGGTCGCGATCGAAACGCTGAACGGCGTCAAGCGGGTCAAGGCAGTTGGTGACGACGCCAAGCTGATGATGGGCAAGACCCCCGACAGCATCCAGGCGATTCGCCCGCTGCGCGACGGCGTGATCGCCGACATCGACGTCGCCGAGGAGATGATCAAGCATTTCATCCGCAAGGTGCATGGCGGCCGCAAATTCATGCGCTGGCCGCAGATCGTGATCTGCGTGCCGTCGGGCTCGACTTCGGTCGAGCGCCGCGCGATCCGCGATGCCGCGCAGAATGCGGGTGCCAGCCAGGTTTTCCTGATCGAGGAACCGATGGCCGCAGCGATCGGCGCCGACATGCCCGTCACCGAGCCGATCGGGTCGATGGTCGTCGATATCGGCGGCGGCACCACCGAGGTCGCGGTGCTCAGCCTGCGCGGCCTTGCCTACACCACTTCGGTGCGCGTCGGCGGCGACAAGATGGATGAGGCGATCGTCAGCTATGTGCGCCGCAACCACAATCTTCTGATCGGCGAAGCCACCGCCGAGCGGATCAAGCAGGAAGTCGGCGTCGCCAAGGCGCCCGACGACGGGATCGGCGAGACGATCCACATCAAAGGCCGCGATCTCGTCAACGGCGTGCCCAAGGAAATCCAGATCAACCAGGGCCAGATCGCCGAGGCGCTTTCCGAACCGGTCGGCACGATCGTCGAAGGCGTGCGGATCGCGCTCGAGAATACCGCGCCCGAACTCGCCGCCGACATCGTCGATCAGGGCATCGTGCTCACCGGCGGCGGCGCGCTGCTCCACGGCATCGACGAGGTGCTGCGCGACGAGACCGGCCTGCCGGTGACGATCGCGGAGGAACCGCTCACCTGCGTCGCGCTGGGCACTGGGCGCGCGCTTGAAGACCCGGTCTATCGCGGCGTATTGGTGAACGCCTGATCGATATCGTTCCAGCGGGACGGGGGATACGAGGCATGGCGCCGCCAAAGAACCGGCGCCCGGGATTTTCACGGCGGGCGCAATACGGTCTCTTCCTCGGCTATGTGATCGCCGCCGCGGGCGCGCTCGTCGGTGCGATCCTGCTCGTCGTCTCGGCGATCGATCCGACGGGCTTCGCCTCGCTGCGGATGGCGGCGGCGGAAGCGACCGCGCCGGTGTCGACGGCATTTTCCTCGGTAACGCGCGGCCTCGTCTCGATTCCGCAAGCGATCGGCGATCATTTCGGCACGGTGAGCGAGAACCGGCGGCTCAAGAAGCAGATCACCGACAATCGCGAGTTGCTGATGCGCGCGCGAACGCTCGCCTATGACAATCGTCGGCTCAAGACGCTGCTGGCCCTGCGCGAACGGACGAGCGACGCGGTCGCGGTGGCGCGGATCGTCAGCTCATCGGCATCGAGCACCCGGCGGTTCGGCCTTCTCAACGCGGGCCGCAGCCAGGGCGTGCGCGAAGGCCAGCCCGTGCGCGGGCCGGAAGGATTGATCGGGCGCGTGCTCGAAGCCGGACCGGATGTCGCCCGCATCCTGTTCATCACCGATCCCGACAGCGTCGTTCCCGTGCGCCGCACGCGCGACGGCCTGCCCGCGATCGCGACCGGCCGCGGCGACGGATTGGTCGAGATCAAGCCGGTCAGCATGGGCGATCCGTTGCCCAAGCCGGGCGACGTCCTGATGTCCTCGGGCACCGGGGGCATCTACCCGCCCGATATTCCCGTCGCGCGCGTGCTGCGGGTCGGGCGCGACAGTGCTATCGCCCGCCCGTTCGCTCAACCCGGCACGCTCGACGTCGCGATGGTCCAGCGTGCCTTCTTCCCGTTGCCGCCGCCCTTGCCGCCCTCGCAGAACGCGCCCGCTGCCGGGGCCATGCCCCCAACACCGGCGCCGACGCCATGAGCGCGATCGTCCCTATGGGAGTCGATCCGGACGCGAGGCGTGTCTCGCCGCGCACCTGGATCATCCCGGCCGTATCGGTGATGCTGGGATCGCTCGTCACGATCATCCCGGTGATCTTCCCCGGCGGGCTATTGCCGCCGTTCGGGCTGATGATGCTGCTGGCGTGGCGGCTGCTACGCCCCGAATCGCTCAAGATATGGTCGCCGGTGCTGCTCGGCCTGTTCGACGATCTGCTGAGCGGCCAGCCCTTCGGAAGCGCGATACTGTTGTGGACGATATGCTTCTTCGTCATCGAGTTGATCGAAATCCGCCTCGTCTTCCGTGATTTCTGGCAGGATTGGCTGATCGCGGCGGGGGCGATCGGCTTTGTCCTGCTCGCGGGCCGCGCGCTGGCCTCGCCAATCGCGGCGCATGTCGATACGATCCTGGCGTTGCAGATCCTGGTGTCGATCCTTCTGTTTCCCCTGATCGCGCGATTTGTCGGGCGGCTCGATCGCGTTCGCCTGCGCGCATGACCAAGCTGACGCGCACGATCAACCAGGCGCAGCAGAACTTCAGCTTCAGCCGGCGGGCGATGATGCTCGGCGGCGCGCAGGCCGCGATGGGCGTCGTCCTCGCCGGGCGGATGGCGTGGCTGTCGATCGCAGAGAACGAGCATTACCAACTGCTTTCCGAAAGCAATCGCATCAACAATACGGTGATCCCGCCGCGCCGGGGCTGGATCGTCGATCGCAACGGTCATCCAATCGCCGATAACCGCACCGATTTCCGCGTCGACATCATCCCCGATCGGCTGGAAGACAAGGAACGCACGCTGGCGCTCCTCCAGGAATTGCTCGCACTCACGCCCGAAGACATGGATCGCATCCAGGCCGATCTGAAGCAGGCCGCGGGGTTTCAGCCGGTTCAGGTGGCGGAGAACCTGCCTTGGGAACGCTACGCCGCGGTCAGCGTGCGGATGCCCGAACTACCCGGCGTCGCACGGACGCAAGGGTTCGCCCGCAACTATCCGGCCGGCCCCGCGGTCGGGCATCTCACCGGCTATGTCGGCGCCGCCTCGGCCGAGGAATACGAAAAGACCAAGGATCCCCTGCTCGTCACCCCCGGCTTCAAGATCGGCAAGGACGGGCTGGAGCGTTCGCTAGAGGATCGGCTGCGCGGAAAACCGGGCGCCAAGCGAGAGGAAGTGACGGCGCGCGGCCGGCTCGTGCGTCAACTCGCGACCCGGCCCGACCAGCCCGGAGAGACGGTGCGCCTCACGATCGATGCGGGCCTTCAGGAATATACCGCGCGGCGGCTCGGCACCAATTCGGGCTCGGCGGTGGTGCTCGATTGCCTGACCGGCGACGTGCTCGCGATGTGTTCGATGCCGTCGTACGACCCCAACGCCTTTTCGGACGGGATCAGCCATCTTGAATGGAACATGCTGTCGGAAAACGATCACGTTCCGTTGATGAACAAGGTGCTGCAAGGGCTCTATCCTCCGGGCTCGACCGTCAAGCCGATGAATGCGCTGGCGCTGCTTCGTGCGGGGATCAAGCCCGAACAGACAGTGTTTTGCGGCGGCGCCTTGCGGGTCGGCACCGGGCTGTTCCATTGCTGGCGGCGTGGCGGGCATGGCCATGTCGACATGCGCCGCGCGGTCGCGCAAAGCTGCGACGTCTATTTCTTCCAGATGGCGCGAGATCTGGGGTACGACGCGTTCGCGCCCACCGCCCGGATGCTGGGCATGGGGCAGGAATTCGATATACCCTTCCCGTCGCAGCGTTACGGCACAGTCCCCGACAGCGCCTGGAAGCTGAAGAAATATCACACCAAATGGACGGTGGCCGATTCGATCAACGCCTCGATCGGCCAGGGGTACGTCCTTGCCAATCCGCTCCAGCTCGCGGTGATGGCGGCTCGGCTCGGCTCGGGGCGCAAGGTCGTGCCGCGCATGATCATCGATCAGCCCCACGGCGCTGCGCCCGGGCTTGCGTTCGACCCCCAGCATCTCGCGATCGTGCGCGATGCGATGTACGCTGCGGTCAACGACGGCGGCACCGCCGGTGCGGCACGGCTTTACCTTCCCGGTATCGATGTTTCGGCGAAGACCGGCACCGCGCAGGTACGGCGGATCACGATGGCCGAGCGACGGACGGGGGTGCTCAACAACGCCGCGCTTCCCTTCAAGCTGCGCGACCACGCGCTGTTCATCAGCTTCGCGCCGTCGGACAATCCGCGCTATGCGCTGGCGATCGTGCTCGAACACAACGCCCACCTCATCCGCAATCTCGACGCACCGGCGATCGCCCGCGACGTCTTCACCTATCTGTTCGACCGCCCTCGCGCGATCACCGCGCTCGACGTCGCGGAAAAGACCTGGGGCGGCGATATCGGCACCCGCATGGCGACGCAGGAAGCCGCCTATCGCGCCGCACACGCCGAATTGATCCCCGCCGGCACCGAACTCGACGCCGCCGCGCCGACAAGCTCCGATGCGGTCGAACAGGCCACCGCCCAGGCCGATGCCCGCGCGGAAGCCGTCGCCAACACCGCCGCCGGCGATTCACCCGCGGAAACGGGCTCCCCTGAGGCGGGCAGCGGCGGGGACGCGCGATGAGGCCGCTCGACGTCGTCCCCGAACCGCTTGCGCAATTGCCGTGGAAGGTCATCCTGCTCACGCTGATGATCGGCGGCTTCGGCCTGATGATGCTCTATTCGGCCGCGGGCGGCAGCGTGCGCCCGTGGGTGATCCCGCAGGGGATACGGCTGATCGTCTTCCTGGTCGGCGCGATGGTGATGTCGCGGATCAGGGAACAGGTGTGGAGCATGGGCGCGCTCCCGGCCTATGTCGGGCTGGTCGTGCTGCTGATCCTCGTCGAACTGCTCGGCGCCGTTCGCGGCGGCAGCCAGCGTTGGCTCGATCTCGGCCCCATCCGGCTCCAGCCGTCCGAGCTGATGAAGCCGTGCATCGTGCTGGCAATGGCGAAATTCTACGACATGCTGCCGCCCAACGAAACACGCCGATATGCCTCACTCGTCCCCGCCGCGGTGCTGATCGGCGTTCCCGCGGTGCTGGTGATGCTCCAGCCCGATCTCGGAACGGCGCTGATGATCTGCGCGAGCGGGGCGACGGTGATGTTCCTCGCCGGGGTGCCGTTGCGGCTGTTCATCGGCGGCGCGCTGGCGTTTGCGATCGCCGCGCCGCTCGCGGTCAACTTCCTCCTCCACGATTACCAACGCGATCGCGTGCTGATCTTCCTCGACCCCGAAAGCGATCCGCTGGGCGCGGGCTATCACATCAGCCAGTCGAAGATCGCGATCGGATCGGGCGGCATCTTCGGCAAGGGCTATCTCAACGGCACCCAGAGCCATCTCGATTACCTGCCCGAGGGTCAGACCGACTTCGCCTTCGCGACGATGGCCGAGGAATGGGGCCTCGTCGGCGGTTGCCTGCTGATCCTCGCCTTCTTCCTGGTGATCGGTTGGGGCATCAACGTCGCGTTGCGCGCCCGCAGCCGTTTCGGGCAACTCGCCGCGGCGGGGCTTGCCTCGACGATCTTCTTCTACGTCGCGATCAACCTCGCGATGGTGATGGGCCTGGCACCGGTGGTGGGCATTCCGCTGCCGCTGTTCAGCTATGGCGGATCGGCGCAGATGACGGTGCTGATGTGCCTCGGCATCCTGATGTCGATCGACCGCAACAACCGCAAGTCCCCGCGCCTCTGAAAAAGTGCGCGAAGGGGGTTTGCAACCAGCAGAAGCGATGCTAGTTGGCCGCCTTCCGCAACGGCATAGCGCTCGCACGACGAACGCGATCCCGGGCATGGACGCATAGCTCAGTTGGTAGAGCAGCTGACTCTTAATCAGCGGGTCCTTGGTTCGAGCCCAAGTGCGTCCACCAAATTCTCTAGTGAAATCAATAGTATGCAAGGAAATCGCCGCAAGGTGATTTTCTCTTTTTGCGTTTTGCGCTACAAACTGCGCTACAGATTCCATGTGATGCGCGGCTCCAGGATGTTCAAAAAAGTGCCGGCACAGCTGATGCCCGGGGGCCGCATCCCGTCACGACATGACTGGCACCCGCATGGATGCACCGCGGGTACGGGCGATTCGCGTGTTCAGATAACGCGCGGAGTTCAGCCAGAGGCTGTTCTACACCGTTGGCGATGGGCGAATTGCCCCTGCGGTCCTAGGCGCGTGCCTCACGCGCTTTCAATAATGCGTCGCGATCGGCTTTACGCAGATCGATCCAGTCGTCGATTTCGGACGATATCCAGCGGTTTGTCCCGACGCCCAACTTTATCGGCGCGGGAAACCGCCCTTGCTTGATCAGGCGTGCTACATGCTGCCGGGTGAAAGGAATGCCCTTCGCCTTCAGGTCGGAGAACGCGAGCAGGTCAGGCATGGTAACATCCAATCTGACCGTCTGCTGACTCCAGAGGCGCGATTGGGGAAATGGAGCTACCGGCAGCGATCTCTCCACGGCTTGCGCTTTCTCCCTTCCCCCTCCTCTTCCGATAACTCTGAGATGATCGGACGATGCAGCGACCACAGGGTGCAAAAGGGCGCCACACTCGGCCAGAAGCATTCTGATTGAAATAGTGCATGGATCGCTGACCCGTCGGGCAGCGCGGGGAGACCACAACGCAATGTCAGGTTAGCATTTCACGGAAAGTCCCCAAAGGGGCCAAGATCGCATTTTTGGGCAATCCAGTGCCTACTTGTCGGCTCTCGGTGCTTTATAGCCTTACACGAGGCTAGGACGCCAAGGCTACCGCGCCAATACCACGCCGATCCTGAGGCGTGTCGCATTGCGGTCATAGTCGAACAGATTCTCGCCATAGCCGACGAAGAACTGCCTTCAGAAGGAAGACGAAGCCAAAGACAAATGCGGCTGTCCGCCCGGATTGGCGCGGATGAATGTCAGGCTGGCAATTGGGCATTGTCTTCCTCATGGCGCGCGCGATAGTCCTGCCCGGCAGCGTTCAGGCCCGCGAGCGCGAAACGATGCAAATGGTCCGCCAGCGCCCGGCGATCGATCCGCAATATGTCCCTGCCCGGTGCGGGCAGGTTATCGCCGGCGATCAGCAGCATGGCGCATGGCGCGGCCACGCTGATCAGGCAGCAGAGCAGTTCCGGCGCGCCGATGGGTATCCCGCTCACGTCGCTCAATATCCGCAGCGCGACGCGAAGCTTGGGCGGCGCTTCCTCGTCGCGCAGGACGGCAAAATGCGCGGACGGCGCCGCAAGTTCCCGAACCAGCACGGCAGTACTCCAATGCGAGGGCCCGGCGAGGCGGCCGACGATGGCATCGAGCAGCGTGCCAAGCTTTTCTTCGGGCATCACCTGGCTTGCAGATATCCGCTCGAGTTCCTCAAGCCGTACAAACCGTCGATGCGCCTCGACCAGCACGGCCCGGTAGAGGCCATCGCGATTGCCGAAATGATAGTTGATCGAGGCAAGGTCGACTTCCGCCTTCGCGGCGATCGCCTTGCTCGTGGTAGAGGCCAGCCCCTGCGACGCGAACAATGTGCCAGCGCTTTCCAATATGCGCGCGCGGGTCGCCGCACCGTCCGACCGGGGGCCTCGGAGGGGTTTGCCATTCATGATTTGCTCTTGAACCGGATCAGATTGTAGGACAAGTCGAACATTAAATCCGATTTAGACTAACATTCTTTTCGCCGCAGTCCTCACCGTCCGGAGTCGTCACATGCACAATCGCACCCTTAGTATCCTCGGCATGGCCGGACTGGCGCTGAGTGGGTGTGGCGGGAAAGATGCCGGCAAGACCGAACTTGTCCTTCAGGGCAATGTCGATGTGCGGCAGGTTTCGCTCGCGTTCGAGGACAGCGGCCGCATCGCACAAGTGCGGGCGGAGGAAGGTGACAGCGTGAAGGCGGGAAGCATCCTGGCCACGCTCGATACCGTGTCGCTCAACCTGCAGGCCGAGGAAGCCAAAGCCCAGGGCGAGGTGCAGCGGCAGAATCTGCTGCGCCTGCGCAATGGCTCCCGGCCGGAGGAAATCGCCCAGGCCCAGGCGCGCCTGACGTCGGTGGAAGCCGAGGCGGCGCGCGCGGAAGGTGATCTCGCGCGTCTTCGCGGCATTGCCGCCTCGACCCAGGGGCGCGGGGTCAGCGCGCAGGATGTCGATCATGCCAGCAAGACGGCAGTGGCGGCGCGGGCAAGGGCGCGCGAACAGGCCGAAGCGCTCCGCCTTGCCCGGCGTGGCCCGCGGGCGGAAGATGTCGCGGGTGGTGAAGCCCAGGTGAAGGCGGCGCAGGCGCAGGTCGCGCTGCTCCAGCACCGGATCGACCAGGGCGTGCTGCGCGCGCCGGTCGATGGGGTGGTGCGCTCGCGCCTGCTCGAACCGGGCGACATGGCCTCGCCGCAGAAGGCGGTGTTCGCCATCGCCCTCGCTGATCCCAAATGGGTGCGGGTCTATGTGAACCAGCCCGACCTTGGCCGCATCAAGCCGGGCATGGCGGCGAGCGTGGTCAGCGACAGCATGCCCGATCAACCGGTGCCCGGCAGGATCGGCTATATCTCGTCGGTCGCCGAATTCACGCCCAAGTCGGTCGAAACCGAGGAACTGCGGACCAGCCTCGTCTATGAGGTCCGGGTGCAGGTCGAGGACAAGGCCAACCGCCTGCGGCTTGGGCAGCCGGTGACGGTGCGGATCAATACCGGCAATGGCGGCGCGGCGCGGTGAGCGAGCCCGACATAACGGTCGCGATCGAGGGCTTGCGAAAACGCTTCGATGCGCCCGACGGCAAGCCGTTCGATGCGATCGACGACATCTCGCTGACCGTCCGCGCGGGCGAGCTGACCGCCTTCGTCGGTCCCGACGGCGCGGGCAAGACCACGCTCATGCGAATGATGGCGGGGCTGCTGCGCCCCGACGAGGGCAGCCTCAATGTGCTGGGCATCGACGTGCGCGCCGATCCGCAATCGGTGCAGAACCGCATCAGCTATATGCCTCAGCGCTTCGGCCTCTACGAGGATCTGAGCGTCCAGGAAAATCTCGATCTCTACGCCGACCTCCACGGCGTGCCGCAGGAGGTGCGCCGCGAGCGCTTCGGCCGGATGCTCGAGATGACCGACATGGCGCGCTTCACCGACCGGCCGGCGGGCAAGCTGTCGGGCGGCATGAAGCAGAAGCTGGGGCTAGCCTGCACGCTGGTGCGCTCGCCCGACCTGCTGCTGCTCGACGAGCCGAGCGTCGGGGTCGATCCGCTCTCGCGCCGGGACCTGTGGAAGATCATCGACCAGCTCATCGCCGACGAGCAATTGAGCGTCATCGTCAGCACCGCTTACATGGACGAAGCCGAGCGCTGCGGGCAGATTTTCGTTTTCCATCACGGCAGGATACTGGCCGACGGCCCGCCGGATGCGCTGCGAAAGAGGGCCGAAGGCCTCGGTTATGTGGCCGACGCCTTGCCGGATCGGCCCGCGCGGGTTCTCCAGGCCCGCCTGATCGATGCACCGGACCGGATCATCGATGCGGTTCCCAAGGGCGGCGACGTTCATTTCATTCGCAGGCCGCAATGCGACGAAGCAGCGCTGGCCGACCTGCTGTCCGACACAAGGGTCTAGCCACGCGACGCCGAACTCGAAGACGCCTTCATGCTGCTGTTGCGCGAGCATGAGAACGAGCCGGCACAAGCAGCCGATGATGCGAACACGAACAAGGAAGACGGGGATCGGTACGGTACGGCCGAAACCGCGTCGCCATCTGCCGGGGAACGGGACGGGCCAGTGATCGTCGTGCGGGATCTCGTCCGCAAGTTCGGCGATTTCACTGCCGTTGCCAGCACGTCCTTCGACGTGCAGCGCGGTGAGATCTTCGGGCTGCTCGGCCCCAATGGCGCGGGCAAGACCACCACATTTCGCATGCTGTGCGGCCTGCTCCCGGCGACCAGCGGTCATCTCGAGGTGGCGGGTGTCGATCTGCGCACGGCACGCGCCAAGGCGCGGGCACGGATCGGCTATGTCAGCCAAAAGTTCGCGCTCTACGGCAACCTCTCGGTCAGGGAGAATCTCGAATTCTTCGCCGGCGCTTATGGTCTGCGCGGCGAGCGGAAACGCGAGCGGGTCAAGGCGGTGATCGCGCAGTTCGATCTTGATGCGTCGGCGCAGAGCGGCATCCTGCCGGTCGGTTACAAGCAGCGGCTCGCCATGGCGGCGGGGCTGCTGCACGAGCCCGACATCCTCTTCCTCGACGAGCCGACCAGCGGCATCGACCCGCTCGCGCGCCGCGCCTTCTGGCGCACGATCACCAGCCTGGCGCAGGGCGGCGTCACGATCATCATCACCACCCATTTCATGGAAGAAGCGGAATATTGTGACCGCATCGCCATCCAGGATGCCGGCGAACTGCTCGCGCTCGGAACGCCTGCCGAGGTGCGCGAACAGGCCGGCGACGACGCAAGCGACATGAACGAGGCTTTCATCGCCATCGTCGAACAGAACCGTGCCCGCCAAACCAATGAGAAGGTGGCCGCATGAGCAGCGCCTCAGGCTTCCACAGGCGGCTGATCGCGCTGACCCGCAAGGAAGTGCGCCAGCTCCTGCGCGACAAGAGCAACCTGTTCGTCGGTCTGCTGCTGCCGCTCGCGCTCATCTTGCTGTTCGGCTACGGCCTGTCCTTCGACGTGAAGGATGCGCCGGTCGCGATCGTGCTGGAGGATCGCTCCCCCGCCGCTCAGGAAGCGGTCGCGGGGATCGGCGGCTCACCCTATCTCGTGCCCGTCGCAGCCGCGAGCATGGACGAGGCCGTCAGGCTGATCCGCGCGCATAAGGTCGAGGGCATCGTGCGTGTGCCGGTCGATTTCTCCCAGCGCCGAGCCGCGGGCGATGCGCGGATACAGCTTATCGTCAACGGCGCGGATTCGACGACAGCGTCCGCAATCGAAGGCTATGTGAACGGCGGGATCCAGACAGCCTCTCGCCATATAATGGATCGATCCGGTAGCGGATCGGGAGGCGGTATCACGCTGGTGCAGCGCACCTGGTTCAACGAGGCGGGCGTCAGCACCTGGTATCTGGTGCCCGGCCTCCTCGTGCTGGTGATGACCCTGATCGGCGCGTTCCTCACCTCGCTGCTGATTGCGCGGGAATGGGAGCGCGGCACGTTGGAATCGCTGTTCGTGACCCCGGTTCGCCCGCTGGAGCTCGTGCTCTCCAAGCTTGCGCCCTATGTGGTGATCGGCGCGATCGATATGGGCGTCTGCCTGATATCAGCGCGCTTCCTGTTCGAGGTGCCGATCCGCGGCTCGCTCCTCGTCATCATTGTCGCCTCGCTGCTCTACCTGATCGTCGCGCTGCTGCTCGGCCTGTTCATCTCGGGAACGACCCGTAACCAGTTCGCCGCCAGCCAGATGGCGCTGCTGGCGAGCTTCATGCCGGCGATGATGCTGTCGGGCTTTGTCTTCGACCTGCGCAATGTGCCGCTGGTGATCCAGATCGTCAGCCAGCTTCTGCCCGCAACGCACTTCATGGAGCTGGTGAAATCGCTGTTCCTCGCCGGGACGATCTGGCCAATGGTCCTCAAGAATTGCGCGATTCTCGCCGCCTACGGCGTCCTGCTGGCCTTCGTCACCGGGCGCACCTTGCGCAAGAGGCTGGACTGATGCGCGTTGCTGGACTGACACTCGGCGCCGACTTCATCGCCTGGCTCGCCCAGACCTTCGCGCTCGTCCGCAAGGAGATACTGGCGCTGGTCAAGGATCCCGCCAACCGCACGATCCTGTTCGCCCCGGCCCTCATGCAGGCCCTGCTGTTCGGTTATGGCGCGACCTACGACCTGACCCATGTGCCCTATGCGGTGGTCGACCAGAGCCGTAGCGCCGCCTCCACCGAATTGCTTGCGCGGCTCGACGGCACCGGCGTGTTCCGGCGCGAGGCGGCGCTCGCGTCCAACGCGCAGATCGGCGACCTCATCGACAGCGGCAAGGTGCTGCTCGCGATCAGCATCCCGTCCGACTTCGAGCATCGGTTGACCGTGGGCGATACCGCGCCGATCCAGATCATCCTTGATGGCCGCAACAGTTCGACGGCGGGGGCGGCGGCAGGCCAGATCGGCGCGATCGTTGCCGATTATGGCCGCTCGTTGGGCGGCAGCCCGCCGATCACCGTCGAGCGGCGGGCCTGGTATAATCCGAACCTGGAATCGCGCTGGACGCTGATGCCCGCAATGATCGCGGCGCTGAGCTTTTTGCAGACCCTGCTGCTGTCGGCGCTGTCCGTCGCGCGCGAGCGCGAACAGGGAACGTTCGACCAGCTGCTGGTGACGCCGCTGGGTCTGATGCAGATCCTGATCGGCAAGGCTATTCCCTCGATCCTCGTCGGCCTCATCCAGTCGACCATCATCCTGCTCATCATCCGCTTCTGGTTCGAGATTCCGATGAACGGTTCCTACTGGCTGCTCTATCTGGGGCTCGTCACGTTCACGGCCGCGGGTGTCGGCATCGGCATGTCGATCTCGGCCCTGTCGCTCACCATGCAGCAGGCGATGCTCTATACCTTCCTGCTGGTGATGCCGTTGATGCTGTTGTCGGGCATGCTGACGCCGGTGCGCAACATGCCGCAGATCCTCCAACTCATCACCTACGTCAATCCGCTGCGCTTCGGCATCGATATGGTGCGCCGCATCTATCTTGAGGGCGCGGTCTTCGCCGATGTCGCCCTCGACTTCGTGCCGATGCTGGTGGTGGCAGCCATTACCCTGCCGCTCGCCGCATGGCTCTTCCGCAACCGCCTCGCCTGATGAACTGGACTTTCGCCATGCCCTTCATTCCGCCCGCATCTAGCATCCCGATCCGGCAGGCAATTGCTTCTTCCCTGATGGCACTTGCCCTGGCCGGCTGCACCATGGGACCGAACTTCACGAAGCCGGCGCCCTCCGCGCCCGCCGACTGGACGAGTTGGCGCAGCGGCGACGCCAGCCTGCATGGGGCCATCGGCACGGACGCCACATTGCCTGCCGATTGGTGGCGGGCGTTCAATGATCCCGTGCTGGATGAACTGGTGCGCCGCGGTTTCGCCGCGAGCCCGGACCTCCAGACCGCCGCGCTGCACGTCGCGCAGGCGCGCGTCCAGCGTGGTAGCGCGGCGGTGCAGGGCTTGCCGCAGATCAATGCCAGCGGGCAGGTGTCGCGCCAGCGCCAGAGCGAACATGGCGCCAGTACGCGGCTGCTCAACGTGGTATCGAGCTCCTCGTCAGGTTCTGATCGGGATGCCCTGGTCAAGCTATTGAGCGAGCCGTTCACGCTCTACCAGACCGGGCTCGACGCCTCCTGGGAGCTCGACCTTTGGGGCAAGGTCCGGCGGTCGCTCGAGGCGGCCGATGCGGGCGTCGCGCAGCAGGCCGCGCTGCTCGATCATGCCCGGCTCAGCCTTGCCAGCGACGTCGCGCGCAATTATTTCGATCTGCGCGCGACCCAGCGCAAGATTGCGCTCGCGCGGGAGGACATCACGGCGCTCAAGGAACGCACCGATCTTCTCTCGGCCCGCACCACGGGTGGGATTAACAATCACTTCGATCTCGAACGCCAGCGTAGCGAATTGCAGGGGATCGAGGCGCAACTGCCCGCGCTGCTCGCCCAGGAAGCCGCGCAGGCCAACCAGATCGCCCTGCTGCTGGGGGAACGGCCCGGCGCCCTAGGCGATCTGCTGAAGCCGGTGGCCGATGCCGGCAAGCCCGCGCTGCCCGATCTGGCGCTCGGCCTTCCCTCCGAGATCGCGTTGTGCCGGCCTGATATCCGCGCGGCAGAAGCCCGGTTGCACAGCGTCACTGCCAATATCGGTGTCGCCAAAGCGGACATGTATCCGAGCATCCGCCTCGGCGGTGGGTTCAACCTCGAATCCTATCGAGCCGAGAACCTGTTCGACTGGGCGAGCCGCGCCTGGTCGATCGGGCCGAGCGTCAGCCTGCCGCTGTTCGATGGCGGGCGGCGCAAGCGCGTCGTCCAGCTTCGCGAGCTGGAGCAGAAGGAAGCGGCGGTCTCCTACCAGCAGACCGTGCTTCAGGCCTGGCAAGAGATCGACGATGCGCTCAATGGCTATACCGCCGAGCAGCAGCAGAACGCGATGCTGGCCGCGCGGCTCGACAGCGCGCGGGCCGCGTTCGATCTGGCATCCGCGCGCTATCGGGGCGGGGTCATCACCTGGCTGGACGTCATCGACAGCCAGCGGACGATGCTGCAGGCGTCGCGCGATCTGGCGGACAGCAATGGGCGCCTCGCAACCCGCTATGCCGCGCTCAACAAGGCGATCGGGAACGCATCGGAATCGACGGCAGCTAAAGCGAATTGAGTGCGGCGCCAGAAGCGGCGATGAGCAAAGCCACCGATGTTCATCAACGTAAGGTGTTGTCAGGATGTTTGCCGGGCGCGCGCCGCGATGCGCTTGCGGGCCACGCCGATATGCGCAACCGGTGCCGCCTTAATGCCACGTTCTTCATTGGATCGATGATCGACGCGGACATCATATCCCAGCGCCGCGAACTTATCGTTCAGGACCCTCGCCCAAGCGGCACGGATGTCGAGCAGCTTCCCGCGACTGTTCCATTCGCGCGGTTTCTGGCCAAACAGCCCGTCAACGATCGGACGGGTCGGTATCAGCAGATAGCCATGGTGGCGCTTGCCCCTGGGCGTGTCGCCCATCTCGATCAGCGTCAGGTCGGCGGCAAAACCCGCGACGCAAAATATCTCGCTGGCGAAACGCCGCAGGACCGCGATCGACGCCGGCAGGTCCAGTTCATCGGGCAGCGCGACGTCGAACTGCCTGGCGAGCTGCGCGTCCTTGCGGATTTCGGCTGCTGCCAATGCGTTCCAGAAACACTCGCGATCCTCCCACTGCGCGGGGGCCCCGGACGGCAGTATCAGCGCCGACCAGGCGACCGCCCGCTTGTTCGCGAAATTGGAAAACCGGCCGTAGCGCTCATCGTACAGCCGGCAGCTGTTTTGCCAGGCCGCGGCCGCGACGATGCTGCGTCCAGCGCCGCGGCTGATGATATTCACATGGAAATGAAAGATCGCCATCTTTTCCTCCTGTCCCAGCGTCACGCCCGAACCGGACCGTCAATTTTCATGACCGGTCCTTCCCGTCGTTCCGCGACCATTCCGGCAAGAGGTCCTGTTTCAACCCGGTGATCACCGCGTCCGAGATCGCCTCGATGCACTTGCGCTCGATGTAGGCGAGGTCGCCGTGGATCAGTTGCCGCGGGAACCGCATGCGTTGGCCCGCATAGAGGACAGGCAGCGCGATATGCGCGGTCGATGCACCGAGCCGGAGCAGTGCGATCAGATGATCCTCCAGCCTTATCCCCGGATCGCCGGACTCGATCGCGCGATACCAGCGCAGGCTTCCGCCCATTTCGGTGGCGACCTCCAGCTGCGTCAAACCGAGCGCCTTTCGCGCCTGCCTGATCTTCTCGCCGGAGAGCTTCTTGAGTTCCTTGAAGATCGACAGGTCGACGTCGGCGAATTTTCCATCGGATGCCATATGTCCTTCCTCCCCGGTTCGGCCCGTCGGGCTCTGTGGGTTATCCGGCGAAGGTAGAATCGCGAAGCGGTCGGCATCAAGAATAGATGCCGATGATTTTAGAGGAATATTTCTGCTCATTTGCAACGGATGCGCGAGCATATTTATTTTCTGACGCGCAATGGGCAGATAATTTCCCGTTTCCTCCACATCGGATCATTCAGGAACTTCATTGTCGAACCGGCACCGGATCAGGCCATGTGATCCCGAAAGCGAGTTTATAAGGCTAAGTTCGCATATTTACGGCTAATATCGCCATTTCAGGCACTACGCTGCCGGGTCCTGTTGCAATCCTCTTCGTTTCAAATCACTCAGATCGTGTTCCGAGGGTTCAAGTCGAATCGGACCTGATACTTCGGACCATTAAGTATTCATCAACCATGGCGCGGGGCGCCAGCATGGAGTCGTGCATGATGCCGATTGCCAAAGCGATGACGGCTGCCCTGGGCGCACTGATCGTCACGACGACGGCCTGTGCCGGACCCGGCGGACATGGCCGACAGACAGTTGTCGCGCCGGTGGCCGAGCAGCCGCGCATCGTGGTGGCGACGGTCGATGGGTTCGTTCTGCGCGCCGCCGCGACGAACCGGACGGAGCCGATGCCCGCAACCGTCACCGCCGATCACATCCCGGTGGGAACGGGCACGCATATCGATGCGCGCCTGCTCTCCCGCCCCGCCAGCACTCTTCAGGAGACTTCGCATGCGCATCCGTAAGTTGGGGGCCACAACCCTCGCTCTCCCCCTGTTGGTTGCCGCTCAAGGCGCGGCGTTCGCGCAAGCCGCCGATCCGCTTACCGCCGCCGCGCGCGACGCGGAAAGCGAATTGCGGCAGACATTCGTCAATCTGCAATTCGAGGATTTCGGGCCGGCGCCCGTCAAGGGCCCGATCTATCAGGCGACGGCAGGCGGCCGCATCATCTATTATGCGCCTGACAGCGAACATCTGCTGTTCGCGGAAATCTACGACCGCAACGGCCAGAACCTCACCGCGCTGGCGCAGAACACCGCTTCAGCGAAGAAACTCGCCGGGATCGACACCGGCATGGCTCTCGCCATCGGTCCGGCGGGCGCGCCCACGGTTGTCGAATTCACCGATCCCGATTGTCCCTATTGCCGCGCGCTCGAGCGCTTCTGGGCGGCGAAGGCCGCCGAAGGCAAGCCGGTACGGCGCCTGATCTTCTTCGTCTCCGGCATCCACGCCGAGGCCGCCGCCAAGGCCGAGCATGTCCTTTGCTCCCCGGACAAGGAAGCGGCGTTCAAGGCGATCTACGCCGGAGCCGCGCCCACGCCTTTGCGCACATGCGCGGAAGGTAAGGCCAGGGTCGAGGCGCATGCAGGAATCGTCGGCAAGACCGGCATCACCGGCACGCCAACCCTGATCGCGGACGGACAGATGATTTCCGGTTTCCGGCAGGCCGAGATCGAGGCGTTCCTCGACGGTAAGAAGGCGCTCGCCAATGCCGGCCGCTGATCGCCTTCCGGCTCCTCACATCGCGAACGCGCGGTGCATCGGCCCTGCCGCTGCCGCGCAAATCCCAATGCCGGCGGCGGGACCCGAACCGGGCCGTCCAGCCTCGCCGTCGGCCGACAGCGATCCTCATCGATGCCGGCAAGCAGTCCCCGGAGCGGCCCATCTTCCCTGGAGCAAGTGCATGTTGAAAACACTCGGCAGACAATCCGCCTCAATCGCCAATGTCGGCATTCCCGTAACCCTGCTCGCGCTGCTCGGGGCCGGTGGGGCTCACGCCTTCTCGGCGCCGGCGGCCGGCGACCTCGGCTACGACATCTACGATATCGTGGTCAATCAAGGGGTCAAAGGCCCGCTCGGCTTCGTCGGCGGCGTCGCGGCCTTCCTGTTCGGCGTGAGCAGGCTCTTCTCGAACATCATGATCGGCATCCCGACCATCGTGGCGGCCGTCTGCCTGATCAAGGCGGACTCGATCCTCCAGACATTCGGAATGGTCATCTGACGGATTGGTCCGCCGCCGCGCCTGGGCGCGGTCGGCGGACCTCAACGGGCCAGGGCGCATGAGGCGCACTGGCGGGACAACCCCCGAAGTTCAACCAGCTTCGCAGGGAGGTCACGACGCAAGGAGGAGAAGGCTCGTGGACGAGCGGCTACCCCAATATCTGCACAAACCTGTCCAGATCCTGTGGTTTGGATCGGACGAGTTCGTGCTCGTGATCACGGTGATCTTCGTCGCCGTGATCGTGGGCGGGATGCTCGGTTGGGCGCTCGTCGCGGGTCTTCTCCTTTTCGTTCCCTGGCTCCGCACCAAGCCGCGCGGCTTCATCCCGCACATGGCCTGGCGCTGGGGGCTTGTCCGCTGGTCCAACTATCCGGGTCCGACCCAGACCCGGTTCTACGAGTGAGGCGGGCCATGTTCGGACGCAAATCCCCCGACACACCCCCACGCGATCCGCTGATCGGCAAGCCCGGCAGCTATGGCATCCACCGCTACCTGCAGGGAGCGAGCAACCTGTTCGAGGAGAACCGACTGCTGAAGCTCGCCGTCATCGGCCTGTTCGGTATCACGGCGGTGCTGGGCATGGTGATCTACACCTCCAACCAGAACACCCGGACGGTCATCGTCCCCTTCGGCGCGGGCGGCGACCTCTATGTCACGGGCGGCGAGCCGTCCGAGGCCTATCTGCGCTCGATGACTCGCAATGTCGTGTCGCTTTCGGGAACCTATTCAGCCTACTCGGCCGACCGGCAGTTCCAGGAACTGCTGAGCATCACGCATCCGTCCACCTACAACAGCCTGCGCGACAGCCTCAACCGGCTGCTCGACGAACTGGCCAACAACCCCACGCTCTCGATCGCGACCTACATCCGTCCCGATCAGCCCGTGACCTGGGCCCGGACCGAGATACTCGTGCCGGTCGAGAAGGTCCGGGTGATCGGCGGCGTGATCCGCAAATTCCGGGGCAATCTGCGGATTCGCTACGTGATCGACAATGGCCGTTTCTGGCTGACCGCCCTTACCGAGGAAAATTTCGATGCGAACCCCCGTTAAGCGGGCGTTGGCGCTCGCCCTCCTGGCCACGCCATTGCCCTCAATGGCGCAGACCGTCACCGCGCTGCCCGATCAAACCAGCACCATTCGCCTGTCCAATCGCGACATCAACCATGTCGTCTGCGCGGGCGGCGAAATCGAGGACGTCAGGTTTTCGGCCGAAAAGGCGATCGCCGTCGAGCGTGCCGGATCGGACGCCTGGATCAAGTTCCTCGTTCGCGAGATCGACGATGCCGGGATGGTGACGCGCAGCTTCGTCACCGTACCGTCCGAATTCTTCATCACCTGCAACGGCGCGGTCTATGCGCTCTATGCCGAGCCGTCGGACATTCCGGCGCAGACGGTGTTGCTCCAGCCCGGTGCTCCCCAGCGCGCCCGCGCCAATGAGGAACTGCTAGGGCCCCTGGTCGAAGAAGAACGGGCGGTCTCGATCACGCTCTCGATGCTCCAGGACCGGATCCCGGCGAGCTTCACCAGCGTCGCGCCGCGATCAGGTCCGATCCGGCTCCGGGCGCTGCCGGGCGCCACGCTGGAGGAACGACGCCGGATCGAGATCGACGGGTCCGGCCTCTCGGCATCGGAATATCTGGTCTCTGCCGCTGGCGGCGCGCAGCTCGACGAACGCGGTTTTCTCGACGGCGCGCTCGGCGCCAACATCTTCGCGATCACGCTCGACCGGGGCAATATCGAGGCCGGGGAAGCCGCGCGGCTGATCGTCGTTCGCCGGGGAGCCGGGCAATGAGCGGCGGGGACTCTCGCGGCGGTCGCGGGCCCCGCGGGCGCGGTCCTGACGATCGCGCGGAGGAACTCGACCTCGACGGCTATGAGGCGGACCGCCCTCGTTCTGGCGAGAATACGCGCGGCCCCGCGCTGCTCGATCTCAAGACGCGGTGGCAAACGCTGACCGCACGCCAGCAGCTGCGCTTAAGGCAGCTTGGCGTCGCCGGCGCGATCGGCGTGCTGGGGCTCGGCCTCTATACGGCGAGCGGCAACAAGACCGAGCAGGCCGCGCCATCGCCCAGCTCGAAGCTCGACATGGGCGCGGGGCTTCGCGGCGACAGCCTCGAGGTCAAGCTGCGCGGCGACCTCCAGAAGATCCTCGACGGACAGCAATTGCTCGGCGATCGCGTCACCGCCATCGAGGAAGGCAAGGTCGTGCCCGGCGCCGGCACGCCGCCCCATGCGCTCGACGGCGATCTGCCTCCGGCAATACCCGGCTCGGTTCCCGATTTTCCCGAACCGCCCGCGACCGGTGACATCGATCCGTCCGTCGCGAAGCCGCCCTCACCGCCTGCCGCGCCGCCCGCGCCTCCGGCCCCGCCGGTCGAGAAGACCGTGGGCGCGATCGGCGCCGCGACCAGCCCGGTCGCGGCCGCCGATGGGGCACAGGCCGCTAAAAAAAAGACGCGGACCATCTATTTGCCACCTGGTTTCATGAAGGCGCGGCTCCTCACCGGGATCGATGCGCTGGCGAGCCGGGATGCGACCAACAATCCCGAACCATTGATCGCGCGGGTGCAAGCCCCCGCCGTCCTGCCCAATGACGTCAAAGCCAACCTCGCCGGCTGCTTCGTCATCGGCAACGCCACCGGGTCGCTCGCGAAGGAACGGGTCGAGGTCCAGTTGGTCAGCCTCTCCTGCGTCGATTTCGACGAACGCTCGGTCGTCGACCAGCCCATCAAGGGCTTCTTCGTCGACGCCGACGGCAAGAAGGGCCTCTCCGGCAAGGTCGTCACCCGCGCCGGGGCTGCGCTCGCCCGCGCGTTCATCGCCGGCACCATCACCGGGGTCGCCGATACGGTCCAGAACACCGTCGGTGACGTCTCGACCTCGGCGCTGGGTTCGGTGCGCACGCTCGATGCGGGCGACGCCGCACAGGCCGGCATCGCCGGCGGCCTGTCGCGATCGTCCGAGAAGCTCACGGATTTCTATCTCGATCTCGCGCGTCAGGCGGGGCCGATCGTCGAGGTCGGCGCGGCGAAGGACGTCGTGGTCGTGATTCAGGAGGGCGTCACCCTCGAAATCAAGCCGACCGCCGGGAGCAAATTCTGATGCGCCGGCTCCTCATCCAACAGGGAGTATCGCCCATGCGGCCTCTATCGCCCGCGCGCCGATCGCGCGCCCTCTCCCGGCTTCTTCCGGTCTGCGCCGCCTTCATGCTGAGCGGCTGCGCCACGCTGGGTTCGGTCATGTCGCCCTATAGCGAGAAGTTCAGCTGCAAGAACGACGATCATGGCCAATGCATCCATCCTGAGAAAGCCTATGCCGATGCCGTTGCGGGCGTCGCATCGAAGTCCGATCCGGCGGTCACCAGGGACAGGAAACTGCTCAAGGACGGCAAGTCCGCACGCAGTTCGGGCGGATCAGGCTCTGGCAAAGCGGCATCGGGCGCCTTCGCCGGTTATCGCGACAGCGTCTATCGCGAGCTGCAGGGGCTGATCGAGCAGCCGGTCACGCCGATGCTCAAGCCCCCGCGTTCGGTCCGCACGCTGATCCTGCCCTATGCCGACCGGCAGCGTCCCGACCGGCTCTACATGCCGCGCTATGTCTATTCGCTGGTCGAGCGCCCGCAATGGGTGGTCGGCGACTATCTTGTCGCCCCGGTTTCGCCCGCGTCCCGCGTGAACGTGCTCGAACAGGTCCGGGACCACCTCGACGATGGCCAGAATGAAGTGGGCCCCCGGCCATGACCAGCTATCAATCGGGCATGACGCTGGCGCGGCTGCGCCGCAGCGTCGAGCGCGACAGCTATTCCGACTTCCTGCCGCTCGCTGCCTGGGTCGAGGAAGAACAGGCATTCCTCACCATCGACGACGGCTGGGGATATAGCTGGGAGCTGGTCCCCTCCCCCTATATGTTCGCCCATGTCCATGAGGCGCTGCTGGGGCTGCTCAACGTCAATTTTCCCGAAGGCACGATCCTCCAGCTCCAGAGTTTCGCCGACCCGCTGATCGACGATGCGCTCGACGCCTTTCTCGACCTCAAGACACGGCCCGATCCGCTCATCCAGGCCTCGGCCCGGCGCACCTTCGACTATCTGCGCGCCGGCACCATGGGCTTGAAGGCCCTGCATGGCATCCCGATCCGCGATTTCCGCGCATTCCTGTCGGTCAAGACGCGCGCGCCGATGGACAGCGACCTGCGCCGCCAGATCGAGGAGCAGCTCGCCAAGCTCGGCATCCGCCCGATGGCGCCGAGCGAGATCATCTCGCTCTACCGGCGCATTTTCAACGGCGTTCATGCGCCCGCGCCCGGCGTCTTCACCCAGACCGCCGACGTGCCGCTGCGCCGCCAGATCATCGATGCCGGGCCGGCGCTCCGCTTCGACGGGCCGGAAGTATATCTGGGCAACCAGGTGGCGCGCTGTCTGACGCCCAAGTCGCCGCCGCGGCGGATCACCGCCGAACGTGCCAATCGTCTCACCGGCGGCATGCGCGGGTCGTCCGAGGACAGCGACCAGATCGGCGGGCCGTTCCTCTATACGCTCAATGTCCTCTTCGATCACTCGGCCTTCGAGATCCACAAGCGCGCGCAGATTCTCTCGGCGCAGAAGGCGGCGGGGTCCTTCGCGGTCGAGGTCGGCAAGCAGATCGAAGAGATCGGGTGGATCCTGGACGAGGCCGGAAACACCCGGTTCGTCTCGGTAATCCCCACCATGTGGGTGTTTGGCCGCGACCGCCATCAGGCCCGCGAGATGGCGGCGCGCGCCAAGCGGCTGTGGGAGAGCGAACCGCTGCCGTGGATGGTCCAGGAGGAATCCTACCTCAACCCGATCCTGCTGGCGGCAAGCCTGCCCTTCGGCCTGTACCCCGAGCGACGCACGATCGGTATGCTGCAGCGCGATTTCCGCGTGCCGGTGCGCGCGGGCGTGCTGATGTCGCCGATCCAAACCGATTTCCGGGGCGGCGGGCGGCCGGCGCTGCTCTATACGGGCCGCAAGGGGCAGCTCATCACGCTCGACCTCTTCGATCCGCGTATCAACAACTACAACTTCATCGTCTCGGCGGAATCGGGCGCGGGCAAGAGCTTCCTGCTCAATAACCTGTGCCAGCAGTATTTCGCGCAGAACGCGCTCATCCGCATCATCGACATCGGCGGCAGCTACAAGAAACTCTGCACGCTCTGCTCGGGCCGTTACATCGATCTGGGCGAAGAGCATCTCGTCCTCAATCCGTTCGACCTGGGGCTCGCTCTCGACGGCGACGATCGAGAGTCCGCGATCTCGATGGCGGTGTCGATCGTCGCGGAGATGGCCAACGCCGGGACGCGCAAGCCCGTCACGACGTCCGAATGGAACCTGCTCAAGTCCGCCGTGCAATGGGCGATCGAGAGCGGCCGCGCGGAAGCCGGGATCGATGCGGTGCGCGAATGGCTCGGCTCCTATCCGGCCAACACCGTCTCCGATCTCGACCGGGTCGACCACCTCGTGCCCACGGCGCGCGAATTGGCCTTCAACCTGCGTGATTTCGGGTCGGACGGAGCCTACGGCCATTATTTCAACGGTCCCAGCACGTTCGACATCTCGAACGATGAATTCGTGGTGCTCGAACTCGAGCGCCTGAAGGCCATGCCTGACCTGTTCAACGTGGTCGTCATGGTGGTGATCAACGCGGTAACGCAGGAACTCTACCTGTCCGCCCGTGATCGCCCCCGCTTCGTGCTGTGCGATGAAGCCGCGCAGTTCATGACCCGCGAAGAGGGCCAGGACCTGTCGCGCCTCGCCGAGGCGATCAGCCAGGGCTATCGCCGCGCCCGAAAATATCGCGGCAGCTTCGGCATCATTCTCCAGAGCATGAACGATCTGCTGCTGTTCGGCGGCACGGGACAGGTGATCCTGGAAAATGCCGCGACGCGCTTCCTCCTGCAGGGATCGACCTATGACAAGGCGGTCGAAAACAAGATCCTCGACTATTCGGGTTTCGTCCTCGACCTCCTGAAATCGGTCCGCAACAACAAACCGAACTATTCGGAAGTCTTCATCGACAGCCCGCTTGGCCTCGGCATCGCCCGGCTCGTCGTCGATCCGTTCAGCTACTGGATCAACACCTCCGCGCCCGAAGACGTGGCCGCGTTCGAGGCGCTGGTCCGCGCCGGACGCTCGCCGCTCGAAGCGGTGTGCGATCTCGCCGGCGTCGATCCCGCCGGGATAATCGGCACGTCCTTCGATGACGCAGCGCCGCTGAAGCGGAGTGCGCTGTCATGACGCGGCGCTCCCCCTCCCCCGACCAGTTGCCACTCCGGCTCGTGGAGAGCCCGGATGAGGATATCGAGCGGATCATCGAGGCGCGCGTCGCCGCACGGGCGGAAGCCGACGCATTGCGCTGGCGCTTCCGCCTGGTGGTCATCGAATCCGTGATGATCGCATCGCTCGTGCTCGCGGCCGGGCTGGTGCTCGAACAGCCCGCCGGCATCGTTCTTCGCGGCGCGGCGATCGTTGGCGGCGGCTGTTTCCTGACCGGGCTCATCCTCATCGGCCTGACCGGGGCCGCGGGCCGCTTGCTCGCAAAACTCAGGAGGAAAAGATGATGCTGGACATACTCCCGCCCAGTGGCGGCAATGAGCGCCTGACCCTCGTCGTGCGCAGGCCGGACGAATCCCTTCACGACTACCTGGTCCGCTGCCAGTGGGAACTGGGCGACCGGGTCCGGTTCCTCGCGTCCGTTCGCGATGCGCAATGGACCATCCTGGAAAGCGAGCGCCAGCGCTGGCGGCGGCATGCTCTCCTGCTGACCTTCACCGGGCCGGTCATCGCCGCCCTGGCCTATGCCGGCCTAGGGTTGTGCGGGGCCGCAGACAGCGTGCCCGTGCCGCTCGTGGCCGGGCTGATCGCCTGTGCCGGACTCACCGGCGCCGCGCTGGCGATCGGCATCGCCCGCATCATCGACAGCATCCCGAATTGGCTGGTCACGCGGAGGGCACGCAGATGGGCATGAACGGCAGCTTCTCCGGATCGCCCGACCCGTCGTCGATCCGCCCGCTGGTCGGCGACATGATCCGCTGGCTTGCCCGGCAGATCGACGGCGGGATCGACGAAATCCCTCCTCGTCCCGGAAAACGGCCGGAGGATCTTTTGGTCCGTCCAGGGATGGCGCCGCGCCTGCCGGGCGAGACGCAGGAAGCCTATGTCGAACGCCTGCATCGCTCGAATGAAGCCGTGCTCCTGATCATGGCCCGCGCCGCGCTTGCCATGGAATATACGTCCGGTCGGGACGAGAGGATCGCGGCTCTGCGCTTTCGGCAGATCGTGGGCCTCGAAGCGGCGGCGGCCTCGATCATCGTCGGCCTGTTCCTGCTCGTCCCGGAAATGCCCCTGTTCATGCGGGCGGCCATTATTGTCCTGACGCCGATCGCGCTTGTGCGGGGAGGACTTTGGTTCCTGCACCGCGCGTCGAGGATGGCAAATGCCCTCGCCCGACATGCCGAAAGGTGGGGCCGATGAACGGCATCTTCTCCGGCGCGCCTTGTCCGTCATCCATTCGCCTGCTGGTCGGCACGCATCTGCTGATGATCCTCCAGTCTTCGCTGGTGCTCTGGTCGGCCCCCGACCTCGGCGGCAGCCAGGCGCTGATCTGGCTCACGCTGTTCCTGGGCGTCACCGCGTTCATCTGCGCGGTCTGCGGCGAGAGTCGCACGCCTGCCGTTCCCTGGAGGGAGCGCCGCCGTGGTCGATAGACGTGTCCCCCAAGGCTGGCATGTCGTCGCCATCCAGTCCACGCTCATCGCCGGGTGTCTGGCCGGCGCGCTGATCGTCGCGGGGGTGGCCCACGCCGAGACATCGACCATCGGGCGCACCTGGCTGATCGCCGAGCCCGACGCGATGGCCGAGATCGAGGCGCGCGCCGCAAAGCAGCCGCCCAATATGGCGGAAAAGTTCGGACCGCGTTCGGGCTGGAGCGCATTGAAAGGCGCGACGCTCGGTGTCGCGCGCCAGACCCAGGTTCGCAGCGTTGTGCCGTTCTACACGCTCGATCAGGAAATCCGGCTGCCGGACGGCAAGCTGCTCTATCCGGCGGGCTTCACCTTCAACCCGCTGACCTATGTGTCGCTGCCGCAGAAGCTGGTGGTCGTGCATCCCCGCGATCTGGGCTGGGCGCTGAAGACCGCCGCGCTCACCGACTGGATCATCCTCACCGGCGGTGGGGACGCAAAGGACGATGCGCTCTCGCTTGGCGAGAAGCACGGCCGCGCCCTCTTCATTCTCGAGGAGCGCGTGAAGGAGCGGTTGGGCCTCACCGTCGCGCCCGTGATCGTCCGGCAGGTCGGCCAGAAGCTGGAGCTGACAGAGGTGCGCGCCGATCGCACTCCCGTACGAAAGGCCATCCCATGAGTCGGCTCATCTCGATGCTGCGCACCGGCGCGGCGGCCCTCGCTCTGGCGCTCGTCGCGCCCGCCACGCCTGCGCATGCCTCCAAATGCGAGGCGGGCACGGTGTTCAATCCGATCACCAAGGTGCGCTGGAACTGCATCTTCCCGATCACGATCGGGGGCGTGCGGGTGGGCTCCTACGATAAGCTCGACAAGGAACTGGACGCCCAGTCGGCCTCCAAACCGCTCTGCGCCTGCCGCAAGGGTGCGACCTTCTGGTTCGGGGTCAAGGTTTCGTTCTGGAGCCCGAACCGCATGATCGATGTCGTGACCGAGCCGGGCTGCATGATGGCGCTCGGCGTCGATCTCATGCCGACCGGCGGCAAGCTCCAGGGCAGCCAGTCGTCGATCTCCGACGGCACCAACACCCGCAAGATGTTCGCGCAGGCGCACTACTACATCAGCCCGGTCTGGAAGATGCTCGACATGTTCACCGACCTGCCGTGCATCGAAGATGACGGGTTCGACGTCGCGATGATCACCGAGGTTCTGCCGACCTGGCAGTCGGGGACGCTCGGCGCGATCATCCAGCCCGAAGGCATATTGTTCGGCAATCCGGCGGCGGGTCTTGCCTGCATGGCCGACAGCGCCGCGGCGGCCGCTGGCAAGGTCATTGACCCTCTATTCTGGTGCATGGGGTCCTGGGGCGCGACCTATCCGGTCGCCGGCGATATTCATTTTGGCGATAGCGTCGAGGCCTGGGCCGGGCTCGCCGCGCGCTCGACCTTCATGATGGGCAGGCTGGGCGCTCTCACGATCCATTCGGCGGACGGCTGCTCGTTCAAGGCGCAGCCGATCTGGACCAAGTCCCGCTACAAGCTCCAGATCATGGAGCCGGTCAAGGGCGGTAAGTGCGTCAATATCGGGCGGCCCGGCGCGCTCTGGACATCGGGCAAGCACGCGCCGGGCAAGGACAATGCCCAATTCATGTTGTTCGAGAAGGCGATCTGCTGCGCGGGGATTTCCACGCCATGAGCAGATCGCTTCCCCCAAACCGTGCGTCTCGCGCGGGTAGCTGCCCCGCTCGTCACGGAACGCTCCCCACCGTGAGCGGGCGCGCGGAAGGAGCGGCGGTGTGCCTTTCAACCGCCGCTCCCCCCTCGGTCAGCGCGGCCGAAAGCCCCCCGCCGGGGCCGGCAATGCCCCCTCCCGCCGTATCTCCGGTGGCGGCCGCGCTGACCATTTTTGAGGGACAGGCCGTCTTCAGGATACTCTCGCCCGGATCCAGCGCGTTCCGGGCGGGAGACATGCTGCGCTTCGCCCATGGCTCGCGAACCACCCGCGCGAGGACGCCATGGTGAAGCGCGGCATCCTCCTCCTCGCGGCCAGCGCTCTGGCGCCGGCGCCGCTCTCGGCCCAGACGGTCGAGGACCGCGCCCGCGCCGCCGCCGAAGCATCCCGCGCGAAGACCTCGGACAGCGATGCGATCCAGCAGAATTATCTGACGCCGGGGCTTGCCGGACAACCGATCTCGACAGTCGACAACAGCCGGACGTTCAACCCCAATATAGCGTGCCAGAAGACGGCGACGCTGCTCGAACTGATCGCGCAGCCGGCGGCGACCGGCGATATCGGCACGCTGCGGATATCGCGCGACAAGGATCTCGACGGCACGGTCGACCAGACATTGACCCTGCCGGTGCCGGTATCGGGCATTTGCGCCAATGGCGTCGTCTCCTGTCAGCCGGGCACCTGGAACCAGTGCAAGAGCTTCAAATGGGATGTTGCGTCAGGCGGCGATCTCAAGCTCGCGCAAGTCGACCTGACCGATCTCGCCGGTTGCTACTGCATCAACAACAGCTGCGGCAGCAACCTCGTCTGGGGCAATATGGCCTCGGTGCTGAAGGACCTAGGCGGCGGCGTCATCGGCGCGCTCACCACGGCCGATCCGCGCGTCGGCGTCGCGCAGGCGGTGATCGACGGCCCGGCCATCCGTTACACTGGCGCCCAAAGCACGGCCTGCTCGCCCAACCCCGCGCTCCCGCAGACGGCCTATCGCGCCAGTCCCGCCACGATCCAGGGCGATGCCGCGAGCGTCGCCGCATCGAACAGCATCTTCCAGGCGCTCAAGGGCTCGCCCGCCGGCGTCGGCAAGGCCGAGCAGATCCGGTCCTGCACGATCACGCGGGAGGTGTCGTTGAACGCCGTCAAGGCGGACGATGTGATCGCGCATCTCGGCGGCGCCTATGCGATCTATGCGCCCGCACCCGATCAGCTCACATTGCAGATGGGCTCGCCGCGCGACGACAGCCTGCGAGGCGGGAGCTGCCGCATCTTCGAGTTTTCCATGCGGCTGCGGATCGATGATCCCGATCGCCTCGCGCAGTTCCGGCTCTCGCACTATTTCTTCGACGACTGGCTCCAGCTTCGCATCGACGGCGAGCTCGTGCTGTCCAATCCGGCGAACTGGACCGGGACCGGCCTGCCGCCCGGCAAGTGCGAGCGGAAACGGACCTGGCATGCCTATCCCAATCTCGACCTCAAGCCGTGGCTGACCCGCGGCGAGCATGTCATTTCCATGCGCATCGCGGTCGGCGGTGAAGGAGAGGCCTTCGCGCAGTTCGATGCAATGCTCGATCTCAGTTGCAACCCGACCGAGCGGATCGTCGACCTGTGCGCGGGCTATGCCGGCGACGTCAATTGCGCGCTTCATGACGAAAGCGTCGATGGCGTCGAGACGTTCCGCAACGGCGTCGGCACCGGCCTTACGCCCCTCCCCCAGGCACGCCTGTTCGAGAGCGGCGCCTGCTCGCTCCGTCTCGCGCGGCCATGGTTCGAGCGTCAGCGCCGATATCGTTGTACCGTCGATACCGGATCGATGCCGGAACCTGATCTGAGCCGCGGCGCCTATATCATCGACCATTCGACCGAGACCATGCTGGCCGACCGGACGAGGACCTCGGACGGGGGTTATGCCACCGCGTCACGGCCCTTCGCGCTGCCCGATCGCGGTTCGGTTCCGGCCTGCGAGCCGGTCTGCAAGACCCGCGCGCCCGCGCGCAATACGGCGGCTACCCTCGACGGAGTGGTCGGCACGAAACAGAATGCGCCTGTCGGGTGGGACACCTTCTACCATGCCTGCACGGCGGCAGGCGGCGGCGATGTCTGCCCTGTGGGTCCGGGCGAGGAAATCGTCTCGGCCTGCGGCTGCCTCGACGATTTTCCCGAAGCCGTCGTCATGATGCAGACCGTCCGCCTCGGTGGGGCCGACATGGTCTGCACGGGGGAAGTGCGATGATCGGGCGCCTCCTTCCCTGGCGGAAGCGCGCACAGCTGCTTGCGCTCGGCCTGTCCGGCTTGCTGCTCGCGGGGCATGTCACGCCAGCGCAAGCGCAAACGCTCCCGGTCTGCGCGGTCGATCTCGATGGCAACGGCGATGCCGGTGATCCTGGCGAGGTCGCGAACTGCACAATCATGGCGGATGAAGAATGGCTCTGCCCGATCCAGCAAGTGATGTGCGTGGCCGATGCCGAGGGCGCGTATAGCTGCCCGCTCGGCAGCCAGCACTCATGCCTGACGCCGGTCGGCGGCGGCACGCCGATGTGCTCGCCCAATGCCTGCACCGGCAGCGACGGCACCGGAATTGAGGACGATCCCATCGTCGACGATCCCGGCGCGCCTGCCGATGGCGAAGTCGACGCCGAAGGGCATTGCCTTGGCAATATCGAGATATTCGCGGGACGCGCGGTGCGCTGCCGCCCGGCGGGCCTCAAGACCACCTTTTCGAACTGCTGCAAGGACAAGGGCAAGATCGTCAAGGACGGGATGGGCTCATCCATCTCGTCGATCGGCACGAAGATCGCGGTGGCGAAAGGCGTCTTCACCGGCATGAAGGCCGCCTATGGTGCGTTTAAGGCGGGCGCGACCGCTGGCCAGGCCGCAAGCTCCGGCGCGAACGCGATCATCGCCGGGATCGATCCGACCTCGATCGCCATCAGTCTCGCCATCAACTTCATGATGGATTTCCTCCTGTCCGGCTGTGACAGCCAAGACATGGAAGTGGGCATGCTCCGGGGCTCGGGCATGTGCCACGAAGTCGGGACCTATTGCAGTTCGAAGATCCTCGGCATCTGCGTGCAGAAATCCAAGGGCCACTGCTGCTTCAACACCAAGCTTGGCCGCATCATCCAGGAACAGGGTCGCCCGCAGCTCAAGAGCTTCAACGGCTTGGGCTGGGGCACGCCGAAGAACCCCTACTGCCGCGGATTCACCCCCGAGGAATTCCAGGCGCTGGATTTCTCCAAAATGGACCTTTCCGAATATTATTCCGAGATCGAGGCCCGCGCCCAGGCCGACATCCAGATCGACATGAAGGACAAGATCGATGCGTATATGCGTGCGGTCACGCCATAGGCTGCGCGGTCTCTCCGCGCTCACCCTCCTCCTCGCCGCCTCCGCGCCCTCCCACGCGCAGGATGCCGCGCCACCGGTGAACGCCAGGGAACGCGCGCAGGCGCAAGGCGACGCGGCGATGGACCGGCTCGAACGCGCCACCGCCGCGCGAAAGGCCGAAGCGGAAACACGAGGTCCGACCGCGCTGCCCGCGCCATCGGAAGAGACCCGCCGCCGCGCCTTCGAGGGACTGCGCAAACGCGCCCCGTCGCCAGCGATGGACGCGCGGGCGCGCACCGCGCTCGACAAAGGGAGGCAAGCGATGGCCGCCGAGCGCGACGCCATGGCCAGACGGCTCGGCCAGGCGCTCGGTCTCGATGCGCCCGACATGGAGGCGGTCGCGGGCGCCACCGTACCGCCCGAGGCCAAAGGCTGGGTGCCGGTCCTGTTCGTCTCGTCCTCGATGCCGCTGACGACATTGCGCACCTATGCCGGGCAGCTCGAACGGGTCGGCGGCGTGCTGGCGTTCCGGGGAATGCCCGGCGGGCTGACGAAGGTCGCGCCGATGGCGAAGCTCTCGGCGGAAATCCTGCGCCATGATCCCGGCTGCGAAGGCCCGGCCTGCGCGATGCGCGACGTGCAGTTGATCGTCGATCCGCTCATTTTCCGCCAGCACGGCGTCACCCGCGTCCCCGCGCTCGCCATGGTGCCCGGCGATCCGGCGCTCCCCTATTGCGAGCGCGAGGATGATGCCCCGCGTGCCGCCCATGTCATCTACGGCGACGCGGCGCTTTCCGGACTTCTCGAAGAATATGCCCGCCTCGGCGGCAAGCAGGAGGTCAGCGATGCTCAGACTCGCCTTCAGGGCCGCTAGATCCGGCTGGGCCGAACTGAAGCTGCTGCCGCTGAAAGCCGCGGTCGCGCTCGGCAGTTCCGGCCTCGGCCAGCCACCCCGCCCCAAACAGCTCTGGAAGGCGTTCGGCATAGTCCTGCCGGTCGGCCTCCTGACCTGGTGGGCGATTCCCCAGGCAACCATCGTGATGAGTCCCTCGATCGACGCCTGGCTCGTCCGCAAGGCGCCGGGGCCGATCCACCGCGGCGATTTCGTATCGTTCACCCTGTCGCATCCGCTCGCCGGCCCCAGGCCGGTCGATGTCACCAAGATGGCTCTGTGCCTGCCGGGTGACCGCATCGACTGGATCGAGAAGCCGTCGTCTGCATCTGGCCCCATGCATCCCGGCGAATGGGATGGCTGGTACTATTGCAACGGCAAGCTGCTCGGCATCAGCAAGCCCTATGGGCACAATGGGCAGAAGCTCGACCATTGGCGGCCGTTCTATCCGACGATCCCCGCGGGCATGATCTATGTCGGCTCGTCACACGCCAGCGGGTTCGACAGCCGCTACTACGGCCCGGTCGAGATCGAGCGGCTGAAGCGCATGGAGAAGCTGCTGTGATCCGCGCCGCCCTCCTCATCGCGGCGGTGCTCCTGCCGATCCTGCCTGTCCATGCGCAGACCGTCGATCAACGCACCGGCTACTGGTGGTATCAGGCGCCGCCCAAACCCGCCGACGATGAACCCGATCCCGACGCGCTCGTCAAACCCCGCATTCCACCGATGGTCGAGCTGGCGACATGGACGCCGCCCAAGATCAGGAAGCTTATCGAGGAGCAACGGGATTACGCGGCGACCGTGCTGACGGTCGATGCGGTGGCGGATTTCTGGCGCCTGCAGGACTTCGCCCGGCGCAAGGCCCGCGCCTTCGCCGGCGTCACCCAGATCGCCATGCTGCAAAATCCCGAACTCAACGCCAAATCGGCGAACCCTATGGTCGGCGAGGCGCGCGATCAGCTTTCCGCGCAGAAGGATCAGGTCCGCCGCCAGTATCTGCGCAGCCGGTCCAATGAATTCGCGCTGGTCATGTTCTCGCGTTCGACCTGCGGCTATTGCCGTGTCCAGTGGCCGATCGTCCAGCGCTTCCAGGACGAGATGGGCTGGCAGGTCACGCTGCAGGACATCGATCGCAAGCCCGAACTCGCGCAGCGCTTCGGGGTCGAGGTCACGCCCACGACGATGGTGATCCGGCGAGGCAGCCAGCAGCGCATGGTGATCGCGAGCGGAGTCGAGGCCTATCCCAACCTCATCCAGATGGCCTACCAGGCAGTCCGGTTGCTAGCGGGCGATATCCGGCCCGAACAGTTCCTGACCGGTGCGGGCGAGGAAGACGGGTTCTTCGACGCGCTCGCCAACGGCCCGGTGTCGGCCACCGATCCGCGCGTGCTGGGGGGCGATCTGGTGGACGTTCGGATGGAGCCCCGGCCATGATCCGCTTCGCCCCCATCCTGCTTGTGGCGCTGGTCATGGCGAGTGCACCTGTTCAAGCGCAGGCGCCGACGCACGAACAGGCGATGCGCGCGGCGATCCACCCTGTCGCCACCGACCCGGAGATGCGCCAGTGGCTCGCCCGCGTTCCGGTGACGCGCGACTGGCCGCCCGACTTCGCCGAAACCATGAAAGGCCAGGCCCCCGCGTTCATCGTCGAGATGAGCACGGCGCCCGGTTGCATCCCCTGCGCCGATCTCTGGGCGCGGCTTGGAACCCTGGGGCAACGCTATGGCTGGAAGGTCCGCACGATCGGCAGCCAGGAAGCGATGCTGCGCTCCGGGCGTCTCGGCCTGCCCTGGGTCGGGCACCCTGTCGCCTGGGTCCGGCCCGTCTCCGACTCCAATCGCGTCATTCCCGTCGCGATCGGCACCGATCATGCGCCCAACCTCGCGCGCAATCTCTACCTCGCCGCCAAGATGCTGACCGGGGTGAAGCCCGCTGTCGGCGTGCGCGGCATGGCCAAGTTCACCGGAATCGTGGCCGCACCCACGCGTCCCTCCTCCAACAGGGCAAGGAACTGACATGGGGAGCCAGCCCCTTGCCCGCGTAAACGAAAGCTGCCCGCCATGGCAAACCCGCGCCGCCGCCTGACCCTGCTCGCCCTTCCCCTGCTGGCTTGTCTGTCCTTCGCCTCGCCCGCGTCCGCGCAAAGCTGGGCCGAAAGCTGGTTCGACAATGTGACCTACACCAGCCCCGGCTCCTTCGAGGACCAGACCCGCGGCTATATCACCGCGGGCGGCATGTCGGGCCGGATCGATGTCCATAACGACTATCTCATGTCGGTCACGCTGCCCAAGGTCCGCGCGGGCTGCGGGGGAATCGACATGTTTTTGGGCGGCATGTCGTTCCTCGATCCCGACTATCTCGTCCAGAAGCTCGAAAGCATCCTTCAGGCTGCCCCGGCTGTCGCTTTCCAGTATCTGTTGGAAACCCTCGATGAAAAAATGGGTAACATCATCTCGAAGATGGAGGCGGCGACCAATTTCCTGAACTCGATCCAGGTCAACGATTGCCGGCTCGCCAACCGCATGGTCCAGATCGCCCGGGGCGACGACAATATGTCGGGCATCATCGAGGAGATGACCGGCTACAAGAGCGTCCGCGAGGGCTTCTCCAAGAGCTATCAGCAGAGCCGCGAGAAGATCCAGGCGAACCAGGGCAATCCGACCGAGGATTTGCGCGATGCGCTGGAAAACTGCCCGGCGGAAGTCACGGAAATCTTCAAGACGGGCTCGCTGCTAGCCCATGCCGCCGCGCGTGTCGGCGCGTCCGACTGGGCCGGCGTCATGCGCGCCCGCGTTGGCGACGTCTATATGCGCTGGGACCCGGCGGACAAGGTTCCGCTGTTCACGGCCATCCCCGCCTGCGCACGGCAGGACACCGAGAGTGTCGACGATTTCCTGACCGGCAAGGTTCAGACCCGCGCGATCGCGGTGCCGCCGACCGCCGCCGACTGCTCGACCGACGGCAGCGGTAAGGGCGCGCTGGTGCTCGCACGCGGCCGGATGGAGTCGATCGCGGTCAAGATCCGCACGCGCGCCACTCTGACGACGGAGGAACGCCAGTTCGTCGCCAATGTGCGGACCCTGCCGGTCTATCGCCTGCTCGAATGGGGCGTGCGCCAGGGGCTGGTCGAGAGCGTGATCGGCGATACCGACGAGCTGGTTGCGCTGACGCTCGCCTATCAGATGCTCAACGACCTCACGCGCAGCATAGATTTTGCCGTGTCGAATGCCGAACGCGGCGTGACCGCCGCCGGTGCGGCCGATGCAGGCAGCGCCAGGATCTGCCAGACCCGCATCCTCGCCAAGGGCATCGAGCAATTGAGCGGGCTGCGCGACGAGGTGCTGCGCCAGCGCGCGCAGATGCGCCAGTCCTACATGGCTGCGCTGAACCAGGCGAACCTCTCGGCCAACTATGCCGGGGTCGTGCGCCAGCGCGACCGTGATGCGCGCGACGCCGCCGGCGCCGCCGCCAACCGCAACCGCTGACGGAGGGCCGCGTCATGCACCGCTTAGTTCGCGCGATCTCGGTCCTGATCGCTCTCTTCTCGGCCAGTCCCGCGCTGGCGATCGATGCGAGTTTCCACACCTATGACGGCTTTGCGGAGACGGTGGACGCCTTCCGCCTCGTCTCGATGATCTTCGGGGATTCGCGTTACGAGACATTGGTGCTGATCGTCGCGGTGGTGGGCATCGCGCTCGGCGTGCTGCTCGCGAGCATCCGCGGGCAAGGCATGGGGCTGGTCGCCTTCGGGTTCCAGATGCTGATCGGGGTCGGGCTGTTCGTCGGCCTGGTCGCGACGACGGGCACGGTCCACGTCTACGACCGCGTCCGCAACGCCTATCAGCCGGTCGGCGATGTGCCGAACCTGATCGTGCTGGTCGCGGGCATGACCAACATGATGGAACGCGCGCTGGCCGAAGTGATCGACGACAACACCACCGATCCCCATGCGAAGCTGGAGTTCGGCGCGGGCGGGCACAGCTTCGATCTGTTCCTCAATGCCGCATCCCCGCGCGGGCCGATGACGGACACCTTCCTCGACGCAACGATCAAGGACTATGTCCGCCAATGCTATCCGGTCGCGCGCGTCTCGCCCGCCTATGGCGTCGACGACGATCAGCTGTTCCGCACGGCGACCGATCTTCCTGCCGCCTTTGCCGCGATGGCGGGGCCGGCGACCTTCAGCACGGTGTTCACGTCCACCGACAAGGGCGGCACGACGGTGAGCTGCAACGAGGCGTGGGAACATATCTCGACACGCCTCTCCGAACCTGCGCTGTTCGACAATTATGTCGCGCAGGTCTGCACCCGCACCGGCTACGACATCGGCAACGCGACACAGCTTCAGCGCTGCCGGTCCAACATCGGCGAACTCGGCCAGATGATGATGGATACGCCGCTCTCGCTCCAGCAGTTCCTGACCAATGTGATGCTCGGCAGCACGGTGGGCGACGTATTGTTCGAGGATAGTCCGGCGACGGCGGCGCGCGTCATGGCCAATCGCGCCGTCGTCTCGTCTGGCCTCGCCACCATGTCGACCGCGAACGAGTGGATGCCGACGATCCGGGCGACCGTGTTCGGGATCATGCTGTTCATGATGCCCGTCGCGCTGCTTTTCATCCTGACCCCGATCAACCTGCGCGTCGCCAGCTTCGCCCTCGGCCTGTTCGTCTTCGTGGCGCTCTGGGGCGTGATCGACGCCGGCATCTATCAGCTGACGCTGGGCCGCGCGACCGATGTGCTGGCCGAGATGCGCGCCAACCATGTCGCGGCGAATGCCTGGATGCTGGCGCCGTCGTCCGCGATGAAGGCGCTTGCGATCTTCGGGAGTTTCCGCACCGCGTCCGCGGGCCTCGCCGGGGCCTTCGTGTTCACGGTTTTCCGGTTCTCCGGCAATGTGTTCACCTCGTTCACATCCGGCGCGCTCGGTGTGCAGGGTCAGGGCACGGCGGCGGCCGCGCCGCTTGCCACCAGCGAAGGCTATGCCGGCGCGCTCGAGGCGCAGGCGGGGGCCGCGGGCACGATGGCGCGCCGGGGCGCGGCCTCGAACTTCGGGGACTTCGGCGAACGCTCGACCTTCGGCGCCAACCGGGCGTTCGGTGCGGCGAGCAGCGTGCTCGGCGAACATGGCGGCGGCGCCAGCGGAACGGCCGCATTCGGCATGGGCAAGCTCGATGCGGCGCGCGAACTGGGCGGGCTCTCCCCTGCCCTCACCGGCCGCAGCCTCACCGATCCCGCGACCGTGCGCGCCGTGCGCGACAATGCCGCGACCAGCGCGATCCACAATTTCGCGGAGAAGGATGCGCTCCGCAGCCTTGGCACCGGCTATTTTGGAGAGGGACAGTCCGGGGAGCGTTCGTTCGCGGCCTTCACGCAGAAGATGGTCCAGTGGAAGGCGTTCGGGGATACGCGCGCCTATGACATGATGCTGTCCGGCGCGCAGCGGCATTTCGAGAGGAGCGGCTACGACCAGCAGGATGCCGCGCTCAAAGCCTCGACGGTGATCGCGCAGGCGTCGGCCGATCCGACCTTCGCCAAGCTGATCGCTAATACCTTCGACCAGGAGCAGATGCTGAGGAACGATCTGACCGGCGCGCAGATCCAGGTCGGCGCGATGGAAGGCAGGCGCGATTTTGCTGGCGACAATGTAAGGCGGATCGAGCGCGGCAATGTCGCGACCGAGCAGGCGCATAGGACCGGCAGCAATGAGGGCCAGCGCAACGCTTCCTCCATGCTCGGCCTCTCCGTTCAGGAAACCTCCCGACGCGTCGCCTTTATCAACGCGCTATCCGGAGAGGCTCGCTCCACCGCCATTTCCCAACTGTCGCGCGCAACGGGCAGAAATGAAGCGCAGGTCATGCGGGCGCTCGAAACCTACAATGCCGCCGTGCAGGTCGGCACCGCCGACGGTGCGACCGCCGAGGCCGCGCGCGAGGGCACCAGCGTCTATGGGCGCACCCGCGAGGCAGCGGGCTTCGATTTTGCCGAACGGTCGGGCAAGCTCGACGCGCAGCGTGAGGTCGGTCACGACGGGACACGGTCCGCCGCCCGGATCGGTGAGCAGCGGCGGCAGGCCGACAACGCCGGGTTCGCGGAAGGCGCGGCCGCGGCGGGCATGTCGGTGCGACAGGCCGCACATCTCGACAGCTTCATCCGCACGCTCAGCCAGGGTGCCGGCAATCAGGTCGATATGGCCGAAGGCGGCGCGGCAGGCATCGCTGATCGCGCCCGCAACGAACGGTTGACGCGGATCATCGACAATGAGCGCTTGACCCGCATGCAGAAGTTGCTGGCCGATCATGGGGTGGACATGTCGAAGCGCGAGATCGCCATGGCGCAGAATGGCGATCTGAGCCTCAATCTTACCCCGGAGACGGCGGCGCAGATGTGGCGTGGCGGGCTCATCAACGAAAGCCAGCTCGGCGCGGTCGCCAATGGCGGGCGGGCAAGGTTCTCGTTCGCCGACAACGATCTTCTCGTCTCCAGCTCGGTCGGGTTCCAGCAATCGGCACGCAACGACACCTCCACGCGGTTCGAGGCGGGCAAGCAGGCAGGCCCTGACACCATTGAACACTTCCTCAGCAGCGGCGAACAGGGCCAGGCGATGATGCAGAACTGGCTGCGCGGCGGGTTCGAGATGGATCGGCATGGCAACTGGCGGCTTAACCCGCAGGTGGCCGATACGCTTACGCGCGACGTCCAGGCGATCATCGCGCAGACCGGATGGCAGCGCGGGCTCTCACGATCCGCGCAGGACCAGACCACGATGGGGACCACTATCGGCGCTCATGTTGGCGGCACTATCAGTGCCAATGAGTCGGAAGCGACGGGCGGTCGCGGACAACCTAGCGGCAAAGGGCAACAATCGAACCAAAGCCCGATCACCCAAAAGGGACGCTCCACATCGGGGCGTGTCGGTGGGAGTCTTGGGTTTGAGAGCCGTGACGTTGGCACCACGAGCGAGACGGCGCAGTCAGCGATTGATATCGTGAACTACGACGTCCGCAATGCAATAGCAGCGGCTGAACGGGCGGCTGCCCGCTCCGGCAGCCCGGAAGCGGCCTTCTCGCGCGAACTATCGGAACGCATTCTTGGCCCGAACGGGATGCGCAATCGCTACCTGCAGGATGCGGATTCCGGGCGAGCTACGTTCGATATCACCGGTCCGCTCACCTCAATCGAACAGAATTCCGTCCTGAAAAGTGGTCGGTTCTCGACCGATCTCGATAACAGCCCCGGCGACGGGGACAGTAGCTTCAAGAAGCGTTAAAGTCGTTTGTGAGGCCAGTGAGAGCTCAAAGGATTTCCGATCCACAATGCACCAGACCTCGGATCGAGAATATCGGAGCTGGCATGGAGATCCTCCATTGCCCGATCATGCTCCTCCCATACATCGGCGATTCTAGCTACCGTTTCATCGGACAGCGAAGTTCCGTCACCCTGCTTTGGAAACTGCGCGAGCCAATGCTGTGCATAGCCGATTCCGAGCACCATAAGCGCCATCATCGGGAAGAACAGGACGTTGAGAAAACCGGCCGCCGCGCTGTCGTAGAACGCCTCAAGCGGCGCGATCCTGGTCGATGCAGCCATGCCGATCCACCAGACCGGAATTGCCGACCACCACAGCTTCGCGTACCACGGACGCCAAAGCCAATCGGCCGGTTTCAGCCGAGGCGATGCCGGTTCGGGCGCTTGAATATGGGCGGCGTTGTTCATCGCTATATCCTCACTGGAGGACTATAGCAGAATTCTGTCGGTGTTCCATCATTTGTGAATCGGCTCGATCTGGAAACCGATTGGGAACAACGCTTCTAATCTATCGGCATTGACCCATCTTTGCGAACAGGGATCGATGTGGCGGCGTCAATTCCAGAGAGAGGGTATTGGCGCCGCCGCAATAACCGTCACCAATGTCAATGCATGACGGTCGTTCTTGCCAGTTCCGGTAAATGTCGCGGTTGGGACAGCTTTTGCGGTGTCCAACACGGACTGCGTCTCAGCCGCTTCTGCTGGGCATATGACTTACAAGGTCGGCACGAGACCGTGCATTTTCCATATCTCGAGCATCTCCATCCCCGGGCAACCCCCTTCTCGGCACCTCCGCTGATGCGAGCGGCGGCGCGACCTGTAAGGCTGGCAGTCATGATGTTTTCAAAATCTGAAGTCCGGCTAACGGCTCGGAAACCATAAAATAGCGCATGGCACCTTCGCGCAAAGAGCCAGCGCACAACAATATCCAAGTTGGGGGTTGTTGTTGATGAAAATCCCGCGATTTCTGTCATGCTCCTCTGCAACTAAGAAGGAGGTGAGAGCATGGGGAGCGGTAACGAGCCGGGCAACGACGAATTAAAAGAACAAGCGCTGGAAATGATGGAGCAGTCCTTGGCGATCCTATACGCCTTGCAGGAACCCGCTGCTGCCGATCTCCACGATGTGATTGAGAGGGTCATGGGGTCGTCGGGCAAGATGGGGGAAGAAGGCGAGGTATGGGATTCTGTTTTTACCGATCTACCGCACCTGACCATGCGGGCCTTGTTCCTTCATCGCAATGACGGCTTTACCGTTGGCCAGATCGCACGCCGCCTCCGCATCAGCGAGGCCGACGCGGCGGAGCGCCTCGACCACGCTGTGCGCTATGTTCGCGCGCCTGCATCACCAAGAATATAGCCAGCGCTGGCGGAAAGACATTGCCCGGCCATTCCGCCAAAATCCATGTCGAACCGTAAGCCTTCAATGTACCTGCTGGTCCCAAACGCGAGCGGCTCCCTCTCCCATCACCTCCACCCTTTCCTCGCTGCTCCCGCACTTCACCTAACCACCACCCTTCCGCGCTGCTCGCCGCAAACAGGCTGACCTGCAGGCGTCGGAGGGGCGCCTGACCTATCCCGGCAGCAATTGCTTCTCCAACGCGGCAACAAGCTCCTGCCTCTTGCCAGGGTCCAACCGGTCCAGGTTACGTTGCTTCCACAAAACCGCGGGCAGTCGCCTCGCCTCATCAATGCCCGCAAGCGCCCAGTCCGGTTCACCACGCTTGAAGCCGACAAGGAATTGCCGATGAGTGTCAGGCATCCCGGCAACCATGCACGCGATGATGTCTTCACGCGCTGATTCCAGTTCCGCCAGAGTGATCGGCTGGTGAGTCATTCCGACGAAACCGCGCTCGAACTCCTCGGCGAGCGGTTTACGGGCGGGAGCGAGAACCTCGGCCATCGGGCGATTATGGCTGGCGAGGTAGACGAGAAATGCACGTCGCAAATCGTCTGTGACGCCTTCGTTCGCCAGCAAGTCGCGGACGTCGAAGAGGTCGCGAGGGTGCTGCCGGTCGAGCGCCGCCACGATTTTTCCCGCATAGAGATCGGCGAAGGACACCACCTGAATCTCAGCAAAACCAAAGGCGTCCTCGACTGCGGGAACGACACCCATAACGACGGGATCATAGACCGTCCCGCGCAACACTGGCGTGACCTCGATCTTGATCTGCACATCATCCGCACGAACGATGAGCTTGGTGACGATTTTTTCGTCAGCGGAACGCGACGCATGAATCCTGGCTCCGACCAGTCCTTCCTCGATGCGTTCCTTGATCCGCAGCATCGCCGCATCGATCGTGGCGAGCGAGGTCGCGCGGTCCTCGATCGGCAGATAGGTGAGGTCGATGTCCACCGAAAGTCGCGGCAGGTCACGCACGAACAGATTGATCGCTGTTCCGCCTTTCAGCGCGAAGATATCCTCCTTCGCGACGTGAGGCATAACACGCAGAAGAAGAGCGACCTGTCTCCGGTAGCCGTCGAGAAACGCCATACAGCTATTCTCCCGCCAGGTCGGAGGGCACGGTGATGTTGTAGCGCCGGTCGAGCTTCCCTCCTTTGACCAGGACGCGTTTGCCCGATCCGAGATCCAGGCGGGAAACATCGAGCTTCGAACGCCAGGCATGGCCATGGCGATCCGCGAAGAAGAGGAAGAGACGCTTCACTTTTACGCTCGCGCACGCCTCAAGAAGTGTCTGAAGGCGACGTGGGCTGAGGTCGCTCATTCCTTCCATCAGCATGTCGACCTGATGGAAGCTCTCATGGGGAAGCTCATCGAGCAGTTCGAGAACGGCGCGTTCCTTGCTCGAACAGCGGATCGGCAAGGTCGTGCCGGCGGTGCTGGACATCCGGGGCGCAGGCTCGGGAGGAATCTCGCCGTCGACTGGAAACAGCCGGAGGCTGTTATGCCAGCGGAACGAGACATCGAGTGGCAGGCTGTCGAGCCATGTCGGCGGCCGGCTTGGCCCATAGAGATGGACTTCGCGCACCGTTATGGAGAGATAATGAGCGTAGCCCTGCTGTTCGAGCGCTGTGCGCCCGCCAACTGTCAAAGGCAGGTCCAACAGGGATTGCAGTGAGATAACGGCCTGTTCCCAGGTGAGCGGTCCACGCGAGCGGCGATAGACGCGCCGGGTCGGGCTATCGAGCCATCCCGCGCGAACATATTGGCTCCGCAGCGATGATGAGTAACCATGGGCTTCCATCCATGCCGCGTCGACCAGCAGGCTCTCTGGGAGATCCCGTTGCAGCCGGTTTAATTTTCCTAATGTTTGCGAAGCCATGCTATGCATTTTGACAGATTGGGAAACTACTGTCGAGTTTATTAATTTCGAAATTAGCTAAGCCTTGCTTGGCATTATCAGAGCTCGGCAAACTGGATCGTGCGACCGTAGGTCAATACACTTATCCGCCCTAGGCATGGCGGTTCGCGGGCCAATTGACGGGATGCGCAACACGGCGACACCGACAGGACTGTCAAGGACTGCGCCGTTTCGCCCTGTGGCGCGGGCGGCGGGGTCCAGCCTCAATGATCCCTTGGTCGTTTCGAAGGATCTGCGCGTCGATGAGCGCCCTGGCGACAAGCTCTGAGCGCTTGTAGACGCCGTAACGCTGCTTTGCGTGGGAGACGAAATAGCGCACCGAGGTCTCGCTCAGACCGAGTATCTGGCTGATCTCCCAATCGCTCTTGCCGACGGCGACCAATGCCGTGCATTGAGCTTCGCGGCGCGTGAGCCTGGGTACGTCATGTCCGCGCGAGGCATGATGTAGTCTGAGGCCCGCCTTGAACCCGAAGGCAGCGACGATGTGGAGCGTCGTCAGTAGCGATGGCGAAGCCATGATCGGCTCCGCGCGTGCGAAAGTGCAAGACGCATGGGATTCGCTCGGTATGTGGAGCGGCACGGTGACACCGTGGACGAGACCATGCAGCCGCGCTTCTTCGAACAGGGCTGATTGTGTGCCTGTGAGATCGACATAACCGGGAATCTCGTCCCAGCTGAACGGGCGGTCCAGCAACTGGCTCACCTCATAGACTGGATCGATGACGTACGCGTGGCTCTCGGTGTAGAAACGCACGAACTCCGCCGGATAGTTGGTAATAACCAGCGCCCGTTCGACCAAGCGTGGGAGGCCGCCATGTTGGATCATCGCGACATAGGGGAAGCCCATTTTCGTGGCGGCATCAGCTAAGGCGGCGAGCAGCGCTTCCATTGAAGAAGCGACATTGAAGCGTGAGAGTGTCTCACGCAGTCTGGCATTGACATACATGGCATCCTCCTTGGGTTGTGTTGGCCGTGCACCGGCAAACGTGCCAGAAGAAGCCGTTGTGATACCTATGGGAGATAGGGGGCATTCACAGCCGTCAGCCAGCGCTATGGCTGACGCGTGAGGCTGCTAGGGCAATCGTGGATTCGCTGTTTCGAAAACCTGGCTCAGGATCCGTGACACCGCCGCCGGTATTATTCTCCTGCGAAACCTGCGCGGAACCGTTCGGCAATCGTTAGTCTGAAGCATCGTTACGATGCCCCACGCAATTTGGTGTTCTGACATTCGACTGCCTCCTCACGCCATCGTGCCGATGGTTCGCCGGAACCTCGCCAACGCAATGGCGAAGAAGATCGCGCCGATAGCAATGATAGCCAGGAACTGGGGCCAGACCACGTCAAAGCCCGCGCCCCGGTAAAGGATGGCCTGCGCCATCTTCACGAAATGGGTGGTGGGCGCGGCCAACATGACCGTCTGGACGAACTCAGGCATGCTTTCGCGCGGCGTCGAACCGCCGGACAACATCTGCAACGGCAGCAGCACCAGCATCAGCAACAAGCCGAACTGCGGCATGGAGCGCGCGATCGTCCCCATGAAGATGCCGATGGAGGTCGTGGCGAACAGGTGCAGCCCCGCTCCGGCGAGGAACAGCGCGATCGACCCTTCGACGGGAACGGACAGTACCCCTTCCACCATCGCGAAAAGCGCGAAAGCGCAGGCGACCAGGACAACGAGCCCCATGGCCCAGACCTTGCTGGCCATGATCTCGAATGGCGTCACCGGCATCACCAGCAAATGTTCGATCGTGCCGTGCTCGCGCTCGCGGATCAGGGCCGCGCCCGTCAGCACGATCGACAGCATGGTGACGCTGTTGATGATTTCCATGACCGCGCCGAACCAGCTTTGCGCCAGCGTAGGATTGAACCGCACGCGCAGCGCCAGCTCGACCGGGACCGGCGTGCTCGCACGCGTGCCTTTCATGAATTCGGCAACTTCGCCCTGCACGATCTGCTGGATGTAGCCGCCGCCCGTGAAAGCCTGGCTCATCCGCGTAGCGTCAACGTTGAGCTGCAAGCCGGGTTGGCGTCCCGCAAGTACGTCTCGCTGAAAATCGGGCGGGATGTCGAGAGCGAACGTATAGCGCCCGGCATCCAGCCCCTTGTCCACTTCGTTCAGTCCCACGATCGAAGGGGGCGTGAAGTGCGGCGGATAAAAGGCGCCGGTTATCCGGCTGGAAAGCTGCGACTGGTCTTCATCGACGATCGCGATAGGCGCCTTGTGCAGCGTTTCCGGCATGGCGGTTGCCGCGACGTAGATCCCCACCGAGAACGAATAGAGGATCAGGAACAGCATCATCGGATCGCGCCACAGGCTGCGCAGTTCCTTGATGCCGAGCCGGTAGATGTTGGCCGCGTGGCGCATATCAGCTCTCCTGCTTGCGCAGCAACGCGACACACAGCGCCAGGATGACGGGAAACGTCGCGAACAGCACGAGAAGGTCGGGCCAGAGGTCGGCGAACCCCAGCCCCTTGGAAAAGACGCCGCGGCAGATGGTGACGAACCAGGTCGCGGGATATATCGATCCGATCACCGCGCCCGCCCCCTCGAGCGAGGACACCGGGTTGATCAGGCCGGAAAACTGCACGGCGGGCAGGATCGTGCCGATGGCGGTGGCGAACATCGCGGCAATCTGGCTGCGCATGAAGATGGAGAACAGCAGGCCGATGGCCGTCGCCGACAGCGTATAGAAGAGAGCGCCCAGCGTCATCGCGAGGAAACTGCCCGTCAACGGCACGCCGAACATCGTGACGGCGAGGAACACCAGCAGGACATAGTTCAGCATGGCGAGCGCGACATAGGGAAGCTGCTTGCCCAGCAGGAATTCCACCTTGCTGATCGGCGTCACGTAGAAATTGACGATGGATCCCAGCTCCTTTTCCCGCACCACGCTCAAAGCCGTCAGCATCGCCGGGAACAAGAGCAGCATCATCGGAATCACGGCCGGCGCGATGGCCACAAGGCTTTTCACGTCCGGATTGTAACGATAGCGCAGCTCGATATTGACGAGACCCATCGATGGCCGCGCACCTGTTTCCTGCACGGCCATTTCACTGAGCCAGTGGGCATGCAGGGCCTGGACATAGCCTTGCACGGTCTCAGCCCGCTGCGGCATGGCGCCATCGACCCATACACCGATCTGCACCGGCACGCCCCGGCGCAGGTCGCGCGCGAAATTGGGCGGAATCTCCAGGGCCACGCTCAGTTCGCCCGAGCGCATCCGCCGGTCCAACTGGCTATAGTCGGTGATCGGCGGCCGTTCGATGAAATAGCGCGATCCGGCCAGGTTGAGGACGTAGTTCTCGCTGGTGGTCGTGCCGTCGCGGTCCAGCACGGCGAACGGCAAGTCCTCCACGTCCATGCTGATGCCATAGCCCATGATGAACATCAGGATGACGCTGCCGAGCAGAGCCAGAGTGGCGCGGATGGGATCACGGCGCAATTCCAGCCCTTCGCGCCGGGCATAGCTCATCATCCGGCGCCGCATGAACCATGGGGAGCGGGCCGGTGCAGCCGAAATGTCCTGATCGGCCGCGGCAGGCGCGCCCGCAGGAACCGGATCGTCCCTCTTTTCTGTCGGCGTCTCGCCGCTCGCATCCTGAAGATAGGCGATGAACGCTTCTTCCAGGTCCGCCGCGCCGCGGTTCTCGACAATGGCGGCGGGAGTGTCGCTGACCAGCACCTTGCCCGCATGCATCAGCGATATGCGGTCGCACCGCTCCGCTTCGTTCATGAAGTGCGTGGAAATGAAGATCGTCACCTTGTCGCGCCGGGACAGGTCGATCATCATCTGCCAGAACTGGTCCCGCGCGATCGGATCGACGCCGGACGTCGGTTCATCGAGGATCAGCATTTCCGGCTTGTGGATCATGGCGACGGCTAGGCTGAGCCGCTGGCGCTGGCCCAGCGGCAAGGCGCCGGGCAACGCATCCATGATGCCATCCAGGCCGAACCGCTGCGCCATTTCCCTCACGCGGGCCGGCACGTCTTCGGCGGGAACATGGAAGAGCTGGGCATGCAGCTCGAGGTTCTGCCGGACCGTCAGTTCCGAGTAGAGCGAGAAGGCCTGGCTCATATAGCCGACGCGCCGGCGCGTCGCCATGTCGTCATTCTCGACCTCGCGGCCGAACAGCCAGGCCTGGCCTTCGCTGGCTTTCAGCAGGCCGGTCAGCATCTTCATGGTGGTTGACTTGCCGCAGCCGTTGGAGCCGAGGAATCCAAAGATCTCGCCGCGCTCGATGCGAAAATCGACATGATCGACTGCCGTGAAATCGCCGAAACGCATGGTGAGCCCCTGCGCCTCGATGGCGATCTCGGCCTCGCCGCCGTCGCTGCGCGGCGGAATTTCCACCGGCTTGTGCCCGCGGCGGCGCTCCTCGGGAAGCATCGAGATAAACGCCTGTTCCAGCGACTGTTCGCCGGTGCGTGCATAGAAGTCGGCTGCGGTGCCGGTGGCCAGCACCTTTCCCGCGTCCATCGCGATCAGCCAGTCGAAGCGTTCGGCCTCTTCCATATAGGCCGTGGCGACCAGCACGCTCATGTGCGGGCGGTTCGCGCGGATGCGGTCGATCAGATCCCAGAATTGCGCGCGCGACATGGGATCGACGCCGGTTGTCGGCTCATCCAGCAGCAGGAAATCGGGATCGTGGATGAGCGCGCAGCACAAGCCGAGCTTCTGCTTCATGCCGCCCGAAAGCTTGCCCGCCGGGCGCTTGCGGAACGGCGCGAGGCCCGTGCTTTCGGTGAGGTCGGCAATGCGGCGCTCGCGTTCGGCCGCGTCCTGCCCGAACAACCGCCCGAAGAATTCGAGATTTTCGTCGATGGAGAGCGTAGGATAGAGGTTCTTGCCCAGCCCCTGCGGCATATAGGCGATGCGCGGACACACGGCGTTGCGGTGGCGGGCCTCGGCCATGTCGCCGCCCAGCACCTCGACCCGGCCCTCCTGGATGGCTCGCGCGCCCGCGATCAGGGAAAACAGGCTGGACTTGCCGACGCCGTCCGGGCCGATCATCGCCACCATGCGCCCGGCGGGGATTTCAAGATTCACATCATCGAGCGCCAGCACCTTGCCGTAATGCAGGCTCACGCCCGAAACGCGGGCGACAGCTTCCGTCATTGCGGCACGTTGACGGTCAGTTTCGCGGGCCATTCGGATTTCGGATCGATCCGCACATAGGCCATGCCCGGAAGGCCGGTCTTGACCTGGGTGATATAGCGATCGAGCAACTTGCGATCGATCTGCGCCTTCACGCGGAACATCAGTTTCTGGCGCTCGCTTTGCGTCTCCACCGTCTTGGGCGTGAACTGGGCCACATCGGCAACGAAGCTGACTTTCGCAGGGATCGCACGATCCGGAAGCGCATCGAGCACGATGCGTACATCGCTGCCCAGCGCCACCTTGCCCGCGACCGTTTCCGGCAGGAAGAAGGTCATGTAGACGTCGCCCAGATTGACCAGGTTGAGCACGCGCCCGCCGCCACCCACGACTTCGCCCGGCTGGGCGACGCGATATTGCACGCGGCCGGCCGTCGGCGCCTTGAGGTCGCTGTCGCGGATATCGGCCTCGATCCGCTGGATGGTGGCGCGCACGGCATCGACCTGCGAACGCGCGCCGATCACCTGGTTGCGCGCCGTCGTGATCGCCGCGTCGACGGCCGCGAGTTGGGCGCGAGCGGCCTCCACTGCCGCCGCCGCGCCTTCGACGCGGGCCTGATCGTCATCCCGTTCCTGCACGGCGGTCGCACCTTCTCGCGCCAGCGTTTCCGATCGCGCCAGCCGCTTGCGCGCCGCGTTCAGCTCCGCCTCACGCTGGCGGACGCCGGCGAGAGCCGCCGCCCGGTTGCTCTGCTGCTGCGCGACCTGGCTGGTCGCGATCTGGATGCCGTTCAGCGCCTGCGCCAGTTGCGCTTCGGCTTCGGCCCTCTGGGCACTCAGCACGTCCGTATCCATATGGGCGACGACTTGCCCCGCCTGCACGAACGCGCCTTCGTCGACCAGGATTTCGCGGATGCGGCCGGGCGATTTGGCGGAAACGTCGATTTCAACCGCTTCGATCCGGCCGTTACCGCCGACGATGCCTTCGGGCAAATCGCCGGGCTTGAGCACCTGCCAAAGGAGCAGAGCTACAACGACGAGCGCCGCCGCGATGCCGCCCCTGATGAGCCATGTCTTCCGGGACGCCGTCATCACCTGTGTTCTCCGCCTTGATCGTTGCTGTCGTGGACGACTTCGGCGGGACCCCCGCCAAGCGCCGCGTAGAGGGCTATGCCGCTCGCCAGATGAGCGCGGCGCAACTGGATCAGCGCCTGTTCGGTGTCGAAAAGGTCGCGTTGCGCGTCCAGCACTTCCAGATAGGCCGAACGCCCGTTGTCGAACCGCAACCCGGCCAGCCGAGCCCGTTCGCGCAAGGCGTCCAGCGAGCTGCGCGCGGTGTCGATCCGCAACGCCAGTTGCCGGCGCCGGACCAGCGCGTCGGAAACATCACGAAACGCGCCCTGCACGGTCTTTTCATAGCTGGCCACGGCTTCGACCTGCCGCGCTTTCGCCAGATCGAGGTTGCCGGAAAGGCGGCCCGCATTGAACAGCGGCAGGGCGATCGTCGGGGTGAAGCTCCACGCGCGGCTCCCGTCGCCGAACAGCCCGTCGAGATCGGAACTCGCCGTGCCGAAGGCACCCGTCAGGCTGATATTGGGAAAGAACGCCGCCCGCGCCGCGCCGATATCGGCGTTGGCCGCCCGCAATTGATATTCCGCCGCCACGATATCAGGCCGGTTGACCAGAAGGTCGGAGGGCAAGCCCGGCGGAAGGGCGATATCCGGTCCGGTTTCGGCAAGACCGAGGGGCCCAGGCACGATCTCCACGGGCCGCCCGACCAGCAGCGCCAGCGCGTTGCGGTTCACGTCGCGGTCCTGCTCAAGCGCTTGCAGCGCATCCTGCGCCTGCGCCAGCAGCAACTGCGCCTGGGTCATTTCCAGTTTGGAACCTGAACCAACTTCATAGCGGCGACGCATGATCCGCAGCGAGTCCTCGCGCGTGACGATCGTCCGCCGGGCAAGCGCGAGGCGTTCCTCATATTCGCGCTCCAGCAGATAGCCATTGGCGACCTGCGCGATCAGGCCGGTGGCAACGGCGCGCTTCGCCTCTTCCGTCGCCAGATAACGATTGCGCGCGGCGTCGTTCAGGTTGCGCAGACGGCCCCAGAAATCGATTTCCCAGCTCGCGCTCACCTGCGCGGTGACCTGCTTGATGTCATAGCTCTGCGTGCCTGCGCCCGGCAGGCTGATGATGGAACGACCCCGCGTGCCGGTGCCGACGGCGTTGAGTTCGGGATAGAGCGCCGATCCCTCGATACGCCAGGCCGCGCGCGCCTGATCGACGCGGGCCGCGGCGATACGGATATCGCGGTTGTTCTCCAGCGCGGCCGCGATCAGCGCACGCAGATGCTCTTCCCGGAAGAAATCATGCCAACCGATCCGCGCGATGGACGCGCCCAGCGCGGCTGGCGCGGGATAGTCCTGCGGCACCGGCTGGGCCGGCCGGACATTGGGCGGCGCGAAGGAACAGCCGGACAGGAAAGATGGCACGATCATCGCCGCCATGACGGCCCGGAACCCGCATAAACGGCCAGTAATATGAGCGCGGCGAGCCATCTAGTCCGGTTCCATTCTGGTTCAAACAGGCGGTACGCCTATGGGCAAGCACCTCTCCGGACTATTAGTATCTACACTTAGTGGTTTTGATATTGCCCGGTATCACTTGCCGATCAAGCGCGAAAGCTGGAATGAAGCAGCGATGGGCCGCGAGCGATTCATGAAAGATGACGGCGCCGCATCGGGAACCGGCTCGCGTCTGCCTGCCCGCGATCCCAGGGGAGGAAGGCCGCCACAGGAGGTCGCAGCCCGGCTTGGACATCATATCCTCGAGACGGCGCTTGCCCAATTCATCGCCGGCGGCGTCGAGGGTACGAGTATGGAAGCTATCGCCGCCGCCGCACAGACATCGAAGCGAACGCTCTATTCCCGCTTCGGCTCAAAGCTCGCCCTGCTCGTCGCCGCCATGGAACACGGCCTTGCCCGCTATCTCGATCCGATCGCGGCATCGGTCCCTCGAGGAAGCACCCGCAAAAAAATCGCCTATATCGCTCGCAGGATGCTCGACCTGTCGCTTCAAGGCGATGTCGTGGGCATCGAAGCGCTCATCATCTGGCTGGCAAACCACAATCCGGGCATGATGCGGGCACAGCCCGCGATCGGCACCCAGTTCGGCATCGATCTGATGCAGACGATCCTTGCCGAGGCGAGCGAACCGAACAGCGAGGAAGCAGGCGATCTTCCGTTCCTCGCTGCTTTTCTCTTCGACGCGCTGGTCACCGTGCCGCGCCAGCGCATCCTGCAGCGCCATGATCTGCACAACACCACCCGGACAAAGGCTGCCTATATCGAGCGAGCGCTCGACCTCATGGCAAAGGCCATTCCGTTCCTGAACGAAGGGCGCGGTAACCGCCTCACATCCTGAAGCCCTCGCCAAGATAGCGATGCCGGACTTCGGGGTTGTCGAGTACCGCTTCTGGGCCGCCCTCGAACAGCATCCTGCCCTGATCGATGATATAGGCCCGCTCGACCAGTTCGAGCATCTCATGCACATTGTGGTCGGTCAGAAGGATCGCCACGCCTTCTCGCTTGAGCTTTCGCACCATCGCCTTGACGTCGGCGATCGACATGGGATCGATGCCCGCGAACGGTTCATCGAGCAGGATGACCGAGGGCGCTGCCGCCATGGCCCTGGCGATCTCGCAGCGCCTGCGTTCCCCGCCGGACAACCGCTGTGCGGGAACGTCGCGAATGTGGGCGATATTGAACTCGGCAAGAAGTTCATCGAGCCGCGCGGCAGCTACATCGCGATCGGCGATATGCAGTTCGAGCACGGCCGCGATATTCTCCGCAGCCGTCATGCCGCGGAAGATCGATCCTTCCTGGGGAAGATAGCCGAGGCCCAGCTTCGCTCTTCGATCCATGGGAAGCGCGGTGACATCCTGACCGCCAATCTCGATCCTGCCGGCATCCACGCTCATCAGGCCGGCAATCGCATAGAAGCAGAGCGTCTTGCCGGCCCCGTTTGGCCCCAGAAGCCCCACGATTTCGCCTGCCCGCACTTCGAGCGCGACATCGTCAAGCACCTTCCGCTTGCCAAAGGACTTCTCGATCCCGGCGATCGAAAGAACCGTCGGCGCGCGCTCGACTGCGACCGGTCCGATTGACGCGGGCGCAAGCGGCTCGCTCTCCGAACGCGCGGCCGGCGATACGAGTTGGGCATCATGCCCGAGATTTCCGCCAAGGTCCCTCAAAAGCCGGGTCAGTACGCGTCTCCATCCCGGCCGGCCAGCACCAGCGCAACCGCTGCCATCATGGCGATCTCGCGGATCATCCATTCTCCTTCAATTTCCCGCAAAATTGCCCGGGATGACGACCGCCGTACACTGTATCTCCAGGCAATGCATCGCCATCGTGAACTATACCTAGTGGCTTTACGCTCAATGATTGAGGCTCCTTTTTCTCCAGCAGGCCATGGCCGAATATCCCCGCGCCCGCGGTTGCGACTGGCCGTCAGACAGCCGTCCGGTCGCAACCAAGCTCCGTGCGGCTTGCATTCTATCTTACCTATGCAGTACCGTTCGGCATAAGAAGAACCGGGAGGGGCGGCCCAAACATCTGCTGTGGAATCCTGTCGGAGAGACGAGGCACCTTCCAGCGGAACTCGGAGTATATAGTCATGGCCACGTCCCCTCCGCCTTCCGACGATCCGCTGGACGGAATCAGCGAAACGCTCGACCGCACGGCATCGGCGGCCATCGCGCAGACGACTTTCGGCCTTTCGCCGGCCACGCTCCTGCTTGCCATGGCCGATTGGGGGATTCATCTCGCCACGTCGCCGGGCAAACAAATGCAGCTTGGCGCCAAGGCCATCCGCAAGCATGCCCGGCTTTTCGACTATCTGCAGCGCCGCATGGAAGACAGCGAGGCCGAACCGGCCATCGAACCATTGCCGCAGGACCGGCGCTTCGCCGATCCCGCCTGGAAAGAATTACCTTTCAATCTCGTCGCTCAGGCCTTCCTGCTCAACCAGCAATGGTGGCACGCCGCGACGACAGGCATTGGCGGTGTCTCGAAACATCATGAAGACATGGTGGAATTCGCCGCACGGCAGATGCTGGACATGCTCGCGCCGACCAACTTTCTCGCCACCAATCCCGTTCTCCAACACAAGATCGCGGAAACAGGTGGCCAATGCCTGGTCGACGGCTTCCGGCACCTGGTCGAGGACATGCAGCACATGGCGCGCGGCCTGCCGCCGGTCGGCGCCGAAGCCTTTCGCGTGGGCGAAAACGTCGCCACTGCCAAAGGCAAGGTCGTCTACCGCAACAAGCTGATCGAACTGATCCAGTATGAACCGACCACGGACACCGTGCGGCCCGAGCCAATCCTGATCGTGCCCGCGTGGATCATGAAATACTATATTCTCGACCTGTCGCCCGAGAACTCGCTGGTCCGCTGGCTGACGGCGCAAGGCTTCACCGTGTTCATGATTTCGTGGCACAATCCCGGCAGTGCCGACCGTGACCTCGACATGGACGCCTACCGGCACCTCGGACCGATGGCGGCGCTCGATGCGGTGACGGCGATCACCGGCGCGACGGGCATCCATGCCATGGGCTATTGCCTTGGCGGCACGCTGCTTTCCATCGCGGCCGCGGCCATGGCGCGCGACGGAGATGACAGGCTCGCCAGCGTCACACTGCTGGCCGCACAGACGGAATTCAGCGAGCCGGGGGAATTGGGCCTGTTTATCGACGAAGGCCAGCTCAACCTGCTGGAGAACATGATGTGGAGCCGGGGCTATCTGGACAGCAGCCAGATGGGCGGCGCCTTCCAGGTCTTGCGTTCCAACGACCTGGTCTGGTCGCGTGTGCTCGCCACCTACCTGATGGGCGAGCGCGAACCGATGAACGACCTCATGGCCTGGAACGCCGACGGCACACGGATGCCCTATGCCATGCACAGCCAGTATCTGCGCCGCCTGTTCCTCGACGACGACCTGGCCGAAGGAAAATACCGGGTGGATGGGCGAACCATCAACCTTGCCTCCATCCGCAAACCGCTGTTCGTGGTCGGAACCGAGCGCGATCATGTCGCGCCGTGGCATTCCGTCCACAAGATCCACCTGCTGACCGGGGCCGAGATCACTTTCGTCCTGACCAGCGGCGGGCACAATGCCGGCATCGTTTCGGAACCGGGCCACAAGGGCCGCCGCTACCGCGTGTTGACCCGCGAGGTCGACGGCACCTCCTACGATCCCGAAGAATGGGCAAGCCGCGCCGAGCAAAAGCAAGGCTCATGGTGGACGGCGTGGGGAGAATGGCTGGCCGCGCGTTCGGGAGAACCTGGTGCGCCGCCGCCCATGGGCGCAGCGGACAAGGGCTATGCGGCGATCGCCGATGCTCCCGGCCATTATGTGCTGGAGCATTGAGCAATGACTGACGGAACCATGATCGAGAACCGCACCTTCGACGAGATAAAAGTGGGCGATACCGCCAGTATCTCGCGCACGCTGACCGAAGAGGACATCCAGCTTTTCGCGCTCGTGTCCGGCGACGTGAACCCGGCGCATATGGACGCCGACTATGCCGCGACCGACATGTTCCGCCGCGTCATCGCGCACGGACTATGGGGCGGCGGTCTCATCTCCGCCGTGCTGGGCACCGAACTGCCCGGCCCCGGCGCGATCTATCTCAGCCAGTCGCTGCAGTTCACGCGGCCGGTAGGCCTTGGCGACACGATCACGGCGTCGGTGACGGTGGCGGAAAAACGCGCGCACCATGATATCCTGTTCGATTGCCGCTGCGTCAACCAGGACGGCGAGGAAGTCATCAGCGGCCAGGCCGAAGTCAAGGCGCCGGCCGAGAAGGTCCGCCGCCCCCGTGCGGCGCTGCCGGAGGTCAGCCTGCGCGACCATGACGGCTACCGCAAGCTGATCGAGATGACCGCCAATGGCGTGCCGGAACCGACGGCGGTGGCTCATCCCTGCAGCGCGGCCGCCATGCTGGCCGCGATTGAAGCCGCCGAAGCCAATCTCATCATGCCGATCCTGGTCGGGCCGGAAGCGAAGATCCGCAAGGCGGCCGAAGACGCCGGCAAGGACATTTCGCCTTTCCGCATCGTATCCGCCGCCCATAGCCACGAAGCGGCGGCAAAGGCCGTGGACCTGGTGCGCGGCGGCGAAGCGAAGCTGTTGATGAAAGGCTCGCTCCATACCGACGAACTGATGGGCGCCATCGTGCGCTCCGCCACGGGCCTGCGGACCGAACGGCGGATCAGCCATGCCTATATCATGGACGTGCCGGGCCATCCGACGCCGCTCATCATCACGGATGCCGCGATCAACATCGCCCCGACGCTCGATGAAAAGGCGGACATCATCCGCAACGCCATCGACCTTGCCCATGTCATCGGCATCGAGAAGCCGAAAGTGGCGATCCTTTCCGCCGTGGAGACGGTCAATCCCGCGATGCAATCCACGCTGGACGCTGCCGCCCTGTGCAAGATGGCGGATCGCGGGCAGATCACGGGCGGCATTCTGGACGGGCCCCTGGCTTTCGACAACGCGATCAGCGAAGCCGCCGCCAAGGAGAAAGGCATCGTCTCGCTGGTGGCGGGCAAGGCCGAAATCCTCGTCGTGCCCAACCTGGAAGCGGGCAATATGCTGGCCAAGCAGTTGACGTTCCTGGGCGGCGCGGACGCGGCGGGCATCGTGATGGGCGCGCGCGTGCCGATCATCCTCACCAGCCGGGCCGACAGCCTGCGCACCCGCCTCGCCTCCTGCGCGGTCGCGGTGCTGATGGCGCGCGCCGCCACCAAGGCCGCGCCCGGCCTGCCGGGAGCGGCGAGCGCATGAAAGCCGTCGTCGCCATCAACTCCGGTTCGTCCAGCATCAAGTTCTCGCTGTTCACGCTCGATGGCCGGGACGGGCTGACGCTCTCGGCAGGCGGCAAGATCGAGAAGATCGGCATCGCGCCCAGCCTGCGGGCCCGCTCCGCGACGGGGGAAACGCTCATCGAGCGGGACTGGCCGGACGGCGCCGCGCTCAGCCATGCCGACCTGCTTATGGACCTCTTCGCCTGGGCAGGAGACCATCCGCTGGAAGGGCGGGACGTGATCGCCATCGGCCATCGCGTGGTGCATGGCGGCCTGGACTTCGTCACGCCCCGCCTGGTCGATGCCGACCTGCTGGACAGGCTGGAAACGCTGTGCCCCCTCGCCCCGCTGCATCAGCCGCACAACCTCGCGGCGATCCGCGCGATCGCGAAGCTGAAACCCGACCTGCCGCAGGTCGCCTGCTTCGATACGGCCTTCCACCACGACAAGCCGGACGTCGCCTCGCGCCTGGCCATCCCGCGCAAGTTCCACGATCAGGGCATCCGCCGCTACGGCTTTCACGGCCTGTCCTATGAATATGTCGCAATGCGTCTCGCGGAGATCGACCCGGCGCTGGCCGCGGGCCGCGTGGTCGCGGCGCACCTGGGCAACGGGGCCAGCCTCTGCGCCATGCGGGACTGCAGGAGCGTCGATACGACCATGGGCTTCACTGCGCTCGACGGCCTGGTGATGGGCACGCGCTGCGGCACTATCGATCCCGGCGTGATCCTGCACTTTCAGCTCCGCATGGGCATGAGCGCGGCCGATGTGGAGGACATGCTTTACCGGCAGTCCGGCCTGCTCGGCGTGTCCGGCCTGTCGAGCGACATGCGGGCGCTCGCGGCCAGCGATGCGCCGGAAGCGGAAGAAGCCATGGCGCTGTTCGCCTGGCGCGCCGCGCGCGAGACGGCCGCGCTCGCCTCGTCGATGGGCGGGCTGGACGGCATCGTCTTCACCGCCGGGATCGGAGAGAACGACGCCGCGATGCGCCAGCGTATCTGCGCACGCCTCGCATGGCTGGGCGTGGAACTCGACGAACAGGCGAACGCTGCCGGCGCCCCGCTTGTCAGCACGCCCGGCAGCCATGTCGCGGTGCGCGTCATTCCCACCGACGAGGAACGGATGATCGCGCTCCACACCTTGCACGTGCTGGGGGAGAATCCATCATGAGGCGCGCGATAAGCCTTGCCACCATCGCGCTTGCCGTCCCTGCCGCGGCTCATGCCGCATCGCCCGTCGAAATCCTGATCAGCGATGCCGGGCAGGAGGACGAAACCGGCGCTGTCCTAGTCGATCTGCGCCTGCTCAATGACAGCGGCGATCCGCAGGGCATGGCCCTTCCGGACCGCATCGAAGCGCAGGTGGAGCAGAGCGGCGTCTCTCGCACCGCCTGGCTGGAGCGCATGGCGACGACGCCTCCAAACCCGATCATTCCACCTGGCGGTTTCACGCGCGCGACCTACCGGCTTGCGCGGAGGACCAATCTGTCGCTGGAAGGCGCCGCGATCTCCGTTCCCGCATGGGGCACGCGGCAGATCACGCTGGCATTGCGGCCCGCGGACCGAGGGGCGCAAATAGCCACGAACACCTCCGCGCAATCCGGGCCTCCCAACGCGCCGGGGTTGGAAAACAAGGCTGTGCCGCCTCCCTCGGACCGGTCGGCGGGCAACGCCTTTTTCGCCAACCTGTCGGCCTATGAACCGATCTATGCTGTCTATGGTCCGGGCACCGACAGCGCCGCACGCATCCAGATCAGCTTCAAATATCAGATTTTCGGAACGAGACGCGCCCAGGGCTTGCCACTTTCCTGGCGCGACGGACTGCATTTTGCCTATACCCAGCGCATGTTCTGGGATCTTGGCGCGGATTCCTCGCCGTTTCGTAACATCGACTATCAGCCGGAACTCTTCTACCTGACCCCTTCAGCTACGTTGACACGCGGCATCTCGCTGAGCGCACAGGGCGGCTTTCGCCATGAATCCAACGGTCGCTCCGGTCTCGATTCCCGCAGCCTCAACACGCTCTATGTGGCGCCGATGGCCGCCTTCCCGCTCGGCGGCGGCTATCGCCTGTCGGTAGCTCCGCGCTTCTCCCTCCTTGTCGGCGACAAATCCGACAATCCCGATATCCGCCGCTACAGAGGCAATAGCTCGCTCTTCCTGGAAGTCGGGAAAGATGACGGCCTACGCCTTACGACATCCACGCGGTTCAGCGTCTCCAGCGGCAAAGGCGCACTCGCCGCCGATTTTTCCTATCCGCTCTCGCGGCTATTGGGCGGGGGACCCGACTTCTATCTCTTCGGCCAGAGCTTCATCGGCTATGGCGAGAATCTGCTCGACTATGATCGCCATACGACCCGTTTTCGTCTGGGCGTGGCACTGGTGCGTTGAAACCCGCCTTCATGCACATCACGCACTTGAGCGACGCCTCCTGCGACATCAGCGCTTCCTGCTCGACTTGAGGTTGCACTCTGGCAATAGTCGACACGCTCACAGCAAAAGTTCCGAGTCACCAAGAAGGAGCCCTTCACATGCCGTCACAATCGAGGCGCTATTCCAGCCCCTATGGTATGGCCGACCCGGCATTGGAGACCAGTTGGGGCTGGGTCCTGGCTTATGGGCTGCTCGTGATCCTGATCGGCGTTTTTGCGCTCCTCAACCCAATCGCGACGGGCTTCGCGACAGGTGTTTTCCTTGCCGTGGCGCTCCTCATATACGGAATACTGGCTATCGCGGCCGGGTTGTCCTCGCTCTCCCGGCGCGCACGCTGGATCGAGATCCTCCTCGGCGTGCTGAGCCTCGTCGCGGCCGCCATCACTTTCTTCAATCCCTTCGCCGGGGCCTTGACGCTCGTCGCGCTGATCGGCGCCTGGTTGCTCATCATCGGCGTTTTCGAAATCGTCGGCGCATTCCAGTCTGCGCATGACCGGGGCTGGCGCCTGCTACTCGGCGTTCTCGACACTGTTCTGGGCGGTCTCCTCCTGTTCAGCGATCCCGCGACCGGACTTGCCTTCCTGGCATTGGCGGTCGGCCTGAGCTTCCTGCTGCGAGGAACCTTCCTCATCATCCTCGCCATGGGTCTGCGCCGCATCGGTAAGCTATAGACTTAGTGCGGCAAGGGTGCCCTGCCCCGAACAACAAAGGAAACGCCAGGATGATCGGAGGATACAAACCGCTTTCGGTCTTGCTCATCCTGGCGGCAACGGTCGGAAATGCTCCGGCATCGAGCATTTCCGGGACTATCTGGCGCAACCCTGCAAACAGTGTGCATATCCGCGCGCAACCGTGCGACGACAGGATGTGCGGTGTCGTCGTCTGGGCTAACGACAAGGCGAAAGCCGATGCGCGCAAGGGCAGCCCGGATCCTCTGGTGGGCGCACAGCTGTTTCGTGATTTCGAGCAGGAGCAGCCCGGCGTGTGGCGCGGCCGCGTTTTCGTGCCCGATATCGGCCGGACCTTCACCGGGCGCGTCACGGTACTCGACAGCAACAGGCTCGAGGCGAACGGCTGCCTCGTCGGGCGCATCGGGTGCCGGTCGCAGATCTGGACGCGCGTCGAGAAGTAGACGCATGGATTGACAGGCTGAAAGACACCTCTCCCATCCGGCTCGCTGACCCTGCGCAAATGCGATAACGCCGAAGGCGAAATGACCGCGTGCCTGATTCTCTTCCTGATCGTCCTTGGTATCAACCTGTTGCCCGCGTTCGGTCCCCCGACATGGTCGATCATCGTTCTCTATGGCCTGACGACCGATCTGCCTGTCGCCTTGATCGTGTTCATTGGCGCGCTCGCGGCCGCTCTTGGACGTTTGCTGCTTGCCTGGGGCTTTCGATTTCTCAAGGACTATTTGCCCGCGAAACAAAAGCGCAACCTCGAAGCAGCGAAAAAAGTCGTCGAGGACCGACCGAAAAGCGCGATTTTCGGGCTCGCGTTGTTCGCGCTCTCTCCGCTTCCCTCGGCGCAACTGTTCGAAGCGGCCGGCCTTGCGGGTATCAGGCTGGGGAAGTTCACAGCAGCGTTTTTCGTCGGGCGTCTCGTCTCCTATTCGATCTATGCCGCGACAGCAGGCGTGATCCGCAAATCGAGCCTGGGTGACGTCTTTACCGAGCGCCTCACCAGTCCGTGGGGCATCGCGATGCAGATCGGCATGATCATCCTGCTTGCTGCGCTCGCCCAGATCGACTGGAGCAGATTTCTGCGCTCCGACAACGATCCGCGCTCAAGCGCATGATCTCAAGGAAACAGGTCCCCGTCGCAGACGGTCCATTCGTCGGCAACACGCAAAATTGAAGACGGCGCCGAAAGCCTGCTTGGGTCAAAGCTGCGATTCCAGCGGCAGAAGGCCAATGGCCTGTGCGGTTAGTCTGCGCCAGAACGAGGCTTCCGGTTCCCGGTCGTATCGGACGGGCACGCCGTTCCGGCTCCCGGCCCATGCCACGTCGCCATCCGACGTCAGACAGACCTCATAGCTGCGGGAGGGCGCGGTATCGCGCTGCCAGATGGCAGCCATCTTCCGGGCCAGGGCCTCGGACTCGAAGAGGACGCCCATTTCCGTGTTGAGGGAAGCCGAACGAGGATCCAGGTTCATCGAGCCGATGAACCCCATATGCCCGTCGGCAGTGAAAGCCTTGGTGTGCAGGCTTGCCCGGCTCGATCCTCGCAGGGAAAAGTCCCGCTCCTGATGCTCGGGGCGCAATTCCCAGAGCTTGATCCCTGCCTCGAGCAGCGGAACACGGTAGCGCGCATAACCGCCATGGACCGCGGCGACATCGGTTGCCGCAAGAGAATTGGTCAGGACCGAGACCGAAACCCCCTTTGCCGCAATCGCGGCGAGCGCCGCCGTGCCTTCCTCGCCGGGGATGAAATAGGGCGAAGTGATTTCAAGCCTTTCCCGCGCCGCATCGAAGACCGGCAGCAGGTCGTGCATCAGCCAGTTCTTGCCCTCCTTGCCCAGCACCTTGCGCGGCGGATCGGCGATCACGCGGGCGGCGCGAGTCCAGTCGGGCCGCGTGGTCTCGGGATCGAGAAGCGAGAGCCGTTTGGCGATGCGCTCCAGATAGGGGCGCGCGGCAGCCTCATTGGCAGCGTTGCTCAATTCGGCGGCGATCCGCGTCAGCGCCGCGCCAGGATCTTTCAAGGGCGAAAGCCTATCGACCGGCAACGCCAGGCCGCTGTTCCAGTAATCGTCGAAGATCTTCTCCGTCTGGGCGACGGCTGGCCCCATCACCAGCACGTCCATGTCGCGGAAATTGGTTTGCGTCGCGGCATCGAAATAGGCGTCGCCGATATTGCGCCCGCCAAGGATGGCAACGCGGCCATCAGCGATCCAGGCCTTGTTGTGCATGCGCCGGGTCACGCTGAAGGCGCGCAGCATCATTTCGATGCCGCGCCGCAAGCCGCCCTGCCGCGCCCGGGTCGGGTTGAAGATACGGATCTCGATATGCGGATGATGCGCCATGGCGATCATCGCATCAGATGTATGGCTGGTGCCGATGTCGTCGATCAGGATCCGCACCCTGACGCCGCGATCGGCCGCGGACAGGGCCTCGGCCAGAAGAAGGCGGCCGGTCAGATCGTCGTGCCAGATGTAATACATCAGATCGAGCGAGCGCTCGACCTTGCGCGCCGACAATCCACGTGCCGCGAAGGCGTCGAGATTCTCGTCCAGCAAAAGCAGGCCGCTCTCACCGGGGTGCGCATCCGTCGTGGCGCCGATACGCTGATCGAGCGGCGTCCGGCCGCGTTCGATCGACAGTGCGTAGGAAGGCTCCCCCTGCGCGCGACTGGCGAACAGGCCGTAGACCCAAGTCGCGAGCATCGACGCCGCGACGAAGCCCAGGCAGGCAAGGATGACGATCCGGATCAGACGGCAGCATCCGCCTGCGGCTGCTGGCGCACGAGCAGGACATCGCAATCGAGACGGCTGAGCAGCGCCCGCGCCGTGCTGCCGAGCACCGCCACCGTCAGGGCCGATCGACCGTGCGTTCCGATCACGGCCAGGTCGGTTTCGCTCAGCTTCACATGGTTGCGGACAACCTCGCAAACCTCGCCATAGTCGACATTGATATCCAGCCTGTCGCGTGCGTCGGCGGGCAGATCGGTCCTGTCCAGAAAGGCATCCAGATCATAGGCTATCCTGGCCTGCAGCGCAGCTGCCGGCCCTTCCCGGCCCCGAAGTGCCTCCAGCGGCACGTGATAGGCGTGAACGAGAGTGATCTCGGCAGCGGGGAATGCGGCCATGGCCGTGCGAAGCGCCTGGGCCGAGCAGCCGGAGAAATCGGTTGCGACCAAGACCCGGCGATAGTGGTGCTGGGTCTTTTCCTTCACGATAAGCACCGGCGCATGAGCATGGCGTATCATGCGCTCCACGGTCGTGCCGATCAGGAAATCCCCGATATCGTCATGGCGCGAGATGCCGGTCACGATGAGATCCGCCCCGCATGCGGTTGACGCTTCCAGCACCGCCTGCGAGACGGCGCCGGTGGCGAGGCGTGTCTCGACCGGAATATCCGGGTCCGCCACCTCCGCCCGCAAGCGGGCATGAAGGCGACTCTCGGCGGCCTGCAGTCCGTCGAGCATGTCTGCGGGATCGGGATCCCTCTGAACGTGGAGAAGAACCAGATGTGCGCGCCACTCGCTCGCCAGCTGTATCGCGCGGTCGCGGGCTCGGTCGCAGCGACCGCTAAAATCGGTTGGAAACAGAATCGTTCGCGGGGTCATATCGACGCAACATATCAGCAGTGGTCCGCCAACCAAGGAACGTGTCGCCGTGTATTTGCAGGACGGACAGAAATGTTCTTCGGCAAGGATTCGCTGGCCGTCGCGAAGCAGACCGATATTATGGCCTGATCAGAAGAGGATGGATAAAATCACAACACCAGACATCATATTGCGAACCCCGACGCTCACTGCCGTGGCAACGGCCGGCGCATCCCACGCACCATCGACACGCTTCTCGCGCCGAACGCTTCTTGCCGGCACCATGACTGCCGCGCTCTGCCTGACCGCCGCTCCGATCCGCGCTATGGCGCTTGATCCAGGATCGATCGCGGCGAGCGTGGAAGCGTTACGGCCAGGAGAGTTCCTGTGGGCGCCCGAAGCGGCTCCCGATGGTCCGGTGGTCATCATCGTCAGCCTCGCCAGGCAGCGGGCCTATGTCTATCGCAACGGCGTCCTGATCGGCATCTCGACCGTTTCCACCGGCGCAGCCGGCCACGAAACGCCGACCGGGGTTTTCACCATCCTCCAAAAGAAAGTCGCGCACAGATCGAACCTCTACAATGACGCGCCGATGCCCTACATGCAGCGCCTCACCTGGGACGGGATTGCCATGCACGCCGGCAATCTTCCGGGCTATCCCGCCTCGCACGGATGCATCCGGTTTCCCCTGACGTTCGCCGAGCACCTCTATGATGTCACGCAGCTTGGCCTGACGGTCATCATCACGCAGGCAAGCGAGATTCCGCGCTTTGCCCCAGCTCCCCGTATCCTGCAGGATACGGCCCGGCGCTCGTCGTTCGGGAATGCCTTTTTGACGGTCTGGCAGCCAGAGAAAGCACTCACAGGGCCGATCTCCATAATCGTCAGCGCGGCGGACCAGCGCGCCGTGGTGTTGCGAAACGGCATCGAAATCGGTTCGGCGCCTGTCGCCATCCGCGGCAAGATCTCCGGCCTTCAGGCCTTCAACCTCGCCTCCATCGACGAACACGGGACGCATTGGATGTTCCTCCCTGTATTTGGCGGTGCACAGACGGGGGAAGTCTCGCGGCAGGACCGGGAGCGGCTAATCCTTCCCGAGGACTTCAGACGGGGCCTGCTGTCGGTGCTCAAACCGGGAAGCACGCTGATCGTCACGGCCGATACCCTCGAAAGCGGGAGTACAGGCACATCCCTGACCGTGCTCACGGGCGAGGATGCCCAAGCGGATACAAACGAACGATGACGTTGCGCAATCCCGACTTCGCGTCCATCGCAGCGTCTTACCGCCTGATTCCAAACAGCCCCCTGCCATAATTGCGAAGACCGGCCTAATTACGACATACTCACCAGAGGATTTGACTTCGATGTCCCGATCATTGCGCGTTCCAGTTTCCCTTGCCGCCGCCATCCTGCTGGGGCTGTCCTCGGCGGCTCCGTCACTGGCTGAAACCGCGCCCGCTGCGCCGCCTTCGGCCGACGCCACGGCAATCGCGGTACCCGACGGATTTGAGTTGGCGCCGGACGGCACAACTCTTGTCCACGTGGCCAGCGGCCTGCGCTTCCCGGAGGAATTCGAGGGCTTTACCCGCCTCAGGGAACGGGCATTCGATCCGGGCGGCGAGTATATCGCCATCGGCTACGACCGGCCACTCGGCACCGGCGACGATCGCATCGTGGTGCGGATGGCGGTGGTCCATATCGACCAGATGTCGCCACGCGACCACTATATGATCATGCGTCAGGCTACGATGTCCCATTTTGCCGCGCCGACCATCGTGTCGGAAGGACCGGCGACGATCCCAACCAATCGCCGCCTCAAGGCCTATCGCGGAACTTTCACCGGCTATCGCGACGGCAAACCATGGCGTTCCAGCCTGACGACAGTCGACTATGGCTATTGGAGCGGACGCATGACGGCCGCCTATCCCGAAAGCGAAGCTGCCGAAGCTGAGAAATATCTTGGCGTGCTGCTGGCGGAAATCCGCGCGCAGCGCCCAAAGGCGCCGAAACGGTAGACTGGGGACGATGCCCGCGCGAAACCGCTCACTTTGACGGAGCAAGCAGCGAGAGGAGGCGCCGCCAATCTTGTTCGATCATCCGCCAGCGAAAAACGGCAAGCATGTGGGTCAGCAATCGGGAAAGATAATTCCTTTCCCGTGATCGGGCTACGATTTCGTGGACCTCCCTTTCGGTCCACGGCTTCCATTGTCCAGCGACGGCGATCATGTTCGAGCGGAAGGCCGTATCACTTCATCTCGCAATATACGCTCGGTTTCCGTTATCCGAATGGGGATTGCCGCAGTTATTGAGCGACGCAGTGCAAGTTATCCTTGCCCAGTTCGGCTCCCGTTCCGCTATTTCCTGGGCTGGAAGCTGATGCGGCTTGTAAGCCCCTCTAACGCGCCTCTCACTCATACGCGACGTTCCGCAGCGATCAAAGCGGCCTGATAGGCCGCATCCTCACCCATAATCGCACGCGCTGTCGCGATTAGTTCAGGACTCGCATTACGTGGACGACCCGTATCGAACGGGGGGCTGGATCATATTCGATCGCGAGTTACGTAATTTTTGCAGTCTCTTCACCCCGAAGTTTCGCAAGAAGACGGATTCCGAAATCGATCCCCGCGGTCATGCGAAGGCCAAAGCTGTGAACATAGCCGTCATGCACGTCGAAACCATATTGGAGGCAGCCGTCGAACCGGATGATCTGGAATTGGCGCTGCCTCTCATGAGCCGCCTGCAGGAGGCCATGATCACATGAACTAGGCCGGGTCTCTCCAATCTCTATGGATTCAAGCGTGACGGCCCCTTCACCGAGTGCCGATTTCAGCGTGGTGCGACAAATGTAGACCGATTCAAGTAGGGATTGCTGAGCTATGCCGGCTACCAATCATCGTCAGGGTTTCGTCAGGAAAGACTGTTGAACTTTTTCACGGCATTTTACGAAGGACACCATGAGCCGACTAAGATCCCATCCCGAACGCCATGCGGTGTCACGCATCGGCTGGCTACGCGCGGCAGTGCTGGGAGCCAATGATGGGATCGTTTCGACCGCGAGCCTCATCGTCGGCGTCGCAGCCTCCGGCGCGGGCAAGGCCAATATCCTGGTCGCAGGGATGGCGGCGCTGGTGGCAGGCGCCATGTCGATGGCCGCCGGCGAATATGTCTCGGTCAGCTCTCAGGCGGACACGGAGAATGCCGACCTCGCCCGGGAAAGAGGTGAACTCGCCGTTCAACCGGTGCTCGAGCATCAGGAACTGGCGGACATCTATGTCAAACGCGGTCTGAATGAGGAACTGGCCCGGCAGGTAGCCGACGAACTAATGGCAAAGGATGCGCTGGCCGCGCATGCCCGCGACGAACTCGGCATTTCCGAAGTCGTGACCGCCCGCCCTATCCAGGCCGCGCTCACATCCGCCGCAACTTTCAGCACAGGCGCCCTCATGCCCCTGTTGTTGGTCGCCGTCGTTCCGCATGATAGCCTCGTCGCAATCGAGGTCGCGGCAACCCTGTTGTTTCTCGCACTGCTGGGCGCGCTTGGCGCCTGGGCCGGGGGCGCCCGCCCCATGAAATCAATCCTACGGGTCACATTCTGGGGCGCGCTGGCCCTGGCTGCGACCGCGGGCATCGGGAGGCTGTTCGGAACAGTGGTTTGAACCACGCTGCTCACATCGTCAGGATTCGGTCAGTGAACACCCGTAGCCCTTCCAGCTGGAAAGGCGAACGTGATGACAAATTCTGAATATACAAGGACATTCAAGGTTTGGGACACGCCGCTACGGCTATTCCATTGGCTGCTGGTCCTAGCGATCTCGATCGCGTTTCTCTCTTCCGACGACGATAGTCCGATCGCATCGTGGCATATGGTCGCAGGATGGTCTGCTGCTGCCTTGCTTGCGTTCCGTCTGATCTGGGGCTTCGTCGGAGGCGAGCATGCCCGGTTCGTGAATTTCATTCGGCCAACAGCAATCGCCACCCATGCACGCGACCTTCTAGCTGGCCATCCTCGACGTTCCGTGGGTCATAATCCACTGGGCGCGATCGCAGTCGTGGCGCTGATCGGATTGACCGGAATCGTCATCTGGAGCGGCAGCAGCGTTGCGGCAGGCGGCATGGACAAAGACCTTCATGAAACCCTCGCCTACAGCCTGCTTGCTTTGATCGGGCTTCATGTCGGCGCCGTGCTGTTGATGTCGCTGCTCACCGGCGAAAACCTTGTTCGCGCGATGATCAGCGGCCGCAAGAAGAACAGCCTCTATCCGAATGTGCGTGAGGCTCGGGGACCAGGCTTGTTTGCGGCTCTACTTGGTGCCGCAGCGATCGTTCTGGCAATCATCGCCATTGTCATGGTGGATCCGACCGCCTTCGCGCCGCAGCAACGCCATTCCCATCACGGTTCGCACGAGGAAAGGGATTGAAAACATCGGTTGATGGTCTGGTAGAAAGCTTCAATCCTTCTTGCCTTTCGTTCCTGGTGGAAAGTCTACATTAAACCCATGCGCCTTCTCATCGTCGAAGATAATGAGCGAATGGCGGCACTGATCGCCGACGGTCTTCAGCGCCGGGGCTTCGTGTGCGATGTTGCCCATGATCTCGCACAAGCCGACGCTGCGATGGGCAGCGCGAGCTATGATGCCATCATACTCGACCTCGGCCTGCCCGACGGCGACGGGATCGACTGGCTCGCGAGCCGCCGAAAATATCAGCAGATGCCGCCTGCCATCATCCAGACCGCGCGTGGGGCGCTGGAGGATCGCGTCACCGGTCTCGATTCCGGCGCAGACGATTATATCGTCAAACCCTTCGAGATCGACGAGCTCGCCGCGCGCATCCGCGCCCTGCTGCGCCGGCCTGGCGTTCGAACCCAGCCCGTCATCGAAGTCGGCATGCTGCGTTTCGACACGGCAAGCCGCTCTGCCAGCATTGGCGATCGCGAGATCGACCTTTCGCGCCGCGAGGCGGACCTTCTGGAACTGCTGATGCGGCGAGCCGGCACGGTGGTCCATCGCGAAGTGATCGAGAACGCGCTCTACAGCTTCAACGATCCGGTGACCCCCAATGCGGTCGAAGCCGCCATTTCGCGTCTGCGCCGCAAGCTCGAAGACACGGGCGTGGCCGGCGCGCTCCATACCGTTCGGGGTGTCGGCTATATGCTGAAGGACGGGAAGGCATGACCGTGCAGCGCTCCATCTCACGGCGCCTCAAACGCGGTTTGGGCCTGATTGGTGTGGCGGGCACCGTTCTGCTGCTGGCGGCGGTCGCCTTCTTCTACAGTGTCACCTTCACACATCTCGATGCACGCGCGGCGATGATCCGCGCGATCAAGGAAATGCTTGAGCATGTCGCTCTGCCGCTTGTCGTCCTGCTCGTTCCCGTCGCGATCATGGTGCTCCGAGTGATCCGCCAGGCCTTCGCACCGCTGGAAGATGCCGCCGCCCGGATCGAGGCTGCACAGGGCCACGAACGAGGGTTCCGCATCGATGCGTCGCAAATGCCCGCCGAGGCGCTACCCTTCGTCTATGCGGTCAACGATCTGTTGGCGCGGCTCGATCAGGCCGCGCGGCGGCAGGAAGCGTTCGCCGCCGACGTCGCGCACGAGTTGCGCACGCCGCTCGCCCTCCTGTCTCTCGAACTCGACCGGCTTGACTATGACGACGCCGCGCGCCTCAAGGAAGACGTGGCGGCCATGCGCCGGCTGATCGACCAACTCATGCTGCTCGCGCAGATCGACGCGGCGGAGGCCGCCCAGACCGCTCCCGAACAGGTGTCACTCGCGGATGTGGCGAGCGAGGTCGTCAGCGCCGTGGCGCCGGGGATCATCGCACAAGGCAAGCTGATCGCGTTCGATACCCGCGGTCAGGCTGCGGTCGTGAACGGCAGGCGCGAAGCGATTGCGGCAGCGCTGCGCAATCTGATCGAGAATGCCGCGCGCGTGACGCCGGCTGGTGGCACGATCCAGGTCTTCGCCGGCCCCCACGCGCTATTGGGCGTGCGGGACGAGGGCCCTGGGCTGGCGCTCGAAAGGTTGCGCGACCTTGTGCAACGCCACCGCCGCGCCGACCATGCGAGCAAGGATGGCGCCGGCCTCGGCCTCGCTATCGTCGACCGGATCATGGCGGCCCATGGCGGCACGCTTGAGACCGATCCGGCCGACCGTGAACTGGTGCTGCGTTTTCCCGCGACCTGATCTTCAATCCTCATATCCCGTCAGGGTTCGGTCAGGAACGCTCCCTAGCCCGAGCGCATGTCCAGACGATACACCCTCATTGCGGGCGCCGCGACGATCGCCTTGATTCTATCAGGCCTGTGGTGGTTCGCCAGTCGACCGGTCGAGACGGGCAACTCCGCGCCGGCAAGCAACGCCCAACCGACAGATGGGATCCTGGCGGTGGATGCGCGCCGCGCCGCGCAGATGGGTATCCGCCTTATGCCCGCGACGGCAGCCGCGGATGCGGCGCTCGCCACCATCCCCGCGATGATCGAGCCTCCCGCCAACGCCCGGGTGGCGGTGGCCGCGACCTTTCCCGGCACCGTGTTGCGGACTCTCGTGGTCGAGGGCGACAGCGTGCGGCGGGGCCAGCCGCTGGCGATCATCGCCAGCCGCGACGTGCTGACGATCGGCGCGGACCTCAGCCGCGCGAACGCGCGGCGTGGCGTAGCCGAGGCCAATGCCGCGCGGCTCTCCCTGCTCAGCCGCGAAGGCATCATCGCAGGCGCGCGCGCTGACGAAGCCAATGCCATCGCAGCCGAGGCTCGCGCCGACGTTTCGGAAAAGTCGCGCATCCTGGCGATGGTGGGCGGTCATGGCGCCAGCGGCTCCTATACGCTGACGGCTCCTATCGCGGGTCGCGTCACCAGCGCCTCCATCCAGACCGGCAATCCGGTGGACGGCACCACCGCGCCCTATGTGATCGACGCGACGGATCGCTATGAAGTGGTCGGCCAATTGCCCGAACGGCTGATCGGGCAAGTGCGCCCCGGCATGAGCGTGCGGCTACTTCCCAACCTCACCGGCCGGATCGTCGCGGTGGGAACGGCCATCGATCCCGCGACCCGTTCGGCCGGCCTCAAGGCGGAGATTCCGGCCGGACCCGGTGTTGTCGCGGGGCGCGCAACCAGCATCGTCATCGTCGGCCCGGCGCCGGCGGGCGCGGTCAGCGTGCCCGATACGGCGGTCACCATGATCGACGGCAAGCCGGTTGTGTTCGTGACCGCGCGCGGCGGCTTTGCCGTGCGCGCCGTGACCGGCGGCAGCGGCAGTGATGGCCGCACGGTGCTGCTCTCCGGGATCAGGCCCGGTGAACAGGTGGTGGTTTCCGGTACGAGCGCGCTCAAGGCGCTCGCCACCGCGCAATAGGCTCTCCCGATGCTGCGTTCGCTTGTCGCCACCGCGCTGTCCTATCGTCTGCTCGTCCTGATCCTTGCCGCCGCCACGGCCGGGCTCGGGGTCTGGGCTTTTGTCAACTTGCCGGTCGATGCCTATCCCAACATCGCGCAGACCCAGGTGAAGCTGATCCTCAAAGCCCCCGGCATGACGCCGGAGGAGGTCGAGAGCCGCGTCATCACGCCGATCGAGACGGAGATGCTCGGCATTCCCAACCAGGCGATCCTGCGCTCGAGCGCCAAATATGCCATCGCCGACATAACCATCGACTTTACCGACGGCACCGACATCTACTGGGCGCGCCAACAGGTCGCCGAACGGCTGGCGGGCGTGACGGGCGATCTGCCTGCTGCCGTGACCGGCGGTCTCGCGCCGATCTCGACGCCCCTGTCCGACGTCTACATGTTCACGATCGAAGGGCCGCTGTCTCTCCAGCAGAAACGCGAACTGCTCGACTGGACGATCCGCCCGGCGCTGCGCACAGTGCCCGGCGTCGCGGACGTGAACGCGCTGGGCGGCTATGTTCGTACCTTCGAGGTCCGGCCTGATCCGGTGGCGCTGGCGAGCGCGAAGCTCTCGATCTCCGATCTGCGCACCGCGATCGAAAGCGGCAATCGCAATGACGGCGCGGGGCGCCTGACCGATGGCGAGGAATCGCTGATCGTCCGAGCCGTGGGCGCGATCCGCAGCGTGGAGGATCTGCAAACGCTGGTCATCGCCAGCCGGGACGGCCGCATCGTCCGCCTGGGCGACGTCGCCACAGTCGGCACCGGCAGCCTCACCCGCTATGGGGCGGTGACGCGCGGCGGCAAGGCCGAGGCGGTGGAGGGCCTGGTGATCGCGCTGCGCGGCGCGGATGCGCGGGCGGTGGTCGATGGCGTGCGGACGCGGCTTGCCGGGCTTCAGCACAGCTTGCCCGCAGGCACGCAGATCCATGTCTTCTACGATCGCTCCGATCTGATCGGGCGCGCGGTCGGCACGGTCGAGGAGGCGCTGCTGGAAGCGACCGTGCTGGTCGTCGTGCTGCTGATCCTGTTCCTCGGCGACTGGCGTGCGGCCACGATCGTCGCGGCGACCCTGCCGATGGCCGCGCTCATCACCTTCCTGTTCATGCGCGGCATGGGGCTGTCCGCGAACCTCATGAGCCTCGGCGGGCTCGCCATCGCGATCGGGATGCTGGTCGACGGCGCGGTGGTGGTGGTCGAGAATGTCGTCGAGCGCCTGAGCCATGCCCAGGGCGAGGACACGCCCCGACTCAACCACGTATTCCGCGCAACCAGCGAGGTGATCGTGCCGGTGTCGGCGGGCATCGTCATCATCGCGCTCGTGTTCCTGCCCCTGCTTTCGCTGCAGGGGCTGGAGGGCAAGCTGTTCGCGCCCGTCGCGCTCACCATCGTCTTCGCGCTCGCGGGCTCCCTGCTGCTCGCCCTGACGCTGGTGCCGGTCCTTGCCTCCTTCAGCCTCAGGAGCGGCCATCATGGTGAGCCATGGATCATGCGGCAGATCGGCCCACGCTACCAGGCGCTGCTCGACGCGGCGTTCGCGCACAAGAAGCTGGTCTATGGTCTCTCCGCCACCGGGCTGGTGCTGGCGGGCCTCGCTTATGGCGCGGCCGGGAAGACCTTCATGCCGACGATGGACGAAGGCTCGGTGATCGTGCAGCTTACCAAGCTGCCCTCGATCAGCCTGGACCAATCGGTGGCCGGCGACATGGCGGTGCAGCGCGCGCTCCGCACCGTGCCGGAGGTGGAGGACGTGATCGCCCGCGTCGGCTCCGACGAGATCGGTCTCGATCCGATGGGACCGAACGAGACCGACAGCTTCGTCCAGTTGAAGCCGCGCTCGCAATGGCGCGGGGACAAGGATTTCGTCGTCGGGGAAATGCGCAAGGCGCTGGACGGCCTGCCCGGTATCCAATCGAGTTTCACCCAGCCGATCGAGATGCGCGTCTCGGAGATGCTCACCGGCGCGCGCGGCGATCTAGCGGTCAAGATTTTCGGGCCTGACACCGCAACGCTCGCCGAGCTCGCGGGTCGGATCCAGCATATCCTGTCCGGCATCCACGGCTCATCGGAGGTCCTGACGGTCGCCAACGACAATGTGGACTATCTCCAACTCGACATCGACCGCGCGGCAGCGGGGCGGTTCGGGATGCCGGTCGACCAGCTCCAGGACGCGCTGCGCGGACAGGTCGAGGGCGTGCGGTCCGGGGTCGTGGCCGAAGGTCAGAAACGCATTCCGATCGTCATTCGCGGTGACGACGGCATCCGGAGCGATCCGGCCCGTTTCGCCGACCTGCAATTGCGCACGCCCGATGGCACGCTGGCGCGTGTCAGCGACATGGCGCGGGTGGAGCGCACGCAGGGACCGGTGAAGCTCGATCACGAGAACGGCTCGCGCTTCGCGCTGGTGCAGGCCTTCGTCTCCGGCCGCGATCTGGTCGGCTATGTCGATGAGGCGAAGGCGCAGGTCACCGCCAAGGTACGGCTACCGGCAGGCTACAGCATCGTCTGGGGCGGTCAGTTCGAGAACCAGCAGCGCGCATCGGCCCGGCTGATGATGGTGGTGCCCGTAGCGCTGGTGTTGATCTTCCTCGTCCTGCTGGCGGCGCTGCGCTCATTGCGCGCCGCGCTGCTGATCCTCTCCAACATCCCCTTCGCGATGGTCGGCGGGCTGATCTCGCTGTGGCTGTCGGGCGAGTATCTCTCGGTCCCGGCGTCGGTGGGGTTCATCGCCCTGCTCGGCATCGCCGTGCTCAATGGGTTGGTGCTGGTGGCCTATTTCCGCCAGTTGCGCGCCGACGGGGTGGGTATGGCCGAGACCGTGCGCCTGGGCGCGCAGCGTCGGCTGCGACCGGTGCTGATGACTGCCGGCATCACGGCCTTCGGCCTCGTCCCCCTGCTGTTCGCCAGCGGGCCGGGGTCCGAGATCCAGCGGCCGCTCGCGATCGTGGTGATCGGCGGCCTCATTACCTCCACTTTGCTGACGCTGGTCCTGCTGCCGATCCTGTTCGAGCGCTTCGGGGAAAGCGCCGGGGAGGCCGCTAATGCCTGACCTGCTGTTCACCCTCCATTGCGCCACCCGCGATACCGAGCTTCTCGTGGACGCGATCCGCGCCGTCTCCCCCACGCCAATCCATGTCCGCGGGGAAGCTGTGCGAGGTCGCGATTTTGGCGATGCGGGAACCGCCGAGCGCGTGTCGGGCGAATTGAAGCGTTCGACGCTCGAACTGATCGTGAGCGCGGACGCGGTGCCCGACCTGCTCCGCACCGTAAAAGACGCGCGGCGCGATCTGCCGGTCCGGTGGCGCACGACGCCCCTGCTCGATCATGGAAGGATCGCCTGATGCGGATCGTACTCGCCGCTCTCGGCCTTCTGACGGCCGCGCCTGCCCTGGCCCAGCATACCGATCTGCCGCCTGCCGACAAGGTCAACGAAGCGCTCGACAATCACCCCAGCGTCGCCGCCGCAATTGCGCGCGTCGAAGCCGCACGGGCACGCGGCGATATGCTGCGCAAAGGCCCCCACGAAGTGACGGTGAGCGGCAGCTACATTCGCCGAACCGTCGATCGCGAAGGCGGGTTCGACGAATTCGATACGACAATCAGCCGCCCATTCCGCCTGCCGGGCAAGGCCGCGCTCGACCGCGAAGCCGGTGCGCTCGGCATTGAGGTCGCGGAAAACCAGATGGAGGATGTCCGCCATCAAACCGCGCTGCTGCTGGCCGGCTATTGGCACGACTGGCTCACTGCGGGAAGCCATTATCGCAACGATCTCGACAGCGTCCGCGGGCTGGAGGAGGCAATCGCCGCCATAAAGCGGCGGGTCACGCTGCGAGACGCCGCCCAACTCGACCTCGACCAGGCGCAGGCGGCGCTGGCTCAGGCGCGCGCGCAGGCCGCATCGTCACTCTCGCTGCGCGAACAGGCGCGCGTGACCTTCGCAGCGTCCTTTCCGGAAATCCCGCTCCCCTCCGAACCACCAGAACTGGCCGACCCCATGCTGCCCGCCCAGGGGCTGGAAGCGATGCGCGACCTGGTAATCGAGCGCAGTCACGAGATCCGCGCCGCCGACAAGGAAGCGCAGCGTCTGAACGTGACTTCGCGTCGGGTGCGAGCGGATCGCATCGCAGACCCGAGCTTCGGCGTCCGCCTGTTCAGCGAGCGCGGCGGCGCGGAAGCCGGCGCGGGCGTGGTGGCTTTAATCCCGCTCGGCGGTGGCTATCGCAGAGCCGCAGCCGATCAGGCGTCAGCCGAGGCCAATGCCGCGCGCATGGAACTCGCGGCCGTGCAGCGCAGCATCGAGGCGACCGCCAATGCCGACCTTTCCAACGCGCACACCCGGCTCGATGCCTGGCGCAATGCCGACGCTTCGGCGCGCAGCGCCGGCGACGCCGCCGAAAGGACGGTGCGCGGTTACCAACTCGGGCAGATCGACCTCTCCGATATGCTCTATGCCCGCCGGCAGGCCAATGACGCGCGCCGAATGGAAATCGAGGCGCGCTCCGAAGCCGATCGTGCTCTGCTCAAGATCCAGATCGATTCCCACAGCATCTGGGCACCAGATGAAGCGGGGCACGACTAGCTAACATACGGCAAGCAAACATTCTCGACATGAAACGAGCCTGCACTTAGAGGATGCTGCGTGACCGAAGCTCGCAAATTCCTTGTCCGGCACCATTGGCTGTGCGCGCTCCTGCTAGGCGCTGCGCTGCTCGTGAAGGCGTTGGTGCCGGCGGGTTTCATGCCGGTCGTCTCGAATGGCGTGATCCTGGTCCAGCTGTGCTCGGGGCAAGGGCCTCAGAAGATCGCAATCAAGTTGCCGAGCAAAGGCGGCGAGCAGGACCATGACGAGCACAAGAAGGCGGAAGCGCCTTGCGCCTTTACCGGCCTGTCCTCGCCATCGCTCGCGGCCGTCGATGCGCTGCTCCTAGCCGTCGCCCTCGCCTTCATCCTCGCAACGGTTTTTCGGCGTCCAAACCGCCTAGTCCTCCGGCGCGGCACCTATCTGCGCCCGCCGGCGATCGGTCCTCCCACCACCTGATTCCTTCGACATTCCCCGTTGATGGGCGCCCCTCGCCGGGGCGCCGCATGTGAATCAGGATTCCGACATGACGATTATGCTTGATTCCGCGCATTGCGCGGCAACCACCATGCCTGCCTTCGCTCGCTCCACCAGCAAGCAACCAACTTTCAAGGTTCGCCTCGCCGGGAGCTTCGCTTTTCCCGCACTCGTCGCTGTGCTGGCGGGCGCCCCCATCTCGCGAGCCTTCGCCCAGGACGGGACGCCGCTGCCAGAGGTCGACGTTAGCTCGGCGAGCGAGGCGGGGTCGACGGTTTCGGGTGAGCGGCTTTCCCCCTCGCGCCTGCGCGACCTTCAGGTCGGCTCGAGCGATACCGCAGCGATCCTGCAAAGCGTACCCGGCGTCAGCGGCTATGGGGCCGGGGGCTTCTCGACCTTGCCGGTGATCCGGGGCCTTGAAGCGCAGCGCTTGACCGTGCTGGTCGACGGCGTGGCGATTGCCTCGGCCTGTCCGAACGATATGAATCCGCCCCTGTCCTACACCGATCCGCAAACCGTGAGCGCGATCGACGTCATTACCGGCGTTTCGCCAGTCAGCTATGGCGGCGACAGCATCGGCGGGATCATTCGCGTCGAGAGCGCTCCGCCCCGCTTTGCTAAGCAAGGGGAAACGCTGCTGACCGGCGAAACCTCGGCCTTCTATCGCAGCAATGGCGACGGGTTCGGCGGCGCCCTGTCAGTGACGGCCGCGAGCGACAAGGTCAGCCTGACTTACAATGGCTCCTACACTCAAGCCGACAATTTCAAGGGCGGCGGCTCGCTGGGCGTCGTGCGATCCAGCGAATATGCCAAGACCGACCACAGCCTCAATCTCGCAGCGCAAGTCAGCAACGGCCTGATCGAGCTGAAAGGCGGCTATCATTTCGCGCCCTATGAGGGTTTCCCGAACCAATATATGGACATGACGTCCAACAAGTCGTGGTTCCTGAACGGCCATTATGCCGGCGTCTTCGATTGGGGCAATCTCGATGTGCGGGCGAGCTGGCGCGACACCGACCACGTCATGAACTTCCTCGCCGACAAGGGCGGGACCGCGACCGGCGGGATGCCGATGAACACGGAGGTCCACAGCGCGAGCTATACCGTCCAGGCGGATATATTGCTCGGCGGCGGCACGCTGCGCCTGGGCAGCGAATTCCAGCATCAATGGCTCAACGACTATTGGCCGCCCGTTGTGGGCAATATGATGATGGGGCCGAATGCGTTCATCAACGTCAACGGGGCCAAGCGCGATCGGCTCGGCACCTTCCTCGAGTGGGAAACGCGCTGGGATAGCGGTTTCTCCCTCATCGCCGGCATCCGTAACGATCAGGTCTGGATGAACACCGGCAAGGTCGCGCCCTATGGCACCGGCATGATGCAGATGGCCGATGTCATGGCGGCAGCGGCGTTCAACAAGGCCGACCGCAAGCGCCACGACAGCAATTGGAGCGGCAGCCTGCTGGTCCGCTACGCGCTTTCGGACGGGGCGGATATCGAGATCGGCTATGCCCGCAAGGTTCGCTCGCCCAATATCTACGAGCGCTATAGCTGGGGCCGGGGCAGCATGGCGAGCCGCATGATCGGGTGGTTCGGCGACGGGAACGGCTATGTCGGCAACCTCGACCTTCGCCCCGAAAAGGCCGATACGCTGAGCGCCGCCCTGGCCATTTCCGGAGGCGGCAAGGATGGCTGGTCGTTCAAGATCGCGCCCTATTACACCCATGTCGACGAATATATCGACGCCTTTAAGCTGGCGGACTTCACCGACATGATGGGCAGTCCGACCGGGTTCGTTCAATTGCAGTTCGCCAACCAGAAGGCAGAGATCTACGGCATCGACATATCGGGCGCCGTGCCGCTATGGTCATCGTCGTCGGCCGGCACCGCGCGTCTGACCGCGCGCGCGAGCTGGCTGCACGGCCAGAATCTGACCGACCACGCACCGCTCTATCACCAGATGCCGTTCAATGCGGCGCTGAGCCTCGAGCATCGGATCGGCGGCCTCGAAACCCGGATTGACCTCGACATCGTGACGGAAAAGGATCGCGCCGATCCGACCCGCAACGAACCGCGGACGGGCAGCTACGCGCTGCTCAATGTCCAGCTCGCCTATCGCATCGACAAGGTTCGCCTGACGCTCGGCGCCGACAATCTGTTCGACAAGGCCTATTATGCTCCGCTTAGCGGCATGTCGCTCGGCGATCTGAAGGCGACCGGCGTGCGCCGCCCGGTTCCGGGCCGGGGGCGATCGGTCAACGCCGGGATCACGATTGCGTTTTGAGCGCCCATGCTCCCGAACTCGCACGACATGAACGAGGAGCCGAGGGCAGGCTATGGCCAGCCCTCGGCCTGGTCGCAGCGCCTGGGCGCGGGCCTTGCCGCCGCGTCATGCTGCCTGCTGGTGCTAGTGGCGCTCAATGCCAATCTATCGGGACGGCTGCGAATGACGCAGCCTGTGCAGGTGAGCCGCTTCCGGTTGTTTACCCCGTCGCCACCGTCACCACCGCCTTCAACGTTGTCGCGATCGCGGACAGACGAGGCCCGCCTATCGCCGGAGCGGCGCCCTGCGCACCCGCCCGAGCTGGCTACGACGGGAGAAAGAGGCGGACCAGCTTCGTCGCCTATACCCGCTGCTCCAGCAATCGCCTCTCCGTTCGCTGTCGCGCCGGTAAGCAGACCGCCCGCGCCGGAACCCGAGGTCGCGCCGCCGCAAGCCCAGGATGATAAGAAACAGTCCGCGCTTGCGGCCTATCAGCGCCAGCTCTGGGCGCGAATAGCCGCGCGCAAGCCCGCGGGGATCCACCTCGACGGGGTCGCAACGGTCCGCTTCATCGTCGGGGCTGACGGCGCGCTGATTGCCGTCGAGCTGGCCGGCAGCAGCGGGAATGCCGCGCTCGATCGCCTGGCGCTCCGCACGGTGCGCAATGCTGCTCCTTTTCCAACACCGCCTATGGGCGTGGAAAGCGAGCAGTTGGTCTTTACGATACCATTCAGCTTTCATTGAGGCCGCATGGCGGACGAGGATGGCTCGATCGTCAATAGGGCGACGCGCACACGTTCCAGAAACAAAACACGGTGATCGTCGCGAGCCTTGATGGCAGCCTGCGCCTCATCGACAAGAGCCTGTCCGGCACGTTGCCCATGCGTCTCGATCAGTGCGAGCGCCGCCGCTATTTCCTCGGAATTGGCAGCGTCACCATCGGATGAACCTTTCCCCGGAAGCCGAAGCGATAGCTTCTTGCGCGCCATATTATCACCCTTTTCTTGAATGCTCTCAGGCCCGTGCGCTCACCAGCCAGGCCTTCGCCCCCATATGAACGCCATTCTCATCGCAATGGCGCTCGAACAGCTCGACAAGATGCTGGTGAATGGCCTTGCGTACCTCTGCCCCGTTCTGTCGAACAAGATCGCCGATCTGCATCCCCTCAAGCACGAAGCGAGCGGCGCTCTCGGGATCACTGCCGGGGCCGCCCACGCGCTGCTCACCTGTCCAGGCATCGAATCTGACCTCGCAGAAACCCGCGCTTTGGAGAAGGTCGATCACATAGTCCTGCTCGCCGAGCGCGAATGGTCCCGGCGCGCGCGACTGCGGCGTCGGCAGGTCCATATGCTCCTTGATGATGCCCATGACACTAAGCTGCCACGGATTGTCAGCGATGGACGCCCAGACAGCGATGTCGAGCCGCCCGCCATCGCGCAACATCCGGCGCAGATTGGCGAAAGCGGGATAAGGCTCAGCGAAGAACATCGAACCGAAGCGCGAGAACAGCCGATCGAACGGCGCTTCCTCCAGCATCGTCGTCGCGGCATCGCCCTGCTCGAAGCGGATATTGGCAAGGCCCGCGCGCTGTGCCCGTTCCCTGGCCATCCCCACCAGATCGGGTGAGATGTCGAGGCCGAGCGCAAATCCGGTGTTGCCGACGGCCGTGGCGATCTGCCGCGTGGTCCAGCCACCGCCGCATCCGACATCGACCACCGTTTCGCCGGCGTTGTATGCGGCCTGGGCAAGCAACGCCCTGCCGATCGGCTCGATCATGCTTTCGAAGCGGTCGAGCTGGGCGAGCCAACGCATGCCCGCCTGGCCGGCCCAATCGTGCGCGGCCAAACCTTCCCTGTTCTCGCCAGCATCGTTCATCGATGTACTCCCATCGTCGTTTCAAGAATCAGCCCAGGATCGCGGCGGTACTTTGCCACAGCATGTAGGCGGCAACCGCAAAGATCAGCAGTGCGAATATCGTATTGAGCGCCCCCTTGTGCGCCGACAGCCGCCGAGAGAGCGCCGCGCCCACAAGGCCGCCGATGACGCCGCCGGCGATGAACGCCGCAGCAAGCCCCCAATCAACCAAGCCGGAAAGGGCATAGTTGAGCGCGGCCGTCAGACCAAAAGCGGTGACGGCGACCAGCGACGATCCGACGGCGTTGCGCATCGGCATCCCGGTCGAAGCCATCAGTCCCGGCACGATCAGGAAGCCCCCGCCGATGCCGAAGAACCCGGAAAAGAGACCAGTGGCGGCCCCATAACCGATCACCTTGGGCGCATTCTCGCGCCGGCATTGGACATCGGGATTGCCGGGATCGCCCCGGCTTTTTAGCATCAGCCCGCCAACCAGGACCATCAGCAGAGCGAACAGGAACAGCAGCTTCTGTCCATCGAACGCTTTACCGAGTGTCGATCCGGCATAGGCGCCGGCGACACCAGCAGCGGCGAACATGCCGGCGCAACGCCATTTGATCGTCCGCTGGCGCGCGTGGGGAACGAGATTGGCCCCGGCATTGGCGGCGACCGCCAGCGCGCTGGTGCCGATCGCGACATGCGGCGAGGCGACGCCGACCAGATAGACCATGAGCGGGACGGCGAGGATTGAGCCCCCACCGCCCACCAGCCCCAGCGTGAATCCGACGAGCGAGCCCGATCCGGCACCAAGCAGATATTGGATGGATTCGAGTGCCATGGCCTTACAGCGCGTTTATCGGCAGCTTGAGGTAGCGCATGCCATTGTCTTCCGGCTCGGGCAGGTGGCCGCCGCGCATGTTGACCTGGATGGACGGCAGAATGAGGCGCGGCATCCCGAGCGTCGCATCGCGCGCCTCGCGCATGGCGACGAACTGGTCCTCGCTCACCCCGTCGCGAACATGGACATTATGCTCTCGCTCCTCGCCGACCGACGTTTCCCAGGCATAGGTGTCGCGCCCGGGGGCCTTGTAGTCGTGGCAAAGATGAAGGCCGGTCTGATCGGGGAGCGACAGCAGGCGGCGGATCGACCGATAAAGCGTGCGCGCATCGCCGCCCGGGAAGTCGGCGCGGGCCGTGCCGTAGTCGGGCATGAACAGCGTGTCGCCGATGAACGCCGCATCGCCGATCACATAGGTCATGTCGGCGGGCGTATGGCCCGGCACATGCAGCGCGATCGCCTCGATCGAGCCGACCCTGAAACGGTCGCCGTCATCGAACAGCCGGTCGAACTGCGAGCCGTCGCGAGCAAAGCGCGTTCCCTCGTTGAAGATCTTGCCGAAGACCTCCTGCACGGTGAGAATATGGCGACCGATCGCCAGCGTGCCGCCCAGCTTCTCCTGAAGATAGGGCGCGGCCGACAGATGGTCGGCATGGGCGTGCGTCTCCAGCAGCCATTCGACCTCGAGCCCTTCGCTCCGGATATAGTCGATCACCTTGTCGGCCGACGCGAAGGAGGTGCGCCCCGAAGCCGGATCGAAATCGAGCACGCTATCGATGATCGCGGCCTTGGCCGTGGCGGGATCTGAGATGACGTGGGTCACGGTAAACGTGTCCTCGTCGAAGAAGCTGCGGATGACGGCGGGCCGCGCATTGCTCGCGGCCTCGACGATGCGGGTGGCTTCACGGATTTGCGGGTCGGCCATGGCCTTGTCCTTTCCTGTCTGGCCCGGCGTACCGGCTTCGCACTTGGGACGCGAAGCCGGCCCAGCTGCCTCAGAGGGTCTTCTTGCTGAAATACCAATCGGTGTAGTCGTAGCCTTCGTCCTTGCGGGCCCTGGCGGCTTCGGCCGTCGCGGGCGGCGGCACGATCACCGGCTCGCCGGGCTGCCAGTTTTCAGGCGTCGCCACCTTGTTGGCGTCGGACGTCTGGAGCGCGGTGAGCAGGCGGACGAATTCATCGACCGAGCGGCCGTTCGACATCGGATAATAGACCATCGCGCGGACAATGCCTTCGGGGTCGATGATGAAGGTGGCGCGAACGGCCGAGGTGTCCGAGGCACCGGGATGGATCATGCCGAAGGCCTTGGCGACGTTCATCGACAGATCGTCGATAATCGGGAACGGGATCTCGACGCCGAACTTCTCCTCGATGCTGCGCATCCAGGCGATGTGCGAATGCACCGAGTCGATGGAGAGGCCCAGCAACTCGCAGTTGAGCGCCTTGAAGCGGTCGGCGGCCTTGGCGAAGCCCATGAATTCGGTCGTGCAGACCGGCGTGAAGTCGGCGGGGTGGGAAAAGAGAACGAGCCACTTGCCCTTGTAATCGTCGAGCGAGCGTTCGCCGTGGGTCGTCTTGGCCTTGAAGGGAGGCGCCGGTTCGTTGATCCGCGGCATGGAGGGAGTGACCTGGTCTGTCATTTTATCGTCTCCTATGACTGAGTGAGTGACAGACATTGAATACACATTTCTATTAATCGTGATAACACGATAAATCTAATTCCTTTGATCGGATTTTTCAATCACTTCTGCAATCGGCCGAATTAGGCCGGATTCGCAGCGCACGGGACCAGAGGCGCGAACACGTCAAAGCATCGTTTATGCTAAGTATGGGGTCATCACACCCCGAATCAGGCGGTGACGAGCGCCTGCCTTGTCCAGGCGACGAGTCGCGCACGGTCCATCGCCCCGGCCTGTCGGGCGACCTCGCGGCCACCCCTGAACAGGATCAGCGTCGGAATCGACTGAATGCGGTAGCGCCCGGCAATACCCTGCTCAGCTTCGGTATCGACCTTCAGGAGCCGGACATGCGGCTCCAGCTCCGCAGCGGCCGCCTTGAACGCCGGCGCCATGGCGCGGCAAGGTCCGCACCAACTCGCCCAGAAATCGACGAGAACCGGCAGGCTTCCGCGACCTACATGCCGATCGAATGCCGCCTGGTCGACATCGACCGGCTGTCCCTGGAAAAGCGGCATTCCGCATTTCCCGCAAATTGGCGCCGCGCCGATCTTCGCTGCAGGAACGCGGTTGATGCTCGCGCAAACCGGGCAGGCTACCAGCGGGACATCGGACATGCGCTTCTCTCCTGTGGAACGCCAATACCGCTTAATCGTTTACCCGCATGATGTAACCGTGTAAGGGAGAGGGTTCAAGACTTGCCTCTCTGCAGGAGTGAGAAAGTTGAACTCGAACGCAGACGACAATGCCGTGTGCTCCCCTATCCAGATCGGCGATCCCGCGCCTGATTTCCGCGCCCGCACGACGATGGGCGACATGACCCTGTCCGGCCATCGCGGCCGCTGGGTACTGCTGTTCTCTCATCCCGCCGATTTTACGCCGGTTTGCACCAGTGAATTCGTCGCCCTCTCGCGCGCCAGCGATCGGTTCAAGGCGCTCGGCTGCGACCTGGTCGCGGTGTCGGTCGACAGCCTCTATTCCCATCTCGGATGGATCAGGGCGATCCGCGAGCATTTCGGCGTGACCATCGCTTTCCCGATCGTCGAAGATCCCTCGATGGTGATCGGCCGCGCCTATGGAATGCTCGCGGACAACGCCCCCGACGCGGCCACGCTGCGCTCGACCTTCTTCATCGACCCCGAAGGCATTGTCCGCGCCAAGCTCTGCTATCCAGCCACCATCGGGCGATCGGTGGAGGAGCTGCTTCGAGTCCTGACCGCGCTGCAACGGGTCGACAACGACAACATAGTGACCCCCGAAGGCTGGCATCCCGGCGATGACGTGCTTCTTCCGCCCTATCAGGACCAGCACGGTGCGCTCGATGCGGCGGGCGATGGCTGCTGGTTCCACCGCACGCAGCCCGACAAGCATGGGAAGACAGGCAAGTGATGACTTTCACCGATACGCAGCTTGAAGAGGCTGCCAGCGTCCTCAAGGCGATCGCCCATGACGTCCGCCTGAAGCTCCTGCGGACGCTCCTCGAACATGGCGAGAAGTCTGTAGGCGAACTCGAAGCCCTCACCGGCATCGGTCAACCGGGCCTGTCCCAACAACTCGCAATTTTGCGCAAGGCGGAACTGGTTCAGACGCGCCGCGATGCGAAACTCGTTTTCTATAGCATCGTATCGGCCAATATGGAGGGAACAGCGAAATTGCTATGCGCTCTAGCGGGAACTCCGATAAATAGAGGAGACACTGCCGCGAAAACAAAGCGACCTTTTCCCCAGGGATCGGTCGCTACCTTCGCCAAGATTTTGTGACGATATTGTCCTGGACGATGTCTTCCAAGAAAGTTCTGAACATCATCGCTGCAACGTTAGAGAGCATTTCGAGGCTTGTGGAATACCATAACTGCAAGCATTCGCCGTAAGCGCCTCGCCTGATCCGCTCCAGCGCCCGGCTCATGGGAGCAATTTCGCGGTCAAGAAGCGAGGTCTGGCCTTCGAGGGCGGCATCGTCCTCCATTTTCCCTGCTTGAGCTCAACCAGTTCGCGGACGTCGCCCACGTCCTTGCAAGAACTCCATGGAATCAATCTCAGCGCCACTATCGATCCGGGCTTCACCGATCAAATTCGGAACCATACGTAAGGACAGACGAAGATCGGCGAGTTTACAGATGATTGGCCTGCGACCCGCGCATAACCAGCCTATTGGACCGCCGGCGAGAGAATGAGAGGACCGATGAGTAGCGTACCCACCATAACCTTCCACGGCGCTGCCGGCACAGTCACTGGTTCCTGCATGGAACTACGCCATGGCGGAAAGACGATCCTCATAGATTGCGGCTTGTTCCAGGGATCCCGGACGCTGGAAACACTCAATCGCGACCCCTTCGCGTTCGACGTGCGCAAGATCGACGCCGTTGTCCTGACGCACGCGCATATCGACCATAGCGGCCTGCTGCCCAGGCTCACGGCGGAAGGGTATCGCGGGCCGATCTTCGCGACACCGCAAACCCGCGACCTTCTGTATTACATGCTGCCCGACGCCGGACGAATTCAGGAGGGCGATGCGGAGCGCCGCAATCGACGGCAGGATCGCCGGGACGAGGAGCCGATCGAACCGATCTATACCGAAGCGGATTCCAAAGCGGCCTATGAACAGGTCGAGACAGTAGCGCTGCACGACTGGTTCGCACCTGCCGCCGGTTTTCGGGCGCGCTTGTGGAATGCGGGCCATATCCTGGGTTCCACATCCGTGGAGATCGAGGTCGGTGGCGTGCACTTGCTCTTCTCCGGCGACCTGGGTCCAGACCACAAGGCCTTTCATGCCGATCCCGAGGGTCCGGCAGGACTCGATCATGTGTTCTGCGAGAGCACCTATGGCGACCGCGTCCGCGAGGACGTGACGATCGAGCAGCGCCGGACTTTGCTGGAAGCCGAGATCAATGCAGCGCTTACGCGCGGCGGCAACCTCGTCATTCCCGTTTTCGCGCTCGAACGCACCCAGGAATTGCTCCTCGATATCGCGACCCTGATCAACACCGGACGCCTGGCGCATCCGCAGGTGTTCATCGATTCGCCACTTGCGACCCGCGCGACAGAGGTGTTCGCCAAACATGCCGGGGAACTCGAAGACATGGGCTCGGGTGAAATCTTCCGTCACCCCTCGTTCCACTACACTGCCAGCACGATGGAATCGATGCGGCTCAACGACATGTCCGGAGCCATCATCATGGCGGCATCCGGCATGTGCGAAGCGGGACGCATCCGTCACCATCTGCGGTACAATCTCGGCCGCCGTGAATCGACGATCCTGTTCGTCGGTTTCCAGGCCGCAGGCACCCTTGGCCGGACAATCCTCGATGGCGCGAACCGCGTGCGCATCTGGGGGCAGGACGTCGCGGTGCGCGCGCAGATCCGGCGGATCGACACTTATTCGGCGCATGCCGACCAGAAGGATCTGCAGCGCTGGATAAGGGCGCGGAAGCCGATCGATGGCAGCCTGTTCCTGGGACACGGCGAAGAGGGCTCGATCGAGACGTTCCGCCGCCTGATGCAGGCGGACGATGCCGCGGCATCGATTGTCACGCCGAAGATCGGGGAAACCTATTCACTGCCGTCACGCGCCCCGTCCAAGCGCCTGAAGACCGGAAAGCCGGAACTACAGGAGGCTGTCGGCCGCGATTGGCAGAATGACTATGCGGATTTTTCGACCCATCTGAAAAAAGAACTGCAGAATATCGAGAGCGCGTCGGGCCGGCGCGAGGCACTCGCCCGCATGGCCGAGATTCTGCATTCCTATCAGGCCTATCGCGAGCATCGTAAGAGCCGATCGAGCTGATCGGCGAAAACAAAGTGACCAGCCCCAGACATAAACGGGTGCGGCCACCCGCGAATTCGCTATATATCATAGTTTCATCAAAGGAGTAATTATGTCGAATACCCCCCACACCCTGAGCGAGGAATTCCCCGGTCAGATGGACAAGATTCACGCCTTGAAGGCTTCGGACTCTCGCTTCGCGCAGCTTCTTCTCGATTATGATGTCGTGAATGACGAAATCCACGTGGCTGAAACCAATATCGAACCGACCTCGCAAGATCACGAGACCGAACTTCGCAAGCGCCGCCTCGCGATCAAGGATCAGATCGCCGAAGCCCTGTCGCAGGCCGCCTGATCTGCCCAAGGGCCGGATTGTTGATTACCGCTGAGAAGTGACCCGGTAGGGGCATAAATTTCCACTGAGAAGTGACCCATGTTGAACTCGCCCCTGGCCTTGAGGAGCAGGGGATCATGGAGTGATGGACATGGCGTTATTGAGCGTAATCCGGCGTTGGCATTATCGCGACCATCTATCGATCCGCGAGATTGTGCGGCGGACGGGATTGTCACGTAATACGATCCGTAAATATCTGCGGTCAGAGACGATCGAGCCGCTGTTCAAGGTGCCCGAGCGGCCGAGCAAGCTGGACCCGTTCGCGGACCGGCTGTCGGCGTGGCTGCAACGGGAGATGGCTCGCTCGCGCAAGCAGAAGCGCACGGTCAAGCAGTTGCACGCCGATCTGGCGAGCCTGGGGTATGACGGTTCCTATGGCCGTGTCGCCGCCTTCGCGCGGGCCTGGCGCGATGAGTATCGCCGTCAGCAGCAGATGAGCGGCCGCGGGACATTCGTGCCGTTGTCATTCGCGCCGGGGGAGGCATTCCAGTTCGACTGGAGCGAGGACTGGGCGATCCTGGGTGGCGTGCGTACCAAGCTTCAGGTGGCGCACTTCAAGCTCAGCCACAGCCGGGCCTTCACCGTGCGGGCCTATCTCCTTCAGACCCACGAGATGCTGTTCGATGCCCATAATCATGCGTTCCGCGTCCTGGGCGGCGTTCCGCGCCGGGGGATTTACGATAATATGCGCACCGCCGTGGACAAGGTCGGGCGCGGCAAGGAAAGGAAGGTCAACACCCGCTTCCTCACCATGGTCAGCCATTACCTGTTCGAAGCCGAGTTCTGTAATCCCGCGGCAGGCTGGGAAAAGGGGCAAGTCGAGAAGAATGTTCAGGATGCGCGTCATCGCCTGTGGCAGCCCACGCCGCAGGCCGAGAGCCTGGACGCCCTCAATCTGTGGCTGGAACAGCGTTGCAAGGCGCTGTGGCAGGATATCCCGCATGGCATCGAACCCGGGTCTGTCGCCGATGCCTGGGCCGATGAGGCGGAATGCCTGATGCCGGTGGGCAGGCCGTTCGATGGCTTCGTCGAATATGGCAAACGGGTCTCGCCGACCTGCCTCGTGCATCTGGAACGCAACCGCTACAGCGTGCCGGCGTCCTTCGCCAATCGGCCCGTCAGCTTGCGCGTTTATCCCGATCGCTTCCTGGTTGTCGCCGAGGGGCAGGTCATATGCGAACATCAGCGCATCATCGATCGATCCCATGATGGCCCCGGGCACACGGTCTATGACTGGCGGCATTATCTGGCGGTCGTCCAGCGCAAGCCTGGAGCCTTGCGCAACGGAGCACCGTTCCTTGAGCTTCCCGAGGACTTCCAGCGGCTGCAACGGCATCTGCTCCGCAATCCGGGAGGTGACAGGGAAATGGTCGAGATCCTGGCTTTGGTCCTGCATCATGACGAAGCGGCTGTCCTGACCGCTGTCGCCATGGCGCTGGATGCGGGCGTTCCGACCAAGACCCATATCCTCAATTTGCTGCACCGGCTGCTTGATGGAAAGCCCCTCGCAACGCCGCCGGTCACGGCGCCACAGGCCCTGAGGCTGGTCAGCGAACCGATGGCCAATGTCGCACGCTATGACGCCCTGCGCCGGGAGAAGCGCCATGCGTCATGACCCCGCCACCGGCGCCATCGTCGTCATGCTGCGCAGCCTGAAAATGCACGGCATGGCGCAAGCGGTCACCGATCTGATGGCTCAGGGCGCGCCGGCGTTCGAAGCGGCTGTTCCGATCCTGTCCCAACTTCTGAAGGCCGAAACGGCCGAACGAGAGGTGCGCTCCGTTGCCTATCAGCTCAAGGCAGCCCGGCTTCCCGCCTATCGGGATCTGGCGGGCTTCGACTTTGCCAGCAGCGAAATCAACGAGGCGCTGGTCCGCCAGCTCCATCGCTGCGAGTTTATCGACGGCGCCGACAATATCGTGCTGGTCGGTGGTCCCGGCACCGGAAAGACCCACGTCGCCACGGCGCTCGGTGTCCAGGCCATCGAGCATCATCGAAAGCGGGTCCGCTTCTTCTCCACGGTCGAACTGGTCAATGCCCTCGAACAGGAAAAGGCCCTGGGAAGAGCCGGGCAGATCGCCAATCGTCTGATCCACTCCGACCTCGTGATCCTCGACGAGCTCGGCTATCTGCCGTTCAGCGCATCAGGCGGCGCGCTGCTCTTCCATCTGCTGAGTAAACTCTACGAGCGCACCAGCGTCGTCATCACCACCAACCTCAGCTTCAGTGAGTGGGCCAGCGTGTTCGGCGATGCCAAGATGACCACCGCGCTCCTCGATCGGCTCACCCACCACTGCCACATATTGGAAACCGGCAACGACAGCTTCCGCTTCAAAAACAGCTCGGCCCAGCAGGCCAAACCCCAAAAGGAGAAACACCATCTTGACCCAGCAATGACATCCGAAACATAAGCTACAGGCGGGTCACTTCTCGGTGAAAATCCCGGGTCACTTCTCAGCGGTAATCAACAGCTTGAGCATCTTCGACCGGGCGGCATCGCGCTATTCGTGACGTCGCGATACACGCTGGACAAGAGCGATCCCAAAGCGCGCCTCCATATCGACAGCATTGCAGACTTCCTCGGCGCCGTTCGCCTTCCGAGCAAGGCCATGCGAGAAGATGCCGGCACCGATGTCGTCGTCGATATCCTGCTGTTCCAGAAACGCGCGTCCGCTGCACCTCGGCCTGAGCAGAACTGGGTCGAGCTCGGCCCCATTCCTGCTAGCGACGAAGGGTTCGGGGATCTCCAGATCAACCGCTACTTCCTTGATCATCCCGACCATGTGCTCGGGACCCATGAATGGCGCAACGGCCAGTTCGGGATGGAATATTCCTGCGCGGCCGAGCCCGGCCTCGATCTAGCGGGAACACTCACGGCTACCTTGTCGGCGATCGCGACGAAATACGAAGGCACCTTCAGCCCCACATTGCGCACGACGTCGCTCCGAGACCGGCTCGACGTCTCCTTCGACCTCGAGATCGGCACGGCCGCCGACGAAGCTGAGTTCAAAGAAGGCAGCTATTTCGAATCCGGCGGCATCCTGCATCAGGTCGTCGATGGCAGTCCAACGATCGTCGGGGTGAAGACCGGACGCGGCGGCACCGGCCTGTTTCCAAAGCATGCGGGCATCATCAAAGGGCTGATCCCCATCCGGGATACGGTTCGCGCGATCCTGCGCGCGCAGCTCAATGACCGGCCCTACGCCGACCTCCAGGAAAAACTGCGCACCCACTATTGGCGATTCACGAAGAAGCACGGGCCAATCAACCGAACCATCACCACTATCCGCACCGACCCGGAGACCGGCGCCGAACGCGAATACCAACGCCGCCCGAACCTCCAGCCCTTCCTCGACGATCCCGATGTCTGGCTGGTCGCTTCGATCGAGAATTACGATGAGGGAAACGACGCCGGTGCGCCGGGCGCCATTTTCACCGAGCGCGTCGTCAAACCGCCCGTGCTCCAGGAAATCCACTCAGCCCAAGACGCCTTGGCTTTGTCGCTGCACGAGCGTGGCCGGGTCGATGTCCCGCTGATCGCGGGACTTCTTGGCGTCACCGAAGCCGAAACACTCGCTGAACTCGCCGACGACGTCTTTCTCGATCCGATCCGCACCACGCCCCATTTCGATCACTGGGTCACGGCGGACGAGGCGCTTTCGGGAGCCGTGCGAACAAAACTCGCCCTCGCGCGCGCGAAGACCGAAATCGACCCGCGTTTCAATGCCACAGCCACTGCACTGGAAGCGGTTCAACCGGTCGATCTCAAACCCAGCGAGATCACGGCCCGTCTCGGCGCGCCTTGGATTCCGACCGATGTGATCGAGACCTTCATCGCCGAGGTTATGGAGGTCAAGACGCGAATCTATCACACCGTGACACTCGCGAGCTGGACCGTCGACAAGACCCCATTTGCCGGGCACGTCAGCTCAACCTCAACCTGGGGAACGCCGCGCCGCCCCGCCGCCGACCTGATCGAGGATGCCCTCAACTCCCATATCCCCAAGATCTACGATGTCACCAGGGAAGCGGATGGATCCGAGCGCCGCGAACTCAACACGACCGACACCGAAGCGGCGAAAGAGAAGCTCGCGGCGATCAAGTCGACCTTCGAGACCTGGGTCTGGCAGGATAGTGTACGTGCCGACCGGCTGGTCAGGATCTACAACGACGCCTTCAACAACCTCGTGCCACGGACATTCAACGGCCGGCATTTGACACTGCCGGGGGCGTCCTCGGCAATCCAGATGCGTGACCACCAGAAGCGCGCCGTCTGGCGTATCGTCGCCGCCGGCTCGACTTATGTCGCCCATTCCGTCGGCGCTGGCAAAACCTTCAGCCTGTGCGCCGCCGTGATGGAGCAGCGCCGTCTCGGCCTTGCGAACAAGCCGATGATCACCGTGCCAAATCATTGTCTGGCACAGATCGCACGCGAGTTCCTGATGCTCTATCCTACGGCGCGCATCCTCGTTGCCGACGACACGAACTTCATCGGGGACAAGCGTCGCCGGTTCCTTGCGCGTGCCGCGACCGGCAACTGGGACGCGATCATCATCACGCATGATGCTTTCAAGTTCATCCCAACGCCAACCTCGTTCGAAAAGGAACTCATCGAGGACCAGCTCGCGAGCTACGAAACACTGATCACAGGTATCGAAAGCGAAGACCGCGTTTCCCGCAAGCGTGTCGAACGACTCAAGGAAGGACTCAAGCGTAGGCTCGAAAATCTTGCAGCCCGCAAAGACGACCTCGTCCATATCGGCGAGATTGGCATCGATCAGCTGCTCGTCGACGAAGCCCAGCAGTTCCGCAAGCTGACGTTCGCGACCAATCTCAGCGATCTCAAGGGCGTCGATCCGGTAGGGTCGCAACGCGCCTGGGATCTCTTCGTGAAGAGCCGATACCTCGCCGGCATCAATCCCGGTCGAGAACTCGTCCTCTCGTCCGGGACCCCGATAACGAACACCCTGGGCGAGATGTACACGCTACAGCGGTTCCTTCAGCCCGATGAGCTCCATGCCAAGGGCATGCACGAATTCGACGCATGGGCCGCGAACTTCGGGGACACACGCACCGAACTCGAATTGCAGCCCAGCGGCAACTACAAACCCGTCACCCGGTTCAGCGAGTTCGTCAACGTCGCTGACCTGATGGCCATGTACCGCAGCGTAGCGGACGTCGTGCTGAAGGACGACCTGCGCCAGTATGTCCGCTTGCCAACGGTCAAAGGCGGTAAGCGCAAGATCGTCGTTGCCCAATCCGGTGCGCCGTTCAAGGCCTATCAGCGCGTGCTCGCCCAGCGCATCAAGACCATCGAGGAGCGCAACCGCCGGCCACAAAAAGGCGACGACATCCTCCTGTCGGTGATCACCGACGGTAGGCACTCCGCCATTGATCTGCGCTTCGTCGATGCGAACGTCGGGAACGAAGAGGGGAACAAGCTCAACCTCCTGATCGAGAACGTCCATCGTATCTGGCAGGAGACGGCCGATTATCGCTACACTGACCCGGAGACCGGGAGGCCTTATCCACTTCTCGGCGCCACGCAGATGGTCTTCTCCGACCTCGGCACCGAGGCAGCCCTCGAAACGCGGGGCTTCTCCGCATATGTGTGGATCCGCGATCGACTGATCGAGATGGGCGTGCCCGCGGACCAGATCGCGTTCATGCAGCACTATAAGAAGAACAGCGCGAAGCAGCGCCTGTTCAACGACCTCAACCAGGGCCGCAAGCGTATCATTCTCGGGTCGACCGCGACCATGGGAACCGGCGTCAACGCCCAACAGCGCCTGATAGCCCTGCACCATTTGGACGTCCCTTGGCTTCCCTCCGACATCGAGCAGCGCGAAGGCCGGATCGAGCGTCAAGGGAACCAGAACAATGAAATCGAACTCTACGGCTACGCGACGAGCGGCTCGATGGACGCCACCAATTGGCAAATGCTCGAGCGCAAGGCACGCTTCATCAATATGGCCATGTCCGGCGACCGCTCCATTCGGCGCATTGAGGATGTCGGCTCCAATGTCAGCCAGTTCGCGTTGGCGAAAGCCCTCGCGTCCGGCGACGATCGTTTGATGAAGAAGGCTGGTCTCGACGCCGAGGTCGCGAGACTTCTGCGCTTGCGCGATGCCCATATCGACGACCAGCACAATATCCGAAGGACCATCCGGCGCACGACGGAGGCGATCGAAAAGTGGCGAGGGCGTATCGCTAGACTTGAGTCCGACATCGCCCGGCGCATCCTGCCCAATGGAGACGAAGTCGTCTTCGACCCCGGCGGCCCTATCCTCACGGACCGCAAAGCCGTCGGCGAACGCATCCTCGGGCACGCTCGCCAGATGCGGCTGCGCGGCGCGCCCGCGCGTCAGATCCTCGGCACCTTCAACGGAATCGAACTCGAACTCTCGGGCTATGAGACCAGAGGCGACGATGGCGAACCCGCGCTTAGCACGGTGATCACAGCCTTGCACCATGGGGAGCACCCCAGCTTCGAAACCACCGACAAGACACGATGGAGCACCGTTGTCGGCCGTATCGAGTCCTCCATTCGCAATCTCGACACCGATCTCGCCGAGGCACAAGCGAACCTCGAAGCGGATGAACGACGCCTTCCGGCCTTCAAAGCTCGCCTCGGACAAGACTTCCCCGACACGACACTGCTCGACGAAAAGCTCCGTGAGCTCGCCGAACTCGAAGCCGATCTCGCGACGACCAAGGGAGAATTCGACCCTGGAAACGATGACGAACCGTCGTCCATCGAACTCCCCATGGATGACAGCAACGCTCCGCCTCCGACGAACGATATAATCGAACCGGCGACCCGCTTGTACGCATAGCCGCGGGAACCGCCCGGTGCGCGCGTTGCGGCCAAACCATTGCAGCCTACAGTGATCGCGACGAGGCCACCCTTGGCGCATCGCGCATTCGCTCCCCGTTGCTGCTCGCTCACCAGACTTGCCGCTTTCAGCGACGGAAAAAGGGAAGGGGGAAGCTGATGGGATGAGGCTACAGCTTCCGGTCGATCCGAGCCGCGCAGCCTCGCTCCCACCCTTCTGAAGGTTCGCGCCGGCGCTCGACCTCCGCGCATTTGAAAGGCATCCCATGCCAGACACGACGAACGTCGACGGTCAGGACCTGACCGGCACAAAAGACTATTTCAGCGGAATCGCCGAGTTGTTGCGAACCCTCGGCGTTGAGGAGGCTCGCTTTGGATTGAGCGGGGGCGGCGACGACGGCGAAGCGTCGATCGAACTCGTGCGCTATCGCGATGGACGCGAAGAATTCCAACTCCCCACCGTCCCGGTCCGTATCGGGCCTACCGGACAGATCTTCATGCTCGACGGCTATCTGCACGATCGCGCCGCGGATGTGCCCGAAGGTGACTGGGTCAATAATGAAGGAGGTTTCGGATCCGTCACTTTCTTCCCCTTCGCGGTCGAGCCCGACGAGCGCGTCGAATGCGATATGACCTATCGCGAAGATGGCGACTACGGCGATGACGACGACGATCTCGACCTTGCCGATGACCCGGACGACGCGGATCTTCCTCTTGAGATCGTCGTCCATGCGGATGCTCGCCCGTGACCGGCGGCACCGATGGATTCGCCGCGCTTGCCGCAGCCTGCCAGGTCCAACTCGTGGCAATCGTTCCGCAGATCGACGAGCTCGACCCGATCGATACCCTCAACGCGATCACCGCTGTTGTTGCGCTTTCGCGGTGTCACATCGTCGCGCGGCAGGAAGCCAACGATGTTGCGGCATACCTGAGCTGCCGACCTGCGCCCCCGCCCGATAGCCCTGGTCGGGCATTGCTCGACCACTGCGCCAGCGCGCTCGCCAAGCCGCTCCGGACCCATGGCCGGCACCCTTCATTCGGCATCGATATATGGCTCGACAACAATGGCCTCCTACGCCTGATCGTATCGCTAGTCCAAGGTGGCATAGCTCACGATGCGATTACGGCCCTTGTCGGGTGCGTTGCGGATGCGACACAACGCCTCGTCACGCATCTCAATGCTCTCGCCGTAAGCCATATCGCAGCAGTCCTTCAGCGCGATCTCAATCACAAGCCGCTGGACGGCCAGAACGCCCTCAGCCGGGTTCTCCACTGGGCATTAGTGCCGATGCTGGCTGGACGGCCAGAACGCCCGCAGATCATCGAGCGACGGATGCAAGCGCTCGACGTCTACGGTGCCATAGCCAGCATTTTGATGCGGGATAGCATCACCGCCACGATTGATCAGGGCGAACCGCTAAACCCGCACCTCTGTCTAGAGCTAGGCGTCACCAAAGCGCATTTGCACCGCCTGCAAGGTATCCATCCCGCTACTGAAGCGCTTGCGTCTTTTCGAGACTTGCTCGGTCCGATCCAGACGCTTCTTCTTCACGAGGTGCCGCTCCGCCAATGGCCCACCGGCAAGGATTGGACTACCGGGCTCTGGCGGGATTCTCTGAACCACAGCCTGTTCCGCCCGGATTATGTTGGCGACGACACGGAGCGCCGTGATGCGATTAATGCCTTGCGGGAAGATCTCCTCTATCCTCTCGCTGCAAGTCGCGCGATGAAAGCCGATCTGCTCGACGACTATCGCGTTCGCGAGTTCATCCGGGGCTTCTACATGCATTCCATGCTGATGCATGGTCCGCAGCATCGAGCATGGCTACGGGCGCTTCGCGAGGCCGTCGTCGGTCCGCGTGGGCTCAAATCCTTCCATGAGGCTATCGGCCTGTGGCATCGCCGCTCCGCGACGATCGCCGCCGTGCGGCATGAGCAGAAAACCGACAAGCCAGGATGGCCCGCGCTTTGCCCGGCATGGACGGCGCGCGACGGTCATCATCAGATCGTCCCGCTCACCAGCGCAGAAGATCTCGTTCTTGAAGGCAATGCGCTTCAGCACTGTGTAGGTGGCTACTATCCCCAATGCCGTCGCGGTGACACGCAGATCTTTTCGCTACGCTGCAATGAAATACGGCTCGCGACCCTCGAAATGACTCTCACCTACGAGCAGGGAAAATCGCTGACGATCGCGCCCGGCCAGTTCAAGGCCCGAGGCAACACCCGACCACCTCCGCAGCTCAGCCCCGTTCTGAGGCAATTCCTCGCTGATCTACGACATGAGCGTCACCCGATCACCCATCAAGAGCTGCTCAGACATCGTCGCGAGATCATGCGTAGCGGCGATTGCGGTTGGCACCGCGAAATCCTCCCGATCAGCCATGCGCGAAAAGCATGGCCGCTCTATCGTGTACTGCTACCCAAAGGCACACCGGACACCTTCGACCAATGGGCCGAGCAGTCCGGCGTGGCACGTGCCTTGGACAAGATTATCCACGCGATCGCGACCTTGCCCACAAAACGCTGACCTCTCCCAGTTCGGAGCGACATCTCATGAACCCATATGACCATGCGCGTTCGTCGGCGCGTATCCATGGCGGCTGCTGGTCGGATTACCATCCGATCCACGCCTGGTTCGACGCGACCAAGGCCGCCCACTGCCATTTCTCCCACCGTGCGTTGCGTCACCACCATGAAGGCATAGCCGACGCTGTCGTGGTGTTCGGAGATACGATTACCAACAACGACGGTGCGACCATCCCTGTCCTCGCAATCGCGCGGCAGCACGTCGAGGAGGATTGCCGATACCTCCCTGCTGCAGCGGACTGGTTGGTCGATTTCGACCTGCCGGATTGGCTCCTCGCACCGATCCCTCACGTAGACGATCTCGCTCGTATCAGCGCGAGGCGCTTTGGCGGCGAAGCCGCGCATTATCTCCCGCTGCACCGCTGGTTCCTCGCTACGAGCGCGTGGGCCGATAGCGCGGCACACCTTCTGTTCCGGCACCATGCCTTCGGGATCTACGAGGCGGAACACCGCTTCGGTCCCGCGCTCCCGAACGGAGACGCCGGCGCGCCAACGCGAGTGGTGGCCGAGCAACATGTCCGTTCGTTGCTCGGGCGCTTGCCCGCCGCGCCTGATCTCCTCCGTCGCCTCAAGGGCCAACGATGGATGCTCCAGGCCACATCTCCATCGAAGATCGGCCTCTCCTCAACCGAACATTGACAGAAGGGAACCGAAATGACCGAAGCACCGCCTGCCCGCAAGATATTCAAGAGCGTCGCATCGCGCAAAAAGATGTTCGAATTGTTCAACCGTGTCCCCGACTGTTCGCCGGAGGAACTCATCTCCGGAATAGCATATCAAAATCAGTGGTTCGAAATCCAACGCGACTCCTATGAGTCTATGTTCGAGCTATTTCCGCCCCTCTTCATGCGAGCCGGGATGTTCGCGTTCTCGGAACTCAAGTCCGGCTCCGTCGGATCGGTCTTCTTCGAGATCATGATCAACGGGCGCAATCGTTGGTTCCACGCCTATTGTGATCATGACGACGGCGACGGCCCCGAGAGATTGCGCGCTGCGATTATCGAGCATGAACGAGCTGTCGCCGAAAACATGACGCGCGAAGAGAAACTACAGCTGATCTGGTCGAGCACGTCCCGCGACTATCGTGGCCTCGCCGGCGAGGCCAACCCCGACGCCTGGCCAGCGGAGCATCTGGGCAAGCGCACTATCATGGTCCTGGAGCGCCCCGGCGGAACAGTGTTGAAGCTTCTCGAAGACCTGACCGACGACGAGATAGCAGACCGCCTGCCGCACGGCCCGACAATCTAGGAACGATGCTCACGACCAGAACGACACGTCGACAATCGTCACGTGTCCGCAAGCGATGATTCCCCAGGTTGCGGTCAATCTAGCCACGCCTGACCTTCCAGCATTTATTTAGATTACGGGAGTACAACAATGCCAGAACATGCGGTCGACGTAAAAGCGTTCATCACGGTATTCGTCGATGCGGACAATGCCGTTCAAGCGCGGAAGCGCGCGGAATCCTTTGTCCAATGGCTCTCACCCACAATAGAACAGATCAACGACTATAATTCCGACCACGACGCGGTCGGCACCGAGACGGGGCCGTTTGCGATCGATGGTGAAAGCGCTGTCGAGGAGATCGACGAATGAGCAAGCTTCACCACGTCCATGTCTACACGACGATCCGGGTGAAGGTGGCGGTCACCGCCGATGATCATACCCACGCGATGCGCCAAGCCGATGACGTCATCGGAAAGGGTCGCTTCCCGGTCCGCTTACTTCCGTACGCCGCAGGTGTCCTCGAGGCTGAGCCAGCGGAAGAGGTTACCGGCTATCTCGTCGACGAAGCCGATGATCCCGATTTCGAGAACAGCTGCTTCTATGACGAATGTTATCAGTCCCACGAGGGGCCAGCCTCAAAACACCAGGTGGACAAAGGGAAGGGGGAGGGGGGAGGGCGGAGCTAAGCGGTTCGGGTCTGTGCGACCGCAATAGCAGCTCCGCACAGCCCCTATCCGAAAGGACCGATCATGACACAGCCGTCCCCAGCGGCCCAACCGGCGCGTCTGCGCAGCGAAATGCAGTATGACGACCGCGGCAATTTCTCCCATGAAGGCGAACTCTATCGGCCCGGCGAAAGCCTCCCGGACCTTTGCCGTCGTATAGAGACCCACCTGACCAAAACGATTGCCGGCGGCCGCTTCGCGCTGCGCGGCGAACGCTTCACGGGCGGGCGCCGTGTCGTCGTCGAACTGCTGGACGCGCCAAACGACCTGTCCGACGAGGGGGAACGCCGAGCATTCGAAACCATGCTCCACGACGAAGTCGAACGGTTCAACAACGCCCACGGCAACTTCCACCAGGACTATCTGAGTTGCTCCTTCTTCACCCATATCCGCATCGGCACGACCTACTGGGCCGCCCTGGCTGCCAAGCGCGGTGCCGCCAACCCCGTCCAGGCGACCGTTTCCCTCGCCCAGTTCAAGCGCCGCGTGAAACCGGGCGATCAGCTCAAGCTTATCGCTGCGCACGAGGGACACCGCATGCTCGGCTCGATCCGAGCCATCACCGCTGTGCGATCGGCTGATATCATCCTCGAGGGCAAATCCTATCTCACGCTGCCGCGTGCCTCGGCCTTCGCCTGCGACGGCCGTCTCATCCGGATTGCCAACGGGAACGACAATAATCCCGACGAGCACCTACTCTACGAGTGGATCCCTGCCGCCGGTTGATCGCCAACCGGGCCCGGCCATGACCAGATCATGACCATTGCCATCGAGGAGACATAAGATGGCTAACTACTATTCGCAGACAGTGTTCACCATACCAGCGACACCGCAAGAAAGGGCAGTGCTCGAAGAGTGCTTCGCCGTATCGGCTGTCCTATCCACCGATGTCGCCGAACTTCCTGACGTGGGCATCGAGACGGTGAAAGCGTACTACGCTTCCTGCAGCGACGCTTTCAGGGCCACTTTCCCAAAAAGGCCAGATGAGGAAGACCCCTTCGCTGATTTTTTCGATCTATGGTCCGATCCGGACTTTCCCGAATTCAACGCCGATCTGACCATTCGTGATGATCCCGACGGCAAGGGAAAAGTCGCATTCATAAGCGGTCACGAAGCTGATGTCTCCGCGCTCGCGTCGCTGATCCAGAAGGTCTGCAAGACCGCCCTACCGTTCGCTTTCCAGTGGGCCGAGGTCGCCGACAAAGACGTCCCCGGCGGCTTCGGAGGCGGATACTATGTCATCACGGATAGTGAAATCTTCGGCGGCTCGACGCGGTGGCTGATGGAAGAGACGCTCGAAACCTTGCGGGCAGGAACGTGACCGTGGCGGGCGGCATCGACGCGAGCGTCACGCTCCATGTCGAGGTGTTCGATCCGCAGGCTATGTGGGACCACGCCTTTGGGGCCTATGCGAGGCCACAGCTTCGCTACAAGGTCTACGATTCGGCCGATCCGACCCGCTTGGGCCATGAACTTCACCGCGAGTTCATGGAACTGTGCGGTCCTCGCGATAAACCCGATATCGGGGAATGCCTCCGCATGATCTTCGATCCGGGCGAAAGCCCACCCGGCGTCCAGATCGAAGACAGTGCGGCCGAGATCGCTCCCCAATCCTCCGAAGACCAGTATTTGCTTTTTGTGACGAATGGTGACGAGCACGGAGCGGATAGGTTCGGAGCCCGACATGACTGAGGCTGTCCTCACGCGGCCTTGCAATGAGTGTCCATGGCGCCGCAACCACCCAGCCGGCTGGCTCGGGGGCTATAGCGCGGAAGACTTTACCCAGCAGGTCCAGTTTGATGGGCCACCGCTACCTTGTCACAAGACGATTCCGAGTGACGGCACCGACGCACGCGCGATGTGCGCGGGGGCGCTCATTTTCATGAAGAACAGCTGCAAGGGCGCTCACCATCCCGACTACGGCGACGCGCTTAGCAGGGTCGAAGCGGACCCCGAGACCGTGTTCGAGTGGACCCACGAATTTCTCGAACACCACAACAATCGCGAAGCCTGGATTCAGAAGGTTAGGGTGGCAGTCGCGGAAAAGACCGAATGAACGAGCAGACCAACCGCCACAAAGAGTGTGATCACTATTCCCGTCCGTCCGGCGCGGACAGAACTAACGGTGGCCAAGCACACCCTCGCCGATAGGCCGCCGATATCCGGCACAACCCGCTGTGGCGGCGCGCCCCCATGAAGCCAAAACGCAAAATCTGCGTCAGCAGCACCCGATTTCCTTTCCACCATACTTCGGGAGAAAAATCATGGATGGCACTTATGTCGTCGAAATAGAAGTCGGCCAGGCAATCGATTTGAACTCCGGCAGGATCAGACCGACGATCTGCGCCGTCGTGAAGTTCGACGCCGATGGTGAAATCGCCTGGCGAGGCAACCGCTATTGGCAAGGACACGAGCCGCGCAACTTGAAGGCCCATGCCGGTAAAATGCGTAAGCGCTGGCAATTGCATCTTGAGCGCACCGGCGAAAGGTTCGAACTCGCCCAGAAGCTGAAGCGGGAAGCAAAACGTGCCGCCGACAAAGCTCAGGCCCAAACACGCAAACGTATCCGGGACGCCGCGCCGGAACTCCTCGATCTACTAAAGCGGCTAGTCGACGATCCTCGCACCGCTGAGGAAGCCCGCGCACTTATCGCCCGGCTCGAGGCGGAGAACCATTGACGCCAATGCACCCTCCATCGCCGATCGGAGATTGCCATGTCGCGTGAAATAACCATCGACGGGCTGACGTTGCGGCTTCGCACCATTCGCCCCTACCGGCGGTGCCGGACCCTTACCTATGTTGAGGTTCTGCACAAAGGCCACTGGCTCCACTGCGGCGATCCGCACCATGGCGAAACGAGCAGTGCAACAGCCCGTACCGCCATTGCGCACTATGCCCGCTTGGCAATTGGGAAAGCAGATATTCTTGATCATTGACCGTGCCTCCCCGTCGCAGTTGCCAGCCGGTAACTCGCCACCTGCCTCTTTCGACACACCCACGCAGGAGTCCCAAGATGGAAACCACCTTTCACTTCGGCGCGGCCGGCCATCCAGTCAGCTGGACCCTCTACGCCGTCTATGGTCGCGCCTATGGCGTCGCGTTGGCAGCGGCACGCACTTGGTACGACCGCATGATTGCGACCACGCGCACGAAAACCCCGCCTGGCGGACAATTCGTCATCGAGGTCAGGAACGCTACAGTACTCCGCAGCGATCTGCTGTTCGATGCCGATTACTTTCAGCGCCACCAGGAGCCCGATGACGCCTCCTGGCTGTGCCAGTTCCATACGTTTCCGCTCGCGATCCCGGACACCGTCAAGCACGCGGTGACCGAAGGATTGCGCCAGCGGCTGATCGACATCGGTTTTCTGATCCCCCGCGCCGAATGGGAAGAACGATACCCTGATCAAGCCGAACTGCTGCGCCAGTTTCAGCAAATGATGTGGGGCAACCGCGACTTGCCTCCCGACAACGGAAAGGACACCCAATGAGCAGATACGAACTCGATCCGCTTTCGGAGGCCGTCGCGGACCACGGGGCACTGTCCATCGCTATCGGATGGGACGCCCCCCTAAACACCTATTTCGCGATGGTTCTGCGCGACGGTGACGATGTCGACGACGAACATCGCGATCTCCTCTGGATCGGCACTCGCTATGGCGAAATCGCCGACCCAGACGCCGCAATCGAAGCGCTACGGCCATACGCGGTGATCCGAAACGGCCTTGCTGCTGAACTAACGGCTGATAGGCTTCAGGAGGGCAGCCGCCCAAGATCGCCTTTGATCCGCTGACAGGCTGCACCTCGTTTCCAACGACATTCTGCACCGCGACGCACCATGCACACTGGACAAAGCTGCGATCAGGGCGCGGGGCGCCCACGCGCAGGGGAGAGGGTGATGGAGGTTGGGGCCGCAGAGCCGCGGCCGGGCAGGAGACCCCCAATGACATCCCAATCCATCAGCATCGCACCCGTGCCGCTCAACGAGAGGTGCGCACAGAACGGAGCAACCTTCGACTTCGACCGCATCGGCGCAGTCGAATGCGCCATCCACCGTGCCGCCCTCGACGCGAAGTTTGGATATCCACCTCCCGGTATCAAAATGGAAGCCGTTAAGACAATCAGCACCCTGGGAACATTCTACAATCTCATGGTCCACTTCGACGACGCGGCCCCAGTGGCGACAGCGTATGCCCGCCGCATTGAACTCGAGCCATTGTCGTACTGGCAAGATGCCGGTTTCACGCCGCCGTTCGTCTATGACGAATTGGGAATCCTTGTCTCATGCGTCCATCCAACCGTTGCCTCGGCGGTTCGCGCCGCGGTCGCCACGCTCGGCCAGTTTCCCGAAAGCGAGGAGTTCGCCGCCATGCGAGCCAATCTGCTTACCGCCTATCCGCATGCCCGCGCGCCGACAGCAATGCATCCTCGGGTAGGTGATATGGACACCGACCTGCTCACGCGATCCGCCCATCTCGCGCTGCTCAGCCGAGCCCGAAAGGCAATCGAGACACCCGGCGAACTCGACGACGACGTCCGCAATACCCTCATCGATGACATTGACGCAGCGACCACCCGCCTTGCGACATGCCCGCTCCCATGGCCGCTCATGGTTCATGTCGGCTCGATCGAGCACGAGGAGGGCGTCAATCACTATATCGCCGTCACAGACCAGGCGTTGACCCGCCAGATCGCTGATTACTGCCGCGAATTCTGGTTCGAGATTGACGACGCTTGCGACCCCTCACATCTCGACGATGAGACTGTCGTGCGCGAATACTTCCGACAGCATCCCAACGAGGTCCACAGCACTGACGTCGAGCATCTCGCGCCCGAGCCGGCAATCGCACCCGGCCTCTTGGGTACTGACAAGGTTCTGCTTCTCGATAATCGCCATATCAGCTCGGAGACCGACAGCCACCTTCTCGAATGGGCTAACATCGGCCGGATGGAGGCCCCGCTGTTCGTCACGGACACTCCCGTGGGCTGGCTCCTGTCGGACGAACCCGGTTGTCCGTTCGAAGAACTTCCCGACGATCTTGAACGCGCCATGACTTGCGCCCGTGTCGCCGGTGCGCAGCATCTGCTGATTGGGCGAGACGGCATGATCGTCGAGGGCCTGCAGCGCTACGATTAGCCCGAACTTGAAGCACGACCGCTCGGGAGGGTTTGTGGAACGCTATGGCGAGAGCATGAAGCGACTGCTTCCCGGCTTATACGCCGGAGGCGAGGTCCGCGCCGAGCGACGCAATGATCGCCTTTGGGCGTTCGAAATGAAATGCAACCAGCTCGGCCGCTACCTTTGGTTCGAATATTCCCCACACGGCCTTTGGACCAGCATCGGCGCCTGGCGCAGGCTCGACGATGGACTGGCAGTCGCCGCCCGACTGCGCGCGGGCACGCATTTCTGGGACGCCGACGTCGAGGTCGCACGCCGCTATGGCGAGGACATCTATGCCGCGCTGCGTGATGATCCCGAGCCCTGACCGGGCGCGTCCCCCGGCGACGCACCGCCAGCACCCACCAGAGGAGACGAGCATTGCCGACGTTCCGCGTGAAAGTGACACAGGTCTATCGCGTCGAGAAATGGATCACCATCGATGTCGATGCCGATAATGCGGACGGCGCCATCGAAACCTGTGCGTCCGACGAGGCACCTTGCTCCTCGCTTCCCGGCTGGGAAGATCGCTGGGAGCTCCAGAACGAAACCGTCGAACCGGCCTGACCTTTCGGCACACCGCACCCCATGAGACCCCAAGCCTCCTGGCAACTTTCTTGGAGACATACGATGCGCGTTCAATACAGCATTCACGGCAGCTTTACGCTGCCCAAGGGTTCAGCCTTCATGCCCGGTTCGGAAAACCTGATCCGCTTGCCCAGCGGTCAGATCGTATCCGTCCATCCGGTCATCGAAATGGCCAGCGGCCCGGACACCGATGATCACCGCAATCTCGACTACGAGCAAGCGGCTGCGATTGGCATTCACCTTGAAGACTATGATCGCAGCTCAATTCCATGGTGATCCGCCGTTGGCTGAGAGAAGGGGGAGGGGACGCGGTAATCCATCTCCCGGAGCCTTTACTGTGTCTGTTTCCGACGCCAAGGCCGCCATTCGCCTGAGCGACATCGTCCGCGATCACGTGGTCCTGCGACGCGCAGGACGCGAGCTGCGCGGCCTTTGCCCTTTCCATGAAGAGAAGACCCCGAGCTTCCATGTAAACGACGAAAAGGGCCTGTATTACTGTTTCGGTTGCAATACATCCGGCGATGTCATCAAGTTCCTAAGGCGCGTCGAAGGGCTGACATTTCCTGAGGCCGTGGCTCGCTTGGGCGGCGAACTCCCGCCCCGCGAACGTAAACCGCCTGGACCACGACCGCCCGATCCCGAAAAGCAAGCCTCCATCGATCTCGCGCGGCGAATATGGCACGAGGCCCGACCGATTGCCGGCACACTAGGAGAACGCTATTTGCGCGGCCGCGGGATCCTGGGAAGCATCCCGCTATCGCTGCGCTTTGCCTGGACGCCGCTTTGGCACAATCTCAAGACGGGCCGGACCGGTCCACGCATGCCGGGCATCATCTGCGCGTGCCAAAACCCCGATGACCGCGTCACAGGCATCCAGCGCATCTTCCTCGATCGAACCGGTGCTAAGGCGGCTATTCCCCGCCCAAAACGCAATATCGGACAGATACGAGCGGGCGCTCTGCGCCTCGGTCCCGCAGCTCAGAGCATCATCCTCTGTGAAGGTCCGGAAGACGGACTCACTCTCGCGATGCGCTATCCCGACGTGCCGGTATGGGTCGCGCTCGGAACCGGTGGCCTTCCCTATGTCGTCCTGCCGGACATCGTACGCGAAGTAATCCTTGGCGGCGATAACAATGCCCCGGGCCGGATCGCGGTGAGACGCGCGCGCGAAACCTATTCCGCCCAGAATCGTCGCACAAAACCCCATTTCCCGCCTGAAGTGTTCGAGGACTTCAACGACGAGCTTCGCGACGTGCGGATGGCCGCCTGATCACCACCGGTCCGGCGATGATTGAGAGCATGTTCAATTGCGCCCGGAAATGTGCCAACTTTACAGGATGCACGAGACAACCGGTCTGTCGCAGGCTTTGCAGGATGGTGGTCGGCCGGGTTTGCTAGCCGAATACGGCATTTCCGTAGAAGGAACTCCCGAAGCCCTCATAGAGCTTCGCCTATTGCTAGCCGGCAAACCGATTGGCCGAGCCATGGTGCTCATAGCCGAACAGGGACGCCACTATGGCGTTCGCCTGTTTGCAACATCACAGTTTGACGAACAGCAATTCCTGCAGAATGCGGCGCGCTTCGGCATGAACGGTGATGAAGCCGTTATATTTGCCCTCAACCTGAGACCTCAGCCTGGTTCCACCCCTAAACTGAGCGCAGACATACGCCCACTGCGTCTAGACCGCACGCTCGTTCAGCAGCGATCGCCAGAGCAATAGCTATAGGCACTTCTTCCTGTCAAAGGGTGGCAAGAGGCCGCGCCATTTGCGGTAGCACAAACGGGCGATCGGCCGGCGTACTGCATGGGACCAGATCGACTTCAAATAGTTCGGCGAGCAACGGTCCGGTAAGGACGGCTGAAGGCCTGCCGTCCGCGATGACATAGCCGTCTTTCAGGGCGACGATCCTTGTCGCGACGCGCGCCGCCCAATTCAAGTCATGCAGCACTAGCAGCACCGTTCCACCCGCCGCCGCATGGGCCTGCGCCACATCGAGCACGCGAAGCTGCTGGGCGGGGTCTTGCGCGGCGATTGGCTCGTCCAGCAACAGTGCGCCGGGCTGACCGCCATCAGCACCGGCGCGGAGCTGGACCAGTACGCGCGCGAAATGGACGCGCTGGCGTTCACCGCCCGAGAGCGTGCCGACGATGCGGCTGCCCCATCCCTCCAGCCCAACATCGGCGAGTGCAACGTCGACCAAGGCACGTTGGGCCAGAGGCGGCGCCCGCCGAACCGCAAGCCTCAGACCAAGCCGCACCAGTTCCCCGACCGTAAAGCTCTCACCGCCCTCATGGCTTTGCGCTAGCACGGCGCGTCGCTGCGCGAGCCGTCGCGGCCCCAGCTTCTCAACCGCCACGCCGTCCATCAGCACCCGGCCGAAGCTCGGCCGCATAGTGCCGCTGATGAGGCGGACGAGCGAGGATTTGCCGGCGCCGTTCGGCCCAATCAGCACCGTCGTCTCACCCGCCCGGATCGTAAGGTCAATGCCGTGCAGCAACGTGCGACAGCCGACGTCCAAACTGGCCTGTTCGATCTGGATCATAGCCGCGCCATCCTGCCGCCATCGCGAAGCAGCAACCACAAAAAGACGGGCGCACCGAGCAGCGCGGTGATGATCCCCACCGGCACCTCCGCGGGCGCGGCAACCGTACGCGCGAGTGTGTCCGCCAACACCAGCAGGATACCGCCGAGCAAGGCGCTCGCTGGCAGCACGACGCGATGGTCCGGCCCCGACAGCAGACGGACCAGGTTGGGCACTAGCACACCGACGAAACCGATGATGCCGACCGATGCCACCGCCGCGCCCGTCATGGAGGCCACGCCGAGCAGCGCGAGGCGCTTTGCACGTTGCACATCCGCGCCGAGGTGGAAGGCGTCGGCTTCGCCCAACAGCAACGCATTGAGGCTAGGCGCCAAGAAACAGAGGCACAGCGCGCCGACCCCCAAGAACGGCAAGGCCGCGCCGATCCCGGCCCACGAAGCGCCAGACAGGCTCCCGAGCGTCCAGAAGCTGAGATCGCGCAAAGCCCGGTCGTCGGCCATATAGACGAGCAACCCGGTGAATGCCGCGCAGAAGGCGGCGAGCGCGATCCCGCCGAGCAGCACGGTTGCGATCGACGTCACGCCCTCGCGAGTGGCAAGCGCATAGAGAATAGCAGTGCCCAGCAACGCACCAATCAATCCGGCGAACGGTTGCGCCCAACGGCCGAGCGGTTCCAACACCGAGGCAAGCGCGCCCGCACCAAGCACGATGATGATCGCGGTAGCCAGCGCCGCGCCCGCCGACACGCCAACGAGACCGGGATCAGCGAGCTGGTTGCGAAACAGCCCCTGCATAACCGCACCCGATGTCCCGAGCGCGGCCCCTGTCGCCAGTCCCAGCACCAGCCTCGGCAGACGAATGCCGCTCATGACAAGCCAGCCCACCTCTTCGTCGGGCGAGGCTGCCCGCCCGGACCAAAGCATGTCCAGCAGGCCCGGCAGGCTGGCGAGGCCGGTATCAGTCGCTCCCAGGTCGAGGGCGAGCAAACTCACGGCAAGCAGCCCGCCTACCAGCAACGGAAACAGCGCCGCTGCTCCGAGGCGACGAGCGGACGGACTATTGCGCGGCTCTGGCATGTCAGATGGCTTGCAGGCGCCGTGCCAGGTCCAGCGCAGCCGCCGGCGTACGTGGGCCTAGTCCGAGCAGATAGCTGCCGTCCATCTTGATAAGTGCCCGTCGCCGGCCTGCCGGGGTCAGGCGAAAGCCCGGTGTGTCAAGCGCGTGCACATCGATGCCGGGACCCGCATGGTCCATTGCCAGCACGGCATCAGGCGCCAGTGCCGCCAACGCCTCATCACTGACCGGCTTGTAGCCGTCAAGTGCACCCGCGGCGTTGATGCCGCCGGCGAGGCCGATGATCGCGTCCGCCTCCGTGCCCTTGCCTGCCACCATCGGCCGTCCGTTTTGGAGCGACAAAACGAACAGCACGCGCTTGCGGGCCGGGTGCGCACGCCGATAGGCCGCAAGCTCGCGAAAGCCCCCATCGATCGTCCGGTTGAGCCGTGCGCCTTGCGCATCCACCTTGAACAAGGCGGCGAGCTGGCGCACACGCGCTGTCACAGCCTCGGGCGACAAAGTGTTGTCGATGGTGACGAACCGGATACCGGAGGCACGCAACTGATCGAGCGCCTGCGGCGGCCCGGCATCGCGCATGGCGAGGATAAGGGTCGGGCGCATCGACAGCACACCCTCGGCGGACACGGCCCGCATATAGCCCACATTCCGCTTTTCCTTGAGAGCGGCGGATGGAAACTGGCTGGTCGTATCGACCGCCACGATCTGCGCCTGCTGACCGAGCGCATAGAGGATTTCCGTAATCGCCCCACCGATGCAGACGACGCGAGTCTGTGTCCCGGCCGCAGGCGCGGCGCCCGACACCCGCACAGGAGCGACAAGAAAGAAAAGAGATGCCCCCGCGAGAAACTCGCGGCGGCCACGATGCGGAACGAGGAAAGTATTCATGTGTGGCTTTCTATGGAATAGACGATTAGGAAGAGGCTCTTTTCAGCCTCTCCGATTCAGAAAAAATTCGACGGGAATTGTCAGCTCGACAGTGTCCGGCTTGTCATTTGGAATGGCGGGGAGCGGTTGCGCACGATTCAGCGTATCGAGCGCGGCCTGGTCCAGCGTGGCAAACCCCGAGCTTCGCACCACCGCTGCGGACAGAACGGCGCCACTCCGGTTCATCTGGAATCGGACATAGACAGTGCCCTGCTGGCGCGCCGCCCGCGCGCGCGCCGGAAACCGGCGATAGCGTTCCAGATGCGCGAGCAGCCGGGCTTCCCAACTTTGCTTCGCATCGCTTGAAACCCTCGCGGACGAGGGAGCCGCGATGCTCTTGGGCGCCGTCGTCTCGGGAACGGCAGGACCGGGATCGACCAGTTCCTCCACCGGCTCGCGTGCTTCGCGCGGCGCCATGGAAAGGACGGGGAGTTGCATCAGCGGTGGCGGCACGACGATGTCCGGCTTCGGTTCGGGTTTGGCCTCCTGCCGCTCAACCTGCTCAGGCCCAGGCGCCACCTCGCGGACCGGCTCCGGCGGCGCGGCGAGCGGCCGCAGCTCCACCACCAGCGGTGCCGATGACGAAACGATCATTGGCTTTACCACGCGCCAGGAGAAGAGGGCGCAGCTCAGCACTAGCGCTATCACCGCCGCCGTGCCGCCAATCCCAAAAAGGCGGGTTCGCCAGTCCATCGGCCGATCACAATAGCGGGTGTAGTTATGGGGTAAATATTCTGCGGAAGCCGGCACGTTGGTGGTCGGACTCTTGGGTAAGCGATCCCAATAGTAGGAGGTCATGACGACCATGCCCGACATCAGCTCGCCCTCGTCGTTGATGGTCCCTTGCAGGTCATGTGTCATAGGTCATCCCCGGCAACCGGGGCACCATCCGGCACAGACAGCAGCAGTGTGCCGGAATAGGGCCGCTGCCAAAGGATTAGCCAATGCGCGCATCGACCAGCGCCTGCACGCGCGCGAAGGCGGCCTGAGCCCCCTCCACCGCGCGCGCTTCTTCCTCGTTCGTCAGCACCGCGCCATCGAGCGCGGCAGTGAAGGCTCGCCAGTGCGCCGCCGGTCCCTCGGGAGCGGGTGCAAGGTGCCGCGCGCCATGCTCATCGGACAGACCGATCTTCGCCGCTTCCTTGCGGAGCAGTGCCGCGCCCATGTTCGAGCCTTCGGCAACATATAGCCAGCCAAGCGCAGCGGGGACATCCACCGCACCATCGGCCACGAACGCCAGCGGCGTGTCGTCCTCGGGGAAGGCGAGGCCGAGATCGTCGAGATCCGCAGCGATCAATGGCAGACGGCGCCTTTCGGCAAGACCAGGCAGCACCGCCTGAAGCACCGCATTGTCATAAAGCGCGTCGATATCCCGATGGAACAGCGCTTGGACAATCACGAACCGGCCATAGCCCTCGACGCTGGAGAACGACGCAGCCGACATGATCGACCTATCGAGCTGGTCATGCGTGTCATGTGTCAACGTCTTGAGACGCTTGGCACGAGAAGGTTCTAGAATGTCAGTCGTCATGCGGAATTCCTTCTGTAGTGAAAAGAGGATCAGGGCCGCGTGGCCTGAAAGCAGGTGCCAACGCGAGTGATGTCGGCATCGTCGAGCGTCCCGGCCTGCCAACGCAACGAAAGCCAGCCCAGCAGATAGTCGTAGCGCGCGCGGGCCAGATCGCGCTGCGCTTCGAGCCGCTGGCGCTCGGCATCGAGCGCGTCGAGATTGGTGCGCTCGCCCCCCACGATACTGCGCTGCGTAGCCCGCACACGCTCGGCCGACGCCGACGCGGCACGCGCGTAGGCATCGATCCGCGACGGACTCATCTCAACAAGACTATACTGCTTCTCGAGATCATCGATCAGCTCGAAGATCGCCGCGTCGAGCTTATGGCGCGCTTCTTCCAACGCATTTCGCGCCTGTGTCGTGGACGCAGACACGCCCCCGCCCGAATAAAGCGGCACACGCACTTGGATGCCGACCGTGGCCGTTCTGAAATGCTGGCCGATCACATTCTCCCCATCGGAATCCGACGTGCGATGGCGGGCAAAAGCCGCGACCGTAGGAAGGCCCCCGGCCCGCTGTTGGTCGACCTGTGCCACAGCAGCCTGAACCATGCTGCGCTGGGCAGCCAGTTCGGGATTATGTGCAAGTAGGCGCTCCCTCCACATATCCAACGGTTCGGCTGGTCCGACCAGTGGCAGACACCGCTCATTGAGCGATACCGGATCTCCCATCGGCAAGGGGCCGACGAGGATCCGCAGGCCGTTACGGGCCGCGCGCAAGCGATCCCGCGCTTCCAACACGCGCGCGGCGGCAAGGTGCTGCTGCGCCTCGACTTCCGCCCGATCCGTGCGGGTGCCTTCGCCCAACACGACAAAGCGCTCGACGCGGCGCAAATCTTCATCGAGCGCCGTAACATAGGATTCTGCCAGCTTCAGATCGTCGATGGCGAAGAGAAGGTCGCTATAAGCCTGGAGAACTCGAACAGCGAGCGCCTGGCGTGCGCGCTCTTCGGTGAACTCACCAGCTTCGGCCTGCGCGCGACCCACACGGTAGCGTGCGCCTGCCGCAGCGTTGAACAGCGGCTGCGACAGCACGAAGCTCGATGAATAGCTATTGTAGATCGTGTTGCTCGTGACATCACCGTTCGGCAGCGCCTCAGTGATGTCCGACCAGTTGCGTGCCCGGTCGTAGCTGTAGTTGAGATTGGGACGCAGGCCGGCACGCGCAATCGCCCGTGCCTGTGCGTCAGCGCGCTGGCGGGCCTGCGCGGCTAGCCATGTGGGGTCGGCTTCCAGCGCGAGTTCATAGGCGCGCAGAAAGTCGATGGAGTTGCCACCATCGCCGCCAAGGGCGGCAGTCTGCGCCAATGCGGAGCCGGATATTAGGCAGAGGGCAATGACGACGGCCGATGCGGCAATGCGCTTCACTTGTCCCCCCAAGCTGTCCGCAAACGGTCGATGAGCGGCTTGAAAAGATAGTTGAGCAGGGTGCGCTCGCCGGTTCGCACGAACACTTCGACCGGCATGCCCGCACGCAACGGCTGATCGCCCAGCCTCAGTCGGGCCAGCTCGTCGGCGCCGACTCGGATGCGAACACGATAAAAGGGTAGCCCGTCCTTCTCATCCTGGAGCCGATCGGCCGAAACTTGCTCTACTCGCCCCAAGAGTCGTGGCGTCGAGCTCCGGTCGAACGCGGTGAACAAGAGGTCGACCGGGAGCCCCCCATGCACCTTGTCGACACTCCCCACTGGCAAATGACCCTCGACGATCAGCGGCGCGGCATCAGGCACAATCTCCATGAGACGACCGCCGGGCTGGACCACTCCGCCAACAGTATGCACCGCCAATCCTACGATCCGGCCGGCAGCGGGAGCGCGGATGTCAGTATGCTGGAGATCAAAACGAGCAGTCTCCTGCCGCGCGGCCAGCGACTGCGCCTGAAGCTTCGTGTCAGCCAGTTCGCCGCGGACATCCTGCTGCCAATCCTCACGCCGCTGATAGAGGCGGGATTGAAGCTCCGCGGCTTGTCCGCGCGCTTGGCCGATTGTACCGAGATCGCGGGAAATGTCCGACTGGATCGAGGCGCGCAGCCGCTCTGTCTCTAGAAGGCGGTTGCGCGGAATATAGCCCTCGTTCGCCAACTGCCGCATATTGCCGAGCTGCTCGTTCATCGCGCCAAGCTGCTGGCGCTTGTCGCTGATGGAGGCTTCGAGTCCGGCGATCAGCGCGCGCTGACCAACTATCGATTGCGTGATCCCCGTCAGTTCCCCTTGCAACGCGGCGCGCCGACTTGTGAAATGCTGGCGCTGCAGGGCGACTGCACCGACCACATCGAGGCTTTCGCTGTGCTCCAGATCAGCAGGGAATACGGGAGATGCGAGGCCATCGCGTTCGGCCAGAAGCCGGGCCTCCTTCGCGCGCGCGGTGGCAAGCTGGATGGCGACACTTTCCGCCTCAGCACCAGCACGGGTTGGATCGAGGCGAACGAGGACCTGACCGGCCCGAACCCGGTCGCCTTCGCGGATATGCAGTGCCGAGACGATCCCGCCAGCCTGATGCTCCACGGCCTGGCGGTTGCCGGTGACGACAACAACACCAGGCATTGGCACCCCATTGTCGAGCGGGGCAAAGGCTGCCCACAGGAGAAAACCTCCGAAGCCAAGGATAAGCAGCCACCAGCCGAAGCGCGCGGGACGGAGAGACGTTCGGCTCTCCGCCGCGTCTTCGCGGTCGAGATCATCGGCCGTCAGTTCGTGATCGGTTGACTGATCCCTGCCGATGTTGCGCGGGAATTCCCGCCATTGGGTCCAGGCACGGCTTTTTGGCTCTATCTGGCCAGTGTCCATCATCGCTATACCCCCGTCTTGCCGCCAAAGCCGAAGCTCGAAATGACAGCGCCGCCCGGCCTAGCAATGCCGGCGCTGATCGTTTCCGGCATAGACGGCATCTGGCCATTGGGCTGGCCAGCCGACTTCGGCGAAGCCGCCTCGCGCATCCGTGCAATCACATCGACGGTCGGACCAAAGGCTTGCGCCTGACCACCCCTCAGCGCGAGCAGCTTCGTTGTGACTTCCAGAACCTTGGGACGGTGCGTGATGAGGACCGTCGTGACTTTCCTCTGTCGCAGGCGCCTAAGCGCTTCAACCAATGCCTCCTCGCCAGCCTCGTCCAAACTCGCATTCGGTTCGTCCAGAATGACGAGGCAGGGATTGCCGTAGAGCGCACGCGCCAGGGCGATCCGCTGCCGCTGCCCGCCTGACAGGCCCTGTCCACCAGGGCCGAGCCGTGTGTCATAGCCTTGCGGCAGGGTCAGGATCATGTCATGCGCGCCCGCCATGACGGCGGCATCCGTGACCAAAGCGGGAGCGGCATCGGCATCTGCGAAGCGCGAGATATTCTCGGCGACCGTGCCGGCGAACAGTTCCACTTCCTGCGGCAGATAGCCGATGTGCGGGCCGAGCCTTGTCCGGTCCCATTGGGTGATATCGGCACCATCAAGCCGTACTTTGCCAGCACGCGCAGCCCAGACGCCGCCGATCAGGCGACCGAGTGTCGATTTGCCCGACCCAGAGGGCCCGATGATGCCAAGCATATCGCCCGCCTCCAGCGCGAAGGTGACGCCTACCAAGGTAGGCGCTGTCGCCTTGACCCCTGGCGGCAGGGCGGACGCTCCTTCGACACGCAACACACCTTTGGGCTCAGGCAGGGGCAGGCGCTCGGGTCGTTCCGGGTAAGCAGCAAGCAATACGCTCAGACGTTCCCATGAAAGACGAGTGTTGGCCCATTGCCGCCATGCGGCAATCACCTGGTCGACAGGGGCGAGCGTTCGGCCCATCAGGATGGACCCTGCAACCATCATCCCGCCGCTCATTCGGCCGTCGATGGTTAGCCAAGCACCGAGGCCAAGCACCAACGATTGTAGTGCAAGACGGATCGTACGCGAGATCGCGCTAATGAGCGCATTGCGCTCGCTGGCTTGTGACTGGCGCCGCACATAGCCGCGATGCGGGATGCGCCAAAGGTGGAACAGGCGATCAAGCATGCCCATCGCCTCGATCGAGTCCGAATTGCGGAGTTGCATCTCGACGCTTTGCGTTGCTTGCACCGAAAGTTTGCCTGCCTGCTTCAACAAGTCGTGCGACAGACGTTCGTTTAGCCAAGCGAGAGCAGCGAGAATGACGATACCGACCAGCGCCAGCAGACCGATCCATGGGTGGAAGAGGAACAGAACGATCAGGAACAACGGCGTCCAGGGAGCATCAAAAAAGGCAAACACCGCGTTGCCGGTCAGAAACTGGCGGATACTATCGAGATCGCGCGCTGCCTGCGCAGCGTTGGCCTGTCCCCCAGCAAGACCACGCTCGAACGCAGCCTGATGGACACGGCGCGCTAGCAAATCATCGATCCGCGAGCCCGCGTGGATCACCACGCGGCTACGGACATATTCGAGAGCCCCCATGAGGCCGAGCAGTCCGACCAGTATGACGGTCAGCATGGCCAACGTGAAAACGTTGCCCGAAGCGACGGCCCGATCATAAACCTGCAGCATGTAGAGCGAAGGTGCGAGCATAAGTACGTTGGTGGCCGCGCTGAACGCAGCGATGCTGCGAATGCTGCCACGCAAGTTCAGAACAACCGCGCGGATTTCGTCCTTCGGTGTGTCTTTATGCTGCATCGGACGCTCTCGAGAAAGGCAAGGTCGGGATGGCGACCGACGCCGCCATCCCTTCCGTTCGCGCCTGTTGGGGGATCAGGCGGCGAGCAGTAGTTCGCTGTCGCATCCACAAGGGGCGCCAACGATGGTCGCAAACACATCGTCGACATCGATGTCACGATCTTCGAGCCGATCGATCAGGCCACCCGTCGAGACCGTGAGGAGACCATCGGTCGCACCCGTGACAGACCCGTTCATCAGGCCCCAAATGGCGTCGTGAACATCGTTGGTGCGCCCATCCAGCAAAGCACCGTAGATGGGGTCACAGCTGAAATCGAAGGTGATCGCCTGATCGGTCACGCCACCTGAGTCAGTGCCGGCGCCGATGGTGATCGAGTCGATCCGACCATAAAGCGTATGATCGGTGGCTCCCGGTACGGCAGGCTGGCTGACGCCCGCGAAGTAATAGTAAAGTTCGCCCGTCACATGGAAAGACGTTCCGGAGCCGCCGATCGAGTAAGTGTACTGCGTTCCGCTGAAAGTTGGATTCCCGCCAGGCACCGAACCCGAGAAGCCGCCTGTCGTGATAGGATGCGATCCGGCCAGACCGTTATCCTGCCACGCATAGAGGATTTCGCGGAGCGTATTATTCACCGTGGTTTGGACGAAAAAATCATCCAGAGGGAAATTCGCGTCGTCGTATGTGATGCAAACGGAAGACATGATACAACTCCTGCTATAATGCCGAACTAAATCAGCCGGCTGATCGGCATTGGACATACCCAATGCACATGCGAGATATTCGCATGTTCTTGGTGATGGCCATCGTCGCCATCAAAACTTTACCTGAAGGCCGCCAGTAACGGTGTGGCCAGGTGCCCAAGTCTGCGAGAATATATCGCCTCGCGCATCGATGTATCGGCGATCGGTCAGGTTCTCGATCGAGGCGAAGAAACGGAAACGGTCGTTCAGCGTGAAACTGCCGTACCAATCGAAGGTCGTATAACTTTCCCAGGCATTCCCTGTCTCGTCATCACTCCAGGTGAGCAGTCCGCCACTTCCGCTGTGGATCAACCGAATCCCGGTATCGAGCCTGCGGTCGAACAAGCGCACGCCAATATTTGCCGATACCTTGTCGAGCATCGCACCTGATACACTGTTGAACACCGCTGCCTGATCGAACACCTGTGCTTCCGCCCAGGCCTGCCAAGACGGAAACCCCGCATCGAGCGCCATCTGGCGCTCTGGCGTGATCGACCCATCCTCATTTGGTTGGTCAAAGCGGCTCGTGCCTGAGCCCGCCGGATAGAGATCCTGCGAGAAGCGGTTCCTCTTGCCGGTGTAGAGTGTCGCCGCCACCCCCCCATAAAGGAAGCCGACGTCATAGCGCGCCTCGATCTCGAAACCCTGGAAGCGCATCGGCGTGCGATTGTTGACGAACATCACGTTGCCCAGGCCGAGCGGGATGTTCATGCCGTGTCCCGGCAGATTATTGTTCATCGACGTGAACAGGTAATCCCGGGCCCGAGTGTTGAAGTAACCGACCTTAGCGAAAAAGACGTCGTCGGATTTGAACAGGTTATTGAAACTGAGGTTGGCGCCTAGCTCCCAAGTGGTTGTCTTCTCGGGGTCCGCAAACGGATTTGGGAACATATTGGCGAGGGGATCACCCGGATGACCTCCGACCATCAGGCTCTCATTTATAGCGGGTGGACGCCAGGACTTCGCCCAGCTTCCATAGAATTCCAGCCATGATGTTGGTCGGATGGCCGCCTCGATCGACGGCAGAAACCGGCCTTCGGAGCGATCTACATCGTAGTCGTAGAAGTCGCGACGATCGACCCATCCTGGCCGCTGCACAGGGGCATTGCCGGTGAACCAGGAGGGAAGGGCCGCACGTGCCCATGCCTCTCCCCCAGCCCTTGCTCCCTGACAATTGGCGATGGCCGCCGCCGTGTTGAGCGAGCACATGTAAGATAGGAAGCGCGCAAAGCGGTCCTGATACTCGGTGACAACGCCCAGCACTTGGGTTTCACCCTTCAGCCACCAATGATCGTAACGCAGGCCAGCCGAAAGCGTATAGAGCGGGCTTTCCAACGTGGCCTTCGCGAACAATCCCCCCATGGATCGACGACCACGTGGATTGAGCGGATCGCCCTGACCATATTGATTGTAGAGCACCTCCCGGCCGTCGCGCGCCGCTACGACATCGGAATTGGAGCGATCCTGGAAGTACTCTCCGCCATAATTGACATTTAGCTTCAGATCCTGACCGATATCGAACGAGGACGTGTTGTCGATCTGGACTCCATATGTCTTCGTTCGGATCGTATGATCAGTGCTGTAGCCATACTGGCAAGCGGTCTGCCAACTCGCCGGAATCGGTGTCTGCTCACAATAGCCGAGCCGCCAAGCGGTATCCGTTAATGCCGGGGTGGTCGGATGCTCGCGTGGCTCCGTAAAGTTCCGGTTGCGGGTGTTGACGTGATAGAGCTTGAGCCTCAGATCGATCCAGTTACTGTCCGGCTTCCAACTATAGTCGAAGGCGAAATTCTCCGAGGAAATGTTGGATTCGCCCAATCGCCTCCAAGGCGATTCATTCTCATCAAGAGCATGGCTACGGCTATCCGAAACATTGTCGTAGTCGATCCAGGTTCCGATGTAGCTGAGCTGGAAGACATGGTCTTCCGCTAACGTCAGCCGCGCCTTGGCTAGCGCGGAATTCTGTAGCTGGCTGGCGTAACGAATGCGGCCGATAGACTGAAGACCGTTCGCGCCAAGAAATTCAAAGGCCGAATTGCCGACACCGCCTTTGGTCCCGATGTCATAATCACCGATGTCACGGCGTGAATACGCCGCGAGGACTTCCAGATTGTCCGTCAATCTACCGGCAATCGCAGCACTGCCGAGGAAGTTCACCCCGTTTCCCTCGCCGCCAAGGCCGGTGTTGCCCCGCAGTCGCACTCCAATACGGTCGGCCTCACCGTCCAGAAGATCCTCGAAGCCAAGCGTGGTAAAATTCACGCTGCCTGCGATCGCGCTCATGCCATGCACGCTCGTGCGCGGACCGCGCTCGATAGTGACGCCCGATATCAGCTCGGGATCGACGTACATTTGCCCGTTGCGCTGCTGGTGACCGTTCTGGACGAAGTTCTGGCGCATGCCGTCGATCATCATGTTGACGCGGCCAAAATCCTGCATCCCGCGGATATTGACCGAGAGGCCGGGATTGAGCCGGTTGACAGCGCTGGTAACGCCGGGAACCTCGGTGATGAGGTCAGCCGCATGCCGTGCAGGCGTACGATCCAATTCCTCGCGAGTTACGATGCTGACCGCACGCGGCGCTGCGAAGATCTCATCGGCTCCACCGGCCACACCACCCGCGCCGACACGGCCATTGCGGCCTATTCCCCCACTTCCGCCGGCCTGTTCACCCTCGACCCGCAACGGCCCCAGCTCGACCGTGCCCGATCGCCTCTGCTCCGCAGCCGTAATCGAGACCCGCTGGAGGGAGACGATCCTGCCCTCGATGCGTCCCGCAAAGCCGGTGGAAGCGAGCAGCCGATCGAGCGCCTGCGCCGGTGTCATTGTGCCCTTGACGCCCTGTGTCGAAAGCCCGCGCACCTGATCGGCATCCAGGCTGACCTGAAGCCCCGACTGACGGCCGAAATCAGCTAGCGCATCCACCACTAATTGCGGCGCGATGTCGAAAGACCGTGTTGCTTCCGTAGCAACCTCTTGCGCCCGAGCGGTCATCGGCAAACTCAGCCCGCCGACCGACACCGAGGCGAGCAATGCACCTGCCCAAAGCCTACGATTTCCAATCTTTTTGAAAATGCCCCCCGAAATCACCTAGCGTGTTCCTCTCGTCGAAGTTCAATGCTCAGGCTGAATCGCTATTGCGAGTCAGTTGCATAACCTCAACGTGTGGGCGCAGACGAATTCCGGAAAAAAATGCAATGAGTGGAAAAATCTTGTGCTCAGCGGATCGTCACGATCCGTAACCAAGGTGAGACTTGGGACACCGATACCCTATGCACGCGTGTCAGTGCCTCAAGCGCCTGATCGGGATCGCGAAGATTGTATATCCCACTGACCCGGCGGTCTTTCAGCCCTGGCCCCCTAGCGATGATATATCCACCATACCAAGGGCGGATGCGATCGATCACTGCACCAATCGGCTGATCGTTGATAATCGCGACGCCTTCGCGCCAACTTGCCACCCGATCGGGACGTATCTCCCTCTGCAGAGCCGCAGCACCTTCGCTCACCGAAAGCGATTGACCTGCAATCAATTCGATCCGCTCGGATTGCGCGCCGGCCGGCGTCTTCACCGCGACCCGGCCGCGCTCGACAGCAACGTCGGTCCCTGTATCGGTCATCCGCACCGAAAAGGCGGTGCCGAGCACGGTTACAGTGCTGTCACCCACTATGACCTTGAATGGCCGTGTCTCATCACGTGCGACATCGAACCAGGCTTCTCCCTGGAACAGGTTTAGGGTCCGACCCTTTGCTCCATTCGCGAAGGCGATAGCCGTAGTCGGCGCAAGGTGAACGGTGCTACCATCCTCGAGCTTGACGATACGAAGCTCGCCAGTCCCAGTGATGACGTCCGATCGAAACTGGAGCGCGAGATACGGCACGGCGACCCATGCCAGACAGGCGATCATCGCAAAGGAAGCAACCGCCTTGAAGGACGGAACTTTTCGCAGCCAAGCTGACAATACCGGCCTAGCCGATATGTCCGGACCAATCCGCGGTAAAGGACCAGCTACCGTCATCAGATGGGAAACACGCGACGTTTCCTCCCACGCCGCGAAGTGAGCAGAACTGGTGGCAAGCCAGTCCATGAATTCCACACGCAGATTCTCATTGTCCGGCTCGTCATCAAGCCGCACCAACCACGCAGTAGCCTGGCGACTGAGATCGCCCTGCATCCAGTCCACCTCCGTTCCCCCGCTCATCCCTGTTTCCACATTTTGCTGCGCGCCGGCGATCGGCGAGCATCTTCTCTGGCTTCATGCATTCAACGAACGGGACCCCCACAATTCCGGAATTTTCTGCGAAATCGTTCAATGACGGCGACGTAGAGCCTTCTTGCAGAACTCAACGGCTTCGATCACCAGCTCGGAGGCAACACTCTTCGATATGCCGAGTTCGGCAGCGATCTCAGTGAGCTTCATGTCCTCGAAGCGGTGCATTTCAAATGCGCGACGGGTCCGCGCGGGCAGTTGCGCTATCGCCTTGCGGAGCATCACCAGTTCTTCCTTCGCCTCCGCGCCAGCCTGTTGTGATGGCTGGTCGCTCGGCACGAACTCCACGGCCGACGCCATAGCAGCTCCCGCCGCGAAAATTTGGCTCTCCCGCCCTAGGCGTCGTTGCCGATCTAAAGCGAGATTGTGGACGATCCGAAACAGATAGCCATTGGGTTCCTCAAGTACGCGCTCGTTAGCGACTGCCCGGAAGCGCAGCCAAGCCTCCTGCATTACATCTTCCGCCTCGATCGAATCCCCCGTAATCCTTGTTGCGTAGCGGAGTAATTCCGCCTGGGCCGCAAGGAAGACATGAAGGGTATCCATCTTAGACACCCGCAGCCGCTCCCCAAATTCCGATGATGATCACATCCCCACAAGGTAACACCTACCTTATTGCGAACCAATATCAAATAAGCCCCTTGGCGGTGGAAGCTGGTCCTGCGCACCACGGACGACGCTTGCGTCGCCCAAAAAATCACGACGGCCTAAAGGCCGGCGGACAGTGCAGGGGGATGAAGGAGGCGATGTCCATGAAGGAGAGCCTCTATGTTCGACCCTGCTTCCCGCTTTACCCAAGCGCTCTCGCCCGATGGGCTAACATCGCTCGCCGCGGCGCTTAGCGCCCTCCTTGGCGCGATCGACGACTGCAAGCGTACGCGCGCCGATATCGAACGTGATCCCGCCGTCCTGCTCCTCGCACGCCATCTCGGCCACCTTGCAATTGAGAACCGCCCCCAACAGGCGGATCTGCGCCGGAACTGCATCGAAGCGGCCGCAGCGGTCGCACGAACCCCGCTTCTCCTCATGCTCGCGGAGCGCGGTGTCGCCTACGACGCTGAAGCCAAGGCCGCCTTTCACAGCGAAGGTCGCAAGGCGATGAAGCGTCTCGCGGCTGCTCTCGGCCTCGTGCGCACCGAACACGAAGTGCGAAGCTGCCTCGGCGGGATAGCCGTCTCCGGTGAGATCCTCCTCCACGCTAACGAGATCTACGTCCAGCTCACCATTGGCTGCACGAGGCCCGGCCACGAAGTCATGTTCCGGCGCGTCGATGGCCGCAGGGACTATGCCGGAGGCCAAAATCACTGGGCCTCGCTCACCGAACTGCTCGATCCCGATCACTTCGCCGAGCGCATTCGCCGTGAGCTCGGATTGACGGCACAGCCGACCGCCTCGGTGCCCCTTTTCGCCTGATCCATCACAGTTCGCCCACCGGCAGCACCCTTTCAAAACCGTATCGGAGATTCGAGATGCGTATGAGTCACCTCCAGGCTCTCGCCGATATCGTGCTCGGCGACCCTGAAGCCCTTGCCCGCGGCTTTCATGAAATCGTCAACGGGATCGGGACCGATTTCCAGACCGAGGACGCCCGCCAGCGCATTGCGACCGCAGTGGCCGCCGTCGGCATGTCCATCGACCCAGACGGATTCCGAGCCGTTTGCGCCCGACTCGCAAAAGCGGCATCCACGCCACACCCGGCATTCGAACCCGTCTGCAAGCGCTGCGGCAGCACCGACCTCTCGCGTGACGCCTCAGCTGTGTGGGATATTGATGGTCAGCGATGGAACCTCTGCGGCGTTTACGATTCTACGACCTGTCAGGCCTGCACCTCCGAGAGTGACGACCTTTGCGATTGGCGGCCGCTCGTCTCCGTGAACCGGCAACCACCAACGTCTGACGACGCTCAAGCCGTATCTCAACCGGAAAACGAAACCCATGAATAAGGATGCAAACACTGCCGCCACGCAAGGGTCGCCTGCGGTAAAGCCCGTCTGCGCCCATTGTGGCGGGGACCGAATCGTCCGCGATGCCAGCGTGCATTGGAAAAGAAGCACGAGCGAGTGGGCACTCGACGATACGCAAGAACCCAATTTCTTCTGCGATACCTGCAACGTGGAAGGCATCGATATCGTGCAATGGATTGCAGTCGATCCTGAGGCCGAACTGCCTGTGATGATCGGTGCGCGGGTTCGCATCCGGGATCGGCGGCTTATTGGCGGCGACCGCTTCAAGGACCGCGAAGGCATCGTGGTCCGTGAAAACAGCCTAGAAGGCTTTTATGTCAACCTGGACATGACGCCCCGCGAACGGGTCAAGAAGGTCGAACTGGTCATGCCCCGCCATCTTGAAGTGTTATGGCTGTCCGAGCCGCCTCAGCCGTAAGCGCGCGGCTTTCCCATCGATAGCCGCGAACATCCACGCATCCATCCATGCCTTCGTCCGCTACGGACAATCATACGGCCTGCCGGTCGCGCAGCCAGCTCTTTCAGGACCAAAAGGTCTATCTGGCCCCGCATCTCCTGGATCGTAGTCCACGCCCGGGCGACCGGCCCACCAATCCCTCACCGCGAAGGGAACACCCAGACCATGACCGTTCAAGCGTACGAGATTGAGGCGGCACTCGACCGCTACGCGCGCTCCGCCGGCGTGAAGCCAGTCCAAGCCTATTATATCTGGGGTGAGTTTCGCGTCGAACAGGAAGGGCATGTCTTCTACAGCGACGAAGCGCACGAATATTGCGAAGCCTGCGCGGACACCCTGCTTGCCCAGGTCTTGCCGCTGTTGCCCAAAGTCGAACGCGACGACCACCGAGTCTCCCCAACTAACTGCCATAGCGAGGACACCTGCAAGCACTGCATGACCTGCGGCGTGCTACTCGACTACGCTCTCAATGACTGGGGGGCGCGGAACGAGCTCACCCACTATGCGACCGAACTGTCGACACGCGATGATCTACCGCCGGGCGAGGCCTTCCACATAGCCCGGATCATTGAGGCCGCGCCGAACGACGAGGCGGTCCTTGCCATCGCCCGTATCGCGCTCGCTCGCATCCCAAAGGCCGCGGCAGAGGGATGAGCGCCGCAGGCCACCAGGACAACCCCGTATGGGCTCAGAAGGAGGAAACCCGCTATGGTCGATACCCGTGAACGCATGGTCGATTGGCTGGTCGACGACGGCGCCGACACGTGCCGTCAGGATGAGGGCTATATGCGCTCTATCCTACGCCAATATTGGAGCGGCATGACCGACGAGGAACTGCGACGCTCTTTTCACGAGCTCGCGCCCGACAACGCCAATGACCAGCCGGACCCGGCCAATCCCGCCCCGCAGCGACAGGTGAAGCTGCGCTTTCGACCACAAGCCTGGGTTAACGACTGGGCCATCTCCGTCGACACCGATCATCCCGACGTATGGGAAATGCCCGTTTCACTACTCCTCAAACGCTTTCCGACCGAGCAAGATTGGAACGACCGCCACTATGACCGCGACGACCTGCGGTTCGAGAAGGCGGCACCCCGATGGATTCAGGATTGGTCCGGCCCTTTCGAGGTTGAGTTGGTCGACAGCGAAAGCCCCTGGGCTTCCAATGTTGTCGGGTGAGAACCCAGCCCTACCTTCAATCCATATCCAGCTAGTAAGACAGCAACACCCCGTTCGCGCCCGGCATTAAGCCGGGCTCCATTGAGAACGCGTACGCGAGAGTATGAAGGGGAGGGGGAGGGGCGTTGAGGCCGCATTTGTCGCGGTCGGACAACGGAGATACCCCATGGCCACCGAAAAATTGAACATCGGACCCGTTCCCTATGAGGAAAGCTGTGCCTCGCTCGGCTTCACGCCAGACTTCGAAGACGTCGCGCGCGCCGAATGCCGAGCTTATCGCGCTGCGCTGATAGCCTATTACGGAGTTCCGCCCGAAGGTGCACGGCTGCGCGTGGTCGGCAATCCGCACGATTTCGGCACCTATTACGAGCTCTACGTGTTCTACGACACCGAGATCTCCGCAACCGTCGATTATGCGTTCACCGTCGAACAAGGCCTCTCCCTTTGGGAGCAAGCCGGATTTTCCGCGCCCTACAGCTACGGCGAACGCGGCAGTATCGTAGAGCGGCATTTCGAGAACACCGATCATCTGATCGCCAAGGCCATCGCAACACTGCGGGCTGGCGAAGAGATCATGCCACCCGCGCTCACCCACCTGACGACCTGCTATCCCGAAGCTGCGGCCTTGGCCGATACGCTCACCGGCACCGTCGACCAGGTCGACTGATCACCCTTCGCACCAATCCCCGGCCCGCCACGGCGGGCCGGGAACCACCAAGGATCCTTCCCATGAACGATTCAGCCGCTTATGCGCGCGGTCCCGTCATCATCCGCGACGACATGCTGATGACTGCTCGCGGCACCCACCTCTTCCGCCTCATCGAGCAACCCGGCCTCGGCGCTGCGGCCGAAACGATCAAAACCCAACTGGCCGACTCCTATTCGAGCTATGGTCGCCATTGCGGCCACGCGGCCCCCCGCCTCGCACAAGAGGATCTCTTCGGTGAAGTGCTGAGCGCTCTCTACGCCCTTGCCGCCGATCAGGGCGCAAGCGGACGCGGCGTCCGCACCGAAGCCGATGCCCCCTACGAGGCGGCGCTCGTGGCGCTCATCAAGGCCGATATGCTGCCGCCCGAATGCCGGTGACACTGAACGCTACGGCGAAAGCCGGCCGGAACACCTGCGACTTCCTTCTCAGGCGCTGAAGCGCCGCCGGAAGGGGAGGGGGAGGGGACAGGAGCGGGCCGGGCCGGTTTCGGATCGGCACGCCCCTATCATCCTATGATCCGAAGGAGCCGTCATGCCCCAACCGATCCTCTCCCTGCGATCCATCATGCCGACACCGGCCGCTGCCAACTCTCCCCATGTCTTCCTCGATTGCGATGGCGTTCTCGCCGACTTCGACACCTATGCGCTCGCCTATTTCGGGCAGCATCCCCGCGAGATCGAGAAAGCACTTGGCTCGACGCGATTCTGGCAAATGCTAGAGGCCAAGGGCAATTTCTATCGCGATCTCCCGCTCATGCCCGACGCACGGATCCTCTTCGACGGGGTGGCCCATCTCAATCCGACGATCCTGACCGGGTGCCCGCGCGGCAATTGGGCCGAAGCGCAAAAGATCGCCTGGGCGCAAGAACATTTTCCCGGCGTGCCCGTGATCACCTGCCGCAGCGCCGACAAACGCGACCACGCCAAGCCTGGCGACGTGCTGATCGACGACTGGCCACAGCACCGCCACCGCTGGATCGAGATGGGTGGCGTTTTCATCAGCCACTACGATGCGCCGTCGTCACTCGCTGCACTATGGGCGCATTACCCGGCGCTGAGAAAATAAGCCTTCGCCGGACGAATACGACGGCACTGCCCGCCACCCAGCGGTCCGACCTCGCGGCGGTTCGAACTCTTCGCCCCGCCAAGCGGCACCTCCATCCCTACGAGGCGCATAAGCGCCGCGGTCAGCGAAGGGGGACGAGTTTGGAGAAGCACCGCTCCGATGGTGGAGCAACGCTTTCCGGGCACCGATCAAGGGAAACCGACATGACAATCACCGCGACGAAATCACAAGACCTTTCCGCCATCCAGGCACTGAGCCTCGACGGACTCACCATCAGTTTGCTCGCCAAGGCGCACCAATTCGAGCGGCTGGCCGTCTCTGAAAGCTACACCGCGACATTGCTGCGACGGGCCAGCGATACCCTCAAGAGGCTGGAGCGCGAACGCACTTCGCTCGCTGCCGACATGGACGCTGTCTGCCTCGCGCGCGATGCCGCCGGGATCCTCGGCTCCCCGGCTGACGCGATCGCCATCCTCGACGAAGAGAACAGGCGCCTGAAGGCCGAACTCGACACCCTTAGGCAGAACATGCCGGCGCTTGGCATCCACGCGGCCTCACATTGACACACCGATAGTCGACGACATTCTCAACCAGGAGATCGACCATGCGACTCATCGATGAACTTGCCGCGCAGCGGCTCGTATACACTTACCCGGCGACGGGGACGCCCAGCCTCATCGTCATCGACATTCCATGGTCGCTCGCAGGCGACGGACTGGCTCTGGGCCATTATTACACCGTCGTCGCGGAGACCCCCGAGGAACTCAGCGAGTTCGACGCATTCCTTGTGCTTGACCGGCCACGCCTGATTGAGCCCGATCTGCTCGACCGCCGGCCAAGCCGCCAGGATGCACGAGCCATCACCTTCATCGAATATGCACCCGACGAGCCTGGCTGGCCGTGGATACTCCTCGCCCAATGGCCGCCCGCATTCGCGTCTCATGTCCAAGGCGACCCCGAGATGCTCGCACGCGGCGCCTATACCTTCGAAGCTTTCGCGACGAGGGACGAGCTGGTGGCTATGGCACTGGACACCATGGCCACACTGGGCGGCATTGAGGTTCACCTCATGCTACGCGCCACGCCGCCGACGTGATTTGCTCGCGCCACTTATCCATTGAACCTCAGTCGCAGACTAGTTATATGCCTAGTCAGGAGGACGTGATGAAGACTTGGCCGGTCCAAGACGCGAAAGCCCGGTTCAGCGAGATGCTCGATGCCTGCACCGCACTGGGGCCGCAAGTCGTTACCAAGCGCGGTATCGAGACGGCAGTGCTTGTCCCGGCAGCCGAATGGTACCGGATGCAGCAGCGCGCCAAACCCACGCTAAAGGAGCTACTCCTCTCGCCGACGGCTCGCGGCGACCTCGCCATCCCACGTCGGGGAAAACATTCACGCCGCCCGGCTCCCAACCTCTAGATGTATCTCCTCGACACGAACATAGTGTCCGAACTTCGCCGGGCACGGCCGCACGGCGCTGTCCTCACCTGGCTCGAAGCTCTGGACGATGCAGACCTGCATATCTCAGCCGTCACGCTCGGCGAGATACAAGCTGGCATCGAGATTACGCGCCGACAAAATCCGCAACGCGCCGAGGAAATCGAGGCATGGGCCGACGAGCTTGCGACCGTATGGAACATCGTGCCGATAGACGCGGCGATCTACCGACTCTGGGCAAAGCTCATGCACGGCCAAGGTGACCATCTCTATGAAGATGCGCTGATTGCCGCGACCGCGCGCGTTCACGGCTTCACCGTGGCGACGCGCAACGTCACAGACTTTCAGGACTTCGACGTTCCACTCTTCAATCCGTTCGACGCCTGATACGCGCGCCAGCGCCGCCGTCCCCGTTCCACCCGCCCGCGGATGCACGCAGCGTCCGCATGCTTTTCCTGTGGCCCAATATCAGGAGATCCATCATGGCCGAAGCCTGCGCCGCCACGATCCGTATCGGCGGCATCCTGCCCTGCCACCTGTTCCCCGCTTTCCTCACAGCCGTCGAAGCCGACCGCGCCAGGCTCGACTATGACGGCGAATGGTTCAGCGAAGCGACCTTGCCCGAGAACGAGCCGCTCGACCTCTTCGCGCGCGAAGCCATCGGCGGCCGCTTCGCGAACCTCGAGACCTTCTGCATCGCCCACAAGCTTCCCTTCATCCGCTGGTGCGAGGCCCGGACGAGCGACTGGGATGCGGAGCGCGTCGCCTATAGCGGCGAGGGCGAGCCGCTCCACTTCCTCGCGACCGACGGCAACGAGGTTGCCATCACCGCGAGCGATATCGAACGCTTTGGGACGATCGACGCCCTGCGTGAATTCCTTGCGTCCGCGACGCCCGATCTTCCACCTTTCCAGATCGCGTCGTTGAATGGTGAGCCTGTCAGGCCCGTTGACTTGCTGAACGACATGACGGAGCTTCATATCCCATGAGCGTCACCCCCATGATCCACCCGGACGTCCGAGAAGCGATCGCACGCCTGTTCGATCTCGCGCAAAGTGACACCGGGCAGGCTCGACGGGTCGCCGACTTTCTGCTGGCATGGTGGAACGCGGAGGAACTCGGCGGTTTCGACATTGCGAACCTGTTCTCCCTCGACCACGCCATAGCGGCTGACATGGCTACAGTGTTCGCCTTTCTGGGTAGCCGCCCCGACGCGATCTATGCCGACGCTTTCGGGCGCGGGGACGAAATGCAGAAGCTTATCGCACTCTGGCGTCCCCAAGTGCTCACCAGAGACGCCGCCGAAGACGGGTGATAGCAGCTCGCCGATGAACGATCTCGCTTGGAGCCGGCACGTCGTGATCTCCGGTTGTTCGGGCGGCGGGAAATCCACGCTCTTGGCAGAGCTTGCCAGCAGAGGTTTCCCGACCATCGCGGAGCCCGGCCGCAGAATCGTCGATGAACAACTGCGCCGCGGCGGTCGGGCACTCCCTTGGGTGGATCTCGCTGCCTTCGCCCGCCGAGCGATCGAGGTGGCCGTGGACGACCGCCAGGCTGAGGCATCCACCGCAGGCTGGGTCTTTTTCGATCGCGGCCTCGTTGATGCCGCGGCGGCGCTCCAGCATGCGACTGGCCAGCGCGCGCTTGTCCTTCCGGACCAAAGCCCGCGCTATCACCGGCAGGTGTTCATGACCCCGCCTTGGCCGGAAATCTTCGCCACGGACAATGCACGACGGCATGGATTGGCCGATGCGATTGCCGAATATGATCGGCTGCTCGCCGCCTATGACGCGCTCGGATACGAAACGATTCTATTGCCGAAAATCGGCATTCGTGAGCGCGCGGACCATCTTCTCGACCATCTTCGATAGTTCAGCCCGCAAACGTTGCGGCGCGGCGCGGCGCTTAATCTCCCTGACATAAACATCCTCCCGTCGCGAGGGACTGGCCCTTAGCCGCCAGATCCCAATGAACCGTTCGCACCCGCCGGCCCCTCGGGGCCGGAGGACGGGAAGGGGGCGAGAGCCGGGTGAAAATGCTCCGGGGAATAGCGTGGCCATCACAGGTCCGACTTCTGCCGAGCAGCCCTCCATCAGGAGCCCTGCCATGGTTACTCGCAAAACCGCGCGTTGGGCCGCGAACGAACTTGCCCTGTTGCGCGCTCACTATCCAACGGAGGGATCCCAGGTCGCCTCCCGGCTCCCCGGTAGGAGCCGCCACGCCATCCAGGTCAAGGCCCACAAACTCGGCCTCGAAACAACCTACCGCAACCCCGCGCCGAAGCCACGGCTGCAAGGTAATGCGCTCGACGAAGCGATCCGCCTGCGCGAGATCGAGAGATGGTCCTTCGCCGCGATCGGAGAGCATTTTGGAATCTGCGAAGCGAGCGCCTGCAATGCGGTGACCATCGCCTTGTGCGTGCGGCGCGGCTATCGGCCCGCCGAGCGCGACGAGCGCGGCCGCCTCACGCCCGCCGGTATCGAACGGCTCCGCTATGCGCTCAAGAAGGGCTTCAAGGGCATCGATATCCAGCTTCGGCTCGGCGTTTCGGCAGCGTGCGTATCCGAGCAACGCCGCCGCTATAACCGGGAGCTCCTGTCGCGCGGCAAGGCGCCCCTTCCGCCGCCAGGAGGCGGTGAGGCCTATTCTGGCGTCAAATTGACCACTGCACAGCGCAAGACTGTCGAAGCACTGTTCATGGATGGCCTCGGGACCGCCAAGGCCGCGCAGCGCAGCGGCGTCTCGAAAACCAGCTGCATCCGAATCCGCGACTACCTTGTCCGGCGCCTGCGCCGCAAGGGTCAGTGCCTGCCGGGATGCGACGCCGCCGGCGTGAGGCATGTTCACGCGGAAAGCACGCGCTTCGTTACCGAAGAGCAACGAGCTTTGCTGCGGGCCATGCTTCTTGACCGGGTGCCTGTCCGACGTGCCGCGCTCGACCTCGCGATCGGCACATCCACCGCCTACAGAATCCGCGATGAACTTGCCGCAGAGTTGGCACGGGACGGCCGCTCATTGCCATCTCCAAAACTTCCCGGCCGGCTGCGTCCGCAGGTCACCGCCGATCCGCTCTGGCCCCCTGCCGGTCCGAAGGAGATCTTCGCTTTTCGTCATCTGCTCATAACGATGCCTTTCGCGGAAGCGAAAACGCATTGGCTGGACATCCGGCGCGAAGCCAGAAGGGTCGAGCGCACCGAAAAAACGAACCGCCCGCTCAGTTTCGAGGAACAGCTTGCCCGGGTGGCCGCAGGCGAGGTCGGCATTACACGCGCCTTCGTTCGCCATCACCTTGAGCCGAAAATCGCCGCATAGGTGATCGGACGGCTTCTACCGAGCTTTCTCAATACCTCCGGCGCAGTGAAGGGCATCGGCCGAAATTGAGCTTCTGCGTTCCAGGCGCGGGCTAGCGCGTTTCCAATTGCAGACAAAGCTTGGCGTCTCCCCTTCGGGGCCGGGCTCTATTCCGCTAGGCACCCACGGCCGCTGCGCGACCGCGCGCGCCAAGCTCCACCGAGCCGCGCGAGCGCGTCTCGGCCCTTCGGGTGACGATCCCTGACGCAGTCGGCGTTGCCTCCATGAGACGGCCCTGGCGGGCCGACGTCGTTCGTTTGACCGGGCGGTTCGGGGGCTCACCGCCCGGTATCTTCCTCGCGCGCGGTCGTTCATCGCACCCTGCGCCACCCTCGCCAGTGTCCCGGCGTTGCAGACCCGCCCGCCGGGGTCGGCGGCAAAGTGGAATCGGCCGCAAGCGGCCGATGTTTTTGTTTGTCTGGAAGCCGCCTCAACAGAAATACCGGGCCGCAAGCGGCCCTACGGTTTCCACCGCTTCGCGGCGGAGCCTCCGTCATTTCTGTTGCCCCCGGCAGACGGGCCTGCGTCTTGGGACACAGGCGAAGGTGGCTCCGGGTGCGATGAACGACGGCCCCCGCCGCGCCCTCGGAAGATCAATTGGGAATTGCTCCGCAATGCGTTTTTTGTGGGCCGCTGCGCGGCCGGTTTCGGCTCAGGTTCACCAGGTACGATGAAATGTTGTCAAGAAGACAATGAGTTATGCTAAGTTGATAGGGTTTGATATAAGAAAATCACCGGACGGGGACAGTCCCCGGAAGGATCAACCCCGGCGCGGGAACGCCGGTTCAACTTGGAGTGAAGAACATGCAACTTGGTAATCTCAAGTCCAATGGCAATGGCGTCTTTATGGGCCGCATCGCCACCTTGGACACCGTTATGACCATCGCCCTGCGTCATTGGGAAGCCCGCAAGGCGAGCAGCCCGCGCTTTGAAATCCTCGCTGCGACCGCCGCCAAGTCATGGGTTCGCGTCGGTTTCCTCTTCGAGCACGAGAAAAAGAGCGACGGCGAACTGTTCCTGCAAGGGTCCATCGACAGCCCTTCGATGAGCAAGCCGCTCTATATCGCCTGTTTCATGGAAGAGGACGGCAGCTACAACGTCACATGGAGCCGCCCGCGCCGTCCGCGCAACGAGCTTGGCGCACCTGCGGATAGCGCCGACGGACCGGACGCAGGCGACGATGACGGCCTTGGCGACAGCACCGCGCCCGTTGGTGACGGTATGCCGCCCGTAGAACCGGCGAGCCGTCGCGGCCGCCGCGCCGAGCAGGCGCAGGACAAGCAGCAGGAGGAAACGCCCGCCGCATGATGAAAGGTTGGGCCGGAGCGCGGGAACGCTCCGGCCCGATCCATGCGAGCCATTCAACTTGGAGTGTCGAAAATGGCTAACACGAACAAGGGGCGCTTTAGCAGCTTCGCCGATTTTGGTGAAGCCTATGCCGAGATGACCAGCGCCAAGGCGTTTTCCGCCAGCTTCACGGAAACCGTGATCGAGTCCCGGCTGTCCATCATGGACGACCCCACCGAAGAACCTATGCCCGACCCCGAACTGGCGCGCGGTTGCGTCGAGGATATTGTCTCAAACATCTTTCGCCTACTCGCCGGAACCCGGATGGAAAGCTACGCGCAGCCCATTGCATGGGGTTTGGTGAACAGCCTTTACTATGTCGCCAAGCGCACCGAGCGGCAGGAGGATGACGCAGCCACCGAGCTAGGCGACATGGTGCGAACCTTCGACCCTAGCGAAGTCTATCAATCGCGCTTGGAGGAACTGACACAGCGTTGTCAGTCGCTTGCCGAAGCCCGCGCCGCGCTTGAATGCTTCGTCGATCATGGTGCGAACGTCTATCACGTCGAAACCGGACGCCCGTTCAACACGATCAAGGGCACCCGCGTATCGACGGGGCTAACCGCCTCGCAGATCGACGGGATCGACTATCTGAAAGCCCGCGAAGCCGCGAAGATCGAAAAGCATTATCCCAGCCGTCCCGCCGTTCTCGTTTCCGGCGGCGGAGACTGGGAGGATGTGGACATGATCTATGCCCGGCTCGATATGGTGCGCGAGCGTATCCCGCACATGGTCCTTTTCACCGGCAAGCGGTTCAAAGGGGCCGAGCAGATCAGCACTTGTTGGGCAGAGGATAGGGGCGTGCCCATTGTCGGTTTCAGCCTCAACAAGCGGGCGATCAACGACTTTCAGGCAGCCTATCGCCGCAACAAAGTGTGGAACGGACTGGACGAGATCGTTGAAGCGATGATTTTCCAACAGTCCAAGGTGCAGCAGGATCTTGCGCGCCTCCTACGCGCGCGAGGCGTTCCGCTGCACATCTTCCGCCTTGCCGAACAAAACGCCGGACAGGGGCCGACCAAGGTTAGCGACCTTCGCGCCGAAGCCAAGCGATCCGCCGCATAGGGACCGGATGCCCGCCCGCTTCGCGGCGGCGGGCATCCCCACAACCAGACCCAATCACATGCGCGCCCGTGGCGGCGATGAGCGCCCGCGCGGCCCGCACAGGAAGGAATCCCACAATGATCGAAATCACCCCCGAAAGCGCCGAAACCCTCCGCGACCTGCTAGGCGACGAATGCCCTTTGCTTGTCGAGCAACGCGCCGGTGAAGGCTGGACCGAAGCCGATTGGATCGCCCTTTATCGTGACGAGGGCTTTGAAATCTGAACGCTGGCGCGCGCTATCGCGCGCGCCAGTTTTTCACGGAGGAACCGACATGATCGACTTTAGCCGTCTCGGCCGCGAGACCCCCGAAGAACGCGCAGCGCGCGACGCCGAAAGAGTGCAGGCCGAAATCGCCGCCGACACCACGCGCCGCAACGAATGGTCGAAAAAGACCATCATCGCGCAGCTAACCGAAGATGTCGAATTGCGCTCGACACATAGCGGCGACCATGTGGCAACGCTGCGTTGTTCTGGACCCGATGGCGAGTTTACCGCAAGCTATTGGCTACCCCCGCATAAGCCCAAGGCTTGCGAAGTGCTCTCACATTACTTGCGTGAGGGCGCGACCGTCGTTCTCAAAGGATACTGGAAAAACCGCGAATGGAACGACCGCACCGGCCAGCGCCGCGCCACAGCGGAGTTTCAGGCGCAATATGTCGCAACAGCGAAGGAGGCCGGTTGACCGGCAAGGCGCGCCGCCTTTGGCGGCGCGCGGGGCTGGCGTGTTTGCCGAACTGTCGCGCTTGGGATCGAGGGGGGAGAGGGTGACGGCGGCCCGCTAACGCGGGCCGCTGATTGGTGCGGCCGAAGCGCATCGCACACACTATCGCAATCGCCATTTCAGGGGCACGCGGCTTGCGCCGCGCGCCCCTTTTTCATGCAAGCGATCGCACCTCAGGCGAGCCGCTTCATCACTTCAGGGACACCGAGCGCCGCGACTCTTTGGGCCAGCTTGCCAAACTCTGCCTTGCTCAGATCGGCCAGGCCCGACGACACCAGCGCGCCGCCGAACTCACCGGCAATCCGCGCCAGCATTTCCTTTTCGCGCGCGTCGAGCGCCGCTTTCTCATCCGCCAGCGCGCGCAATTGCTCCGATGGCTTCAGGCTCTTTTTCGCCATTTCGCATATCTCCAATGTGCGTTGATGGCGTTTGCTGGCATCAAGCCTATCCGACTTCGCCGATGAAGTGAACGGCCAATCTTCGACACGACGAACGGAGCGTTTCGGGCGTCTCCCCTTCGGGGCCGGGCTCTATTCCGCTAGGCACCCACGGCCGCTGCGCGACCGTGCGCGCCAAGCTCCACCGAGCCGCGCGAGCGCGTCTCGGCCCTTCGGGTGACGATCCCTGACGCAAGGCGACCCGGTGGCCCTGACGGGCCGGCATATCGGGCCGAAACCGGCAACGTCCCCCTCCGGGACCGTCGAGCCGCACCCCCAACGACGCAAGCGGGGACAGCATAGCGTTTAAGCACACCGAACGCACCTGAAGGTGCATGGGGATCAAGCAATATCAGCGGTTTAGTGGCATCGACCTTTGCATCCCATTGGAATGCAAATGTATCGCGGCGGGATACACGCCCAAAAAGCGGCTGATTTCTGCCAGTTTCAAGTAATGCCCTTGTAATGCAATGCAATGCGCTCGCCGGGATACAAAACCATTGTCGTGGGCACAGATATGACCTAGTATAGGCCACTTTCTCAGCCCCGACCGGCCTCTGCATCGAGAGGCTGGCATGAACAATAATGACCCCCAGATAACCCTTCGTCTCGATCACACACTCTGTGATCGGATCGATCGCTTGGCTGTCCGGAACGGCCTCACCCGTTCCGCCATGATCCGCCATGCGCTGCGCTCGTTCGCGACCGATGCGGAGAGTTCCGGCGCCAGCCAAAGGCGCATGGCCCGCACCGTCGAATATGCGCAGCTCGCGCTCGATGTGATCATCCGCGACCAATATCCGGACGTCCGTGACAAGCTCCTGGCCGAGACCGACAAGCGCGTGGAGCAGTACCATGCGGCGCGCTGATATCCGCTTCAGCGGCTCACCTGTTCACGTGCGGCATCACTCCGCTCGTGGTACCGTCCAGAGAAACAGCGGCAACTTCACGCGGGGTAGCCAGCTCCTCACCCATGAGGTTCTGATGTGGACCTCGGGTGCGAAGATCCCGATCATCGTCTGGCTGTTCTGCTTCGCCGCCGTTTACACGATCATCCTCACCGTGACACTGCGAGAACACGAGATCGAGCTCATCGGGATGAAGCTCTATTCGTTCTTCTGGACTTTCATGGAATTCGACCCGATGAAGCGGGTCAATGTCACCTTGCCGGACGGATCCATTCGCGCGATCGTGATGGCGCAGGTTGCCGATGTGCCCGCCATTATCGCAGCATGGGCAAAGGCGGTGCGCGGTCTTCTGGGGGCCTTCCTTCTCTCGCTCCTAGCCACCATTCCGCTTGCGCTCTGGTTCGTCGATATCTCTCGCAAGCGCGGACTCTCGATCCTTCAGGAACGCCACGAACGGGGCGCCATGCTCGTCGAGCGCGATGTTCTTCACGCAGAAGTGGTAGCCCACAATCTGCGAGAATTCGAGACCGAAGCCGCGTTGCTCTTGCCTGGATCGACGCCCACCCAGGTGCGCGCAATGCCGTTCGCCGAGCGCAAGCAAGCGGGCATTCATCACCCTTATTTCCTCGCCGGAATTCCTTATCCGCATCGTCTCGAACAGTCGCACACGATGCTCATAGGCACCACCGGATCGGGCAAGACCACGGAGCTTCGGGACCTCGTGACGCAGATGCGCGCGCGCCAGGACACTGCGGTCATCTTCGATCTGACCGGCGCCTATGTCGAAGCCTTTTACGATCCCACTCGGGACACGATCTTGAACCCGTTGGACGAGCGTTGCCCGGCCTGGTCGATCTTCAATGATTGTTCGAGCTACAGCAATTTCACCTCTGCCGCCGCGGCGCTGATACCGTCCGATGGCGGATCGACCGAGCCCTTCTGGGCGATGGCGGCGCGCACGCTTTTTATCGAGATGTGCATCAAGCTCCAGGGGCGCGGGCAGACGACCAACGCCGATCTGGCGGACAATCTGATGACCGCGGACCTGAAGCGCGTGCATCGCTTTCTCGCCAACACGATCGCCGACCCACTCACCGCGCCGGAGGCCGCGCGTATGGCGGAATCGATCCGCGCGGTGTTCAATACCAACGCACAGGTTCTCCGCTTTCTGCCCGATGAGGGCGAGCCGTTCTCGATACGCCGGTGGATCACGGCCGAAAAGCAGCCCGGGTCGATCCTCTTCGTCACTTCGCACTATGATGATCTCGATCTGAACCGTCCCCTGCTTACGCTCTGGATGAACCTGGCGATCACCAGTCTCATGACACTGCCCCGCACGCGCTCGCTGCGGACTTGGTTCATGTTCGATGAAGTCGGTGCGCTTCATCGCATACCCGCGATTGAAAAGGGCCTCCAGACGGCCCGTAACTATGGTGGTGCGATGATCCTCGGCCTCCACAGCTTCCAGAAGCTGGTGGAAGTCTATGGTGAGCAGGGGGCAAAAAATCTCGCCTCGCTCGCGCGCACCAAGCTCATTCTGGCAACCGCCGATCTCGATACCGCGGAACAATGCGCACGCTACATTGGCAACCGCGAGGTACGCCAAATGGACGAGGCATATAGCTATGGCTACAATCAGACACGCGATGCCTCGACGCTGACTCCGCGCAAGCAGGTCGAGCCGCTGGTGATCGCCGACGACATCACCAACCTGCCGTCGATGCACGGCTTCGTAAAGTTCGCGGATGGCTTCCCGGCCGCGCGTATCAAGCTCGAATGGAAGGACTACCCGGCAGTCGCGGAGGGGTTCCAGATCCGCGAGAACGTCATGCCGACCCGCCGCCGACGCAGTGAAGATCTGGTCGAGGAAGAGGGTGGCGAGGCGGGCGGCCGTGACGGCGCTGCGCAGGTCATCGAGGAAGTCGATCGGCCCAATCCAGCGCGTGACCTTGCTGCCGGCATCCTCTCCGTTCCGCCCGAAGATGTCGACCCCGACAATAGCCGCGACCGCGGCGATCCCGATCTCGCCCGTGCCAGGCCGGAAGGGCAGGGGCCTATCGGCCCCGATGGTACGCGAGGGCGGGGACAGTCTCCAGGAGAGCGCGACGAACGCGACGCGAATGATCAGCGCCCGCGCGATCGCACTGAGCCCGAGCGGTCGCGCGGACCCGAGATCGAGGATCAGACGCTGCGTGAGTTGCGTGAGGACTACGGTCCTGACCGCTCCGCTGATCGCGACGATATGGACATGGGAATTTAGGCCATGCTGTCGATCGCGCCCGTGCGCTCGGCCGGCGGAGCCGCCGGCTATTTCGCCAAGGACAATTACTACACTTTGGAGGAGTCTTCCGAAGCGAGCGCATGGGCCGGGGAGGGCAGTGCCGACCTTGGCCTCGCCGGCGATGTTGCCAAGGAGCCCTTCGAAAAGATCCTCAACGGCGAGCTGCCCGACGGCGAAAAGGTCGGGCAGGTCGAGAACCGTCGACCCGGTCTCGACATGACCTTCTCGATGCCGAAGTCCGCATCGGTCATGGCCTATATCGCCGGCGACAAGCGAATCCTCGCGGCGCACATGGAAGCGGTCAAGGCAACCATGAGTTGGGTCGAGAAGAACCTCGCCGAGGGCCGAAAGGACATCGACGGGCGCAAGGTGCCGATCCGGACAGGCAATCTCGTCTATGCGCTGTTCCAGCACGACACGAGCCGCGCGCTCGACCCGCAAGGCCATATCCATGCCGTGATCGCGAACCTGACGAAGATGGCCGACGGCAAATGGCAGGCGCACCACAATAGCGCGCTCTGGAAGAACAACAGCGTGATCGGCTCGATCTACCACGCCTTCTTTCGCGAGCGGATCGAGAAGCTCGGCTATGAAGTCACGCCGGCGGGAAAGCACGGGACATTCGAGATCGCCGGGGTGCCCAAGCAGGTTCTCGAACTGTTCAGCCAGCGGCGTGCGGTCATCCTCGGCAAGGCGCTCGAGCTTGGTATACGAACGGTCGAGGGTCTGCGGGAAATCACCAAGACTACCCGCGATCCGAAGCTCAGCGTGGGCGATCGCCAGGCGCTCGGCCAGGAGTGGATCGACAAGGCCGCAGCGGTCGGGTTCGACGGCAAGGACCTGATGGCGGCGGCCATCGAGCGCGTATCGCGCAATCCGGACCGCGGCATCATGGCGCGGGGGTATGAAGCCGTCAGCGAGGCGATCAGCTCCGCGCGCGGCCTGGTCGCCAACTTCCTGCGCCCCAACGACCCATTGGTCGATCGCGGGCTTGCGCGTCTCACCCAGTCACCTGTCGAAGCCCGTGCGCAGCTGGCCGTGGCTTCGGCAGTCCGGATCCTCTCTCAGCGTGAGGCGGCCTGGGAGCTGAATGTTCTGGCGAAGACCGCACTCGACCTGCGCCTCAAGGGTGTGACGATAGAGCATGTCGAGAACCGGATAGGGAGCTTGCTGGGCAAGGGCGCGCTCATTCCGGGCAAGTCCGATCGCCACGACGGGCAGATCACCATGGCGACGACACCCGAGGCGCTCAGGACCGAGGAAGCGATCATCTCCGAGATGGAAAAGGGCAAGGGTGCGGTCGAGCCGATGGTCGCCGAGGCCGACGCGCCCGGCCGGCTCCAGGCCGAAGCGCGGGTGACGCTCAATGCAGGACAGCTCGCCGCAGCCGCGATGATCGTCTCGTCGCGCGACCGTATCGTTGCGGTTCAGGGGATCGCAGGGTCGGGCAAATCGACCATGCTGCAGGCGGTGGTCGACCTCGCGCAGTCGGTCGCAGGCGTGGCGAAGGCCGAGGGCCGCAACGTCATCGGGCTCGCGTTCCAGAACAAGATGGTGCGCGATCTGGAGGAGGGGGCGGGCGTGAAGAGCCAGACCATCGCGTCCTTCATCCTGCGCCATCAGCATTTCCTGCATCATCCCCAGGGGCCGCGCTTCGAGGCGCTGCGCGAGCAGATGAAGAACACGGTCATCCTCGTCGACGAGAGTTCGATGGTTTCCAGCGAACAAACGCTCAAGCTCGAGCAGATCGCCAATCTCCTCGGCGTCGAGAAGCTTGCCCTGATCGGAGACCGGCAGCAGATTTCCTCGATCGATGCCGGCAAGGCGTTCGCGCTACTCCAGGCCGCCGGCGTGGCCATGGCGAGGATGGTCGAAAATCTTCGCCAGCGCACCGACACCCTGCGCACGGTCGCGGGGCTCGCCGATCACGGGCGGGCGGGCCAGGCGATCAAAACGCTCGGCGACAATGTCATCGAGGACAAGGACCATATCGATCGGGCGGCCGACATGTGGCTCGCGCTGGAGCCCGAGGAACGCGAGAAGACCGCGCTCTTCGCATCGGGGCGCGAAGCGCGCGAGCAGATCAACACGCGGATCCAGGCGGGCCTCGCCGCGGAAGGGACGCTCGGGTCGGAAAAGCTGGCACTCACCATCTACGAGAGAGTCAACCTGACCCGCGAGGAGCTGCGCTACAGCCAGAACTGGCGGGAAGGGCTGAAGCTCGACGTGATGTTCAGGACGGAGGAACTCGGGTTGGACAAGGGGCAATATGACGTCGTGAAGGTCTACAAGAACGGCAAGATCGAGCTCGCCGATGGCCGGCGTCGTATCAAGATCGATCCCCAGCGCCTCTCGCCTGAAGCCAAGGATGACAGGCTCGGCCTCGCCGAGCCCAAGGACATCGCGATCCATCCCGGCGACAAGATCCGCTGGACGGACACCGACAAGCCCCGGAAGCTGGATAACGGCGCGCTCGCCCAAATCGTCGGGATAGACGCTGACGGCGTGACCGTCGAAACCGCGTCACGCGAGCAAGTCGTGCTGCCGCATACCGATCCGATGCTGTCGCGTCTCGACCTCGCCTATTCGCTGAATATGCATATGGCTCAGGGCATCACCGTTGACAAAGCGATTGCCGTAATGTCCGCCTTTGAGCGCTTTCTGTCGAACCAGCGCCTGTTCAACGTCATGGTCACCCGTGTGCGCGACGCGCTCACGCTCGTGGTCGATGACAAGGAAAAGCTGATCAACCAGATCGAAAACACGCCCGGCAACAAGACGTCGTCGCTGGAGACGACGGGGAAGATCGACGTCGACGCCAGGAAAGGGCAGTTGCACGAGGTTGTGGATTTCGATCCGGGAGATTTCCCGCTCGATGATCTCGCCGCACCGCTCGATGGCTGGGCGCCTGACAATCCCAATCCGGAAAAGAACGGCGAGCGCGCCAAGCCCGGCGCGGACCTCAAGGCCCCCGAACCCGAGGAGATCGACTTTGACAGCCTGCCCCCACTGCCCGAGCGGACATTGGGGTTGGACCTGTGACCGGCCGGTGTCTCGCCCTGAACTTGCTGATAGGGCTAGCGATCCTACCCGGCTGCGCCGAGGCGGCGGAGCGGGATAGGGCCAATGCCGTGCCGTGCACCCGGCCATATGTCCACGATGGCGACTATATCCGGTGTGAGCCGTTCGGTCGATCGCGGCTCTACGGCATCGACGCGCCGGAAATGCCGGGCTCCTGCCGGCCCGGCAGAAAATGCGTCTCGGGTGATCCCTACGATAGCCGCGACAATCTGCGCGCGCTGGTTGCGAAGGGCGATGTCATGTGTCGCCAGCTCGACACCGACCGCTACGGACGGCCGATCCTGCAATGCTGGAACAAGGATGGCGATCTCTCCTGTCAGCAGGTCGAGGCCGGTCATGCCGTCCCGCGATATGGGTCGTTGAAATGTCCGTCCCGGAGATGATCGCGTCGTTCGATCGATCTCGAGGTATCAGCCGAACATGTCGGGCGCCGCCGCCGTCGCCCATGAAATGGCCCCGGCCCGCTGTTGGGCTAGACCTCCTCGTTTATTGCGTGTCGGCGTCGCTCGTTGGCGTAGGTGTCGGTTTGAGACCCGAGCGCTTTGCACGAGGCGCTCGGCCTTGACCGTTTTCTGGCGTAGCACTCTTGCTTGCTGGCGCCTTTCTCGTCTTGGGCGGCTGGGCAGGCGCCACCTTCGGCTTGCGGCCGAGACCGATCTTTTTGGCAAGTGAGCGGCGCTGTTCGGCATAGTTGGGCGCTACCATCGGGTAATCCGCAGGCAGGTTCCACTTCGCGCGATAGTCGGCTGGCGTGAGTTGATAGTGCGTCATCAGGTGCCGCTTCAGCATCTTGAGCTTTTTGCCATCCTCCAGACACACGATGAAGTCGGGCTTCACCGAAGAACGGATCGATACGGCGGGCTCCTGTTTTGCTTCCGGCACTGCATCGGCTTTCCCGAGACGACTAAGTGCATCGTGCACATTATGGATCAGCAATGGCAGATCGCCCACGGCGACACTGTTGTTCGTGACATGCGCGGCCACGATGTCTGCGGTCAAAGTGACGAGTGTGCTGTCGCGTTCGGTCGCTTCGGTCATGCTTTGCTGGCTTTCCACGCTTTGCAGGGAGGGGCAGTGAGACAGGCTGGCTAGCCGGAAGTGGCTTTCTTCGCAACAAGTGGAGAAAACGTTCGGCATTCCTGAGATGAGCGCGGAGCCCGAATTGTTGGGAGAAGGCAAATCCTGAGCTGGATGCCTGATGACGTTCATTCCGTTCACCGCCAGGATTCTACCGGGTCCGGTCATCTCGCAACAACCACAGATCGACCAAGTGTCGGATGACGGCTGTGTCACTTTACCAAGCGCTCCGAGGTAAAGTGACACGAGTGGCAAAACGCTGTTTCGTCGTTTCTATGAGCGATTGGGGGATTCACAAGAGTCGTACTTTGTGCTTGATTCGTTCCATGCTCCAGCCCGATCTCTTTGCGCCATCTATCCCAACCCCGGCGCCAGCGCGCGCGGCAGGCCTGCCGGATATCGTCCGCATGATAGCAGAGCATTCGACACGGCCGCGCTACACCTTCATGGTGCTCGATCTCATCGCCCGGGTTGCCCGACCGAATGGAGAGGCTGGACCTCTGGTTCGTGAAGGCGAGACCCTGGTGCCGATCCGGGAATGGTTGGCCGCGACGATCGCGCCGAGCGGCGCGCGACATCACCAGCGCCGCGCCACCATCGAGAAGATCCGGGCGGAACTTGCTACTCGGGGAGAACTGCCAGGCGATCGGACAGATGCCGATCGCCTGGTCGAGGCGCACCTTGGTGAGCGTATCCGCGAAACCGGCATGACCGCGATTAGCCGGGCGGTGTCGGAGTTGGTGAAGGCCGGCCTGATCAGGCGGCATTACCAAGGCTTTTTCGTGGACCATGAGAACCGCGGCGCGCAGCGCCATGCGGTCTATACGGTCACGGACGAAGTCCGAGCTGCGCTTCAACCGAGCATCGCCACCAGCGAAAACCGGCGGCAACCCTATGTACGGGGCGCGCACGGTCAGCCTCGAGCGGCGGCGGCGCGGTAGGATCGCAACTTCGCTGCATGAATTTTTAATGAGATTAGTTGCAAGTTCTGGGCCGGAAGCCTATCTGCCAAGGCATGGAAACGGGAAGCATGTCCGCTCTTGCGCAACTCAAGCGCCACCTGCGTCCAGGCCAGGTTTACCGCCGCAAGGATCTGGCGCGCTGGTCGAACGCGGTCGATCGCCATGTTCGCCAGCTTATCGGGGAGGGCCGGCTCGAGAAGGTGTGGGCGGGCGTCTACATGACGCCGCGTAGAACCCGGTTCGGCGTCGCGCCCGCGAAGCCCGAAAAGCTCGTCGAGACATTTCTTGGCGACGATCGGTTCCTGCTCGTCTCTCCAAACGCATTCAACGGGCTTGGCGTGGGCACGACCCAGCTCCACAACGAGCCCGTGGTCTATAACCGCAAGCGACATGGCCGGTTCAAACTGGATGGCCGGACGTACGATTTCCGGATGCGGCCGTCGGTACCCAGGCGGCTGTCCAAGGAAGTCCTGCTTGTCGACCTCCTGCACAACATCGACAGGCTGCCCGAGGACAAGGCGGTGATCCTTCCCCGCGCGCTGGCCAAGGCTGCGGAGATGGATCGTGGGCAACTTGCCCGTGCGGTGAAGGAGTACGGTTCGGCCCGCGCCGAACGGCTCCTCGCGCCCGTGCTGCAACCGGCCTAGATTGCTGCGGCCGCCATGCTCCTGCACGACAGCAAGGACTTTTCCGACCTCCTCGCGGTGGTTGCGCGCGAGCAGGCCATCGATCCCGGTCTGGTCGAAAAGGACTATTGGATCATGCATGGCCTGTGGGGATTGCAGCAGCTGGGCTTTGCCTTCGAGCTCAAGGGCGGCACCTCGCTGTCCAAAGGCTACGGTCTGATTCATCGCTTTTCGGAAGATCTCGACCTTCTGATCCACCCGGACGGTGACCTGCCGACGGGCAGGAACCAGAACAAGCCGGTCCATGTCGATGCGCGGCGGGCTTTCTACGATGGCCTGGTGCCGAAGCTGGCGATCGCCGGCTTCGAAGGCGCGGAACGCGACAATGCATTCGACGACAGCCGGATGCGCAGCGCCGGGATTCGTCTCCACTACCCCAGTGCCTACGCGCTGCCTGAGGGCGTCAAAACGGGCATTTTGCTCGAAGCGGGCTTCGATCAGGTCGCGCCAAACCGGCCCTGCCTGATCAGTTCATGGGCTTACGACAGGGCCGTTGCATCTGGCCTGAGCGGACTGACCGACAACCGCGCTGTCGACGTGCCCTGCTACGAACCCGGATACACGCTGGTCGAGAAGCTGCAGACGATTTCGACGAAGTACCGCAAACATGTCGAAGATGGCAGTATGCCGCAGAATTTCCTGCGCCACTACTACGACGTCTATTGCTTGTTGGCGGACCCTGGCGTCCAGGCGTTCATTGGCTCGCCGGATTATACCGCCCACAAGGATGCTCGGTTTCCGGCGGCCGACAACAAGAATATCGCCGAAAACGCGGCCTTTCAACTCGAAGACCCGGCAACCCGGGAGGTGTTTCAACGGGCATATGAAACGACCCGCGCGCTCTATTATCGCGGACAGCCAGCCTTCAGCGACATCCTCGCGAAGATTGGCGAGCATGCCGCGCGGCTTTAGGGCGGACTGCAGGCGAGGCCGACCTTGTTATGCATGAACAGAGCGGACGGCGATGTCGTGGCTCTCCTTGAAGCTGCACAAGATCTACACGTCGTTGCTCACTGTGGACCTCGCGGCCGCCCGGAGCCTGATATTCCAGCTTGCTCGATCGCGAACCGGAACATCGGCCGATAGATACGGTGGCGCAATGGGAGCTCGTACCGAATTCTTGATAACCCTATCGCTCCCAGGCCGGCTTCGGCACCTGACGCACGACTTTCCAGCCGTGCCCGCGTTCCCGCTCCAACTCAAACCAGCCGATCTCCTCCTCGAATGGTGGAACCTCGTCGGCCTCGAACCAAGTCCAGGGCCGGCTGCGACTTCCCGGCCGGATGAAGAATCTGGCCGTGATGTCATCGGAAATCTTCAGCCGTTCGAGCTTGGCGATCTTGCGTTCCGGCATGATGGCGACCCGTCAGCCGAGCAGGCCGGGGATGAGCGGCAGACAATCTCCTGGCGGCGCCGCACGGGCCGCATTGGCGGCAGCCGCCACCGTCACCCATTCCATGCGCCAGTCGAGACGGAGAGTGTCGCAGTCGCCGTCTCGTTGAATCCGGGTGATGGCGGCGCCTTCCTGGCTGACTGCGAAACGGCAGGCATCATCATCTCCATAGGCGGCCTCGACCAGCGTACCGTCGGAAAACGATAGCCAGCACCGTCCGGCTGCGTCAGCTGGCACTGCCAGTTCGGCCTCGATGTCGCCCATCACCCTCAGTCTGCTGCGGTTCTCGCCGCGGATCGTCACGCTCATACGCCGGTTCCTCATTGTCGATTCGCAAGCGCGCAGCTATGGAACAAATAAGGAACATAACCAAGGTGGTTGCGACAGATTGCTGCCACTAGGCAAGACCCTGCGCATCAGTCTGCTGATTGTCTGGCGCTGCGGCGCAGTCTGGGCGTGGACGCCGCCAACCGCTCGATCGTGCGGTGCCCAATTGGCAGTGCTTCTCGACGCCGCTTGGGCGACGGGACTCGCCTGTGTCCGGCAGCACCTCGACGCCCGGTCTGTCGCTTACCGGATTGGCGGGGCGTCTGGTCGCTCCTGTCACGCCATTGAAGCCTGTGGATACCACCTGTGGGTCGGCGGGGGGACGACTCGAAGCAGGAGACTCCTGATGACTGACACCGATAACGCTATCGCCACCGATGAAACCGACCGGCTGATCGCCTCCAACAAGGTTGAGGGCACCACCGTCTACAACGACGAGGGCGAGAAGCTCGGCAGCATCTACAACTTCATGGTCGACAAGGTCTCGGGCGAGGTCGAATACGCCGTGCTCCAGTTTGGCGGTCTGTTCGGTCTCGGCGCGGATTACTATCCGCTGCCGTGGGACTTGCTCACCTATGACACCGAGCAGGGCGGCTATGTGGTCGATCTCGACAAGGAGACGCTTGAGGCCGCGCCGCGCTACAGCGATGAGGAACCGCGCTACGACCGCGCCTATGGTGAACAGGTCTATGGCCATTACGGGCTGACCTATCCCGGCATCTGACCGACGCTGCTTCCAAACTCATCGGGAGCATCTGCTCGACCGGTGGCGCAGCCAGACTGCGCCGCCGGGTTTTCCCCCCATCTCGGTTCGCCACTGTCATGCGTTTGATCGCGATCGATTTCGAAGCCTCCTGCCTGCCGCGCCATGGCCGGTCCTACCCGATAGAGATCGGTATCTCTGAGGACGGTGACACGAGCCGCTCCTGGCTGATCCGTCCGCATCCGCACTGGTCCGGCTGGACTTGGACGAAGGAGGCCGAGCGCATTCATGGCCTATCGCAGGCGCGAGTCTGGTGCGACGGCTTGCCCGTGGGGCAGGTCGCGGCCGAACTGGCAGAGGCGCTCGACGGCGCGGCCCTGATCGCCGACAGTCCGATCGACGGGTATTGGCTGGAGACGCTGTTCGAGGCCGCCGCGCGGCCATGCCCGATCCCGTTCAGACCGCTGCGCGAGATTCTGGATGAGCTGGGCCTTGCGAGCGATACAATTCTGGCCGCGCAGGCGCGTGTCGATGCACGGCCATTCGGCAAGCACCGTGCCGGCGAGGACGCCCGGTGGCTGGCCGCGCTGCTATGGGAACTGGGTGCGTCACCGGCGCCGGATCGCCCACTATTCGCCTGGTCGAACGATCAGGTCCGGAGAGAAATGAATGAAGCCGCATAAGATCTACACCTCATTGCTGACCGCCGACCTCGCGGCGGCCGAAGCCTGGTATTCAGCGCTGCTCGGCCGAGGGCCGGATCATCGGCCGATGGCGACGCTCGTGCAGTGGGAGCTTTCCAATGCGGGAGGCCTGATGCTTTCGGACAGCGACGAGATCGCCGGCAGGGGCGTGATGTTCCTCTATGTCGACGATGTCGCCGCCGAGCGCGACAGGCTGCGAGGCCTGGGTATCGTGCTCGGGGACGACATCGAGGGCGACTATTCGACGTTGGCGCAGGTCCGCGATCCTGACGGCAACCTCGTCACGCTGGCGACGCCGCCCTCCCGGCGCTTTCCACCGGCCTAGCCTATCGGAGCAGTTGAGGCGGGAAATCCAGCTCGAAGTCCGAATAGCGCGGTTCCGCCCCGAATGTGCGTTCCCCGTCCCGGCCGGCATAGCGGCTGAGCAGCGGCGAATAGGTGTAGAAGTGCATCTTGCGCCGCTCGGTGTCGAACGCGATGAAGCGCAGCCAGCCGGCCCCTCCATTGGCTGAGCCGGGTGTGCCGTCGGGGCCGACTGTGTTGCCCTGATAGTCCTGGAGCATCTGATAGACCGGATGGCCGGCGTCGTTGCGGTCGACCCGCAGATTCTCCCCTTGCGACACGCCGTCGACGGTCGGTGTCCAGTTGTGGCCTGACAGAATCAGGAAGATTTGGGCGTTCCGGCGGATGAAGCGATTCCAGACCTCGTCAGGAGGGAGGTGGTCGGTTCCAGCGAAGTAACTTTGATAGCCATTGGAGCGTTCGGTTCGGCCGGTGGCGGCAGGCAGGAGCCATTCGTGCGTGGTGACGATGATGGGTAGGCCGGGATGGGCGTCGATCACCCCTTGCGCCCATTCGAGCGCCGCAGGCGTCGGCTGCATCTCAAGCGACAGGTGCAGGAAGCGCCGTCCAGCGCCGGTGAAGAACTGGTAACTGTTCAGCCCCTGGTTGAACGCGCCGCCATACCAGGAGCGGCCCGCGAAATAGCGAGATTGCGGCCCGAAATAGAGATCCCATACCCTTCCGCCGGAGAGGGGCCGGCCGGCGCCGGGACCGTTCCCGTCCAGCCACCAGCTATAATTGTCATAGTCGTGATTGCCGGGCGACATGCCGAAGGGAATCCCGGAATGGCCGAGCACCGAGATCGCCCGATTGGCGATGTCCCATTCGGCGCGGGTGTCCCAATAGCGGTAGCGTGGCGTGGCGTCGGTTCCGATCTGCTGACGAAACCGGCCGTCGCCATGCTGCACGATGTCGCCGACGAAGGTGACGAAGGCTAGGTTCTTCTCATCGCGAGTGTCCACCAGATACCGCATCTGTTGGACGAATGTGTCCTCGCCGCGCGGCTGCGGGAGAGTGGCGTCGGCGTAGTTCTGCGTGTCGGGCACGACCGCCACAGTGAAAATCTCGGCCGAGGCCGGCAGGGCGGCCGCGAGCAGGGTCGCGCCGGCAAAGATGGCGAACAAGCGGCGGCTGAGCAGAAGCATGTCATTTCCTTGCGCTATAGGACGACGTGCATCGCCTATCGCCGTGACTTAGTCGTGACGGCGGAGAGGTCGCGCCAATGAGCATACTACTTGGCAGCATCGTTGCAGGTTACGGTGGATGTGAAACGTGTCTCCGTGCGATCATCGTTCAAGGCCGTGTCCCGAAATATCGGTACGACCGGAGTGCTGGCGGAGCATCTGCCATTGACCAGGCACTTCCAGCACCGTGCCGCCAACCGGGTTATACCATGTGCAGTCGGGGCGTGTCGGGAGTTACAGCGAAGCGCGCGAGGGTGCTAAGCCGCCCTCCGGGTGCTTGCACCTGGTCCATGACCTTCAAGTCGGTGCGCCATTCCGCTGGTGCGATATCGAAGATCTGATAGCCGCGCTGCTGGTTCATGAGCTCGAAATGGGGATTGTAGCGAAGATAGGCCTGTCTGGCCGCGCTGTCCGCCACTCCATCACCGCCGGAAGAAATCGACGTGCCGAGGAATTCCGTTGCGGCCGCTGGCCCGTCCAATTCTTCGTCCCGCACGGGGACGACCCCGACGTTGTGGATGTGGGCATCGCCCGTGGCGATGACGACATTCGTCAGATTGCGCTCCCTGATCGTCTGCACAAGGCGGGCGCGAGCTACGGGATAGCCGTCCCAGGAATCCGCGGCGACAGGTGCCGGGCTGCCGTCCGGCCTGCGCCGCACGAGCGGCATAACGCGCACCTGCTGGGCGATCAGGTTCCAGCAGGCATCGTTGCGAAGCCCGTCGCCGAGCCAGGCCTCCTGCGCCGCACCCAGGATGGTCGAATCCGGTCCATCCTCCCGCCGGCAGGCCTGCTCTTCAGGCGTCTCGCAAAGCTGGTCGCTGCGATAGCTGCGCGTATCGAGCACATGCATACGCAGCAGCCGGCCATAGTCGAGACGACGATACATGGTCAGGCCGTCCGGGCGCGGGAACTGTGCCTTGCGCACGGGCATATGCTCATACCAGGCCTGCATGGCGGCAAAGCGGCGCAGGAGGAAAAGCTCGGGCGTGGTCCCGTCCTGATCGGCGACGGCTGCCCAGTTGTTGTCCACTTCATGATCGTCGAACGACGTGATGAACGCGGCGGCATGATGGGCGGCTTTGAGATCTGGGTCGGCCTTATATTGGGCATAACGACCTCGATAATCGTCCAGGCTGTAAATCTCGTCGCTCGCATGAGTGCGATCGACCACCCGGCCAGCACTGTCCTTGATGACGTAGGAACTGGCTTGCCCACCTTCGTAGATATAGTCGCCATAGTGGAAAACGGCGTCGAGATCCGGCTCCTGGCTCAGATGGCGCCAGGCGTCGTACCAGCCCTGCGGATAGGATTGGCAGCCGGCAAGACCGAGGCGCACGCGGTCCGGCAGCGTACCGGCGGCAGGCGCGGTTCTAACCCTGCCGACCGGACTTGCCTCCGCGCCTTCGACGAGGAAGCGATACCAATAGGGCCGCCCCGCTTGCAGACCCGCGACTTCGATATGGACGCTGTGCGCCAGCTCCGGGCGGGCGATCGCCTCGCCGACACGGACGATGCGCGCGAACCGTTCGTCCTCTGCCACTTCCCACCGTACCGGCACGCCAAGGGCCGGCATGCCGGCATGCGGCTCCAGAGGTCTGGGCGCGAGGCGGGTCCAGATGACGAAACCATCCGGCCAGGGATCGCCCGACGCGACGCCGAGGGCGAAGGGATCGTCGGCGAATTTCGGGGCGGCCCACGCCCGCGCGAACGGGTCGAGTCCGGCAAACAGTGCAAGCCCGCCTGCGGACTTGAGGACGGCTCGGCGATCAAAGGTCGACATGAAGCACCTGTAGAGAAGATAGGGCAGGGCGATCAGAAGGTCGCGCGAAGACCGATGGTGCCGTTGACGCCCGCGTGGTTGTAGTTGGCAACATGATCAGGTGCGGAGCCGAAGGCATTCTCCACGCCCGGCGCCATGCGATACATGGGCTTGTTGAGCAGGTTGCGCACCGCAAAATAGGCCTGGAATCCCCGCATGATCTGGTAGCTGCCGGAGAGGTTGACGTCCCAGCGCGCTCGGTCGTAGGTGCCGCTCGAGAGCGTTCCGGGCCGATCGTCAGTCCAGACGGTGTTGAGATAGAGCCGAACGGGACCCGTCCTGTACGCAAGCGCAAGCGTCACCATATTCTCTGGCGTAAGCGAGATCGGTTCCTCCGGGTGAGTGTAGGTGTACGACCCGCGAAGCGTCAGGCCATCGAACGGTGCGGGCAAGAGGCGCTCAAGCGAATAGTTGAACTCGAGCTCGATACCCTGGATGTTGATCGTGCCATCGCCGACGGTGGTCGTCGTGCGGAACAGATAGTCGGCATATTCCGTGCCGGTATAGCCGAATTCCTGCGCGGTCATTTCCTGGACCTGGAACGCACCCTTGAGCTTGTTGCGGAAATAGTTGACCGCGATGAGGCCCACAGGCTCAAAATATTGTGCGACCCTGACTGAGAAATTGTCCGAAATCTCGGGCGTCAGGCCCGGGTTGGGCGCCGTCACGGTTTGCGTCGTTTCATTGACCGCCCAGACGCCGGCCAGGACATTGACCTCGGGCCTGCGGATAGTGCGGCTGTAACCGAACTGGAGATCGGTATTGCGGAAGACCGAGATTTTGGCCGAGGCGCTGGGGAAGAAATAGTCGTAGCTGCCCTTGCGGGCGACCCGCGGGCGGGATTCATATTGATACTGGATTCCTTCGACTGTCGTCGCCTGTCCGGTGGTCGGAGACACCGTGTAGCCGGCCGCTGCCATCTCGGCGGCGGATAGCGGGTCGGGCTCGAGTGACCGCGTCCTCGTCTGTTCCCAGCGCAGGCCGGCGCGCAACGTAAGCCAGTCGGCGAGCGGCGAGGTCGCCATGGCGTAGGCCGCGTTCGTGTCCTCTTCGAAATGCCGGCTGTTGGCGATGAGAGCGTTGTAGTAATTTGCAGCCGTCATCGTGTGCGCGAAATGGTCCGGATTCTCGCGGAAGAGCTGGCCGAGAAGGTAGTTGCTGGGCATGTAGAGGTTGGGCGACCCCGACAGCGAGAGATAGCTAAAGCCCGAATTGTTGAACGAGAGCGGCGTGCCGCTCTGTATCCGGGACAGGAACTCGGCGGTGCCGAGCGGTCCCACATATTGGTAGCGATGAGCTTCGCGCTGGTTCTCATAGTCAAAGGTGCTGCGCTGGAGCTTGACTCCCGTCTTGAAGGTCACGGGGGCAAATGCGAACGGCGCCTCGTAGGTCAGGTTCAGCGCGCCACCCAGCCGTTCGACGTCCGCCGATCGTCCGTCCTGGGTATTGAGGATAAGCGACGACACGTTGAAGCTTGCCGGATCGCTCCAATCCGGGCCGCTCACCTGATTGATCATCCAGTCGGCCGCCTGATAGCTCTCGCTGCGCTGAGCGGAAAAATTGCCCCGCGAGGTTGGCGCGTTGGCGAGGTTGAAGACTGCGCCTTCCTCACCGAGCGGATCATAGCTGCTGCGCGAGTTGGTATAGGCGAAGTTGCCGTCGAGCGTGACCCGGTCCTGCCGGAACTCGAAACTCGGCACCAGCGTCAGGCCGCGGCCCTTCTTCGCAATGGTGTTCGAGCCCGCGGTCAATGTGTTCGCCGTGTTGAGCTGCTGCGTCGTGAAGTCGAACGCAGGGTTGCCGGCGAGACCCCGCGCCCGCGCGCCGCTCGTGAAAGTGAAGGTCCGTTGATCCGACAGATTGTAGGAGCGGTTGTAGATCGACATGAGAGATAGCGTGAGGGCATCGCTCGCCTTGAAATCGACCGTGACGTTGGTCGAAAATCTCGACACCTCCTGGGCGGTCACGCGCCCCAGAAGCGACGCGGAGGCGAGGGGATCGGGGCTCGCAGCGGTCGGAACATAGTTCCAGCCGTTCTGTACCGTCTCCAGCTCCGTATGCGTGCGCGACAGGCTGGCGCTGGCCAGCACGCCCAAACGGCCATCGAGGAAGACATCGGAATATTCGATCGAGCCACCGGGACGGAAGCGCCCCTTGCCGCCCATTTCTTTCGGTCCCGCGCGGCGGCTGTCCCACAGGTCCGACTGGGTTGTGGCGTTGAGCGACAGGATGATGCGCCGTCCCTTGCGATCGAAGGCGCGCTTGGTCCGCAGGTTGATCGTTCCAGCGGGCGCGTTGGCGTCGACGTCGGCGCTGATCGTCTTGGAAATCTCGATGGAGTCGATGCTGCTCAGCGACGCTTGCTCGAAGCTGAAGGCACGCGAACTCGCCGCCCCTTCATTGGCGTCAGCCCCGGCAACGCTGATGCCGTTGATGGTGACGGACGTATATTCCGGCGGCAAGCCTCGCAGGCTCACATAGCGTACCGTGTCGTCGGCGCCGCCCTGGTTCTGCGTCGCAACGCCCGGCATGAACTTCAGGAATTCGCCGATATTGCCTTCCGACACCTCCCCGAACGATTCCGACGACAGATTGTTGGTGATGTTCATCGAGCGGCGCTGAGCCATGATCGCCCGGGCGTCGCCTTCGCGCACGCCCGTCACGACGATCTCGGCGCCTGCCTGCGCGGCTCCCGGCACTGACAACGCAAAATCGCGTCTTACGGTCTCGCCAGCCGCCACGTCGACAGTCGCACTCTGTTCGGCATAGCCGGTGAAGCTGACCGTTAGGGTGGCGATGCCGGTCGGGACATCGACGATCCGGTACTCACCGCCTTCTTCCGACGTGACCGTTCGCCGCTCGCCATCGGCCGTGACGATGCGGATGATCGCGTCGCGCTTATAGTCTCCAGTCGCAGGATCGATCACCTGACCGCTGATGCTCCCGGTGCCGACCTGATTGCTCGGCCGCGTGGCTTGGACGACGGTGTAGGCGCCATTCGAGCTTGCTTGAAAACGCAAGCCTGAGCCAGCCAGCAGCGTCTGCAGCACTTCCCGCGGCGTATACGTTCCCCGGACAGCTCGCGAAGTTCGGCCGCGCGTGAGTTGCGCTTGGGCCGTCACCACCACATCGCCTTGCCGCGAGAACTCGACGAGCGCCGAGGCGAGCGGTTGCGCCGGGATATCGAAGTCGCGCCGGGCTTCCGCCTCCTGTGCGAATGCCGGCCCTCCCGCCATCAACGCCGGCAACGACACCATACCCATCAACGCAAAACCGACGATCTTCTTCACGGAACCAGTCCCCCTTGTTCGCTGCACATCAGGGGGTGCATCCATCGACCGTCCGCTATGATGACAGCGTCCTTGGATGCACACCCGGGCGACCGGACGCGCGGGGTTCGGAAACTGGACAGAGAAAACTTCGCACACGCAAAAAAACGCGTGATGACTATTCGCCGGCGCTGGCGTTGCGCTCCAATCTAACCGTGCCGTCCTCATCCCGCCGGACGATGATCGGCAATGTGTTCGGCAGTGTCTCCAGCATCTGGTCGATCTGGGTGGTGCGGAAAGACGTCGTCAGGCGCTCGCTCGCGAGCGAAGGCGACGAGATCCTGATCGCATGCGGATAGTACCGCGCCGCGTCCGAGACGATCTCGGCGAGAGGGGCGTCCTGATAGTCGAGGCGGCCTTTTCGCCATGCACCCGGCTCCGCGCCGTGCAAGGACTGGGGACGGGCGAACGGCCCCGTCGCAGGCACCATGAGCTGCTGCCCCCCGACGACTCTCACCGTTGGCGTGGCAGCACTTCGATCTGCGCCTGACGATCGGTCGGACGCGGCGGACCCGCGCGAGACGTTGACCACCCCTTCCAGGACCGAAACCCGTACGCGATTGCCGTCATATTTGACGTTGAATTTGGTGCCGACGACCCGAATGCGCCTGCCGCCTGCAAGCACGATGAATGGGCGTTCCGGGTCGTGAGAGACCGCGAAGAAGGCTTCGCCTTTTGCCAGGCGAACCTGCCGCTCGCGGTTCGTGAAGGCCACATCGAGGGCCGAGCGCGCGCCGAGCGTGACGACACTCCCGTCGACCAAGGGAACTTCCCGCACCTCGGCGACTTGGGTGACGTAGTCGGGACCGCCCGGTCGCAAGATCCAGACGCCGGAGAAAATGAGCACCGCTACAACGCAAGCCAATCCCACACGGGGTGCGGAGATAGCAGGCAGCCGCGCCTCGCTCAGCCGATGCCAGATTTCCACAAAGCGCTCGCGAAACGTCGGGGTGCCCAGCAGATCGGCATAGTCGGGGTGCTCCGGGAGACGGGTCGCTTCCCGCCACGCGAACTTCATATGCCGACGTGGCGCCCCGCTTTCGTTCAGCCAAGATTCCGGGGGCTCGTCCTTTTCACCTTCCATCTTCGTATGATGAACCTGGTCCGGCCACGCAGCAACAGTCGCGCGGTCGACACCAAGCCCATTTTGCTTCCGATCTTTGCCGCTCACCCTCGCCGTTCCGCCTTCTCGAATGCATACGCGCAATCTTCCAGGGCGCGCTGCACATGCTTGTAGATCGCGGCATCCGACATACCGAACTGGCGAGCGACATCTCGCGGCGCATGGCCCTCCGCACGCACGAGAAGGAATATGCGCCGCCTCATCTTCGGCATTGCCCGAAGCGCCTCCTCGAAAATCGCAAATCGCTCTTTGGCAAGCAGGACGCGTTCGGGCGAGGATTCTGACAGCAAATATTCGTCGAGATAGGACAAATCGCGATGGATCGCGTTGCGATGACCCTGCCTGCGCTGATGGTCGATCACCAGATTGCACGCGATCGAATAGAGATAGCCCCGCGGGTCATCGAGGCTCGCGAAATTGTCCGCGGCCGCCAGTCTGGTGAATGCCGCTTGGGCAACTTCCTCTGGCTCTGGGGGACCAGAGCCGAAGCGCCTGCCGATATAGCGTGCCAGGTCTCGGAAATGAGCCCGATAAAGAATCTCGAGGGAGAGCCGCTGGGGAGAACTGGAGGCGGCCACGCTATCGGGGTGCGGAGCCGCAAGCGTGCCATCGCCTTGATGTGCTCCATCCATTCTCGATCGCGCTTCGCCATGGCGGGATTGCCCGTCTTGCGAAGGTCGCGTGTCCGAGCCTGACCCTATGAGTGCAGGCCTCGCTCCCTATGAGGGGTATGATACCGTAATGTGACAGCGGTCCCGCGGGATCCATAAAGCAATCGGGAAACCGGCGTCGATGTGGGCCTGCTGTTCCCTGGTTCGGCGGCGACCAATCGGCCTAAAAAAGCATGCTGCCCAGTGCCGCGACAAGTTCGTCGGGACGATAAGGCTTTGCGATAAAGTCTGCTCCGGTCGGCATCTCGCCAGCGCTTGGACGCAGCCGGCCCGAGGTTATGAGGACGGAGACCCGCGGCCAGCGATCCCGGATCGTCGCGGCTAGAGCGAGACCCGTCATTCCCGGCATCTCAATGTCGGTGAACACTGCGCCGATGTCGCTCCGACCTTCAAGGATTGCCAGCGCGTCGGGTGCATCGCTCGCCTCAAAGGTGCGATAGCCCGCGTCCATAAGAATATCGGCCGCCATAGCACGCACGAGCGCCTCATCCTCGACGACAAGCACCGCAGCGACGTCATAGGGGATTTCTTCCGATTGCGCCCTCATGTCCCATTTACTCCCATTTACGCATTGACCTTTCGGCATCGAAACGATGAGGGCGGGGTCCTGGACCCCGCCCTCCCCGCCAGCGGTTTTTTGTTGTAGCTGGCGGGCTCGAACCGCCGGGAAGCTTTCCGCTGGAGAGGAGAAAGCGCCACAGGGCGGTCCAGAAGGGGACCAAGGACGACTTGCAGGCCGGCTGACGCCCCAAGGTTTAACCCGCGAGACCCAAACGGGAATTCAGGACGATCGAGCGATCGGTCGACAGGCAGAAGGCTATTCATGCGCGCACATATCGTTATCTCCGACCGACACACGATTCTCGCCGTAGCGGATAAAATGATACTTAAAACCCGTCGCCTTATAACCATCTTGCGGGCGATTTATGAAGGGTGAAACGCACTTCTCCCGGAATTTTACGTGGCATCGTGGCGGCAAATGTCCGCCGCTACCGGAAGGCGCTCGGCATGAGTCAGCAGGACTTTGCCTACGACATCGAGATGGACAGGACGTATTTCGGCGGCGTCGAGCGGGGTGAGCGCAACGTATCCATCGACAATATCGAGCGGATAGCGCGTGGGCTGAACGTGAGCGCGGATCTCCTGTTGTTGCAGCCCGATAGGTCGGCCGAGGACGGCGCAGCTTCGCCTGACCCATAAATGCTCGCTTGACTGACATCAGAGCCGTTGTGCTCCGGGCTGAGCAGCGACCTCGGCAAAACACCCAAAACCTCTCCCCGCGCGATTTTCTCACTTACCATAATAGCCGCGATAACCTGCGCGCCTTGGTCGCACAGGGCAGGGTGATGTGTCGCCAGCTCGACACGGACCACTATGGAAGGCCGATCCTGCAATGCTGGAACGGGGAAGGCGATCTCTCCTGCCTCCAGGTGGCCGGAGTCCATCCCGTCGGCGGCTTGAGTGCCAGCATGCCAAAACGGTCACACTTGTGGCTCAGCGTGGCATTTCTCGGTGATTTGACTTAGGCTCATTTATCGGTGCCGTAAGTATAGGGGGCCAGCTTGAACAAGAAGGATCTCGTCGCGCAGGTCGTTCAGTCGACCGGCCTAAGCCGGGAGGATGCGTCAAAGGCCGTCGACGCGGTCCTGGAATCCGTGACCGGCGCGTTGAACAGAGGCGAGGAGGTCCGCCTCGTCGGCTTCGGCACGTTCAGCGTGGCGCGTCGGACGGCGCGCGTCGGCCGGAACCCGCGCACCGGCGAGTCCATTGACGTGCGACCGGGCCGGTCGGTGCGCTTCAAGGCGGGCAAGACATTGCGGCTCATGGCCGGTCCGCATGGCGGCGGCACGGACGACGACGAATAGATGAAGCTGCCGTTCGATTTCGCTACCAAGTTCATCCTGCGCCTGGTTCTGCCGGGAACGATGCTCTCTGCGATCCTTTGGCCGCTTCTTGTCGAAGTGCGCGGAGCGCTCGGGCTGGCGGTGGCGGATAGCGCAATGCTGCCGGTCAGCATACTTCTGCTGGGATGGCTCGTCCTGCTCTGCGACATGCCGATCTACATGTTGGCGGAAGGCCGGCGCTATTGGCCGGGTCGATTGCGGAAATTGGGTCTCGAGCTCGAACAGAAGCAGCTTGCGCGCCTAACAGCAAAGCGGAGCGCGCTGGCGTCGGGTTCGCCGGAGCGCCTCGAACTGAGTCTCAAGCTGCGCGAGTTTCCGCTGAACGCAGCTGGTAGTTTCGAGGCCGTTTATCCCACGCGGCTGGGCAACCTGATCACCGCGTCGGAAACCTATCCGGACCGCAAATACGGCATAGACGGCGTATTTGGTTGGTATCGCCTGTGGGTTGCCGTCGACAAGGATCTCCGTGGCGAGCTGGATGACAGGCAGGCCATCGTGGACAGCGCGCTCTATGGGGCCGTCCTTGCGGCGCTCGCAGTACCGGCGTGCCTCATCTATGCGATATTGCGGGCGTGGCTGCCGGATTGGGCGCCGACGGTCCTGCCGGGAGCTGGCCCATTGTTGACACTCGCGGGATTCGCATTGATCGGCAGCATTGTCCTTTATCGGGCGACGCTGCACGCGCAGGCGCAATATGGCGAGCTGTTCTGCGCCCTGTTCGACCAGTATCGGGCCAAGCTCGACTGCTCGGCACTCATTGGCGAGCTGGCCGATACGATGGCCGATCCCGAGCTCAGGAGGGAACCGCCGCGGAGGCAGGCGCGCGCGATCGTGCGCTTCCTGAAATGGCATAAATATCGAAAAGTCGGCGAAATAGCGAACAACGACGTCGCTGATTGGTAGATCCAGGATGGCCCACGTGTTCCGAACGGCGCGGCTCGTCCCGTCCGCGACACGCTTCGCGTCGATGGAACCGCTACCGTCATAGTTGGGCGACTTCCGCGCGGTAAGCGGTGGCAGGAGATCGCGATGACCCGGATTCTCATATTTGCGCTATGCGCGGCCATGTTCGCCTTGCCCACCACCGCCCAGGACATTGCTCCGGTGATCAGTCCGGGCCAAGCGGCGGAAGGGATTTTCTATCGATCAAGGATCGAGGCGGAGGCGAAGCGCGCAGCGGAGCGGCAGGCATCCCGAGAGGAAGCCTCCCCGGCGCCGGGAACGCCGGCGTTCCAGCGCAAGGTATGCGCGGACCGGCCGACCTATCGGCGCCAGCATGGCGCCGATCATCCCAAGGTGCGCCAGCTCGAGGCGCTGTGCGCGAAGGCGGGCTACTAGGTCGCGTAGCCAACACAACAACGAGGTGCAGGCCCGGTCCGCGCGGCGCCCATGTGGACCCTCGCGGATCGGGACCGCCGCCAATTTTCACCCCCTCGCCGCGTCCCGGCGCCACCGCGAAGTCCATCCGCGTGATCGAGCGTAGCATGGCGTCGTGGTCGGTGATGCGGTCGCAGATGATGTGGATCACCTCCTTCTGGAGCCGGCCGCGCATGGCGATCATGGAAGCCGACATGACCTGCCGGCGATAGATCTCGAACCTGTCGGGCCAGAGAATGCCATTGGCGATGCCCGTTTCGTCCTCGATGGTCACGAACAGCACGCCTTTGGCCGAGCCGGGCCGCTGGCGCACGAGGATGACGCCGGCGACCTCGACATTGCGGCCATCGCGGATGATGGGAAGATCGGCGCAGCGCACCATCTTCATGGCGTCGAGCTGGCTCCGTAGGAAGCTTACGGGCTGGCCGCGCAGCGATAGCTGGGTCATGCGATAATCCTCGACCACCTCGCGGCCGTCCGCGGCGATAACGATCGAGCCGCTCGCGTTGCACTGCGAAGCGGCAATAATCTGCTTTCTCATCGAGTGGCAAAAAATGCCCAAAACCGCCCTTCCCGCTTCATTTTGTCACTTACCATAATGGGATGTTATGGTAAGTATAGGGAAGAAGAGGGGGGTGAACATGACACGATCCTTTAGAGCATTCCGTCTGTGGTGCGGACCGCGCTTGCGGCGCCTTGGCGCGCAGGCGCTGGTCGCGCTGGGCTATACCATGAGCATGTGGGCGTTGATCGCGATCCCGATCACGCTGTTCGTGATCCTTACGCAGACCACCGGCGCTAACGTCGACGGCGCGCTTGTCCTGACGCCCGTGGGCCGGTGGCTGCTCTATGTCTTGGCGGGTGCGACCTTCCTGGGATCGATCGCGGTGGGTGGCATTGCCAAGGTCATCCTGCGATCGCGTCATCTCGCAGGGCCGTGGCTCTTTCTGATCGGTCTGGGGCTGCTGTTCGGACTGGCCGACATGTTCGACAAGATTCGCATTGTGGTCAGCAGCCTCCATGCCGGGCCGCATGACGACAATGCGCAAGCGGCCGCGTTCTTCACCTTCTGGCTTCTGATGGTCGGCTATGCGGCAAAGGCGGTCTGGGACGAAGCACGCGATCGTTTCTGCGCTGCTGTCCAGGCGCGCATCCCCAAAATCCATGATGTCTGAGCGCCCTTCCCTGCACGCGGCACAGATGTGCCGCGCTTTGTGCCGCATGGTCGCAATTCCCAGCGCAGGGCGTCATAGCAAGCGATGACCGAGAAACCCGCCAGCTTGTCCGCCGCTGAAATCATTGTCGTCAGGACGGATGACACTGCTCTGCCGACACGATCGCGGAAAGCGAACGCCGAAACCGTCGATATGCGGCTGCTGCGCACGATCGGCGGAATCGTTCCGACCGATCTACCGCCGATCAGTCAGCTCGGTCTCGAGACGACTCTGGCGGCGATGGCCGATGCGTCAAAAGCAGCGATCGCAGCGGATCTCGATTGCTGGCGCCAATGGTGCGCCGAGGAAGGCCGGTCACCGCTACCGGCCGATCCAGAGGATATGGTCCGCTATGTGAACGCGCTCGACGCCAAGGGGAAAAAGCCCGCGACTCTCGCCCGGCGTATCGCGAGCCTCGGTTCGGTCCACCGCATGATGGGGCTAGCCGGAGATGCCCCGCCCACCGACGCGCCAATGGTGCGGGCGGCTCTCAAGGCCGTTCGTCGGCGCCGGGGTGCCCTGCAGCGCCAGGCAGCCCCCTTGCGACTGGGCAAGGCGCTAGAGCCATACGCTCCCAAGGGGTTCACGCTCGCCGCGCTGCTCGAAGCCTGCGGTGGCGACCTGCAGGGATTGCGGGACGCAGCCCTGCTCTCGCTCGGCTATGATGCCGGCCTGCGGGTAAGCGAACTCACCATGGTGGAAGCCAGGCATATCGATCCGCAGGACGATGGCTCTGCGACGCTGTTCATCCCCTTCTCCAAGACCGACCAGGAGCAGGAAGGCGCTTGGGCCTGGCTGTCGGCCGAGACCATGCGACGGGTCGGGGCGTGGTTGGAAGCAATCGGCGTCGAGGAAGGCCCGCTGTTCCGCAGGGTCGGGGTCGACCGGCGGCGCGCGCGAGAAGCGGAACCGGAAACTGCCCTCGCGCGAACGACCTATTCCATCGGAACAGCGCCTCTGACCCGGCAAGGCGTCAACGGCATCTATCGCCGTGTGGCGCTCGCCGCCTATGACAAGGGACTGGTGAAGCTGCCGGCCGGCAAAATGCACGACGCGATACAAGCCTTGTCTACACACTCATTGCGGGTCGGCCTCACGCAAGATCTGTTTGCTGCCGGCGAGGATGGAGTCGGTATCGCTCAGGCGCTCCGTTGGAGTTCACCTACCACTGCGCTCCGTTATGGCAGAAAGCTTGCGGTGCGAAGCAATGTCGCGGCGCGGGTCCTTTCACGCCTCCGCGGCTGAGTGTCCTGGCGGCGCGCTTCGTAGTCGGTTTCAACTCGGGACGACCATCTGGAGAACAGTGACGTCCTCGAATTCGGGGGAAGTGAGCGTGAGCTGCGGGTCCGTGCCCGCGCCGGCACGCGCGGCGCGTAACTGCTCCGATCGCGTTCTGGTCTCATCATCTTCGTAGCTTTGCCAGGGGTTATGGCTGTTTGAACAGTTCGACCACATCGACACCAATGGCTTTCGCAATCCTGCCAACGACATCGATGCTCGCGGAAACATCCGCACGTTCGATCGCCCCGATGTAGCGGGAACTGAGGCCGGCCCGGTCCGCGAGATCCTCCTGCGTCAGCTTTTCTTCATGACGTAACCGACGCAGATTCCTCGCCATGATCTCCCGGAGTTCCATGCTGAGACGGGAACCAGCATCGGAACGATCATTCTAGGAACTATCGTTCCGAATCGTAGCGGAACATGTTATCCACCAGCAGGGGCAGCGGCCAAATCACGCGGCGTTCCGAAGCGAGTAAGTGGAGACAATATGGAAAAGGCTCCTCCTGTGCAGGGCACATTGGCAAGCGACGATGAAGAGAGCCCTGCTTTCTTATATGGCGTAGCTGCTGAGGCAGTGCACGACGCCATACAGCTCATCAACGGCCTGGATTCGGAGGCAGAGCTGCCCTTGCGTAGTGCCTTCGAAATCTTGGCAAGAGATGCGACCGTAGCGCCTGATGGACCCCCTCGCGCCGGAACTGTACGGGCGAACGAAACGCTGCGTAGTGTCGCGCTTTCTGCTGCGACTATCGATCACATAGTCGAGCAACGGCTACGACAGGCGGAAGAAGCATCTGGTAGAGAACAGATGGACCTCACAAGAGGGCTCCGGTCACTCATGGGTTCGGCCGATCCTGAGCGCTCTCGCGCGGTCATGCTGATGCTGGAAGCACTTGCAATTCTGTTTCAGAAGGGCGGCAATTCGCACTCTGCGGCACATCTGCAAATGGCACTCGATGGCATAGTGACTAGCCAGGCTCCGTCCACTTTTTCCGCCTTGGAAGGTCAGCGAAAGCACTGATCCGATGTTGATTGCTGGGATCGAAAAGACGCCCAACTCGCAGTCAGATGATCCTTCTCGCGGTCGATCCGCGCTGGTTACCCGGTCATCCCCGTTCCTCTCTAAGAACGCCCACAAATCTGAGGATCTCGGGCACGGCCGGCCTTGCCGTCGCCGGCACGCGTAGCGTGCGATACCCCGCGCCCGCGGTCATCTCGTCTCGCTTGCGGTCCCTGTCGAACCGGTGTGAGCCGTCGTCGACCTCGATTAGAGCCACGACCGCGCCGGTGGCCGGGTCCTCAACTACAAAGTCGACGATCTTCTGAGAGAAAGCATTGCGGTCTGCAGGCGTCGAGCGTCGGCCTGGCCGGGAAGGGATTCTGAGCAACGCGCCCATCGCAACCTGGGCATGGATGCGATACATTGGCAGGATCTGCTCAATGGCCGCCAGCATCGCCCGTTCTCGCTTGGTCATGAACGGCTTCGCCACCGGGGCGGGCGGGCCCAGGCCACCCGTCAACCCGCGCAAGAGCGAGAGTATGACCGCCGCCGAGACAGCAAGGCCCAGGATGGGCAGGAGCGATTGAAGCGTTTCCGTTGTGTGCATGGCGGCCTCGTTCAGCCCCAACCATCCCGACGGCCCTCTCCACGGTCGCGAAGGCTGCGACCGTCGACTGCGGATCTGCGAATGTTGAGTTCAATCTCGCCGCCCTTCCGGGTGATTTGGACATCGCTTGGATCAAGGTTGTTGCGACGGGCATAATCGTCGGCCGCCTTCTCGCTGCCGAACTTCCCGGCTTGTTCGAATTCCCATCCCATCTTCGTCTCCTTCGCTTACCAAGGGCAACACGCTAGCGGCCCCGACGAGGCCGAGCGGTCGCAAGGTCACTTTTCAACGCTTGCTCAGCGCGGCAGCGCAGCACGAGGTAGAGCGTGCTGGCATCCCGCTCGGCATCGATTGGATCTCGCGTTAGCGCGGCGCGCAGCGCGGCCTTGAGCCAGAAGCTAGTCGCTGGATCCTCCAGCAGCTTCTCAATTTCTGATCTCTTCCGATCCATAATTCTCCCCTCCGCCTTGAACCTCATGTCGCCATGACCTGTATTTGCTTTTGTGATTGTCCTCGTTCGTGCTATGTTCAGGGCAGGAGGTTGGTTCGATGAGCCAGTTCGATTGGGACACTTACAACGCTACTAAAGACTCGCCGGCTGGTGCCGTCCACGCTTCGAAGATCGACTGGACTGAGTACCTTCCTGGGGACGATCCCGCAGACGTAGCGGATCCTGCCTCCACGAAGTGGCAAGTAGTTTTGACGGTTGTTTTTGTTGCCAGCATCCTCGCCTTTTTTGCGTTTGTCTCGACGATCATTTGATCGCGTCATTCAGTCGCGCAGTTTAGGGTCGTTGAAGAAGCCGACATTCTGACTGTCCGTTACTTCCGACCGCGCACGCGAGCCTCCTTGCCTGTTCACCGCCCTTCCCGTCTGCGCCGCGGCGCGGCCTTGATCGATTTCCACTCGACCCTGATCGATGATCGCTCCGGCCGCGCCAGGGTCGTTTCCGCTGCCCGGACCCGAGGGGCGCCGGCTACCGCCTGAAGGTGTGTAGTGGCCGCGCACATCGTTTTCGGACGCAACATCAGGACGCTGAACGGATACGAGATTGGGCTCATGAATTTCCGAGCGGATCTCCTCGCGAATGGTATCAAGACGATCGTCCATCCACCTTTCGATCATGGCGTTGCGCGTCGCGCGATCATGCGCTGACAAATCCGTGGCCCAGAGGTCGGGAACATTGATCGCTGGGTTGCGTGCCTGCTCCGCGCGGTACCATTGGGCCAAATCCTGGCTCAGGTTCTCGCTGAGATTGAGCCCATGTGACTCCGCATAGCTTGCGTCCCGGGACAGGGACTGCGCGATCTCGTCGAGCTTTTCAGCCGACCGTTGGTAGGACTGAGCAAGAGCAAGGCTTTCTTCGGAAATCCTCGCGCTTGAGTCCGTAACAGACGAACGACTGAAGCTGCCCGAGCGTTCGTAGGTGCCGGCGGACTCGCTGGCGCTGGAGCCGCTCGCGTGGTCGTCGCGGAAACTGCTTGACGAAGCACTACGATCTTCGCTGGAGATATTCCGGTTCGTAGAGTGGCTCAAATCCGACTGCTGCGTTCCGCGCGCTGAGGTGCTCGCCCCCAACGAGCCAGACAGGGGACCACCGCCACCGCTACCACCAGCGCGCCCGCGACGGCCAAGGCCGGTGCCGACCGAGCCTTCAACCGATTGCTGCACTATGGCTTGGCGCCCGCGATTGTCCGTAACGGAGAACCTATCGGTATCGGAATTCGATTGCTCGATCCCTTCCGATGTATTGGCGGTCCGACGATCGAACCGGTCGACAGATGTGGCCGATTGGGAGCCGCTGGCGCTCTCGACGCCCGAGGTCGTTTCGCTGGAGCGCGTGTGAACGGATGCGTCGCGATCGGTAGCCGTCAGGAGCGAGGTGGCGCTGTTACGATAGGCTTCGGCCTGCCGGTGTGCCTCGGAGGCGACCTGCCGCATTTCTGCGACGCTGTTTGTCGACATTGTCGGCGTAAAGGCGAGCCGCGAAATCGCGCCTGTCGTGTCGATTACATCCTGGCCAGTGCCATAGTTCGAGATAATCGTGCCGTTGTCCGTGCGGAAATCCATCCGCGATTGCCCGGCCAGATAGCTCGGCGCCGTCGACCATTGATCGGATTGGCGCATATTGGCCGAGGTGTTGCCGTAGCTGACATTGCCGTAGGAATAATTGCCCGTGGTCTGCTCGAGCGCGGCCGCTTCAGCGGCGTTCTGGGCCGGCGCCAACATCGCCATCGAGTGGCTCGCGATCCCCATGGCGCCGCGCGCCATTCCGGCGGCAAGGAAGGGCACGCTCATCAAGAGGAAGCCTGCGATCGTTGCCGTCTCCTCGTTCACGGCGCCGATGCCGGCGAAGGTTGACAGTGTTACACCGCCGGGCGCCATCGCTACTGCCGAGCCGGTCGCCCTACCCATGATGATCATGTGGAGGACCACATAGAGCGGTCCCCACGCAGCGAGGTAGAAGAAGCCGGCCGTGTAGCCTTTCAGCGTCGGCACGCCCGTCCTAGGCATGAGGAACAGAGGAAAGATCACCGGGAACATCGCGAAAAACACGACGGTCAGCACGACGTTTAGAACCGGCACCCAGCTCATGGCCTGCTGCGCGATCGAACCATAGGTATTGCGTGCCTGGATGTCGGCACGTGTCATCGCGAAAGTATCGATCGCGGCTGCGCCGGTTCCGCCGGACATCGAGTTGCGCGCTTGCATGAAGGCGTTGATCGCGGTGTTCTGGCGCAAGATCCCGACATGGCCTCCCCCGGTGCCGGTGAAAGCCTGATTGACCACCGGCACGTCGTCGCGCAGCTTCTGGGCCGCCAGGGCATTGCTCAGGCGAGGATAGAGCTCTTTTCCCCAGATCGGCAGGTTGGCCTCGATCATCGGCGTCCACTGCGCATCGAGGGCGGAATAGGCGTCGCTGCATGTCCGGATATGGCTCTCGACACCGCCGCCGGATATACGCGTGATCCAAATCTGGGAACGCGCCGGCGATCCGGGACCGATGGCCGCCCAAAGGTCCGGTGCATTGGCAAGGTCGGTCATCGACTTGAAACCGAGCATCACGTCGTAGAAGACGCAGGCCTTGAAATGCTCCTCAAGGTTGGTGGCGAATTCGGCATCGCGAATGCGCAGGTTTCGCGTGGCATCGAACAGGCGGGAGCCATAGACCATGCCGTTGGTCGTGTAGTTGAGCGCTGCGGGCATAACGAACACAGTCTCGGCAGTTTTCGTGAGATAATCCCCGACCTGGCTCGTAAAGCTCGCGATAACGCCGAGCCCGATCGGCACATTGTCGACCGTAGCGGGCGCGAGCGAGGGGTTGAGATGATCCGTCACCTTGATGCTGACGGTCGGCACCATCAGGCACATGTAGATCGCCGTCGCTTGCAAGAACCAGTTCAACCAGGCACGCCAGTCGAGGCTGAACGCCACCACTAGAAGAGAATAGATCAGGCCCATCACCATGACGACGCGCAGCATCGACCGGTAGCCCCCTCCGCCTGCCCAGGCCGCGACCGCATTGAAGGTGTTGACGATGTACTCGCCGCCGCCGATCGTGAAGACTTCGAGCATGGTCAGCCTTCCCCCTACTGAAGGCCCTGCGCGCTGAGACCCCGCGAGAAATTGAGCGCGGCCGACATACCCGGCGTCATCGTGTTCTGGAGCGTCGATTCCAGCATGATCGAACGGTCGATGATCTGCATGGTGACCTGCAGCTTCTGATCGAGGCGCACGCCGCGTTGCTGGAATTTCTGACGGGTCGCCGCGATCTGCTGGCGCCATTGCGCGGCGGTTTCCTGGTCGAAGGTCTGATAGTGGATTTTGGCCTGTTCGACGCGATCGAGCATGTTGTCGATCATAGCGTTCAATATGTCGACCGAGACGATCTCGGCGAGCGTCTGGATCTCGCCGTCCGTGAGCGTGTAGCGCGCCGCTGACTGCACCGCGAGGATCTTGAACAGCGGAATGCTCGACATGTTGAGGAGTTGCTTCTCGGCCGCATCGATCGCGACGTCCGTGCGGATCTTCGCAGCGATATCCTTGATCATCGATGCGATCCGCGGCCGCAGCGCGGCGCTTTCCGGGATGGTGAGCGATTGAGTCGTTATATTGAGACATAGCGTCTCTTCGTCGCAGCGCAGGATGTTGACCGCTGCGCCCCCGGCTGTGCCATCGAGAAGAGCGGTGACCACGGCCTCTTCGGCAGGCCCGACCATTGTGACCTGCCCTCCGACGCTTGGATCGGTGGAGGGACGGGTTACGACTGTGCCGACCAACGTCATGATATATTCGCTGAATTCCTTGTCGAACGCGCCGAACTTGTTGGACTTACGTAGCGCTTCCCAAGTGTAATTGTGGGGCTCGCCGACCAGTTGATCCTTCATCGCTGGATCACTGTTCGCAGCGATCGTTGAATCCCGGCGGTTTCCGTTGTTGCAATTCTGCCGGGCGGCCGCCCAGTCCGAGAAAATGCCTTGGCTGTTACCGACGGCCTCACAGATTGTGGCGCGTGTTGTGTCCATTTGGGGCCATAAGCCGCCGACCAGTGCCTGCGCCGTCTCGCAGGAGCTGATATTCATCTGGTTTAAGAGCTGCGCCTTCTGCGCGAACTCATCCATCACTTTGCCGATCTCCGGGCTGATCGAGTCGATCGCCAGCTTGAATGCAAAGCCCAAGGCGTTGTTGGCGGTGGCCTTGAGCATAGCGACGATTTCGGCGGTGTTGATGAAGGAGAAACTCCCCGAGAACAGGTCGATTCCGCCGCATCCTGCGCGCGCCGACGGGAGCTGGAGATTGAAAGGCGAGACCGATTTCTGGGGAAAGCGCGTCCACAAATTGCCGAGAGAATAATAACCCGCCGACTGGCCCTCGAACGCGCTTGGTCCGGTGATATTGGCCGCACCGCCGGCGTCGTTGAAGAAGGCGTTCATCTCACTGGCCACACCGGCTTGCGCGGGCTGCACGACTGACAGGTTGAGCGTAGCGATCAGAGCGATCGCCGAAGAAGCGGCGCGGATTGCCGATCGAAGAGGGCGTCGCATCAGAAATCACTCCCGACTGTGGTGTTGGTGAGGGTGAAGATGCGGTCCATGATCTCGTCGGCCGACAAGATGCCGTAACCCACGGGCAGCGTCCGCTTCGTCACGGTATCGTACAGAACGAGCGCCGGCGTCTCTCGACCGGGAATCCCCATGCGCTCGCGCTGGCCGCTGTCGACGAGGTAGTTGGGAAAATCCTTTGATGGGCCGCCATCCATCGACACAGCCATCACGGTCAGGCGATGACTGTCGGCCACCGAGCGCAGGATCGGGCCAGCTACATCACAGGCGGCGCAGCTCTGCGCGTAGAAATAGAACAGGCCGTAGCGCTCGCCGAGACGAGTCAGCACCGCGTCCCTGTCCGCCTTGCGATTGTCGATCCACAGCCGCTTGCCCAAGGTCGAGACCGGGCGCTGCAGGGTGTAGTCCATATCGGGGTGCTGCCAGATCGCCCGCTGCCAGACGTCGGAGAAGGTCGAGGCGCGATCGAGCTGTTCACGCTGAAAACGCACATAGGCGATGACGTTCTCTTCGCTGGGATGGAGGATCGCGCGTGCCTTGAGCTCATCGAGGGTCGCCCTCACTGCTGCGAGTTGCTCGGCAGCGGGGACGGTCGGAACCTGTGTTTTGTCCGGGGGCGGTCGGCGTGCCGGATCGCAATAGAACCAGGTGCCGAGGCGGCGCTCGCCGCAATAGAAAGGGTCACCGGCAGACTGCCCTGCTCCCTCCTCATCCGCGGCGAACGAGGGACCACAAGCCAGCGCGGTGACCGCAACCGCCAAGGCCACCAGCAAGGAGGGAACGCGCCGATATGAACTACCGTGACTTCGGGATACAGGCTCCCGGCGCCGGCGAGCACCGGGTGTCCGCAGCGGCAAAGGGCGGGGCTGATCAGCCGCCGCCAGGAGCGGATCGGGCATAGTATTCCTCTATCTTCTTCTGAATGTCGGACATCGTTTGAACCTCATCGGGCAGCTTTGCCGCGTCGATGAACTCGGCGTAGACCTCGGTGAAATCCATCTTCGACAGATCGAGGCCCGCGAACTCGTGGATCGAGAATCCGCGGCATTGCTCGTTCTTCGGCGCCCCCCAAGGCTTGCCGAGCTGGATGCGGCCCTGTTCCTGCAGAATCCGGGACAGCTTGCTTTCGAAGCAGCAATAAGTCGTTCGCTTGGTCTTGCAGATGCCGAGAAAACTCGACGAGCAGTAGGTCCCGACCTTGTGGCAGAATCCCATGCGATCCTTGATGTCGAGCATCTTCTCCTGAGTAGAGCAGGCGAATAGGGTGAGGAACGGCGTAGCGATCGCTGCGATCGCCGCCGGACCGCCGGCAAGCGCGGCCGCACCGGCGCCGACGGTGAGCAGGCCAGACACTTTGCCAGCGCAGCAGTTGATCAGGCCGAACACCGGCTTGTGGCAGGTTTCACGATCGCCGCTGAATACGGTCAGCTCATCCGGGTTGAACTCTTCGCCCGCCTGCCCGATGGCATGAAGCGCTACCAAGGCATCCTTGAGCTCAGTCGACGCCTCGCGTTCGATCGTCTCGCACTCGCCGTTGAGGCAATAGACATCGTCGCCGCAAATATATTGCTTATCATCGGCGTCGCCGCCTGACCCCGGCACCGGACATCGGTAGATCCGCTCACGCACCTCGCAGCCGGGGGAGTCTTCGTCATCGTCGAGGCACTCCTCGCGCAGGAAGGTGCATTGGGCATTCGCCTCAAGTGACGGGCAGTCATTGCCGGTAGACTTAGTGTGACAAAGATAGCTCCGGTTCCACGCCCAGCATGGTTGCGTGACGGCAACGCCGTCAACGATGCGCGTCACAGGATCGCTCGAGGTGCAGATTTCCTCCTGCTGGACACACATCGCATCACCGGCGAAGGGCGCGCAGGCTGCCTCGTTACGCGTCGCTGTGACGGTCGAGGCCTCCCCGTCCTTCGATAGCCAGTATTCTCCGGTCGCGAGGACGATTCCGGGATGATAATAGCCGGGCGTGATGCCCTGTGCCGGCGCGGTACATTTTAGCTCATATGCCGTGTGGCCGAGCGACGGACACGATGGTGCCGGAGTGAAGCCGAACGGCCCGAAATTGCTGCAATAGTCGATCGCGCGCGTTTCCTGGCAGATCCCGCTCGCGACCTCGTCATCGAACGCTGCCCGGGCGGGATAGACACCACCATCCGCAGGCATCGTGCTCATCCGCCCCGCCCAGTATGTGTAGGTTTCACGCTTCTGGACAGTGACGTTCAGAGGGATCGTGCAGGAGCGGGCTTGCTCGTTGAGCTGACTGCCGACATTGCAGCTGGCTTCATACCAGCCTTCTGCCAGGTGGCCTGGCGGCAGCGGAATGCAGCTTCCCTGGCCCCCACTGATCTCCTCGCCATCGAGATAGGCCTCTGGGTCCTCCTCGATCGCACGTCCGCGCGCGATGTCGGCCTTGATTTCGGCGGCATCAAACTTTGGGCGAACGCGGTCGCCCTCGATGACAGTTGTATAGCCTTCGTTAGAGGAGGTCTGCGCCGAAGCATCCGAGACCATTTTGTCGGGATCGTCGAAATAGGACGACTGCGGCAGCGTATTGCCATGGTAGCCCGGCACCTCGAAGGCTTGGCTATCCGTGTCCGGAACCAGAGTGCCATCCTGACGGAAAGCTTCAGCCATCGCCTTGCCCTCCGCCCGTGCATCGGCCGTCGTCTCCTGAGCCAAGGCAGGACTCAACGTCGCCAGGATGGCCACCGCCAGTATGGCGAGGCTCGGCCTCACGGCAGTGTCTTCCGGAGATTGCCGAGCGCGACGGCCGCCACCTTGGCGCCGGGCCCGCCCCCATCGGCGAACGATGCCAAGGCATATTCAGCCGTGACATTTCCGGTCAGGCGATCGTTCGGAGGAACGACGCTCTTGCAGCGGAAGCCTTCGCAAAGGTCGAAATCGGAGCCGACCGCGACGTAGGTCGGCACGGCTTGGACCTCGAACGCGCGAAACAAGCGCGGATCGATCCCGATGCTCGCGTGGTCCGCCCTATCCTCTACAAGGCGCGCGATCGCGGTCTGGAACGCTTTCATGGAATTGTCCGGAAAGCCGCGGAATACCACGACACCGCCCGCGCGCGAGACGTCGGCGATCATCCGTTTCAGGGACTCCTCGGGCATCGACAGGCTAGCGAACGCGATGAACTGCGGTGCCTGCCCGCGCGGTGCGTTGAGATTGCCGACGGCGCCGGCAACCAGTTCGTCGAAATCGACGACGCCCTTGGGACCCGCTGGCAGATCGGCGGCCGAAAGCCGCTTCAGGTTCTCGTGGCCCCCATCGGCCGCCGACGACGCCTCTTCCCGCAGCGCGTCGCCACGATCCTTTACGTGCGCGACGAAGGTCTCGGCATCAGCAGCCATGGCGGCCGCCCGGGCCTTGATCGCCTGGATGTCGAGTTCGTCCGTCGTCTGCGCCAGCAGCGCCGCGCCGCCGGCGAGCCCTGCCAGAACGATCGATGCGATGAGAATGACACGCATCGTTCCCTCCCTAAAGTAGAGTCAGACGTGGGCGCGGTGCGGTGTCTCCACCGCCCGTCTCCCACGCCTGCTCCCCGAACCGGACTTGCACCTTTCGTTGTGCATCCGGCTCTCCAGAAGTCTTGGCGAACTCGGGTTTTCTCATCCATTTCAGATCGAACCGTCGGACGGGCACGTAGCTCATCAAGAATTGCTCCGTGCCGCCTTCCGCCCAGACCTTGGTGCCCGGATGGGCGACACTCGGCCTACGCGATGATGCGATCTTCCTTCCGGGTACACCCGCATGCTTGGCCCGCAGCCACAGCCAGAGACGTTGACGCACATGCCAGTCGAGACTGGCGAAGATGCGTTTGGACCCTACGCAGTAGCGGTAATATGCGGACCACCCCCGAAGGTATGGATTGAGTTCCTGAAGCATGGCTGTGAGCGAACGCCGGAGCGTCTGCCGACGAGCCAGTTGATTTATCCGTATCCGGAAACCGTTTATCGGCTCGCGGGGGATTTCGATGCGGGCATGAAGCCCGAACCGCTTGTCCCACTTGAGCCTCACACGGCATCCCAAGAACCGACAGCCCTCGGTCAGCGCAGTGACGCGCGTCTTCTCGGGCGACAGCGTCAGACCCATGGTTTCGTGCAGGTAAGTGGCCAGCGCCTGCTTTTCGGCAAGAGCGTCAGCTTCCGTTCCTGACACGAAAATCAGGAAATCATCGGCATAGCGGACAGGGTAGAAGACCGTTCGACCGGCCCTCCGATCCTTGTCGCGCTTGATGGCCGCCAGCTTGATCCCATCGGATTTCAGCTTTGGGTCTTCTGGGCGGCGTACCCATTGCCGATACCGTTCCTCGATCACGCCAAGCGCGATGTTGGCCAGCAACGGCGAAAGTACCCCACCTTGCGGTGTGCCGGTGTCTGTCGGACTGTACGTGACGTCCTCCAGTACCCCCGCCTTGAGAAACTGTACGATCAACCGGTTCACCTTGCGGTCCGCGACGCCGTGGCGAACGCGGCCCATCAGAGGGTGATGACCGATGTTGTCGAAGCAGGCCTCAATGTCACCTTCGATGACCCATTGGTACGGCGCATCATGTCGGTAGCCATCGGCCGCAGGTTTGCCCCGCGACTGGATGGTCACACGGATATGTTCGAGGCAGGCCTGACTACCCCGCCCGGGCCGAAACCCGTATGAGACAGGCCAGAACCGGGCCTCGAAGATCGGCTCCAGTACTTGTTTGACCGCGCACTGCACCACGCGATCCTTGACCGTAGGGATACCGAGGGGTCGGAACTTCCCCGGTTTGCCGGGCTTGGGGATCCACTTCCTTCGTGCAGGAGACGGACGATAATCGCCCGACCGGAGCTCCTCTCGGAGCTCGTGAAGGAAAAGGCCGATCCCTTTGCCGGTTGCAATTTTCTCTACGGTCGCCCCGTCGACTCCCGGCGTCCGTTTGCCGCGATTACCGGCAATCGTCTTCCAAGCCATGTACAGATTGCGGGGATCGGTTACCCAATTCCACAAATCACGATATGGTGTCTCGAGGTTTTCCCGACTCCACTGGTATAGCTTTCGCTGAACGCTGAGGAGCCAAACCTGAGGGGCTTGATTATCAGAGTCCACTGATAGTTCCTCCGTCATGAAAGCACACCGACTTCCTGCCCGCCTTCGCCATGTGGACGGCTTTCCCGCCCTCGGACTACTACGCAGGCTCCGCCCCACCAGCGCCCATCCCCGGTCTCCGCGGATAGCCTGCTCCGAAGCAGGCGGACGATGATGGTTCCCGTGTTCCGACGATCGACCTTGGACCCGTAGGTGCGACGCTTAACCCCTTGCGGCTCAGGCATGCGGACAAGAAAGGACGATCCGCACACGAATACTCTGCGAGAATTCACCAGAAGGCAGCATGCCAAACCAACCGGTTCGCACCGCGATCTCCCCACCCCGTCAGGTGATCGGGAGTTCAACTGTAAATAAAGAGGCTTCAGACACGTCATTCGCTTTTATCTCACCATAGGCCCTGTGGTAGCCCGACCTGCGGCTGACGGGCCGCATCCGGTACAGTTAAGGTCTCCTGCTTTGAGGCCGTCCGCCGGAACGCGGAAAACCTTGGAGACCCCCTTCCGACCCGGCTCCTTCCGCCGAGTGGGGTGGCATCGCAGCCACCGGTCAATCGTCAGCAAGACGATCGAAAGGATATGATGTTGTTTTACATACATATTTCCTTTCTGCGCCGTCACGGCGCTCGCACGCAGCAATTGCGTTTGCGCCAGACGAGATAGCCCATGTCCTCGCCCGCGGCGGGGTAGGCTCTTCCGGCATCTGGCGGCATGGTCGACGCCCCGATCGGTGAACAGGCATAGCGTCCCGAGACCGTCGTAGTCGGGTTGGTCATCTGGAAGCGATATTGCTGCTTCCGCATGATCGGCATGAGATATTTCTTGCACAGGCCCTGCGAACCCATCGTGCCCCAGGCAAGACCCATCCGGTGCATCTTGTATGCGAAGCGGGATAGCGCGAGCCGCGACGACTGTACGTGGCCGATATGTGAGGGGATGTTGCCGTTGAGCGGGTACATCGTGCCCTGGCAGCCCGCGCACCAGAAGAGGGGGTCGAGCGGCAGCCCGACGGTCCCGGCGACACAATCTCCTGCACAGGCGGCGACCGCAAGCGGATTGGCGAATACGACCGCCTCGGGATTGATAAGCGCGGTCAGCGTATCGTCCTGCCAAAGCGGATCGATCTCAGTCATGTAGGCGATGTCGAAGGAGGCCTGCTCGAAGCACAGAAAGTCGGTCAGGATTTCCATCCAGTACAGGAGCGGATATACATACCAATGAACATGCCATTTGGCGGTGTTTTGGCTCTTGCCACCGACCTGGCTCGGTCCTGCGAGCATTCCCTGACCAATGTCGAATCCGGGCGCGATTTTCTTGCCGCCCAGATTGACGAAACACCATGGCTTCATCGTCACATCCGCGAGGCGGACCGGCTCCCAAAAACCGACCGAAATGCCGATGCGCGGCAGCGGATCGGCGCAGGCGCAGATCGGCGAGGCCGGATTGTTCGTGTCCGGCCGCCCGCTTGGCCAGATCTTGAGCCCGCCGACCGACAGCGGGAACAGGCACGACCAGCAGACGTCGGTAATGGGATTGACGAACTTGCCCGAGCATCCGACCGCTTCCGCACGACCTGGCAGAAGCATCAGCGAACCGAACAGAGCGAGGACAGCGGTAAGGAGGCGGAGCGGTTTCACGGTTCGCCCTCCCGGCCACGTCCGGCGAGCCACGCGTCATCGGCAGCGTTCTTCGCCCGAAAATAGCGGAAGCCCGAGACAAGCACGGCAAACAGCAATGCCGCGCACAGGACGCCAGCGCTCGGACCAGCGAGGGCGCGAAGCGGACGGAGGCACAGGATCGAAATCGCAAGGGAAACGCAAAGCAGTTGCCAGAGATGGCGACTGCGGCGCAGCATCCTTGTCTCGGGCGCTGCCATTGGCGTGCGGAGCATGTCCAGCCAAAGGGGCATCATCTTGCCTCCGCGCGGGGCAGCACATGCTCGCTCACCCGCATTACCTTGCCCGCCTGGCTCACGACCGCCGGCGTATGGCGAATCCCAAACCTCTCCGTCAGCACGCCGTTCTGGTCGAAATAGAAGCGGCGCTTGCGGTTGGTCATTTCATCGATCGGAGAACCCGCAACGAGGATGATCTTGGCATCCATCGCTTTCCAGCGCCCGGTCGCCCATGCCATCTGTCTGGCATCGTCGCCATCGACGAAGACGAGCGCCTGGCGCACTGTCACGAAATCGAGAGGGTTCACGCGCTGCCCGGCGGCCGCGATAAGGTTGCCCTTCTGGTCACGGATGTCCCGCTCGACCACCATCGCCGGATCGAACTGCCAGCTTCGCTCGCGCGTCGCCGGCGTTATCCCGAAGACTGGCTTTGGCCGCCGCACGGACTGCTCGACGCGGCGCGCGAACTGCTGGTTGAGGGCGTCGATCTGGCCCGATGACTGAAGCTTGGCGAGGCGGGCTTCGATCGTCGCCAGCAGGTCAGGCTCGATCACGGGAAATGCTTGCGCCTGCGTTCCGTAGTCGCGCGCATGGGTGGACGCTGTGGCACCGAGCGCCACAAGCAGACTCGACGCGAGAATGCGGGCAGCGGGGAACTTCACAGCACTGCCTCGCCGGTGCCGAGAATCTGGGGGCGGCATACGAAACCGATCGCTGCATAGCGACTGTCGAAGCCGTCAGGATGCGGCGTCGCAACGAAATAACACCCCTCAGGGATGCGTCCCACCGGGCCGGGGACGAGCTTCTCGCCGCGACGCGTCACCTTCTTCATCCTGGCAACGACGTGACCGCCGACCAATACGTCGGCGCCGCGATGCTCGACAATATCGCCGGGCATCCCCTGGACGATCTTGCCAAATGTCCCCGGCTTCTCGCCGAAATGTGTCCGCACCAGATCAGATGGCGGCGGCACAAAGAACAGATAGTCGCCGCGGGCGGGCGCCTTGTTGCGGTTGACGGCGAATGCCCAGTTGGGAAGCGATTCCGAGGCATTGATGAGCAGCGCATGCTCTTCGCGCCAGGCGGCAAGCGCGGAGACGCCTATCCCGCCGATCAGGATCAGACCAGCCAGCAGCCAGCGGCGGCGGCGCCAGGCAGGGGGTTCACCGGACGGTTGCATCGGTCGGACTCGCAAAGGGCGATGGAACAGGGATCGCGGTTGCTGGCGTTTGCGCAGGTCCCGGCCCAACGGGACGGCCCGCAGCGGCCTGCCTCGCCTCAAGCTCGGTTGGCCCTTGTGGAAGTTGAGCGGGCCGAGGGATAGCGATCCCGCTGGTATAGACGGCGCGCCGCACCTCGTCGGTGACGTCGGGAACATTGCGCGTCAGTACGGCTTCCGCGACGAGCACCGTCTCGCCCCGTTCGGCGCGCTTTGCCATTTGATCGTCGAGCGATGCCATGAACGCCCGCATCTCGCGCTCGACCTGTTCGGGCGGTGAGGCGCTGCGGGCCTGCGCCTGCACATATTCTCCGACAAGTCCGGAGAGACGCACCGCGACGATGCGTTCCTGCGATGGAGTCAGGAGCGTTCGCGTGACCCACATACCCCAAGCGACGATGGCCAGGAGGGCGGCAATCCCCGCCAGTTGCCAAGAGGTCAGGCCTGCGAACCGGAACTTGCGGCGCGGCGCTGCCCGGTGAGAAGGGGCCGGAAGATCGAGTTCGGGTTCGCGCGAAGCGTCGGTCATGACGCATCTCCTGGCGGCTCTGTCGGCACCAGCGCGTGCCAGCGAAGTAATCCGACGAACAGGAACAATACCGTTGTGAGTCCCGCCAACAGCCACTGGAAAGATCCGCGCCGCCCGGCATCCGCTTCGAGGTATCGCACCGCCAGATTGTTCATCTGCAAAAGAAGACCGTCGAAGCTGAGATTGCCGAGCAGGGCGAGGAAACAGACGAACAAGCCGAGTACGACGAGCAGGTTGGTCGCCGTCCATCCGATCGTCCGAAGACCGTGATAGGCGATCGCTCCCCAGTTCAGCACCAAGCGGCGGCGGGGACGATAGAGGGTGATGCGCTCGGGGATGGGCATGTCTATTCTGCCGCGAGCGGAACCGTGCCGCTCGCTTCCGAACCATCGCTTGCGGGCTCGAGTAGTCGCTCGATCGCTTCCTCGATCGTCAGGCCCTCGCGCACACCCGCCTCGATTGCCGCGAAGGTGCGTGGGCTTGACGAATAGACCGCGGCCGAGAAGGGATCGAGCACAAGCCGGCCCAGCGCCAGTGTATCGGGTCCCTTGATCATGATCTCGGAATATTCGGTGCCGTTTCGCTTCAGCGAGCGCAGCAGCGCGTCCGTATGATCGTCCATGTCGAAACGATCATGCTTCTTGAAGTCGGCGATTGTTTCGGGTTTCTGCTGAAGGATTACGAACCAGTCGCTATTCTCGAGCGCAGCTTTTGACCCGTCAGACTTGTAGTAGTCATTCAATGACTGGGTAGCGGTGATGAGCGCCGCGCCATATTTGCGGCAGGTCCGGCTGTAGGTCTCGATGAACTCGGCCATCGCCCCGCCGCGGAGCATCTGCCAGGCTTCATCGAGCAGCAGCGCCTTGGGCACCGAGCGGTCGATGCGCCGCATCGCCTGCGAGGACATGAACATGATGGCGGTCAGCACGACCGAACGGAGTTCATCGCGCGATGCGAGGTCGGAAAGCTCAAAGACGGTGAAATCCGCTTCAAGGCGGAAGCTCACGTCACCGCTGAAGAAGCGCCCATAGGTGCCCGCACTGGAGAATGGCCGCATGGCGATGCCGAGGTCGCGCGCAAGTTCGTTCCCCGTGGCATCGAGCGCAGCTATGACATCGTCGACGCAGCCTTCCCTGCCCTTCTCGCTCCATATCTGGTTGACCGCGCCATCGATCAAGCCGCGCTCGGTGTCGTTCAGCCGGTCCATGTGCCGCGCCATCTGCGACACAATCGCCTTCAGCAGCGCCATGCAGTCGAGCAGATAGTCGTCATCTTCTTCCGCGCGGCCTGCATCGATCATCGCGAAGGGATTGAGACAGAAACCCGAGGCCATGGTGAACTCGACGAAAGCGCCGCCCTGCAGCCGCGCGGAGTGCTCAAACGAACGGCCGTCGTCGATCACCACCACCTTCGCCCCGGCGCCGCACAGCGACGCACAGAGCTCCTGCAGCGCGACAGACTTTCCCGAACCGGACTTGCCGAACACCGCGACGTTATGATTGCCGACGTTCTCGAACGGCGACCAGAAGAAGGGCTGACCGCGCCTCCCCACCAGAAGTAGATGTGGGATCGGACCGCCCAGATATTCGCCCTGCAGCGGCGCGAGATTGCAGGCGGTGGTCGTGAGCATGGTGCGCATGCGCTTCATGCGCTCGAGATCGCGCGACAGTCCGCCTCCCAGCGTCATCGGCATTGCGCAGAGCAGGCCCATAATCTGCAGATAGCGATCGTCGTGGAGGTCCCAGCCCGCCGCGCGGTAAACGGACTTCACCACCCGTTCATGGGCGTCTCCCTGCCCCTTGGGCGAGAATGTTGTGAGCGAATAGAAGCAGCGTACCAGCTTGCGGCCCTGCCGAAGCTCGTCCTGGACATACTGCCATTCGCGCGATTGCTCGCGCAGCTGCGGCAGGAAGCGGGCCGATTTGGAATCCGCAAGGCTCGTGGTCCGCATGAACTTGTAGCCCGCCTTGCTCGCCGACGCCTGTTCATCAGGATATTGGAGACACAGCACCGTCGCCACCGGGCAGGGCATTCGAAGCTTGTCGGTGAACAGGTCGCCGATGAGCCTGGCGACATCCCATGGCGCCCAGCGGCTCGGCAGATTTCGTACAGAGAAGGAGCGCAGGTCAAACGTATCGGGATAGATCTCGCCGATTTCGGGCGCTCCATCGACATCCGCACCGGTTGGCCGGAAGCGTTCGGTCCGTAGCAGCAGGCGGTCGGGCTCGATCTTAAGCTCGATATCGCGCCGCACTGCCTGATCGGCGATGGGGTCGAACGGGCTATAAGTCGTGGGATCGTCACCGGCAGCTGTGGTCGGGGAGGTCATGTCGTCGATGAGGGCGATCAGCGCTACCGGATCGAACACGCGCGTCGGCACGTCGATCGACTGGAGCATGGAGACAAGACCTTCGCGAACCGACACCAGCGCTTCCGAAGTCACTCCAGCGGCATCGGGGGCGCTCACCGAAATGACGATGCGATGATTGCGCAAATGGAACGGCGCGTCGGCCGAGAGAGAACGCCACACTCCGGCGCTCAGATAATCGGCGCGATGGCGCGCCATACGCTCGTAGATTCCCCGGGCCCTGTAGCGTGGAACAAACCATTGCGAAATCCGGTCACCGATCCGCGGGGACATCCAATGAAGAATCTGGACGCAGCACTGCGCAGGGATGGCCTCCGAGAGGAACTGGGTGAGAATCTCGGCGGTGCGTTCATCCGCGCCGACAAGCGGGGCCGCCTCGATCGTGAACCCTCGCGAACCGCTGTTGAAAAAGAGCGACGTCTTTTGGTCGAAACTCCGATAGGGCAGCCAATGGGCGAGCATCGGCACACCAAGCCCAGGCGTAGGTGTGTCGGGACGCCCTTGCGCACCGAGAACGCGCTCTACGATCCCGCTGAAGAATCCCGCCTCAGCCATCAGTCTTCCTCCGGGGCGCCGGGCAAGCCGGGCGTGCGAACCGTAGCCGTGCCAGTATCGCCACTCACGGCCGTTGGAGGGGGCGGTGCAGCTGCGGCCGGTGCGGCTGCGGCCGATGCAGCGCCGCCCGGGTTTGCGACCTTGGGCTTTTCGAGAACGGCATCGACCTGCGCCCGTATCTGCTCCACCGAAACAGCCTTGCGGCCGCGCGCTGCGGCGACCTGTTCGGACGTTGGCAAGTCAGGATCGACGGTCGATGGTGCGGCGCCCAGCAAGAGCGGCGGGGCGGCCAAAGCCGTGCCAGCCAGTCCTGCCGGCGCACGCGATACGGGCGCGGCGTCGCCAGCGGCTACCGATGGCGCATCACCAACGGGAACCCAGTCCCCGCTCTCGACCACCGTATGGATCGCACTCGCTTCGTGGAGGCGTCCTAGATCGTCAATGTAGGAAGGGAACATGATGCGCAGCACCTTCTCGCCGGAGCGGCGCTGAGCGGCATGGACGGGACGGGCCGCGACGGCACCGCCAGCGGCTCCACAGCGGCCGCCGGTACAGCGCCCTTCCGGCCACCTCGCCTCCGTCGGCGTTTCGCCGACGAGCAACGCAACGGCGGCATCGTCGATGCGCGAGGTCGGGGCGCAGGTGCCGTCGGGCGCGCGGCACGAGAAATTCCCCTTCACGTTGCCGTTCAGCATCGAGCAGCCGCCGAGCAGGCCAAGCGCCAGGATCGGCAGCGCGACCAGAAGCGGAGAGGATATCTTTCGGGTCCGCATCACCGAGCTCCCTTCAGCCAGGCGGCCAGCGCTTCTTTCGGCCGGAAGCCTTCGATCATCGCGCCGTCGCTGCGCACGATGACGGGTGTGCCGGCGATGCCGTTCGCAGTTGCGAACTGCTCGTTTGCATCGAGGCCGGAGGTGTTGCAGCTTGCAGGTTCAAGGGTGTCGCCCGCATAGGCGCGTCGTAGCGCGCGCGCAGGATCCTTCGCGCAATAGACCCGCTCACTCAGAGCCCGCGTTCCAAGGATCGAGATCGGGCGCTCGACGACACGAACATTTAGCTCAGCGAGCACGCTGCTCAATGCCTTGCAGTAGGGGCAGGAGAAATCGCTGAAGACAGTGACGGTCGGACCGGATGCTGCTCCCCAGACGATTGCGCCCGACTTGGGCAGTGAGGCCAACGACAAGATGCGGTCCGGCCGCGCGCGCATGCGTTCATCGCGCGCGGCCGCCGCCGGCGATGCGACCGTGGGGGCTGCGAGGTCTTCGCCGTCGGAACTCTTGGCTTGAGCGGCGCCGCCAAGTAGCATTGCGGGATTGAGTTCGAGAAGCCGCGCCGCGGTAAGGTCCTGGCGGGATTCCATGTCGTACACACGCCCGATGACGAGATAGCGCGCCGACGTATCGACGTAGAAGAGATTGCTGCCGGCAACGACTTCGCAAAGGCCGCCGATCCGCGCACAGTCGACCTTCGTTATCTCGGTCTTGGGCAGACGGGCCTTGAGAAGAGCCGCCACCTGGTCCCCGTCCGGCCAGGCGAAATCCTTGGCAAATGCGATGCCGGCACCGGCGAGAAGCACCGCGCCCGCGACCAGCCCCGCGTGACGGAAATGGCGCCGTAGCAAACGCTTGGTATCAGTTGCGGACATAGGCCCCCTCCAGGAACACGATTTCGACATCGATGCCGGTCGGCATCTCGATGACCGGCTGATATTGCTCGGCCCGTTCGATCAGATATTGCGAGACCATGTCGCCGGTCTGGGCGACGCCCTCGCCGAAGCCGCCCTCAAGTATCTCACCGGTCGAAAGCCTCTGGCGCTTGCCATCGGTGGTGATGTTGGTGCCCGAGAGGATGGTGCTGGTATTGGCGCTGAATCCACGGCCGAACCCGCCCACGAGCCCGGCAAGAAACGCCTGGGTGACGAGCGAGCCCTCGCGGCTGACGACGCGGCCGCGGACCCCGGTCTTGCCGGCGAAGGCAATGAACCCCTTGACCTCCGAAACCGCGACGCGGCCGCCCGGCTGTTCGCAGGTCATCTTCTGCAGCTTCACATAAACCTTCTCGGAAGAAAGGTCGCCGCGCGCCGCCCCATTGACGAGGCATCCCTCGATGCGCGTGGTCAGCACACGCCCGTTCTGAACGACGGAACGTGCCGGACCGGTAATACGGAGGACGACCGGAAGCGGATCGGTCTGGCTGCTGACGCCGGCGCCCGCGTCTACCCCGACGATCACGCGAGCCGAGGCGAAGCTGTTGGGCGGAAGATACTCCGGGCTGTCGGAATAGACGGTGTTGCCGCGCTCAGCCCGTACCGCGCCGCCCGTCTCGAAAGCTACGACCTTGACCTGCGACACCGGCGCGGGCGCCGTGGCTACGGCCGCTTGGGGTTGCTGATAGGTGCCGGGTGAGCCTGACCCATACATAGCAGCAGGACCCGGTGAAGGTGCGGGCACTGGCGCGGCCCGCTGCCCATTTACCTGCGCGCGCAGTTGCTCGTTCTCTTGTTGGTAGGCGCTTAGAACCCGCTGTCCATCAGCCGCCATCGACTGGTTCTGGGTCTGAAGCGTTGCGACCTGCTGTGCGAGCTGGTCGATCCGCTGTTGCTGGGTGCCCATCGAGCGCAGCTGGTTCTCGGTGGACTGGAAGCGGTTCTCAGAAGCGGCCATCCATTCGCGCTCGGACATGTTGCGGTTGACCATGTCGTCGGTGGCGATCTTCACATCCTGTGCCCCGGACGCTCCGGCTTTGGGCGCTTCGCTGTCATCGAAGATCCAGAAGGCGGATGCGATCAGCAGAAGACCCGAGGCGCCGCCCAGGAGCAGGCGCTGCTTGCGGCGCACCGCCTCGTTGCCCACCAGATCGTCGCCGACTGGCGAAACATCCTGGGCATCGAGCGGCCGGCGTTCGCGCGAGAAGAGATTACGCAGGTTCATGGCCGTTCTCCGGTCCGCGTGACGAGGTAGGCCGTGGTCACCTGGCCCGGTGCGAGACGCGGCTCGGCAACCGACACAGCCACGGCGCTGGCGGGCGCGATGGTTGCTGCGTCAAGCTCGACCGGCTCGCGGCCGCGGTTTTCGATCCTCAGCACTCGCCCGTTGAGCTCGGCGCCGCGATATTCGGCGATCATCTGGACTCGGAGCGTGCCGACATTGACCGGGCTGCGCACAGCTTGGCGCATCTGGTAGCCGTCGATGACCGATTGCCCATACATCGCCTGGACAAGTGCGGCAGCCTCTTCTCGCGGCTCAGGTCGCGTGGGCGCGGCCACGGCGGTGCGCTCGTTCGCGATCGCCGGATTGGAGATGAAGATCTGGACGGCGTCCTCGCCGGCGATGCGGCACACGAGCTTGTACACGTAGCCGCGCTTCGACGTCGCGAAGAAGGACAGCGACGGTCGCGAATAGCCTTCGGGGACCGACAGGTAGATATCGCCCCGCACCGGCTCGTTGACGACGGTGAAATCATCGCTGGGATTGCCGGTCGATACCTTCGACACTGATGCGAACTGGTCCTCGACAAGGCTGATGCGGGTGAGGTCGCGCGACGAGGCCGAGCATTCGACCTTGGATCCATCAGCCGCCATCACCGTCTGGTCCGCCCAGGCGGGACCGGCAAAGGCGAAGTTCACACCCATCGCCACAAGCACGATGCCCACGCAGCGGCTGGCCAGGCAGTAGGTGCGCGCGGCAAGCACAATCCCCGCCGCAAGCGCGCAGATCACCCACACTGCCATCAGCTTTTCTCCTCGGGCTTGTCGGAAACCATGCCGAAGCCGACCAGCTTGAGGCTGAGTCCGGTATAGTCCCAGGTGTAGCGGAAGCGCCGCTTCTCGAGTGAGATGACGCGGTTGCCGACGATCGTCTGAAGCTCGCCGGTCACTTCGGAGACCAGTGCTTCCGGGTCGACCTTCATCGACTGGATCGTGAAGGTCTGCGAGATGCTTGAGCCGCGCTGTTCGTCGAGGATCTTGAGGAGCTCGCCTTTGAGCGCACCCTGCGCGCCCGGATGCGTGATCTCGAGTACCTCGTTCATCCAGTAATCTAGATTGCGAGGCGATCGGTTCAGCGTGAGGACCGCCACGTCGCGCGTAATCATCTCGAGATAGTCCTTCGACACGCCGGCGCTGCTGACCGTCAGGTTCGAGCGCAGAACAGGTTGGAGGACGACCTCGCGGTCGCGGACGGAGGCGATCAGGAACAGCACGATGACCAACGCACTGAGCAACAGCACGGCGAGTGCGAGTAGGTTGCGCTGCCGCAGCACGCGCTGCCCCTGTGCGTGGCTGTAGCCGAGCTCCATGTCAGCCTGCCATCAACCGAAGGTAGGAGGGTGGTGTCGCCCGGAGACCCAGGAAGCCCGTCGGCAGATACCAATAGGCCAGATGGATCAGCCAGGAGGCCGCGCGTCCGGACTTCGCCTTTCTCAACCCCCACCAGCCAGCAAACGCCAGAAATAGACCGATAAGGATATGCTGGGTCAGAACGCCCCACGCGAAGGGAATGACCATCGCGAGGAACTCGTCCAGCGTCCAGAGCCCGATCAGCTCGGGATCATCGAGATGCGCCGGAATGACGTGAGTATCGGCCGCCATACACCACCCTCCTGTTGGCCGGCCCTCCGCTCGGGAAGTGCCGGCAACCCGTGTTCGACTGTCAGACCGTCGCGGTGACCGTGGAGGTGACGATCGGAATGCCCGTGCCGGCGCCCACGCCGACGCCCACCGGGATCGCGACCTGGCCGAGACTGAACCGTCCCGAGGCCAGACCGACGATCCCGCCAGCGAGCGACAGGACGGTGATGATCTTCCCGCCGGAGCCCTCCAGGAAGTCGGTGAACTTTGTCAGTGCGGTGTTGAAAGTGGCATCAGCGCCCGCATGAGCCACGCCGGTGAAGGCGAACAGCATAATTGCGAGCATGATGGTGGCGAACAGAGCGAGCTCGAGGCGCTGTCGCCGTTGCTGAGCGAGTTGCATTTCATCTTCCCTTTCGCATCTCGGGGTCGGTGCGGAATTGGCACCCGCAGGAACGGTGCGAATGGAGACTTGAGACAACAACCGGAGACCGACGATCCTGGGCCGATAACCGGTGCGAAGCGAAAAATATTATGGTGAAGGTGCTTTGCTGTCCTTATTCCGGGGACAGGACGTCCGACTTTCCCGTCCACTCTGTCCCGGAATCAAGGACAGTCGCTTTCAATTCCGGGACACGGTGTCCGAAGTTAGGGACGCGGCGAATCAGGGTTTTCCTGTCATTAATCCGATTCGTGTTATGGTGAGTTGTAAAGCCGGTGGAGCTATTGGTAGACTGGATCGAGACGATGACCGGACGATCGCGCGGCTATGCCCTCTCCATATCGGCGCCGCTGTTCCAGCTCGCCACTGAAGCGATCCGCGTGCATTCAAATGCTACCGGACGCTTCCAGTCACTGGCCCAGCTCGTCATCGACCGTGTTCACAGCGCGCCGATCCTTGAAGATCACGATCCCGCAATTTTGCGCGATCATTTGCGGCTAATTCCTAGCAAAGGCGATGTTCAGATCTATTTGAGCCTTCCGAGAGAAGACGCGGTTGGTCTGATCGCGATCAAGAAGCAGTTGTCTGAAAAAGTGGGACAGAGATTGCTCGTTGAAGACACGCTGTCGCTTGTTCTTCTCGATTCAATTGCGGCCGATCGCGCATCAGAAGTGCTCCGAAAGGTTGCGAATCCAACGGGCTGACGTTGCTGCCTACTCCCCGGATCAGGCTGGTGAGGTGCCGTTGGCGTGTTCCCAATCGCAGAAGCGTTGATCAAAGAATCAGAAGGAAACGATTCCGTTCGCTTGCTTCGTCCCTCGTCCTGTGATTGACTGACATGTCCCGAGTTGATCCTTGGGGGCTCAATTTATGGCTTGGCACGAAAATGGCGGCGAGTGGATGGAGCCAGCTCATGTGAGCGGAACTTCGCCTGGCGGGCAGAAATGGGACTATATCCCCTTCATTGCGCGTGCGAGGCGTGAGAATGCAGTTAGCATTCGAAGCCTCTCCATGCGTACTGGCATCAACAAATCGCGGCTCGGTAAATTACTCCACGGCGATCCGAAGCGCCGTACGCCCATCAGCTTTGATGAACTTCGGCAAATTCTCGACGCCCTCGACATCGACATACTCTTGGCCGTCATTTGCGTGGAAATCATCCGGGAACCCGATCTGCTCTATTCCGAGCGCTACGCAACACTCATTACGATGCTCTCCGCAATGTTCAGGGAGTTGCCGATGCACCTCCTGACTTCGCTTGAGGAAGTCGAAGGGGTCGACGGCACAGAGGTCCGGTTGGAATGGGCTGGTGTCCTTCGCCGATCCGTTATCCAGCGCATTATCAAAGGGATGAGCGAGACCGCTGCGCGTCGCGCTTCCCTTGCTGACTTGCAGGACTGACGCGATCAGAACGAAAGCATGGCGGCGGTGCGTCCCGGCGGCGGCGCGTCGAGAGTCATCAGATGCGGTTCACCAGGAATGCTTGGCCTCAGGCCCCGCAACCACTGCCAGTTGCGCAGCACTCTTGCCACATAGTCGCGCGTCTCCGCGATCTCCGGAACCCGGTCACGCACCCGTCCCGGCCCTGCATTGTAGGCGGACAACGCTAGGTCGACCACGCCGAAGCGGTCGAGCTGCGCCCTCAGATAGCGGGCGCCGCCGCGCAGATTGTCGAATGGATCGAAACGATCAACACCGAGCCCGCGGGCCGTATCGGGCATCAGCTGAGCATAGCCGTAGGCCTGTTTCGACGAGATCGCATTTGGCTGGTAACGGCTCTCCTGAATGATCAGGGCGTCAAAGAGATCCGTCGCCAGGCCATGGGCGCAAGCGACGGCGTGAACCTGATCATAGATTGAGCGGCGCCGCGCTTCTCCTGCATAGCCGAGTAGCCCGGAAGGCCGGTAGGTCGCCGATCCGCATGCCGCTGACGCATTCCAAGTCCCTACGCTGGGGCCTGGCTGCATCCATCCAGGTATAACGACGGCAGGAGGTCCGAGAGGCACAGACGGCAGGCTTGCGGGCGCTTGCTGGGTAGTCTCAAGAAGCTCGTTCTGCATTCGATGTTCGACCCACCGTCGCGAAAGATCATGGACCTTGAAAGTGGCCGGTGTGTCAGTGCCCGGGTCGCGCTCGGCCTCAGGCGGGATGCTGGTACCCGTTAGCCCTATTACGACTGCCGTGCGTGCGTTCGCTTCTCCTGCACTTGCAGCTGCCGTGGCCAGCAAAATGCCAATTATTCCGATCCGACCCATGACGAAATCCCATATCTAACCTGACATGGATGCAATGAGGTGGCTGAATTTTGGCCTTGTCAATCGCTCCGCCGGCACTGGGCATCGGTCCCCGCCGCCTCGACAACACTGCGGAAAGCCACAGCTACAAGTCGATGGTCAACCCGATAGGCGGGAGGGACGATCCAGGCCTGCCCCGAGGGACCAGCATAAATGTCCGACTCCACGACTTTTCCGAGTCTCGCCTATTCAGCGGGCCCTGACAGAGTGGTGGCGATGGGCCGGGCCGTCATCGCGGCCGAAGCCGAAGCGCTGTGGGCGCTGGGAAACGAGCTCAGCCCATCTTTCGGCTACGCGATCGCCACACTGCAGCAGATCAAGGGCAGCATATGCGTGTGCGGGCTTGGCAAGTCCGGGCACATCGCGCGCAAGATCGCCTCGACCCTATCGGCTACCGGCACACCATCCCTGTTCCTTCATGCGGGCGAAGCCGTCCATGGCGACCTCGGCGTGCTGAGAAAGGGCGATGCGTTGCTCATCCTGTCGAATTCCGGAAGCACTCGTGAGCTAGGCACGATCATCCAATATGCCGGATGGTTCGACATTCCGATTATCGCGATCACATCGTCATTGCCGTCCCGGCTTGCGGATGCGGCCGAGGTCTGTCTCCTTCTCCCAGACCGACCCGAAGCTTGTCCTTACGGAAGCGCTCCGACAACCTCCACTTCGATGATGCTGGCAATCGGCGATGCCCTAGCCATCACCCTTATGAAGCTCAAGGGAACAACGGCGGAAGAGCTCCTACGCTTTCACCCAGGTGGCCGACTTGGTCTCGATCTTGTTGCCATCGAGGCATTTATGCACCGCGGCGTTGAAATGCCGATCGTCACACCGCGTGATCCCATGAGCAAAGTTATCGGGACGATCAGCGACAAGGGGTTCGGTGTCGCCGCCGTTGTCGATGACGATGGGAATCTGGAAGGTGTGATCACCGATGGCGATATCCGACGTCATGCCGATGCTCTTGGAAAGGCATTGGCCAGCGAAGTCATGACCCGCAATCCGCGTGTGCTGCTCGAGGGCATGCTCGCGCGCGATGCGCTTGAGATGCTCTCCAACTCCCGCATCACCTCGCTTCTCGTGATGGATGCGGAGACCGAGCGCCGCGTCGTTGGCCTGGTTCATATCCACGACTTGCTCCGACTTGGCATAGGCTAGAATGCAGGCGGCAATCATCATACCAGCGCGGTTCGAATCCACGCGTTTCCCAGGCAAACCGCTCGCACGGATCAAAGGAGCGACGGCTATTGAAAGGCCTCTGATTTCTCGAACCGTCGATGTGGCGCGAGCGGTTGGAGCACAATGCGGGGTCTTAGTCGCAACAGACGATCCGCGGATTGCCGAGATAGCCAGCGCAGCCGGCGTACAAACAGCCATAATTTCAGAAATGTGCCTCAACGGGACCGAGCGTTGCGCTGCCGCGGTTAGAGAAGTAGCGCTCGACGCCGAGATCATCGTCAACTTGCAGGGCGATGCACCGCTCACGCCGCCCTATGCTGTCGCAAGACTAATTGCTGAGATGGCGGCTGATCCAGCAGTGATGGTAGCGACACCGATGGTGCGCTGCGCGCCAGAGACCGTTGCTCGGTTGCGTGCAGATGAAGCTGCGGGGCGGGTCGGCGCGACAACAGTTGTCGCTGACGGTGCCGGCGACGCACTTTACTTCTCGAAGCGTATTCTTCCGCATGGCGGGGGCGGCGCAGAATGCCCGATCTTCCTACATCTCGGTCTCTATGCCTACCGGCGCCGCGCCCTGGAGCACTACGCAGCGGTAGACCCAACCCCTCTCGAACAGGCCGAGGGCCTGGAACAGCTGCGGTTTCTCGACGAGGGTATCCGCGTGCGGATGGTGGAGATTGAAGAACCGGCCGGCGGTCTGTGGGAGATCAACAACCCATGGGACATTCCGTATGTCGAGCATGCTCTCGGCCTGCGAGGGATCGCGTGACAGCGAGGAAAGTCCTCTACGCATGATCTTGCGCGAAATGCCCATTGGCCAGGACAAACCATTGTTCCTGATCGCAGGTCCGTGCGTTCTGGAATCGGCCGAATTGGCGCTGCATATCGCGGACCGTCTCGTACACATCGCCCGCGCCCATAACATGCTGGTTATCTTCAAGGGATCGTTCGACAAGGCGAACCGAACGTCCGCTTCATCCTATCGCGGTCCGGGTATCGACAAGGGTCTGGAAATCCTCGCACGTGTGACCCGCGAAACTGGCCTTGCGGTTCTGACCGATGTGCATGAGGCTAGCCAGGTTCGGGCCGTCGCCGAGGTGGTCGACGTCCTGCAGACGCCAGCGCTACTGGCTCGCCAAAGCGATCTCATCATGGCGGTCGCTTCCTCCGGAAGGTTCGTCAATCTCAAGAAGGGGCAGTTCATGGCACCCTGGGACATGGCGCATGTGCTCGACAAGGCACGCAGCGCCGCGGTGGAAGCCGGCCATGATCCGGATCGCTTCATGCTTTGCGAGCGGGGTGTGAGCTTCGGCTACAACAACCTGGTCACGGACCTGCGCAGCCTTGCAATCATGGCCGAAGCCGGGGCGCCCGTTGTCTTCGACGCCACCCATAGCGTGCAATTGCCGGGTGGCCTTGGGGCACAGTCGGGCGGCGAACGTCGTCACATTCCGTTGCTTTGTCGTGGAGCTGTCGCCGCAGGCGTCGCGGGCCTGTTCCTGGAAACGCACCCCGACCCGGACAGAGCCCTGTCGGATGGCCCCAATTCATGGCCGCTCGATCGGCTGGATGCGCTGGTCGCGGAGCTGATCGTACTTGACGCGCGGATCAAGGATAGCCTCGTCCGCTATCCTGCGGCCGACTGAGAGGAAAGGCGTGTCGTTGCGGTCCAAGATCGAGGCCCGCATTTTACGCCGGCTGCTCGCACTGGTCCGCGAGGACGGCGCGCCCAATCTCAATGCGCTCAACGACATCGTGAAGCATGTCCGCATTCTCGAACTCAACATGAAGGCGTTTGGCTATGATCTCGCGCGGCGGATGGCGAGTGCGCTGCCGGCGCGCCCGGAGACGCAGGCAGCGCCTGTCGGCTTGGGCTCGAAGGCCTGCGTGCAGGCCGATATCGAGAGCGACTGGTGCGGGCACTGGGCAGGCGAATTGAAGACCGCGATCATCTACCACCGCAAGCTTTGGGAGTTCAGCTACGTTCTGCAGGCGCTCTACGAGCACGGCCATCTTAGCCAGGGGAGAAAGGGATTGGGCTTTGGCTGCGGCGCGGAGCCGCTTCCGAGCTATCTGGCCTCGCTTGGGATCCATGTAACCGCCACGGACGTCTCCGTAAGAGAAGCACAAGCAAGCGGCTGGCTTGAAACCGGTCAGCATCTGTCGCAACGCCGCGGACACCACCCCGATCTTGTCGACGAGGCAACATTTGCGCGTATGGTCACGCACCGCGATGTGGACATGAACGCGATCCCTGCCAGCCTTACCGGGTTCGACTTCTGCTGGTCAATCTGCGCGCTCGAGCATCTCGGGAGCATCGGCAAGGGTTTGGCCTTCATCGAAGCATCGCTCGCTACGCTCCGACCAGGCGGCCTTGCGGTTCATACGCTCGAGTTCAACGTCGAGAATGATGGACCGACCGTGGACAACTGGATCACGGTCCTGTTCCAGCAACGCCACCTCGAAGCGATCTCGACACGGCTGCGAAGCCAAGGACACAAGGTTGAGGAGCTCGATTTCGACATGGGGTCGCAACCGATGGACTGGTTCATCGATCTGCCGCCCTGGCATCACGATGCGGGAGAAAATGCAGCGGTGCAGCTCGGTGACCCGCTTCACCTCAAGCTCGCAATCGACGGGTTCGTCAGCACCTCGTTCGGGATCATCATCCAGAAAGCACTTTAACTTGGCAGCCGAGGGTCCCTTTGATCGCCGCGCGCCAAACTATCGTTCCTACAGAGGCGATTAGGGCATAAGCCAAGCGACGACTACTCCCAAGGGGATCGTCCACCAGGTCCAAATAAGCCCTTGAAAGAGACCCTTCTGCATCGACCCGAAGCTAAGGCTGACATCTATTTTTCCTGGCTTTTCCGAAACTCGGCGCAGGGGAGGGATCAACCAGATGACCGTGTTCAGCATTATTCCGCCCGCCGCCATGAACGGGAGGATGCTAGGGAACACCAGTAATACCCACCATTCTTTAATCGGCCCTCTTAGGGCGACGCGAGCCTCGTCGGGGTGCGATAACTGGCTATGCCAATCAAGAAGAGCGCCTAGATAGTAGGTTTCCAGAGCCAAGCCTATCGCGAACATCGTAAGCCCGCAGGTCATACCCCACCAACCACGCAACCGTGCACGCCCTTGCGCCGCCGTGATATAGGAGGCTCTGGACTTCCTTCCCGACACTGCGTTGCCTTTCCGTAAGCTCAACCACGGTCGGAGCCGCCTCGCCGACGCACGAGGATGAGAATATCTTATGGCTGCTGTTCGGGCAGTCGCTCGCGCTCGAAGGAGATAGTCTGGATCTTCGCATCGAGACCCCTTGCAACCTCTGCCGTCAAGTCGTTCGTGAAATTGCCGCCCAGCGCCGTACTGCGATCCAGCAGAAGGCCGCATTTCTTGCTGGTGTAGGCCTGCGAAATCAGCGGCTCCGCTTCAGCGGAAATCCGCTGCATCACCTTGGTCCGTGTTGCGTCCATCTCGCGGCTGTTGTGCGCAGCCTTACGTTGGAGGGCAGTCCAGCTCGTTTCGAGTGCAGTGCGTCGGCGATTGTTTGCTTCGTTGGTCGGCAGGTCCTGCAGCGCTTTCGCTTCGGCCTCCAGCGGGGTGCGCTGCGCATCGATTTCCGCTTGCGCCGTTCGAGTCAGCTCGCTCAGACGAGCGGTCGCGACCTTGGCAACAGCCGCGTTCGCAAACAGCGCCTCGCGCGATAGCAAGCACACGCCCGGGATCACGGGCCCGCCGAGTCCTTGCTGCGCCCCGGTCGACTGCGCCACCGAGGGAACGGGCATTGTGGCAACAGTCAAAGCCGCCAGCATCATCGGGATTCGTGACATCATGAGTCCTTTTCGTTCGATTGAAGCTCTTCTGCTTGAGCCTGAGGCTTGTCCTCGATGGTCAGCGGAGGTGTGTCGTCGGATGTTGCCGACCGACGAGCCAAGAGTTCTCGGAACCTGTCGAGCGAGGCGAGATGCAAGGTGACAAGCCCGAGCCAGCCACGACCATGCCACTCCGACAGCGTCGGAGCATCAAGTATGGCGAAACGTTCGGCATCGACCACTTTGAATCCGTCCAGTGCGAGATTGCGGCCATTGGCGAGAACAACGTCCGCACGCCGTTCGACTAGAAGATCGCGGCCTTCAAGCGCCCGAACGAACGCGTGGGTCGCCTCCGCTTCGTTGCGGAAGGCTTCGCAAAAGCCGAGTGCCCGCTGGGTGATCGCAGCGGGCATGCCCTTCTCGAACAGGGGTTCGCCTTCCGTTTCCGTCAGGCTCTCACACCCAAAATCAATACCGAGAATGAAGCGCGAACTGTCGTCGATTCGCAGGAAGCCGAATGGGTACCGGCGTGCATAGGCGGGAATGTAGACGTCTTTCGCCCAACGGCCATTCTCGACGAAAACATTGCGCAAATCGATCCCGAGAACGGCCAGCGGCGTCGCATCGTTCGCGGCGAAAACGACTGGAAAATGACGCGAAGCCTCAGCGAACTCGCTCACTACGATCGGGATCGAGGGCGATTCCGCGGTGAAAGAAAAATCGCCTTCCTTGAGGCGCAGAGCCGAATGCGCGCTGGCATCAAGTGGCCGCAGAGACTTGTAGAACAATGGCTGGGCCGGCGGGGAGCTCGTTTCGGTCTCGGGCATGATTTTTCTCTCGATTCGCTCCACGGCGGCGGCGCAGGTTCACCGCTTTCCGACGCCGTTCCTAGCGACACGCTTGCATGTGGGTGACTGTGGCTTTCCGCAGGCAAATCGGGCGCCGACATGCGCCATAGTCTCACCACCGCGCGCCATGGCGCGCTTCATGCTGGGGGGCCGAGCAATCCTGGACGATCGGAGCATCGTGAATTTCCGGACGCAGTCGGGCGAACGACCGGCCGTGGGCCGGGTTGCGCTCCTGCGAATGCCTCCGTTTCCCGGTGCACGACCGCTCGCGCGTCCACGGTTGCGCGAGCGTGGACGCACTACCCTGCCGGCGCCGCACTCCGACGACATTGGTGCTGTCGCGATAAAGATTGCAGAGGCCAGAGTAGGAGGCAGCTTCTGGCAATCCGCTTGCATCGGTGACCAACGCTCGCATGGCGCGACGCCGACAAGACTCGATCCGTGGCCGCAGATCGAGGCAGGTGCTCCGATCCTCGCGCACACCGACGATGAGATAGCCCTACTCGCAGCCGCAGCAGGTCGCGCGGTCCTTCGTCCAGACGATCGGCAGCCATATGCACGAGAAACACTGCTGGATGCGCTCCACCTTCGCTTAGCGTCGTTCGACTATTTTGACCCTTGGACTGCACAGCCCATCACGCTCTTAAAATGGATCGAAATCCTCGGCGAATGGCGTCGCATCATCGACCGGAACCGCGAAATTGCTTTCGTCTGTGGCGTAACCGCTTGGAAGCGCGAGGTGCTGGGTAAATTCCTCTGGGCTGGTAGAGTGCCGAAATTTGCAAGAAGGCCATCGAAGGTCAGTCCCTCGGCAGAACAGGCCATCGCTATCTGGCCTTCGCGCGTGAAATGGGCCGTTCGCCAGCAAGTACGCGCATCCGGAGGCCGGCTCATACAGATCGAAGACGGGTTCATCCGATCAGCCGGGCTCGGAGCTCGGCTCACCCTTCCCTTCTCCATCGTCGTCGATCGTACCGGCATCTACTATGATCCGCGTACGACCAGCGATCTCGAACATCTCCTCGCCAACGACGAGCTTGGACCGGAAATCTGCGCTCGCGCCGCGAAGCTCATCGAATTCATCGGCATGCATGGTATCACCAAATATGCGGCCGGGAGTTCAACCGGTCCCGACCTACCCTCAAGCGTCAGGAAGGTTCTCGTCGCCGGGCAGGTCGCCGACGATCGAAGCGTGAGCCTCGGCTGCGCTGCCGTAACAGGCCCGCTCGACCTGCTGCGTCGTGTACGTGAGGTCGAACCGGACGCCTTCATCATCTTCAAGCCCCATCCCGACGTGGTTGCAGGACTACGACTTGGCCATGTCCCTTCCTTTGAAGCCCTGCGTTATGTCGACCAGATCCTGCCGCACGCCCCGATCGATGCATTGCTCGCACAGGTTGATGCCGTTCATGTGCTGTCATCGCAGACCGGCTTTGAGGCCCTGCTGCGGGGCCGCGAGGTATTTACCCACGGCCACCCCTTCTACGCCGGCTGGGGGCTGACCCGCGATCTTGCCTCTCCAATCGAGCGACGAAGGCGCAAACTCACGCTTGAGCAACTCGTTGCCGCGACGCTGATTCTCTACCCACGGTATCTCGACCCAGTCACCCGTCTGCCCTGCCCGCCCGAAATACTAGCGCAGCGGCTTTCCACCGGCTGTATGCCCCGACCCGGCATTCTCCAGAAACTGCGCATGCTCCAGGGCCATCTCCGCCTCGCGCGGCAGGCATTGGTGAACGCATGCTAACCGAACGCTCCTTTCTTTTTCTGCAGGGGCCGCCTGGTCCCTTCTTCTCGCAGCTTGCGGGCGAATTGTTCGCGGCGGGCCACCGCTGCCATCGCGTCAACCTTAATGGAGGGGACTGGTTCGACTGGAAGGGCAGAGCCTACAACTTCACCGGCACGATCGAGACATGGCCCACATACATTCAAGATGTCATCGCCCGCGAACGGGTGACCGACATCGTCCTCTTTGGTGATTGTCGGCAGCACCATCTCGAAGCCAGAGCCTGCGCCGCCGCCGTTGGCATCGTGGTCCATGTCTTCGAGGAAGGCTATATTCGTCCGGATTGGGTCACGCTCGAACGGAACGGCGTGAATGGCCACTCTAGCCTGCCGCGCTCGGCCGAGGTCTATAGGAGCCTCGCGCGGGCGCTGCCATCTGTCCCTGACCACGCGCGAGTGCGGCCCAGCTTCCGCCAACGCGCATCCGAAGCGCTCGGATACTTCCTCGCCAGCCTACTTCTGACGCTGCGCTATCGCGGCTATCGATCACACCGGCCCTATCCGATCGTCGCTGAGTTCTGCGGATGGGCGGCACGAGTGGTCACACGACCCGTCGCCCGGCTTCGCTCTGCCGTCGCCCTCCGCCGCCTCGGTCAGAGGCGCTATTTCCTGCTGCCGCTTCAGCTCGATTCCGACCACCAGATCCGCATCCACTCGCCGTTCACAGGCATGCAGGACGCTCTGCAGTCGATTTTGAGATCCTTTGCCGCCCATGCGCCGGAGGAGGTCGTGCTGCTCATCAAGGAGCACCCGCTCGATAATGGCCTCCACGCCTGGCGCCGCATCGTGGCGGCAATGGCCCGCGAGCATGACATCGCTGAGCGCGTCTTTTTCATCGAACATGGAGATCTTTACACAATCGTCGGTGCGGCCGCGGGTATCGTGACCGTCAACAGCACGACCGGAACGTTGGCGCTTGCCTCGGGCATTCCCGTCATTGTCCTGGGCACGGCTATCTACGATCTCGCTGGCATCACCCACCAGGGGTCACTCGAGGATTTCTGGATCGCTCCATCCATGCCCGACGGCGACCTCTATGATGCGTTCCGCCGCGTGCTTGTCGCCCGCTGTCTCCTCCATGGTGGTTTCAGTAGCTCCGCAGCACGCGAGTTACTCTTGCCTGAAGCGTTCAAGCGCCTTCATGGCGAAGGTGTAACGACTGTGTGCCTTCCCGTCTGCACGATGGAAGCCGCATGAAGCTGTTCGACCAAACCCTGCCGGCAGGCGGCGGATCGCACCCCCACTTGCTCAGAACCGCGCGAGTGCAGCCCGAACTCGTGCTCGACATTTCGCGATTGTTGGCGCGTTTGCTCCATCCAACCCCGACCGGTGTCGATCGTGTCGAGATGGCCTATGCGCGCGGACTTCTTGCCCGCGCGCCCGAACGACTAAATTTCGCCGCGGTCCATCCAAGTGGACTCTATGGCCGACTGCGCCATGCCGAAGTCCGTGCATTCCTCGATCATACCAGCAACCGCTGGGAGACCATCGGCGTATATGAAAGCCGCACCGAGCGCCATCGGCAGGCAACGCGCTGGTTCTGGCGCCTACGGCCCCACGCCATTCCGCCCGCGTCTCGGCCGCGTATACTTATCCAGCCATCGCCCAATCATCTTGACCGGCCCGAGCGAATGGCGGCCAAGGTCACCCGTGAACGGGCGAAGCTGATTTGTCTCGTCCACGACCTGATTCCGATCACACACCCGGAGTTCGCGCGTCCTGGCGGTGCGGTCCGACACCGCGAGCGCATCCGCACCATCGAAATGCAGGCACATGGCGTGCTCCTGAACTCTCAGGCGACGCTAAATGCGTTGTCGCAGACCTGCGGATCCGTTCTGAACGGGAGGCCCATGCGCGTTGCACCTCTCGGAGTCGAGCAACGCCAAAATCCCAGTGCTGTCCAGCAAGCAGGACGCCCGTATTTCCTGTGCCTCGGCACGATAGAGCCGCGCAAGAACCACCTTTTGCTGCTCAACGTCTGGCGTTCAATCGTAGAACGACTTGGTCGCGAACGATCTCCCTTGCTGCTCATCGTCGGACGACGAGGCTGGGAAAACGAGAACGTCATCGACATGCTCGACCGTTGCGAAATGCTGCGCGGGGCGGTCCGTGAACTAGATCGTATTCCCGATGGGGAACTGCGGAACCTGATTTCCGGCGCACGCGCGCTCCTCATGCCATCGTTCGCCGAAGGCTTCGGTTTGCCCGTCGCCGAAGCACTTGCCGCTCAGGTGCCGGTTATCGCCAGCGACCTGCCGGCGCATCGCGAGGCCGGTGGCGATGTTCCAGACTATCTCGACCCTCTCGATGGTGCTGCGTGGCGCGAAGCCATTCTCGCCTACACCAGCGATATCAGCCCACGCCGGGCGGCCCAGATCTCGCGGTTGTCAGGTTGGTCACCAACTACCTGGGAGCATCATGTGGAAGCCGTGCTGGAGTTGGCGGAGGAGGTCGCCCAATGCTGAACGCCGGGCCCGCGCGCCACTTCCGCTCCCGTACGCTAGATGGTCTGGATGCCGAGCGCCATGTGATCGGCGCGTTGATCATACGCGAGCTCCACACCCGATACGGCCGGGACAATATCGGGTCCTTGTGGATGCTGCTCGAACCGCTGCTGCTCGCCTCGGCCGTTGCGCTCATTCACGCGGGCAATGACGGAGGGCATCACGGTTCCGGCATCCGGATCATTCCCTTCGTACTCACCGGCTACATGGTCTTCATCATATTCCGCGCCATCATCAACCGGTCCGAATCCGCGCTCGGAGCGAACAGACCGCTGCTCTTTCACCGAATGGTGACGATCTTCGATCTGCTATTCTCTCGTGCCTTGCTTGAGCTGGTTGCGACCTCTGCAGCGCTGGCTCTCTTGTATGGCCTGGCCGTGGCCGCTGGGCTAGCCGATCTGCCCGCCCGCCCATTGCGGTTGATGGCGGCAATCGTCCTGCTCACCTGGTTCGCGTTCGCGCTGTCGATGGGCATCGCCACCGGCGTCCACTTCAGCAAGGCCTTCAGCAAGTTCGTTCATCCCGCGACCTATATCATGATGCCCCTGTCGGGCACCTTCTTCCTGCTTGAATGGATCCCACAGCCGTACCGGACATATCTTAGTTGGTCGCCCATCAACCAGATCTTCGAGATGGTCCATAGCGGCGTCTTCAAAAGCTACGACAGCCCCTATTTCAATCCGCTCTACATCATCGGCTGGTGCATGGCCCTGACCGTGCTCGGCCTCCTCCTGCTGCGCGTTCTTCGCCGGCACGTCCATCTGAACTGAGACGATGACAGCTCACCCTACACCCCCGCTTACGCAGCCCCCGGACGACAAGGAGCAAGCCGTGGCATCCGAGGCTCGTCTTCACCCACCTTTCCTCTCGCCATTTCGACGCGAGGAAGCATGGGCACAACCTCAAGCCGAGGTCGACGATGACGAACTCGCCTCCGACGAACCGCCGCGCCGACGGGGCTGGAGGAGTCTTCTCCATCCGTTCGTGTGGGTCGTGGTTCTGCCCACTCTGCTGACAGCCGCCTTCGAATATCTGGTGGCGGCTGATCAGTATGAATCGTCGGCCCAGTTTATCGTCCGGACGCCTCAGCCCACTGAGTCGCTCAACAGTCTTGGGCAAATGCTCGGCGTAGCGGGCAATGCGACAAACTCGGACGTTCATAGCGTTGACGCTTATCTCTTGTCGCACGACGCCGTCGATGCGCTCGGCCGCCCACGCCTCATCACCATATTCCGCAGGCCCGAAGCCGATCCCGCGACAAGGCTGTGGTTCGCAGACCCTCAGCCCGAGACCCTCCACAAATACTATCGCGGACAGGTCGATATCCTCACCGCGACCGACACCGGCATCACGACACTGTCCGTGCGCAGCTTTCGGCCGGAAGATGCCAAGGCCCTTGCCAGCGATCTCCTGAAGCTCGGGGAGCGGCGCGTTAACCTGCTCAACCAGCGGATGTTCGATGCGGGCCTCGCATCGGCGACACGGCAAGTCCGCGAAGCGGAAACCCTCGTCGAAGCCGCCCAGAATGAACTGACTGCTTTCCGGCAAACCCGCCGCGACGTCAGCCCGGACCAGACGGGTCTGGCTCAGATTCAGCTTGTCACGACGCTCCAGCAGCAGACCGCCCAAGCACGCGCGCAGCTTGAGTCCATGGCCGCAGTTCTGCCCCCGAGCGCTCCGCAATATTCAGCGACCGCGCGCCGATTGGCGGCGCTCGAACGACAGGTCGGGACCGCAAAGGCTCGGCTGGCCGGGCCTGGCGATTCACTCGCCGGCGGCCTTGGGGAGTATGAGGGTCTGCAGATGCGCCAACAACTGGCCGCCAAACAATTTGAAGCCGCCCAGGCCGGCTTTCAGTCCGCTCGCGAACAACTGCTCAAACAGCAGCTGTTCATCGTGCCGGTCGTCGAACCCAACCTTCCGGGCAAGGCGCTGCATCCCAAGCGCCTCTCCATCATCGCGATCGTCTTGTTCGGGCTCATGTTTGCCTATGCAATTGGCTGGCTGATCCTGGCCGGCGTGCGCGAACACGCAGAATAGGGCGAGAAATGCCATGATCATCGACAAGTTCAGAGTGCGAAAATCCGCTGGCGTACGGGTATCCCCTGGGGTGCATGCCATCCTGTGTAAGGCGAACAGCGCGCGTGAGATTAACGAACACGAGCACGCGGCGCGGCTCTTCCGCGAGGCGCTCGACAGGGATCCCACCCTAGCACACGTCTGGATCCAGTACGGCCATATGCAGCGTAAGTGCGAGAACTACGAAGCTGCGGAGAAAGCCTACAACGAAGCGCTGCGCCTGCAGCCTGCCTCAGATCCCCACCTGCATCTAGGCCATCTTCAAAAGGAGCGCGGCCGGATCGCGCAGGCGGCGCGCTGCTATCTCGCCGCGGCGCGGTCAGATCCCGCCAATGCCGACGCGATGGCGGAACTCCTCGCACTCATGGCCCACAACATCGAGATAACGCCCGAGGATATCATGGCTCTTATCGACTTCGACGCCGAGCTCGCGCTTGATCAACCCGATCCGGTAAAGAACGCTGCATTGCACGCCCGCACGGCGCTCGACGCGCTTGCCCAGACACTCCGACAGGAGGATACCGGAGACCAGCGCCCTCTCCTCGACACGATGTGCGCTCTCCTCGAAGAACTCGGGCCGTATATCGAATCCGGCGGCAGTCGCGAGAATACCGATCTTCAGGGAACGGCGATCATTTTCGACGTTTCCGATCTTATATCTTACTTCTCGAACGCCCGACTTCCGACCGGTATCCAACGGGTCCAGATCGAGGTGATCCGCAACGCGCTACGAGACAATCGCGGCCAGACGATCACGGTCTGTGCTTTCCTCGATAGTCGCGACGAGTGGGTCGCGATTCCGCAGACCATGTTCTTGACTTTATGCCGGCTCAGCCTGGAAAGCGGTGACCGGCACGCCGCCGAATGGATCGCGGCGACAACCAGATTGCGCCTCGCCATGACGATGTCCGAGGAGATGACCTTCCCGCACGGAGCGTTTCTGGTCAACTTAGGGACGTCGTGGTGGCTTCAGAACTACTTTCTCTACGTGCGCCAAGCCAAGGCAAAATACGGCATTCACTATGCCCCCTTCGTTCATGACCTCATCCCGGTCATGGCGAGCGAACATTGCACGAAGGAGCTTACCCAGGACTTCATCAGCTGGGCGATGGGCGCGTTTGAGCATGCCGACTATTTTTTCGTGAACTCCGAAGCCACAAAGGGCGATCTGCTTAAGGTGGCCTCCGTCTTCGGACATGACGTCAAGCCGGACAAGGTGATCGTCATTCGCCTCGATGCAGATTTTCGCAAACCCGTCGCTCGGCCATTGACGGAAAAGGCTTTGTCGGACTGGGGCATCGGGCGTTCGGATTTCGCACTGTTCGTCTCCACGGTCGAATCCCGCAAAAACCACATTGGTGCGTTTGACGCCTGGATCAATCTCATTCGCAAATACGGCGCGCGACGCGTGCCTAAGCTGGTCTGCGTCGGCAACAGGGGATGGCTAAACGATGCCGTCTATGCCCGGCTCGCCGCAAATGAGGAGTTGCGCGACCGCGTGATCATGCTGTCCGGCCTTTCCGACGCGGAACTGGATCTGCTCTATCGTTCGTGTCGCTTCACGATCTACCCGAGCAACTATGAGGGTTGGGGTCTTCCGGTCACGGAATCGCTTTGTTACGGCAAGGTGCCGCTTCTCTCTGATGGGTCCTCGTTACCGGAAGCCGGCGGGGAGTTCGCACACTATTTCGAGGCTGGCTCACCCTCCCGCCTCACCGCCGCCCTTGAGCAGCTCATGTTCGACAAGGACTTTCTCAGCCAGAAGGAAGAACGGATTCGGCGCGGCTTTGTCCCGAGATCATGGAGCGACATCGCGGCACAATTGACCGCCACCGTCCAGCTTTGGGCCGAACAGGATGGTGACACTGAGGCCTCAGTCGCACCCGCACCACTCGCGACGCTTGGTGCCTATCATCCGATCGTCCGGAATTTCGACACACGAATTTGGCGAGGCATGCGCTCCGCTGAAATCTTCCGCTCCGGCTCTAGCTGGTGGGGCCCGGACAATTGGGGCTGCTGGACGAAGGCGATGGGCGCCACGCTCGAGATCGGCGTGCCGAGCGTGGTCGAGGAACCCTTGCGGCTCTATGTGCAGCTGCACGGTTTTCCGCGTGGTGAATGCCCGTGGACAGTATCGTTGGTCGACGGCAAGTCACAAAAGGGCGTTCTGCCGCCAGGCGCGTTCAAATGGATTCACTTCGACATCGACACGATCCCGCAGGATCATGTCGTCAGATTGACGGTCGAGGGCGCATCGAGCTTCGATCTTCGCACGGTCACCGATGATGGCGACCCGCGTGTCGTCTCGACTGGCGTTGCCGGCTTCTTCCTGTGCCATGCCAGTGACATGGAGGCGCGCGCAGCCTTGCTCGAGGCCGTTGCGCTCGGCAATCTGTCGGAACTCGCGTTCAATCGCGAAGCGGATGGTGACTGCCCAATCGTCGAGAACCCAGCTCCCGCACATGCCGACGCCTGAATGCTCGGCCGGAAGGAGGGATAGCATGTCCGCGGACACGACGAGCAAGCACGCCTCGGCCGGTGACAAGCTGAAGGTCGTAAACGCAGCCGGTTCCCGTCCGACGCCGATAAAGCCGCCCACCGCACTCGATCTCTACAAGACCGCACGCCTGGGAATGGGCGCGCGCGCGACGCTCGATGACTTGTGGTATTGCTACCGTCTGTTCCTGCGGCGTCTGCCAGACGAAGCCGGATTCGGCATTTTTTCAAAGCGCGTCCACGCGGGAATGACCGTCGCCGAGCTGGTTGAACTGTTCCGCACCAGCAAAGAATATGAGGCGCGGCAACAGCAGGGGATGGAGCCCGCTCCTGAACTCACGCCGATCTCCGAAACGCAGCTTACCCCAATCACCCTCAACGGAATGAATCTCTACGCGCCGACCCCGCAGACGCCCGCAGAACTCCACGCCCATCCTTCGGAAAGCTATAAGCCCCATCTCAGAGGTCTCGTTTCCAGCGTTTTGCAATCCGGCACGTCCGTCCTGGATATCGGCGCAGGCTTCGGTGCGTTCGCGATCGCCGCGGCGCGGAAAGCGGGGCCCACGGGGCGTGTGATCGCTCTTGAGCCCGACGTTCGGCTCGTGCGCCTCCTGCTCGCCAACATCGCGTTGCACAATCTCTCGAACATCGATGTGCTGCCCTTCGCGGCGGCTGACGGGGATGGCTTCCTCTCCCTAGTCCAGCGTGACGCAATCCAGACGTCCAAAGACGTCACGCATGCTGAACTTTCAGGCTTGGCGGAGACCCCGATTGTTTATGCGCGCACGATCGACACGATCATCCCGCCAAGTCAGAAGATCGACCTGATCCGGATAGCCATCGACGGTTTCGACTATCGAGCGCTTCTCGGTGCGTCGACCCTGCTGAGGAGAGCGGTGCCGCCGATCATCGGAGAATATGCACCGGGTCTGCTCAAGGAGTTTTCAGGTGTCCCCCCGCAAACCTATCTCGAATATCTTCGGGATTGTGGCTACTCCCGCTTCGTCGCCATTACCCAGAGGAAGCAGGGCGTGGTGGATATGGGCAATGACATATCCAAACTCGCGGCCTTCCCAGCACAAATTGGCGCCGCGATGGTCGATTTCTACGCGACCCGGGATTGATCGAAAACACCGCTCAGGCCTACGGCCTCATCCGCCGTCTCCGCGGCCAGCGCTGACGCTGCACGCTGCGACCTCGCGCGCACCGCGCAAGGCGAAATTCCCCCCACGTCATGCCGTGACAGACCCTTCCGCAATGCGTCCCGCATCTGGTCGAAGACGAGCTCCGCAGGCCCGATACTATAGAAACCGAGAATCTTGTCCGGATTGGCGCCGTCAATCGCGCGAAGCTTTTTTCGCTGCCGCTTTCATGCGCCTGACGGGCATATTTCGTCAAAGATTCGTCGAGATTTCCATCACCGCAGTCAACGGCCTTACGATAACGCGATTTGCTGATGGCTGCTTCATGCCGCGCCGGTAACGTCATTTGAGGGTAGGGATCGCAGCGAGCACTGCCCTCAGCTTGGCGTTGGGTGCCGGCGGATTATCGATCAGGTCAGAAACCTTCTTGTAGTCCCGCTCCGAAAGCTCGATTTTCTCTGCTTTTGGCGATCATGGCATCGGCCTCGCGCAAGGCGGCTTGCGTCACAAAGTTCGTCATGTCGGCATGCCGTAGCGCGTCCGCGATTTTGCCTCCGGCGAGATCCGCAGGCTCATTCACTTGTTGTCCTCGCCGGCGACGCGGGGCATGGCGGCCTCCTTCCAAAATCTGTGCCCCTTCAAATCATACATGGCTGAGCCGATGGCACCAAATCGTGCATTTTGAAGGTGTACAAAATGGAGGCTGACTGCGTGGGCCAAAGCGGACTCAGGATAGCGCAGGTGCTAAAGTCCGGCAGTTCGAAGCGCGGTGTTGAGAGCCGCGAGCAGCGCAAAACGATCATCAGCCAACAGCCGGTCGTTGCTCCCGTCAGTCGAAATGTCCGTTCCGCTCATGACCGAGAAGCTTGGATAGAAGCGACTGCCAGCGGCGTAGCGCGCCAGAAGCTCTTTTGATTTTTGCTCCCTGATGCCGACGACGGCCTTCCCCCTCAAGATCGCCAGAATGCACCCGTGATATCGCGTGGAAATCACCAGATGGTGAGCGTCTATCATCTCGACGAGATCATCGACGGATGAAATGGGAACAGCCTCGGGAAAGTGGCGCGAAACGGTGATGTCGAGCGACGGCTCAATAAAACATGCGGCATCGTGCTTCGGATCGAAGTGCTGCCTTGCCGCCACAAGTTCCTTTTCGGTGCCGTGCTTGATGACGAACAGCTTGCCCTGGCCGATGGTTTTCCTCTGGTAGAATGGATCGCAGAGAACCGGATCGGGCACCAGCTGAACGTCGTCCCGATAGCCCTTGAGCGCATCTATCGAGGAGGTGTCTCGACCAGAAATAAAGCTGGCTTTTTGCAACAGGACCTTGCTTCGCTCGCAGACCGGCTTGCTGGCACCGACGCCCAGAATAACGACAGGCACGGCCACCATCGATTGCCAGCTTTCGTCGAATAGCGGTGCATGAGGATGGGATAGGAGGCCCCCGCCGCCAACTATGATGGCATCGAATTGATTTACCGCCGGACTTCGGAGGAAGGCGCCTGGCGGCAGCACACGGTCATGCCGAAATGGATAGCGTCCGGGTATCTCCGAATAGGCCCAGACCTCCAGGTCCGGGCGAACGATTTCAAGGTGGCGGCGCAGAGACTCGGCCTGGATCGCATCGCCGATGTTGCCGTTGCCATAGGCCCCGAACAAGAGAACACGCTTTCTCATTCTCGGCGCCAGAAGAAAATTGTGTCCCATGCGCGCGAGCTGCCGGAATTCATCGCTGCCCACGAGCGCGCCAATGAACTCCTCGTTATGCTCCCATTCCTTCGACGCATGAAAGGCGATGTCAGCATCGCTCGGATCGCGAAGCAGGAAGATATTGTACGCATGCTTTATGAGCGCCTCTTTCGTCAGGTCGCTCGCGGCAAGCTCGCTTGCGGCTCGAAAAATCTCGTTCATTGGTTTGCCATAGGGTTCGGTCTCGAAAAGGGGGCGGAGAGCTGGGGCAATGGCCCGAATGCGCGAGCGACGCTGGCAAAGCGTTGAAGATAGGCTTGCAGGTCAGGATTGCCGGCAATTTCTCGTCGAATGACGGCAGGCCCGCCAGCCTCGTCATAGGTTGGCGTAACCCACGCCACATAATCCTGCAGTGAAAACTCACCATGACGAAGGCGGTAGCTCACCCTTGGGCTGTCGATCTGGAGAGCGGCCTTGACCGACGGATAGAGCGGCAACGACGGAATGCTGAGATAGTCCCGCGGCGGTCGCTCGGCAGGCCAAGGAAGATCGAGGCGTTCGGAGACGGCCCGACACAGCTGAGCGAAAAGCAGCGGCTGGGGATGATTGATCGTGTGGAACAGACGGTCCTCAGCCAGGTGCTCAGCGATGAAAGCCGAGAGCGGAAGATCGATGGCAGCCGCCTCTTCGCGCAACGCAAGGTCGCGCAGGGACTGGTCTGCCTCGGCTTTCACGAACTCGGGAGCGAGAAAGTGCTCGCTTCCGACCAGTTCCGCGATCTCCGCAGGAGAATGACCATCGGCATAGAGGGCGAGAATGTGGGCGTCGTGATACGGTGGCGCTCCGGGAACATTGGGGATGACGCGTGCATAGAAAATCTGCGGGTGGTGTCCGCGGAAAAAAATGGAAGGAAAGGTCAGGACGGTTGTGCCCGGCGTGACGTGATCTCGCACATAGGACAGCGACAGAAAGTCCACGCCGCGATATCCGTCTGCGATCGGCTGGCAGATCACGACATCCGCCTCGGCGATGTCGACCAGGAAGGCCTCGCGATCGCGCGCAACGTCAATGACGTGCGCCTCCCGGCTTTTAATGGAGATGGCTGGCAAGTTGTCGGCGAGCATGCGCGCGATCGCCGAAGCCTGGCAATTTGCGTGAATGTATATGTTCATTCTGAGGCCCCCAGACAGACGCTAAAAGGGTGACTTCAAAGGACGCAGGCATAGCTGCAGTAGGCTGCCACCCGCGCGGACCCACGCCTTCGAGGCCTGATGAATCGTCTGAACCACGTGGCCCGAGCCAACCAGCTGACGTGGTTGCTCGCGGTGCAATATCTCGAAGCCATAGCCGAGCTCTGCAAAGAGCTTGAGGACCTCAGTGGCGAGCGTCTCAGATAGCCCGTCCTGAAGGAGATGTGCGTATTCGAGGAATATCGTCGGCCGGTCACCGCGTATGAGTTCAATCGCTCCCAAGGATGCGCGATACTCGCCATCCGTGGCATTCACCTTGATCACATCGACTTTGCGCAAGAGCGGACGCAGTCGGTCGAGCGAGATCACAGGCGCGGCATCGCGGCTGCTCGAATCGGAGAATGCCGCCGATCCCGCATCGTCAAGGACGCTACCGCCGATCGCGGAGGATCGCCCCGCCCGCTCGTCCCCGAGAAGAGACGCGAGCTCGATTGGCAGCAACTCGACGTTGTCCAGCTGGTTCAAAGTGATGTTATGAGCGATAATCTGGCAGTTTAATGGGCATGGCTCGATCGCATAGACGCGCCCCTCGGGCCGTACATGCTTAGCTGCGGGAATGCTGAACAGGCCCCTGCCCGCCGCAAGATCAAGAACCACAGATCCGGGGCGGCATTCGTCAAGCATATAGGGCAGCGCCCATGGTTCATTGCCATGCTTCGGGACTGGCTCCGCTGGCATCAAGAGCCGGCAGCCATGCGATTCCACTTCGACATGGCCCGCCGCTATCGCACCTGAAGCTTGTTGATATTCCGGCGACCCGATCAGGTTTGCCGTGAGCGTTTGATCGTGCAAAGCGCCATGTCGGATCATGTTCGCGTAGTGGGCCAGGCCCTCAGAGTCCGCGTCACGACCAAGCAGGGAGCGGTAAAGAAGCTGCACGATCCATTCTGAGACGATAAAGGCATCAAGATCGCCTAGATCGGTGCCCTCAACGGGCTTCCTGATCTTGTGCGAGCCAGCATCCGGCGCGTATCCCTGTTCTGCGGTGCCAGTGGAAACCAATAGCCGCGTGCCAGCTCCAATTCTCTCGGCAACATAGGTATAGGAGAACCCGAAAATCGAGGCTTTCTCGTCGGGTATCACCTCCAAAAGGCGAAAACCCTTCCCCGCGAAGAGCGAGAGAATCTCGGCTTGAGGTATGCAGTGGAATTCCCTCCAGACGGTCTCATCATCCCCCGAGAGATAGGCCACGATGTCGAAGCTGTAGCCATGCAGATAGGCAGGCAGCTGGACGACAGCGCAACCACCGATGGTCACGGATCCGAGACAGCGCCGCAGCAGGTCAATGATGACTGGGGGCGGTGCGTACTGCAGGGAAGAGACCGCGTACAGGAGAGCCGTCGCCGGCAAGTCGCCGGGTAGGTCTGCGAGACATGTCAGCTGGGCCGCCTGCGCCTGCGCCAATTCTTCAGCGCGATGTCCGCGCGCGACATCCCGCTCAAGCATTTCGATCGCGACCAATTGCGATGCGGTTTGCCGCCCCGCCCCAAGCATCCGAAAGGCTTCAACCCCAACAACCGTGACCGCCTCTGCCGATCCGCCTCGCCATCCTAAACGGCCCAGCATCCGTTGCAGGTCGGCCCATTCCGTTTTTCCGCGCTCAAGCGAATGCTCCAGATTCCATCGATCGCTGCGTGCGCCAAACCTAACCTCGTCCCTGGAAAGCTCCCTGTGATATTTGCCAAGCCCGTGCTGGCGCCACCGGTCAAATGTGCTGCGGTAGAGGTCATCAAGTTGCCGCGCACTTGCGTTGCATTCTGGAGAAACGAAATCGTGTGCCGACCGAACAATTCGCAGCGATTCCGCCAACCGGCGGTTCCGAGCCTCTGGCGACCCCCAGATCGCTTCGACGAGATCCCACACATCGGGTGCATTCGCGATGTGCACGCCGGCAACGGCCACGCTCTCCAGCTCACGGCCGAGAAATAGCTGGAACCCGCGCCTAACGTCCAAGATGCCCGGACGTCGAGGGTGGTCCGCGCGGGGCTGCAATTCCGGCGGGGCCGGTTCGTCGGCCCTGCTCATCGGGTCAGAACTCTTGCCGTGTAGAAAGGCGAGAAGAACAGATTGAGGATCTGGATCGCCTTCGTGGGGATGTTGGCGTCGGCGTTAGCGACATAGACGACGTCGCGGGGGCGCATCTCGAAGCGCTGGGTAAGAAAATAGGACATAGGATCGCGCATATTGACGCGATAGGCCACCGGCACCGCACCCTCGGCAGGCGAACCGTCTAGTTCGGCCGGCTCATAACGGAACACGAACACGGCACTTGGATTAGCCTGTTCCTCACGGGGCCCTGCGCCGCGCCCCAGTGCCTCGGCCAGCGACACGCGAGGCTTCTCGAAAGGCATCTCCGCCGGCTTGCCGGCAGCGCCGAGCAACGTGAATGTCCGTGGCCGCAACGCAACCGAAACCCGATCCTGCGGCAAAAGCTCGACATCATCGATCGATCCTGGCTCGATCACGCTGAGCGGGCCTTCCGCCGAACGTTCGCCTCGTGTGAGCCGTACCATGCTGTCGGCGGCCGGGTTCGCCGCCCCCCCAGCGATCGCGATCGCATCGAGGACACGCTCGCGCGCCAGCGTCAACGGCAGGCGCCCAGGCCTCCTGACCTCTCCCTGGACAACGACGGTATTGCTCACATTGTCTCGGATCGCCACCATCACCTGCGGATTCTCGGAGTTCGCGCGGTAGCGGTTGGTCAGAAACGCCCCAAGCTCGTCAGGCGTCAGACCGGCAGCCTGCAATCGCCCGACCCAGGGCAATGTGATCGCACCGTCCCGTCCGACAACCACCGGTGGCAATTGCTCGCCCGATCCCGTTACCGGCGCCGTGGGATCGGAAAGACCACTCCGACCGCCAAACAGGGCTGCGCCGACCTCAAACACCGAGACCTGAAGGATGTCGCCCGGTCCGATGCGATCTACCTCGCCGACCCCTGCAAGCACGGCAAGACGGCCGCGGCCAGTCGATGGCGATGCCTCGATCTCGCTGATCACTGACTCGTTCACCTCGACGATGGTGAAGCGGCCCAAGTCGCGCTGTGCATGAACGATCTCGCGCGCTGTCGGACCACTCGAGGAAAGTGAGGCACACCCAGCAAGCAGTGCAGGAAGCAAGACGATCGCAAGCCGGCAAGACATGCGGATAGGGGACGAATTCACGCGGTAACTCCGGACAAGGCAGGGGATGGAAGCTCGAGCAGGCGCGCGTGGAAGGCATCAAGAGCCGACCGATACGGGCCAAGCGCAAAAGCCTCGGCCCGTTCCTTTCCAAGCGCGACAAGCTTGGCGCGCAGGTCGGCGTCGCCATCGAGACGGACCATGGCGCGGCCGATCGCGCTTGCATCATAGGGATCAACCAGCAAGGCAGCTCCGCCGGTGATCTCCGGCAAGGCGCCCGCATCGCCAGCGATCACCGGCACGCCGGCGCGCATCGCCTCGACTGGCGGAAGCCCGAACCCCTCGTGGAGAGACGGGAACACGAGCGCACGTGCCCCGCGCAGCAGGAGAGCCAGATGCTCGGTCGGCAGATAGTCAATCCGTCGAACCTTCTCGGCCCGCGTCAATTGCTTGCCGTGCGCACCGGACAGAAGCCGAAGTTCCCTCTCCGAATGCCAGGCCGCTGGACCGGCGATCACCAGTGGCCTGTCGATCGGGGTTCCAAGATAGGCCTCAATCAGGCGGCCCACGTTCTTCTTGGGCTCAGTCGCGCCGTAAAACAGGAAGTAGCCTTGGGGCTCAAGATCGAACAGCGAGCGCAGCTGGCGCGCCTCGATCTCGGCTTCGGCCGCTGGTGCGAAACCCGGCACCGCCTGGTGGATCGCGGTAACAGCTTCGGGCGCCAAGCCAAGATAAGCCATGAGGTCGTTGCGCGAAGCCTGCGACACGGTGAGAATCTGGTCGGCCGAGGCAATGCACGCGCGTAGCAGCCGCTCGTGATAGGCCTTGTCCTCAAGACTGAGATAAGGAAGCCGCAGCGGCACGAGATCGTGGATCGTATAGATGTTGCGAGCACCAACGAGGCGCACCGGCACGGGATATGTCCAGTGCATGATTGCAGGCGGTTCGACCATGCGGACGGGTAGCAGCCGGCCATATCGTTTCAGATAGCGGCGACCGATCCAGAACAGGCGGTGGAAGGTGAACAGCCGGTCGAACGACGGGACGCGCGCGGCGACGCCCTGGCGAACGACCCGGCCCGAGATAGGAACCTCGACCAAATCGCGCGCCGCCGGGCTGAGCAGCGAGCGACGCACCTGGCCCCAAGCCGTCACCCGCTCGGGCGGCTCCTCGCCCGACCGGCCTTCGGCCAAGGCGGCGAAGAACAATGTCTCGCGCTGTTCCCGCGCACTTCGCGGATTGACGTCGAGCCCGTAGATGAGATCGATCCGCCGGCCGAGGCCCTGCAGCGCCTCTGCGAGGGTTCGCGCATAGGTCGCCACTCCCGTGCCGTGCGGGAGTGCAAGGTTAAAGCCATCTACTCCGATCCGCAGATCCGAAGGGACGCTCACCCGACCTTCTCCATGCCATCGGAGAGCGCAAGCGCCCGCGCATAGAGCGCGCGAAGCCGCCGCGAATAGCGCTCGGGCGTGAAATAGCGCGCGCGCGCGAATCCCTCCCTCCGCAGGCGGGCACACAAACTGTCGTCGCGCTCGAGCCTGCCGATCGCGTCGGCGATTGCATCGCTCCGCGCAGGGTCAACCAGCAGGGCCGCGCCGGCGGCGACTTCCGCAGTCGCCCCTCGGTCGCTTGTCAGCACAGGACAGCCCAGGGTCATTGCCTCGACAATCGGCAAGCCAAACCCTTCGGCAAGCGTGGGAAATAGCAAAGCTCGGGCCCGGCGCATCAACCCAAGCAATTCGCGGCGGGGCAAGTAGGCGAGCCGTCGCACACCCGGAAAAGCCGCGAGCTGCTCCTCGAGACTTTCCTCGCCCGGCACTCGCGGGCCAACGATCACGAGCGGCAGCGCACAGCCGCTGAGCGCATGGGCTGCGGCGATCGCCGCCAAATTCTTGCGCTGCTCGACCCGACCGCAAAATAGAAAATAGCGCCCCGTCCTGATCCCGGTCGGCAACGAAGGATCGGCCTGCAAGGGCGCATCCACCGCCTGCCACGTGCTGACCACTCGCTCGGGATCGACACCAAGGCGCTCGACGATCTCGGACCGCATAGCCTCGGTGACCGTCACCAGCAGATCCGCCCGTCGCAGAATCGCAGAGAGAATGCGAGCGTGCCGCTGCTCCGGGATGGCCGTCAGCTCCGGGTGCGTCAGCGGTATGAGGTCGTGGATCGTGTAAAGATTTCGAGCGCCGACGACATGGAGCGGAACGGGGTAAGTCCAGTGCATCACCACCGGCGGTTCCTCGAAGGCTACTGGCAGCGTGCGCCCGTGCATATTGAAGAAGACCTGCGCCTCACGAAACAGATCCGGCACCATCAGCGCGTCGGGCGCGTTGGCCGCTGCCGCCAACCGCGGAGCGCGTCGCGTCGCAGCAAGCCAACGCAAAGCGCGCGCGCGCGGTCGATGGCCATCGCCATCGCCCAGGATCAACGCCTCGGCACCGGCCTCACTCAGACAATTGCAGAGCGTGCGCGCGTATGTGCTGACGCCCGTGCCCTCTCCGTCGTTGAGCATCCGGCCCTCGATACACACGCGCACGGGCGCGCCGCCGTTTAACGTCTCAACGCGATGAACATACGCTGGATCGTATAGGCGCGCGAGGCGCTCTATATTGCTGAGCGCTTCTGTCAATTTACCTGTCCGGTGAATTTATACTTATATTTTATTCCACATTGGAAAACAATTAGTTGTAAGCCTGACTCAAATCTGCCAAGAGATCCCCCTCTCCTTCGCAATGGACGGGTGCCATGATCCGCTTCTCGAATGTCGGCATGACCTATCACGCGCGCAACCTGCACAAGGTCGTGCTGCGCGATACCAGTTTCACCATTCGCCGAGGCGATTCTCTCGGCATCTGTGGGGCGAACGGAGCAGGAAAGTCGACGCTGCTGAGGCTGATTGCCGGCGTGGAGCATCCCACGGCCGGCGCAATCCGGCGCGGCATGAGCGTTTCCTGGCCGATCGGCTATACCAGCGCTTTTCAGACGAGCCTCACTGGCGCCGACAACACCCGCTTCATCGCGCGCATTTATCGACGGCCCGTCGCTCCGCTTCTCGCCTCTGTCGAGGACTTCGCGCAGCTCGGCACCTATTTCCACCAGCCCGTGCGGACATATTCCTCGGGCATGTACGCGCGCCTCGCATTCGCGATCAGCCTCGCCATCCGCTTCGACTGTTATCTGATCGACGAAGTCATCGCAGCCGGCGACGAGCGCTTTCGCGAGCGGTCGCACGAGGCGCTCGCCGGCCGCCGGCGCGAAGGCACGCTGGTGATGGTATCCCATGCGTCCGAAACCTTGCGAGCCTATTGCCAGCGCGGTGCCGTACTCGCGAACAACACACTGCGTTTCTTCGAGACGATCGACGAAGCACTCGATGTCCATGCGTGGAATCAGCGCCGCGCGGCCTGATCGCGCCCACTCCTGTCCATCACCTTCTTTTTGCAGTGCAATCCTCCGCACCACGCCCCCCTGCTCGCGCGCTCAACTCCGACAGGGGGCACCACCCGCCTGCCCATGCGGGACCAAAGAGCATCGGCGCGCCGACGATCCAACTGCGTGAAACCACAGGAAGGCCAATCAGGAAGGAGCTGGGCCACCGCGCGTTTCTTGAAACGTCCGCGATCATGCCAGGGCAAAGGGTGAACACGGGTCCTGCTATCCCGCGTCCTAGAGCTCCTTCCGATCAGGCTCGGCCTGATTCGGCCTAGCCCCGGAACGGAACTGACGAGCCTCAATGCAGAAAACTGCGTCCAGCACGAGTCATGGACATGACATAACCTCGCAATACACCGCACCGACCAAGGGTTTTCCCTAGTTAAACTCGGCATTCCACAGCCATCGGAGGTACAGGACGTAAGCGACGACCACGTATTAATGGGGTGCCACAACGGTTAGGTCGATGATCCCGAAACGGGACTCTGGACGTGTCGGATGGGCTGTCTTCTTGCATTCGCCCAGGGTTTTGCCTACCGGTGCTGCCGCTCGTGGAGACACGAGTGGGGGCGTGGAAACCTCCTGATGACTCAGAGCCGGCCAGCTTTGGCTACCGGGCAGCGGACGCGTATGTCCAAGGCCCCGGCCTAAAGGCGTTCGCGCCTGAACTGAGTCTCAGGTTTCCAATGCCCGGTTTCGGGCTGTTGCGCTTCCAATTTCGGAACGCGCTTCCGGCTGCCCGAATGTCTCGACGGATATGAATTCGCACGCTTGAACAGGACCAATCATGGGTATGTCGCCTGACAATGGCAAATCGAACGAAGAGAATGAGGAAAGCGACGAGTTTCTTAGCGGCGTCGCTGCCGAATCCGTGAACGATGCGATCCTGATCCTGGGAGAACTGCGCTCGGGGGCTTCTGCAGCCATGCCCCATCTCAAACTCGCTCTCGAGCTGTTGGTGAGCCATAGCCACATCCAGCCTGCCGATGGCGAAACATCCCCGGCATCAGACCAGCAAGGTGCGGCAGCAAAATTGACGCTCTCGCCAATGGCTATCGATCTGATCGTCGAAAAGCGCTTGCAGGAAATGGAGTCAGGCGGTGGCGGCCTCGGCCGTAAGCGCCGCCGCGCTGCGCCCAAGGAACAATGTGACGCGGTGGCTAAGGCCAAGCAGCAAGCGCTCATGTATATGATCGAAGCGTTGGGCATCCTTGATAGCATCAACGATGAAGATGCCATACCGCACCTGCAACTCGCTATCGACCGGATCAGCGGGAACCCCTCTTCCGCGCTCTCCCGCGACTTTTTGAGCGAACTTGCAAAGCAGCAGCGCCACTGAGCGACAGGTGAACCGGCGCGCAGAAGAAAGACCGGGAGGTTATACGGAACGCTTGTAAAGCGCCGGCGTCCGCATCCGGCAGCATTGTAGGGCGATGCGGGCAATCTATGGAACTGCACAGTCAGCGGACCGGATTCAGCCTGATAATTTCGTCCCCGCGTAGCGACCCGGTCTTCAGCGTGCGGCGCCATTTCCCCGGCGTGATCCCGAGCAGACGCCGGAATGCCTTCGTATAGTGGCTCTGGTCGGAGAACCCACACTCGGCAGCAATCTGGGCCAGCGTCAGAGCATCATCATGCAACAGCGACGCCGATCGCGCGATCCTCTGTCGTAAATGCCAGCCATAGGGCGGAATGCCGACCGTATTCTTGAAGGCTTTGGTGAAATGCATGGTCGACATACCAAGCCCCTGTGCGATCTCTATCACCTGGAGGGCTCCCGTCAGTTGCTCGAACATCAATTCTTGCGCTTTCTTGAGCTGCCACTGCGCGAGCTTCGCTCCTTTCCGGCTTCGGCGGCGTCCTACCGCGGAATTCGCGTCGCTGCCCGGGACGTCTCCAAATCTGTCTTCGATGAAAGCTTGATCGCCTGCCGGCAAAGCATCATGCGCCATCAGCATCTCCCCTGAAAAGGATGCACAGGAATGCGCCACGTCGATCCGTACCAAGGCATTACCCCTTGATACCAATCGTTAACTCTCCAGCGAGCAGCGTGACGTCCGCGCGCCAGCTCATAATCATTAGACACTTGAGCGACCGCAAACTGGCAAACCGAAAACTGATCTTGACGAGGCCGGACGTCAGCTCCGGACAAAACCCGTCAAACCGTTCAATAGATTAAGAAATTCGGCACGGGGCCTATCATCTCACGCGGCCGGTTTGAGACCATGCATACTGCGACGCTCCCCCTTTCCGACGCGTAGATATGGCACCGAGTAGCTCAAAACTTTCCGTAGGAGGTCGTCCCCTGGCGCGGGCACCTAACCCATAAGACGCGGATCGAGCCGAAATGGCTCGTCGCATAGGATCTTGACGTGGCCCATCTCTGCATGCCGAACATTCAGCAGCGTGTTCCATTCCTGCGGGACGACCACGCTCCTGACGAGCAGGGCCAGCGCGTCGCCGGCCTTAAGAAACCCGTCGCCGGCAGACAGACAAGCATTGCTATCGGCGGGACTTGGATCGAGCTTGTGGATCGTGACGGTCTCCGGGATTTCGATCGTCAGCAGTCGCAGATCGTCCGGCAGCAGCTCGCCTGGCAGATCAAGGTGGACGAGAACTTCAAGCACCGCCAGGCTTGGGGTCGCAGCCGTATAGACCATCGGCCGCCCCGGCGAGTTCCAGCGACCACCCCATAGGCGGGCGCCTTCCCCGTCCAATGCGACATGGGCCTTCTTGCACAACCGATAAACAATCATGCGGCGATGCCGTGTGCCATCCGTCCCAGCAATGCTTCGACCACACGCGCGCCATGGTTCGTGTCGGCCATGGCAAGTGGCGTCTCGCCCCCAAGCACTCGGTTTTCCCGATTAAGCCAGACGTGCGCCTTTTCCGTGTCACCGAACACTTCTTCGGCCGCGGCAACAACTGCGACGACGCGCAGCAGCCGATCCGACTCGTCCGGCTCAAGCGGTTGCGCATTCTTCTGGCGACGCTTGAATGTACGAAGGTTCAGCACCGTGGGATCGATCGCATTGAAAGTTAGACCCGCTGCGGCCAGGAAATGATCGACCGATTGCGTTGGCACGCCCCGTCGGACGAGGCCCACGATGTCTCGCTCATTGTGCAGCGGGCCGGTCATTGCCTCACCGCCCAGCAGCTCCTGAATCCGTGCTACAGCCGTCATCGCGATCCTATCAATATGCCGAACCATCGTCGGCATATTGTCAATATATGGTCGAACACGCCCTGTTGCAAGTTAGGGCGCGCTCAATCGGCTCCAACCGACACGCCCCAAATCGGACATCGAGGAAGACTGCCTCTCGGGGGAAATGGCGCTCAGATCCGCGAAAACTGAGTTTGGAGGCCTTGCTTCTGCGCAATCGTCCGGCGTGTCAGGCTGCAGTGGGCCAAAGTGCTAGGACTTAGGCGCAGAACGACGTTTGCGACGCCATCGCCCAGGCGTCGTGCCCATGGTCCGGGAGAAGGCTGTAATGAAATGGCTCTGATCCGAATATCCGCACTCCATCGCGATCTCGGCCAGTGACAGATGAGCATCGGCGAGCATCCGGGTGGCATGCGCGACACGCTCATTCTGAAACCATCTATAAGGGGCAACACCAACCGAGTTTCGGAATGCCTTTGCGAAATGGGTTTCCGACAGCTCGAGACGGGCAGCAACCTCTCCGATGCGCAAGCCAGTGCGAATCTGCCCCGCCATCCCTTGCTGAGCGATCTTGACCTGCCATGGGGCCAGTCTCGCGCCGCTGCTCGGTATCATCGCTTTCCTCCCCAGGATACCGAAAGCCCTTCAAGATCCTTCGCCATCTCTCTCATCGCCGTCTCCAGCAGATGCCATGTGCGGAAGGCCACAACGTCTTCACCTCGAGATCGAGGCAAAGCTCGATTTCCAGATCGCAATGGCGGGCGCAGTCTCTCGGCATTCGGCCCAATCGTGCTCCTAAGTTGGAGACACTCGAGCGCGCCCGATTGGCAATCGTTCGGGAATAAATTCAGATTATGTCGTTATTTTAATAGGTTATGTAAGAACCTGCGCAGGCAAGGGACCGGCAGTGATTGCGGAGAATGGCAAGTCACCGCTAGATGCAGCACCCGGCACATCAGGACAGCCCAGCGCGACCGACAGGTTCGGGCTGAAAATACCGGCTATGTTGCATTCATGTGGGCGGCCTCGCCATCCGTGCTGCACGTCATTCGAGAAATGCAGTTCGCATCGACATTCTCTTAGCCAGGCCCTGACGCTCTCATGAAGGAGCAGCCTTCCCTGATGCGCCTAGCGTCACCCGACATTGGCCGGAATAAAGATTCTGTAGATCGAATGTAGCCGCGTCATTCGCCTTCGTCAGAAACATCGAAGCAGAAGATTGCGACTGATCGGTTACCTCGATGATGATAAGCGTGACCGACACAGAGTTGATCGGCTTTGTCATCTCAACCCGCTGGGGCCAAACATCGACCACCCGGTTGAATGGACTGCTCTCCGAGTCTTTCGCCAAGCCATCAGGATCTGCGATGATCCGGGTTTGCGGATCGACCGGCTCCGGGGCGTCAACGGGATCAGGCGGCGGTGTGGTGCGAACGGGGGCCGCCGGCAGGTACAAGCTAAACTCATGGCGGCCTTCAAAAACATACTCCGATGGTTCCTGAACGCGGCTCGCATCAAAATTGGCAATCCGGCCCAAAGTGCAATCGAGACGCCGCCCGGGGATCATAGCGCCAGCCTGCTGCCCCGGGGAGGTCGGAGCAACCCCCGGTGCATCTCCAACGCTCAACGCGCCTGCAGGCGCCACACCAGAGCCAGACTGAAACGTGAACAATGAGAGGCCAGCGGCCGAGACCGCCGCGACCACGCCCAGCTTGAGAATCATCTTTCTGCTCCCGTTGTCAGCCATGAGGAAATGAAGCCTCCCCTAGCATCCAGAATGGATGGAATTTTCTGCCAGGATTCTACAATTTTCATAATTCTGTCGTCGATTAGATCGACCCATTGTGAGATCATATCGCCTCTATGTCATACATAACCTTTTCACTGCGATGACAAATCCATAAATGTCGCCACAATAATAGGATATATACTCTACATTGCTAGACTATATTTTCTGCTCTACGGAAGAAGTAAGTTAGATAGCGATTCTGTCATCAGGATATTCGTGTCCATTCCTTGTGAATCCTTGGACGCGTCAGGATCAACTTTCGACGCGGGATGGACACACGTTGACAAGCAAGCCGGCCCGAACAGACCAATATGTCCGGAGCGCCGCGCTACAGGGTGCGCTGACGAATCCGGCGCGCCCAACAATCCCCCAAGCCCTCGCCTGCCTCCTCTTGCTCTTGGCCGCACTCACAACCAGCGTACCCAGCCATGCGCAAATGGGTGTCCCAGAGCCGATGGAAGACTATTCCCGCGCATTGGAATGCCTGACGCTCGCGGTCGCCTACGAAGCGGGTTATGAGAATCTGGAGGGCAAGCAAGCCGTCGCTGAAGTCGTACTCAACCGATTGAGAAGTTCGTCCTTCCAGAACACCGTCTGCGACGTCGTCTTCGCAGGTTCAACCCGGCGCACCGGCTGTCAGTTTACTTTCACTTGTGATGGATCGCTCAGGCGCCAGCTCCCTGAGCGGGTGATGCTTTCCGCCCGAGCCGTTGCAGAAGATGCCCTAGCCAATCGAACCCCGCCTCGCGTGCAGGGGGCAACGCACTATCACGCCGCCTATGTAAATCCTTACTGGGCTCCCAGCCTCACGCGCATTACCAAGATCGGGGCGCACATCTTCTACCATCCGCCCGGCAAGCCGGCCCCATATGGCCCCATCGATCTCCAAGGCGAACCAGCAGTAGCCACCTCTCTGTCGCACACTGCCACTGACCAACAGAACCCAAGCCGCGCTCCCGCCGTCTTCATGCCTTGGGGTCTCGCACCAGCTGCTCTCGGAACGAGCGAACCGTGAGCGGGGATAGATAAAGGCTCATCAACCGCCTGCACGCCATTCAAACCTGCCATCATCCTTGTTCCGGCGTCCTGGGACCATCGGTCCCTTCCAATCGCATTCAACGAACTGTAATTATCGTCTTCTCTCCGACCTTCAATCTGCTGCCCTCACTAGGTAAGGACGCTCCGATCGGCCGGTTATCTCTACAACGACCCTACGCGCCGCACGAGAACCATCCGGCAGCCGAGCTTCGACGATGATTGTCAGCGGCCGGCCAACCAGATCGGTCGCATCCGAAAATTCCAGTGCTGTTCGTTGACCAGAGCGTTCGCGCGCCCGATCAATTGCAGCCGGGCCTCCCTCAAAGCCGCCTTCTTCCATGATCATAATCGCCAAAGGATGGGCAAATTTCGGATCGAAACCCGCCCTTGAGGTATAAGCCGTGGCGAAAGGCCGAACCCGCTGAACCAACGCGGCATCGAAACCGCGGATACTGCCCAGCTCCTCGATCGACGAGAGAAAGCCATTCGTCGGCCTTATTCCCGCGACCGCATAGTAAGCGCTTTCCGCCCCGAACGGCCGGGGTTCGTCATCGCCGTCCGTCCAATCGAGGAGCGAGTCCCGGGCAATCAGCAGCCTGTCGCCTTCCAGGCCTACTGCCTCGAGAAGCCGCGTAGCCATGGGCTCATCGAGAGCACTGATAGGCACCTTGCCTCGTTCGTCCTCAATCCGCACGTGCAGTCGCGCTCCATCGAACGTGAGTTGGCGTTCCCTGCCGTCGAGCGACCAGCGTTGGGTCGCATCGCTCGCCATAAGGCCGCTCAGCGCCAGCGCCACCCCTGCATCTGCGGCCGCGCTTGCCTGAAGCTGGGACTGCTCGGCCGCCGCATCATCGATCCCCATCCGCGTCGCCGAGAGAACAGTGAGCGCCATGGCTGCAAAGACAGCAATGCTGGCGACCGCCGCAACGAGCGCATAGCCGTCTTCGTTCTTATTCACGGGATAGTGCCCTGAGTTCGGAAAGGCTCAAGCGTCCGGAGCTTCGCGCGCAGTTCCTCCGTCACGGCTCGACCATCATCGGGCGTGCGAATGACCTGGGGCTTCAGCAGAACGATCAGCTCGGTACGATTTTGCCGGTTCTCGTGATTGCCGAACAGCCCGCCTAGCACTGGAATGCGCGAAAGGATTGGCAATCCATTTTTGCCGAACGATTGGGAATCTCGAAACAGCCCGCCAAGCGCAATCACCTGCCCGTCCTGGACAGCGACCGAAGTCGAAATTCGCCGGGTAGAAATAGTGGGCGAGGCTATCGCTCCATCCCTCCCCGACACCGCGCTACCGGGACTGACATCGCTTACCTCCTGCGAAACGTCGAGCAGCACAGAGCCACTGGCATTGACGCGAGGCGTCACTTTCAAGATCACACCTGTGTCGCGATATTCGATCGCATTGACGATAGGCGCGTCGGGATTTCCGACGCTTACAGCATTGCCGGCAGAGACAGGAACCTGGTCACCCACCTGCAGCGCGGCTGTCTGGTTGTTGAGCGTCACCAGCTTGGGCGCCGAGACCACCTTTACATTCGTGCGCTGTTCAAGTGCATTTAGCGTGGCCGATATACTGCTACCGGACAGAAAGTAGCTGAAACCAGGCTGCGCCGCCCCGGCAGGCATCTCGACACCATCGGTAATCCGGAAATTGCTGTCGCCCGTCAGCCAGTTCCACTGGACGCCATAGCGAAGGGTATCGTTCAACGTGACCTCGGTGATCGCCGCTTCAATCATCACCTGGAGCGGCGCAACGTCGAGCTTGCGCAACGCATCCTCAATCATGGCATACTCGCGCGGCGTACCATAGACGACGATCGCATTGTTGACCTCGTCGGGGGTGATCTTGCCGCCGCCTTCACGAGCCTGCCCAGTCTGGGACACGGCATCTGACGATGACGACCCGGCCGATCGAGCCGATCGGTCACCACCTTCCGCCTGAGCGCCATTTGTCCGCGATGGGCTCTGTGCGTTCTGCGGGGTTGCCGCCCCACTACGACCGGAATCGGAAGACGCGAAAGGATCGGACGGCTCGTCGCCCTCGCTGGAGCTATTTCCATAAGCCTGGTTGAGCGTTCGCGCGAGATCGCGCGCGCGACCGTTCTGGACTTGATAGACGAAAATGCGCTTCTCAGCACTCTCGCCCTCCCGGTCGAGAATCTCAATCCAACGTCGCACATCCTCAAGATATTGCCCCTGAGCGCTGACCGCGAGAATGCCGTTCAATTTCTCCATCGTGATCAATCGCACCAACCCCCGTGTCGGCGCATTCTCAGCATTGATCAGCTTGTCGAGCTCGGGAACGATCAACCGCGCATCGGTCCGCTCAGGAATATACAGCCCAAAGCTCATATTGCGCAGCCAATTGACATCGAATTGCTTCAGCATGTCACGCGCACTGCTCCGCTGCCCGGTGGTGCCCGTAATGGTGATCCGGTTGCCGGCAGTATCGACATCGGAAACCACCCCCGGGATCGCACTCTCAAGAACCTTACGGACCTCCTCAGCATTGATGAACTGAAGCGTCACGACCTCCGTCCCGTAGCCCACGGCACCGGGCGCGACCGGCGCCTTCGCCGCCGCTTCGGTCCGCACCATGAACCCGTCACCCACAGGCACAAGCGCCAGCTGCGCAGTCCGCAGCGCCGTTTCGAAAAGTCCAATGACCTCAGTGCGCGCCACAGATCCAGGCGTCACCAACGTCACCTGCCCGTTAACGCCGGCGTCGACCTCGATGGGTATTCCGGTCACGTCCCGCACGGACGCCGCCACGGTGCGAACGTCCGCCTGCGGAAGATTGAGGGTGATATTGCCGCCGCGCGGTTGACGGGCCGACGCACCAGACGGCGGCCGCGGTACCGGCGCCTCTCCGCCGACAATCGTCGTACGCAGCTGCGCTTCGGCCCGCTCACCCTCCGCTATGATCGCCGGTGGTCGCGGCGCCTCGATCGGCACGGGCACCTGACGCGTCGAACAGCCGCCTAGGATAAGCGCAAACAGCGCAATCCCGGACAGCAAATGCGGCTTGTTCTTCATCTCTGACTCCCCGTGGCCGCCCCGTTCGCCGGCGGGGGAGTTCCCCCACCGAAGGGGACAATGATTTCCTCTTCGCCGCGTTGAAGCAGCGCCTCATTCGCCCGAACCGCCTTCAACCGCCAATCGCCAATCCGTCCGCCTACCGGCACGCGCGACGTCCGACTGCCCGGACCCTGGACAACAGCAAAGGAAGAGCGTCCAATTCGGATGGAGCCGGCGATCGTCATCGCACCAAGAGGACTGCCACCACCGCCAGCTGACGGTCCGCCCGACGGCGCAAACATCGATCGTGCAAGGATTGCTGTGCCGCCGATCGCACGCTCTGGATTTGGTGCTGGCGCCTCCGCCATCCCCCCTCGCCCGACCGGACCAGATGGTGGCAACTCTACATCATCCACCAAGACAAGCTGCATGGCGGTCGCCGCCGCCAGCAAGGCAGCGAGCACCAGCGGCAGCCGGGCCGTTCTATCGAGCGGCGGCAGGGCGGAACGGAATCGAAGCTTCAACTTGCACATCCATGCTGGAGGATTGCCCCGTCACGAGCGCATCGTTCGCCGTCACCGACAGGGTCTCGAGGACCAGCCAAGGCGGCGTATTCTGGAGCTGGTCCAGCGCAGCAATGAGTTGGGGAAGCGTCATGCGCGCACTGATGCCCGCGCGCACCGAGCCAGACTCCCCTTCCGCGTCGACCGCAGCACGAACCTCGCCACCCACCCGCTCGACGACACGCTGCAGCCGTTCTTTCAACGCCTCGCGTCCGGCCTCCGCATTCGCGGCGCCGAGCACGAAGACGTCCATATGTTGCCGCTGCTCCTCCGCCTGGCGCCGCAAGCGCGGCACGGCAGCAATCGTCCGCTGATTGTGGAGATAGCGTTGGTTCAACTGCTCGCGCCGCTCCGCCCGTACGGAAAATCCGTCGACGATCGGCGACACGATCGCGAACCACACGAAAGCGACGAGCGCCATAAGGATAAGGAGGGCGAGCAAACGCCGCTCTCGGGAAGAAGTCGGCCGCATCATCGCCGAACGATCTTTGCACCGACATCGAACGGCTCTCCTGCTGGCACTTCAGCCTGGATGTCGTCGTTCATCGAACGAACCTCGGCGAACCCACCTGAGCGGCGCAGCGACCCGGCCACATCGGTCCGCGGCGGCTTGTAGCCCGTCAGCTTCAGGCTCGGACCGTCCCAGACATAGCGTTGAAGCCAAGCACCCTCGGGCAGTGCCTTGCTGACAGCGGCAAGCCCAGCGAGCGCGTCATGTTCGCGCCTCCGCGCGAGTGAACCGGCAACCAGCGCCCGATCCTGGTCAATCCGCCGTGTGATCGTCTGTGCGACGGTGACCGCCGGCTGTTGAGCTTCCACAACCCCCTCAAGGCGTTCAACGGCGGCGACGTCCCGCCAGACTAGAATCCCTACGTTAATGGCGACCAAGCTACCCACGACCGCCCAAACCAGCGGAGTCGCGCTACGCAGCCTCGGCAGAAGTCCGGCCTCGCGCATGGCTGGCGCGAAGTCGATCGGCCGGGCAGAGACCGCGTTGTCATCCAAGGCTATTCTTGTCGGAACGACCTTTGCTTCCAGCGCCGCGTCAGCAATCGCTCGAGCCGTGTCGATCGGCAAACCGGCAACTTCGACGCGAACTTTGGACGGCTCGGAACCTGACCCGATCCGCCGTGCCGCAACGACCATCGTACCAGGCGGGAACGGAAGCACGCTATCGCCTTCGAACGCAGCCATGCGCTGCAAATCCCTTTCGCCCAGCACGGGGCGCTCGATCACACGGGCGAGACATAGATCACTCGGCACCAGAATCGCCACGCGCGCGCCGGGCCGCAGGGGTGGTTTGCCGATCCGGCCGTTGCTATCGGTCTCTGGTAATAGCCCGTCACCAACGAACGAGAGCCGCGGCAACCCGTCACTCCCCGCGAACCGCAGGCGGGTTGGAAGCAATTGCTCCAGTTCACCGACCCACCAGCGCATGCCCTGGGATAGCCATCGGCCGATCGTCGCCATATCGGCATCGAGAATGCCTTTCGCGCTCATCGTTCCTCCCTGCATTTCCCCGTCAGCTCATCGATTCTGCATGGGCCATGACTGGTCGCCCGCGGGCGTACGAACAGATCGGGCCATATGCGCCTGTCATTTTCCGCAAAAACGACACGGATACGGACGAGCTCGGGCGTAGTGGAACGATCCCACCAGCGATCCTGCCACACGCGCGACGCGCCAGGGTGCGGCGGCCCCAAGTAACTGATCGACAGATCGCGCACGCCACCCAGCAGGCGATTGGGAGTCCAGCCCACCAAATCGGTCCCGCTCCGGTCGATATCGACCTTCCGGCTGTGTGCACTGTACAAGACTAGGTCGCCGCTGGCCGTGCGGGTCAGGCGGAAACGCTGCAAAGCATCGGGTCCATCGCGATCAAAAGGTGGCGCTACAAACGTCAGAACGCCTGCGGTCCCACGCAATTCGACGATCGGAATGGCAGAATCCATCCTTGTCACAGGACGCAATCGCTCAATTGTCGCGCGCAGGACCCGTTGAGAGGTGACGATCTCCTCGATGTTGCTCCTTGAAGCCCGCTCCCGCTGGGCAATGATGCCCGCGCTCGCCAATCCCTGCATCAGCAGAACCGCAGCCATCCCAAGCAAGGCAAGGCTGACCAACAACTCAATAAGAGTGAAACCCTCTTCACCCGGCGACCGATCGGCCGAAAAAAGGCTTGCGCTTGCCCTCACGCCTCACTCCCTCAACCGAAGGGACTGGACGCTGACGAGCCGACGCCCCGTCACCCCGTCCATGACGTCGATCCGCACTCGCTGCAGAGGAACCGTGGTGTCGCGCGCCCCACCACTAACCGCGCCGCGCGTGAACCGCCACGACATGTCCCTCCACCTCCCCGTATCGGCTAGCTCGCCCGGCCCCTCCGGCACTGTCGCCTGCGCGAGCAGTGACCGCGCCAGCAGGATCGCCTCTCGCTTCCGTGCCACCCGGTCCGCCGCCTGCGCATGCGTCGCGATCGACTCAAACAGCAGACTGGACATGCCTGCGATCACCGCGAGCGAAACGAGCGTCTCGATCAGGCTGAAACCCGCCTCACTAGGCCGTACGCTCATAGCACGCGCTCGATCTCACCGGTCGTAGCGCGCACGCGCCAGCGCCGCTCTCGGACGCGGTCCACAACCGCCACCTCTCCGCCTGTGGCGGTGCCATCAGGAAAGAACGTGACCCCACCATCCGGGGCCACGCCGCGCAACTCATCAGGCAATCGATCAACCGCGTCGCCAAGGGCAAAGGCCCGGCGGTCGGGCGATACGAGGAAGCGAACCGCAGCGCCGCGACGCAGCGCCTGCGCGCGCGCTCCGCGCAACGAGGCCTCGAAGCGCGTCGCTCCGTCGGCAAAGGCCTGATAGCGCAAGGCGGACCCGACAGCTGGGAAAGCAACTCCAGCGATCAAGGCGAGAATGGCGAGAATCACCAGCGCTTCCAGGAGCGTGAACCCCGCCTGGGCGCGATATCGCGAGCAACTCTTCTTACCAGCTCCCCACATCCTTGGCCTCCCCGGTGCCGCCGGGCTGCCCATCCGAACCGAGGCTGTAGACATCGACATCGCCATGCTCGCCGGGAATGCGCATCAGATACGGCCGGCCCCATGGATCCACGATCGCCGATTGATCGGGCAGATAAGGCCCATTCCAGGACGACAGGTTTGGCGGCGCCTTTACCAGCGCTTGAATACCCTCCTGCTCCGTCGGAAAACGCGATGCATCGAGCTTGAACAGGTTGAGCGCCGCGACGACGTTCTTGGCCTGAACCTGAGCGGTCTTCGACTTCGAACTGTCGAGGTATTTGATTACCTGCGGGCCAACGATCGCGGCTAGCAGACCAAGAATCGCAAGAACAACGAGAAGCTCCAGAAGCGTAAAGCCGGCTTCACCACGAGCGTCATTTCGGGGTTTTCTTCTCATATGCTTTCTCCCTTCACGAAGACAGGGCCACGTCATTAAATCCGAGGATCGCAGACATGATCGATGCGATGATCGCCGCCACCGTCACGCCAAGCAGGACGGTGATGACGGGCGTGAGGATGCCAATGAACCGTTCGAGACGCGTGCGGACGTCCCGATCGAGCACGTCGGCAAGGCGAGTAAGCATCATGCCGAGCCGCGAGGTTTCTTCGCCGGTACGAAGGAAGCCGATCGCGAGCCTTGGAAGAACACCGGACGCGGCAAGCGGCGCGGTAAGACCACCGCCTTCCTTTACCCCGTCGGCGACCTTACCGATGGCGCCGGCCAATACCTGGTTCGACAAAGTGCGCTGCGCGAGCGCAAGCGCTGCCGGCAACGCGACCTCGCCCTCGATAAGCGCGCCCAGCGTCCGCGCAAACCGCGCTGTTTCGATCCGCCGAACCAGTTCCCCCAACTGAGGCATCAACAAAACGAACCGATCTCGCGCATACCGGACTGCCGGCTGGCGCAAGGCAATCACTCCCGCGAAGATCACGGCTCCCAGAACGAAAAGTAGAACAAGCCCATATCGCCGCAGCATTTGGCTTGCTGTCATGACCACCACCGTCGCGGTCGGAAGTTTCTGCGCAGAGCTGGCGAACATGCTTTCGAACTGCGGGACCACGAACAGCAACATCAGCAGCACGACGCCTACCGCGATCACGATCAGCGAGATCGGATAGATCATCGATGACACGACCAGGCGTCTCAGCTCCGCTTCCTGCTCGAGCGCACCGGCAAGACGCGTGAGCGCTTCGCCGAGTCGGCCATTGGCCTCACCCGCCTCTGCCATCGCCACAGCCGTCGGCGAGAACAGATCCGGCTTCTGCGCCATGGCACGCGAAAGCGGCACTCCTTCGCGTACGTCACGCAGGATGTCAGCCAGATGCCCCGCCACCGCCTTGTCTTCGACATTCTCGACTGCAAGGGCCAGCGCCCGGTCGAGCTGTAGCCCGGCCTCGAGAAGTACCGCGAGCTCGCCGACACTTATCGCGGCAGCAATTCTGCCCTTGCCCCCCGCTTTCGGACGACGATCCGCACGTGTTGCCGGCATCTGGGCGAGCTCGAGCGGCGTCGCACCGCCGCGTCGAAGTGCCGCAACAGCATCCTGACGATCGGCCGCTTCCAGCTCGCCGGCAAGATTCGATCCGTCATGCTTCACCGCACGGTAGCGGAATGTAGCCATCACCCGTCCCCACTCGCGACGCGCAGCACTTCCTCGACCGTGGTGAGACCCACGGCCGCCTTGGAAACTCCATCGACCAGCAGGCTGCGCATGCCACCCGCCTCCCCGGCCGCCTGAATGTCGGGCGTATCGGCACGGTGAAGGATCAACCGCGAGACGGGATCATCGACACGCAGGAATTCGAGAATAGCGACACGGCCGGCATAACCGCTCCCACCGCAGCGCTCACAACCCACTGCGTGGAACAGCCGCTCCGCACCCGCAGTATGAAGCAACGGCCGCAAGATATCGGGCACGCCGTCTGTCACGTCGTAAGGTCGACGACACTCCGTGCACAGCCGACGCACGAGCCGCTGCGCAAGAATGCCGGTGAGCACCGACCCCAATAGGAAAGGCTCCACCCCCATATCAAGCAGGCGCGATACCGCCCCGGCGGCCGTGTTGGTGTGCAGCGTCGAAAGGATCATATGCCCGGTTAGCGCAGCCTGGACCGCGATTTGCGCCGTCTCGGTGTCGCGGATCTCCCCGACCATCATCACGTCCGGATCCTGACGCAGGAAGGAACGCAGCGCAGTGCTGAACGTGAAACCGATCGCCGGATTGACCTGGGTCTGGGTAACGCCCGGAAGGCGATACTCGATCGGATCCTCGACGGTCAGCAGCTTGCGATAGGGCACATTGAGCTCGGACAGTGCCGCATAAAGCGTCGTCGTCTTGCCGCTGCCCGTCGGTCCCGTCACCAGCACGATCCCGTGGGGCCGTGCGACGGCCTCGCGCATCCGAGCCGTAAGGTCGGCGTCAAAACCCAGCGTGACGAAATCCAGGGCGAGTTTCGATCGGTCGAGGATACGCATCACCACGCTTTCGCCATGAATCCCCGGCGCTGTGGCGACGCGAAGATCGATCTCATGACCGCGCACCGAAATCCGCAGCCGACCGTCCTGTGGCAGCCGCCGTTCGGCGATATTGAGGCCTGCCATCACCTTGATGCGTGAAACGAGCGGAGCACGCATCGCGACCGGAAGCTTCGCCGATTCGCGCAGCATGCCATCGACCCTGAAGCGGATCGCAAGACCATCATCATTCGGCTCTATATGAATATCCGACGCCCGTTCGTCGGAGGCGCGGGCGATGAGACGATTGACCGCGCGAATGACCGGCGCGTCGCTGACCAGATCCTTCAGGCGTTCAAGATCGTCGCTGTCGATCTCACCGTCCGTCTCCTCAGTGGTCGCCGCGGTGCCGTGATAGAGCCGCTCTATCGCCGCATCGATGTCGCTCGCGCGCGCAATGACCCGTTCGACGCTCCGCCCGAACATGAAGCGGAATCCCTTCTCGACAAACGGATCGAAAGGATCGCTCACCGCGACGCGCACGGCAGCCTCGTCTGCCGCAATTGGCAGCGCTCGGATTCCGCGCAGGAAATCGACCGACAGATCGGGACCCTCAACCGCCTGAGCAGGCAAAGCCGATCCATCGACAACCGGCAGGCCCGTGTGAGCCGCCATCTCCGATGCGACTCGATCTTCGGACAGCATTCCAAGGCGCGTTACGACCGAGTCGAGGCGCTCACCCGTCTCGCCACAAATCAGAAGCGCGCGTTGCAGGCTGTCTTCCGAAAGTGACGCGCGCGCGCGCAGCATCGCCTCGAAACCATGAGGTTGCGCGGCATCGTCGCCTGCCTCCTCCGTCGTCGGCGGTGCCTGAACTTTATGCCAGGAACGTTCAATATTTGCCTTTGGGAACATGCTATCGCTACCCATGCCTCCTGTGGCGCCCCTCGGTGAAAGGGAAGAATTTAGTTCCATAGGAACTGATAGATACGACGCATATTCTAGTATTGCTACAATATAGTTTCACCAAATTCCCGACTTGATTCGATGTCTTGCTATGTCCATCCGTAATGGACTGAATATATTTTGTATCATCATAGCTTGCCAAGCAGCACGATAACAAAACTGTCATTTTGACTCGATAGCATTTCATCGTCGGTTAAGGATCGAGTCGTTTTCCGACACTTGAGAAATCCGCGTCTATATTAGCGGAAGAGTCGCCCGGCTGCGGGTACCAGTGGCATGCAACAGGCACGTCCTGATGTCTGCCGCCTGGATGTATAGAACGAGGGTCCGCGCCATTTCTTGCGATTTGGCGGTCGGGACTTTGCGTGACCAGGAAATAGCACGGAACGGAACGCCGGATACTTACCGGCGAATGATGGACTGTGCCTTGAGAAGTGAACGTTTTGTCAAACTCAACTTTGAACAGGAGAATTCCAATGAAGCGTTTCCATTCCGCGCTCTTCCTGGCGTCCGTCGCCAGCATGGCGCTCGCCTCCGCCGCTTCGGCACAGTCCATTCCCACTCCCGGCCCGAACGATGGCTTCAACCGCCTGAACGGGGCGGGCGCCACTGCGGTTCAAGAAATCGTATGGGACGAACGCGACGCGATTGTGATCAGCGATCCGAATTTCCAAGCAGAATATCTGCCCACCGGATCCGGGGCCGGCCGTCAGTCCTGGCGCAACGTCACCCCTCAGGGGCCTGTGCCTTGGAACACGGTGCAGTACGCCTTCTCCGAATCGCCCACGTCAGCGTCCGAGATCACGCAGTACAACGCGAACGTTGGAGCCTATGGCCTCAGGCCGATCCAGGTTCCGAAATTCGTGTTGCCGGTCGCGATCGCCTACAATCCGCACTATGCGACGGTAGGTGGTACTCAGCTTCGCTTCCAGGTGAACTCGACGTTCCCAGCTTCCACGACGCAGATCAACGGCGTCAACGTCGGTGGTTTGCGTCTGCCCCGCGCGGTCTACTGCAACATTTTCAACGGAACGCTCACCAACTGGAACGCTGCTGCTCTCCAGACGGCGAACGGCGGCGTTTCGCTGGGGGATCCCCTCGACACAAACTGGAGCACTTTCGGCGCTCCGATTCGCCTCGTAGGGCGGATGGATCGTTCCGGCACGACCGACATCTTCACCCGTGCGATGGCGGCTCACTGCGGTGGCAAGTACATCCAGGCCGCCGAAGCCCTTCCTTACAATCGTGGGGGGGCGGTGCCGATCTACACCACCGAGCGCGCTGACACGCCCTATGCGTCGAGCTCAACCGCACCGCTCGCCGGCACGACGAACATGATCGGCACACAATATTTCAATGGGACGACGATCGCGACAACGGCGATTCCCAACGGTGGGCCGCAATCCAATCCAGCGCCGGGCAGCCACAATGGCTCGGGCTTCTTCTTGATGGCCGATGGCAGTGGTCGTGTCGCTGGAGCAATCGCCGCAGCACCCGATTTCCCCAGCGGGGGCCGCACGTACAACGGCAAGATCGGCTATATCGGCGCCGACTTCATTCGTAACGCCGTTAGCGGAAATACAAACCTGTACGCCGCTGCCCTGAACAGGCCGGCCGCGCCGACGGTGTGGAATCTGCCGAGCTCAGCTGCAGCGAGTGCTGCCTTCGGGACTGTGGCTGCGCCGGAGTCGGATGTGTCCACCGGCGCTTTCGCCAACTTCGGGACCGATCCACGGGGTGCATCGCGAGCCGATCCGCTTTCCTGGGTCAATGTCCTTTCGGGCCTGACCTCCTCGACGGCGGGTTACCCGATTACCGGGGCGTCGCAGATGCTCCTCCACACCTGCTACAAGCCGAACAACCTCCCGAGCATTCGCACCTGGCTCAGCTACAATGTCGGCATTCCGGATGATCGGTTCACCAACCCGACGACTGGTCTCATGGCCCAGTCGAACATCGGCGCTCTCCCGGCGTCGTGGCAGCGCGCTGTCAACCAGACGTTCCTGACGAATTCCACCGAGGTGTCGAACGGTCAGACGCTGGGAGCGCTCAACCTCTGGATGGCAGCGGGCGGCACAGCCGGTCACTGCTCCGGCGTGAGCACACTGCCCGGGTCCACCCAGCCTGGGATGTGATCGTTCAAGCAACCATCAACTTGGCGGCCCCGGAGCAATCCGGGGCTGCTTCTTTTCAACCAGATCGATTGCGCCGCCAAAGTCAGTGCTTCGCCCAACATAGAAGCAAATGAACGACAACGGTCCACGTCCCGCCACAGCCAAGTGCCCAATGCGTGAGGGCGATCGCAATCCATTTTTGGGAGCCACCGCGATGAAGCATATTAGTGCCCCGCTCTTGTTGTCAGCCTTATCTTCCGTTGCACTCGGCTCAACGGCCTTGGCACAGGGCGCGCCTGGTCCGAACGACGGCGACTATGCGCTGCATGGTGCCGGTTCCACGGCAATCCAGCCCATCCTGGACGAGGAGGGTGACTGGATTCCACCGCCGTTTATTGCGCACTATATGCCCACCGGATCCGGGCTCGGCCGCCAAGCATGGCGCAATATCACCAATCAATTTCTACTAGCCGGCCTTGCCAACCCGTTCGGCACTTGGAACACGGTGCAGTACGCGTTCTCTGAATCCGGCACATCGGCCAGTGAACTGACAGAATATTACACGAACGTTGGACCCTATGGCCTAAAGCCGATCCAAGTCCCGAAATTCGTCTTGCCGGTCGCTATCGCCTATAACCCGCACTATGCGACGCAGGGCGGAATCCAATATCGCTTTCAAGTAAACCCATCGTTCCCTGCTTCCACTACGCAGATCAACGGCATCCATGTCGGTGGGATGCGAATGCCTCGTCAAGTTTACTGCCGCATCTTCAACGGCCAGATCACCAACTGGAACGATGCTGCGCTTCAAATGGCGAATGGCGGCATGTCGCTAGGAGATCCAGTGGACGCGAACTGGACAAGTGTCGGCGTGCCGATCCGGCTCGTCGGGCGGCTGGATCGCTCGGGCACGACAGACATCTTTACGCGCGCGCTAGCTGCTCATTGCACCGGAATTCCCGGTAACCACTATGCAACCAACTCTGAAGCGTTGCCATACGATTCGTCCGGGCCCAATTTCAGCAGCGTTCGACCAGACACCCCCTATTCGCCCGCCTCAGGCGTGGTGCCCGCCGGCCCAGTGAACATGATTGGCAATCAATACTTTAACACCGCAACTGGCACGATCCTGTCTGTTCCGGGTGGCTCCCCCTCAAACCCAGCGGCCGGCGCCAACGGCACCGGCCTCTACCTGCTTGCCAATGGCAGCACCGCGGTCGCTGCGGCTATCGCTGCAGCGCCGGATATCGGAACAACGCGCCGGGTGAACGGCAAGGTCGGCTATATCGGCGCTGACTTCATTCGTAACGCATTGAGTGGGAATCCGACGCTCTTCGCCGCCGCGCTCAACAGGCCAAGCGCACCCACGGTGTGGCATTTGCCGAGCGCCGCTTCCGCGAGTGCGGCTTTCGGCACAGTTGCCGCGCCGGAAGCGGATGTCTCCACTGGCGCTTTCGCCAACTACGGAACCGATCCGCGAAGCGCATCGCGAGCCAATCCTCTATCCTGGGTGAATGTGCTTTCGGGTCTGGCTACCTCGACAGCAGGTTACCCAATCACCGGGTCGTCGCAGATGCTCCTCCACACCTGCTACAAGGCGAACAACCTGCCACACATTCGGACGTGGCTTGGCTACAATGTGGGCACTCCGGATGATCGGTTCACCAACCCGACGACTGGCCTCATGGCCCTTTCGAACATCGGCGCTCTCCCGAGCTCATGGCAGCGCGCTGTCAACCAGACGTTCCTGACGAATTCCACCGAGGTGTCGAACGGTCAGACGCTTGGAGCGCTCAACCTCTGGATGGCAGCGGGCGGCACAGCCGGTCACTGCTTCGGCATGAGCACGTTGCCCGGAGCGTCCCAACCGGGCATGTAATCGACCAGACAAGCAGCAACGCAGCAGCCCCGGTGCAATCCGGGGCTGCATTTCTCCGCCAATCTCCCGCATATGGCAAACACCAATCATATGCGTGGGATCAAGCTTCGACCGTATATCCGAGCCGTTCAATCGCCGGCATTAGGATCGGGATCACCGGCTCGAGATGCTTCAGATAATTGCGATAACGATAGACAGAGCTCGTGTAGAGCGGTTCCGTCACCTGAGCGTAGCTGGCGGTCCGCGCATAGCGGACATTGTCCTGGAACGAGAGCACGCAGGGATCGAACGGCATTCCAATAAAGGCGAAGAGGGTGCGTAGCTGCGCCTCCTGGTCGAAGACCAAATCCTCGTACCGGACAGCATGATAATGCAATGGAAGCGCCGCACGGTGGTCGGCGATGAGATCGGCGACGAGCGCATAATGGGCAGCAGCGCTGTCGAGCGCGGCGGCACAATGGAAGCCATGCGTCAGGCTGTTCGAAAAGACCGACAGCACCACGTCGAGCGGATGGCGGACCAGATGCACGATCGGCGACTTCGGGAACAGGATGTGGATCAGCCCCAGATGCGTCTCGTTGAGCGGCATCTTGTCAGTGAACCAAGGCTTGGCAGGATCGACCGCTCCGAAATTCACTGCTTCGTTCAAATAGAGATCGCGCAGCGAGTCGACATGGCCGGCGCGGTCGCCGAGCCACATCTCGGAGAGCGCCTTGGGATAGGTGAGCAGGCTACCGAGCAGACTCTGCGCCCGCTCCGCGAGCTGATGCACGATCGGAAGTTCGTCGCCGGCGGCGATCTCGGGGTGGGCGCTCAGCGTCTGCTCGACCAAGGTCGTTCCCGAGCGCGGAAAGCCGACGATGAAGATCGGCTGCGCATGGTCTTCACGCCTGCCCGCACGGGGGAGCAACCGGCTCCGTCCTTCGGTGAAGAACTCGCGCAAATCCGCGACCAACCCTGTCGCTCGTTTGGCCTGATACGCGTGACCGCTAGACTCGCGCTGTCGCGCCTTGAACGTGGTGAAGGTTGCGAATGCGTCGTCGTACCTGCCCATGCTGTCCAGTATCTGACCCTTCTCAAGCATTCCAGCGCCGGTGTCTTCATCGGCCGCGCTCGCATCGAGCAGCGCGAGCGCCCGGTCATGCTCACGCGTACGCCGGAACAGCGTGGCGCGCGCGATCGGCAGCTGAGGGTGCCCCGGCGCAAGCCTTTCAGCCCGGTCGAGCAACTGGAGCGCTGCCTCGAACTTGCGATCGGCTTCCTCCAGCTTGGCCCAGGCGAGCAGCAGGCTCGGATCCCCGGGATCCTTGGTGAGCGTCACGAACAAGGCACGCGCCTCTTCGAAGCGGCCCTGGTCGCGGAGCGCGACCGCCAGGTGCGCCTCGATCTCGCGCGGCTCGACGCGAGGGCCGCGCGGTACGCCCATGCCCATCGCGATGCGGAAATGATGCTCGGCCGCCTTGCCGTTATGCGCCGCAAGGAAAGCACGGCCCATGGTCATGTGCGAAACCGCCGCCTCGGGGGCCAGACGCACGAGTATGCGTGCGTGGAACTGGGCGCGCGGCATGTCGCCCCGCGACAGGAAATACTGCGCGGCGATCATCCGGCAGACCGGATCGTTGAGATGGATGCGCGCGAGGCGGTCGATCACGGCGCTCGCCGCGTCCCAGCGTTCTTCTCGCTGGAGGACGTCGTAGAGCGCCTGCAGCGCGTCCTTATGGGCGGGCGCCATCGCCAGGATGGCGAGCGCCGCCGCGCGCAAACCATCGGGCTCGCGCCGCGCGCGCGCCTCGCTGAGGGCCTCGCCAAGCGCGCTATCCGCCTCGGCCAGCTCAGTCCGCGCCTTGGCGGTGTCGAGACCACAGCAGCCGCGCCGCGCGAGGCCCGATCCGCAGGGGCAGGCCTCGGCGACGGCCAGCGGCGGCAGTTGGTCGGCGTCGGCGAGCATAGTACGTCTCCACGATGCGAGGCGGACGCCCCGGCCGCGAAGCCAAGACGTCCGCTCAGACTGTCAGCTAGCGACCGTCACGCGGCGATGCGTTGGATCGAAGCTGAGCGCTTCCACGATGGTGCGACCATGGCCAAAGTGACTTCGAGGTTCCAGGCCTCGCCGCCGAGCACTAGGCTGGCGGCACCGTCGGTCCAGCGCCAGGCGATCGTCTCATGCCGCTCGATGTCATCGAAGCCTCGGCCGAAGGCGGCGTCCTCGAGGTCCAGCACCGCGCCGTTCACTCTGAGACCGCTAACCGCCACGCCGAGCGTGCGGCGATCGGCAAGCTCAGGCATGACATCGGCGAGGACACCGGCGTTCGAGCGCAGCACCACCGACCTGGCCGCCGGCACGGCAAAGCGCCAGGTGCTGCCGCCCAACTCCTCGGGGAGGATGGTGACACCGTCGGCCTCGATCACGAGTCCGGGCTCCTCGCAGCGGGCCCAGCCCTGCGCCTCGGCCTCGGCCAGCAGCCGCTGCCGGATGGCGGCGAGCTGCGGCCCGTCCGCCACCAGCGGCGCACAGGCATCATCCCAGCTCACCGGGTCGATCCGCCCGTAAAGCTCGGTGAACTCGCTAGCGTTGAGCGCGGAGAAGCGGTTGCCGTCATTGAGGTAGCTCTCGCACGGCAGGCCTTCGGCTAGCAGCACGTCGTGCGCGTCGAGCTCGACATGATAGTAACGGATCTGCTCGACATCCTCCTGCACGATGGTGGCACCGTTGACGAGATGGACGACCGGCACCAGTACGCCCTCGACATAGACCGCGTGACCGGGCGAGAGGCGCAGATCGCGCTCCGGGAGGCTGGGGCCGAATGCATGAGCGCGTACGCAGACAGGATTGACCTCATGGGGACGGCGATGGCGTGCAGGGCGGGCCACTGTCCGGCCGATCCACTTGACCAAGCGCTCCTCGCCCGAGGCGGTCAGAACCGGATCCCCGACCGAGAGCGTCTCGACTGCGACCTTCCCGCTCGCTGTGGCGATCAGGGTGCCTTCGGCAAAGCAGAAGACGGAAGAGTCCCTGTCGAAGATCGCTTGGTTAGCAACCACCGCGCCGGGGGGGATATTACTGTCGGAGGCATTAGCCACGCCATAAACACCAAAGATAAAACCTCCTGATACTCCGGTGAACGGAATTATGTCGCCGCCGGCGTTAAGGACTTCCATAGGATATCCCGACGTTCCAGACCAATACGCATCCTGCTTTGCTGTTAGAATCATCCCATTCTCGGTGAATCCCTTGATCCAGAGCTCTATCGGATTTCCATCACCGTCAACATAGTTGCTGAATTGGATGGAACCGAAGGTAGGAAGATAATATCTATCTTCGTAATATCCAGGATATTGCGGCAACGGGATTCCAGAGTTTAGGAATCCGGCGGTATACTCATTGTTTATCACCGTTATAACACCCGGATCGGATACCCCAGGTAGGTCGCTCACATTATATGGCATTATCCTAGAGTCACCAGATACTCCACCATTACTAGAAGTAATAGGGAACTGGAATGTTCTTAACTGATCCGCATCGAAGTTCACGCTGTTAAGCGAGTCGATATTAAATGGATTGTCGGCCATCGCGTTATCCTCCTGTAGAGTGATGTACTCAAATTCGTCTTCAACTAGCTCACCGGCAGTCCGGATCGCCGGGGGTTTTGGGATCGCAGCGCCCATCGCTCGCCGGGCCGAGCACATCGACCGTGATCAGCGAACGCTGGTCGCGCTGGTTGCCGGCATTGGCCGCCTGCGCAGCTTGCGCCGCGATCGCCGAGGCTGCCTCCTGCGGGCTCGTCACCGTCACCTGCGCGGTCGCGGTCGGCACGCCCGTGATGTCGCCCGCCGCCTGGAAATTGTCGGCATTCGCCACCCGCGCCGCGGCGACGAGAATGTTGCCCGAAGCGCGCACGCCCGCATCGCCGGCGTCGACCTCGCCCACCGGCGCCAGCAGGTATATGTCTGAGGGCGGATCGTCGGGCGTCCGCTGGAACGAGCCGATGCCCGCGCCTGCCACACTCCCCGCGCTGTCGACTTCAGCAAAGCCGTTCTCGTCGAACCGGACAGTTACCGGTGGGAAGCTTGAGGCGCTTTTCGGACCCTGGCCTGCCGCTACGTCGCCGTTCGACGACCACATGGTGATGTTGCCCGACTGCTGCGAGAACACGCGGCTCTGGTTGAGGATGAAGTCGCCGTCGGTGAATCCGTTGATCCGGCCACCGCGCAGTGTGAGCACGCCTTCGAAACCCAGTGGAACAGATTCGAACGCGCCGCCGCTTGCCGCGAGATTGCCGCCCTCAAAGATCCCATGCGGCCCCAAGTCGGGTCGAGGATGCTGGAAGGCCGTCGTACGCCGCACCGCCTGCTCGGACGTCCGCACCACCGATCCTGCGATGACGTCGCCGCCGGGGCCGAGGATGCTGATATCGCCGCCCCGTGCGGTCTGGATCGTCGCCAGGCGGAGGTCGATGCTGCCGGTGACGATCCGGTCCGCCCTCTTCGGCTGCCCGTCAACCAGCGCACGCACTGGTACGCCCAGCGGCCGATCGTCGCTAATGGTCGACGGGTCTGTCGTGTAGGGGGCGAGATTGTCGGTGTAGCCACGCTCGGGCGAAAAGAGCGTGTTCACCGCCCGGTAGCCGCGAACATATTGCAGGTAGGATGGACTTGCCGGAATGGCCGCCTGCGCCAGCTCGTTGAAGTAGAGCGTGTCGATGAGGAAGCGTTGCTGCCGCAGCGTATCGATGTTCGCCAAGGCGGCATAAAGCTCACCGGCTCTCCCATAGGCTGCGCCAGCGAGCGCCGCCCTGCCCGCGTCGGTATCCGGGAAGCTCTGGCCGAAGATCGCCTGGAAGCTCGTCGGATCGTTGTCACGCAGCCATTCGGCCAGCATCGGCGCATAAATCGGCCTGGTCCGATCCGGCCGGCGGTTGCCGAAGCTGTCGGCGACCTGTTCGAAAAGATCGCCATCGAGTTGCTCGAAGTTCGCGGGATTCAGATAGGTTTCACGAAGCGCCGCATAGTCCGCACCGCCCGCGATACCGAAGCGCACGCTGAGGCTGGCGCCATCGTCCGGAAGCCAGGGGTTGTAATCGTTGCCGACCGTGCGGATGCCGCCGGCATAGGTGTAGAGGTTGCGGTCGATGGGGGAACGCACGTTGGACGATGACGCGAAGGGTCCAAGGTCACCACCCGCCTCGACGATGAACGCGCCAGGGCCTCCGAGAATGAAGTTGTTAGAGCGGATAAAGGGCAAGTTAAGGGGGCCAGCCAAACCAACCGTGCTTGTGACATCGCCACCGGCGCGGATGCGCGTCGTGTCGGATGCTGCGACGTTTTGTCCCTGGAAGAACATGTCGACGATATCGCCGGCGGCGGTAATGCGCGCCTGCTTGGGCAGGAACATCGCCGCCTGGTTGATGCTGCCGTCAGTGTAGATGCGGACCGGCTCAGGGTCGCCGGCATGCGTGATGGACTGGTTGTGTTGAAGGCGCAGCTGCGTGTTGGTCGTCGCGGCGGTCACTACGGGCAGTTGAAAGAGCTGCGTACCGTTCGAGAACGCGCCACCAACCCGCCCGGGATCGGCATCGTCCATGCCGATGACGAGACGGTCGATGTCTCCTGCGCTGTAGATGCGCAGCTGCCCCAGCTGGGAAGGATAGAGAAGCTGAGGCTTGTTCTGCGGGAGATCCACTTTGCCGGAGAAGGAGGTCAGCTCGAGCGTCGGCGGCAGGATCTGGAAGTAGTCGGTGGGCACGAGGGTTCCCAGCACCAAGTACGAAGGAACCTGACCATATCCCGCTAGCCCCGCGGTTTGTGCGATCCGCACCGTTTCATTGGCGGACATCGAGAGCTTGGCTGCTGGAAAGAAAAAGCCTGCAGAGCTTTGCCCGCGCTCATCGCCAAAAGCCGACACGCTCGCGAGCGTAGCCGAGCCGCTCGCGGAAACATCGACAACCGCGTCTGCAAGCCGCACCCGGAGATATTGCGGCGTTTCGGCCAATAGCGGTTCACGCCCCAGAGCCGCGATGTCGCGACCAGCGTGGATAACAGCTGCGCCATTTCCGATATCGACAGCGCCGGCCAGCACGTCTCGACCCGACTCCAGCGACAGGTCGCCCGTGCCGAAGGTCAACATCGTCTTGCCGGCGTCGGTCAGCGCGGTCGTCGCCGTCGTTCCCAACGACACCGTTAGTTGCGAGACATCGCGCCTGGCATGTATACTCACATCACCGCCCGCAAGAGCACCCACGCCTGACCTGAAATACCCATGCGCCACGCCAATCTCAGTATCGTCGCCGACCGCTCCCGTCCTCCAGGATTGGGTTCCCCGAACGCCCGCCGAGAACCCGGCAATCGGGCTCTCGCCAGTTCGCGCACCGCTGAAGCTTTGACCATCTGTGCCGAATAGTTGGGTCCACTCGTCCCGGCGTCCAAGCACGTCGCGCCCTGCGTCGAGCAACACGTCGCCGCCACCGCCGGCAAGCGCCGGTTGGTTTCCTGAAATTCCCTTGGGCGAAGGAATGAACTCCACCGACTCCGCCGACGGTGAGAGATAAGGACTATCCGGCGTGATCGAGACAAGCGTACCGGTTCCGGCAATGCGCGCATCGACCGGGCGATCCGCAATTCGCACGCCTGCCGTGTAGATGGCGGATGCCGCGAACTGCCCCGCCTGCGCGGCGCCGCCGAAATAGTTCGGCGCCGCCACCTGCACGCCGTCTCCCCGGCGATACACGGCCTGATCGCCGCCGCGCAGGTCGATATCGCGAGCGGCGGCGACCGAAACGTTCCCGTCGCCGGTGCGGACCGCCGTTCGCACCCACGCTTGGTTGGGCGCGTTCGGCGCGTCCTGCTGGTTTGCATTACCGTATCGGATGATCGGCGGCGTCCGATTGGCGCTGTACCCCGTCCTTCCGCTGGCCAGTCCTGCCTGATAGGCTGGCTCGAACGCTTGCAGGAACGCGATCACTTCATGGAGCGGTGCGATGATGCCGGTGGGATTCGCGGCATTGCCGACAAAACTGTAGCCTTTCCCGGCGAAATATGCTTGGGCAGCCGCCCGCGCGTCTGTCCCCAGGCCGGCCGAAGTTCCCCAGTTAAGCTGGGTATAGGCATCGTCTCGTAGCTGATTCAGACCCGCTTCGGTCTGGGACAAATTCAACGTATCGCCGATGTTGAAGCTGAAGTTTCTCGGATCGTTGGAGGGTCTCTGCAAGCGGAACTGGAGCGGACCGTCATAGGCGACCGTTCCTGTCGCGGTCAGTCGATAGCTATACTCGCCCTGGAGTGTGACGTCCGCGTCAAGCGACCGATTAACGACCAACGGGTTGGCTGAAAGCATGTTGCCCGCGCCTGCGACCAGTCTGAGGTCCGACGAGTGCATAGCGACATCGCCGTCAAGCAACGGGAACAACTCGGCAAAGGCCAGCGAGTTGCGGTCCTCGCCGCCGCCATCGGCGCCGGCGCCAACGAGGGAAAGTGGCGAGTTGATATTGACCGCGCCGACATATTGATTGCCTTGGTTTGCAGCTGTGTTGAGCGATATGGTGAGCGTACTCGATGCGCCAGGATTGGCGCCCGTGCCGTAAGCGGCGATGTTCGAACAGGAACCGCTCTGCCCGCCACAGGAAAACTGGAGCGCCGGCTGCCAGGTGCGATCACCCCCGCCGAGTTGGTAGTTGATGTAGTCCGGATCGGACTTGTCGCGAAAGGTGAAGAACCCATCGGAGATCGAACGGTTGATGGCGAGGTCATCGCCGGCGCGTAGGGTGACAATCGGCGCTTCACCACGCGCCGAGCCATCGGTGTGGTAGAGGAATGTTGCATGGTGGTCGAGGAGTTGCCCTTCCTTGCCAGGGACGACCTTGTAGCGCGGCGTATCATCCGAAATGTCAGGGATAAGCTCGAGCACGCCGGCATCGACCGCCGCCTGCAGTTGCGCTGGTGAGAAGGTGGCGGCCGCGAGGTTCCACTGGCTGACCGTCTCGATCGCGCCGGTCGAGGCCAGCTCGACGCCAGGGCGCAGACGCATGCCATCAAGGCTCGAGCCATCAACCGTGGAGACGTCGAAACCCTGTATGAACCTCACCAGCGATGACGTACCGTCGGCGAGTGCCATGTCGGTGGTGAACGGGTTAGCGCCCGCCGCACCAAAATCGAGCCGGATCGCGCCGTCGGCGTCGCGGGTGATGCCGCTGTAGAGGCCGCTATCAGCCATCGCATCAAGATCGTAGCGCTGAAAGCCTTCGAGCTGGACGCTGTCCGCGCCGACGATGGTCCCGCGCTGCGAGAGCGCCACCTTGTCGCGGTTACTACCAATCACGGGCGCCCGGAACGTCACGGTGCCGCCCTGGTCGGGCTCGGCATAGCCGTAGACCGTGACCAGGTTGCCTGTGGCAGGATCGGTGATGACCTGCGGAATCAGACGGCCGACGCCAGGCTCAGCCTGCGTCCGGCGTGCGCCGACGTCGATGATGGCGCCGCTCGCAATTGTGATCGCCGCGCTGTCCGAGCCCACGCCGATGACCACATCGCCAGCCTTCGCCGGGCGACTGTCGGTCACGGCGTAACCTTTGGTATGGGTGTCGAGCAACGCGGTGGATGCCAGCGTCACGCCCTGTTGACCCCAAAGCGCGATATCACCACCATTGACCCGTGCATTGCGGGCGGCATCGGCACTCATGCCGGTGACATCTACACCCGAAGTGTCGAGGGTGCCGGCGATACCGATCGAGCCGCCATCGGCTGTGAGGGTCACGCTCTTAGCCTTGAGCGACTGACCGTCGGCCAGGGCCAGATCACCCGCGCCGGTGCGAGCCCAGACGTCGCCGCCGAACTGCGTGCCATATCGCTCGACAAAGCTGCCGAAGTCGAAGCTGCCCGTCCCGCTATCGAGCGTAAAGCTCCCCTCGCGCGGGGGCCCATCGCTCGCAATCTCAAGCCCGGTGTTGAGCCCGGCGAGCAAGGTGACCGCGCCGTTGCCGGCAAGCAGGTTGAGACTGCCGGCACTGCCCTTGCCGGTGTCGGTGATCAGCGACGATGCCGCATCGGTGATGATGCTGCCATTGGCGCTGAACAGGTTGATCGTGCCGCCACCAGCGGCGACGGTGACCGGATCGACCTCGTCGCCGAAGACCTTCTCATAACCGGGCACCGAGAGGCTGGCGCCGGCAAGGCTCACATTGCCTTCGGACTGCACATCGATGATGCCCGCGGTTGCGCGGATGGTGGTGCCGCTGATCGAGAGCGACTGGACGCGATCGTCGATCGTGCCGAACGCGATCCGCGCACCGGGCGCAGCGTTGCCGGCGATCTCGGTGTCGCCATTGGCGCCAACTGCGCTGATCGCCACAGCCCCCGTGGTCAGGAAGCTATAGTCGGGCCGCACCGTCTGGCTTCGCGGATCGGCTGCGGCCGCACGTTCGGCTATGAACGGCGTGCCCAGCGTGAGAGCAGCAACGCCGGCATCGAAGCTGCCCTTACCTTCGACATAGATCCCGTCCGATGCCACCAGCGCGACGCTCTCAGTGAAGCCCGTCGCGCGCACGGCGTTGTTGCCGAGGCTGATCGTGGTCGCATCGAGAGTCAGACTGCCAGCGCTGCCGCACAGCGCGCTGCTCGCGCAGCCGTCGGCGGCATTGCCGCTGTTGCCGAGGCGCACGTTCCCGGCCTCGATCCGCACCGCCGATCCGGCTGCCACCTGCGCATCGGCGGCAAGGCTCGCCGTGTCGAGCACCAGATCGTTGAATCTGTAGGAGGCCTCGGCAAAGCGGATCGACCCGGGCGAGCGCACGGTCAGCCTCTCGGCTGCGCCGAGCTTGGCGGCAAGCGCCGCGCCCACGACGCCGCTCTCGCCGACGGTGTCGTCACCACTGCCGGCAAAGCGGATATCCGCGCCCGAGATCGCCACATGCTTGGCGTTCAGGCTCGCGCCGTCGGCGACGATGAAGCTGCCGCTGGTGTCGAGCGCCAGCGCCTCGCCGCTCAGCATCGCCGCGCCGATGTTCAGCGTCGAGGCTCCCGAACCCGTGCGCGCAACCAGGCGCTCTGGGCCATTCGCGAGGCGCAGGATCGAGCCCGCGCCGGAAGCCTTGTAGTCGGCATCGGTGAGGATACCAGGATCACCGACCGCCGCGAGCGTCGCACCGTCCTCGATGGTCAGCGCCGAGCCGACCCCGCCGACCGCGAACAGCAGCTCACTGGCCTGCAGGGTGGACCCGCTTGCCACGGTGATGGTCCTCGCGCTGGCATTGATCGCCGTGGTGCCGTCGGCATTGTCGCTCCGCCGCCCGCCAATCAGTAGGCTGGGGGCATTGAGCTTCGCCAGCGTCGTATCCGAGATCAGCAGCGTGCCCTCGGTCGCTTCGGTATCGGCCGCCGCGATCAGAATTTTGCTGCCGAGGATGTCGATCTGTCCGGCCTGGCCGCCTTCACCAGCGGTCAGGTCAAACACGCCCGCGAGCTTCAGCTCGATGAGCGGCGCGAGCACCACCCGCGCCGCGTCGAGCGGCACGCGCGGACGCGCGTCGGTGCGATCGATCAGATGCTCGGAGCCCGAGGTGGTTTTGATCGTCGAGTATCGGGTGAAGACGTCCTTGGTCTGCACGGTGAAGCTGTGCCGTGTGGACTCGGCAAGATCGGTGCCGGCATAGGCGAAGGTGCCGCCCAGCACGACCGAGCCGTCGAGCAGTTTCGTGCTGGTTCCGGGCAGCGGGGCCGCCGCGCCGGTGTTCTCGACCAGGCGCAACGCGCCAGGGATCGCCATCGCGTATTTTGCCGGAACCAGCAGATACTCGCCCGCGGCAATGCCGCCTCCGCCGTCGAGATGCACCGAGCGGCCCGCCTGCGCGCCATAGAGGTCGCCATAGTCGGCCGAATAGATCGGATCATAGGGCGCAATCTTGCCGGCATCAGCCACCGGGACCAGCGCATAGACCTGTCGCTGATCCGGGAACTGGTAGCCGGTCCCGGTGACGGGGTCATAATGGTTGGAGCTGAAGGCGTCGCGGTTGAAACGGTCGAGCACGTCGCGCGAGCCGCCCACCCCCGACTGGAACTCATAGGCATAGACATCGCCGCCGCCCCGACCGTCGATCAGAGCGCCCTCCGCCTGCACGATCGAGCCCGCCGACAGCACAAGCTCGCCTACGGGCAGCTTGGTGAGCGGCGTACCCACGGTCGGGAAATAATATTCAACTCCGTCCGTCGTCGTGCCGTAAGGAACGTTCAAACCCGCGCCCGACACCGACGTTACGCTACCGGCGCCGAACAAGAGGCTCTCCGTCGGTGTAGAAAGCAGTGCTCCAGAAGGACCAATACCGATCGAACTCGAACTGCCTAGTTCGAGCAAGCCTAACGGCGTGGCGAGATAGCCATTCTGCACAATCTCGCGCGCCAGGACCCGAAGATGGGCACCGGCCGACAAGGGCACGCGCGCAGTGGGATCGAGAAAAGAGTTTCCAAAGGTAATCCGGTGGTCACCGAGCGCCGCGATCTCAAACGGACGCGAGGACGCTCCTGCAGGCAATTGATCCTCGAACATGGCTTGGAGATTGCCGGTGCCAGTCGTTGCATAGGTGCGTCGTGCGTCGATGAGAAGATCGCCGCTGGTAATCAGCGCGCCATCGTATGTGGCGATTGCTCCCGCACCCTGTCCCCAGTCTACGCCTGTGAGCCGCACGTCGCCCGGCGTCGCGAATGTCATGGAGGCGATCGAGCGGTCGATAGAGATCCCACCGACAATATCGATACCTTGCGCTCCGCCAACCAGACGAACCCGCCCATCGCCAGCGATGTCGGTCGGACCATCCACAAAGCCAGCGCGACTAGCTAACCGGACATAACCTGCACGGATCGTGGCGTCCGACCCCGACGTGGTGTGGACCGACACGGCCGCGTCGCCAGCATAGAGCGTACCAGGTGTCAGCGGATCTCGCGAGGTGACGATCAATGCCTTGCGCAGTGCCAGGTCGAATTTGCCGTCGAGCGTCAGAGTGCCGCGCGCAATGACGGTATCGAATCCGCTATCTGCGATCAGCTTTGCACTCAGATAGTCCGCCGCACTTCCGTCACCCACTCCAATTGTGGGATCAGCCCATTCAAGCGTGCCGCCCTCGGCCTGAGCAACACCGCCAAATGCCCGGATCGGTGTGGAACCCAGCGTGCCGCCGCTGAGCGCGGATATTGTGCCGGCCCTGCTCCATTCGAGCCACGGGGCCAACCGGCCAAGTCCGGTCGCCATGTCGAATATCGCACTGGCGCCGCTGATATTCACCATCGCGCCGTCTTCGCGAACCAGACCACGACCTGAACTTTGAGCAGTCCCGCCCGCAAGCCGCCCGAGCTGTCTTGGCGCCTCCAGTCGCAGATCGCCACCGTCGAGCACGCGCCCAGATACGAGCTGACGTCCTGCGATAACCTGCGCGCGGGGGTTGGTAATCGCGATGCCGGAAAGATCGGTCGTGCTTCCCGAGGCAAGCACAATCCCGTCACCTTGATCGACCAGTCCGAGGAAATGGATGAGCCGGTCAGCACCCACCCTCGTTACGAGTTCGCGATTGGTCATCGCCGGATCAACGGCACTGAGTGCCGTCTCGAAAAAGCGTCCCTGGCCATCGATCGGACCGCCAAAGGCCTCGGAAAGATCGCGCACGCCGAGCCCGGCCGCGATCAGGCTATCTGGAAGGTCCATACGCTGGATGATCGAGCCGCCACGAAGGGTGATATTGCCGGCGTTGTAGAGCTTAGACACGGTGAGCGTGGCTTCGGGTGCACCAATGATCGATCCGCCCTGCATCACGTTAAGTTCGGTGAGGCCGCCCAGCACAAGATGCGCCGCCTTGCGGTCCCACAAAGCTGTATTGGTGGTCGGCGCGAGGAACGACTGCGCAAGCAGGTTCGCACCGCTTCCGAGACCGCGCAGTGCCATGTTCTGGTCCACAGTCAGCAGTGTCGGCAACATCCACTGGGTGAGGTCGAAGGTCTCGCCGTTGCCCACGACAAACCGAGTGGTCTCGAGGAATGCGGATTTGGCAATCCGGTCGTTGGCGAACAGATCATCAACGATACGCGAACGATAGGTCGACACGTCAAGCGTGCCAAACCCGGTCTTCTTGAAGAAATCCAGACCGATATGGACTGAGCCGGGACGGTTGTCCGCACCGAAGCTCACATCCGGTGCGACCAGTTCGAAAGTCCCGCCACCGCCAAATCCAAATCCCACAATCGATGCGCTGGCGATATCGACTGTCGAGCGGGGATCCGGAACGAGTTGACCTAGTGTGGCGGCGTTTACCCCCACTCCCGGCACTGGCGTGAATTCGACCGATTGACTGGTTCCGCCAAGCGGAATGGCGGACGTCCCTCCAAGATCAGTTACATTATTGGTGTCTCGGGTAGAGGCGTAGACGGTGCCGTTGATCAACGAGACGTTGCCGCCACGACCGTCAAGGATGAGTTGGCCGGTCGGCGTGACGTAGCCGCCCGAGCTCACGTCAAGAATGCCCGCGACCCGCAGGCTGCCCGAAAGGTCCACTGCGCGTGTCGCGGTTGCCAGACTCTCGCCAACACCGAGGAAGACATTCGGCGCGACGGTGACGCTGATAGTTCCGCCGTCGCGCCAGGCCGCACCGGATGGTGCGGCACTGGTATAATCGTTGACCCAGAGCCCGGCCGTGGACAGCTTCCCTGTGACGATGACGTCAAACGGGCTGGGCACGGTGGGATCGGTTGCGTAGAGCATGGTGGCGGGGATGTCGTCCCCCTGGCCGTCCCCATAGAGGCCGTTTCGGAATGCCGAGCCGTTGCTCACATTAGGCAGGAGTCCAAAGCCGATGCGGTCCAGCTGCAGCCCGAACAGTGTCGTCGTTGCCTCGATCGTTCCGGACGCCACGGTGACGTCCCCGTCGAATCTTATGGTGCGTCCGGCCTCGACCGACAGGATACTCCCCGGCGCCAGGGTCAGGTCTGAGGCGCCCGTGATCCTCAGTGCATCGGACGACTGCAACGTGACCGGATTGAGGCCTGCGAAGGTAACCGTGCCGGCAGCCGTCAGCGACAGCTGCGAGAGGCCGGCACCATTTAGCATGCGATCGTTCAGGAGGAGTTCGGCTCGGTTTGACTCTATGGCACCACGTTCACCGCGATAGATCAGAATGTCGCCAAGCGAAGCGATCACTAGCGCACCGCCCGAGGGCAGTTCATAGGGTGAGGCCTGCAACGCGCGGCCTCCCCTCAATATCTCCGCGCTCGGCCTGCTGCCCCGAAGGATTTGTCGAGCACCAGCGAAAGCGTTACCGTGTACCGCACCGTCGATCGAGACCGCGGCACCCCTGATGTTCAGTGCTCCGGCATCACGACCTTCGTCATATGCCGTTTCGTGGCGCTGGCCCTGATTCGTCCCGATGAACCAGTTCTGGAGGACACCAATTCGCGGCTGTAGAATCTCTGTCGTGCCCGTGATCACGTCGACATAGACGTCGTTGGGATTTGCGCGTGCGATATCGACGATGCGGCCATCAGCCGCCACCAGCTTGCTGGTCTTGACCGCACCCGCTGCATAGCTGACCCAGCCGCCCGAGATGTCGATCGTCGCGCCGCCGGCGATATGCACGCTCGGTGCATTGTCGACGGTGACGTCATCGAACTTTATCAGTTCACTCGTCGCCAGAGTGACCGAACCACCCTTGGTCATGAACTCAGACGCTGTTGCGGGAATCTGCCCCGCAATGCTGGCAGCCTCGATCAGTGGCGAACCGACCCACGCAACGCCGTCCTCGCGCACACCAGACAGACGGGGATCGATGAAGATCGTCTTGCCATTCAGAGAGAAGTTGCCGTCGACTTCAACTTCTCGATAATTGGGCGTGTCGCGCAATTCCCCGCGCTTGACCGGCGCGATCTCGATGGAATTGCGCGAAGCATCCAGCTTCACGTCCTTGAGGCCCGACACATCGATCAGCGCCCCGTGTGCAATATCGACACGGCCAGGATGAGTCAGATTGAAGCTGTTGCGTAGATTTTCCTCTTCGATCGTATTGACGCCGACGGACACAGTCGCGCCCGGCGCGTAGATGAGCGCATTTTGCCCCATCGACAGATCAGTCGCGACCAACCCTCCCAGCCTTTGATACAAGAGGAGAATTTGCGTCCCGATCTCGATCTGGGATGGCTTAAAACCCGCCGGCTGATCCGCCGTGCCGACCGGGATTGTCTCGCCGTTGTCGTCAGGGGTGATAACCAGAGCGCTCGCTGCGCTTGCGTTGCCGCTGCCGCCAAGATGTATGTTTCCGGCGGTCAGCGAGATTTTGCCATTGCGCGCTACGCTGGTGGTCGCGGACAAAAATCCGTTTTGATCGATACTTCCTTCCGCACCAGTTCCGAGCGAAATGTAGCCACGCCGAGACTCTATCAGCCCGGTATTGACGATCGTGCCATCGGCTTGGCCAGTAAAGGCAAAGCTGTTGAGCTTGTAGCCTCGCACATAGGGATCGAGACCACTGACGGCGCCCGTCGATTCCCCGTAAATCACGGCACGGCCCGCCTGCAGGCTGATCTGACCATCGACCGCACTCAGCGTGCCAGCGTTGATGACATCTGGCGCGGTGAGCATAACAAAGCCGCCGGCGCCGCCGTCGATGCGCGCGCCGACGTCGACAATAATCGCTCCCTCGGTCGCGGAGGAAAACTGCCTGCCGTCTCCCTCCGTCATGCCGGATACCAGCAGCGGAGCAACAGCGGTGATGGAGTCGGAGGTCGTACCCGTCGTGCCGTTTGCAGGCGTGAACAACCCAAGCTCAAGATACGCCGCGTTGCGCTCGGCGATGGTAGTCGCCTGGGTTGGGCCGGCATTACCCTGAACAAACCTTGCCGCATTCCCTAGTTCCAGGGTCGAAGCGAGCAACGAGTGGGTGTTGACCTGGCTGTCCTTGCCGAAAATGATCCCGGCCCGATTGAGTACGACCACGGTCCCATCGGCCTTCATATTGCCGAGTATCAGACTTGGATCGGTGGCGTTGGTCACGCGGTTGACCGCCACCCATCCGGGCTGCGCCACACCGTTCTGCTGTTGATTGAACTGTAGCGTCGTGTTCGCACCAATGTCGAACCGGTTCCAGGAAAGGAGTGCGCGCTCCTGGGTCTGGTCGATGCTTACGATGACATGGCCATTGGCACCCGTCGTTTGGCTCGGAAGACCGGCACCCTGCCAGGTTTTCAGACCTGTCAGGTCATATTGAGCACCAGCACTGATCAGCAATTCGTTCGCCCGCTGAGTGTTACCAGCCCGTGTCGCGGTGATCGCTTCACGAATGGCATCGGTCGGATCCAATCCATTTCGATCGAGACCGTCGACCACCGGGCTCCGATCGACTGCCTGCTTGATCGAAGCCACGTAGGCACGAATTTGGTCAACTCTGCCCTCTGTCGTGTGCTGGCGCTGCAACGCCCCCTGCATCGTACCCGAGCGCACTGGTGTCCCTGAGGGCTGCGGTGCGACCGGGCGCGGCTGCGCCTGGCCACCAATTACGGCGCCGATCGTCTGTGCCTGCGCTACGACCGGCAGACCGGTGATGGCCAGCGCAGCGAGACTCGCACCGACGAGAAGGAAACGACGTCGTGTCGCCATGGACAAGGAATCACGAGGCATCATGACAAGGCTCCGGCCGGCATCGCGCCAATCATTGGAAAAGAAGGAGTTCGAGAGAGCAAAACCGCCGACACTAAGCAGAAGAAATTCACGCCGAGGGTTTCACCTGAAACCGTGGTCGACATCCGATTGCGACAGCGAAGCAACGCTACGGCGAAACATCCGACGGCAACGCCACCGGGACGGAGATCCGGCGACGCCGCCGCGCTCGCGCGTTGGGAGAACCCCGCGAGCGGAAGGACCGAGCCGATCAGATGGATCGGCGCGAACGCAGCTTCACAGGACATCAGAATGCAAGCCCCAGATCGACGAAGAAGACATCGATGGCGAGCGGCGCGTCGACGATGGTATTCGAGCTGAACCAGCGAGCGCCGAGGCTTATGCGATCGAACGGAGCCCACGCCGCGCCAAGAACATAGCCCTTGGTGTTGGTGCCACCCAGGTGGAAGTCACTGTCGGTAAAGCTGTCAGGCACCGCGTCGCTCTGCAGATATTTGTAGGCGGCGTTGATCGCCCAAGCGCCCCGCCGGGCTCGGCGAGGGTTGATGCTGAACAGGTTGGGATCACCAAGCGAGAAATAGACGCCATAGCCCTCGTTGCCGCCGACGAAGCGCGCAGGATTGGTCGCGTCGCACGCTCCTTGCTGAGGATTTGTCGGATCCGTGATCTCGACGTTTGTCACCGGGGCGCCTAGCGACCCGCGCAAACAATTGTTCTTCGGGTCGAACCCGAAATTGTGGAGGTAGCTACCCGTAAGCCGTGCTTGAACACGATCGGAGATCGGCACGCTCACCGACCCGTTCACGTCCAGCACGCGGTAAGCGAATTTGAGCCCGAGATATTGCGGCTGCAGCGGATTGCTGGGATCCGCAAAACTGAAATCGATGTCCCGCAGGAACATCAAAGTATTGCCCTTGCTCGCCCAGAGCGGCCGCAGCAGATCGGTCGAACATTCGACGTTACTCGCCGAGAAGACGTCACATGGTTCCGATACATGGCCGCGCAGATAAGTGAAATTATGATAGGCGGCGCTCAGGTTCACATCGATGCCGCCCGCGAACGTCTTGCCAAGCTCGACCTGCGCAGAAAACAGATAGCGGTCGCGCCAGTTGCGCTTGCCAAGCGATGTCGACGGAAAATTCTCCGGCTCAAACTGGATCGGGAACGCACCGCCTCGCACAGCGAACCGGAAATCATCATGTCCCAGCAACCGTGTGAGGTTCGCCTCGCCATAGACACCATCGAACGCGAGATCGGGATCGAACATTAGATCAGTCGTACGAAACGGATTGTCGAACCGACCGAGCATTGCCGTCAGCCCAGGAACGAGTTCGCCGCGCACATACGCATTCTGGATCCACACATCCCTCTTGCGGAAACCCCCGGTCAGCCCCGAGTTTGTCGAGATAGGTCCCGGATCATCACCCGTCGCCAGCTGAAAGCCGACCTGGAAGCGTTCGGCTACCGTCGCCTCCAAGTTAATTCGACCGCGAAGTTGCATGTTGTTGCGCTTGTCACGCGTGGTGTTGATCGTCGGCAGCAACTGCCCGCCAAAACCCGAAATGTCATACGGTCCACCGTCGTTGAACGCTGGCACGTCGATATAATGCGCGAGCGCATTATCCCTACCGTAGAAGTGCGACGCTGACCGGAACCGGAAATCGCCATTGATGCGGATGTTACGTGTCCAATCGGGCGCGGCCTGCTCCGGAGCAGCCCAACGCTCGGTGCGAGCCTGGGCCAAGACCTCCTGGCGCAACTCATCCTTGATTTGGGCGCGAACCGTTTCCGGCACGTAGGGCACCCGTACCGCACCGGCCGGCGGCGCAGCGAGTTCTGCCGCTTGCGCCAGCGGTGCCGCAGTAGCGCGCTGCGCGGCTTCCGCCTCAGCGCGGCGCATCAGTGCCTCGCCCTTCTCCGGCGTGACGATGCCTTCGTCCACCAGCAGCTTCACCATGGTCGCCACTGCGCTGTCAGGCTGCGCGACCTGACCCTGAGCCTCCTGCCCAAACACAGGCTGGATGCCGAAGAAACTGGTCAACGCCGCGGTCGCGAGCAGCTTCGCCCCGATCTTCGCACAACGCACTCGATGTAACATCAATCTATCCCCTTCGCCCGGAACCGGGCAGAAAATCTAAAAAGAACTCTTCCGGCCGCGCACCGTGATATTCTGCGGAAACACCATCGACGGCGGCGGCGGATCGAGTCCGCGCATTTGCGAGAGCAAGGCCGTGAGCTTTTCCATGTCGGCATCGCTGCCGCCTCGTGCGCCTTGGAAGCGCACGCCAGTGACACGCCCGTCCGCCGTCACCGTGAGGCTGTAGTCAGCGGAGAAGACGAGACGGCTCATCCGCGGATCGTCCTGGACCCGTTCCTGCAACGCCGACTTCAGATACCGGCCGTAGAGGCCCGCACTCATTCCGCCGCCACCCGCAGGCCCGCAATTGTTGCCGAGACAAGTCCCGGAGCCGCCCGGCTTGCCGATCCCGCCGCCCGTGCCGGAGGCGATATTATAGGCATCCGCACCCGCCTGCGCCGGCGCGTTGATCGAGACCGCCGCAGCCTGCTGCGGTTGCGGCGACACGGGCGCCTCGGCTGGCGTCGGCTGCGGCTGCTCGGTAGGCTCGGGCGGCTTTTCCTGTGGCTCGGGCGGAGGAGGCGGTGGCGGCGGCGGCGGTGGAAGCAGGTCCACCTGCTGTTGCGAAGGCGCCGCAACCGTGATCCCGACGCCGCTCGCCGTCATCTGGGTGTAGATAAACCAGACAAGCGCCGCGAGCAGAAGACCGCCCAGCACCCACGGCATGGCCGCCTTGACCGGGTTCGTCCGTTCCACCTCGAAAGGGTCGAACATTTGCGTGGCCATCAGGCGCACTCCCCGGCCAGCAGGATCGACGCCTCGCGTTCCGCGTCGACACCCGCGAGCAGCAGACGCGCGCCCTGAACGTCACTACCCCAACCGCAAAGATCAAGACCGAGCGCCTGCGCACGTACCAGAAGCTCCCGCCCCGCACCGGGGCGGCCATCCCCGCACAAGATTGTCGAGGGACGCTCGCTCATCTCAGCCACCCGTCGCCGGCTTGCCGGTCACCAGGCCGACCTTGTTGAGATCGAGCTGGCGCAGAAGGTCCAGCACCTCCGTCACCTTGCCATACTGCGCGGCCTGATCGCCCTTGAGTACGATCGGCACGTTCGGATTGCTCGCCTTGGCGTTGCGCAGCCGAACCTCGAGATCCGAGATCGTCACCGGATAGGCATCCATGAAGATCTGCCCGTCGTTCGAAACCGTGATCGCGATCGTCTCGGGCTGTGCCAGGCTGACCGCCGAACTCGCCTTCGGCAGATCAACCTTGATCCCGGCTACCTGCGCGGTCGCCATCAAAATGAAGATGACGAGCAGCACATAAGCAAGATCGAGCATCGGCGTGACGTTGATCTCGTTATAGACCTTGCGGCGGCCATCGACCTGCATGTCGCGTCTCCCCTCGCTTCTCTCAAGCCGCCTTGCGCGGAGCAGGTGACACAGGCGGCGTCGCCTGGCTCTCCTGCATCTCGGCAAGCCGCGTGATCAGCCGGTCGGCGAACACCCGCATGTCATCCGACAGCGTCTGGATCCCGCTGGCGAGCCAGTTGTTCGCGAACAGCGACGGTATAGCCGCAAGCAGGCCTGCCACGGTCGCCATCAGCGCCGCGGCGATGCCAGGCGCGATCGCGTTCACGTTGACGTCGCCCGCCCGCGCCACGCCGGCGAAAGTGTTCATGACGCCGATGACCGTGCCGAACAATCCGATGAACGGGCCGCCCGAGATCGCGATCGACAGGATCACCATCCACTTGTCGAGCTTCTGGTTCTCACGGACCACGACCGCGTCGACCGCCGAGCGCATCGCCTCGACCGAGGCGCCCGAGAGCGGCACCAGGCCGCGCTCGGCCCGGCGCACACCCAGTTCGTCGATCCCCATCTCGAAAATTCGCGCCAGCGGAGACTTCGCAAGCACCGCCTGCTCGGCCGCACCGATGTCCTTGTTGTCCTTGAGGCTGGCAAGCTGCTCGTGCATCGCGACATAGCGGCGCGAAAATGCCCGGTCGCCCTTCTGCGCCGCGCCGATATAGCGCGCCTTCCAAACGGTGACCCCCATCGACAGCGCCAACAGCACCAGACACAGACCGATCACAAACTGGTCGATCGTCTCGACTTTGCTCAGCACGTAGAAGAAGTTGCCGCCACCCTCGCTTGGATGCTCGGCGGTGTCCGCAACCTTGACGAGCTTGCCCGCCGGACCTTCGGAGTCCGCGACAAGCGCGATCATCGCCGCCGGGCGCGCCGTCTTGGCAAGGCGCACCACGTCGAGCTCACCGAAATAGGGCCGGCCCGGCGCGCCGCCGAGCGTCAGCGGCCCGCCAAGCGCGGGCAGCGCGCCCGGCTGCGATGCCGCCTCGACCCGATTCACGTAAAGCCGCAGATTCTGCCCGTCGGCGACAAAACCGACCAGCGCCCATTCGCCCGCGCCGATACGCTCGCTCGCTTGCACGCGCTGATCGCCGACCAGCGCATAGGGAACCCCGTTCGAAATCCCGATCACCAGCGCCCCGAGGCTCGCGATCACCTGCTCGCCGTCCTGCCGGTCCTGCTTGACCTGGGCGAGGAACGAAAACGGCCCGCCAGCCGGGATCGTGAGCGAAGCACTCGCCGGAATCACGATCTCGCCCGATCCCTCAAACCGCGCAGAGCGCGCGACGATGCCATTCTCGTTGACCGAAGGCGCGCCATTGCTGCCGTTGTTGGCATTGGCGGTCAGATCCCTGACTGGCTGACCCGCATTCTCGCCGAAATGATAGGCCGCGATCGTGTCGGGATCGAACGTGCCTTGGACATCGGAACCGGCCGGCGCGCTCCTGTTGCCGTAGTAAAGCCAGATCTGGCGCTTCTCGCCGCCGTTCACATTGGGAACGGAGACCCAGATCGCCGCCAGCCCATTCTGCGCGTCGAAGCGCTCGATATGAAAAGGCAGCGGTGTCTTGCCGTCGCTGTCGACGACGCGCAAATCCGCGCCGTTCTCGAGCGAATCCGTGAATGTGAAGTTGCCCGAATGCAGCCGGACCAGCACCACCGAACGTCCCACCGTTCCTGCGACATTGGAACCCGATGGCGAGGTGTCGACAGTGACCGAGCGGCGAAAGGACCACTCCTCGTTCCACCAGCCGCTGCTCTCCTGGGCGAGCGCGGGTGTCGCCAACGCGCACAGCGCGATGAGCCATGTCAATATCAGTCGAACCACGTTGCCACCCCTGCTTCCTGTGCATTTGCTGCCCGCACGCGAGCGTTGATCCATTGCGCGCGACGCGCCCCCTGTTTGCTGTTGACGACAGCAAACGACCGGCCTTCCGCCGAACCTGCCTGCATTTCGTTCCCGATCCCGCGCATCAAGCGAGCCATGTGGCCGGCGCTGGAGCGATTCCGGGGATTCCCGAAGCAGCGGCTGAGGGAGCTTGCCTGCTTGCTCCGAGAATCCCGGCCGGTGTTCTGGCCACGAGCGCCCATCCTGGTCGGAGAAGGGCGATCACCGGAATACGACCCGAGGGGCTCTCGGGCTCCGACCAACGCGAACGACCAAATCGCACCGCCGATTGGACGAACTGAGGCGCGCGCCATCAGAACTGCCCCCTGACGGTAAAGCTATAGCGCGGATCGCCTTTGTCCGATGTCGGCCCTGCCCGAAGCGGCACGCCAACCAGAACCTCGCCAGTTAACAGGTTCAACATGTCAAAACGAAGTCCGCCACCAACACTGATCATCCGAAAATCATCTGTCTGACCAATCGTCGGAGCCCGCACCCGCGCATAGCCCGCGTCGCTAAATGCGAAGAACCGCATCTCGTCGAGGAACTTGCCGAGTGATGGGCCCAGGTTCGGCGTGCGCAGCTCGATCGAGGACACGAAGCCGTCGTCGCCAACCGCTTCGGACACATAATATCCCCGCAGGTTCGACATACCGCCCAACGAGAACTGCTCATTGGTCACAAGGCTGGAATCGGCGAGCTGACCCGCAAAGCGCAGCGCAACCTGCCAATCCTTTGGCAGGTTGCGCATGTAGTTTAGGTCGAGATTTAGGTGAACGAAGTTCTCGCTGGCGCTGACGGCGCGCCCCGTGAACTGATCACCTGGTATGCCGATCTGGCCGCCACCGAAATCGCAGGTCGGAACGCCCTCCGGAATCACCGGAAAGGGAGATTCGAAGCAGACATTCCGCTTGATGACACGCAGGCCACCCGTCACGCCGAGCGTCAGCCCGTAAGTCTCCGTCTCGCTGCCGCCGCTGAGGGTATATTCCGCAACCAGGGGGACATAGCGAATCAGCGTGGGCGTCAGCTGCTCTTGCTCGAACGTCAGCTGTTCCCTGAATGATTTGAAGTCCGGACCAAAGCTGATCTGCTGGAAAGTGTTCTTACTCGGGAGTCGGTAAGTCGCACGCAACCCAATTTGATATCCATTGCCAAGCACATTGGTGCCGCCAAGCGCCGCAACATTGCTATTCGACCGGTAGCCATAGAGCAGGAACGACCAAGGCGTTCCGATCAGCGGTGCATTATAGGAAGCCGATATGACCGCAGTCTGATCGGGATCCTGCGGCGCGATGGACCCCGTCACCGATAGCGTATGTCCCTGCCCCCATAAATTTGTGTATCGCAGCGTGCCGCTTGCTCGCAGTGGCTTGGTATTAGGGCTATTATCGTTGTTGAGCTCGACATTCCCATGGAATGGCGCGCTGTCTTCGACCTTCAACTCGACGTCGACTGTCCCGGGAACAGAGCCTGCACGAAAGCGAGGCGTGATGGTCCGGTCTGGAAAGCGGTTGGCCTCGGTAACATCACGCTGCAATGCTGCGATATCGATCGGCTGCCCCGCGACCAGCGAGGGAACGTCGCCGCGTACGCTCTCATCCGAATGATGCTTGGCATCAACGACACGGACCTCACCGAGAGGCACTTCGTGCACCGCCAGTTGGACAATGCCCTGAGCAAAGCGATCGCTAGGCTGGATCGGGATCTCGACCTCGACCGCTTCATAGCCGCGGGCCGCATACGCGGCCTGTAGCGCCTTCTGCGCGGCCGTCACATCTTCCTCAGACCGACCAGGACCAAGGAAGGGATAGATGATGCGCTCGATCTCAGCATTAGACAGCTTCGTCGAGCCCACCACGTCGATCGCGGCGATCATGAACCTGCCCGAAGCCCGAACCGGTTCGGCATCATCGGAAGGCGCCTCTTGCTCAACTGCTGGGACACTCTGCGCCCATGCGTTCGGTGCATAAGCTCCAACGACCAAGGCGGTCGCCACGCTCAACCCGGAAAGTCGCACGCAATCGAGCCTTGGGACGCGCCGTGATGCGGTCGCAAGCATACGAGAATTCAAACTTTGCATATCAGAGCCGGATCAGACCGGAGCCGACCGCAATAGCGACGGCGTTGATCCGATTGGTGGCGCCAAGCTTTCGCGTCGCTCGAGCAAAATAAAGCTCAACAGTTCGCGCGGCAATGCCGAGGCTCGCTGCTGTTTCAACCAGCGTCGCACCTGCTGCAGCGTGGCGCAGGCAACTTATCTCGCGGTCCGTCAACAGACCGGAATATCCAGGACGCAACGGCAGCAGCTCCTTCGCCTTGCAGTGAAAATCGATGGCGAGCGCGATCATCTGATGCGAACGCGACCCAAGCATGACTGCGAGCTGATTCTCGATGGCGCCGAAAAAACTGATGTAGGCTGGACCCGAAAGATAATCGTGTATCGGAATGGCGACCCCCGCCTTAACGCCGCGAAGCCGCTCGACGCTCAACCACCCTCTTTGCCGATCCGGTCGGGAAAGATCATCTTCCGCCGACCACAGGAATGGCGTGAACGCATGAACGATCTTCGGGAGCGCCGGATCACCCGCCCTCCAGGCGTCCAACCCACTGCCCAACGTTGAGAGAAACCGGAGCGGTTGAGCTTCGGCCTTAGCCGTACCTTGCACGCGATGGCCAATATGGACGTAACGGCCACCGTCGAACCCCATCTCAGAGGCGAAGCGGGCTAACCAGTCACCAAGATTTTCCGCCGAGGCGCAATCCTCGATCGGGCCTATAGCCATGACGGACATGCCCCCCCCAACAAGACACGCCGCCCACGAAGCATCGAGGACGCACGACCCATGGTAAAACTGGCGCTGAAGCGCACCGCCCGCTAACATCGCATTGCCCCCTTAGAGCTCCTGTCAATTTGGACACGGCGAACGCGGGATTCTGGCAAAAGATATTTTTCTACTTTGCTCCGGTTAGATGTCATAAAACTGCAATATTCAGTTGTCTTATTCGTTCTAATACTAAGTGATATACTTTTCACGCGGCAATTCATGCATCGCAAATGGCAGAACGATAGTCCAAATGATATTGGGAATAGTGTCTACAAAAAAATATCTTCACGATGCGAGCGCCGATTGAGCGGTAATGTTTTCGGACAAGTGATTCGAGCTCGGCTTGCCGATCACTGGCAACAGGTTTGACTTGTATTGAACATAGGAACTCCGACAGCGGGAGAAGCGGATGTATGCCACCAGACCGCGCTCATTCCGCAGACCACCCTCGGGACCCGCCTCGTCAACTCATACAGCGTGTCCTATTCTGGCAGTACATGTTCCTATTTCGTTCCCTTCGGCATCCGGCTGCCATGCTTATGCTCTGGATTGGCGCCATCCTTCTCGCCAGCCAGACTGATGCCCTTGCCCAGGCCGATGGCACCGACGAAACGATCCCATTCGACATCCCCGAGCAGCCGCTTCCCAACGCTCTTGCACAATACTTCCGCGTAACGGGTGTCCAGCTGCTCTATGACAGCGAGCTCGCTGCGGGACACCGATCCACACGCGTCAGCGGGACGTATACGCCGCGCGATGCCTTGCGCCGCCTCCTCAGCGGAACAGGCCTCATTGTCCGCTACAGCCGCACCGATGCGGCGATCATCACAAGACCGGGGGCAATCGAACAACCTCCGCTCGTACCCCTTGGACGCGTGGTCGTTCGAGAGCGAATCGCCCCACCACGCTTCTTGTCAGTCGAGAGGCTGACCTATTATGCTCAACTCGAGTCCGAACTACATGCTCATCTCGTGTCAAGCGAGCGAACTGGACGACTCGCATTCAGCGTCCTCGTTCACTTGCAGGTGTCCAGCGACGGCCGATTGAGCGATGTAGCTATCCGCCGCAGCAGCGGCAATCGGAAGACTGACGCTCTTGTTGCCGAAGCGCTCCTACGAGCAACTGTGTCCCCTCCCCCAGACGGCCTCGTACAACCGCTCGCTGTGGCGCTGCGAGGGGCCAGACGCGCCGACCAACGGTAATGAACAGCAGCTGCGGAGGGAGACGAGATCATCCCTCCACTATTGGCTGCAGCGAAATTGTGATCCTCTTTGCCGGTGCCGGCTCCCCCACGTGTCCCAATAACGAGGGGCGCGCTGTATCCCTTCAGGCACACCGGACAGGCGGAGGAGTACCGTGGAGCAAGCTCGAGCGATGAACCTGATCGCGCAAGGGACAAGCTTGTTGGCACAAGGTCGTATTGTCGACGCTCTACGAGCATTTGACGAGGCCATTGCCGCCGACCCCGAGAACGCAGAGGCGTTCGCGCACCGCGGCGATGCACTAACCGATCTCGGCCAGCCGGATCTGTCGATCGCGAGCTACGATAGAGCGATCGAGCTCGCACCGCGCCGCCCCGAATTTCATGACTACCGCGGCATCGCATGCGCCCGCCTGGGGCATCTGGATGAGGCACTTGCAAGCCTCGATCGCGCCCTCGCCATCGATCCGGCCAATCTGAATGCCATGAACAATCGAGCTAATGTGCTCAAGCTGATGAAACGCCCGCAGGAAGCCCTGGAACAGATCGACCAAGTGCTCTCAAAAATGCCAGAATTCGCCGCAGCGCATAATAATCGGGGAAACATGCTGATCGAACTCGAACGCTATGAAGAAGCGATTGTGAGTTTCGATCGCGCGATCGAGTTGGCACCTGACCAAAGCGACGTGACAGCAAATCGTCTGATCGCAGTCATTCGCTCGGGTTCCACAGAAGAGGTTGCAAAGGCCTGCCTCGAAATTCTCGCGACCCAGCCCGACCACATCACCGCCTTACTGACCTTCGCGGAAATTCTCAACAACCAAGGCCGGGGCAGCGATGCCATTGAATATTTCACACGCGTTCTGAAAAGTCAGCCAGATCATATCGATGCGTTGTTCGAACTTGGCCTCGTTCTAGCCGCTCAGAGACGCTTTGACGACGCAATTCATTGCTTTCAACGCGTCCTGACATTGGACAATAAAAATGTTCACGCTCTTATTAATCTAGGCGCAGCATTTGCCGAGATTAGGAAACCTAGCGAAGCCTTTGCATGTTATGATCGAGCAATCGTGCTCGAACCGACAATATCGACGGGTTACTATAACCGTGGATGGCTTCTATGGGAGCTACGCGAGTTTGAACAAGCAATTGAAAATATTGAACAAGCGCTTAGCCTTAATAGAGAAGAGCCGCAGGCACTTGAGACTTGTTTAAATCTGACACTTCAACTCGGAAGATGGGAAAAATTTCCAACCTATTTGGCCGAACTTACGCAGCGTATTGAGACCCGATCCGGGCTGGTGCCACCATTTCCAATCGCAACCTCAACCGATGATCCAGCCCTTCAAAAGAAGTGCGCCGCGAACTACGCCGCAATCTTTCCAATCGCCGAAAATGAGTTCGGCCGCCCCTTAACGCCGCACAGCGAGCGCATCCGGGTCGGATATTTCTCGACCGATTTCTACGAGCACGCCACATTGTATCTCCTGCTGGAGGCTCTGGAAGCCCATGATAGGGATAGGTTCGAATTTGTCGGCTTCTCATTCGGTCGAACCACCAATGATGCCTGGCACCAACGCGCGCAGACGGCCTTCGAACACTTCATTGACATCCGGGGAATGACTGACGGCGAAGCCTTCCAACTCGCTCGCAAATGGAACCTCGACATCGCCGTAGATCTGAAAGGGTATACCGCCGGCTTCCGCTGCAACCTCTTTGCGAACCGTGTTGCCCCCGTGCAGGTCAATTACCTTGGCTATCCAGGTACGATGGGGGCCAAATGGATGGACTATCTGATCGCCGATCACACGCTCATTCCAGAACCGAGCCAGCAATTTTACTCCGAGAAAATTGTATACCTTCCGGGCAGCTACCAGCCGAATTCTCGGCCCTCTGAGATCCCCAGGCGGACTACACGCCATGATCACGGCCTACCCGACAACCGGTTTGTCTATAGTTGCTTCAACAACTTCTACAAAACGTCGCCTGAAACATTCTCTGTCTGGATGAGAATTCTCGCCAAGAACGAAGATAGCGTCTTATGGCTCTGGGTCGACAACGAGACCGCCCGCCAAAACCTTCGGCAAGAAGCAGCACGGCGTGGCGTCAACAGTGAGCGACTCATATTCGCTTCTCGCGCTGGCCACAGTGAGCACCTCGAGCGAATCCGCCACGCGGACCTCTTCCTCGACACACTGCCCTGCAACGCGCACACGACTGCGAGCGACGCCTTGCGAATGGGGCTTCCTCTGCTAACGTGCCCCGGCCGTTCCTTTGCCGCAAGGGTTGCCGCAAGCCTCCTGACGGCGCTGAACCTAACCGAACTGATCGCGCACGATTTGGAAGAATATGAGCAGAAAGCCGTCTCGCTCGCCAAGAACCCCGCGGGCATGGCCACCCTGAAGGCAAAGCTAGAATACCAGATAGAGCACAGTTCGCTCTTTGATCCGGTGGACGCGGCTCGTAAACTCGAAGCAGCCTTCGCGCGCATGCACGAGCGGCATCAAAATGGCCTGCCGCCCGATCACATCTATCTCTCTGAGCCCCCTAGCCCCCTGCCGCCGAACTACGGTACCAAGCCAATATCGGCGACGATACGGCGGTAGCCGATCTGGAAATCAGTGCTGCGGAGATCGCAGCGCGTGGGCACTTCGCCGATCCCATTTAGACGCTCCTTCAGAGTGCTCGCGGATCGAAAGGTCAGCCTGCGCGAACCCTGAAAGTGCGTCCACTCGCCTGTTCGAGGATGACAGCCTTGCCTCGGCGCCACGGACGCGACCTTAAACTTCCCGAATCGATTGATCGCGACATTCTCGCCAGTGACCGCCGCACGTTCGATGATGGCAAATACCGCCTCGACCGCCCTATAGGCTTCAGCCCTCGTCAGATAGCTACGCGCTGCAACGCGCTCGACGAACTCATTGGTGTTCATGGCCTCAAGCTCTTTTTTCCACGTCAGGAAAGGTTTCGAACGAGGCGCCCGCATCACCCGGAGGCGTGCGGCACCTCCAAGAAAGCTGTTCCTTACGCCCGCGTAACGCTCACGCTACCGGCTCGAGCCGGTCTCCTCCCGGAGGGTCACAGCGGAACAACCCCCTGCTCGCCGCAATAGCGACGGCGTTCACCTTGCTCGTCGCCCCGAGCTTGTCGAAAATATTGCGCAAGTGGAACTCCACCGTGCGCCCGGCAATGTTAAGCTCCCGCGCGGTCGCCACCACTGTCATGCCCTCAGCGGCCAAGCGCAGACACTCCATTTCGCGCGATGTCGGTGCTGCACTACGGCCCGCCCGAATCGCGCCGAGCGCCGCTACATGAACATCCGTTGCCGCCCAGGAAAGCGAAGGACCATGTTCGCTTACCACCCGCCGTGCTGCGTCAATCCCAGTACCGATCAGGGCAACAAGCCCTGGCCCATTCACATGATCCTGAACCGGCACGGCGATCCCCACATGCTCGGTCTCGGGGCGCCGGGAAAAGCGAACCTCACTGCTCGACCAAGCGAAGGGGCGATGCGCGACCAGCGCCTGCATCACCAGGGTACTGCCGGCAATGAGATCGACATACTGCCGTCGCGCAATCGGTGTAGACGCGATCGACCGGACCACACCGCCGCGCGCGTGGCCGAAATGCAGATAGACGCCACTGTACAGGCCATACGAGTCAGCCAATTTGAGTAGCGATACTCCAATGGCGGCTTCCTCTTCAGGCAGGCCGCTACGGCGTTCGAAGGGAAGGATGACCGCCATGATGCTTGCTCAGCCAACATCGAAGAGGACGAAAGCACGTCCCGATTCGCCCGCGGGCAGCCAACTTCCTTTCACGGAAAGACAGTGCGGGGACCACGGCAACTCGGCGATCCTCCAATCGCGCAACAAGAACCGACTGAAATTTTGGGCATCCAATGCAGGCATCGAAGAATCGCCTTTGTCACGCATGACTATCGACGACTCATTAACCTAGGGGCGTCACGCATCCGCTCGGGGAATCCCTAGCGGGATTCCGATGCTCCTGATGCATGTCACAAAGCAGACTAACAGAGTGGTATAGATAGCGACTAAACCGACTCTCTTTTATGTGAGTGCCCATGTCCAATCCGAGCCGAATCGATATCATGGGCCTCACGGCCTCGTGTTTCGGGCACGTCGCTGTCGTCGGAGGCTTGATCTGGGCCAGCTCAAACACGACGCCCGCGTCCAAACCATCCCCTGAACCCAAAACCGTGATGGTCATTGACCTCGTTCCCTTGGACGGCATGGGCGACTCGGATCGATCTTCGAACCGACCCCGCGCAGGCGAGCCGGCTGCACAGTCCGGAATAGAGAAGACAAAGGCGCTCGCCGCTGCAGCTTCAGTCGGCCCTTCTATGAACACGGTGGCAGAGGCTGCCCCGTCAGCCAACGAGTCCGCAGCAATGGCATCGGAAGATGGCGGGGGGCTGGCCGCAGCGACCACAGCCGCCGATCTCGACGAGTACCAACGCCGTCTATACGAGGTGGTCGCCCGGCACAGCCGTTATCCGAGCGAAGCAAAGCGGCTCCGTCTGGCCGGCGTTACCTATCTCGCCTTCCGTCTCGATCGCCGCGGCAAAGTCCTCGAAAGCTGGGTGCAACGAAGCTCGGGCTCCGAGATGCTCGACAATGCTGCTCTGGCCGCCCTCGACCGTGCCCAGCCTCTTCCGCCGATTCCTCCGTCCCTTCCCGCACGCATGGATTTTGTAATCGAAATCGACTCGTCGCTACTGCAAGTTGCATTGCTAGGCGCCAATCAGAGGATGCAACCATCTTCCGCCCTACCTTAATCAGGCCCGACGAGCTCACCGCGTGACTGGCACCCCGCGCGAGGTCCTCATGGCCTTGCTGATCTCAGCATATCCCGATCTGAAACGACGACTCGCTGGTCGCCTCGGCTCGGTCGATCTCGCCCAGGAAGCTCTCCACGACACCTACATGCGGCTTCGCCGCACCGAGATCGCCGACGAGGTCCGCAACCCGAAATCCTACCTCATGTCGATGGCGCTAAACATCGCAAGCAATAGCGCGCGCGCCGAAAGGAAACATCTCTCGGCGGCCGAAGTTACTCTCATGATCGATCTCCCGGACGATGCGCCCGATCCGCTTCGACACGCCGAAGCAAGATCGGAACTTGCCGCCGTCGAACGAGCATTGCAGAAGCTTCCGCCGCGCCGTCGTGCCATTATGAAACGCGTCTGGATCGAAGGCGCAACATACAAGGAACTCGCGTTGGAATACACCGTATCTGAGCGCACGATCCGTCACGAAGTGCTCCTGGCGACGCGGCATCTGCACGAGGCGACGGAAGTTTTTTCAGTGGAAGCGTTGCAAGATCAGCTGTCCCAAGTGTCATCTAAGTAGAGGAGCGCAAGCATGTCACGATGTGCGGCGCTCATGTCCGAGCTATTGGCTGGCCTGTTAGGATGAGCGGAACGACGAGATGGACCGATGCTGAGCTGGCGCGCCTCCGACTGGAGGGGCTCGACCATCTCAATCGTCTTCTGTCGGGTGACGCCACGCAGAAGGACGCGGCCGAAATCGCCGCATGGCGCGACCAAAGCCCTGCCCATGAGGCGGCCTTCCACTCAGCCCTGAAGCTTCGCCGCCTTGTCCGCATCGCCGAAGGCGTCGAGGAACCACAGAGCATCGAAACCGCCGACAATGTCGTTGATTTCGCGCAGGCCCGAAGTGGCCGCCTGTCAAGGCGCGCGTTCATAGGCGGCGCTGTTGCCGCCTCCGTCGCCGGCGGCGTTCTGATCGTCGGGCGATCCATGGACATGGTTCCGTCGATTGCGGAACTCAATGCGAAATACCGCACGGGCACCGGCGAACGCCTTGTCGTTCGTCTGGAGGACGGGGCTACCGTCGCGCTCAATACGCGCACTGCCATCAATCTGCGTAGTGACCTGCCGATGCCTGCCGTCGAGCTGATCAGTGGCGAAGCCGTACTGACCAGTGGCCAATCCGGCAGCGCTGCCCTGGTCGCCGGCAAAGGCACCAGCATAGGCAAAAGTGGGCAGTTCAGCGCCCGCCACACTCCGCAGGAAACTTGCATCACCTGTCTCTCTGGAGAGGTTCAGGTCCATTGGTCGGGCGAACGGCGCCAGCTTCTCGCTTCCGAGGAAGTGCGGTACAATGACGACGGCATTGGCGCCGTCACCGCCCAGGTCAATACGGCCATCCTTACCGCATGGCAGTCCGGAACGCTGATCTTCCAGAACATGCCGATGCGTCAGGTCATCGACGAGATCAATCGCTACCGCCCGGGCCGGATCGTCCTCACCAACAGCGCACTTGGCACGCGCCGGCTCAGCGGAACCTATCATATCGACCGGCTCGACGACTTCTTCAGCCAGGCGGAACTGGCCGTCGGTGCGACAATCACCCGCTTGCCAGGTCGAGTGGTGATCTTGAGCTGAGAACAGAATATTGCAGTTATGTTACATTGAGTCTTTGAAATGTAACAACTTTTTCTTGCCAGAATGCCGCCTCCAAGTGTCCCTTAGAAGAGGAACTATTGGGGGTTTCATGTTTGCCCACAAGCCGGCCAAGGAGCAGGATACCGGGAGCGCTGAAACCAGCGCCTTTTTGTTGCGCCCCACAGCCGGCCACCACCCGGATATCCTCAAGACCATAAAGAGCTGCCGAACCACGTCGGACCTGCGAGACTGCCTCTTGGCCTATGCCCGACTCCTAGGCTTCTACGGTGCCCGCTATGTCCATATAGGAATCGTTTGCACAGCCTCCTCCGGAACGAACTCGCAACAGCCAATCCGCTTCTTCACGACCTCGCCGCACGACACGCCGGATGCCGATGACTGGCTCGCCCGAGATCCGTGTGCGGTCCAGGCACGAACAGCCTTCGCCCCCTTTGCCTATTCGACGCGAACCTTGACCGGCATCGACCCGATCCAGCGCATCTGGCTCGAGAATGAGCGAATGCGCGGCGTCGCCGCCGGTATTGCCCTGCCCGTCCAGGACAGTGCGCATGGACCAGCCTACATTAGCATGTTCGGAAACGATGAGGCTGGTTCACGAAACCTCGTCGAGCTCTACGCACCGGAACTGGCATTCACCGCGGCTCATTTTCACGCCAAAGCAAAGCAGCTCGTATCGGTTGCAGACTGGGTGCCCCGGCTGTCGAAGCGCGAGATCCAATGCCTCCGCCTGGCCGCCGTGGGCAAGACCATCGCGCAAAGCGGGAAAGACCTCGGCATTTCGGAGAGGACAGTCGAGTATCACTTGCGCAACGCGTCAGACAAGCTGGGCGCACCCTCGAAACTTCGCGCCGTCGTGCTCGCGCTCGCACAAGGGCTTGCCGAATTCTGACGTGGCGCCTGCCCGATACCTACCGGCCCGTCTCTGCGCCGACGATGCTTCCTATCAATACTAACCAAGTCCAGCAGCACTATTCGAGTAAGCGAAAGCGACCGATGGTCGGCCTATCTGTCGCGACCCGTCACTCGTTTACGCATTTCCATACGTCGCCAATTAGACGGATACTCATTGATAACAGGGAGTTTTAATGGAGAACGATAGAACTGAACCATATCGGCACCAATTTTTTTCTAGGCATCCGCCGAATATCGGTTCAGCTTCGCTGCTCCATTGATTTGAAGGGGGCAATGAGATGGGGGCGATTCAAGGATTCGCGCGGCTGAAGTCGCTTGCGCTTTTCTGCCTGGCCAGCCTTTCGCTGGCGGGTTGCGCTAATTTCAACAGCATTCACCGCGTCGACAGGCTTCCAAGTGGAAGCAAGGACGAGGCCGATGCAATCGTCATCATGGTCGACGCCAAACAGCGACATCTCCTAGCCATGCCGGAACAGGATCCGGGCAGGCCGACGAGTTGGCGCATGTGCGCTGAAGCCGCGCCTGACGTGTTTAGTGCGTTTGCGACAAGTGCGGGTGCCAAAGGCGACAAGTCCGGCGGGGCACTGAGTATCGCATCCACCGAGACAGCCGGTACAATCGAGCGAACGCAAACGATCAATATGATCCGCGAAGCCTTCTATCGGACCTGCGAACGGTATGCGTCGGGAGCAATCAGCAGGGCACAGTTTGTCGTTCAGGCGGCGCGGGATCAAAAATCGATGATCGCGTTCTTGGCGATCGAGCAACTGACCGGCGCGGTGCGCCCAAAATCCACCGTCCTGTCTCCAGCTGCGACCGCCGCCAGCATCCTTTCAGGAGAAAAAGCCGCCAAGCTGCTGACCGACTACATCCAGCGACTTGAGACGGCCAAGGCGGAACAGGCAGCCGCCAAGAAGGCGGTAACGGACTCCGAAAAGGATGGGGCCTGCTCCACCGGAGACAACGCCAACGAAGCACAATGCACGGCACTCAAGGCCACGTTGGCGAGCAAAGACGAAGCTGTGGCCAGCGCGCAAAAGGGTCTGGATGATGTGGTTGCCTTGGCCAAAGATCTGGTAACGGCAACGACGGCCAGCACCTCGGCTGGAAGCAATTTCCAAGGCGGCGGCGTCACACAGGCGGACATTAACGCGACAAATCTGGCGACGGTTTCCTCTGCGGTTGAGCGTATCGTGCAATGGTCCGACCTCAACGAACCGCTGATGTTCTGCCTCGGCTATTTGAGCGATCCCAGCGCCTCGGCGTTTGCCAACGAACCTCAAATACTGCGGACTTGTCTCGCCTTGCTTCTCGAAAAGCAACGCGCGGATCAGCAGCTCCAGGGGCTCGCTGCGCTCAGGATCGACGACCTCCAAACCTTCCTACAAGGCGCCACGCAGGCCAGTTTCTATCGTGGCTTCAAACACGAACTGCTGAAGCGGATCAACAGTGTCCCCGAAAACGAGTTCTCCAGCCGACTCCAGGCATTCGAGGCCGCATTGGGAACCACCTTTCGACTGGCGATGGTTTGCAACACCAAAGCGGCGTGTGTTGCCTTCCTCGCCGACGAGAACAATGACCCCTATCGAAGCGATGTGGACAGCAAATTCGGTGTCCCGAACGGACAGCAACAATTGGAAGCCGCTCTAGCCAAATGGACCGACTAGTGCCCCCTGGGGCCCGGCACGCAGGAGACATAGTATGGGTATTACACGGGTCATGGCATTTGTTGATCCGGGCCAGGCCGATCAACATGCGGGAAGCTATGTTGCAGACGGGTACAAGGTTATCCGTATCGACAAGCCCGACATCATCGAACTGATGAAGCCAGGCAGCCAGTCCCAATATTGGTACAGCAACGAACATGGCGCTGACGCCGACTATATCCTGCTGATCGCCACCAAAGACAATATTTCCATCAGTTGAGCTGCCCAGCAGCAGTGTAGAGGAGGGCAAAATGACCATCGACGGCAGTTGGGCGATCTTCGGTGTCGGGTGCGCGGGCGGTGCTCTCGCGGAACTCTTCCACTGGTGGAATCTCCGCCAGGAGGCGCAGTTTCCGGAGTACGTCAAAAGCGCATTCTACTGGGGCATCACCGCCGCGATGATCCTCACAGGTGGACTGATTTCCTGGCTGTATTTCGGCGAACATGCCGAGGGAATGCTGGCGCTGCACGTGGGGCTGTCAGCGCCACTGATTTTGCAGAAGTTGGTGACGAGCGTTCCGGAGAAGGGCGGCGCGAAGAATGTAGTCCTCAACCCGGCCCCGACAGTTCGCCGTTTCTTCACCTGGTGATCGAAACCGGCGCCCTCGTCGTCGGCATCGGCAACTACGCTTATCCGCGTCAGGACCAGTTTCCGCCTCTCGCCTTCGCGACCACGGATGCGGATGCCGTCGCGCGATACCTACAGACCTGCTGGCCCACAGAGGACCGTGCCCGCATCGTCCGGATTGACGAACAGAACGCCACCATCGCCGGGATCGGGCGTGGCTTTACCGAGCTTCAGAAATCGGGACCGTTCGAGCTGCTGTTCGTATTCCTGTCGGGACACGGGCTCGTCGACGGCGAACTCGCCGGCTTCCTGTGCCAGCCTGAGGCCGACCAAAGCAGCTATCAGCTTCTGGCGCCCACCGCCCTCGATGCGCTGCTGACGGCAACGCCGGCGAAGCGAACTGTAGTCATCCTCGATTGTTGCTTTGCAGAGGGCATCGTTGGCCGGATGGAGTTCTTTTCCCGCCTCGGCACCGACATGGCGCGTCTGTATATGGCTTCTTCACGCGAGACGCAGCGGACATGGGAGGATGAAGGCGCCCAGCATGGTGTTTTCACCGCACATCTGCTCGATCTCCTGAACACCGGCAGTTCCACGAAATTGGGCGGCGTACGGGACGTCCTCGACGTCGACGGGGAACTGTTCCCGGTAATCTGCGACCAGGTCCCACTCTATGTCTTCACGACCAAAGGTCAGATTCAGGAGCCTGTGAAGGGTGGCGTCTCATCCGCCACCGTAACCTTGCCTGTTGGGCGCACGGCCCGACGGCTGAACGAACAGACCGCCCTCGGCACCGCCCTACGACGTGTCCGGCAGATCGGCCTGGGGGTGGCTGCCGGGATCGGCGCGCTGCTCTGTTTCTCGTACACAATGCTCTACTATGTTGAGCCCGATGCAAGTGGGTCGCTGACGGTGCACCGCGGCACGCGCTGGCTGGAACCCGTCTTTCGCTTTCTTCCAGACGTGCGAGTAGATACTGGCATCAACGTCCGGGACCTTTCGGCCAATCCGGCGGCTTCGCGACCCCTGGAAGGCGGATACACGACAGGCGTCTGGACGCATCTCACCGCGGATGGATACCGCTCTTGGTACGAAACCGTAGCAGCGGGCCTGGAGCCAAGCGCCGCCGCGCGTTACGAGGTGCTCCTCGGCACACGAGGCTCGGCCGCGAGCAACGTCTTGAACGAATTCTCGCTGCCCTCCGACATAGCAGCTGCGGCATGGTCCGCGATGGCACGGTCCCAGCCGATCGAGCTCGACGCGATCCTCAAGCACCTGCCGGTCGATTTTGAGGAGCCTCTGCTCACACCGTTCAATCCGGACAAGCTCGATTTCAACGTGCTCGACCGATCGGTCGGCGACATGGAGGCTTTCGCAAGCGCACTGGACTATTCAGCCGCGATCGATCCCGTTCGCACGATGCCGGTGTATCTGCGATTCGCTAAGGCGACCCAAGAATGGCTCGCTCACAACACCGACGCACAACGTGGCCGCGACGCGCGAGCCACAGTGCGCAATGCAGTGGCCGGCGTGCTCGCCGTCATTGTTCGCGCAAGGAAGGATCGCGGTATGCCCGCCCTGGACTCCGGTTCGACCGCAACGATCAAGGCGCTGTCAGCGATGGGCTATTCAAACATTCTGGATAGCGCCGTCGGGCAAATCCCCGATCCCGCTGCCGCCTCGGCGGCCGCCGCGCATGCGCTTGAAAGCTTCAGAGGCGACCCATTCGATACCGATCAGGAGCGTGCGCTACGCGCGATCATGACAAGCCTCGACGGCTCTCGAACGGCGCAATCGATGACCGACCAAGTCTATGCGCGCTTCGCACAGGCCGGCAATTCGATGAACCCTTATCTCTCGCGGTACCTGATCGCAGCCGGGGATACAAAGTCCCTTTCGCCCACGATCGTTGCGCGGCTGCTCGGCCAGACACGAATGGCCGCCGTAAAGCCCGAACGCGACTTCATGGATTCCGAACTTGCACGCATCCTGGCGCACGGAATGCGCCAAGTGCCGACAAAAGACCGGGCTGTTGTCTATCGGCTGATCGACCTGGTCGCACGCGACACCACACCCAAATCAACCTCGACCGCCGAGATGTATGCCGCGCTCGGCAAACACAGGCTCGACCCCCCAGGAATGCTGGCTAAGGTGGAGGCCCAGGCACGAAAAGCCCCACCCTACTCGCCACATGACCCGGCGGACCCGGGCACAGGACTTCCAGGCATGTCGGTCGTGGTCGGCTATGGGCCGTGGGTGGCTGCTCTTGCCCTTTACGGACAGAGCCGGGAGCTGCCGGCACACGACATCGAGATTCTACGCGATCACCTGCGCGATCCCGCGCTTCGAGACCTGATTATTCCAGCGCTGGCAGCGCAAGAGAAGACGATCGTCCGCGGCGATCCGGTAGAGCAATGGGTGCGCGAGCTCCGCTCGGTTCCCCAGGACTCGATGCAGCGACAGATACGCGAAAGCATCTTCACGGCGCGGCTCGCCGCTCTCGATCGCGGTGCGTTCGAGGGTGCCATTCGGACGCTGCGCGCGGCTCGCATAAGGGAAGCGGAACCCGAGGTGCGCATCGCGATCGGCACGGTAATAGCCGACGCACAATTTTGGCGCGTGCGAACGCCGGCGGCGGGGCAAGCGCTGTTTCAGTAGGGGGTACCGCGTGAGAAGCCGATCGGTTCCGCATTTCATCGCGCGACTGATCAAGACCTGCCAGCGAAGTGTCCGCATCCCGAATGCAGATCAGTCGATGTGACGCTCCGTCAATGCCGCCTCGACCGCGACCACATCCGAAGGGCTGTTGACTTCCCAAATTCCGCCGGGCGGCGCCCCGACCTCGACCATCCGGACCGGGATACCCGCGTCGAGGAACCGAAGCTGCTCAAGTCCCTCCGCCTGCTCGAATTCCGACGGCTCTAGATCACGATATGCCAACAGGGTCTCGCGACGGTAACCATACACCTCTAGATGCAGATAAACTGGCGGGCGATCCATGCGAGCCCCGACATGTGGAATTACCCGCTTGGAGAAATACAGCGCATTCAGCCTTCGGTCGAACACGACCGACGTCATGCGAAATCGACCCACCCTTTCGTCGGTCCGCAGGCAGTCAGCCTCGACCGACGAGCTCCGTACCATAACCGTCCCAACGCCGATGGTTGGATCCTCTCGCATCGTTTCGATCAGTGCATCGACCGCCAATGGCGGCGTAAGCGGAGCATCGCCCTGAAAATTGATAATGAGATCCGCTTTGAGCCCGGCCGCAACCACCGCCGCGCAGCATCGTTCGGTGCCGTTGAGGCAATCGGTGGGCGTGAGCACCACCGATGCCCCGAACCGGGCCGCGGCTTCCTGGATTCGCACATCATCGGTTGCGATCCAAACTTCTCCCGCACCGCTTACCAAGCACGCCGTCTCCCAACTCCTTTGCAGGAGACTCTTGGCGCTGCCCTCTGCGCCTCTCAGTTCCACGAGGGGCTTGCCCGGGAATCGCGTTGACCCGTATCGCGCCGGTATGATGATCGCCACGTCGGCATCCCGACCACCATGTTCGGTGCCGCCCACGACCCGAAGCATCATCCGATCCCGAGGCGCAGGAGATCGTGGATATGGACCAACCCACGCACTTGCCGGGCGATATTGTCTCCTAAAACGAACAAGGACGTGATCTGGGACTGTGACATTGTTGCCAGTGCCTCCCGCGCGTTGGCACCGCACCGAAGTGTGCGCGGCCGCGATGTCATGATCGCCTCAGGAGTCACACGCGATAGTTGCCCTGCGTTCCGACGAATGTCTCCATCAGTAACGACCCCGAGCAAACAGCCATCGTCAGAGACGATACCCATCACGCCGAACCCTTTGCTGCCTATCACATCCAGAGCGGCCTCCATCGACGCACCTGAAGGGAGCAGAGGCAACGCATCGTCTCGATGCATGAAATCATCGACCAACAAAAGATCGAGCCCGCAACCACCGCCGGGACCGCGGCGGTAAAGATCGCCCGCAGTCATGCCTCTGATCCGGACGAGGGCCATCGCGAGAGCATCCACAAGCGCACCCATCATTGTCATGGATGTCGTCAATGTACTTCCAAAGGGGCAGACTTCCGGCTGCGCCGGCAGAAGAAGGACGACGTCCACTTCCCGCGCCACAAGCGATGCGCGATTTGATGTGATGGCGATCACGGGGATCGATAGCGCCTTTGCCCATCGAATGATCAACCCGCACTCGCGAGCCTCGCCGGATTTCGACAGCAACAGCAACGTATCGCCCGCCATCATGAGACCGACGCCTCCATGAAGCGCCTCGGCAGCATTGAGGGAGCAGGCCGGTGTTCCTGTCGCGACGAAAGTAGCAACCAGCTTCGTACCGATACTCGCGGATCGGCCAACACCGCAAACAAGCAGCCTACCCTTTGTGTTCTGGACCAGCTCGACTGCAGCAACAAACTCCGCATCGAGAGAGGCGAGGAGCCTGAGTGCCTCAGCCTCCGTCGCGATCGCCTGACGACCCATCTCGAGGATGGTCGACGAGTCAGCTCCCAACACGCGACTCAGAGACATGATCGCACGCTCCTTGCGCTCGGCCAGGGAGCGATGAACACCCTGTAACTGATTCAAACTAATCGACGAGGCCCGCCTGCTCTCCTAGGGGAATCCGCAGTCACCACGATTTCTTCACGATAGAACAAAATCCTTGCGGCGGCGCCCAAACTGCCCCCGCGTCACGCCGCGGCGCGCACCAGATGCTGCCTGGCAACGGAAAGCCAACCCATCATCGCCTCGGCGGCAGAGTCGGAAAGTTCGACGTAAACGCGTCGTCGATCGCCGGCATCGGGTCTACGCACGAGGATGCCCTTTTCCGTCAACGTCTTGACCCAACGCAACGCGGTCGTTGCCGGAACGCGACCAGCCGCGCATAGACTCGATATCGAGACCTTCGTCCGGCGCAGCCGCGCCTCCATCAGGTCCAGCATCATATCCCACGCCGGATCTGCGAAGAGCGTTTCCTCGAAGAAGTTGCTCCGCAAACTTCGCATACGCATTATCACCTGGACCCCGGCCGCAAGCGTGGCCGCGTCGTCCTCCGCTCCCACACTGCTCACCTCGCCCCCCATTGCGGGTTCGGAAGCATCCGCCGCGGCCATCTCCAGGTGCAGACCTTCGTCCCAGAGATAAACATCCCTATCCGAAGGTCCATCAACCAGAACTCGATCCCGTTTCACACAAGGCGCGTCCAGTGTTCCCGACACATGCGCGAAACCCTGCCTGCACTCCCCTGTGCCCGGGTCACACAATCGCACTCCCTCGACAGCACTGCCATCACCAGCCGAACTCGAACAGCAAAAGCCAAGCCCAGCGACTGAGTCGCTGGCATCCGCCCTTGATGCCGATAGCAGGAACGGGGCGGCTTGCCGCGCAGCTAGCGGCTTCCCCATCATCGGCGCCGTAACGACAATGATGCCCGTTTCGCTCTTGCACATAGGCAGTCCCCGCTCCCACTGTGGCCCACGCCACGCTCAACCTGAAAGCAAGCCCATACATTGGGCCGCGTCAACCGGAACAAGACAAGATCGACCAATCCATGAAACTTGGCGACTATCTGTCACTGTCCTGAAATATATCGAAACCCCAATACCAGAGAAATAATACGATTCTACGAGCCGCGCCCATGATCAACCCATCACCTGACATCATATGGGCCGCGACGCTCGGAATTCTCGGAGCGTTGATAGGCAGTTTCATCTCTACAGCAATCGTCCGCTGGCGAACAGATAGTCCAATCATTCTGGACCGATCACGATGCGACAGCTGCGCACGCAACCTCAAACCATTCGAGCTCGTTCCAATATTAAGTGCCGCAGCGTTCCAATTTCGCTGCCGAACATGCCATGCGCGAATCAAATCCATCCATCCATTGATAGAAACAGCAGCCTGTCTGATCGGCCTGCTTGCCGGCATAGCCGCGCCAGGCACCCAAGCGATCGGAGGCGCCTTGTTTGGATGGCAACTTCTCGCGCTAGCCGCCCTCGACATTCGTCACTTCCTTCTGCCCAATGCTCTGACCGCTGGCCTTGCGGCCACCGGCTTCGCCGCGAGCTTGGCTGGCCTGGGCCCGACGCCCACCGATAGCCTGCTGGGTGGTCTCGCCGGCTTTGGATCGTTGTGGTCGGTTAGAAAAGCCTATCGCCTGATGCGCGGCCGAGAGGGACTAGGCGGAGGAGATCCAAAACTGTTCGGCGGCATCGGCTTTTGGCTGGGCTGGTACGCCCTTCCCTATGTCTTGCTCAGCTCAAGCGTACTGGGTCTGGCCATCGCCGCTATTCGCCTTTGGCGGGATCCAAACTTCGCAACCGACCGACCCATCCCGTTCGGGGCCTATTTGGCTCTCGGCGCCTTCCCGGCCTGGCTTACAATCGCAGCCGCCGGAAACTAGCCGCCTGCGGAGTTATCCAGACACGCCTTCCTAACTTTCCGCGAGCCGCTTCAAGCAACACGACCGGCAAGACCATTTTTCTTTGCCAATATCAGGCCGGGCCTGTGTCCTACCTAAAGGGGAGCATGGCCGCGTCGAGCGGCAGGCCTGACGTCTTTGTCCAACTATACCCAACTGCAAGGACTTCCATGGGGGACAGTGAGCATGACAAACTCGCATCGGAAGTTGAACGCGCATGCCGCATCTCCGATACCCTCTACGCCCTGAATCCCTTCCTTACCCAGCAGAACTTCTACTCCCAACAGCTGCGCGCGCTGGCGCTCGTTGCAGCCTTGGCGAAGCAGCTCTCGCCCGGCAAGCGCAACGTCTGCGTTGTCGGTGCTGGAATCGCCGGGCGCACCCTCGCTGCCGGCTTCGCGAGCCTGGGCGCCAGCGTTCGGCTCATCGAGGCCCGGCGCACACCATTCGAACGCTATCGGAACGCAGCCCATAGGGAACTGCATCCCAACATCATTTTTTGGCCCGCACAACATCCGACACCTGCAACGGCCTTACCGTTCCTCAACTGGGCTCAGGCAACCGCCGACAAGGTCGTCGAAGATCTGGAGAAGGAATGGGCCAACGGATTCGCCGACAAAGTCAGCCTCATCCATGACCGAGCGACGGCGGTTCGCCATGATGCAAACGGGATCACCGTGGAACTCGAAAATGGCGAGCCCATCGAGGCCGATCTCGCCGTTCTCGCGACAGGATTCAAAGCGGAGCGTAGCTTCGGCACGCTCCCCTCACCTAGCTACTGGTCCCCGAACGCAGTCGCCGACGAAGGCAATACGATCCTCGTCAGCGGCTCAGGCGACGGCGGGCTCATTGATGTCCTCTCGCCAATCCTTGGAACCAGGGTCACACGCGCCGCGCACATGCTCGCGGTTGCTTTGTCTGACAGTCCGCTCAAGGAAGATGTCGCAAAGGTCGAAGCAGAACGAACCTCAAGAATGATAGCGGGCACTCGCGATAGCGAGGATCCGTGCGCCTTCTACCGAAAGGTGCAATTCGCCCAGGAAACGGAAGACAAGTTGTCCGTACTGGCGGGATCCCACGAGCATCTCTCCAGCAGAGAGATCACTCTTCTCTACCAAAGCGTGAGTCCGTACTCGTTTACGGCCGCCCCCATAAACAAGCTCCTGCTGGCCTATTTCAGCAATGGACCCAGAAAATATGTCAAAAGCGTCAAAGGCGAGCTCCGCAATGGCGGTGGACAACATATGATGGCCTCCAATGACGGAGCCAGCGAACCGCTCGATCCACCCTGCGCGTTCGATCGCGTCATTGTCAGGCATGGCGCTGAACCCGCTGCTGCAGACCTGCTCACGCCGGCCGAACTCACCTCCCTGAAAGAAAAAGCCGTTGAGCATTCTGCGGCGGCCGACGTGAAAGACTATGACCAGACAATCTTCCGCTGGACAAAAGACGGGATGCGCAAATCAGGCGTTCGCCTCGAGGTGATGCGCCGTGCAATCCACCGCCAACTCAACCACGTCGCCTCGGCCTACGATCTCATCATCAAGCGTTCCATCATACTCGATGAGTGCTTCACCAATGCTAGGCCGATAAGAATCGAACTGGACGCAGACGATCGGAAGAAGGCCGAACAGCTCCGCCTGTTTCCTCTACGTCTAGGTCCGACTACAGTGAAAGTTGGCCCCGTGAACATCCATCGCAATAGGCCTCCCGATGACGAAGCGTAGCGGCCTTGCAGAACCCGGCCGAAACGCGAGCAATGCGCTCCGCCTCGGTACGATCATAAAAATCGGCATCGCCGGGCATCGAGATGCCCGCATGATGATCTCCGCGATCATCACGCGCGCAGACGTCGACGACGACAATCTCTATGTGCTGCTGACCGCTCATTCCCATATCGTGCCCAACGAGGACGAGGTTGCCTGCACGCTGATCCGAGGACCCGGCAAGTCGCGGCTTCCACTGGGAACCCTGGTTCCTCCCGAAACGGTGCTTGGACCGGGAAGCGCAAACCTAGGCTTCCATGTCATTCGCCTCGAGGCCACACCCCTTTTCAACAACCTCAGGGAGAACGCCAAGCCACTCGCCACCGTCCGCAACTTTCGCAAGGGAATCTGGGATGAAGGCACGTTCAACGTGCGCAGGCTCAACGACCTCAGCTGGATCGATGAACCAGATTCGGAGCAACCGGGCGGACACCGGAGATCATCAAATCGGCAATCGCTCCGGCATACCCTCAATCGCAAAGGACGGGTTGCCGGTGACCTGGATGAGGTCCGCATACCCGACCTCGGCACGACGCTCGCCTATTCCTATTGCGGTCTGGTAACCCGGGGTCGGAACCGCCCACTCGCAGAACCCCAAGCGCTTGGAGCGCCGGTGATCTCTGAAGCAGGAGCCCTTTCGGCAATAATCGTCGGTGCTGCCGATAGCGAAACTCTCGTCTACCCCGTCGAAGAGCTCTGCAAAGGTCGGGCGATTGAATTCGTCACGCTTGGCGAGGACTGGCCCAAAGTCAAGATTGCGGGCGCCCGTCACCTGCTTCGCCAAACCGGTTAGCGACCGACGGACTACCACCTTAGTTCGCGAGATCTGCCGCCTTATCGAATCACTCACCTCGTCGATGAGGCGCTCCTCGACTGCCTTGACAGGCTCGTCCCCTTCGAACGTCACCCATTCTTCCATGCCTGACCAAAAAATCGCGTCCAAAATGGATGGACATTGTCAATTTGCTTCGCGCCGACGATCCGCCCAATCGCAACGAATACGGCGACCGCGCTCCATACGCAGATCGGGGTCACTGCTGCAGAATGGATCGCGCCCTTACGGAACGGCCTTGGCGCCGCCCCGCAAGTCAGCCTGATCGCTTTCTCAACGCGACACGCAGGTACCGATTCGGAGCAGCTGCATATGAACATTTCAGATTCGTGACGCGCGCTTGTCCCCGCCAAAAGTCACGAGCAAAGCGTAACAAAAATTGCTTGAAATTGTATCTTTCGGTCACTGCAGCCCGATTGAGACGCACCCCCACAGCCTTGCCCGCCATAGAGGCATGTGATTGACTGGTCTCACTAACAGGCCTTTTCCGGGGGTCCGGCTAAAATGTCCTGCATCGAAATGGACGCCAACAGGTTTCGCACCCCCTGCCGGTCGCCGGGCGGAGTGCTGCGTATCCGGCCCCTGATGGAAACGAGATCAATGAGAAGCCATTCGCTCGCCAGGGCAACAGGAATTCCCCCCTCCCGGCTTGAAACCCTTCTCAACAAGAACCCCGATGACGTTACAGCCATCACCGTCTCCGAACTCGAGAACATCATCACTGCTCTCAATCTAGACGCTTTGGAGGCCATCCTCCGAGCGGACACGTTCAACCTCATTCCCGATGATCGTCGCGATCGTTACGAACCAATCATCCATGTCCTCAGCGCCATTTTCAGAGAAGTCTCCGCAACCGTCTTACAAGCTGCCGTGGAGCTGGACACCATCGGTGATCCCGAGGTGAAATCCGAATGGACCCCTGTTCTGAAAGACGTGATCCTTCAGCGTATCGTCAAAGAAATCGCCGTAGCTGCCGGCCACCGCACACGTTGGATGCTCGATGTTTAACCCTCGATGCGCTCGGACTAACCCGGAAATGTCATGGCGATCGTTTAATCGGCATTCACCAGCGATACTATTGAACGCGAGGGGGTGAACACCATGAAGCTTGCTGTCTACAATGTCGAAAACCTGTTCGACCGCGCCAAGGCCATGAACCTCGACAGCTGGGAGGAAGGGCGCCCGGTATTGGAGAAGTTCGCCGAGCTGAACGGCCTTCTCGGCGAGATCGACTATACCCAAAGCGATAAGAACCGAATGGTCGAGCTGATGCACGATCTCGGCCTCGCGAAATCTGACACCGGACCCTTCGTTATCCTACGCCGCAACCGCGGCGGGTTGCTACGCCGCCCGACGACCGGTGGAATCGTCATCGACGCAAACGGCCGCGCCGATTGGGTCGGCTCGCTCGAGCTGCGTGACGCGCCGGTCAACGAACATGCAATGCGCAACACCGCGCGAGTCATAATGGACCTTGAAGCCGATGTGCTCGGCGTAGTCGAAGCAGAAAGCCGACCGGTGCTTTCGGCGTTCAATACCGAGATCCTGCCCGCGCTCGGCGGTCAGCCCTTCCGCCACGTCATGCTGATCGACGGCAATGACGAGCGCGGGATAGATGTAGGCCTGATGAGCCGCAAGGGCTATCCGATCGGCACGCTGCGCAGCCATGTCGACGATTGCCTGCCGAACGGCCAGCCCGTATTCTCGCGCGACTGCGCGCAGTTCGAGGTGACCACGCCGAGCGGTGCGAGGCTGCTCGTGCTGGTCAATCACCTCAAGAGCAAGGGCTATGGCGGCACCGCCGCCTCGAACGCGAAGCGCAAGGCCCAGGCCGAACGCATCGCCGAAATCTACAAGACGCTCACCGACAACGGCGCGCAGCACATCGCGATCATCGGCGACCTGAACGATACGCCCGCCAGCGCGCCACTCAAACCTTTGCTCAGCGACACCGACCTGCAGGACATTTTTACACACCCCGCGTTCGACAACGGTGGCTGGCCGGGTACCTACGATCTGTGCAACGAGATCAACAAAATCGACTATCTGCTTCTCTCACCCGATCTATTCGACCGAGTGCAAGCTGGTGGCCTCTGCCGCAAGGGCATGTGGCCAGGCTCTCGACCGCGGCGCTGGGAACCCTATGCGGAAGTCGGGCGAAAGGCCGACGCCGCCTCCGACCACGCTGCGATCTGGGCCGAAATCGATATCTGATCAACGACGCTGACCACGCCGCACCGATCTGGTCTTGGCCAGTCATAGCACCTAGACTCTGTCGGACTGCTCGGCGACGCTTGGCAATGGAGTTCCATATGGACCACGCGATCAATATCCCCCTCTCGATCCCCAGCGATCTCACCGCCTTTTTCCGTATCGCTCGTGACGAGGAAGAAGCAGAGGAAATGGCGACGTTCGATCGGGAGACACTCGGCCCCTGCGTCGAAAATTATTTCGCAGGGCTTCAAACGCCCGATGGTCAGATCGTCGTCAGCCTGACGCTACCTCCCAAGCTGGTCCAGTCCGTCGTTCTATCCAACGCCCTCTTTGGCATCGATATCGGTGAGGACGGCCTGGTGACCTGCTTTCCGCATTCTATGGAAATGGAGGCAGTCGCCGAAGCCGATCGAACCGCCAAGAGCTTCGAAAAGCGCCATATTGACGAGCTTGTCGGCACCATGCTCGAAAATGTCGATCCAGAATTCGCTGGCGACCTGGATGATCTAAAAGACCGGCTCACTCGGTCATTGGCGATGGTCGACAAGGCCATCCAGACGCGCGACGGTTCATAAGGCCGGCCCCCAATCCCAATAGCCGCTATCTTTCGTCAGGCAGACCAGCGTTGGCGCCCGATGATCGTCCGCAACCGCCGGCTTGCCACGGAATCGAGCGCTGCAACTGCACTGACCCCGGCCCGCGCCAGAGCTTGCCTCGCATGCGCAGAAGCATTGTCGAGTTCGAGCTTCTCTTGCTCGGCCGCATCGAGGAGGGCATCGATGCGGATAAAGTCGGCCAAATCCATTTGCGGCAGTAAGTCCATCACGTGGTCCGTTTGGCTGCGCATCGCCAAAGTCAGCAATCGCGCCGGCGGCCGCGTTGCCCAGGATAATAGCCCTGCAGCGCCCGGATGGTCATCGCCATAGGGGCTTTTCAGCGAAACCGCCGTGGTGCCGATGCTGACCAGATGAAGATCGCTTAGCGCTAGATGCGGCCACGTCTGGCGTGCGATCATGACCGCACAAAGATCGGGCGCATTGGCATAAAGCCCACCGTCGACATAGCGACGACCCGTCTGGGCAATGCGATGAGCAGGGAAATAGGTCGGCGCTGAGGCGCTGGCGAGAACCGCGTCGCGCAACTTTATGGATCGGTGAACCGGGTTCACGTTCGTGAACACAACCGGCTGGCCGTTCGTCTCGTCGATTGCGGGAAATGCCACGATCCCATCAAGCTCACCGAGCTCGGGATCAGCATCACCCATCGCCCTCGCAACCGCGTCCTCAAGCGGTCCCCGCTCGTATTTCGCCTTGAACGCCCAGCGCAGCTTCCCCCGCCACCCGCGGTCAGGAAAGATCTTCGGGCCTTCCTCATCGAACATCGCGCTTAGTTCAGCGGGAGTGCGCCCCATGAGCAGTCCCGCCACGCACAACGCTCCCGCGGAGGTTCCAGCCATCACTTCGAATGCCTCGCGCACGGGCAGCCGCGCGGGATTGCCTCCAACCGGAACGCTGCGCCAGTCTTGCAGCCGCTCGAGCACCGCCGTCGTGAAACGCGCCATGATGCCCCCGCCCGTCAACGCCAATATGGCAACACTGCGAGGACGTGGCGGTCGCATCGCTCAGTCGGCGGGAGAAATGACGCGCAGCGACAGCCGCCCGCTCTCCGGAGGGATCGCGGCTGCGAACGCTTCCCATGCCGCACTGTTCTCGACGACGACAAGATCCATGTTGTGCTGAACCGCAATTGCCGCTGCAACGAGGTCCATCTCGCCGATCTCTTCCTCAGCCGCGCCGACGCTCAGCAGGTCTGCCAGGATCTCAGCCGACTTCAGGTCGAATTCCGCAGTGAGTACCGACTCACGCTTGTCGATCCGCAATTCCCGAGCGAGATCGTCGTAGCGGCGCTCCAGCGTCTTGCGATCGGCAGGATCGACCGTCGGGTCCATGCGAATAGCATCGAGTGCCTGCGCCATCGTTGTGATCGCGATCAGGGGTCGGACCCGTTCCTCCTCGATCCACTTGGTGAGCGGATCGAGGGGGTTCGCGGCGAGCAAGCGCAGGACGCTGCCCGATGTCAAAATGTAGGACATGCGAGTGTTTGGTCAGACGCCGTGGCGCTCGCCGGCAAGCGCCGGAACGCTCGCTCGTTCGGAGCGCCGGCGACGATCCGACCTACGCGGCGATAGAACCGGGAGTTCGGCACCGGCATCGATCATGCGCATGCGCGCCGTAATCGGCACGAAATCGTCCTCATCGTCCTGGGCCGCCTCGAGCGTTTCCGCGAACTTGTCGATCGGTATGATCACATAAGCTTGTGCCCGCTCGCCACCGCGCGCCTGCACCGTGACGATCTGCGGGGTTTCGGACGATGCGCGCAACCGGCCCGGCAGCTTGTCCTTGGTATCACGCTGTGTCGCGATCGCATGCTCATCGATACGCGCGACATAATGACCGATGGCATTGCCGTGCGCCAGCAATCCCTGCGCAGCCGCGCGGACGCGCGCGATCCACGTCTGTGTTGTATCGGTGCCGTCCTCGGTCCGCTCGCGCAAAGCGCCCATCGCGCATCTCCTTCGCTGCCATGTGGCCTCAAGTTGGGAATAATGAGGCCACATGTCAAGTGAAATATGGTAAGCCCGGAAAGCGCCGATCGGTAACGATCCTCCGCAACACCGTGGTTGTTCATCCTCCGCTGACGATGAGCGCTAGCACCACCATGGACGCCCGTCCCAACAAGATCGAGATCACAAAGATGGCAAGGTAGAATATGACGTCCACAAACATGTCCGAGAATTCAAGGCTTGGCAGAGGCCGCGCCGGCAGCGACCGGACACAGCTTCGCGGAGTCGCTGCGCGCGGTGGTGCCGCGCTCTTGCGCTTCTTTTGTCGCTTAGCCGGAGAGCGTGCAAGAGAGGTCCGCGACGTTCCCACTGGACGATCCGGCGGTGGTTCTCCCCATTCTGCTAGGCGCGAGAGCTTGAAGCGCATGATGCGAAGCGCCTTGTTCTGCATCTGACGCACGCGCTCCGAACCGACCCCCATCTCCTCGCCCACGGCACGGAGCGACAGAGCAGGACCATCGTAAAGGCCAAAGCGCAAACGGATGACGCGCTCCAGGCGCGGGCTTTGAAGCGCACGCAAGGCGAGCTTGACCGCTTCGCGATTGGCGGTCGCGATCTCGACGGTAAGAGCATCAGGCGCAGGTTCATCGCCGCACTCATGCCACGATAAAATACAACTTTCCCGATCATCCTTTTCCAGATCACAAGGCATAGAATTCTGCCTCACGATTCACGAATGAACCGCGCTCCATAGTTTGCGTGTGAGCAATAAATTGAAGCTATATGGCGGCTTTACCGCTCGTCAATATAGCCATCCGCTTGAAACTCGCGGGCGTTAAGTGGAGTGAGACACAACAACACACAATGAAACGCAATGGCACACGTCAGCGAACGCAAAAATACTTGAATAAATATTTTTACTTTGCTTGCCTTTGGCACCCAGACATCCAGTGATACCCTTCATCTATGTCCGCGAGAGCTGTGCTGGACCCGCGAATCGCTCCCAGGCACCGCAGCAGTGCGGAGCAATTACCATGGGACAGGAATGGCTGACTATGCGACGGATCAGGCCACTGATGAAACGCCACTTCAGCTACGGAGCCGACGATGCCCGATGAAACCCTCTCCGACGCCGAGAAGACCCGTTTCACCTTGGCCCTCGTCGAGCAATGCGTGCGCAACAGCTTCCTTGAAACGCTGCACGCCGGCACCGTGCCGGACAGCGCCACCGGCGATTATAGCGACGTCAAAGTCGTCACGCCCTATGGCGAGATACCCTGGACGCAATTGTCCCGCATCTCCGACACTGAGATGAAGACCTTGATGATCGAGATCACCAACAAGGTATTCACCTTCGTGACATACGCCGAGGACCTGGCTGTTCTGGGCCCTGCCAGGCGCTGGAACAAGCCAGAGATCGATACCGCCCTGGCGCGTCGGGCCGAACGGCGACGAGCCAGTCGACACGGCGGAGACGACGGTTCGCCCAAATAGCCGTTGCTCCATCACGGCATAGGTGGATCGGCTCTGCCCCGCTTCCAAATTGACCGATAAAACCCTAGCCGACGGATTACGCGCCAGAGCCTGACGTTCGAGGATCTTGGCGCAGCGGAGATGCCGCCGACCAGACCCGCTAAAGCCGCAAGCTAGAGATCCGCAGGGCCTTCATACCAGCAGGCGCGCGCCGGCCGCACGGAGCCAAAGCAATTCGAGTGATCCTGCTACGACCGACGTATAGCCTATCGTCGACGACCTACCGGATATTACGTAGTGCGATGCTCAAGTCCGGACGGCATGCCGATCACAGGCCTTCGGAGCAGATATGACAAACTCTTGCCCTTCCCATTCCAATCCAGAACCATTGGACGGGATCACCCAGACGCTCGATCGTGCGGCAGCCGCCCTTGTATCGCAGCTTACCTCAGGTCTCTCGCCCATCACGATGACCCAGGCATTTCTGGACTGGAGCACGCACCTCGCGATATCGCCGGGGAAGCAGGTGCAACTTGCAGCCAAGGCAGCTCGCAAGATTGGACGCATTGCCGACTATGCCGCCCGGCGAGCAGGAAACGCCGCGGCTTTGCCAGCGATCGAACCACTGCCGCAGGACCGGCGCTTCGTCGATCCCGCTTGGACCACGCAACCCTTCGACCTGATCGCGCAGGCCTTCCTGCTGAATCAGCAATGGTGGCATGCGGCCACCACCGGCATCGGCGGCGTCTCCCGGCATCATGAGGACATGGTCAATTTCGCGGCGCGACAATTCCTCGATGTCTTCGCGCCGACCAATTTTCTCGCCACCAATCCAGTGCTTCAGCGCAAGATCATCGAGACCGGCGGGCGATGCCTTGTCGAAGGGACACGGCACTGGTGGGAAGATGCACAACGCCTGAGCCGCGGCGAGCCGCCCGTCGGCTCCGAGCAGTTTGCTGTTGGCGAGACGGTGGCCGTGACGCCCGGCAAGGTGGTCTACCGCAACCACCTTATCGAGCTCATTCAATATGCGCCGACGACGGAAACCGTCCACCCCGAGCCGATCCTGATCGTGCCGGCCTGGATCATGAAATATTATATTCTCGATCTCTCGCCCAATAATTCGCTGATCCGCTGGCTCGTCGACCAGGGGCATACGGTGTTCGCGATCTCCTGGCACAATCCCGGCAGCGCGGATCGCGATCTCGACATGGATGATTATCGGCGTCTCGGCCCGATGGCCGCTCTCGAAGCCATTCAGGCAATCACCGGCTCGGACAAGGTCCATGGCCTCGGATACTGCCTGGGCGGCACGCTGCTTGCGATCACCGCCGCGGCGATGGCGCGCGACAAAGACGAGCGCCTCGCAACCCTGACGCTGCTCGCCGCGCAGACCGAGTTCAGCGAACCGGGCGAGCTCGGCCTCTTCATCGACGAAGCCCAGCTCAACCTGCTCGAGAATATGATGTGGAGCCGCGGCTACCTCGACAGCAGCCAGATGGGCGGCGCCTTCCAGATATTACGCTCTAACGACCTCATCTGGTCACGAATTCTCGCCACTTATCTCATGGGTGAGCGCGAAGAGATGTCGGACCTGATGGCGTGGAATGGAGATGGGACCCGCATGCCCTATGCGATGCACAGCCAGTATCTGCGCCAGCTCTTTCTCGGAGATGATCTGGCGGAAGGACGGTTCAAGGTCGAAGGCCGTGCGATCACATTGTCAGCATTGCGCCAGCCGCTGTTCGTGGTCGGAACCGAGCGTGACCATGTCGCGCCATGGCGTTCGGTCCACAAGATCCATTGGCTTACCAGCGCGGAAATCCGGTTCGTGCTGACCAGCGGCGGTCATAATGCCGGCATCGTCTCCGAGCCCGGCCATGCGCATCGGCAGTATCATGTCTCGACGCGCTCCCTCGACGGCCCCGCGCTTGATCCGGACGACTGGCTGGAACAGGCAGAGACGAAGGACGGCTCCTGGTGGCTCGAATGGGGCCGCTGGCTCGGCGAACATTCGAGCGAGCGCGTCGCGCCACCGGGCATGGGACAGCCGGAGGGCGCTTACCGGCCGCTCTGCGACGCACCCGGCCACTATGTGATGGAGCGCTGAGATGAGCGGCCCCGAGATGATCGAGAACCGGACTTTCGACGAGATCGTCGTGGGCGACAGCGCCAGCGTCACGCGCGTGCTGGGCGAACGCGACATCCAGCTCTTCGCGCTGGTCTCGGGCGACGTCAATCCGGCGCATCTCGACGCCGAGTTCGCCGCCGGCGATTTGTTCGGCCGCGTAATCGCCCATGGCCTGTGGGGCGGCGGCCTCATATCGGCGGTGCTTGGCACCGAGCTACCGGGCCCGGGCACGATCTACCTTGGGCAGAGCCTGCGCTTCCGCCGGCCGGTCGCGCTTGGCGACACGATCACCGCGACGGTCATCGCGAAGGAGAAGCGCCTCGAGCATCAGGTCATTCTGTTCGACTGCCGCTGCGTCAACCAGAAGGGCGAGGACGTGATCACCGGCGAGGCCGAGGTCCGCGCGCCGACCGAGAAGGTGCGTCGACCGCGCACCGCCCTCCCCGACGTGCAGATCGCGGACCATGACGGCTATCGCAAGCTTATCGAGCGGACAGCCGATGGCGAGCCGGTGCCGGCCGCCATCGTCCATCCCTGCAGCCCGGCCGCTATCACCGCCACCGCCAATGCGGCCGAAGCCGGTCTCATCGTCCCGCTGCTCGTGGGACCGCAGACGCGCATCCAAGCGGCGGCTGCAGAAGCCGGCAAGGATATTTCCGCCTTCCAGGTCATCGATACGCCCCACAGCCATGCCGCAGCCGCTCGCGCGGTCGAGCTGGTACGATCCGGGGAAGCGCGGCTGCTCATGAAGGGGTCGCTGCACACCGACGAGATGATGGGCGCCGTCGTGCCCTCCGCGACCGGCCTGCGCACCGAACGCCGGATCAGCCATGCCTATGTGATGGACGTCCCCGGTCACCCGGCGCCGCTCATCATCACCGACGCCGCCATCAACATCGAGCCGAGCCTCGAAGACAAGGCGGACATCATCCGCAACGCCATCGACCTTGCCCATGTGATCGGCATCGAGGCGCCCAAGGTCGCGATCCTTTCCGCCGTGGAAACGGTGAACCCGGCCATCCGCTCGACCCTGGACGCCGCCGCGCTCTGCAAGATGGCCGATCGCGGCCAGATCACGGGCGGCGTCCTCGACGGCCCCCTCGCCTTCGACAATGCGATCAGCGAAGCGGCCGCAAAGGAGAAGGGCATCGTCTCGCCCGTTGCCGGCCGTGCCGAGATCCTCGTGGTGCCTAATCTCGAGGCCGGCAATATGCTCGCTAAGCAGCTGACCTTCCTCGGCGGCGCCGATGCGGCCGGCGTCGTACTCGGCGCTCGCGTGCCCATCATTCTCACCAGCAGGGCGGATTCGCTGCGCACGAGCCTTGCATCCTGCGCGGTCGCCGTGCTTCTCGCACGCGCGGCGCCCAAGGCAGCACCCGGTCCGCTGGTGCACCCGGCATGAAGGCGATCGTCACGCTCAACGCGGGCTCGTCCAGCATCAAATTCGCTTTGTATGAGCTTTCGGGGGACAGCCTACGGTTCGATGCCGGCGGAAAGATCGAGGAAATCGGCACGGCGCCGCGCCTTCGGGCCCGCAATGCCGACGGCGATATCCTTGAGCGAAACTGGCCGCACGATGGCGCCCTCTCGCACGAGCATCTGCTCGAGGATCTGTTCGCCTGGGCCGCCACGCAGCTCGGCGACCGGGAGATTATCGCCATCGGCCACCGCATCGTTCATGGCGGACCGTATTTCGCTGCGCCACGCCTGCTCGACGACGCCCTGCTCGACGCGCTCGACACGCTGATCCCCCTCGCGCCGCTCCATCAGCCCCACAACCTCGCCGCGGTCCGGGCCCTGCGCGCGCTCGCGCCCGATCTGCCGCAGATCGCCTGCTTCGACACCGCCTTCCATCACGACCTGCCCGCGCTCGCTACCCGCCTTCCCCTGCCCCGCGCCTTCCACGACCAAGGCGTGCGGCGCTACGGCTTCCATGGCCTGTCCTATGAACATATCGCCGAGCGTCTGAGAGAGGCCGACCCAGATCGCGTGGGCGGCCGGGTGATCGCAGCGCATCTGGGCAACGGCGCCAGTATGTGCGCGATACGCGCGGGAAAGAGCGTCGACACGACCATGGGGTTTACCGCGCTCGACGGGCTGATGATGGGCACGCGGTCCGGCGCGCTCGATCCCGGCGTCATCCTTCACCTTCAGACACAACTGCGGATGTCGGCCCAGGAGGTGGAGACGCTGCTCTACAAGAAGTCCGGCCTGCTTGGGGTATCCGGACTATCCAGTGACATGCGTTCGCTCCATACGAGCGACGCACCCCAGGCGGCTGAAGCGATCGACCTGTTCGTGCGCCATGCGGCCCGTCAGGCGGCGGCGCTGATCCCGGCGCTGGGCGGCCTCGATGGCATGGTCTTCACGGCCGGCATCGGCGAAAATGATCCCGTGATCCGCGCGCGGATATGCGAGAGCCTGTCGTGGTTGGGACTTGCCCTCGACGCTGAAGCCAATGGACGCAACGCCAGCATCATCAGCGCGCAAGGAAGCAAGGTGCTTGTCCGGGTCATTCCCACGGACGAAGAAGCAGTGATTGCCCGTCATGTCGTCAATCTGATCAAATTCGAAGGGAGCCATTCTCCATGAAGCCGCTGATCGATCTTTCAGGAAAGCGCGGCCTCGTGGTCGGCATCGCCAATGAAAGCAGTATCGCCGCCGGCTGCGCGGAAGCGTTCTCACGCTGCGGGGCGCGGCTCGCGGCAACCTATCTCAACGAAAAATCGAAGACCTATGTCGAACCGGTCGCGCGTGCCCTCGGCGTCGAATGGCTGGCGCCTTGCGATGTCCGGCAGCCCGGCGAACTTGAGGCTCTGTTCGAACGGTTAGAACGGGAATGGGGCGGCCTCGACTTTCTCCTGCACTCCATCGCCTTTGCGCCGCGCGAGGATCTGCATGGCCGGGTCGTCGATTCCTCTGCGGAGGGCTTCGCGCTCGCGATGGACGTTTCGTGCCACAGCTTCCTGCGCATGGCGAAACTTGCAGAACCGCTGATGACCGATGGCGGCACGCTGCTCTGCGTTACCTTCTACGGCTCGGAGCGCGTGGTCGAGAATTACAATCTCATGGGCCCGGTGAAAGCCGCGCTGGAGAGCGCCACGCGCTATGTCGCCGCCGAACTCGGCCCTAAAGGCATCCGGGCCCATGCGATCTCACCGGGACCGATCGCGACCCGCGCTGCAAGCGGAATCGAGCGGTTCGACGAACTGCTCGAGCGCGCCGCCGCCACCGCACCGGCCGGCCAACTGGTCGATATTGAGGATGTGGGCGCCTTGGCCGCGTTTCTCGTCAGCGACGCTGCCCGCCGTATCACCGGCACGATCATTCCGGTGGACAGCGGACAACATCTCATGGCCTGAGCGTGCGGCGGCGCGGATGGACGCTTCCTCAGCCTTTCTTCGGCGGTGCATCCTTTTCCTGAGCCGATGACGGCGCGGCCGATCCCACCAGAGCCAGCCACGGCTTGAACAGCGTCTCAACCGGAAGCGTCGGCTCGACCGTCAATGCCTCGGCCCAGCTTTTGCGCCAGTCACCCACGGCGGTCTCGATCTCTTGCGCGGTCGTGGTACGCACGGCCTCGATCTCGGCCAGCATGTCCTGCCAATGCCCGTTGACGCTGTTGACCGAAACGGTCTTTTCCGTCGAGACGCTATTCGCCAAGGCGAGGCGGGCTTCCTCGCTGATTTCGGACGCGCCCTTGGTGCCCAATTCGATCAGCTTCTGTCCGCTCTCGCGCCATGTTTCCGCGAGCTTGAGGCCGAGGCGAATATTCGCCTGGGCGAGGGCAACGACATTTTCGAGCGGCTGTGCCATGATTGTCTCCTGATATGGCGTGTCCTTGCAGACGGATCGCCCGAAACCTGATCGTCCGGAACTCTGGCGGCCATCGTGGAATATACGTAGCCCCGATTTGGCGGAGGTCTCGCGTGCCGACCGTGGGTAGCGATTGCAGTCAACGCATTGCCTAATCACGTCTCGCTCGTGACTTTTCTTTTCAACGGCACAACGTTGTCACGAAATATTCTTCGGGAGTTGCGGTAAGCGGGCGGCGGGACCACTCTGAGACGTACAACTTCATCGCTCTGAATCGAAATCAATGGCCAAGACGCATCCAGCTCTGTCCCCACGCGCCGGACCGTTCGGTTCGCTCGCTGCAGCCGTAGTTTTTGTCGCGATTGCTACTGCGGCCGCGCTCGGCGTCGAACCCTTCCTGGCGGATCGGCCGACCTGGTTGCTGCTAACCGTGGCGGTTCTCGCCTCGGCGTGGACCCGCGGAGTCATGGCGGCCATCTTCGCGACCGCCACTGCTGCAATCACCGGCTTCCTGCTGGTCGAGACGCCGTTCCGCGACATGGATCATCTCGTCCATGCGGCAGGCTTCGCGACCATATCGATCGGGATTATCTTGCTCACAGGCCGACTTTCGCACTGGCAGAAAGCCGCGCATGTCCATGAAATCGATGCCGGGGAAAACTCGCGCAAGGCGCATGAGAGCGCGGAAGAACTGGCATTGCTAATCGATGGTGCGACGACGCTGGCGATCTACATGCTCGATGAAGCCGGCAACGTCGCGATCTGGAACAAGGGTGCCGAGCGGATCAAGGGTTGGAAGGAAAGCGAAATCCTCGGGCGAAGCGCCGCGATATTCTACCCTCATGATGATGTTGCGAACGGCAAGCCTCAAGCCGACCTCGATCGCGCATGCTCGGAAGGCCGATTCCAGGAGGAGAGCTGGCGCTTGCGCAAGGACGGCTCGGAATTCCTGGCCGATATCACCATCACCCCGCTTTATGACGAGGACAGCCGGCTGCGCGGGTTCGGGAAGGTTGTGCGTGACATTACCGACGAGAAAGCCGCTGAACGCGCGATCGAGAAGCGCGAGGCGCAACTGAATTCCATCCTTGCGAGTGTCCCCGATGCCATGGTGGTGATCGATGCCGAGGGTACGATGCTCTCGTTCAGCCATGCGGCGCAGAAGATGTTCGGATACACAGAAGCCGAAGTCCTCGGCAAGAACGTCTCGATGCTGATGCCCTCCCCCGACCGCGAAGCGCACGACTCCTATATCGCGCGCTACCTCGAGACCGGGGTAGCGCATATCATTGGCAGCACACGGCGGGTCATGGGCTGCCGCAAGGACGGCACGCTCGTTCCGCATGAACTGGCGATCGGCGAAGCAACCGGGGGCGGGGAGCGGGTGTTCACGGGCTTCATGCGCGATCTCACAGAGCAGGAGGCGACCGCCGCTCATCTCAAGGATCTGCAGGCCGAACTGATCCATGTCTCACGGGTGAGCGCAATGGGCGCCATGGCCTCGACCCTGGCGCATGAGCTCAACCAGCCGATCACGGCCGTCGTCAACTATGTGCAGATCGCTCATGTTCTGCTCGAAGATCCCGATCCGGAGACTATCGCGGAAGTGCGCGAGGCGCTCGCCGACGCGGCATCGGAATCGCTGCGCGCCGGTCAGATCGTTCGCCGGCTGCGCGATTTCGTGGCGCGCGGTGATGTGCAGAAGCGCGTCGAGGATTTGCCGAAGCTGATTGAGGAGGCCTGCTCGCTAGGTTTAGTGGGCCTCAGCGAACATGGCATCCGCACCCGGCTTGAGATCGATCCGGCCGCGACACCGGTGCTGTGCGATCGTGTCCAGATCGAGCAGGTCCTCGTCAACCTCATTCGCAATGCCGCCGAAGCGATGGCGGAAAGCCCTGTGCGTGAACTCACGATTGCGACGGCGCTCGAAGGCCCAGCGATGGTGCGCGTCACCATCGCCGACACCGGCCCCGGCCTTGACCCGGAGGTCGCGGCCCAACTCTTTCAGGCGTTCCTCAGCACCAAGACCGAAGGCATGGGCCTTGGGCTGTCGATCTGCCGTACCATCGTCGAGGCGCATGGCGGAAAGATCTGGGTCGACACACCCGCGGAAGGCGGAACGCGCTTCCATTTCACCTTGATGTATATTGCCGCGGAGGACCGTGATGACGGATAGGCGTACGGTTCATATCGTCGACGACGAGGCCGCGATCCGCCGTTCAGCGGGCTTCCTCCTCAAGAAGTCGGGTTACCGCGTCGAAGCCTGGGCCTCCGGCGTCGATTTCCTGAAGGAGGTTCGGCACGCGACCGAGGGCTGCATATTGCTCGACGTCCGCATGCCCGTCATGGACGGTCTAGAGGTTCAAAAGGCGTTGGTGGAGCAAGGCGTGACGATGCCGATCGTGCTGCTCACGGGCCACGCCGATGTCGGCATCGCGGTGCGCGCCATGAAGGCTGGCGCGGTCGATTTCGTCGAAAAGCCGTTCGATATGGCCGTACTGCTCGGCGCGATCGAGGCGGCGTTTGCCCGTCTTGACGACAAGGAACGCTACGCCGCCTCGGCGCAGGAGGCTGCACTCGTGGTTGCCAGTCTCACGCCGCGCGAGCGGGACGTGCTCGAAGGCCTCGCGCGCGGATTGCCCAACAAGACGATCGCCTATGATCTCGCTATCTCCGCCCGGACGGTCGAGGTCCACCGGGCGAATCTTATGACGAAGCTGGGGGTTTACTCCTTTCCCGACGCCCTGCGGATCGCGTTTGCCGCGGGCCTCGGCACCGACCGGGAATAGCAATTGTCGATTCCGGTCATTCGTCGTTCATGCACCCGACCATCCGGCCTTCAGGCATCCCATCTGTTCAAACAGTAGCAGGATGCGCCCAGGGACGGACCAGGCAAACACTCCGATTTGCAGTCTCCTGGATGGGTATGATTACGTAGGGACGCGTTTTGGTGCGCGACACATAGTGGCGTCAGACCGCATTTTACCAGCAGGGATGCACGATGCCCCAGCTACCCAATTCTGCCGAACCGGAACGACCGCGCGTCCTGCTCGTGGAGGATGACAGCGCAGTTCGACGCTCGATCCAGTTGATCCTTCAAGCGCGCGGCTATGATGTGCGCGCCTTTTCCAGTGGCGCCCTTGCGCTTGCCGATCCATCCGCGACCGAGGCTGCCTGTCTTGTGACGGATTACCGCATGGTCGGTATGAGCGGCCTAGATTTGTTACGTGGGCTTCGCGCTGCTGGATGGTGGCGGCCCGCCATCCTGATCACCGCCCATCGCAACGATACAATCGAGGACCTGGCGGGCACGCTGTTCGATGAAATTCTGGAGAAGCCCTTGCTGGATCGTCGCCTGTGCGCATGCGTCGACCGCGCGACTGGCCGGGTTTAGGTTCCGGCGCTGCGTGCGGTCTGTCGGTCAGCCGCCTGTTTCGTTGGGCGGTGCCGAGCACCGACAGCTTACATCGCGCCAGACCTTGCGGCGGCGATCGTGCGAACCACCTCTTCGCGAACGGACTCGGGGATCTTCTGCTCATCAAGGTTCAGGAATCCTTGGATGATCAGGTCGCGGGCCTGATCCTCGCTCATCCCGCTCGCCATCAGATAGCTGAGTTTCTCCTGGTCGATCATGCCAATCGACGCTTCATGGGAGAGTTGCGCCTGCGAATTCAGCGCGCGTAGCGCCGGCACCGAGAAGATCTCACCCTCGTCGGTGAGCTTGAGCCCATTGCATCCCAGGAAGCCGCTCACCCCGGCTGCGCCGCCAATCAGCGTCGCGCGGTTGGAGATGACCCCGCCGCCGGTCACCATGCGGGTGACGCTTTCGCACCGAGAACCCTGCCCTTCAAGCCAGGTCTCGCTGTCCATGATCCGCGTCGTGCCGGCAGGGGCAAAGATGACCGCCTGGTCGTTGGCGGTGGCGCCCTCTGCGAGATAGCTGCGGCTCTGCGACGCATGGTGCTTGACGGGTGCGAGCTGGATCACGCTGTCGGTCGTGTGCGCGTTGCGCTCCAGGCGCGAGCGCGCATAGCTGTGGACCTCCATGTTCGCCGCCCAGTGCTCGATCGATACCGAACGGCAGACCGCGCCTTCGCGCAGATAGGTTTCGGACAGCGAAACATGATGGCCTGTGTGGACCGAGCGCGGCACGGCCGAGCCGGAGATCATCTCGACCTCCGCACCCTTCTCGATCACGGTGATATTGTGATGGAACTGGCGTCCCTGCGGTGCTTCCAGCAGCGTAAAGAGCTGGATCGGCAGACGGACCTTCGCGCCTTCGAGAACGCGCACGAAATGACCGACGGGCGCATGCCGGCTTTCGGCCACTTCGGCGACGTGCTCATCCTCCGCGGGATCGATGAGGCCGAACATGAGATCCTGGACCCAGTCGTAGCGCCGAAGCGCCTCGGCGAGCGGCAGGATCTCTACGGCATTGTCGGCAAGGCCGACGTGCCGGACCTCCTGGTCGACCAGAACACAAGTCCCAGCGCGCTGGTTTTCCTCTTGATAGCCGACCTCCGCCAGCAGCGCCTTTTCGTCAGGTGTAATGTCGTCGCGGAGCGTCGTGGTCATTGCGCTATCCTTTCGTCCAATGTCACCGAACCGAGCCGGGACGCCCAGGGCGGAAGAGTGTATCCATGGGCCTTGATGTGCTCGAACAGCCGCCGGGGATCGCCCGAGCAGACGAGCTCTCCGTTCACCAACATGTGACCCATGTCGGCGCGGACATGGTCGAGAATGAAGCCGGTATGGGTGATGATCAGGGCCGAGCGCCGCTCGGCCAGGCTCGCATCGTGCCCCAGAAGCTGCCCCATCGCCGCCCCGACCGCAGCGATATGCTCGAGATCGACGCCGCTTTCGGGTTCGTCGAACAAACATATCCCGGGATGCTGGAGGAAGAGCTTGAGAATCTCCCAGCGTTTGATCTCCCCGCCCGAAAAGCCGACATTGATATCGCGGCCGACGAAATCGGCCAGATCGAGCGCGGCTGCGGCGTCAGCCAGACGGGCATCGGCTTCCAACGCTTGCGCAAGCGCCTTGACGGTCACACCGTCCAGCGCAGGAGGACGCTGGAACGCCATACCCAGGCCCAGTCTCGCGCGCGCATCCACGGGAAGATGATCGATCCGCTCGTCGCCGAGGCGGATTTCCCCGTGGGTCACCTGGTAAGGCGGCAGGCCCATGATCGCGGAAAGGAGCGAGGATTTCCCGGACCCATTGGGGCCGAACAGGATGTGCGTTTCGCCTGCGCCGATGGTCAGATTGACGTCGCGCAGCAGGACATGCGAACCAACGGCAATTTCGATATCGACAAGGACCAGCGGCTGCGCGAGCATGAGAGACTCCTGTTTCGCCAGATGCTGCCGACCGCCCTCGTACGGCGACATTAGGGAATGTGCGTAGATCGACTCGCGGCGCCGGGAAGTAGGCTGTGCGTTGCCGCCGGGGTTGGTCAGTAGGTATCTGATGATCGACGAGCACAATCCGAGCAGTAATTTATTGCGAATCATTCGCAATTCTATATGTCGATCCACGAAGAAGGGGGTCGTGTCGAAGGAGAGCAGCATGAGCGCGCAGCGCGATCGATCCGTCACGACCAGCCTTCCCGCCGCGGCAGCGATCTGTCGCGAAACCGACTTCCTCGTCACGCTTGCCGGGGATCGCCTCATCTCAAGGGGGGCGTCATGAACCATGTCCCCATTCCCTCTCCCGCCAGTCTGTCGGAGGTCCGTACACTCGTGACGGCCGCCGCGCGCTGCTGGCGGACTGCACGCGATCAACGTGCCAAGGTGCAGCGGCGGCTATACGCCCTTCTCATTGACCAGGACTGCGGGATGCTCGCGCCGGTGTTCAACGGCTTGCTGACATTCTACGAGGTCGCGCTGGGCAGGCCCATAGTCGTTGGCAGAGCGGAATTGTCATCCGACGAGCATGCGCTGCTGCGTATCGTCGATGGCTTGGACGACCATCCGATCACGATGTCATGCAGCGAGGGGATGGCCGCGGCATTTTCCTGCGCCGTCCGCTCGGCGCGGATCATGATGGCAAAAGTTCTTGCTGAACGTATCGGACCGCACCGCCCCACCGCGCTGGTTCCAATCCCCTTAGGTCTCAAAGGAGAAGAGCGTTTATTCCCCTGGGATGGGGTGAACGCGGAAAAGGCGCAGCATGGCCAGCCCTTTCCGTCCTGATCCGTCCGCATAGCGGCCGGTGTCCCCGCCATGTGCTGGGGTCGATACGGCGCAGCCGATGAGGTTTCCACCGCGAATGGGTCTACGTAGAATCCACGAATGCGCCTCCCCATCGGATGATCGACCTTCGCGTCAGGTAACACGGGCGAGGACGACATCATGGTGAAGGACATTTTGGCGATCGTCGACACGGGCGATGAAGACGAACAGTTTCTGAAGGATGCGCGCGAGTTCGCGCGCTTTCATGAAGCGCATCTGACCGTGGCGATCCTTTCGGCCGTGCCGACACCGGATTATGCCCTGGCTTACGCGCAGCCCTATTTCCTTCTTTCAGATTATGCCGAGGCGGCGGCGGAAAAGCAGGCAAAAGTCGCAAAAATCGGCGAGCGCGATGGCTTTGAAGTGCGCATCCTGAGCGACGAGCCCAGCGCCCTGCTCGACAAGGCTCCTGTCCAGGCCCGCTATGCCGATCTGGTCCTGTTCGGGCCTGTCGACGCCTATGCCAACAAGCATCTGCGGCGGCGGCTGTTCGAGAATATCGCGCTGTCATCCGGACGACCCGTGATCGTCCTGCCAGCGCAGTGGAAGCCGCGCGCTTTCGCTCACCTCGCCATCGGATGGAATGCGACGCGCGAGGCGACCCGTGCGCTCGGCGATGCGCTTCAACTGGCGCAGCCAGCGGCCAAGATCGACATCCTCGTCGTCGACGCCAAATCCAGCACCAAGGGCCACGGATCCGAACCCGGCGCCGATATCGCGCGCAATCTTAGCCGTCACGGCTTCGACGTCACGGTTCACGCGCTCGACTCGGAAGGCGAGAACCCGTCGGCTGTTCTCGTCGATTTTGCCAGGCAGCACCGCGCCGATTTGCTGGTGATCGGCGCCTCGGCCCATTCGCGGCTGCGCGAACTGTTTCTGGGCGGCGTCACCCATGATCTCATCGATGGCGCGCCTCTCCCCGTCCTTCTGGGGCATTGACGGCCCTTCCCTGTCAATGCCGTACCAGGCTTCCGGAGCTTCCAAAATGACATCGCAATCCCCCGATCGAGCGAGCCTGCACGCAAACGAGACGGAGCTGACAACCGGCACCGGGCTGCATCTGCGCATCCGTCCGGCGGGCCCGGCCGACGAAGGCCTGCTCGAAGCCTTCTTCGAGAATGTAACCCATGAAGATTTGCGCTTCCGTTTCCTGTCGTCTGTCCAGCATGTCGGCCATGACCAGATCGCCGCGATGCTGCGGTCCGATCACGATCGAACCTCGACCTTCCTCGCTTTCGACGAGAATGGTTTGCCCGTCGGAATCGCAACCCTCGCCGCCGATGCACAAGGCGAGACCGCGGAAGTGGCGGTTTCGGTCCACCGCGACCGGAAGGCGCAAGGCATTGGCTGGAGCCTGCTCCGGCACGCTGCGCAAATCGCCCGCACCAGGGGTATCTTGCGCTTGCAGTCGATCGAAAGCCGCGACAATCATGCCGCGATCGAGGTCGAGCGCGAATTGGGCTTTACCGCGCGGGCCTATCCCGGCGATGCCACCCTCATCCTTGTGGAAGCCAATCTTGCGGGAGATGCCGCACCGGGGAAGTGAACATATGCAGGGTCAGCGGCAGAGCAGTTCGTTCTTCAAGGCGTTCGTCCCTTGGCGGTAATGGTCGCCATGCAGATCGACGCGCCTCACCAGGCTTTGCGCCGCGTCGAGCGCCCCGTGCCGCGCCCAGGCAGCGGTCAGCTTCTCATCGGGGTCATTGCCTGCGGCGTCTGCCGCACCGACCTTCATGTCGCGGATGGCGAAATCCCCGCCCGCTATCCGGTCATTCCCGGCCATGAAATCGTCGGCCATGTGCTGGAGATTGGCGCGGGCGTCGAAGGCTTCGATATCGGCCAGCGCGTCGGGGTGCCATGGCTGGGACACACATGCGGCCATTGCAGCTATTGCCTGTCGGATCGCGAAAATCTCTGCGACGCGCCCGAATTCACCGGAGCGACCCGGGACGGCGGCTATGCGACCCATGTCGTCGCAGACGCACATTTCTGTTTCGCGCTTCCCGAGGGATTCTCGGACGTCGACGCGGCGCCGCTGTTATGCGCGGGGCTGATAGGCTGGCGCGCCCTCAGGCTCGCGGGCGAAGGCGGACGTATCGGGCTCATCGGTTTTGGCGCGGCAGCCCATATCATCGCTCAGGTCGCCGTCTGGCAGAGCCGCGAGGTCTATGCCTTCACGCGCGACGGCGACACGCAGGCCCAGGCCTTCGCGAGATCGCTCGGCTGCTGCTGGGCCGGCGCCTCGACACAGCGCCCGCCAGCGGAACTCGACGCAGCCCTGATCTTCGCGCCGGTAGGGGCGCTCGTTCCCGCCGCGTTGACGCTGGTCCGCAAAGGCGGTCGGGTGGTGTGCGCCGGCATCCATATGAGCGATATTCCCAGCTTCCCCTATGCGGATCTCTGGGAGGAACGCCAGATCCTCTCCGTCGCCAATCTGACGCGTGAGGACGCCACCTCCTTCTTCGAGATCGCCGCCCGCTCGGACCTGCGCACGATCACCGAGACCTTCCCGCTCGAACAGGCGAATGTTGCACTTGATCGCTTGCGAACGGGCGCGCTGACGGGCGCAGCAGTGCTCATTCCACCTCGCATAGACGCTGCGGCCGGTAGCCATGGCTGAGACTGTCGACAAAAGCGGCGCCGATCTGGCCGAATGGCTGGCATCCGGCGCGGCCTTCGAAAGTTCCGGCAAAAGCTCCGGCTCGGTGACGCGGATCGACACCCATGCCGCGAGCATCTTCCTCGTCGGCGAGACCGCCTGGAAGATCAAGCGCCCGGTCGATCTTGGCTATCTCGACTTCTCGACGCCCGACAAACGTCAGACGGCGCTCGAAGCCGAGCTCAAACTCAATCGGCGGACTGCGCCGAGCCTCTACAAAGCCGTGCACCCGATCACACGGGATTCCGCCGGCCGGTTCGCCATCGATGGCGAAGGCGAGCCCCTCGACTGGATCCTCGAGATGCAGCGCTTTCCCGATGGAGCACTCTGGAGCGACCTTGCCGACAGGCATGCGCTCGACGAAGCAGCGCTCAACAAGCTGGCCGATGCGCTTGTGGGCTTCCATTCCAACGCACCAATCGCCTGGCCCGGCGATGGCGCGGAGCGCATTCGCGGAATCGTCGCCGGCAATGCCGAAGCGATAGCGCACTATCCCGACATCCTCGACCCGCTAGCCGCCGCCGAGCTGACCGCGCGGCTCGATCGACTTATCGAGAGCAACAGCGCGCTCTTCGATGCGCGCGGCAAGGCCGGTCGCATCCGTCACGTCCATGGCGACCTGCACCTTGCCAATATCGCGACGATCGACAGCAAGCCGACACCGTTCGACTGCCTGGAGTTCGATGCCGAGCTAGCGACGACCGATGTCCTCTACGACCTTGCCTTTCTGCTCATGGACCTGTGGCAACGAGGGCTGCGTCATGAGGCCAATCTGGTTTTCAATCGCTATCTCGATCATTCGCCTGAGGACGAAGGCGCCATCGGACTCCTGCCGCTGTTCATGAGCGTACGCGCCTCGATCCGCGCCCATGTCACGGCGGCTCGCGCCAAACGTGATGGGCACAATAATGGCACTGGAGAAGAGGCCGCACATTATCTTGAACTGGCAGAGCGATTGATCGCCGGGGAGCCAGCGCGGCTGATCGCGATCGGAGGCTTGTCGGGCACGGGAAAATCGACGCTGGCGCGAACGCTCGGGGCCGACATCGGCAGGGCGCCAGGCGCGCGCATTCTGCGCAGCGATGTCCTGCGCAAGCGTCTCGCCGGTGTCCTTTCCGACACCCCGCTGCCTGCCGCCGGTTACACCGCCGAGGCGAGCCGCGAGGTCTATATGGCGCTTGGCAGGCTCGCCCGAGCTGCGCTTGCGACGGGCCATGGGGTGATTGCCGACGCCGTATTCGGCATGCCCGAGGAACGCGATGCGATCGAGGAAGTCGCCGCCCGCGTGGACTGCCACTTTGCTGGCCTCTGGCTCGAACTACCCGAAGGAGAGCGGATCACGCGTGTCGAAAGGCGCAAATCCGACGCATCCGATGCGAATGCCGGCGTCGTGCGCGCGCAATCGAAGAACCTGACCAGCAGACCAGCAAATTGGCTGACCCTGACCAGCGAAGGGCCGCTGGACAGTCTCTCGGACAAGGCCCGGACATTGCTGGGCCTGACAATGTGATGGATTGGAATCGCGCAGGCTTGATCGCAGCCTTCGCCGTCACTCTCTTCGCAATTGCCTATGCGGTGGTCCTGTTCGCCGGCCTCGCATCGCTTTCCGCACCGTCGGCGCCAATCGAAGACCCGTGGTTCACCCTGCTCGAGATTCTGATCGTCGCGATGATGCCGGCGATCGTGATGCTGATAATGGCATTGCGCGCATCCTCACCGAAAGGGTCAGAGCTGCTCGGCCGATGGGCCGTCACCTTCATCATCGTGACAGCCGTCCTCACCACGATCGTGCACACAGCCCTTTTCGTGCTTCGCCGAGCGGGTGTCATTGACGAGAATTTGCGCCCTGTGCTGCTGTCTTTCGATTGGCCGTCGGTGCCTTATATCCTCGATATCATCGCCTGGGATCTCTTCTTCGGCCTCGCCATGCTCTGTGCGGCACCGCTCGCCGACGGCACGCGCTTCGCATCCGCGATCCGCGTGACGATGACCATCAGCGGATTGCTCGCGCTCGCGGGACTTGCCGGCCCCATCGCCGGCGATATGCGTCTGCGGGCGATCGGCATCCTGGGATATGCAGGTGTCTTTCCGATCACCGCCACGCTGATGGCGCTCCACTTCCGTCAGCGTATCAAGACCAGCATCCCCTGAAATCCCATCATATCATGGCCTGGCCGCCATTGACCGAGAGCGTTGACCCGGTGATGAAGCCGGCCTCTTCGGCAACGAGGAACACGACGCAGCGCGCAATTTCCTCGGGTTGCGCCAGACGCCCGACGGGAATCCGCGCGATGATCGTCTTTATGATCTCGGGCGAAACCGCCGCGACCATGTCGGTATCGGTATAGCCCGGGGCGACCGCATTCACTGTCACGCCATCACGCGCCACCTCGAGCGCCAACGCCTTGGTAAACCCGAGCATGCCGGCCTTGGCCGCGGCATAGTTGGTCTGCCCGAATTGACCGGTTTGCCCGTTGATCGAGGCGATGTTGACGATCCGCCCCCACCGCCGCACCTTCATGCCGCCGACCACCGCCTGCGCCATGTTGAAGCAGCTGTCGAGATCGACCGCCAGCACGCGCTTCCACGCCTCTTCGCTCATCTTGAGCAGGCTGGCGTCGCGCGTGATCCCGGCATTGTTGACGAGGATGTCGATCGGCCCGATCGCCGCCTCGACCTCGGCGGCGCCCACTGCGCAGGCGGCATGGTCGCTTACATCCCAGCGGAAGACGGGAATCCCCGTCCTGTCCGAGAAAGCGGCACCGCGCGCTTCGTTGCCGCTATAGGTTGCCGCAACGCGGATGCCGGCAGCGTGAAGCGCGGCGCAGATGGCGGCGCCAATACCGGTGGTGCCGCCTGTGACAAGGGCTCTACGCATGACCATTCTCAACAGGTTTCGCTGATGCGGGTTTTGGCGCCGCCGGAGCCGAAGAGCGACAACGTCGCGCGGGCCGGCAGCACCATCGGTGCTTGTTCGAGGCGCGTGCCCCGCTGTCGTCGGATTTCCGCGAGACGGCGTTGATAGGCTCTTACGAGTTTGTCATGACAAAGTCGCGCTTCGGAGCAAGTGGCCGTTTCAAGCCGACGTCGGTGAAATAACGCGCGGCTGAGATAATAGCTCTGATCATTGTCCGACACGGTCCTCGCCTTTCTGTGGCAAGCGTGCGGCACAGCGGTCCGACCCGCATTACGCAAATTCCCGTAAGCGATCCTGAGAGCGATGGTCCGGCAGCAGGAACCGCTACATGGGCCGTCCGCCGTTTGGCAGCGCCGGATTCCAACCGTTCTTAGCTCGGGCGAGCTACGACTTGTCGGCGGCGAGCTTGGCCAATGTTGACCGGGAGGGCGCGAAAAAGGTCGTTCCGGTCTGCGCCGTGGAGAAATCCAGGAGCCGGTCATAGGCACCCGCCGGTTCGCCGATGAACATCCGCTCCAGCATCTTCTCGATCACCCACAAATGCCGGGTATATCCGATGAAATAAGTGCCGAACTCGCCATAGCCGGCCCGGCCAAAAGGCATGTTGTCGCGCAAGATGTCATGTTCGTTGCCCTGCTCATCGACGATGGTGGCAAGCGTTTTGTGCGATTTGCGCGGAGCAGCGGCGTCGTCGAGCTCGATATTGTCGATCTTGGTGCGGCCGACGATTTCCTCCTGCAGCGCCGTGGAGGTTCGTCCCCAGGCCGCCAGATCGTGCAGATATTTCTGCACGACGACGTAGCTGCCGCCGGCAAAGTCAGGATCCTCCTCACCGACCAGCGCTGCCTCTCCGATTTCATGTCCCTCCGGATTGGCGGTGCCGTCCACGAACCCCAGCAGGTCGCGGGCATCGAAGTAGCGGAAACCCGAAACCTCGTCGATTGTCGTCACCGCCGGGCCGAGAGCCCCAAGCAGGATCCGCTCGAATTCAAAGCAGATGTCCGGCCTCTCGGCGCGGATATGAAAGAGAAGATCGCCGGGCGTCGACGGAGCCTTGTGCGGCGTTCCTTCGATGGCGACGAAGCTCTTCAATTCGCAGGGCTTCGCGGGCTCTCCAAGGCGATCCCACAGCGCGCTACCAATCCCGACAATACAGGACAGGCGGGCGGAAAGGTCGCGAAACCCCACGGTCTTCACGAGATCGTCTATTCCGCCAAGCGTATCGCGAACCCGCGTGATGGCGTCGGTTCCGTCGTTGACGCCAAGCACAAGAAAAATCGCGGCCTGCGATAGCGGCGCCTCGACACTTTGGGCAGCGATAGGCACCCGGTCCCAGGCATGTCCCGTCATAGAAGCTCCCTGTTGCGATCGGGTGGTCATAGCAACAGTCCGTCCGCAGATGAACATCTGCGCCGGGATACGTCTTCAAAAGCATCGAACCGCAGCTCCGTCCTTCCTCAGGCGTCCGATTTCGCTGCTTAGTATGATCCCGTATATGACGGAGCCGCCCCGGTCCTGATCCTTCCCGCAGTTCAACGACCCAGCGGGGATAGCAGAGTGAAGCCGGACAAGATCGCAGCATGGCACGCCTTGGCGACCGACTCCGTCCTCGACCAGCTGGACGCCGATATTGCCGGGCTCAGTCAGCGCGAAGCGGAAGAGCGACTGGCCCGGCACGGCCCCAATGCGCTCCCGAGCACGGCGACCGTGCATCCGTTTCTGCGCTTCCTCGCCCAGTTCAACAGTGCGCTCATCTATTTCCTGCTCGCTGCCGCCTTCGCCGCCGCTCTCCTCGGCCATCTCGTCGACGCGCTGGTCATCGCGGTGGTAGTGCTCGTCAACGCGATTGTCGGCTTCGCCCAAGAAGGCAAGGCCGAACGGGCGCTGGGCGCGATCCGCGACATGATCGCCCCGCATGCGATCGTGCTGCGCGACGGCGCGCGCCGGACCGTCTCGGTGCCCGATCTCGTCCCCGGCGATATCGTGATGCTGGAGGCCGGCGACCGGGTTCCCGCCGACCTGCGGCTGCTGCGGGCGCGCGGCCTGCTGATCGACGAGGCTCCCCTCACCGGCGAATCCGTGCCGGTCGAGAAGCAGGAAGAGCCCGTCGACAACGCGGCCGGCATCGCCGACCAGCGCAGCATGGCCTTCTCCGGCACGCTGGTCGCCTCGGGGCAGGCAAACGGCGTCGTCGCGGCCACCGGCACACGCACACAGATCGGCCGGATCAGCAGCCTGCTCCAGTCCGTCGAGACGGTGACGACGCCACTCCTGCGCCAGATCAACCGGTTCGCCCGGCGCTTCACCTGGCTGGTGATGGCGGGCTCGCTTGTTCTGTTTGCCTTTGCGGTGCTTGCACGCGAGTTTCACTGGATTGATGCGCTGATCGCGGTAGTGGCGCTGGCCGTCGGTATCATCCCCGAAGGCCTGCCGGCGGTCATCACGATTACGCTTGCGATCGGCGTCCAGCGCATGGCGTCTCGAAACGCGGTGATCCGTCGTCTACCCGCGGTGGAGACGCTAGGCGCAACCTCGGTCATCTGCTCGGACAAGACGGGCACGCTCACCCGCAACGAAATGATGGTGCGGCGCGTCCTCATCGACAGGCAAGAGATCCTTGTTGGCGGGTCAGGCTATGCACCCGAGGGCGGGCTCACCAGCGAGGGAGCTGATGACGATGCCGACGCCGTCGCCGCAGCGAGCCCGATCATCCGCTGTGGCCTGCTCTGCAACGATGCCATGCTACGGCGCGACGGCGATCACTGGAAGGTCGATGGCGATCCCATGGAAGGGGCGCTGGTCGCGTTGGCGATGAAGGCCGGGCTCAATCCCGATCACCTGCGCTCCGAATGGAAGCGCCTCGACGAGATTCCCTTCGATGCCACCTACCGTTTCATGGCGACGCTCCACGCAGGTCCGTCCGATGAGCTTGTGATCTTCATCAAGGGCGCCCCGGAGGAAGTGATGGCAATCGCCGGCGTCGACCAGCAGGTCTGGGCGCAGCGGATCGCACGGGCCGCCGATCACGGCGAACGCCTGCTGGGTTTCGCCATGAAGCGGCTGAAGACGGGCAAGGCGCGTATCGCCTTCGACGATTTGCACGGCGGCGTGGAGCTACTGGGTCTGATGGGGTTCATCGATCCGCCGCGTGAGGAAGCGCGGGCGGCGATCGCCGAATGCCGGTCGGCCGGCATCGCCGTCAAGATGATCACCGGCGATCATCTGGGCACGGCGCTCGCCATCGCGCGCCAGCTTCACATCAGCGAGGACCCTCGGGGCGTCACCGGCAAAGAATTGGAGGCGCTCTCTGATGACGCGCTGGCCAACCGCGTCATTGGCGTCGACGTCTTCGCGCGCACCAGTCCCGAGCATAAGCTGCGCATCGTTCGGGCGCTCCAGTCCCATGGCCTTATCGTCGCGATGACCGGCGACGGCGTCAACGACGCGCCGTCGCTCAAGCAGGCCGATGTCGGCACCGCGATGGGGCACAAGGGCACCGAAGCCGCCAAGGAAGCCGCCGAAATGGTGCTGCTCGACGATAATTTCGCGTCGATCGTCGCCGCGGTCCGTGAAGGCCGCACCGTCTACGACAATATCCGCAAGGTCATCGCCTGGACGCTGCCGACCAATGGTGGTGAGACGGTTGCGGTGGTGCTCGCGATCCTCATCGGCTTCACCCTGCCGATGACCGCGACCCAGATCCTCTGGATCAATCTGGTGCTGGCGGTAACGCTGGGTCTCGTCCTGGCGTTCGAGCCCAGCGAACCGGGCACAATGGCACGGCAGCCGCGTGCGGCGAGCGCACCGCTGCTCTCCCCCTTTCTGCTCTGGCGGGTCGTGCTCGTCTCAGTGCTGCTGGCGGCCCTTGGCCTCGGCGTCTTCTTCCACACGCTGGGCCAGGGCCGCGATCTCGAGACGGCGCGGACGATGGTCGTCAACATGCTGGTGGTCGCCGAGATCTTCTATCTCTTCAATGTGCGCTACCTGCACATGCGCTCGCTCACCTGGCGCGGTGCGATCGGAACGCCGGCCGTCCTCGGCGCCATCGCGGTCGTGGTGCTGGCCCAGCTTCTCTACACTTATGCCCCCTTCATGCACGCCGTCTTCGAAAGCCGACCACTGACCCTGGTGGACGGCGCGCTCATCGTGGCCTTGAGCGTCGCACTGTTCTTCTGCCTCGAAGCCGAGAAACTGCTGATGCGCCGCCTCGGCTGGTTCGAAGAGCTGGGCTGACACCCAAGACCCCGCCCCAATTACGATATTGAAAGGATGCTGTATGACCACCTCGACCGGACCGCGGAAAATTCTCCTCGCCACGGATATGAGCTGCCGCTGCGACCGGGCGCTCGATCGGGCCGTCCAGCTCGCCCAGGAGTGGGAGGCCGAGCTGATCGCGGCCTATGTCATCGATCCCGCCGAGACACGCCAGTTCCGCTTCGACCGCACACCGTCCTCCTGGCGGCGGTTGCCGAGCCCCGTCGACCGGATGAAGTGGCGGCTCAAGCGCGACCTTGGATCATCCGCCGACACGATCCGCATCCTCGTCGAAGAAGGCGATCCCGCCGAACTGCTGCTCGCAATGGCGGCGCGTGAAGGATGCGATCTCATCGTGACCGGGATCGCCCGCGACGAGACGCTCGGCCGTATGTTCCTCGGCAATACCGTCAACCGGTTGGTACGCGGGTCGCCTGCACCCGTGCTCGTCGTCCATGATCGTGCGGTCCGGCATTATCGCGACATCGTCATCGGCACCGATTTCTCGGAAGCCTCGCTCCAGGCCTTGCTGCGCACCGCACACTTCTTCCCGGCAGCCTCATTGACGTTGTTCCACGGCTATGACGTCCCTTTCTCGGGATATCTGAACGAGCAGGATTTCAAGCGCGACCTTGGAGCCATGGAAAAGGAACTGGGGAAGAAGTTCCTGAGCGACGAGCGCGTCGACAATCGCCTCAGGGACAGGACCGATGTCATCATCGCCCACGGCAGCCCGGAGCGGCTGCTCAGCGACTATGTCGAGGACCAGCATGTCGATCTCACCGTGATCGGAAGCCATGGTCGGGGCGCGCTGTTCGATGCCCTGATCGGAAGCACGGCGAAAAGCCTCCTGGAGACCCTCGAAGGCGATCTGCTGATCGTCCATTATCGGCCGAAGGAGTAGTCGCGAGCACCGCTGGATCCAACTGCAAATCCGTGACGGCCGCGAACGCACGCTCACGATAACACGGGTCGGCACGCCGCCCGTAACGCGCTGAACCGTGGCCATGCGTGTCAGAACCAAGGACGGAGCGCCATCTGCGTACCGAGCAAGAGCAGGCAAAGCAGGAACCAGCGCCTGAAACGCTCCGGGCTGATCCGCGCACGCAGCCAGGTCCCGGCCTGCATGCCAGCCATCGCGGGGACCACAGCTACAAACGACCAGCCAAGGTCGCTTGTCGGCAGCGCGTCCCGCGCCGCCAGTCCGGCGCCGAGCGCCAGCGTCGAGACGGTGAACGACAGGCCCAATGCCTGGACCAGATCGTCCTTCTCCAGCCCCAGAGCCTGGAGATACGGCACCGCCGGGATCACGAAGACGCCTGTGGCGCCCGTGACAGCGCCGGTCGCCAATCCCACCACGGGTGACAGACAGCGCTCCACCCTTGGGGGGACATGGATCGGTCGCGCGTAAAGCGCGTAGGCGGCGTAAACGACAAGCACCAGACCGAGCGCGGCGGTCGTGAAAGCGGCGTCGCCCGCGGCGAGCAGCGATGCGCAGACCAAGGTCGCCCCGGAGATTGCAACCATCATCGCCCAGAACCGGCGCACCAGGCAAAAGAGACTCGGTCCTGTCACCAGCTGCCAGATATTCGTCACGGTGGAAGGCACGAGCATCAACGCGGCGGCCGCGAGCGGGGTAAGCGCAAGAGTCAGAAGCCCCATCGCGACGGTCGGCAACCCCATGCCGGTGGCGCCCTTGACCAGCCCGGCGACGAAGAAGACGGGAACGACGATCGCGAACGTGATGAGAGCGTTGTCCATCGTACCATTGTGCGCTTGGCGCCGCCGACAACAATCTGGAAGATCCGTGCACAGGCTCCGGCTAGCCCGAAGGCTGATATACGGATATGACCTGTGCATGCGCTTCGATCTCGGCGATCTTCGGCTGTTCCTGGCGGTGGTCGACGCCGGCAGCATCACCCATGGCGCGGCGGCGGTGAATCTCTCGCTTGCCGCCGCGAGCGAGCGACTGCTGGGCATGGAAGCTGCGGGCGGCGCAGCACTACTGGTCCGCGGACGCCGCGGCGCCTCTCCCACCCGTGCCGGGGAGGTTTTGGCACATCATGCGCGCGCGATCCTGCGGCAGGTTTCCGAGATGCGGACCGAACTGTCGGAGCACGCCAGCGGCGTCCACACGACGGTGCGGATGCTGGCGAGCACCGCGGCAATCACCGAGATGCTACCCGAGCGGATCGGGCCCTGGCTCGCGGCCAACCCTCAGATCGACGTCGATCTCAGCGAACGGCCGAGCGTCGAGACAGTGAAGGCCATCGCAACCGGACTTGCCGATCTTGGCATCGTCTCGGACGCGGTGGATATCGGCGCCCTTCATGTCCGCATGTGCGCGCCCGATCGGCTGGTGGCGGTCATGGCGGTTCAGGATCCGCTCGCTTCGGCCCGCCGGGTCACCCTGGCGGAACTGCTGGAGCGGCCCCTGATCGGCCTGACGGGCGCACTGCAATCTCATATCGACGATCATGCGCTCCGCGCAGGCCGCCCGTTCCGCCCGCGCATCCGGCTCCGCACCTTCGAAGGCGTGTGTCGGGTCGCGGCGACCGGCGCGGGAATTGGCATAGTTTCCGAGACGGCCGCGCGGCGATGCCGCCGTGCCATGCGTCTGGGGATCGTGCCGCTGAGCGACGCCTGGGCAAGCCGGCGCCTGTTGGCATGCTGCCGCGAACCCCAAGAGTTGCATCGCGCTGCAGCCTCGCTGCTGGACTATCTGACGCAAGGCCCTGCCCTGTGAGATCCATCTTCGTCAGTCAGTCCAGAACCTGCGATACGCCTCCGTAACATCCCGCATATGGACCGGCACCATCGGACCATAGCCTCCCGCCATCTTGCATGGAGGCGGCAATGAAGAATATCCTGGTACTGATACATGACGACGAGGGACAAGAGGCGCGTCTGCAGGTGGCTCTTGATCTGACGAGAGCGCTCGAAGGGCATCTGGCCTGCCTCGATGTGACGATGGTCCCTAATATCGCGGGCGACTATGACGGCACCGGCTCGGCCATGCTGATCGCGGACGAGCGCAAGCGCGAAGCCGATAACAAGGCGAGCCTCGAAGCCCGGCTGGCATCCGAGGATGTTGTCTGGAGCTGGAGCGATGTGACGGGATTCGCAGCCGAGGCCGTGCTGGACGCCGCCGCGCTGGCGGATCTCATCATCCTCAATCGAAAGCTCGATCGATCGTCCCATCCTGACATGCACGCGCTGACGAGCCGCATCGTCAGCAAAGCGCGCAAGCCTGTCGTCGCCGTCCCCGATAACGGCAAGGGCTTCAAATTCGGACGCGCTCTCATAGCCTGGGACGGACAGGCCTCCGCGGCAGCAACGATGCGCGCCTGCGTGCCGTTGCTGGCCCTCGCCGAGGAAGTCCAGATCTTCATGGCCCGCGATGGCGCGGAGCAGACCGAACCCAGAGAGGCTGCCGAATATCTGTCGCGGCACAACATCCACGCCTCGATTCGGATCGTCGATGATGGGCTGACCGCTGCCGACGAGCTCATCGCCGATGAGGCGGCCAACTGGCATGCGGACTATATCCTGATGGGGGCCTATGGACGCGGACGGTTGATGGAGACGTTCGGCGGCGTCACCAGGCGCATGCTCGCGACAGCCACGCTGCCGCTCATTCTCGGCCACTGAACCGTCTGATTGCCGGCAACTGGCAAACAGGTTTCGCGTGCAGGACCAAAGATCCATCTCGCGCCTCTACGGGAATTCCACAGGTGTGCGACCGCGGAGCGCTTCCTAGCCTCGCTGCTGGACAGAAGGAGATGCCGTCATGCTGAAAGATCTCGTCGCTTTCGTGGACAATGGAGAGGCCGCCAAACCTTTCCTGGAGCGGTCGATCGCTTTCGCGGCCGTCCAGGACGCGCATCTGGCTGTAACCCTGCTCAACGACATCTTCTGGGATCCAGGGATGCTGACGCCCTACGAAGCCTATACAGGCGTGCTGGACGAGATCGAAGCGGAAGAGGCGCGGCGGCTGTCGGAGGTCCGCGCAGCCGTCGAACACGCTGCCATCCCGGTCGAACTACGTTCGTTCAGTGATGCGCCAGCCTATCTGCGCGGCGCGGCGCGGCTCGAAGGACGCTATGCCGACCTGGTTCTCATCGGACCGCCGGCCGCCTACAGGAACCCTCGCTTGCGCCGCCGATGCGTGGAATCCGCGCTCATGGGCTCGGCCGGACCGGTGTTAATTTCGCCCGAAGGAACACAGCTCGGGAAGATCGATCATGTCGTACTCGGCTGGGACGCCTCGGGCGAGGCCCGCCGCGCCGCACACGATCTCCTTCAGATCGCCGAGTCGGGAGCGCGGATCGATATTATCGCCGTGGATGCGCAACCAAGCAGCGAAGGACATGGCGCTTCGCCCGGCGCGGACATCGCGCGTCATCTCGCGCGGCACGGCTTCGCCGCCGAGGTCCATCTGGAAAGCTCCGTCGGCAAGACGGTCGCACAGGTGCTGGAGCAGTTCGCGATCGACCGCGGCGCCAACCTCCTGTCGATCGGCGCATTCGCTCACTCGCGGGTGCGGGACATCTTCCTGGGAGGGGTGACCCGGCATCTCGTCGAGGAGGCTCGGTTGCCGCTTCTCTTGTCCCGTTAGCACGGACAGTTGGTGCGATAACGCAGTAAGGCAGTTCGCCGCACCGCATTGGTCGCACTGATGACCAACTGCTAGTCTATCGGAGACAAGAACAGGAATCGGAAGCAAAAATGCTAAACGGCTGGATCCTCTTCCATCATGAACTGGATCCGGCGATCCCGGAAGTTCCGGAAGTGCTTCGCTTCCAGGAAGCGGCGAGCGCGATGGACATCGATCTCGCCGTTTACGATCCCCATCGCTTCGACCTGATCGTCGGCGGGGACGAGGACTGGGCGGTCACCTACAATGACAGTCCGATGGGCCGTCCCGACTTCATCATCTGCCGCACCGGCGCCGAGACTGATTATTATACGCTTGCGCTTCTGCGGCACTTCGAGCGGCGCGGCGTCCGCCTGATCAACGGCCCGGCGACGATCGAGCGCGTCGCCGACAAGCTTCACACGCTCCAGAGCCTCAATAGGGCCGGCCTGCCGATCCCGCGCACAATCCTCGGCACTTTTCCGATCGACGTCGATCTGGTCGAGCGCGAGCTTGGCTTCCCGGTGATCGTCAAGACGCTCAAAGGCACGCGCGGCGCCGGCGTCCTCAAATGCGAGAACCGCAGCCAGTTCGAGGATCTCGCCGGCCTTCTCGAGAGCGCCGAAGCCAAGGCCGACTTCATCCTCCAGCATTATGTCCGCGCCAGCCACGGGCGCGATGTGCGCGTCCTCGTGGTCGGCGGAAGGGTCGTGGCCGCGATGGAGCGCCGTTCCCTGACCGGGGGCTTCAAATCGAACGTCTCGCTGGGCGGCGTCGGCGTCGCGTATAATCCGCCGCCGGAGATGGCGGAACTGGCTGTGAAGGCGGCCGATATCCTCGATCTCGATATCACCGGTATCGACATCCTGTTCGATGAGGAAGGTTACCGGATCTGCGAAGCCAATTCCGCGCCCGGCTTCCAGGGCCTGGAGCGCGCCAGCGGGCTCGACGTGCCCTCGACAATCCTCGAGTGGATCGTCACCACGCAGAATGCGCCAGCTCCCGCGCCGGCAGCGGCGGAAAGCAGCGTGCTGGCGGACATGATCTTCGGGGGCCGCACCGGACTTCGCGCCATCACCGATCGTAACGATCAGTTCCGCGATTTCGCAAGCGCCATGGGCGTGCGACTTTTCGGCGCCAGCATGAGCTGCCTCGGACAGGCATTTGCGCCGACGCTGCTCGTCGACGCCAGGAGCCGCACGGGTCTGGGATTGCGCGCATTGTTCGAAGGCCGCTCGCGCACCGACCTCTCCGCGCTCGACGACAGCGAGCAGGAACGCACGCTGATCGTGGTACTGACTCTCGCGATCTGGGCGGCGATCCTCCCATGGATCGCGGGCGCCGGCGCCATGGCCAGCGGCTTCCTGTCGCTGATGGCGCTGTGTTTTCCTCTCCTCTACGCGCTGACGGCCCCGTCCGGGCGCGTCGGCCGATCAGTGTCCACGCTGGCGAAGAGCGACCGCGGCTGATGGACCTCTCCGCTATCCCCTGGGTCGAACTCGCGCCTTTCATTCTCATCGGCCTGTTCGCCCAGACCATCGACAGCGCGCTGGGGCTGGGCTTTGGCGTGCTGTCCAATTCGCTGCTCGTCCTGTTTGGCGCGCCCCCGAATGCGGCTTCGTCAGCGACCCGCACGGCCGAGAGCTTCACCAGCGGCGCGTCGGGCATGGCGCACATCCTGCAACGCAATGTCGACTGGCCGCTCTTCGCGCGGCTGGCCGTCCCCGGCGTGGTCGGCGGCGTCGTGGGGATCTGGCTCCTCACCTTCCTCAAGGGCGACATATTGCGGCCGGTACTCCTCGTCTATCTCATCGCCGTCGGCGCCTATTTGCTCTGGCGCGCCCCGCGCCGCCCGCTCGCCTTCCGCCGCATCAGGCTGGTCGCGCCGCTCGGGTTCCTCGGCGGCTTCCTCGACAGTTCTGGCGGCGGCGGCTGGGGGCCGCTCGTAACCGGTAACCTGCTGGCCCAAGGCATGACGCCGCGCATGGCCGTGGGCACCGCCAACGCCGCGGAGTTCTTCGTGACCGTGACGGTGCTGACGGCGTTCGTCGGCATTCACGGCCTGCACTTCACCGATGCCGCGACCGGCATCCTGATCGGCGGCCTCATCGCGGCGCCGCTCGGCGCCTATTGCACGCGGCGGATAGCACCCAAGCAGCTGCTGCAACTTGTCGGCATCCTACTGGTCGGCACGAGCATCTGGAGTCTGGCGTCGCTGATGTTCGATCCTCTGCCGGTTTTCCCTCGCATTTGATCTTTCAGCAAACACAGCCGCGGACTTGCCGATGTCCGCGCCTCGAAACGGAGCTTGTGATGCGCGTTCTGATCCTTGATGGCCATCCCGACGAGGGCCGACTGCTCAGCCATCTGCTTGACACCTATCAGGCCGCCCTGGGCGCTGAGGTCGAAGTCGAGCGCATCGCGGTGCGCGATCTCGCCTTCGAGCCCAATCTGCGACACGGCTACAAGACCGTCCAGACATTGGAGCCGGACCTCGAGCGGGTCACCGCCGCGATCGCTGCGTGCGATCATCTGGTTGTCGGGTTCCCGATGTGGTGGGGCAGCGAGCCCGGCAGGCTCAAGGGGCTGATCGACCGGGTGCTGCTGCCAGGCTTCGCGTTCCGTTATCACCAAAACGATCCATTCTGGGATCGGCTGTTGGCGGGCCGCTCGGCCGACACGATCATCACCACCGATACACCGTCCTGGTATTTGCGGTTCGCCTACGGCAATCCCGTGGTGCGCCGCTGGCGCGGCCAGATTCTCGGCTTCTGCGGCTTCAAGCCGGTTCGGATCCTCAAATGCGGCCCGACGCGTCAGGGCGGCGCGGAGCAGAATATAGCGGCATGGCGGCGTAAGATCGAACGGCTCGCGGCGTCGGCAGGCTCACTGCGGCGCGCAACGAGGCTCGTACCCTCGGCCACAGCAGCGGCGGATTAGCTCGAAAGCCCAGTCGTCGGCTGCGACTTCCGATGATCGCAGATAGATCGGCACCACGCGGCGGCGTCAACGGCTTCCGCTTTTGCGGAATAGCCGAAGCGAAGGATCGATATCGGCAAGAAGGATTCGGACGAATGGCGTCTCACGAACATGGTCACGGTCATCATGGCGGTCATGATCGCGCTCAGGGTGACGATTTGGCAGCTGACAGCCAAATGACCGATCCCGTCTGCGGGATGCGGGTCGATCCCGCGACGGCGAAGCACCGTGCCGAACATGACGGCGCCATCCATTACTTCTGTTCGGCGGGGTGCCAAGCGAAGTTCGAGGCCGATCCCGCACGCTATGTCGCCGGAGCCACTTTAGAGACTGACAATATCAAGGCACAGGCCACACCCGAAGGCTCGATCTGGACCTGTCCGATGCACCCGGAGATCCGCCGCGAAGCCCCGGGAAGCTGCCCGATCTGCGGCATGGCGCTGGAACCGCTGATCGCGACGGCGGACGCTGGACCGAGCCCCGAACTCGCCGACATGACGCGCCGCTTCTGGATCGGCCTGTTGCTGGCGCTGCCGGTGTTCGTGCTGGAAATGGGATCCCATCTGATCCCGGCGCTGCACCATCTCGTGCCCGCGAACATCTCCACCTGGGTGCAATTCGCGCTGGCGACGCCGGTGGTGCTGTGGGCGGGATGGCCATTCTTCGAGCGGGCCTGGGCCTCGCTGGTCCATCGCAGCCTCAACATGTTCACGCTGGTCGCGATGGGCACGGGCGTGGCCTGGGCCTACAGCGTGGTCGCGACGCTGGCGCCGGGCGTCTTCCCAGATGCGTTCCGTGGCCACGGCGGCGGGGTCGCCGTCTATTTCGAGGCTGCGGCGGTCATCACCGTGCTGGTGCTGCTGGGCCAGGTGCTGGAGTTGCGGGCGCGCGAGCAGACCTCCGGAGCGATCAAGGCGCTGCTCAACCTCGCACCCAAAACCGCGCGGCGCATCGCGGAGGATGGTGCGGAGGCGGACGTGCCGGTCGAGGCCGTGATGCCCGGCGACCGGCTCCGGGTGCGGCCCGGCGAGACGGTGCCGGTCGATGGCATGGTCGAGGACGGACGCTCGTCGATCGACGAGTCCATGGTCACCGGCGAATCGATGCCCGTCACCCGCGCTGTCGGCGATCGTGTCGTCGGCGGCACGCTGAACCAGACCGGCGCGCTGATCATCCGCGCCGAGAAGGTCGGCCGCGACACGATGCTCGCGCGCATAGTGCAGATGGTCGCCGACGCCCAGCGCTCGCGCGCGCCGATCCAGCGCATGGCCGACCGGGTGTCGGGCTGGTTCGTGCCGGCGGTGATCGCGATCGCGCTGCTGGCGTTCGCCGTATGGGCGATCTGGGGTCCGGAGCCGCGCTTCGCTTATGGCCTGGTCGTGGCGGTCTCGGTGCTGATCATCGCCTGTCCTTGCGCGCTCGGCCTCGCCACGCCGATGTCGATCATGGTCGGGGTCGGCAAGGGCGCGGGGCTTGGCGTCCTCATCAAGAACGCCGAGGCGCTCGAGCGGATGGAGAAGGTCGACACGCTGGTGGTCGACAAGACCGGCACGCTTACCGAAGGGAAGCCCGCAGTCACCGGAATCGTCGCCGCCGAGGGGTTCGCCGAGGACGACATCCTGCGGCTCGCCGCCAGCGTCGAACAGGCTTCGGAGCATCCGCTGGCGCTGGCGATCGTCGCAGCCGCCGACAGGAAGGGCATCGTGGTGCCGACGGTCTCGGAGTTCGACTCCCCGACCGGCAGGGGCGCGCTCGGCACGGTCGAGGGCCGGCGCGTCCTTCTGGGCAACGCCGCCTTTCTCCACGAGAACGGCATCGACGCGACCGCACTGTCCGGGCGTGCAGACGCCCTTCGCCAGGACGGCGCGACCGCGATCTATATCGGCATCGCGGACCAAGCGGCAGGCATCTTCGCGATCGCCGATCCGGTCAAGCCGACCACGCCCGAGGCGCTCAAGGCGCTACATGCCGAGGGCATCCGCATTGTCATGCTGACTGGCGACAACCGAACCACTGCCGAGGCGGTCGCGCGCCGGCTGGGCATCGACGAGGTCGAGGCCGACGTCCTGCCCGACCGGAAGAGCGCGGTGGTCGTCCGGCTCAAGGCCGAGGGCCGGGTGGTGGCAATGGCCGGAGACGGGGTCAACGACGCGCCCGCGCTCGCCGCCGCCGATGTCGGCATCGCCATGGGATCGGGCACCGACGTGGCGATCGAGAGCGCCGGGGTCACGCTGTTGAAGGGCGACCTGACCGGCATCGTCAAGGCGCGACGGCTGTCGCAGGCGACCATGCGCAACATCCGCCAGAACCTCATGTTCGCCTTTGTCTATAACGCCGCCGGCGTCCCGATCGCGGCGGGCGCGCTCTATCCCGCTTTCGGCCTGCTACTGTCGCCAATCATCGCGGCGGCGGCCATGGCGCTGTCCTCGGTCAGCGTGATCGGCAATGCACTACGGTTGAAGGCCGCGAAGATCTACTAAGCGGCGCATAGTCTTCCGCTGTCCTGCAAGCGGAATGTTCACCGACCTGCGCTATGGTTGGCATGAATGATTCGCTTTCGGCCGCAGTCAAATGCGGGCCGATGCTAGAAGGATGCGGATGGCGGACGAATTGGAATTGAAGCTCGACCTGACGTCCGAAGCGGCCGCGGCGTTCGAAGCCTCTGCGCTGCTGCCGGGCGATCCCGACATCGCGGCGCAACACTCGATCTACTTCGATACCCCCGACCAAGCTTTGTCGAAGGCCGGACTCTCGCTGCGCATCCGCCGTTCGGGCAGAAAGCGCATACAGACGGTCAAGGCGGACGGGGCCAGCGCCGCGGGGCTGTTCGCGCGCTCAGAATGGGAACGCCCCGTCAGCAACGATACGCCGGTCCTTGATGACGCCACCCCGATCCGGACAATGCTCGGCGATGCGGCCGATGCGATCGGCCCGGCCTTCGAGGTGCGGATCGAGCGACGGAGCTGGATCATCGAGGAAAGCGGCGCGACGATCGAGCTGGTGCTGGATCGCGGCGAGGCCGTTGCCGGCGAGCGGACCTCGCCGATCTGCGAGATCGAGCTGGAGCTGAAGACGGGCCAGCCGGCCGCGCTGTTCGCGCTCGCCCGCCGCATCAATGCGGTGGCGCCGGTTCGGCTCGGCGTGCAGAGCAAGGCCGAGCGAGGCTATCGGCTTGCCGCGCCGGTGGCGAAGATGGTCAAGGCCGAGCCGGTGACGCTCGGCGCCGGGATGACGGCGGCCGAAGCGTTCCGGCGGATCGTCCAGAGCTGCCTGCGCCAGTTCCGGCTGAACGAGGCGCTGTTGCTGACCGGCCGGGACGCCGGCGCGCTGCACCAGGCGCGCGTGGCGCTGCGCCGGCTCCGCTCGGCCTTCTCGATCTTCAAGCCGGTGATCGGCGGGAACGACCCCGTGCCGCTGCGCGAGGAGCTGCGCTGGCTCGCCGGCGAGCTGGGCGAGGCCCGCAATCTCGACGTGCTGCTCGAACGCGCGAAACCCGGTGCGCTGCACGACCGCATCGCGGCGGCGCGCGAGGCGGCTTATAGTCAGGTCGAGGCGGTGCTGGCGTCGGCGCGGGTGCGGGCGCTGATGCTCGATCTCGCGGAATGGACCGCCAGCGGCGACTGGCTGACCGCCCCCGACATCGCGGATCGCCGCGATCAGCCGGCCCGCGACTTCGCTGTCACCGCGCTCGACCGCTTTCGCCGAAAGGTGAAGAAGGATGGGCGCGATCTCGCCAAAACCGACGACGAGGCCCGCCACGAAGTCCGCAAGGATGCCAAGAAGCTGCGTTACGCATCCGAGTTCTTCGCCGGCCTGTTCGAGCGCAAGCGCGAAAAACGTCGCCAGAAGAAGTTCCTCGCCGCGCTGGAAGCGCTTCAGGACCAACTTGGCGCGCTCAACGACCTCGCGACCGCGCCGGAAGTCCTCGAGAAGCTCGGCCTTGCCGATGATCCCGGCGCCGGACGGCTGCTGGTCGGCGGCAAGCGAAAGGCGCTGCTGGAGGCCGCCGCCGAGGCGCATGAGGATCTGATCGACATCAAGCGGTTGTGAACGGACAAAGAACACTGCATCCGACACCCCACGCCAATTCACCTGACCGACAAAATTCTCTGCACCGGCGTTATTTCCTGACACCCTTCAACATACGCGCCGCCGCGTTGGACGACGGAGCGAGCTTGCGGCCGTAGCGGAGTGCAGTGGCGGTCGAGGTCCATCGCAATGCCTGCGCGATCGGTCCCGCATCCTCGCCATTGGCGAACAGATCCTGGGTCAGGCCGACGCGCAACGAATGCGTGCTCAGCGCATCGATCGCATGGTCGAGATCGGCGCCCATGAGATCGACCAGGCCCTGGTCGGCTGCGGCGAGCGCCGTGCGCTTGATGATCAGCCGCATCGCCGCCGGCGTCAGCGCGCGCTCGCCAATTCCGTAGGTCACCGTGGCCGCGCGCGCAGGCCGCGCCGCCATGCGTTCCCGATCGACCCGGGCATGATAGGCCAGATCCTCGATCGCGAGCGCGCGGCGCGCTTCGCGGGGTTTGGTCCGGATCACCGCTACGCGGCGGAACAAAGCGCCCGCGCGGATTGATGCGGCCTCGCGCCAAAGAGCGACACGCCGCATCGTGTCGGGCGACAGCCACACCCAGGCTCCTTGCCCTTCCTGGTCGGCTTTCGAGTGGGGCACCTCGAGCAGCCCCGACCCATCCTCTTGCGCTTCCATCAATTCGACGGCGACGGCCACCAGCTCCGATACGCGCAAACCCGCATCATAGCCGAGCGACAGGATCGCCGCGTCGCGCAGGCCAGCGACGTCGCGCCCACACGCCTCGAGCAGCACCGACAGCGTGAACCCCCTGACGGCTTCCCGCCCGATCCCTTCGCCGAGCCGCAACGGGCCGGCCTGGCGCTGCCGGACTCCGGCCCGACGCCGCAGCCCACGCAGCGCATCGCGGACCACGACGGCACCGACGGGGCATGGAACGTCGAGAAGGTGATGGGCCACCGCCAGCGAGGACAGGCGCCGGGACACGGTCGCCGGCTTGAGCCGCCGCGCCTCGCAATAGTCAATATAGGCGACAAGCCGCGCTTCGTCGGCGGGCAGGCCGATCCCGCCGCGCTCGGCCGAGAAGCGCGCGTAGCAATCGAGATCGACCGCGAGCGCCTTGATGCTGGCGGGCGCCCGCGCCTCGATGCTCTTCTGGAAGTTGAGTTCGACCAGGCTGGCGCCTTCGCCTGTCAGCTCCTGAAGCAACTCGACGAGCTGGACCGCGCGATCTTGCGCGGCGCCCGACCGCCGCTGGGGCAGCGGCGCCTCGCCGGGTGCCAGGATCGTCACGATCTCCGCGGAAACCGAGCGCTTGGGCATGGGCAGACGCTCTGTCTGTGCAGCGATCGACAGGACGGATTTGGCGCGCATACCGAGGGACTATAACCCCGATTTCGCCGAAGTCACTATCGATAACACTCTATTATCGATAGTGCAAAAAAGGGCGTGCTAGGGATGGTGCAGTTAAGGCAGTTTAGGTTACCCTTGCGACATGCCCGATTTTTGCGATCCATCGACCCGATTCCATCCGCTCCGATCGGACGAAGATGCGCCGATCGAAGACCTGATGACGGCAAGGGTGCGCGCGGCGCTCACCTGGGGCCAGCTGCAAGGCCGTTTAGCGCATGTGCCCGCGCAAGTTGCGCATCAATTCTGCGCCGCGCTCGCCCGCCTGCTCCTCGTCGAAGCGCTCACGGGTAGCGGCTTTTCCGGCGCGAACAGCTGGTTTTCCGCATGGTTTTCCGGCCTCCAGCCCGTGCCCGACGCCACCGCCCATGTCGCAGCCCCGCCCTCGCTGGTCGCCGACACGCTGCTCGCCGAGCTCTCGCTGTCGGCCTGGGCGCCGCTCGCCGACACGGCCATCCAAATCCGCGCCGCAGCGCATTTCCATCGCGGCGAGGGCGCCCCGCAAGGCGAGCGCGGCGATGCCCCCGCGTTCGCCGTAGCGGAAGCGGCGCGGCTCGCCGAGCCGCCCGCCGACGATCGCGCGGACGACTGGCCCCTCGCCGCGCTCGATCGCCTGCATCGGGCCGCGGCCGCCTCGCCGCATTTCGCGCCCACCGAGCGCAGCTACCAGCTGCTCCCCCTGCCCGCCGGGCCGGTCTCCTTCGAGCAGACGCGGACGGCCACGCCGCTGTGGGCGCTCGATCTCCTCGCCGGCGCCCTGATCGCGCGGAGCGCGCCAGCGACCAGGCCGCTGCCCCTGCCCGGAGCCGTGCGCGCCGAGGCGCTCAGACCCGAGCTCTGGTCCCGCGAGCGCGCCATTATCACGGCCGAGGCCGCCGGCGAAGCTGCGCAGCGGCTGAGCGACCAGCTCGATGCAGCCCATGCGAGCGTGCGCGAAGTGCATGAGGCGATGACCGTCCTGCGTTCGACCTCGCGCGCGCCGCTGCTCTACCGGCTGCTCGCGGGCTTCGGACCGCTGCGCCCGCTCCAGATCGAGAAGGCCCTTGGCGTTTCGAAAAACGGCGTGCGCGATCTCGTCGCCGCCCTCGTCAAAGCGGGCCTCGCCGAGCGGGCGGCGTACGAACATCACACGATCATCCGCGCCCTGCCCCGCGCGCGCCGTGCCACGCTGGCGGCCGAGGGTGAAAGCAGATCCGTTGAAACCAGCTCCGGCGCGACGTTCGCCGCGTTCGACGCGGCCATGGCCGATGTCGAGCGCGTGCTCGCCCGTATGGAGACGGCGCGCGAATGACCCCGGCAACACGGCAAGATAGGAAACCCCGGCAGAAACTTCAAATCGACGCGCCCGATACGGGACTCGCGCCGCCGTTTCAGGCCATGACCTGTCTTTGAACGATCAAAGGAAAGTTCGCGCAAAAGCCCCTGGGAGCGCAAAAAGGCGGTCTCGGATAGGAGGGGGCGCCCAGAGGCCGCCACCACGCCCTACGGGCCTCCTGAGGGCAAATTCGCGCGAAATGCCCAATGGGCGACCGTCGCCGTCCGGCTTTACCATCCGCGCCCATGACCCGGCAGATCGAGCAGGATGCGAAACCTGGGAGCGGCGAAGCAGGCGGCGAGCCGCGCCCGCCACAGATCGCCATTCGCGCTGCAAGCCGGCTCGGCGCAGCCGGCGGACATCGCCGCGCCCACCATCCCCGATGCTTGCAGGTAAAACAGCGCCTCCTGGAAACCACGGCGCTGCGCTGACATCGCCGCGCTCTCCGTCGCGGCGGCGTCTCGTACCGCGCGCGCCAGCGCCGCGCGGCGAGCCTTCAGCCCCTGCATCAAATGGGCACGGGGATAATTGCGCTTGGCCTGCTCGAGCTGCTCGCAGACCATGGTGAGCCGGCGACGCTCGCGGTCGAGCTGCCGCAGGCCGACCCTGGCGATCGCCTCCGCCAGATCCGATAATTGGGGTCCGACGCCGGAAGCCGCCTTTCGCGGCAGGCGTGCCGGCTGCGCATCGAAGCGGAAGATTTGCTCCCATCGCCCGGCTTTCAGCCCGTCACTGCTGTGGAGCGCCGCCAGCAGCAGATGACGCACCGGAGCGTAGTGGAAGCGGTTGCCGACCAGCGCCGCCCGGTACCGCTCCCAACCTACCCGGTCACCGGGGCGGGCGCCGCGGATTTGCTCCCGCGCAATCATCCCGTTCCACAGCACTCGGGTTTTGACGAAGGCAAACCGCGCCATTTGCGCGCGCGTGCGCGCGACCCGGGCCGCGAGCGCCCGCTCGGCGGCCTGCGTCCGCCCCAGGGCCCTGATCCCCGCAAGATCGGTCAGCAACAGCGCATGACGGTCGCAGAAGGTCGTCACGCGCAAGATCCAGCTCCGCTCGATCCGCCACGGCGCGCCGGACACCAGCCAGTCAAGCCAGCACTGGGCGCAGCCGATTGACCGCAGCGTCAGCGGCAACAGATCGCCGCGCCCACAGCCGACGAACGTCCTAGAAATCGCCTTCGCGGGCACCATCGTCGCCCACGCGAGCCGTTCTACCATCACCTGGCGGCGGTCCGGCACGCCAGCGACCGCCGGCGCCGGCGCGGCCAACCAAGCCGATGCGCGCGACGTGGCCGGTACGCGCGACGTGGCCGGTACGGGCGACACGGCCAGGTCGCGATCGGCGAGCGCCGCGTCGATGCCGAGATGGCGAAACAGCGCTTTGGGCGTGGTCTCATGACGCGCGGCCAGGCGGCGCAGCCAGGATTCGAAACATTCCTCGGGCAGCGGCCTCACCCGAAACGCCAGCGGCTCGATCTCCCGCCCGCTCATTCCGGGCTATAAGGCGTAAACAATTGCAGCGCCTCGGTGATATCGTCCTGGGTCACGAACCGGCGGTCATGCCGCCGCGCGACCTTTCCCGACCAGTGCAGGATGCGCTTGAAGTTCCCGGTGACCCCGCCGCTGGTCCGCCAGATGCGCTCGGCGAACGCGGGTTCGGCGAGATGGTCGGGCTCCTCCATCCCCATGCCGCGGGCCAGCGCGCGGATCAGGCGCTGCGCGGGCTCGCCCGGCTCCCATAACGGCAATTTGAGGATGATTGAGCGGTACGCCAGCTCGACATCGTCGGCGAAGATCTGCCGGGCGACATCGAGGCCCGCCACGACCAGCGGCACATTGCCCGCGCTCATCAGGAAGCGGAACGCATCGAGCGTATCGCGCCGCGCAACGCCGCTCGCGGTCAGGATCACATGGACATTGTCGATCGCGACCAGCCGCGTGCCCTGTTCGGCCAGCAGGTCGACGACCTTCAAATCGGCGGTTTTGTGCGTGTTCGTGCGGATCGGCCAGCCCTGTTTCCAGAGCAGGGCGAGGTTGATCTTGAGCGAGGTCGGACTCGAGGGAATGACCGTGCGCAGCACGGGCTGATAGCGCGCCTCGCCCCAATCGGCGGGCTCGGGAAAGGCTTCGGCAAGGCGGCGCTGCGCTTCGCGCAGGATCGAGGTTTTGCCCATGCCGGACTGTCCGGTGAGCACGATGCAGGTCGGGCGTTCCTCGGGATCGTCATGCGCGACATCGACGATCGTCTCGACCGCGTTCCGCGCTTCTTCGAAATCGATCCAGAAGGAGGGCGCCAGCGATGGCGCGGTCGCAGCGGCGCTCATGTCCGCTCCTGCAACCAGTCGTCTTCGCTGAGCTCGGCGACCGGTTTCCAGTCAATGGGCGGCTTTTCCGGCGCTTCGCCATACCGGAGGTCCGCGAGCGTCGTCCCCTCGCCTTCGCGGCGCTTTGCCTGGCGCCGCGCCGCCTTCGTGCGAACGCGGGCGCGGTGGATTTCCTGATTGGCGGCGGCCACCGCCCGCGCCGTCGCCGCGCGACCGCCATCGGCCTGGTAGGCCCGGCCTAGCGCCCGCACTCCTGCCCTGGCGGCCTCCCAATCCGCCTCCCAGACGTCGGGATAGTCGCCGACAACCGGCAATTCGACATAGCGGCCGTCGAGGTCGGCGTAGATATGCTGGATCGTCCGCTCATCCCAGCTGATCTCGACCCTTTGGCCGATCCTGGCGGCAAGCATCGGGTGCCAGTAATGGCGATATCTGATCTGGATACCCTTGGCATGGACCGTGAGCGACTTCGACGGCAGAAACTGGCGGAACAGTTCGCCCGCATCGACCGACACGGGCAGCAGCGGGCTGTGCTTCGCCGCCTCGCGCTCCCACATCTGGGCCGGACACAGGCCGCCCAGCGCGCTATGCGGCGCGTGATGATAGATCGCGATCTGGCACAGCAGCCAGCGCTCGAATTCCACAAGCGTCATCGCCGCGTCCGCCTCGGCATCATAGCCGTCGCGCGCCGCCACGTTCGATCCGGTCGCACCGGGCAAAAGCCGCAGTTTTCCAATCATCGTGCCGATCAGCCGCTCGATATGCCCGCCAAGATGGGCCGGCCCGGGCCTCCGCACATCGGGGCCAATCCCATTGCGGACGCAGGCGCGCCGGAAGGCTTCGGAGCGATGCGGTTTGGCCTGATCGGCATGCAAGCGCCGGAACAAACCGTGCATCGGATAGCTGACATCGACGCCCAGGTGGGCGAGGGCCGGCTCTTTGGGCAACACAGCGCTCGCAACCGCCCGTCCGCACCGGAATATCGAGGGGTCGCCGAAGCTGACATAGTAACCAAGAATGGACCGGGTCCAGATTTCGATGAGGAAGGTGATCCACGGTCTTCCGAGCTGTTCGCGCCGCAGACTATCGACCAGGATGACATCGCCCTTGGTGTGATCCATCTGAACCAGGTCGAGAAATCCCTCGCTTGCATATTCGCCGGGGTGCGGTTCATGGGCGCTCCGCGTCTTCGATCCCATCGTCGCTTTCGCCCAAACACGGCTCGGAATCTCAGCCAGAAGCCGCTCGATCGTCTTCTCGCTTGGGATCAGATCGGCGGGAAAGCGATGATCTCCGTTGTCCGCGTGCAACAGGCCCCAAATCTGCCGCGCCGCTTCCGCACGCGATGGCGGCACCATCTTGAGCGCAATTTCGTCGATCAACGTCTCGATGGCGGCCCTCACCTCGGGATCGATCCTGTGCGATCCAACAGCGGGTCCACGCGGTTTTGGAGCCAGCGTTTCCGCGACCGGATGCACCCGGAAGCGCGCGGCCAGTGTCCGTATCTGCCGCTCTTTAAGGCCGGTTGCCTCGGAAATCGCCTGAACCTGAGCCGCTGTCACCGGGCCGGAAAGCGATATATGTCGCCGGAAATGGGGGTAGAGAGCCAATCCCGCCTCAAGCGATTTGAGGCTCCGCCGGGGCGCTGGAGACGGCTTGCGCTCAATCACGGAACGGGCTCCCCAATGATTTTTGCTGTCCGCGAAATGTAGCTTATTTTGTCGAACACCGCGACGTGTATATTGCCCTAGACAGAATTACTCGCAGAGCATCCGATGTAATATATTGATATTACATGATATTATTGAAATGTAGCCTATTTTGTCGGCTGACACCAGCCATCTCGACCTGTTCGATCGCTTCGAGGAATGGCGCGCGGCCCTTGCTGATGCGGACACGCTGGCCTGGCGCGATCGCCTGCCTTCCACGATCGTAGAACCCGCGGCGGCAGCCGAGCACCCGCCCCTCGTCTGCGCGCTCGACACCGTGCGCCAGCTCGCGCGTATCGATCACAGCATCATGGCGTGGCTTGGCCTGCCGTTCGCGCTGCGCGATCGTGGTCTATCCGCTGCTCCCCTCCCTTGCCTCGCTGGCGGCGCCAAGGCGTTCCGGATGAAGCCCCGGCCCAATGACGACGACTGGCTGGCGGTGCTGCGCGGACTGGAGAAGGCGGCGGAAACCGGCCTGGGGCGGCTGCACAGCCTCGAGCGGACCTATCGCGACGCCCATCGCGCGATCGTCGCCGAATATCGACCCGGCGCTCTTCCCGTCCTTCTCGCGCTCAGCCAGCACCGTCCCCTGCTCTCCCCGCAATCGGTCGCCGATCTTCTCGACATGAGCATCGCCGGCGCAAGCAAACTGCTCAATCGCGCGGCATCCGCCGGCCTGCTTATCGAGATCACAGCGCGGCGCAGTTGGCGGTTGTTCCTTACGCCGGACTTAGCCGTCGAATTTGGCTATGCGCGGCCAAAGCAGGGACGCCCCCCCAAGGAACCGCCTCCCCTGCCCCCAAATCGCGATCTGGCCGAGGTGTTCGATGCATTCGACAGCGAAATGGAGCGGATCGACCGGCTTTTGGGAGAGCGTCCCGTTGAATCGACCACTCCATAGCAAAAGATGGCGGACCGTGGCACTCTGTCATCATCAACCGCCCCCATGAGGAAAAGTTAAGGCCATGATGATCGGCTATGCCCGCGTTTCTAGAGATGAGGACAATCTTGGCCTTCAGCTCGATGCGCTCCGCGCGGCGGGCTGTGAAAAGATTTTCATCGATGAGGGTGTCAGCGGCCTGACAATCGAACGGGACGGTCTCGATCAAGCCCTCGGTACGGTGGGCGAAAGCGACGTGCTGGTCGTATGGAAGCTCGATCGCCTCGGCCGTTCGCTTGGCTTCCCGATCGATCTCCTCTGCACGCTGCAATCGAACGGGGCCGATTTTCAAAGCCTGACAGACGGAATCGACACAACGACAGCGAACGGCAGGGTCATTTTCGATGTCATGCGGTCGCTGCTTCAATTTGAGAACGCATTGATTCGCGAACACACCAAAGCCGACGGCATTTTTGGCGAGCCGCGCGCAAGTTACTCCGCATATGCCGAGGCCGCGTTGCTCGATCGCGTTGCAGCGAGACCTGAGCGCATGGCCGGCGAGCGCGAGGCAAGCGGCTAGGCGCCCTCCCCTCCCGGTCATTTCGACCTGCTTGGAGAGGCACGCAGCCACCCTCCCCTCGTGCGAGCGCTCGACGCGTTGCGGCGGCTTGCCAGGATCGATCAAGATATCATGGCGTGGCTCTGCCTGCCCTTCCCCTGCACTGCCCAGCCTCGCTGGCCGCGCCAAGGCGCTCCGGATGAGCCGGAAGCTCAAGTCCGATGACTGGCTGGCCGTTCCTCACGCACTCGAGCGCACGGCGGCTGAAAGCCTTGGGCGGCTTCACGACCTTGGGTGCTTGTATCGCGACGCCCATCGCGCCATCGCCGCCGAATACGGTCCTGGAGCCCTGCCTGCCCTGCTGTCACCGCAATCCGTTTCCGATCTGCTGTCCATGAGTATTGACGGCGGCGGCAAGCTGCTCGGCCGAACCGCCAGCGCCAACCTGTTGGTCGAGATCGCGCAGCGGCGGAGTTGGCGGCTTTTCCTGGCTCCCGACATCGCGATTGCGTTTGCTTACATGCAACCGAAGCACCGCAGCCGAAAAAGAAGCGGCATTTGACGACGAAATGGCAGTGATCGATCAGTTGCTATCTCAGAACTGAGTAGCGCCGGGCCCTCGTGGCCGCTCCTTTCGTCGCGCTGTGGAACATATTAGACGACCGCCTTCGGTTCGATCGCGACAGAAAATTGGTTCAATTCCGGGTTTTTTGCATGTGCCGCGTTTTGTGCCGCGTTTCATGCAGCGCATTGTATCGCGCTGGGTGCCGCGATAGACCAAGCGCGTCCACATGTACACGCGCTTGGTCTAGCGCGGCTCCATACAACAGCGCGTTGCGCCGCGATGGTGTACTCGCGGCTGGGCGCGCTGGCGCATCTGAGGTACAGGCCGTTAGCGGGTTGTACAGCGCTGGTGCGTTACCATGCACATGCGCGTTGATCAGCGCTGCCCAACGCGCTATCGTACGCAACTGCTAGTGGTGCCGCGCGACCGAACACACGTCATGGTTGTGCCGCGCATTGTGCAGCGCATTCGAAACACGGGAGCTCATCGTGCCAGTAATCACTATCGCGCAGAGTAAGGGCGGGGCGGGGAAAACAACCCTTGCGCTTGCCTTGGCATCCGAGTTCGAAGCTCTTGGGGGAACCGTGTTCATGCTGGATGCGGACCGCCAGAACAGCCTGTTGAATTGGCATCGTGACCGGATTTCTGGGGGCAGGGGAGGGGACACCCGCATCACTGTCGAGGATGCCTCACAGCTTCGCGATTCAGACATCGGAGGCGCCATCGCACAAGCGCGGGAGAGCGCCCAACTGGTCCTCGTCGACTCTGAAGGAACTTCGAACTTCAAGACCGCATATGCGGCAATGGATTCCGATTTTGTCGTCATCCCGACACGCTCATCCCGGCTCGATCTGGAGCGAACCGTCGAAACAAGCGATATGCTCGAGAAGATGTGCCGCGGCGTCCCTTATCGCGTTCTCATCACGCAAACCGGCCAGGTCGCGCGATCGAAAGCCGAATGGGAAATCGACAGGCAGATCAGCAACGCGCTTCCCACTTTCGATGCGCAAATGCACATGCTCGATGCCTTCCGCGCAATGTCGAACTATCGAATGACGCTAGCCGAGGTAGAATCCGCTGGCCTCGCCAAAACGGAGAAGGCGAGGCGCATCGCTCAAGGCATTTTGGCTGACATCCTGAGTGAGATTCAGAACAAGGAGACGGTCGATGCCTGAGCCTAAGCCTGCAGCCGGCGCCCTCGGAGATATCATCGGGTCAACACGCCAGCGCATGGAGCAAACAGAAAACCCGACTGACCGGCTCAAAACCCTCGTTGAGGCCACCCAGGCTCCAAGAGCCGCGCCCCCAGCATCGCCCCCACGCGCGCCGGCTCCATCACTTCCAGCAAACTATTTTCCGCAAATTCCTACCGAATTCGGCGTCACGCCAAAGCGCAAACCCCAAAGAGGTCCAGCGCGATCGCTTCACATCAGCATGCGCCTGTCTCCACCCGAACGCGATCGCCTGGTAAGATGGTGCGATGAGCGCAATCTCAGCCTGCCCGACGGCATCATGGCGCTCATTGACCTGGCGGAAGGGGAGGGCGCACCCCAGGGGTGATACCCCGAACGTCTACATGAGAAAATGGGGGGAGGGCGCCTTGTCGCTAGGGGCGCCCACGCCGTCCTACGAAACTTTTGCAGAACCCTTCCCAAGACTTGTAAAGCGCCTGACCTGTCAGGCTCTCAAGCCTGCTGCCCATCGTCTCGCGATACGCACTCGCGACAAGATCCTTATCCCATCCGCCACCATAATCAGCCACGATGGTCAGAAGGCGCTGATCACTGCAAAAGTGCAGGGTACCTGACGGAAATGGCTTATTCACTGGCAGCGCCCGAACAGGAAGCGGCACGACCGTCTCCGCCGTTCCATCCCGCCGCGCCCGTCGGCCCACTTTTGGCCGATCCAGTTCCTTCGCCGTTTCCTCTTGTTCGACCGGATCTTTGGGATTGAAGGTCAGTTTTACAGCCACGACAGGCCGACCGCGGCCAGACCCGCGAACCTCCTCCCATTCCACGAGGAAATCAGCCAACTGGTCGATCTCGGCCTTCGATTTTGCCAAGACATCGCGACGAAACTCAGCAAAATTCTTGAAACTTCCTTCCGGCACGCCAAGCCGCCGCCTGAGCTCGTCAACGTCCATCTTCACCACCCGATTGTGGCGATTGATGATCAGACAGCCCAGATCATAGAGGGTGAGCGAATAGCGCGACTGCAAAGAAAGCATCACCCCCAGATTAACCCGAGCGTAGTACTCCGAACGTTGCATCACCCGCTTGAAATTGTCCGAGAACGCATACTCGACCACACTCATTCCGTCTTCGGCAGTCTCCTCAACACAGCTCGACAACAGGGATTGCGACATAATCGCCGGCTTTCCCTTCTTCGATGTCGTCCGAATACGCACAATGACGCGAAGCAACTCGTCCATCACCGCCTGGATGCGTTCGTTGCCCTTGTGAGAGCCTCGCAGTTCCTTCTTCGTGATCGTAAAGATCTTGTCGTCGCCAGCTTCGGGACCGGCCTTTCGGATCATCAGCGCAAAAGCTTTTCTCGCCGCGGCGCTTAGCGATCCAGCTTCGAATTCGGATTCGACCAATTCGCCGGGTTTGCTTACAAACTCCAGGTCACCGCGGCGAATCACGTCCGCGACGCGCAAAGTCCGGCTCAGCCCCTCCAATTCCGGCGGAACCTCGATCTCAACGGTGTCCGAATCGAGCTTCATATGAGTTGCATACCACTAGCTTGTCATAATGAGAACATCCCCCCGGTCACTCACATAAATGTACCCCCGATCGCTCATAGAGACACGACCAAGGGATTCGGGGTGCGATGCCCCCGAGCGCTCATAAAGAGGAGTTCTGCGACTCGTGGAGATACCTGCCTTCCGGCGATCTCCCCCAATCACTCACATAGAGATCGCGGCTTGGCCGGGCAGGAGCGGCCGACAGTTTTGGAGATCAGGACACCGCCCCCTGCGACTCACATATAGGGCAAATTATAGCATTGATAATAAAGGGATTTTCTGGATTCCCCCAATCACTCATAGAAAGGCTGAGATTGTCTTCTTTTCGCGCTTCTCAACACCGCTACTGTGCCCCCCAGCGCTCACACAAAAAGCGCCAGCTCCCGGCCACCCCCCAAAATCTCATATAAAAGTATCTCCAGCCGGCACCTTCCCGGGGCTTTGATTGGAATCATGCGTTGAATCAGAGGTTTCTCATGGGTTCTTTAATCAGCGTCACGCGCTTCCCCCAATTCCTCACATAATCCCCCGATTCCTCGTCATGTCGCCCCCTCGGTCTCGCATAGATGCCCCCGACATCTCATACTGAAGCCCCCATCCCCTCATACGGAACGCACTCAACCTTTTGGATTATAACGGATTATGACCCCCGAATCTTAGAATCATGAATCTATGGAAGCTCCCGCGCTTCGCTTGGGTGTTTTCATAAATTGATTCTTTTTAGAGGCGCATAACTCCCGTTCAGTTCCTACAGGGACCGCCGCAAACACGACAGCCAGCGAAATGAAAGCAAAAGGGGAGGGGGAGGGATGGACTGATGCGCAATCCGAGCAGACCATCAAGGAACCTGATCTACGCCAGGCGAGCCCACGCTGGCACTGCCTTGGCTGACACACCTGAATATCCTCTTCCTCGAAAAGCAGCGTGGCTCGCTGCCACCCGACGAACCCCAACACCACAATCATCATGGAGGACACCATGGACCCCCTACCTCCTCTCAGTTCGAGACTCGCCTCGTTCCAACGCGCATGGGAATTTGCATGTCGCCGCAGCAGCATCAGCGGCAATCCCATGTTGATCGTCAGAACCGGACTCGCCGAACAACCATTCCGCGTCACCGCTGATCTCGAGGAGGATGCAGAGGTTGCGGCCCAAGTCCTGCCATGACCTCTACGGGTTGGCGACACACGTCATCGACGTCGGATCCCCAACCCCATATGCCTAGCCGACGCGAAAGGAACGCCATGAAGAACCGAGCGGAAACGACGGCGTGAAGCAACCCACTGGCCCATCGGGCTCGGCCGCAACATAGGGCGGGATGGGCGTTGTCACCGCATACTCTCGAGACACTCTACCGCGAGCTTCGAGAATAGCCGCGAGCCAGTCGAGATCATCAAGCATGTGGCTCGCACCGCGACCGGCGAGGGCATAGTAAATCGCCCGCTGATAATCGTCGCAACGTGTTCCAAGGATACGACCGAGCTTAGCCTGGCCACCGGGATGCCGCTTGCCAACCATATCCACAGCATCGCGCAGCTCGGCGACCGCGAAATAAGCATCGTTCGCCTCGACGCCAATCGACAAGGCCGCAATCGCGCGGCGCTCCGGGCGCTGCACGGAATCCAGCGAAGCATCGACAAGAACGATGTCGATGTCGACGGTGCCGACATGCTTCTTGGAAAAGGTCATTGTTAAACTCCTCTAGGCTGTCCATCCGAACATAATGGGAACGCATCGTGCTCACAACACTGGCAGCCAATCTGGGTTGATCGCAGGGACGCGTCGTGACACCTATTGCTGAGCAAACGCCCTAACTTGTCGCCAGAAAGGGGACCAGTATGACGACGCTTGCACAGGCAATAGCTGCGGCGCTCCGCGTTCACCCGCAAACACCGACATTCCGCATCTGGCAGCAGCGGACGCCATATCATGTGGCTCGTTGATCGCGGGGGGAGGGGACACGGCCGAATCCCTATCAATCCCATCGTCCGGGACGCACTCGTGCGGTGGTATACCGGCGATGGAAATCATCACGACGAAGAGACCGGTGTCGTCCTAGTCCAGCAAGCTCGCCTTGGCGAAAGGTGGATCGCTTGTGACTGCCTCGGGCCAGGCGCGGCACCCCCGTTGATGACACCTGCCTATCTCAGCGAAGCCGAAACCTTCTATCTTCGTCGGCTGACTGGAAACGGCCGGCCCGAACACCGGCTCGACTGTCCGTTTTTCCATGAACAGTCGGCACCCGACCAGATCACAAATCGGGATCCGACTAGTCCTGTCGATCGTCCAGACGGCTATTTCTCGGTGCTCCACAGCGCACCGGTCCGGCTGTCCCAACAACCCGAGGAGAGCGGGGGAGGGCGCGAACGGCACGCATACGTTCCGCGACTCGCCCGACTACTATGGCGGTTGCTGGACCTTTCGGGTCGCAACCGCGCAGGGCTTCCTGACAACTGCGAACGTGGCATCGCGAACGAGTTCGCCGCCATCCAAGCTATCGCGGAGCGGCTCGAGGTCGCGCCGGGGATCGAGCTTGCACGCACACTATGGACTCATGGTTCGGCATTCCAACGCAAGCGCGTATATGCCGGCTTGCGCGCCCTCGCTACAACCTGGCCCAGTGGCCACGCTCCGCAGGCATTCCTGCTACTCTTCGCCCATGAGGTTCAGGGACACACTGTCCATGCGGCGGGCTGCGATCCAATCAAAGTTGCGACCCGCGTGCAGCACCCCTCCGTCCACGGCGCGGCGATCGCTGGACCCTATCTCGTGCTGATCGTCATCGGAGAATTGCCTCAAGCAAAAGGCTATGCCCCTCTTCGCGCTTACGCACAGCCCGTCTATTCGGGCCAGCGGTTCATTCCCGTCGATTCAGAGTTCGAGCGCTCGACACTGCGCGACCTGCTGCGGATCCAGCATCGGCTCCACGAGCGCGGTCACGACAGCTCCATCTTGAAACCATTGTTCGACATCCAGACGCCCGCTGGCAACTGCCGTCCGGACTTCATTATCGAAACATGCTCTCGCGCAACTGGAGAGAGCCGGGCGGCCGTGGTCGAATCGATGGGCTTCGATGTCGAATCCTATCACGACGCCAAGGCGATCACGCACCCGAGAATGGCGCATATAGCGCCGGTGGTCGAGATCACCGCGCAGCAACTACGCGACGGCCACTTGCAGCACCGCCTCCTAAATCTGCTTGTCAGCGGATGATGCCATAGGCGCAATCCGGCAACCTCGCGTCTATCGCAACAAGCGGCATAGCCGCTGCTTCACCGACGCGAGGGAAGGGGGAAGGGGACGAGACGCATTCATCTTGGAGGCGTTTCATGACCCATTTTTCCAGAACTCCGAAGCCCAGCCACAGCCCCTGGGGACAGATCGACTATGCTGATCAGATCGTGCCCGGTGTCTGGAGCGTCGGCACCCCCAGCCATGGCGGCTTCCTGCTGTCGCCCGAGCGCCAGACGGCCATGCCAGCGGTAGCTCGACGTGCGGGTGCCGCTTATGAGGAAGATGCCGAATGGAGCCTTGTTGCACTTGTCTTCGCAGACGAATTCTCAGCCATCTCGTGCGCAGAACGCACGATGGCAGACATCGCCCGGGACCATGTTCGCAACTACTATCCTGACGAATATGCCCATCTGACCGGCGACACGCCCACGGCCGAAACCAGCCATGTGCTTCGCCGGCGAGAGATCTGTTCCGCCGCAATCGGCCAGTTTGTGGTTACCAGCGCGTTCGGCGACTGGGCCGATTGGGTGCCCGACGGCAAGGTCGGAATCATCGCCCGCGAAGCGATCGGCATCACACGCGAAGGCCATTATGAATATGGCGACGTCGAACGTAGAGGCCTCGTCGATGCCGCGCGCTATGACAACCGCGCGATCGTAAGCCTCTGGGACGATCTCAATCCCGCGCTGTGCGATGAAGGCGCGGCCGGTCCGCTGTTCCGGAAAACCGCCACGCTCACCATTCAAGGCTGACGGCGAAGAGGCCCACGATGGCGAGGATCACCGGCGTGCCGGTCAGATAAAGCTTCTGCCAGCGCCACCAGGTGCCGGGCAGGAACAGCATCACGGCACGGACCGATCCGAGGTCGCGCCAAAACCGCTCGCGCCATAGCTGCACCGTGATGATGGTCACCGACAACAGCACCGCCACCAAGCACGTGAGACCGGTCGCGGCATAGAGCGCCGTCCAGTTCAGTATCTCCGCCTCCGACACGCTCCACCGCCTTTCGCCTCATCGACCTCGCGCGCGCCGCGCCGAGAACACGGCGACACGGAGACTGCCATGAGTATAGAGATAATCGTTGGCCTCCCACATCTCAATCGTGGACCTCTCCTCGAGCGGGCGATCGCACGTCGCTATCCGGTCCTCATCTCCGCCAACGCGCTTTCACGATGGGACCACCGAAAAGGCTATCCGCGTTGGATGGGCTGGAAGCTTCGCTCCCTGTCCAACGCGGATAGCCTCGTATCGATCGATCTGGATTCCGCAGGCTTCGTCGCCGCCCGGCGCTACGGAGGGCTGCCGTGGACCGTCGACGACTATATCGAACTCGCCGCCAGCTACCCGTTCCGACGCTTCGCGAGCCTCGACCTTTGCACCGAGGCGGAGATCGCCCGTGATCGCGAAGAGGTCATGGACCGCATCTCGCGCACCATCGCCCTCAATCACGCCTGCCATGCGAGAGCCGCCGAACGGGGCATTGATACCCAGTTCATGCCGGTCATCCAAGGACGGCGACCGGACGATTATCTCCACTGCCTCGATGGCATCGCCGGCATCCTGCGACCCGGAATGGTCGTTGGCGTGGGCAGCATGTGCCGACGCGAAATCTCCGGCCCGGAGGGACTTCTCGCCGTACTGAGCCGGCTAGACCGCATGGCGGATGCCACACTCAGGTTCCACGCCTTCGGGGTGAAAGGGACTGCGCTTCGATATCTCCGCCCCCTCGCTCATCGCGTGGTCAGCATCGACTCTTGTGCCTATGGCCTGGCAGCACGGATCGAGGCCTGGCGCGGAGGCTTCTCCAAGACCGATGACTTCGTCGCCGACCACATGGAGCAGTGGCAGCATCGGCAACAGACCCGCCTCGACGAGGGCGACGCCGCGTTCCAGCATCATTTGCCGCTCGTACAGTCGGTGCCGCAGGCCGGGAGCACGTGGGACGCTGCGATCGACCGTGCCCGCGCGGAAATCCGCGTGCTGATCGAGGAGGGCGAGATCGCGCACGACCAGATCACCGAAGGATGGATCGCGCAATGGGCGATCGACATCCTGCACGGAGCGAAATGCAAGACCATCGGGCAATGAAGCCGCGAGGGGAGGGGGAAGGATATCGGGCCGCTGACAGGCACACGGCGCTCCATCATTCCGATCAGGAGAATTTTCCATGAAGGACTGCGGCCTTTTCGCTGAGCGCGACCCCGAACGTGCGCAACGAATACTGCAAGCTCTCGAGCGTTACGCCGAGCGCCGCGAGTGTTTCATCAGCGCACTCGACTTCGACGCGCTCGATCGCAGCACCGCCGAGCGGATTTTGCATGACGACACCGCAATCGATGAAACGCTCGCCTTTGGCGATCTCTATTTGCAGCATCTGTACGCGTTCGAAGATCAGCCCACGGAAGGCGACTGACGCTTCTCGCTTTCGGCCCGATCCAGGATCTCGCTTCGTCCTCTACAGACGTTGCCGCCCGTGTCCGCGATGCCGCGGATATAGAGGGGAGGGGGAAGGAGGAGTGTGGCGAGGCGGGCGGCACGATGCTGACCAGCCGCTCGCCGACTTATCCAGGAGGCCGCCGTGACCAGCCACGCTACATCCCGCACCGAGCGCATCGCCCAGCTCAACGACAGATGCCGCCAGGGACTCGATCGCAACGCCCGCATCGTCATTACGAGCAACTGCCTGGCCCGCCTGGCACCGAGTGACGACAAGGTTGCCGAGATCCTCGCCCAAGCCGAACTCATGCGGGCCATCCGACAGGCAAGCTTCGATCGGGACAGTCCCGAGCGCGACATGGGCTCAGTGACCGTCGGCGACATCAAGGTGCTCTTCAAGATCGACTATTACGATCCGAACCTCGAGTACGGCTCCGAAGATCCGGCCGATGCTGCGCAAACGACGCGCGTTCTTACCATTATGCTGCCGGAAGATTACTGACGCTCCGGCACTGAGAATCTACGCCAGCCGGGGCGCATGCTCTTGCGAAATCCCACCTGAACCGACTCAGACCGGCCGTTGCTTCCCCAACAATTACGTTCTGTCCGTATCACCCGCCGCTCCGGACACTGCCGCCGGTAGTGCCGGCAATTCCTGCCTTCCGTGATGCCGCGCCCATGGCCTGCTCGACGTGTCGTGCCGCCGCTGATCCCGGTCGCCCGGTGCTCCTACCCCTGTCACTCGCCAGAAAGATGCGTCCGATGATGTCCGCCGACGCCCACATCAAAGCCATCTGCAAATTGTTCAACGCATCGCAGTCCCGACACGACCGTTACACGCTGTTCTCAGACTGCCTTGAGGTCGCGGCGATCAGCCTGTCGAACGCAACCGACTTCACACATCGGGATACTCGTGAAGCACGCTACATGGAGATCGTTGGACGCTACGAGCGCGACGTGATCGATACCTTCGTGCGCATCTTCTCCGAAGTGACGATGGCAATGGAGGCCGAGCCATCCGACATTCTCGGTCGCGTCTTCGGTGAACTCGAACTCGGAAACGCAGCGCGGGGGCAGTTCTTCACCCCTTACACCGTGTGCAGGTTCATGGCCGAGACCATGCTGGGCGAACACATGGACGCCATCATCGATCGCGAAGGCTTCATCACGGTGAATGAGCCCGCATGCGGCTCTGGGGCCATGGTGGTCGCCCTCGCGGAGGCGATGCGAGGCGCCGAAATCAACTATCAGCGCCACATGCACGTCACCGCGATCGACATCGATCCACGCGCAGTCCACATGGCTTATATCCAGTTCTCACTGCTGCACATTCCGGCCGTCGTGATACTGGGCAACGCGCTCTCGCTCGAAACGCGCCAGCAATGGTTCACCCCCGCTCATGTCCTCGGGGGCTGGAACAGCAGGATTGCTGAACGCGTAGCACGCGAAGCCGAGATCGCCCGAAGCGACTCCGATCGGATTCCAGTCGGGATCAAGGACGCGTCTGAAATCTTCCTTCCCGAAAAACAGGCTACATGCCCGCCGCCCATTCAGCTGACGCTTTTTTAAGCAGCGAACAATCCGCCTGATCCGGATTTCGGACCACTCAGTTCGAAAAGGGAAGGGGGAAGGGAAGGGTGCATCCAATGTCGGAGACCCTGATGTCCATAGTGACTTTCGGCAACGTCCTGCCGGAGGAGCGGCCCGTCGGTCGCCATTCGGTTGCGCGCCTCTTGTGCCGTAGAGCGGCGGTGCAGCCATGATGCATGCAACCTACCTTCGGCTCGGAGTCAGCGTCCACGACGACTGGCGCCGCGTCGTTCGGGCCGGGGCCACTGTCCTCGCGCGTAAAACGCGTCGCGATCCGGCCAAGCGCGAAGCGCGCAAGTTTTTCTACCGCGAACTTATCGACCAGCATTGCCGGAGCCAGCAGCTCTTCGCCGCCTGCCGGTTCTGATCACCCGGCCTCTCATGCACATCCGCCAGGCTGCAACCTTCAAATACACAATCCCCCCGCTCCCGCGCACTCATTCTGCGCGCCGGGAGCCCAACCAGGAGAACGACCAATGTCCGCAAAAACGGTCTACGAACGTGCGCCCCTCGGCGCTCTTATCCGCTATTCCAACGGTGAGGCGCGGCCACCCGAACGCCATAACCGCAAGCTGCGCGCCTGGGAGCATGAGAACGGCACCGGCAGGCTCATCAAAAAGACACCGGCCGTGCAGCGTCCGACCTATTCACTCCCAGCCGGATTTACACTTCACGAAGGCAACTTCGGAAGTGAGGGTGTAATCGTCCTTGTCGTGAACAAATCATACTCGGTCGACAGCAGACTCCATTTCGAGATCGTCGAAGAACCGCAGCCAGGCGCAGTGCGCGTCATGACCAGCTTCAATGGAGACGACGAGCTCCAGCATCTGGCGCCCGACATGGCATCGGCTGAGGCCTGGCTCGTCGAACACCGCTATCCGGGCGCGCGCCTTGAAGTCGTCGGTGAGCCTGTCGACATCCCTCTGGCACTGGGAGAAGCGGCATGAACCCGTCCATCGCCCAGGGCGCTTTCGTGATCGCAACCCGCGCTGTTGAGGGCGGTCTGCTGTTCTGGAATGATGAGGACGGCTTCGTCGATCTGGATCAGGCGACCGTCTTTAGCGAAGCGGAAATGCGCGAATGCAGCATGCCGATCGCCGACGATCCCCCGCGTTGGCTGGCCCTGCCGTCACGGCGGCGCGACGCTTCTGATGCCAGCGTCGATTCCGTCCTGCCGAACAGAGCGCGCTTCGAGCTGCTCGATCGCGTTTATGCTCTGATGTCGGAATATCTCGCTGACGAGTGCCCGGATGACGAGCACTGGGAGGACTTCGACACCGACATCGACCGTTTCAGGTCAGAAATCGCCGATCTTCAGGAACAGGAAGCCGCATATCTCGCGGCTCTGCCGGCACAGCCGAGTCGGTTCTTCGTAGAAATCGAGTTCCTGTCCGATCGGGAACCGTTCGCGACGGAGACCTACGAGGTCGACGCGTTCGACTGGACCGACGCAAAGCGCGCCGCTTTCCGCCGGGCCGATGACAGTCCCTATGACAATGATCGCATTCCCGCTCTCGATCGCCGGGCACTCGATCAAGGCATCTATTGAAACCCGCCCAGCTTGAGTTCGACCAAGATCGTTCGAACGCCGGCTTTCGCCATAGGCAACGTGGAGAACAGCTCATGCCGATCATCGTGCAAACCGCCTGGCTCACCCGTCACCAACTGCGGTCTACGCCTTCGACCCTGTTTGCGTGGGGTGACAATCTTGCGCGCATGGGTGGTGCGCAGAACCCCCGGTCGGGACAAGCCTTCGCTTGCCGGGGCGAGCCGAACGCCATCGGCATACCTACCAAGCAGCGCCCGTCTATGGAGGATTCAGCGTTCTTCGACGACAACGATTTCGATCGAGTGAGGCCCGAAATCGACGTGGCGTTTGCACGACTTTCCGAGCACATCGCCGCGGGCGGAACGGTGGTTTGGCCCGCCGACGGTATCGGCACCGGTCGCGCGGAGCTTGCCCGGCGCGCTCCGCGCATCTGGATCTATCTCGAGCAGCGCCGCGAGCGGCTTTTCGCGCTTGGCGAAGTGATCCTGCGCTGAGCAGCGCTCCTACGCCCTGACCTCACGCTCAGACCCGACGATCGGCGCGACCTAGCCGCTCGTCCCCGCCTCGTTCCGTTGTCCGCCGGACGGACGGACAAACCCTAATCGAACAGGAGAACCATCCGATGGCTGAAAACGCCACCATCGTACACGACCGTCTCGAACGCGGTCGCTGCCTGATATCCCGCCTGCCAACAATCATCGTCGCCCTCAGCGAAGCTGAGTATCATGTCGCGACGATCCTCGCCTTCGACCCTGAGGCGTCCATCCCCGCCGGCGCCTTGGTCGAACCAACCCCAGTCTTCGAGCGGCGGCTTTCGGGAAGCCACCTCAGCTACCGAGGCTGGATGCTTCTTGCGCGCGCCTGCGCGCCCGACTTGCCAAGAGAAGGCGACTCGTCTTGCCTCGCCGCGTTCCTGGTAGACCGGGTCATGGCTTCCGAACCGCAACCAGGAGCAGCTCCATGACCCAACCCGATGATCAAATGTGGCGCGCGCTGCTTGATTTCCGCAAGCGTCACGGCGCCGACTGGAAGGAGACGCTCGGCATCAAGTGGATGAACGGCGGGGACGAATATGAACCATACAGTTCCTCGCTCCGGCGGATTCGTAATCATCTCGGCCCGTCCTGGCTCTGCGATCTCGACGAGGCAACTCTCGATACCGCCCAGCGTCGGCTCGACAACCTTGCCAAGCTTCCCGACATGTGCGGCTGCCTGCATCACGAAACCGGAGAGCCCATCATCATCAAACGCGGCGAGGCCGGATATTGGCCAATGCCGGCAGACTTCACGATCAAGAAGCTGAACGCCGACTTCGAAGCGACACATGCCCATGTCGCGGCCATGCAAGCCGGGGCCATGTTCGGATGGCACGTTCCGGCCGCGGACCCGGATCGCTACGATGCCGATGGTAAGCTTGTCGCATCCACTCGCTCGCCCGATTTGACGTAACGAACAGCATACCTCACTTGCGGCTCCCGCCACCAATAGCGAGCAAGTACCGACCAAGGAGAAGCAAGATGCCGTTCCGCGAAGGTCATATCTACCCGCTCAGGAATCCAGAGCGGTTTATCGCGGCATTGGGGGAGATTACGCACTATCGCCGAACGCCGCTGCTCGGAACTCCCCTCGAACTGCCAGCCAGTGCGTATACCCACGCGCTTCTCGCCCAGTATGGCCCGATACCCGCCGATGCGGTCAGGCACGAGGCCTTCATTGCGACTGACCAAGGCGATGTGCATCCGAACATGGACAAGCCGATTACCATTCACCTCGACGATGTGGTGTTGGAGAAAGGCCGGGTGCTACGTCTGGAGTGATCCCAGTCGCTTTTCATCTCCTGTTTCCAGACACGGGCGATGAAGGCTTTCCCGGCATGCCGGGCCATGAGCAGATAAGAGGGAGGGTGAAGGCGATCATGATGGAGATCGCCACATGCATATCACCCGGACCCAACGCTGGCGCGACCGGCGTTGCCACTGGATACCCAACGCTACAGAGATCGATCCGAAGCGCCTCGCTGTCGACGTCATCAGCACGAAGCACCAAGCAGCGCCATTCGTGCGGATACACCACTATACGGCCTCAATGCCAGTCGCGCGCCTTTCGGTAGGCCTCTTCGCTAACGCCAAGGGCGGCCGATCCGAACTGGTCGGCGTCTGCGTTTTCTCCCATCCGGTCAACGACGCCAGCGTGCCCAAGAACGCCGGGCTCGCTGATCCACGCACCGCGTGCGACCTCGGAAGACTCGTTATAGAAGATTCCCAGGGGGGTAATGCCGAGACGTTCCTGATAGCGCGCGCGTTCCGGCTGCTCCGCCGCGAGAAACCCGAAATCCTCTCGGTCATCTCCTACGCGGACCCGGTCCGGCGCCTCGATGCTGATGGCAACATCGTCCTCCCCGGACATTGCGGCGGCGTTTATTCCTCAGCCGGAAGCCAATATTCTGGAAGATCGAGCCCGCGCACCGACCTTATTCTTCCCGACGGGCAGCCAATCTCATCGCGGGCGATATCCAAGATCCGCAACGCCGAATGCGGCCAGCGCTACGCGATGGACGCTCTCCTCAACGCTGGCGCGAGGCCACCATCGTTCGGAGAGGAACGGGCGCATTGGCTCGCTGACCTCGAGCGCACGGGATTCCTGCGAAGACGACGACATCCCGGGTGTCACGCTTAGGTTATGTCGTTTTCGTATCTTTTGCGCGTGCGGGGCCGTTTTTCGGTGTTTTCACGCTCGCGAGCCAACAAGACGTATCCTGATAGCTTAGGCGTCCACGTCCCGTATCGGATGAGGCTTGGATAGGCGGGCCACTTCCTTGACCAACTGAGCATTCCGCATCTCGGCTCGCTCGGCACGTGCTTCGGCCTCGAGCGCTCGACGTAACAGCACAGCATTCTGAGTCGCAGCCTCGGCGCACTTGGCATGCATTTGCTGCACTGAGGCGTGCTGCCGATCTCCGTGACCCTCGGCCCGAACGTCCTTCGCTCTTTCCGACCTGAGCCGGCGAAGCTCCGTGAGCATGGAGGCGTGGTGAGTGTAGATTACATTTCGTCCGACGCCAGTTCTGCGGGCAAGTTCGGCGACAGCAAGTTTGGCATTGGCATCGGCCGCCATCACTGCCAGCTTTTCCTTGAGCCGGAGTTCGGTTTTCGCCCATCGCCGCGCCTGCGGCGTCACCGGCGTATCTCCTTGAGTCATTAACCCTCCGCTTCTTGGGCGGCCAACGACGCCAGCAGGCGCTCGCCTTCTTCCACGCGCGCCTGAGCCAGCGCCCGGCTCGCCTCATCAAGATCCTCGCGCTGAAGCAGCGTTCGATTCCGCGCGATGCGATCCTCCCATATTGGCCGATGCTTATCGGAGAGCACGAAGTTCGCGCAGGTCACACAGGTACTTTGTGTCCGCAGCGCCGGATTGGGTGCAACATCGCTTCCGAAGCAGGCTGCGGTCTCACGACGATAGAGACAATAGCCCCAGTCACAGACACCCAGCCTCATATCTGTTTCTGCCATAAGGCGAGTAATATAGCGATCCAGATCTTCGTCGAGCGTCCTCCCCCGGAAGGGCGATCGCGCAGCTATAGTGCGTCCAGCCTTGCCACCAAGGCGCGGCGCTACAAGCAGTTCTTCCAACGCGGCGCGTGTTTCCCGGGCTGTTTGCTCGTCGATGAGCTCCGTCAACTCAAAGTCCGTGCCGACATAGGCACTGTCGGTCATGGCGCGGTTAATATGGCCGAGGTGCTTTCTCAATGCCACCAGTCCCGTCCGATCACGCCGACCCACAAAGCGGGCAAAGGTTTTCCGGCCTTGGTGCGTGCCGAACAACCAGTCCTTACCGTCCTGTTCGGGCGCGGGCAGGACATTTCGGTAATGCCGATTGAGTGCGACGTAGATGGCCTGGTGCGTGACGGGAACGATCTCGACAATAGTGTAGATGAGCGCTCCGCCCGGCGGCACCTGACTCAGCCAAAGATTTCGCCTGCCGGTTCTCTCTCTCAATGGTGCGCTGATCCAGCTTACGATCTCCACTGCTCTGATCACCGGCTCGGGCGCCACCCACCGATGCGGAACGCCATCCACGCCGGAAGCGCCCTTACGGATCGCCCCAACCAGATATGGAACCCGTTCGCCGGCGCTATCGCGACGCCATTCGATGCAGTCTGTCTCAAGCGCCAGGATCTCGGAGCTGCGGGCACCAACGAGATATGCGATTGTTATGAAGCAGGCGTCCCTCAGGCGCGCAATAAGATGGTCGAGCCGCCAGAGCGGCGTCCTGGCCAGCATGTCCTCGCTGATTCCTGGCAGACCTGGCTTCTGCTCGACGATCCATTCCCTTGCCCGGCTTCGGCCTGTGCGACATGTGCCTCCAGCGCGAACATGCTCGTCATATCGGGCTTGCGCTCCATCCCTCACGGTCAGCAGGCTATCCGCTCCTTCGAGCATCCGCAGGGCGCTACTGATCAATGGCACCGCTATGGCGTCGGGCGTAAACGGCCACCCCCCACGTTCACGCCAGCCATCGCCTAGATCACGAACGCGAGCCGGTGGTTTTGGGGGCGCGTCCGCGATTTTCTCCCGCTGATGGTAAAACGCATGGAGAACGTGAAGGTATGCCTGCGCGGTCGCGGACGATAATTCGCCATGAGACAACCTGTCTTCAAAGAACCGCAGCACGGTTTCTCGATCGAGATCGGAAAAGCGCTCGATCCCTTGCGCCACCATCCAGCGGATAATTTGACGTAGCCGACCCATCATCACGGGAAGCGTTCTGGGAGCTGTTCCGCGATACCCCCGAGGCGTGTGTGGATGCCTCCCAGATTGCAAGGCGATTTTCTGACTTTGCTCGGCAGAGCGCTTCATCGGTCGTGTGTCAGGCCTCTGGTGTGGCTTGCTGACGCCACGGGCCGTTATGCAGTTCGAACGATCCGGGCCACATCGGTTCAGCGAGCTTGGTTTGCTCTCGCCCCGGGACTGGTTAGCCGCATCGTGAACATTGAAGTCCTTGCCGCATAGTATCAGTCGATCTCCTTGTCGGGGCCGAGGCCCCGAGCGCTATGGCAGTTACGCCATCACGCCAAACGGTAGTCTTCCTCGCGGGTCATCATCGCCCAGATTGTCCGCGCCATTTTGTTCGCCAGTGCTACGGCGACCACCATTCTAGGCCGTCGAGCCATCATGCGGCCCAGCCAGTTGTCGGGGAGAACGCCTTTGCGCACGATCCATCGTATCCTGCTCATAGCTCCGACAACGAGAAGTTTGCGTATGTCGCTTTGACCCATTTTGCTCATGGATCCGAGGCGAGACTTTCCGCCCGTTGATCGCTGCTTCGGCACCAGGCCGAGCCATGCCGCAAAGTTTCTTCCGCTGTCGAACGTCCGCAGATCCGGTGCGAACGCCATGATCGCACCGGCCGTCACCGGTCCAACGCCGGGTACCGTGCAAAGGCGGCGAAGCTCGGCGCTGACCGCCATCGCCTCCCGTAATCTGAGCGAAAGTTCATCAATCTTCGCTGTCAGTGTGTCGATATGCTCGAGGTAGAGGCCTGCGATCTCCCGGATACTGGGAGGCACATCGACGTCGTCGTCGGCCATAGCTGTACGGATTTCCTTCAGATGAGGAACGCCTTGAGGGAATATCAGGCCGAACTCAGCCAAGTGTCCTCGTAAGGCGTTGATAGTCTGCGTCCGCTGGCTCACAAAACATTGGTGGGTGCGATAAGCCACGGCCCTTGCTTGATGCTCCGCGCTTTTGACCGAAACGAAATGCAGGTTCGGACGCACTGCGGCTTCGGCAATGGCTGCAGCGTCCGCGGCGTCGTTCTTCTGCCTCTTCACGAATGGCTTTACATAGATCGGCGGGATCAGCCGAACCTCATGACCTTCTGCGCCGGCAAATCGGCCCCAGAAATGGCTCGTCGCGCAGGCTTCCATAGCAACAATACAGCGGGGCTGCTCCCTGAGCAGTGCCTCCAGTTTGGACCGGGAGATTGTCCGATTATATAGAACCGACCCTGCTCGATCAGTCGCGCAGACCTGGAAGCTGCGCTTTGCCAGGTCGATCGACAGCATGTGTGCATTCGCCATATGCTCCTCCTTCATGCGCCGACATGGCGCTACTGAGCATCATACGATGCCCGATGAAGGGAGGCATCCACCGCATCAGGTCACTATGCAGAGACCAGATGAACGCTTTCGCCGCGTAGCGAAGCTTGTCCCATCTTCCTTCGTCGAAGCCGCTGCCGTCTGGCAACGTGAACGCCCAGTCGATGCGGAACGTCGTATCGGGGTAACCGCTCACGCCGCGCGCCATCTGCCATTCGATGTCGCTGAACCGTGATTCTGACGATACCTTCGTCTCGTTCGACACCGAGCTTTGTTTGGCGACTGCATCGATCATTCGAGGTCTGCCAATGGCGGGAGGCTTGGGATCCGCCGAACCGCTTCATCATGCATGCTTACCGGGAAGCCGGGGAGCAGATCTTCCTCCAACACCCGCAAGCTGGGGGCATAGAAGAGATTCCACCGTGTCGGATCGATGTCCTCTCGTGAAGCTATGAGATGATCGCGCGCCTGCAATATTCGCGCTAAGCGATCCACGTCGATCGGGACGACGAGGCCAGGACAAGCGAGGCAGCCTGCCAGATGGCGACACACGCGCGTGCCGGCTTCGGTTTCTATGGCGGGCGACAGGCAGCGGTGCCCGAACAACGCGGTGACTGGTCGGTGGGACGATGGTGCGGGTGCAGAGAGTCCGGCGTCCATGACCCAAGACACCATCAGCCGCTGTAGGCGCGCGATCGTTTCATGCTCGAGTTTCCGAGCCGGCTCGCCTTCAACATAGCTGTTGGTGGTCGCGAGGCTTCCATGATTCAGAACCGAGCTCGCAAGACGAAGATCTCCGCCGGATTCTACGTAATGGGCGGATGCGACGCTTCCCCTAAGCATCCCCGGCGTGAAGTTCGGCAACTCGCTCCGAAGCGCATCCGGGTGTTCACTATTCCACCTTGCTGCGCGCGCGTTTGCTTCCGTGGTGAACAAGCGGACCGCACTCGCCATAGCATATGAGCTCGGGACGCCCGCCAGATAGCTATGCAGTCGCTGTCCTGGACGTAAATGCCGCACGAGGAAGAGGCACTCCCGCTCATCCGGCGGCGCGTGACGGATCAGCGGTTCGGTCATCTCGAGCAGCATCTCGATCAACCTCGGTGCGGACCTCGGTTTTCGCCGATCGAAGGAACGGCGTTGAACCCGGAAGCGCTTTCTCCCTGTCTTCAGCTTCAACCATTCAATGGTCACTCGATCCTCATCCAGAGGATGGCGCACCAGACAGTCACGGCGGATGACTCGCAGAGGCTCGGGATTGGCCGCCAACTGGATTGCCAAGGCGATATAGAACGGCACCATCGTTCTTGCCGTCAGGTGATAATACTTGGCCAGGTCATAATGGCTCCCATGGCGGCGCATAGCTCGCTCGGAGATACCGTCTGCCATGATTCGAGGTCGGCTGGGCATGATTCCGTCGCCGAGGCGGCCCAACTGTCGGATGATCGCGTGCAGTTCTCGATCATTTTCCGTTAGTTCCGGCGGGTCGGTGCCGGATAGGATTGCCTGACCTTGCTGGAAGGTGCTCCAGGCGGCGTCGATCTCTTCATAACAGGCTCGCAAGATTGCGCGCAGTTCATCCAAAGACAGACGCGCCTTTGGTTGCGCGGCCTCCCGGTGTCGTGGGAACGGGTTGTATGGGAAAGCGAGCTCACTCCCGAACATAACGGCGCTGGTTTGCTCGATATGCTCCAGTACCATTTGAACAAACGAGACATACCGCGCCATCGTGCTTGCGCTCCGACGGCGCCCGTCGGGCGTTCGTTCCAACGACGCTAAAAAGCGGCGAACGACGCCGGCGTCGATCTCCCGCGCCGACCTGATCCCTTCTTCGTTCAAAAACTGGCTGAACCGCCGCATGCCCTGCCAGCGCTTGCTGCGTGTCGACCGCACCGATCCGGCATCGATTGTGCGCATCGCTGTGACGACCGGCGTGACCATGTCGGAAGGCAGCCCAAGCTCAGCGACATTGAACCGCTGGACGATCCCGCCCCAACCATTGCGGAACACGACCTCGCGGTGCTCGACCTGCTCGCTGCAACCAGGCTCCGGCCGGAAGCGCCGGTCCATCCGGTCAGCCGGCGGTTGGGATGAGGTCGCCATACAGGAAGTCCAGGCTCTCGACGACGTCGCGTTCATATAGCTCCACGCAACGCAGGTAGATGGCCGTCGTCGTGATCGAACGATGCCCCATCAATATCTGAAGGATCTTGAGCGGATTGAGGTCTGGATTTTCGCGAGCCTGACGCTGTAACCGTGCGAGCATCGCCATCGCGAACGTGTGTCGTAGCCAGTGCAGAGTACCGTCGAGCTTGGCTTTCGCAAATCCCTCAGCCAACAATGCCGTCAGACGTTTCCGGGTCAGCGGGTTTCCATAGCTGTTGAGCAACAGCTGCCGTGATGGCCGATAAGAGCGATCCACGCGACGCCGGCGCCGAACAATCGCCGCGCGATCCTCCCCAATGTACCAGTCCGTTCGATCGATGAGCTTTACCGGCGGGTAGACCGTCCGAGGACGGTCTCCTTTGGTGATGGCAAGCGGCACTCCGACCAGCGGCGTTTCATCTGCGGCAAGAGCGTGTGGATCGGGAACTTGATCGAGGGTCAGTCCGCATATTTCCTTGCGCCTGAGGCCGGCAGTCAAAGCCCATTCCGCTGCGACCCGCGGCGCCGCCTCCAGATGCTTGAACAACCGTTCCAGCTCGTCGACCCGCAACGGCCGAGGTAGTCGTTCTGCCACCGCGAGGGTAAGCGGGTTCACAGGCGGAGTCCGATTCACTTGCTGCAATTCACCAAACCGGAGCGCTCTACGCTGCTCCGCAGTGTAAGGCAGTTCATCGATCAGCTTTTCTTCCCACGCCCAAGCGTAGAATCGACAGACGGTTTGTACGCGGGCGTTGATCGTTACCCTTCCATAGGGTCGTTTGGTGTGAGGACTCGCCGTTTCCAACATTCGATTGCGGTAACCAGCGATCGTACCCTCGTTGACGTCGCGCCAATCGATCGTTGACTGCTCCAAGGCGTCGAACCAGTCATAGAGATGCTCGCCATAAGTTCGCACAGTATCCTGACTGCGCGATCGGCCCCTGATAATCGCGTGTTTCAGCAGGTATGCAAATGCGGGCTCGATGATCGCCATTTGGGCGTCGAGCAGAATGGGGAATCCATCCGGAATGTCTGGTTCGCCGCCTGCGGCGCGCACCATCATCACCATCACATTACCAGTCTCGCAAGAACCCAAATCCTTTTGCCACATGAGACCGCTGCTCATTTCAAGGTGCGGCGACCCGAGCCAAATTCCGGACGAGTTCCTGTTCTCACAATACGTTGAGCCCTCGGGTGGCGGGGGCCTTTCCGCGAAATGATCTTGGCCGGTCACCTCGGTGACCGGCCAAGATCATCATGAGCGACCATCCATTGAAGGGGAGGGGGAGGAGAGAGGGCAGGCTAACAGGACAGATCGACCTATGAGACCTAATCATACATTCCTGTTTCCGCTCACGAAAGCAGCCCGGATCGCAGCCCGGAAGGTTCCCAGTCTTCCCTATCCCGTCCTCGATCGCTCTGCGACGGAAGGCGATGTCACCGCATTGCCGCTACTCCATCTCGCTACGTGAGTCGCCTCGCATCGCGTGCGACCCGACCGCTGGCCTTACCCGCGCAGATGCCACGTCCACTCAATCGCCGCTCACAGGGAGGTCGAGGATGACGACGACCGAGAACCGATATCCCATCAAACCGGGCACTTGGATACGAACAGAAGAAGGCGAGAGGCTCTACTTCCGACGATACTCGTCCACCGGACATTGGGGCTTCTTCGCTGAAACCAATCACCGCGCCGCCGCCGAACACAAGCTTCCGCTGGCTGGCCTCAAACCGTGGCACAAGGAGTCCCCGACATGAAAACGCAGGCAATGACGAGTGGACTTCGCATCACTTTGAATAAGACCGAACTACAAGCCCTGCTCAAGTTAGCGCGCTACGGTGCCGAACAGGTCGCAGCGGCCCGGCACTACTATATCCTGCCCGAACGGCAGGTCGCGCTGGGGACTGATGTCATTCTGGGCCTTGAACAGGGTCTCACATCACTGCAATGGAAACAGGCCGAAGCCAAAGCGATGCGCGACGCGCCCAAGCGCGAGGCAGAACGGCGCGCGGCCCGCGAACACCACGCCCAAATCGACGGGTATTCGGTTATCGGAATGCTCGGCGATTGGACCGACATCTCCGACAACCCGGATCGTCACCAGTGGGCGGACATGTTCCATCCGGACACTAAGCCCCGTGAACAAGGCGAGATCCGACGCAATGTCTGGCGCATCTTCCTCAGCAGGGGCAGCGCCAGTTCCGATGATCTATCTGTTCTTCCCGGCGACTGCACCATGACTGCCGATCGTAGCGAGATCGCCAGTCTGGCCCGGCATATTATCGCAAGAAGTCAGTCCTGACGACCACTACGGCAATCCAGCACGAGCCTTGCCCATTTCGTGCGCTGCGCATCGACCCAGCCTGCTCTTAGCTCCGTGATGGCACACCCACGGCCGCTTCAGCATCGTCCAACAATGGAGAACAACATGTTCACCTCCCCAGATACGCTCAATACGCTGCGCGAAACGATCGACCATAATGGTCAAGCTGAAATCGCAGTTGTTACTGGCGCGGGTACGCCATGTTTTGCCCATACGATCGGCAACGCCAATCACGGACTCCCGGAACTCCTCGCGATTGGCGCATTCATGCCGGGGCGCATCCTGCAGATCCTCGCCCAAATAGGCCACGGCATGCGGAAAGCGGGAATGGCGCCCGACAGCGAGATCGACCTGGGGCGAACCTATCCGATCCGAACGCGCCTCGCCGGCCCCGTCGCGAGAAGCCGCTATACAACCGACGCGGGGGCGTATCTCGGCCACGACAAATATACGGTCATACAACTCCTGTTTGCCGATCCTTCCGGCCGCTATCCTGGCGAGCCAGGCTGTGATCCGCGTTACGATGTGCAGCTAATCTAGACCTGCGGTCGTTCTTCGCCCCCCCTCACTCCTGCCTGAAAGGTCACCGCGATGGCGGAAGCGAACCATGGCGCGCGCGCGCGATCGGCGCGTGCGGACGTACGCAATCCTGCACTCTTGTTACCAGCAGCTCGCGCCATGCGAACACTGGCGCCAGACATCAGGCTCTTGATCGCTGTCCTTCTTTTCGATCTGCAGCGTGACGCGCGCGGCCGTGCCGATAAGTGCTGGGCAAAGCGCAAAGCATTCATGGCCGCTTACTGGTCTGTCGTGGCCGTATATTCAGGGCACTTTGCCCGTGCCTTTACCGATGATCTCGGTGCGCGGCGCTCAGCCATGCCATTTCTTGTTCGACAGGAAGGTTTCCCGGAGATCAGAGTCCACGACTGGAACGAGGCCTCGAAGCAATTCTGTCGGCGACGAGATCGCCTGGATCTGGGTGCAAGCCACTATCCTGACGCGATCATATTAATCGGTTCCATCAGCATCGGCCGGATCAGCTACAACGGACGAATCTGGCCTGTCGAGAGCTGGGAGCCGGGTCAAGAACCGATCTTCGACAACCGAACCACTTGAATCCCCGCCTGCTCACGATCGTGGTGTCGTGACGTCCAATGTTCGACGCTCTCGCAATTCTTGGCGTCGAAAGCCTCAACCCGTCCGAAACGACCGACCCTTCTGCAGGCCCGTTGGGCCAAGAGAGGGAAGAGGGAGGATGGGCATTAGGCTCGATGAAAGATGGCGCGGGGCCCCGACAGACGAGCCCGTAACACTCGATGAGGAGACCAGCCTTGGATACGCCAGAACAACCCCCCTCAATCATCCTCCCTCTCTCCAAGATCATAAAGGGGGACAATCCCCGCCGCTATTTCGACAGCACCAAGCACGACGAATTGGTAACTTCGATCAAGCTGCGCGGTGTGCTTCAGCCCATTCTCGTCCGTCCCAAGAATGACCTGTACTCCCTCGTCCTGGGCGAGCGTCGTTGGCGAGCTGCCCTGGAAGCTTACGGCCCCGGAGGCGGGATCCCCGGCATCGTCCGCGAAATGACCGACCAGCAAGCCCTGGAAGCGGCGATCGCGGAGAACGACGACCGCGACAATCCGTCGGAAACTGAGCAGGCGGACGCCGCAGTTCGTTATCTCGCGGCCTGCCAAGGGGACCGGGCCGAAGCAGCCCGGCGGCTCGGCTGGTCCCGCGCCAAGCTCGACCGCCGCCTTGCGCTCGCGGAACTGGCCGAGGCGGTCAAATGCGCGCTGGACGAACGCCGGATCAAAGTCGGCCACGCCGAACTGCTCGCTGCGGTGCCCCCGGACAAGCAGGAGAAAGCTCTCGCGACGATCCTGAGCGCCGGACTCGACGTCGCCAAAACACGCGAGCTGCTCAAGCTCGCCACCCAGAATCTAGCGGCCGCCTGCTTCGACAAGACCGAGTGCCTGGCCTGCCCTTTCAACTCGTCGACGCAACGCGCCCTGTTCGAAGAACACGTCGACGACGGCTATTGTACCAACGCCGGATGCTTCGAACTGAAGACCGAAGCTGTCGAGAAAATGCGGCTCGAAGAACAGGAGCGGACAGCGGCAGCGGCAAAGCCTGCGGCGCCTGTCGTTGTCGACGATACCACCAGCGACGAACGGGATAACGCCGACGGCGGCGCCGAACCATCGACCAATCTTCAGCTCGAACCGACCGGTGATGCACCGTCTTCCGGCGAAGCCGGTACACCAACGAAGACCTCGACCACGAGCAGTGCTCCATCCACCAACAAGGCAACCGTCACGGCCCAGTCAATTGCCAACAAGACCACTGAGTTGCGCGAAGCGATGTGGCGCACCGCCCTCGCCCGGGCACTCGCGAGCAATGCCGCTCACGCGCGGACCGCGATCCTCGTCGCCGCGATGTCCGGGACGATCTCGGACATCAAGCCCGATACCCTGACGACTCGCGCAGGCTTGCTGGTCGGTGCCTCATTCCCAGACCTCGATTATAGGGGTAAGATCGCCGAAATTCGCGCACTGCCGGACGCCCGGGCAGTTAACGTGCTTGCCGTCATTGCTGCTGCCTATGCCAAAGATGTGCTCAGTTTCGCGCACGTCGCCGATCTCGCGAGAGCCTTCGACGTCGACCTGCGTGACAGCTGGACGGTCAACCAGGCGTTCCTCGAGCAATACACCAAGGGGGAACTCAAGTTCATCGCCCACGAATGCGGTCTCATTGCCCACACGGGCGATAGGTCATTCGCAGAGCTTCTGAACTCCAAGAAACCTGACCTTGTCGCGAAGATGCTCAACCGCATCGGGTTCGATTGGGCCGGACGGCTGCCCAGCGCGATGACGCTCGACGGTCAATACGGCCCGCCCCCATCACCCTCCGAGCCGGTCTCGCAGATCGCCGCCTGACCCCGCGTTCCCGCTTCTCCAGCAAAAGGACCGACTAACATGCTCATCGTCAACCTGCTTCCGCTCCTCCCACGCTATTCGCTTGGCTTCGACCTCATTGCTGGCCCCGACGATACCGTCACCCTCACCATCATTCCGCGCAAGGCGAGGAACGCGTCGCCCAATCTCGAAGGCGGCGAGGCCCGGCCGATCTCGATCACGGCAAGCGCCGCGGAAATCGATGCCGAACTTGCCAAAGGCACCGACGGCGCGCTCGGCCAACTCATCGCTGCGCGTAAGACGCTAGCTGAGCAGATCGCGGAGCAGCGCGAGGCGGCCGATGCCGCCAGGACCGCCGCCGCGGAGGCGGCAAAGGCGAAAACCGCGGCTGCTAAGCCCAAGGCGAGCGTACCTGCCGCTCCGGCTCAGGCTGCCGCCCCGACTAGTCCGCCGGCCAGCGCCAGGGCGGATGAACCCGCTAGCCTCTTTTGATGGGCTTCGCCCCATTAATCCCACGACCACCAACCGGGAGGCCCCCATGCAAATCAATCAACTCGCCCGAACCTACCGATACGACGGCATCGACCTTCCGGTCCCGCAACATCTCGCGGACGACCAGGCCGGCCTGCGCGCCTACCATGCCACCCTCTATCCGGCCATTTTGAACGCGGAGTCCGTCGATGCCGGTGTGTCGGGCGGCGCCCATGTCACCGAGTATCGCCGCGCCGTTGGGACCAAAGGCTGATCATGCCGCGCGGCAAAAGCACGACCATTCCGGCCGCACCCCGCAAACCCCTCATCGAATGGATCGAGAACGATGATGGCAACACGCCCGGCTTCACTCGGCCCGCCTGCAGCAACCAGGTCGACGCTTTCCATGCCCGGATCTTCCTCGACCCCGAAGGCGGCCGGAGCGAAGCACCCGTACCGCTACAGCCACCCTCAAGCTTGCGCCTCCCGCCGCTCGGCTGATCTCGCGGGGCGGTCGGTCGCATTCTCAAGCGATGTACCCGTCATCTTCGACGAGCCGCTGGCACCGCACCATAGATTGATCGGCCGCTGGGCTGCGCCTCGCGAAACCTCAGCGCGATCATACACTCGCGTGCAAGCCCGCCGCCGCATCGAACAGATCTTCGACGCCGCGGTGCTCGACATCCTGAAGCCCGTCGAACTCGCCGATCTGCGGGTCGCCGTTCTCTATGGCGACGAGGGCAATCCACCGGCGATCGCCATTACCTGTGAGAGCCTGGGGCAACTGGACCTCGGCTGGATCGAAACCAGCGATGCACCCATTCCCTGGCGCGCCGCCATCTACTCCGCGCTTGAAAAGACCCTCGGTCTCGCTCTCCCGGTGTTCGGCTACGACGACCTCTTCGAAGAGATTTCCATGTATTACTGGGAGGGCCAAACCGACGACGAAGCCGCCCGGCACTGCATGATCGAATATCAGGGCGTAAGCCCCGACGAGCTTGACGAGACCATGCTGCCATCCGCGATGAATGCGCGTCGGCCTGAATGGATGATCGGGGCAAATGCCGAGAAACCGACACGGCTCCCAACCATCTTGCAGAAAAAATTACGCCGCCTTCGCAAGGCGTACAAGGCCCTCGGAAACCTCTCGCCGGAAGGCAACGCCTGGCACTTCGATAGGGACATTATCTACGAGTACGTCCCCCACTTCGAGGAATGCTCGACATTGCCGCCGCTGACGCTCGTTCCAGTGGATCAGTTCGCGCGTGAAGTCGACGATGTGGCTCGTCACGGCATGGAGCTCGGTTTCATGGACGTCGCCGGTGTGTGTCCGTTGCCCGAGGCGAACCAGATCGACAGCTGGTTCACGAGCCTCGAGATTGGAGCCCAATTCCTCCTCGCCGCCCAGGAGCTGATTCAGCTCGATCCCACTAAACTGTGAGGAAGCCATGTCCGACCATTCAACCCAGTTCGAAGCTACCAGCGGCAGTCTGGTCCTGACCAACGCCATCCTCCTCTATCGAAGCGGAACACCTGGAAATCCCGATCCCTACCGTTCGCAACGACAGGACATAGCAGCCTTCGCCAGCATTCACACGATCAAGCAAGATGCCGATGGCCGACCAACGATATCCGCAGGCGTACCACTGCTGCGCGAGCACTTGCACCAGTGGACCGAGGCCCTCGGAAAAACCGTCCTGCCCGAAATCCTGCCCAGCACCGTGCTGGTCGCCCATCCAGACTTACTCGCATGGTGGACTCCGGCACAAGTGCGCCCAGCCTACTTCGCCCTATCATCTCCTCCGGCAGACCTTCGGGCCCTGTCCGAACGGACAGTCGTGCCAGTGCCCTATCCCCCACACTTCTTCGTTGCCACCCGGTCCGGCCTCGGCGTCTATGCCCTGAAGGCGAATGAACGCCCTACCGCCGACACCAGAGTGATGCACTCGCCGGTTCTGAATGTTTTCGTCGATGGAAGCCTTTGCTGGGGCAACATCCCGATGCCGAAAGCGCTTTCCGTCATCTCTATCCCGGACTTCGAACGGGCGGTATTCGATAGCTGGTCGACACACCCCAATCCCGGCCAGGAGCTGACCGTGACCGGCAAGGGCGGTCTTGTCGCGCTCTGGGACGACCTTGCCGCGCGCCGGTCGAAGCGCTTTCCAGTCGGTCGCCTCAAGCCCTTCATTCCCGAACCCAGACGACAAGTTCGCCGGACGCCGGCCGACGCGATGACGGTCGGAAAGCTCATTTCGGAGTGCGCGCCGCGATGACTATGCTCGCCGATGATCAAACAGCGGCCGCGGTTCTCGCCGCCGTGCCTTGCTATCCGGTCCCACCCGTTGGCCGATCGCCAACCATCGACGCGCTACGCGACGCCCGCGCCGGACACGGCCTCGCCATCGGAAATGACGGTGTCATGCTCATCCTGCGCCGACCATGGCTTGAGCTCGACGTTCCTGTGGCGCCGCCGATTTCCTGCTACCTGCCCTACGGCAGCATAGGCGGGCGCAGGGCTGATCTGCGCTGCGGACTTATCCCCGGCGACCATCTAGATCACATTCTCGATCACTTTCGCGCGGCGTTGCCCAACGAAGAGGCCGCGTTCGTCCTTTGGAACGAGGTCACGCGAGAGTTCGCGGTACACCTTCCTGTCATCGACGAAGCCACGCCGTCGCGCCTCGTCTACCGGACTCCTGGTCTTGAGCCTGATTGGCACGTCGTCTGCGACATCCACAGTCACGGGACCGGCCCAGCATTCTTCAGCGCTACCGACAACACCGACGACGCCGATGCGACGAAGATCTCACTCGTCATCGGCCAGTTCGCCGACCCGAACGGCCCGGCGATGGCTGCACGCCTATGCGCGGGTGGCATGTTCCTACCGCTGCCGCGCAATCCATTCTCAGGAGATTTACGATGCAGCCTGATACCTGCAACCGCCACTATCTTCCCGCTGTCTTCGCCAATCGCATAATCAAGATCCTGCTTATTGGGTGCGGCGGCAACGGTGCGCAGATGGCGATGGGACTCGCGTCGCTCGACACGGCGTTGCGGGCAATCTCCTCGCGATCGCTGCACGTCACCGTCGTCGACGACGACATCGTCACCGAGGCCAATCTCGGTCGCCAACCCTTCTATCGGTGCGACCTCGGCAATTCGAAAGCGCACACGCTCACCGAACGCATAAACCTCGCTCACGGCCTCGCCTGGCAGGCAGTGCATGGCCGGGCGCCCGGCGCGGTCAGCATTACAGGTGCCGATGTCCTCATCACCTGCGTCGACACCGCTTCGGCGCGACGCGCGCTCGGGGCGGCGATCGGAGAGGGGAGTGGTGCGCCCGCTTACTGGCTCGATCTCGGCAATCGCGAGAGCGACGGACAATACCTCATCGGCTGCCCAAGCAAGGCCTGGACGAAGAACCGCACACGGCTTCCGACGGTGCTCGAGTACTTCCCGGAACTCGCCAATGAGAATTTACCTGAGGACAACGCTCCGTCCTGCTCCGTCGCAGAGGCGCTCGACCGCCAATCCCTGTTCGTGAACCGAGTGATGGCGAGCCATGCGCTTGCATTGCTGTTCGACCTTCTCGGACGCGGCTCCATCGGACACGCCGGCGCCTTCATCAACCTCGCCAGCGGTCAGGCAGTCCCGATCCCGCTGCCGCGCAGCGACTAAACCAACACATATGTCGAACCGCATCGCCGAACGAGCAAAAAAGGGAAGGAGGGAGTGGGCTTTGTCTTGAACTGGGAAGGAAAAGATGATGCCCATTTCTGCTCATATTCCAACCTCGCATAACACGCCCGGCGCGCAGGCCACGCCATACTCGATGGAGATCGAGGACAAGATCATGGCCACACTCCCAAAGCCTCTTGCCAACTGGCTACGTTACGACGCGACCCAGGATTACTGCCCTGTCGCCATCTTCAAGGAATGGCGCGCAAGCGAAAAAGGCGGAGACGGGATGACCGTCGATCAGCTCCTCGCTTCTCTTCGAGCGACCCGGCGCATCGACACCCAGCGGGCATATGGGTGGAGTCACCCGCAAGCCTTCGGCTCGCAGTTCAGCTGATACCGGTCGGCGTCGTCGTCCGCTTGCCCCTGCCTCATTCGGGGTCGCCGCAGATCCTCGATGACGCACCGGTCGATGCGCCGCTCCTGAGCGGAAGCGAATTCCGAAAAGCATTCGAAGGAGGATGTACATGACAACGATCACCGACAACGGCTGGACACTTCATTACACCATCGGTTGCATACTCGCCGCCAAGGTTGAACCCGGCGATCTGATCCATATGCCTGGCGGCCGTGATGACGTGATCGTGCTTGGCGGGCAAGCGCCGCGGCGCGCCAAGGACAGCGGCAACGTGATCGTCCGTAACCCCGACACCGCGGGCATCGACGGATTCGAGGCACGTCCCAGCACCTTAGGCATGGTCTGGATCAGTGCCGTCGGCGGCTGGTCGGAACTGCCGACATGAGCATCCCCCGCTTCCATGTCACCTATGAAGTGACCACTCCTGAGTCTGCGGCACGAGGCGACCTTGCCGAGGCGGGATATATCGGCCGCGGCGAGTGGCACACCAATCGCGGTAATCCCGAAGCGGAGTTGTCTTTGCGCGAAGCCCTGGACCTGGCCTATCCCCAGGAAGACTGCGGCCGATGGTTCTGCGAAATCGACGGCCGCCATGATTACCAAACGGGCGCCGTGGAGCGACGCACTGTTCACCCTCCCAGGACGATCACGGCCGCCAGCTACAACCGGCTGCACAGATTGCTCGGGATTGGCTGAACTGCGAAGGATCGACGGGCACGGGAGTTTGGTGCGGCGAGCAGGACACTCCATTCAAAACCCGATGTTCGCAACTCCTCCTTCGCCTTGAGCGGTTCGCTCGGCGACAGCTCATTGCAACAGGGCCAAGGCCCTCCGGGCCGCGAGAGGGAAGGGGGGAAGGGCAATGGTGATCCTATGGAGAGCCTCGCCATGCCCAACGGCCAACAGACCACCCAACCCATCGAGATCATCGTGACCGAAAGCATTCGCTGCCCTCACTGCGGAGCAGTCGAATGCTGCGACGATCCCACGAGCCCCACCGGCAAGCGGTTCCACATCAACGCCTACAAGGTCGCCGACCGGCACGGCTATTGGTGGAGCCGTTGCAACGTCTGCAAGACCTGGTTCTAGACCAGATACGCTGACGCCACGCGCAGCTTCCCAAGGAACTCTCGACATGACCGACGGCTTCGATCCCGCCGATGCGGGATGCTGGATGGCGCGCGGCCGTCCGGCCCACCACGCCCATGCGTTCGCCGACGCCTGGCGATGCTTCCCCGACCTACCGAACGACGCTCCACTGGACGCCCGCATGGCGCGAACCCGCGAGCGCGTGCAGATGCTTCGACCGCTCCACGAAGCGATAGGACTGGAAGCCGAACGGCAACGCAAAGCCGCGAACTTCGCCTTTGTCGAACGCCAGATCGCGCAGGGCAGCACTGATCCCCGCCATGCTTCAATCCTCCATGCCCGCGAAGTTCACGGCTACGACTGGGATGCTGCTACCGCCTACGCCGATGGCCACTATGCCGCCTGCGCCGGTTGGGAAGCGCGCCCGCCCCCGCCGCCGCGTCCGGGGCAGCCCAATACCCGCCAGCCCGCTTACGACCAGGGGTTTCGCGATGGCGGCGGCCAGCCCGACGATATTTTCGACGTTGCCCGGCGCTCTTTCGCGGTAACGCCGTCCGAGCCTAGGTGCATAGCCAACCCGCGAACCGCTCGACCGCTGCCCAGCCAATGGCCAAGCCCGACCGATGTCCCGGCGCCCGTCTCATGGCATCGCCGTCTGCTCCTGCTCGGTGCATCCGAATACTCGACAAGCGCGATCGGCATCCTTGCGATGCTGCAAGAACGGCCCGGATACGATGCCGGGACGATCTTCGCCATCGACGCCCACTCCGGGCTGCGTCCGATACCGTTCACGACCGGCCCGGCACCGGCCGATGTTACCGCGCTTCGCCTGCTCCTGCACGAAGGCCACTATACCGACGTCCTAGCCGTCGCCGACGACGCCGAATTCGCCCGACTGGACGCCAATACCGATATCCTTCCGCTCGCGCGAACGATGGAGCGCACACGCAATTCGGTGCTCCAGCAACGCACCCAATTCCGTTTCTGGCTCGCCCGCGGCCGCGCGCCTGACGACCAGTTCGCCGCTGGACACATCCGCTGGAGCAAGATGGCCGCCGGGCTTTCGGGACGGCTCAGCGATTTCACCGCCCGATACGCCGGCCCGGCAAACCCACGCGGACATCGCATCGTGGTCGAGGACGCGAGCGGTGAACTGGCGCTCGGCTACCGATCCGCGCTCGGCCGGAAACTCCTTCCCGAGATCGTCATCGGCAACAAGCGCCACGCCCGGACCGTGATGACCGATTTGCTGCGCCAATTTGCCGCTTCGCTTCGCCTCGGCTGATCCGACGCCCGGCACCTAGCCCTGATACCCGGCCGGGAGGCCGCACGACACTCCCGAAACCATCAAGAAGGAAGCATCTTATGCGAAACAGTGCATCCGCGCTGGCTCTCCAGCTATCCCTCGACTTCGACGACATCGTCGCATCCGTCGTCAACGCGAGTGCCCCCGAACACAAGGAAACGACGCTCCTCGCCCAGGAGGTGCTCGACCTTTCCGCCGAAGCATCCTCAGTGGCTGCGGTCGACTTCTCGCTTTCTGCGGGGCGGACCTTGGCACCCTCATGGAAGGGACGCGCCCATGACAATGTCGAGGCGATCAGGTTGCTGAACCTCCTGGATCGCGAGAAACGGCAGGCAACACCCGCTGAGCAGGAAGCAATCGCCCGGTTCGTCGGATTCGGTGCCTCTGAGCTTGCCAACGGCATCTTCGCCGGCCGCTCGGACGAATTCCGCGATGGATGGGAAGACCTCGGACAATCCCTGATCGCCGAAACGACCAATGCCGAACTTCAGTCACTTAAGCGGGCGACGCAATATGCCCACTACACGCCCGAATATATCGTCCGCGCCATGTGGGACGCTGCCAATGTCCTCGGCTTCACCGGCGGCCAAATCCTCGAACCAGGCTGTGGCAGTGGCCTCTTCATGGGGCTACGACCGGACACTCTGTCCAGCGACACGCTGTTTGTCGGCATCGACAACGACCCCGTTTCCGCGCGCATCGCGAGCGCCCTGTATCCGCGCCAGGTCATTCGCTGCATCGATTTCGATAAGGCATTGCTGCCGGGCGACTTCGACATGGCGATCGGGAATCCCCCGTTCTCCAACCTCACCATCCAGAACAAGACGCCGCTCGGCCGGCTTGGCTTGTCGCTTCACGACTTCTTCATCGCGAAATCGCTTGAGTGTTGATTACCGCTGAGAAGTGACCCGGTAGGGGCATAAATTTCCACTGAGAAGTGACCCATGTTGAACTCGCCCCTGGCCTTGAGGAGCAGGGGATCATGGAGTGATGGACATGGCGTTATTGAGCGTAATCCGGCGTTGGCATTATCGCGACCATCTATCGATCCGCGAGATTGTGCGGCGGACGGGATTGTCACGTAATACGATCCGTAAATATCTGCGGTCAGAGACGATCGAGCCGCTGTTCAAGGTGCCCGAGCGGCCGAGCAAGCTGGACCCGTTCGCGGACCGGCTGTCGGCGTGGCTGCAACGGGAGATGGCTCGCTCGCGCAAGCAGAAGCGCACGGTCAAGCAGTTGCACGCCGATCTGGCGAGCCTGGGGTATGACGGTTCCTATGGCCGTGTCGCCGCCTTCGCGCGGGCCTGGCGCGATGAGTATCGCCGTCAGCAGCAGATGAGCGGCCGCGGGACATTCGTGCCGTTGTCATTCGCGCCGGGGGAGGCATTCCAGTTCGACTGGAGCGAGGACTGGGCGATCCTGGGTGGCGTGCGTACCAAGCTTCAGGTGGCGCACTTCAAGCTCAGCCACAGCCGGGCCTTCACCGTGCGGGCCTATCTCCTTCAGACCCACGAGATGCTGTTCGATGCCCATAATCATGCGTTCCGCGTCCTGGGCGGCGTTCCGCGCCGGGGGATTTACGATAATATGCGCACCGCCGTGGACAAGGTCGGGCGCGGCAAGGAAAGGAAGGTCAACACCCGCTTCCTCACCATGGTCAGCCATTACCTGTTCGAAGCCGAGTTCTGTAATCCCGCGGCAGGCTGGGAAAAGGGGCAAGTCGAGAAGAATGTTCAGGATGCGCGTCATCGCCTGTGGCAGCCCACGCCGCAGGCCGAGAGCCTGGACGCCCTCAATCTGTGGCTGGAACAGCGTTGCAAGGCGCTGTGGCAGGATATCCCGCATGGCATCGAACCCGGGTCTGTCGCCGATGCCTGGGCCGATGAGGCGGAATGCCTGATGCCGGTGGGCAGGCCGTTCGATGGCTTCGTCGAATATGGCAAACGGGTCTCGCCGACCTGCCTCGTGCATCTGGAACGCAACCGCTACAGCGTGCCGGCGTCCTTCGCCAATCGGCCCGTCAGCTTGCGCGTTTATCCCGATCGCTTCCTGGTTGTCGCCGAGGGGCAGGTCATATGCGAACATCAGCGCATCATCGATCGATCCCATGATGGCCCCGGGCACACGGTCTATGACTGGCGGCATTATCTGGCGGTCGTCCAGCGCAAGCCTGGAGCCTTGCGCAACGGAGCACCGTTCCTTGAGCTTCCCGAGGACTTCCAGCGGCTGCAACGGCATCTGCTCCGCAATCCGGGAGGTGACAGGGAAATGGTCGAGATCCTGGCTTTGGTCCTGCATCATGACGAAGCGGCTGTCCTGACCGCTGTCGCCATGGCGCTGGATGCGGGCGTTCCGACCAAGACCCATATCCTCAATTTGCTGCACCGGCTGCTTGATGGAAAGCCCCTCGCAACGCCGCCGGTCACGGCGCCACAGGCCCTGAGGCTGGTCAGCGAACCGATGGCCAATGTCGCACGCTATGACGCCCTGCGCCGGGAGAAGCGCCATGCGTCATGACCCCGCCACCGGCGCCATCGTCGTCATGCTGCGCAGCCTGAAAATGCACGGCATGGCGCAAGCGGTCACCGATCTGATGGCTCAGGGCGCGCCGGCGTTCGAAGCGGCTGTTCCGATCCTGTCCCAACTTCTGAAGGCCGAAACGGCCGAACGAGAGGTGCGCTCCGTTGCCTATCAGCTCAAGGCAGCCCGGCTTCCCGCCTATCGGGATCTGGCGGGCTTCGACTTTGCCAGCAGCGAAATCAACGAGGCGCTGGTCCGCCAGCTCCATCGCTGCGAGTTTATCGACGGCGCCGACAATATCGTGCTGGTCGGTGGTCCCGGCACCGGAAAGACCCACGTCGCCACGGCGCTCGGTGTCCAGGCCATCGAGCATCATCGAAAGCGGGTCCGCTTCTTCTCCACGGTCGAACTGGTCAATGCCCTCGAACAGGAAAAGGCCCTGGGAAGAGCCGGGCAGATCGCCAATCGTCTGATCCACTCCGACCTCGTGATCCTCGACGAGCTCGGCTATCTGCCGTTCAGCGCATCAGGCGGCGCGCTGCTCTTCCATCTGCTGAGTAAACTCTACGAGCGCACCAGCGTCGTCATCACCACCAACCTCAGCTTCAGTGAGTGGGCCAGCGTGTTCGGCGATGCCAAGATGACCACCGCGCTCCTCGATCGGCTCACCCACCACTGCCACATATTGGAAACCGGCAACGACAGCTTCCGCTTCAAAAACAGCTCGGCCCAGCAGGCCAAACCCCAAAAGGAGAAACACCATCTTGACCCAGCAATGACATCCGAAACATAAGCTACAGGCGGGTCACTTCTCGGTGAAAATCCCGGGTCACTTCTCAGCGGTAATCAACAGTG
>NZ_QXDC01000002.1:1050259-1833857 GCF_003550065.1 Hephaestia caeni
CACCATCTTGACCCAGCAATGACATCCGAAACATAAGCTACAGGCGGGTCACTTCTCGGTGAAAATCCCGGGTCACTTCTCAGCGGTAATCAACAGTGGCGATCGATTCGACCTCCTTGTGGCTCATCCCTTTGAGCATGGCGTGGGATTGCTGCCTGAGCGTCAGGATCAAGGTGGTTACCGCCGCGACGGCCAGCGTCTCGCTCACCAGGCCCTGCCCGGCCATATATCCCAAGGCGAAGGTGATAATGCCGACCAACGTATTGGTGATGGACAGGCTGGCCGTGCGGGCTTGTTCGCTGCGATATCCAAGAACCAGGCTGGCAGTGACCGCCAGCCCGATTACCGCCGCAAGGCTTTCGGGCATATGGCTGGCAAGGCCGCCGGCAAGACCGAGCAGGCCAAAGGTGCGCAAACCGCTGACCCGGCTGCCATCCGCTGCCTCGCGCTGCCGCCAGCCTCGCTCGATACCGATCAGCACGCCTACCGCGAGCGCCGCAGCAAGCGAACGAAGCAGTTCCATATCAAGCGATATCAAATGATCACTCCACGGCAAGGTAATCGATCGGGAACGGTAGTATGAACGCGGCAGATAGGCTCCTCCTTATGCGCGACGTGGATTGAATGGATTTGATTACGCGCGCCAAATCGATCCGCCCCCAGGCCAGCTACAGATATCCCTATATTAGCGGCGATCCTTCAAGTTGATTGTTCGACCCTTGCCGACGAGACTCAAGAAAATCGGTCGATGACTCACCACCACGACTCCGGTCCCTGTCTCGCGAAGCCACGCGTCGAGGTGGCCCGCAAGCCGCGCCTCCGTCGCCATGTCCAACCCCTCGCTCGGCTCGTCGAGCAGCAGCCACGGCCTGCCGGCAAGCAAGGCGCGGGCGATCGACAACCGCTTGCGCTGGCCGCCCGACAACCGCGCTCCGCCGTCGCCGACCCATTGGTCAAGCCCATGCGGCATCGCGCGAATATCGACAGCGAGGCAGGCGACTTCCAGCGCCGCCCAAAGCCGTTCGTCGCTGAGGCCGGGGCGCGCCACACGCAAATTGTCGCGGATGGTTCCCGACAGGAGCTGGGCATCCTGGGGCGAGAGCGCGAATGCCGCTCGCACGTCCTCGGACGGCAGGGAAGCAAGAAGCTGGTCATCAAGAGCAATGCCGCAATGCTCGCCAGCGGGCCGAATACCAGCGAGCGTTTCCAGAAGGCTGGTCTTGCCGCTGCCGGATTTGCCTGAAATCCCCAAGCGCTCGCCCGCCATGATCCGGATATTCATGCCGTCCCGGTCAAAGGCAATGGTCCGCGCGGGCGCCATGGATGCCGTCGCCTTTCGGACAGGCGCAGACGGTTGACCCGCCATGCCCTCCAATCGCGAGAGGGCGGCCGCGACCAGCGCGCCGCGCGACACCCCGCGCACATAGCCGGAAAGCGCTTCGATCGCGCCCGCCGCCGCCAGCACGGCAAGGACCGTCACCGGCAGGGAGGCATGGGAGAAGATCAGCATCGCGCCCATGGCGATGCCCCCACCCAACACGAGGCCCGCATCGATGATCGCTTCGCCGCGCGCGAACCGAGGTCGCGCGCTGTCCAACTCGGCCGTCTCGACCGCGAGGCTTCGCCCGATCGCCGGAGCGAGATCGTAGGCAAGGATTTCGGGCGAAGCGGCGGCATAGTCCACCATGCTCGCCTTGAGCCGCGCCAGCGCCTCCGCCATATCGGTCGCGGCGCTCGCCAGCAGGCGGGGGGTCGCCAGATGCGCCCAGAGGACAAGACCGGCAAGCAACGCCAGCAAGGCAAGGCTCGTCCAGGGGCTGGCCAGCCACGCAAGGGCAAGGCCGATGGCAGCGCCGGCGAACGCGGCGGGCAATGCCGGCTTACGGACCAGATTGTCCTCCAGCGCGCCGATGTCCTGCACGAGCCGCGTCACGGCATCGCCCGCCGATACGGCCCGCACGTCGCGCACCGACAGGATGCGGTCGAACAGGCGCGCGCGAACCGCGGCGAGCGCCATCAAGGCCGCGCGGTGGCCATAGAGCCGTTCGCCGTAACGCGCCGTCGTCCTTACGATCGCGAGCAGCCTGATCATCGCGCTCGGCACCAGGTAGTTGAAACCCTGCGCGGCCAACACGCCGCCCAGCCCGGCCAGTGCCGCGCCGGTGATGAACCATCCAGACAGGCCCAGCAGCAGGACCGCGGCGATTGTCGCAGCGGAGGCAAGCAAGCCCGCGATTCGGAAGGCGCGGCGTTCGGGGCCGATAGCTTCAGCGAGCAGCAGGTCCATATCCGCGCGGCTCATGAAAGCACCATTTCTTTGGTGGCGATCGCGGCCAGCTCGGCGCTGTGCGTCACTATCAGGACCGTGCGGCCCTTTGCGGCGGACGCCAGTATCCCGGCGATGTCGGCCGCCGATCCCGCGTCGAGATCCGCGGTCGGTTCGTCGAGCAGCCAGAGCGGCGCGTCCTTGAGCAACACGCGCGCGATGCCGACGCGCCGGCGTTCCCCACCGGACAGGCCCGACCCGCGATGATCGAGCGGCAAGGCCAATCCCTGTCCGCGCGCTTCGATCATCGGCCCAAGGCCTGCCAGATGGGCCACGGCTTCGACTGCCGCATCGTCGGCATCGGGACGCGCAAGACGGATATTGTCGGCCAGCGTGCCCGGGACGAACGCAACCGTCTGGCCCGCCCAGCCGACATGGCCGGGAAGCGCAACCTCGGCCGCATCCCGGCCGTCAACCAGAATCCGTCCCCCACCAATGGGGGCCAGCCCCAGCAGCGCATGGAGCAGGCTCGATTTGCCGACCCCGGTGCTTCCGCGCAGGGCAAGGCTGGTGCCCGCCGGGATATCCAGCGTGAAGGGACCGATGGCCGTCTCGCCATAGTCGATCACCACGCCGTCAAAGCGCAGCGCTGGCGGCCCTTCGATCGCGGGTTTCGGCGCGGGCGGAGAAGCGGGCGCGAGCGCTTCAAGGCGTTCCACCGCAGCCTCCCCGACCTGCTTGTCGTGATAGGCGGCGGCAAGGCGGCGCATGGGAAGATAGAATTCCGGCGCGAGGACAAGAACAAACAGGGCTTGGCCCAGGGTCAGCTTTTCGGGAGCCGGAAAGGGCAGGATGCCGAGCAGGTTGAAGCCGCAATAGAGCGCGACCAGCGCCACCGACAGCGCCGCGAAGAACTCGATGATCGCGCTCGACACGAAGGCGACCTTGAGCACATCGATCGTGCGCGCGGCGACCTCGCGGGTAGCGTCGGCAAGGTGGCGGCCGATACGGTCCTGCGCGGCGAAGGCGACGATCACCGGGAGCGCGCGCACCCGGTCGACGAACAGGCCCGACAGGCGACTCAGCGCATCGAGCTGGCGCGCGGCGGCCCGCGCGGCCGCCGTTCCTGCGAGCGCCATGCCCATGGCAAAGGGAATCAGCGTCGCGAGCATGATCACGCCGGCGACCCAGCTCCCAAATACGGCAGCAATCGCGATTATGAGCGGGGACAGGACCGCGGCGCGGCGCAGCGGCAGGAAGCGGGCATGGAAGCCGCCCAGGTCCTCGATCCGGTCGACGGCATCGGCGACCGCCTCGCCCAGCATCCGGCGATCCCCCGGCGCGGCGACGAGAATGCCTGGATACACCCGCTGGCGCCAGTTCGTCTTGACGCGCATAGCAGCCGCTTCGCCGGCGTTGGTCGCACCGATCTGCATCCCGGCGCGAAGCAGGGCGGCGGCTATCAGTCCGCCCGCGGCAAGCGCAAGATGGCCCTGCCCCGCCCCTTGCTCCATTGATGCCACGGCTCCGGCCAGCGCCGCCGCCATGAGGATCGCCGCGCCGCTGTCGCCGATCCAGAAAAGGGCCGCAGCCTGTCTATCTAACGGGTTGCTCATATACTCAATTACGAGTAACGAATAATCATAATCTTTTCAACCGACTCAGGACACCCATGGAAGCCGGGCCGGAACGCAAGGAGTCTTGCCATGGACATGGCTGTGATCGAGCTTTCACGCCTCCAATTCGCCCTGACGGCTCTCTACCATTTCCTGTTCGTCCCCCTGACGCTCGGCCTCTCCTTCATCCTCGTCATCATGGAGAGCATCTATGTGATGACGGGCCGTGAGATCTGGCGCACCGTCACGCGCTTCTGGGGCAAGCTGTTCGGTATCAACTTCGTGCTGGGCGTCGCTACCGGCATTACCATGGAATTCCAGTTCGGCACCAACTGGTCCTACTATTCGCATTATGTCGGCGACATCTTCGGCGCGCCGCTCGCCATCGAAGGGCTGATGGCCTTCTTCCTCGAAGCGACGTTCGTGGGCCTCATGTTCTTCGGATGGGACAAGCTGTCCAGGGTCGGGCATCTGCTCACCACCTTCATGGTGGCTCTCGGCTCGAACCTATCGGCGCTGTGGATCCTCGTCGCCAATGGCTGGATGCAGAATCCGGTGGGATCGCGCTTCAATCCCGAAACGATGCGGATGGAAGTCTCCGACTTCATGGCGGTGCTGTTCAATCCGGTCGCGCAGGCGAAGTTCGTCCATACGGTGAGCGCGGGCTATGTCTGCGCCTCCGTTTTCGTGCTGGGCGTCTCGGCCTGGTATCTGCTCAAGGGCAAGTGGGTCGCGGTCGCGCGGCGCAGCTTCACGGTCGCCGCCGCCTTCGGCCTTGCCTCGTCGCTGTCGGTCGTCGTGCTCGGCGACGAAAGCGGCTACGCGCTGACCGATAACCAGAAGATGAAGCTCGCCGCGCTCGAGGCCATGTGGCACACTGAGCCCGCGCCCGCGGGCATTGCCGTTGTCGGCTTTCCCAGCGTCGCCGACCGCGAGACCTATTTCGAGGTCAAGATCCCCTATGTGCTCGGTCTCATCTCCACGCGCAGCCTGACGGGCGAAGTCTCCGGCATCTTCGAACTGGTCGCCAGGGCGCAGGACCGCATCGAGAACGGCATCAAGGCCTATGATGCGGTGGAAAAGCTGAAGGTGGACCAGAAGGACATGGTCGCGCGCGAGGCATTCGAGGAAGCCAAGGCCGATCTTGGCTATGCCCTGCTGCTGAAACGCTTCGTCGCCGATCCGCGGCAAGCCACGCCCCAGGACATCGAAAAGGCCGCATGGTCGACCGTGCCCAATGTCCCGGTGATGTTCTGGGTGTTCCGGGTGATGGCCGGCCTCGGCTTCTTCTTCATCGCCTTCTTCGGCGCCGCCTTCTGGATGGCTTCGATCCGCAAGCTGAACTGCGACAGCCGCTTCTGCCGCACCTTCCTGCGCGCGGCGGTCTGGGTCATCCCGCTGCCGTGGATCGCCATCGAATTTGGCTGGATCCTGGCCGAGATCGGCCGCCAGCCCTGGGCGATCGATGGCGTTCTGCCGACGTTCCTTGCCGCCTCGAGCCTGACCGTCGCGCAGCTCTGGACGACGATCATCGGGTTCACGGTGATCTATGGCGCGCTCGCCGTCATCGAAGTGCGGCTGATGCTGGCGGCAATCCGCAAGGGACCGGACCAGCATCGGCCTCCGGCGCCATCCCCCGAAACCCACAGCGGCTACGCGCCCATCCCTGCCGAATAAGGAGAACAGGTCATGGCACCTCCCATCGACTATGAAACGCTCCGGCTGATCTGGTGGCTGCTGATGGGCGTCCTCCTGATCGGCTTCACTCTCACCGACGGCTTCGACCTCGGCACCGCCGCGCTGCTGCCCTTCGTCGCGAAGACCGACGCCGAACGGCGTCTCGTCATCAACTCGATCGGCGCGACCTGGGAAGGCAACCAGGTCTGGTTCATCCTCGGCGGCGGCGCGATCTTCGCGGCCTGGCCGTTCGTCTATGCGGTCAGCTTCTCGGGCTTCTATCTGGCCATGTTCCTCGTCCTCGCCGCGCTCATCCTGCGGCCCGTGGGCTTCAAATACCGCTCGAAGAAGCCCGATGCCACATGGCGCTCGCGCTGGGATTGGGCGCTGTTCGTCGGCGGGTTCGTGCCTGCGCTGGTGTTCGGCGTCGCGGTCGGCAATGTCCTGACCGGCATCCCCTTCCGGCTCGATAGCGATCTGCGCTCCTTCTACGAGGGCAGCCTGCTCGGCCTGTTCCATCCGTTCTCGCTGGTCGCCGGGCTGCTCTCGGTCGCCATGATCGTGCTGCACGGCGCGAGCTGGCTTGCGATCAAGATCGAACGCGGCGTCGTGCATGACCGCGCGCGCGCCTTCGGCAAGGTCGCGGCGGTCGCGTCGATCCTGCTGTTCGCGCTGGGCGGGGTCATGGTCGCGAAAATGGGCATGGGCTTCCGCCTGACCCATGCGGCCGATCCGCTCGGCCCGTCCAATCCGCTGCTGTCGGGAACGGTCGCGGCGCCGGGGGCCTGGCTCAACAATTATGGCGCCCATCCCTGGATGCTGATCGCCCCGATCCTCGGCTTCGCGGGGCCGCTGCTGGCGTGGATCGGCATCCGCAAGGGCCGCGAGGTTCTGGCCTTTGGCGGCTCATCGATCGGCGCGATCGGCATCATCGCGACCGTGGGCCTCTCGATGTTCCCGTTCATCCTGCCCAGTTCGATCGACCCGGCCTCGAGCCTGACGGTCTGGAACGCCTCGTCCAGCCATGTGACTTTGTTCATCATGCTGGCCGTGACGGTGATCTTCCTGCCGATCATCCTGCTCTACACCGCCTGGGTCTACAAGGTCCTGTTCGGCCGCATCACGCTGCGCGATGTCGACACCAACCCCGACTATTACTGAAAGGACGACTTTCCATGTGGTATTTCAGTTGGATTCTGGGCGTGGGCCTCGCCGTCGGGTTCGGTATCCTCAACGGCATGTGGCATGAATTCCACGCCGATCCCGATGAGGACATTGCGGCCTGACCGCGACGGATCATGATTGCCATCGGCCCTCTCGCGCTCGCGTTGGAACGGCTGTTCGCGATTCTCGGGATCATCGCCTTCCTGGCGGCGGCGAACTGGATAGGCCGCCGTCGCGGCGTGGATTGCGATACGGCCGCGTGGCGGGCATTGCTCGCTGGCCTCGTTGCAGCTCGCGCGGGTTTTGTGGCGCAGAACTGGCATGCCTTCGCCATCGAACCCGCAACCATCCTCTATGTCTGGCAAGGAGGTTTCTCGCCGCTCCCCGGTCTGGTGACTGCCGCAATCGTGCTGGGCGTGTCACTACGGCGATCTCGCGCCCTAGCACCTTTGACACTCGTCTTCGCGGGCTGCGTCGCGGTCACATCCGGCGCCACGGCAGCGGCCCTTGCCTCGGCGCAGCGACCTCTACCGCAAGGAATCGTTCTCCAGTCGCTGGACAGCGGAACGAGCCTGCTCGACGATCGCCGGGGCAAGCCGTTCGTCGTCAATCTCTGGGCAACCTGGTGCCCGCCGTGCCAGCGTGAAATGCCGATGATGGTCGTAGAAGCGGCACACTCGGCCGTGCCGATCCTGCTTGTCAATCAGGGCGAGGATGCAGACAACGTACGTGCGTGGCTGGACAGCAAGCGCCTTGAAGCGGCGCACGTCCATCTCGACCGCGACCTGCGCATAGCTGCCGCGACCGGCTCGGCCGGGCTTCCCGCGACGCTGTTCGTCGACAGCAAAGGCGTGATCCGTGCGCTCCATGTCGGTGAAATCTCGCGGGCCGCCCTGCTCGCGGGACTACGCGATCTGAAGTAGAGTTTCGATCAAGGAGAAGACCATGACCAGACAAGTGAATATTGGAATCGGCGAGGAAGATCGGGTTGCGATTTGCGAAGGCCTGAGCCGCCTCCTGGCGGACACCTACACTCTCTATCTGACCTCGCACAACTTTCACTGGAACGTGACCGGGCCGATGTTCAACAGCCTCCATGCCATGTTCATGACGCAATATACCGAGTTGTGGAACGCGATCGACCCGATCGCCGAACGCATCCGCTCGCTCGGACAGCCCGCACCCGGTTCCTACGCGCAGTTCGCCAAACTCAGTTCCCTGCCCGACGCGCCGGAAGTGCCGCCGAAGGCGCTCGACATGGTCGACATCCTCGCCAAGGGGCATGAAGCGGCCGCCCGCACGGCGCGCACGCTGTTCCCTCTGGTCGAGAAGGCGAGCGACGAGCCGACCGCGGACCTGCTCACCCAACGGATCGGCGTGCATGAGCAGGCCGCATGGATGCTGCGCGCCCTGCTCGAAGAGTAAGACACGCTCAACGACTGGCCCCGGCCGCGCAATCTCTGCGAGGCCGGGGCCGTTAGCGAACTGCCGCCATTGAAAGGACGAGACCTTGGCTACGTCAAAGCTGGCAAACATCCTCCTCGATGCGCTCGAAGACGAGCGGAAGGCGGAGGCGACCTATGCCGCCGTGATCGAAAAGTTCGGCCCTGTCCGGCCCTTTTCCAACATCATAGAGGCCGAACAGCGCCATGCCGCCGCACTTGAGCGCCAGCTTGCCCGGCTGGGCATCGACGTACCGCCCGATCCATGGACGGGGAAAGTGGCGGCACCAGCTTCTCTCGCGCAGGCTTGCGAAAGCGCGGTCCAGGGCGAGATCGAGAATATCGCGCTTTACGACCGGCTGATCCCGATGGTCGACGACCCCGCGGCGCGCCAGGTGATGGAAAACCTGCAGGCCGCCTCGCGCGAGCGCCACCTTCCAGCTTTCAGGCAATGCCTGGAGCGGGAACGCGATCGCCGTTCGTGACGGCCTCCCTCAATCGCGATCACTCAGGCACAGGCTGCTTTTGGGATCCGTAATCGACGGTGGATGGCATCGACAGAGGGCGCGAGGCATGACCTGTCGGCGTCAGCGCCTTTGGCGTTCCTCGAACAGCTGCGCTTTCTCGTACATTTCCTTCGCCTCGGCGAGGCACACATCACGTCTGTTCAGATAGACATCGCTGTTTCGGACTGCCGGCTTGAGATCCGGTTTCGGAATCATTCCATAAGCCTTTGTGTTCTCGATGGACGCTGAACCTCGGCGAGCGCGACCTCGTCGCTCACTCCATGACCGCGGGCGAGATAGTCCTGCGATCCCATTTCGTTGAGGCGCGAGATCGTCCGCTCGAACTCGAAGGCGTCGTCTGCCGCGCAATACAGCGCGTCGGGTTCGCGATCGGCGGAAGCCAGCAGCTTGACGCCATTTTCATAGAAGGCGTCGATCAGTGTCTTGAATCGCGCCGCTTCCGATTTCCGGTTTGCGTCGAGAACGGGGATCCCGACCAGGATCACGGTGTGATAGCGGTAGGCCAATGCAAGATAATCGGGAATGCCGCGCGGTTCGCCGCATAGCCGCTTGAATGAGAAGACGGCCACGCCTTTCAGCGACTTGGGCACGAACAGTTCTCGTCCGCCCTTGATTGCCAGTGTTTCGGAGGGAACATGCTCCCGGTCCTCGACCGGAAAATCGGTCAACCGGAAGAACGCCCGGCTCAGGGCTTCCGTCGCCGCATCGCCATTGGGCACGTGCCAGGTCTGGAACCCTCCAAGGCGCTGCATGCGATAGTCAGTCGGCCCATCCAGGGTGAGCACATCGAGCCGATCCTTGAGGAGCGCGATGAATGGCAGAAAATGTTCGCGGTTGAGGCCGTTCTTGTAGAGGTCCTGAGGCGGCCGGTTGGATGTAGCGACCACGGTAACGCCATGTCCGATGATCCGGGTAAACAGCCTCGACAGGATCATCGCGTCAGCCGAATTGGTTACGATCATTTCGTCGAAGGCGATCAGCCGCGCTTCGGCCGCGATGGCATCGGCGACCGGCAATATCGGATCGCCGGTCTCCTTGGCGCGTTCGGAGCGTAGCCGGTCATGCACCTCCTGCATGAACTCGTGGAAGTGGACGCGCCGTTTCCCGGCGATCTCGACGCAGTCGAAGAAGAGATCCATCAGCATCGATTTGCCGCGGCCGACCCCTCCCCAGAGATAGACTCCCCGCACGGGATCGGGTTTGCGCCTGACGAAACGCGACAGGAGGCCCTGACGGCGCGCCTGTGCTTCCAATTCCGCAACCGCCTTGCCGAAACGCAGAGCGACCTGCCGCTGGGCGTCGTCAGGGCGCAGCTGACCCGTTGAAATGGCGTTCACGTAACGCGTCAGGACTTTGCTCTGAGGCAAGACAAAGTTCTCCGGCAAAAAGTTGAATTTGAGAAGTCGCGCATCGGCCCGACAGCCTCATACCCTGGTCAATCTCGAGACTGGCCACGGCCGAAGCTGAAGATCATGTATCGGCGTCGTCCGGAATTGCTCCCGGGCGTTCCCTGCGAAACCCATGCATGCCGAACCACCACTGCAAGGCAATGATGGCTCCCTTGGCGGGCTGAAGCAGCCCGACCATCAGGAGCAACGCCAACGGAAGCAGGATCGCCATCAACATCGGCACGGACATTTCCGCGCGACTGGTCACGGCGATAATGAGCGGCGCCATCAGATGCCCCGTCACGAAGATCGAGACATAGGCCGGGAAATCATCAGCTTGCTGATGCGTCCAGTCCTGGCCGCATTGCGGGCAATGAGGGATCGGTTTCAGGAACCGCATGAACAGGCGCGCCTCGCCGCACCGGGGGCATCGCCCGCGCAACCCGCGCAGGATCGCGGCCCAACCTGTGACCGGCAAGACAAGCTTGCCGGTTACCGATCCCTGTTCATGAGCGGGCATGGATTCTGGCTTTTCGTGAAACTTGTCAAAGGGGAACCGGATGAGGTCAGGCATCGAACCATCCGGGAGGGGCCGCCGCGCGGATGCTTTCGTCGACATGAGCGACAAACTGCGTGAAGTTGCGCTTGAAGCGGTCGACCAGGGAACGCGCCGTGCCGTCATAGGCGGCCCCATCAGCCCAGGTGGAACGCGGGTCGAGAATACTCGAATCCACACCCTCTACAGCAACGGGGACCACGAAGCCGAAGTTGGGATCGGTGCGGAACTGTGCGCCTTCGAGAGTCCCGGAAAGCGCAGCATTGAGCAGTGCGCGCGTCACCTTGATCGGCATCCGCGATCCCGTTCCATATTGGCCGCCGGTCCAGCCGGTGTTGACCAGCCAGCAATCGACATTCCCCGCGGCGATACGCTTGCGAAGCAGATTGCCGTAGACGCTGGGATGCCGCGGCATGAACGGCGCGCCAAAGCAGGTCGAGAACGTCGCTTCGGGTTCGGTGACACCGAGTTCGGTGCCCGCGACCTTGGCTGTGTAGCCGGACAGGAAATGATACATCGCCTGTTCGGGCGTTAGCTTCGCGATGGGCGGGAGCACGCCGAAGGCATCGGCCGTCAGCATGATGATGTTCTTCGGCACCGGCCCCATGTTCTCGGCGGAGGCATTGGGGATGAAGTGGATCGGATAGGCGCCCCTGCTGTTCTCGGCGAGCGAGGCGTCGTCGAGGTCGAGTGCGCGGGTTTCCGGATCCATGACGACATTCTCGAGGATCGTACCGAAGCGGCGGGTGGTCGCATGGATTTCAGGCTCCGCCTCGGCCGAGAGACGGATCATCTTGGCGTAGCAGCCGCCTTCGAAATTGAAGACGGCGCTGTCCGACCAGCCATGCTCGTCGTCGCCGATCAGCGTGCGCGAAACATCAGCGGACAAAGTGGTCTTGCCGGTGCCCGAGAGGCCGAAGAAGATCGCGGTGTCGCCATCGGGACCGATGTTCGCCGAACAATGCATCGGCATGACGCCCTTTTGCGGCAGCACATAGTTCAGCACCGAGAACACCGCCTTCTTCATCTCGCCGGCATAGCCGGTGCCGCCGATCAGGATCAGCCGGTGGGTGAAATCGATCGCGATGATGGTTTCCGACCGGCAGCCATGGCGTTCGGGATCGGCGCGGAAGCCGGGCAAGTCGATGATGGTGTAATCCGCCGTGAAATGCGTGAGTTCATCCGCCGTCGGCCTAACCAGCATGGTGCGCACGAAATGCGAGTGCCAGGCCAGTTCCGTGACGACCCGGACTCCGACACGGAATTCCGGCTGCGAGCCGCCGAACAGATCCTGGACGAAGACGTCGTCGAGTGCGGCAAGATGCTTGAGGAAATCCTCGCGCAGATTGGCGAAGGCTTCTTCCGACATCGGCTTGTTGGAAGCCCCCCACCAGACATCATCCCTGGTGACCTCATCACGGACGATGAATTTGTCCTGGGCCGAACGGCCGGTATGTTTTCCGGTTTCAACCACGAAGGCGCCATGCTCGGACAGGCGGCCTTCACCGCGCCGCAAGGCGATCTCGACGAGTTCGGGCGTATCGAGATTTTCGTGAAGCGTCCCACCGGATTTGACCGTGATGTCCAAAGCTGCGGGGATCTGCGTGATTTTGCTGTGTGGCCTTTCGGATCGGGTTGGAAGGAAGCAGGCGGATCGGGCGTCGCCCGAACCTGTTCCGACGGGAAGTTTCAGCCTGAGCTTCGGGCGCCGAAGACGATCGGGTTGCGACACCGGACTCGCCGCCGCCGGGGCATCCGATGGCGGCGCCTGTCGACCTGCACCTTTGCGGCGGTGCTTTTTCTCCACGATCATTTGCTCATCTCCGATCTGGAGGCTCGAAGGTCGCAGCCCTCAAGACCATCGGCTTTCTCAGACGCGGAAATACCTCACCCCGACAAAGCGCGTGTGATCGATTATCCGGTACAATGCACATATACAACTCCCTCCTAATTTGTTAAGAGTGATATTTGATGTATTAAACATCATGGAGCCAACATGATCACGTCGCAGCAAATGCGCGCCGCGCGCGCCCTCCTCGGACTTGATCAACGCCAGCTCGCCGCGCTGGCCGGCCTCTCCCTGCCGACCATCCAGCGCATGGAATCATGCGATGGCCAAGTGCGCGGTGTGGTCGACACGCTGGTCAAGGTGATCACCGCGCTGGAAGGCGCAGGCATCGAACTGCTGGGCGAGAATGCGCCCAGCACGGGCGTGGGCCGCGGTGTGCGTCTGCGCGAAACGACCGCGGGAAAGTCCGGCGGCCAGGGGCAGTCGCTTCTCTATGACAAGGCGGAGGAACCGGTCAGGTGAGCGCGAAAGCCTATACGCCCAAGCTCATCACGACCTTGCGCGAAGGGTACACCGCTCAGACCTTCCGCGCCGACGCCATAGCGGGCCTGACGGTCGCGATCGTCGCGCTGCCTCTTGCCATGGCCCTGGGCATCGCCAGCGGCGCTTCTCCCGACAAGGGGCTTGTCACGGCCGTGGTGGCGGGGTTCCTGATTTCCGCGCTCGGCGGATCGCGGGTCCAGGTCGGCGGACCCACGGGCGCCTTTGTCGTCGTCATTTTCAATGTTATCGCCCAGCACGGCTATGATGGGCTGCTGATCGCGACGCTCCTGGCAGGCATCATCCTCATTGCCGCCGGTGCGTTTCGCCTCGGGCAGATGATCAAATTCATCCCCCATCCGGTCGTCACCGGATTCACCGCGGGGATCGCCGTTATCATTGCCTCGAGTCAGGTGAAGGACTTCCTCGGGCTCTCGATGACCGAGGTCCCGGCTGAGTTCCTGCCCAAATGGCAGTCCTATCTCGCCGCTCTGCCGAGCACCAGTTGGGCAACTCTAGGCGTCGGGGTCGGAGCACTTGCGACCATCATCGTGCTGCGCAAACTCGCGCCCAGACTGCCCGGGTTCCTGATCGCGGTCGTGGTAAGTTCCCTCGCCGTCGCTCTGCTCAAGCTCCCGGTCGACACTATCGGCTCCCGCTTCCCGGACATTCCTTCCGGCCTGCCGATGCCGTCCCTGCCGGAATTCACCTTCGCCAAGATCAATGCGGTGATGCCTTCGGCATTCACCATTGCATTTCTCGCCGGCATCGAAGCCCTGCTGTCGGCCGTCGTCGCCGATGGCATGGCCGGAACGCGGCATCGCTCCAACCAGGAATTGATCGGCCAGGGCGTCGCCAATATCGGATCCGCCCTGTTCGGTGGGCTACCCGCGACGGGCGCGATTGCGCGTACCGCCACCAATATCCGCTCCGGGGCCAGAACCCCGGTTGCCGGAATCATGCATGCCGTGTTCCTTCTTCTGTTCATCCTGTTCGCCACGGACCTGATGGCATTCGTACCCATGGCCGCGCTTGCCGCGATCCTGTTCATGGTCGCCTGGGGCATGAGTGAATATGAGCGGTTCATTGCCTTGCTGCACATGCCCAACAGCGACCGGGCCGTGCTGCTACTGACATTCGGCCTGACGGTACTGGTGGATCTCACCGTCGCAATCGGCGTCGGCGTAACTCTGGCCTCGCTCCTCTTCATGGCCCGCATGAGCGAGGCTGTCGAGGTCGACAGCAGCGGCCGGCAGGACATCGATCTCGATTCCGAAGACGTTCACCAGCGCGACGCGTTGCCGGAGGGTGTCGAGGTGTTCCGGATCACCGGCCCGTTCTTCTTCGGCGTAGCAGGCGAACTGCTCGATACGCTGCGCCGCGTCGGTCAGTCGCCCAAAGTCATCATCCTGCGCATGCGGCTCGTTCCCCTGCTCGATGCAAGCGGCGTCCAGGCGCTCGAACAGTTCATCGAACAAGCGCGCGTCGCCGGCGCAACGGTCGTGTTGTCCGGCGTGCAGCCGCAACCGAAGTCGATGCTTGCGCGCGTTCACCTGGAAGCTGGTTCGGACAAGCTTTTCTATGCCGCGGACTTCGCCAGCGCCCAGTCGCTCGCGGTCAGCTTGCTCGAAGCGCCCAAAACTCAGCCGCACTGATCGGCGCACCCTGCTGCGGTTCGGGCGAACATATTGTCGAAAGGAAGGAAATTTGAACGACGTCGTGATCCTGTCGGGTGTGCGCACCGCTATCGGGGATTTTGGAGGCAGCCTTAAGGACGTCGCGCCGTGGGAGCTTGGCCGCATCGTCATTGCCGAAGCCATCAAGCGGGCCGGAATCGAACCAGGCCATGTCGAGCATGTTGTCCTTGGCCAGGTCATTCAAAGCGAACCCAGCGATGCATATGTCTCGCGAATTGCCGCTATCGCGGCGGGGATTCCCGATCGGACCCCGGCGCTCACCCTGAACCGCCTTTGCGGATCGAGTGTGCAGGCGATTATTTCCGCCGCCCAAATGATCGCATTGGCCGAGTGTGACATCGCCGTTGCTGGCGGTGTCGAGAGCATGAGCCAATCCCCACACGTTCTCAAGGGCCTGCGCTGGGGGCGCAGGATGGGCGATGAAATGATGATCGACGCGATGAACGCGACGCTGAGCGATCCGTTCGGTGCAGGTCACATGGGGGTCACTGCCGAGAACGTTGCCGAACGTCATGGCATCACCCGGGCCGAGCAGGACGCGCTGGCGGCCGAAAGCCATCGCCGGGCAGCAAGAGCACAGCAGGAAGACCGTTTTCGCGAGCAGATCGTTTCCGTCGAGGTCAAGGGCCGTAGCGGCACCTTTATGTTCGAGGCCGACGAGCATGTGCGCACCGACGTTTCCAGCGAAGGCCTCGGCGCACTCACGCCCATCTTCCGCAAGGATGGCGGGACCGTAACGGCGGGCAACGCCAGCGGCATCAACGACGCTGGCGCGGCTCTGGTGCTGGCTTCCGCCGCCGCCGCCGAGAGACACGGCCTGACACCCCGCGCCAGGGTTGTAAGCTGGGGACATGCCGGTGTTGCCCCCGAAGTGATGGGGCTCGGTCCCGTCGAAGCCGTGCCCATCGCCCTCAAGCGGGCCGGACTATCGCTTGACGACATCGACGTGATCGAGGCGAACGAGGCTTTTGCCGCGCAGGCTTGCGCGGTCGCCAAACTGCTCGATTTCCCGCCCGAGAAGGTCAATCCCAATGGCAGCGGCATTGGACTTGGGCATCCCGTCGGGGCAACCGGCGCCATCATCACCATCAAGGCGCTTTACGAGCTCGAGCGTATTGGCGGCCGCTACGGGCTTGTGACCATGTGCATTGGCGGCGGACAAGGCATTGCACTCGTGATCGAGCGATTGCCGAGCCAGGATGCGTAAGAGGCGAGCATGAGCGAACCGGATCGGACAGGCAGACGGCCCAGCTCCCTGGATATCGGCAGAGCGCAGCGCGCGCTGGTCCAACTGGCCGCCATGCTGGCGGCCCTTGCCGGCGCGATCAATGCAGCCGGCTTTCTGGCATTCGGGCACGTCTTCCTTGCCTCGCCCGAGGCCAACGCCACTGTTCTGGGCACGAGCCTTCCCGGTGGCTTTGGTATCACGAAATTTGTGGGCGGAATGATCTTCAGCTTCGTGGGGGGTGTGGTCCTCACGACCTTGATTACGCACTGGCTAGGCCGGTACCGGCGCACAATCGCGCTCGTTTGTACCGCAATCGCGTTGGCCGCCGCCTATCTGACATTCCTCTCGCATCTGGCGATCATCCCGGCCGTGCTGATCGCGATGGCCATGGGTAGTGCTCATTGCACTTTTGAGAGGGATGATCCCGACCTGCAGGAGGCTATTTCGCCCTCCACGCAGGTCGTGCGGTTCGGGGAGGCATTGGCCGGCGGACGGCATCACGCGAACTATCGCCAGCTTGGCTTGCATGCATCCTTTTGGCTGGTCTTCCTTATTGGCGGGCTTGCAGGCGCTGTTGCGTGGATCACGCTCGACGCCAGAGCCTTTGCCGTGGCTGCCCTCGTCGCCGCATTGCTGGCAATGCGCGCCTGGCTGATTGAACGCGATCTGTTCGGTGCCTGACGCACATTCCTGACCGATGGAGAACTCCATGAGCGAAGATGAATATGTCTACGATGAAGAATCCGGTGAATGGATGGCTGCATCCGAACTGAAGGAACGGCGCGCCACCGCGGACCGGATCGAAGTCCGCGATGCCGTGGGCAACCTGCTTGCCGACGGCGACCAGGTCACGTTGATCAAGGATCTGGTCGTCAAGGGCGCCGGCCAGACTCTGAGGCGGGGAACGCTGATAAAGTCGATCCGCCTCACGGATGACCCGCAGGAAATCGACTGCCGGTATGAAGGCATCAAAGGTTTGGTGCTTCGTGCGGAATTTGTCCGCAAGCGCAGCTGACCGGTTATTGCGGTTGTTCGGCGCAAAGCTTCTTGAGAAGGATCAAGGCATTTTTCTCATCTCGCTGGCAATATGAAAATTGATGGGAGGTTCGCCATGAGTACAACCGATATCCCTAACCGCTTCTCTTCCCTGTCGATCACTCTGCACTGGCTCATGGTGCTGCTGATCTCGGTCGTTTACGCTACCATTCTCCTGCGGGAGAACTATCCCAAGGGAACCGACATCCGCGAGGGGCTGAAAACCTGGCATTTCATACTCGGACTCACCGTTCTGGCGCTGGCGATCATCCGCCTGCTGGCACGCCTCAGCCAGCGCACCCCCCCGATCACGCCGGAACCGCCGTCATGGCAGACGCTTTTAGCCAATGCGACGCATCTCGCACTCTACGCGTTCATGCTGGCGATGCCCTTGGCGGGCTGGGTGATCCTGAGTGCGTCGGGCAAGCCGATTCCATTCTTCGGTCTGGATCTGCCGGCTCTTGTCGGCCAGAGCAAAGCCCTGGCGGGACAGATGAAGGATTGGCACGAGACAGTCGGGACCATCGGATATTTCCTGATCGGCTTTCACGCCCTTGCCGCTCTCTTCCATCATTACATCGTCAAGGATGATACCTTGCGCCGAATGCTGCCGGGCCGAACCTGATGGCAAAGCACTCTGGCGATCACGGCGCCGCTGAGCGGTAGGCGACAGCTGCCGCAGCGCTGTAAAATCGGGCCAGCGCAAGCGCGCGCAAGATCGTCATGGGTGCAGACCTCGCTGCGCGCCCTCCCCGCCTTTGATCGCACGCGCCAGGGCTGCCTCCTCCCACCGGATCGAAAAGGCGCCCCGAAGCTGGCCGGAAGCAAAACCCGTCGCCTGATCTGCGGGATAATGCGCGCGGATCGCCGCCATCACCTCCGGGGCGACATTCTCGCCATGGCAAGCGAGGCACATGGGCATGGTCGGTATGGCGCGCATATAGCGATATTGCCCGCCCTCATACGCCGACCAGCGCCTGGGCTTGCCGTCGACGCCAAACGGCGCGGCGGCCCAGCTCTCCATGACGCGGCGTTCGGTAGCGTCAGGACTGGCAGCGGGATTACGCGTGCGCAGCGCCGTGCGCCGGACGGTCGCTCCGCTTTCCTCGGAGATCTGCGCGGCGAGCGCGGGCGCTATGCTCGAACAGACGCTGATCGCGCCTTGCGGACCATCCGCCGCCATCGCGGCGGTCAGCGCGCTCAATAATTCCTTCTGGAAGCGGTCGGCCAGGATATCGGAGCGCGCTTGTGCCTCCTGCACCATCACCGCCGGATCCGACGGCGGCTCATTCGAGGCGCAAGCCCCGAGAGAGACCATGGACAGGAGCGGAAGGACGGCGCGTCGCATCGGATTTCTCAGGATTGTCCAGCACCGGGACCGAAGCGATCGCAGAGCATGTCGATCAACTTGCGGACGTCGCTGTCAGCAAGGCTGTAGTAGATCGTCGTCGCCTCGCGCCGGGTCTTGACCAGACCCCCTTCTCGCAATTTCCCCAGATGCTGGGACACGCTGGATTGCGATTGCCCGCACAACTCCACCATCTCCCCGACGGAGAATTCGCCCTGGGTCAGCCGGCACAGGATCAGCAGACGCTGTTCATTGGCCAGCAGCTTCAGCACGCTCGCCGCATGGGCGGCGTGCTCGGCGAGTTGTGCAAGGGGCGTCTCAAGCGGCATCATCTGGTCGCGGGTTTCCCATCATCTCGAAGCACGATGTAAATGGCCGGAATAACCAGCACGGTCAGCAGCGTCGAGGACGCAAGGCCGAACAGCAGCGAGATCGCCAAACCCTGAAAGATCGGATCGGTCAGGATCACGGCCGCGCCAATCATCGCCGCGGCGGCCGTGAGAACGATCGGCTTGAACCGGATCGTGCCGGCTTCCAGCAGCACGTCGCGCAGCGATTTGTCCGGCGTGGCCGAATGGCGGATGAAGTCGACCAGCAGGATCGAGTTGCGCACGATGATACCGGCGAGCGCGATGAACCCTATCATCGAGGTTGCCGTAAACGGTGCACGGAACAGCATGTGGCCAATGACGATCCCGACCAGCGTGAGCGGCACCGGCGTCAGGATCACGAGCGGCAGGCGGAAGCTTTTGAACTGCGCGACGACGATGATGTAGATCGCCAGCAGCGCGACCATGAAGGCGCCGCCCATGTCGCGGAACGTGACCCAGGTGATCTCCCATTCGCCATCCCAGAGCAGGGACGGCACGCTCTCATCCTCGGGCTGACCGTTGAGACGGATTTCCGGCTTCTGGAGGCCCTTGGCCGCCCAGTCATAGGCATCGACCGCGCGGTTCACTTCGATCATGCCGTAGATCGGCGCTTCATAGGCTCCGGCCAGCTCGGCCGTGACCATGTCGGCATATCGACCGTCACGGCGGAAGATCGCAGGACTCCCCGTCTCGGTGCGCGCTTCGACCACCGCGCCAAGGTCGATGAGCTGGCCGCCCGGCGTCTGTGCGACAGGCATACTCGACAAGGCTTGCGTCCAGCTGCGGTCCTTCTGTTCCAGCGCGATTGTAATCGGTAGTGGGCTGCGGCCATCGCCGCGCGGCGCGTAGCCGACAGTCTGGCTCCCCATGAGCATACCGATGCTGTCGGCGACCTGCCGCTGGGAAAGGCCGTAATAATCGAGCCGGTCGCGCTGCACGTCGAGGCGGAGCTTCGGGCGCGCCTCGCCGAAGCTGTTGTCCACGTCGACGATGAAGGGGACGGACTTGAAGATCTTTTCCAGCTCGGACGCTGTCTTCTGGCGCGTGACTTCGTCGGGGCCATAGACCTCGGCCAGCAGGGTCGCGAGGACGGGCGGTCCTGGAGGCGTCTCGACCACCTTGATAGATGCGCCATTGGGCAAGCGCAGCGCCTTCAGCCGCTGGCGCAGGTCGAGCGCAATCTGATGGCTGGACCGGCTGCGATCCCCCTTGGGCAGCAGCGTCACCATCACATCGCCCTGCTCGGGCTGCGAGCGCAGGAAATAATGGCGGACAAGGCCGTTGAAGTTGAACGGCGCCGATGTGCCGACATAGGCCTCCATCGCCGTCGCTTCGGGCAAGCCTCGCACCACGCCGGCAACATCTTCCAGCACGCGGCCCGTGTTTTCGAGCGCGGTGCCTTCGGGCATATCGACCACGACCTGAACCTCCGACTTGTTGTCGAAGGGCAGCAGCTTCACGGTAACGGCCTTGAAATAGAACATCGAGCAGGCGACCAGTGTCGCCACGCCCACCGCGATCAGGAAATTGCGGGCGGACTTCTTCGTATCGATGACGCGATGCGCGACACGGGCATAGAGCTGCCCCAGCTTGCCGCCGCTCTCGTCATGGCCGTGGCCAGAGCCGAGCGTCTTGCGGGCAAAACGGATCATCAGCCACGGCGCAATGACCACGGCGACGAAGAAGGAAAAGATCATCGCCGCCGACGCATTGACCGGGATGGGAGCCATGTAGGGGCCCATCAGGCCGGAAACGAACAGCATCGGCAGCAGCGCCGCAACCACGGTCAATGTCGCGACCACCGTGGGATTGCCGACCTCCGCCACCGCCTCGATCGCGGCCTGGGTACGGTTGCGGTCATCGTCCATCGCCCAATGGCGCGCGATATTCTCGATCATGACGATCGCGTCGTCGACGAGGATGCCGATCGAGAAGATCAGCGCGAACAGGCTGACGCGGTTGATGGTGTAGCCCATGAGGTTCGAGGCGAACATGGTCAGCAGGATCGTCGTCGGAATGACCACGGCGGTCACGCCCGCCTCGCGCCACCCGATCGCGAAGCCGATCAGCACGACGATGGAGACGGTCGCCAGCGCCAGATGGAACAGCAGCTCGTTGGCCTTCTCGTTCGCCGTCTCGCCATAGTTGCGGGTGACGGCGACCGTGACGTCATCGGGGATGAGCTTGCCTTTCAGGCTCTCGACGCGCTCGAGGATCGCATCGGACACCACCACGGCATTGGCGCCGGCGCGCTTGGCGAAGGCGATGCTGACGGCGGGGGCGCTATGCCACTTGCCGTTTTCCTCCTTCGCCCAGCGCCACGCCCGCGCCTGATCCTCGCGCGGCCCCTGCGTTACGCTGGCAACGTCGCGCAGATAGACGGGCGAGCCGGAGGCAGAGCGCACGGTCAGAAGTCCGACCTCCTGCGCCGATGACAGGGTGCGGCCCGCCGTGACGCCGACCGCCTTGCCGTCCTCGCGGATATTACCCAGCGGAAAGGACCGATTGGCCTGGCTCGCGGCCTCGATCACGCTCCCCAGCGGCACGCCATACTGGCGGAGCCTGGCCGGATCGGGCGCAATGCGGATTTCCTCGGGGCGGCCACCGACGAGGAAGCTGATCCCGACATTGTCGACCTTGGCGATCTCGGTGCGCAGCTTCGCGGCGAGTTCGTAGAGGCTGGCATCGTTCCACTGCCCTGCCGCGCCGGGCTTGGGGGCAAGGGTCAGGACGACAGCGGGAACGTCGTTAATGCCGCGCACCGTCACCTTGGGATCGGGGATGCCGACCGGCTTACGATCCCAATTGGCGCGCAGCTTCTCCTCGATGCGGATCGCTGCATCCTCCGGGTTCGACCCGACGAGGAAGCGCGCCGTCACCATTACGCCATCGTCCTGCGCCTGGGTATAGACATGCTCCACCCCGTCGACGCTCTTGACGATGGTTTCGAGCGGAATGCCCACCAGCTCGGTCGCATCGGCGGCGGACAGGCCGGGCGCCATCACCTGAATGTCCACCATCGGCACGCTGATCTGCGGTTCCTCCTCCCTTGGGATGGAAAGAAGAGCCAGCAGACCGACAGCGATCGCCGCCAGCAGAAACAGCGGCGTCAGGGGGGAAGCGATAGTGGCCCTGGTGAGGCGACCGGAAACACCGAGATTCATGGCCGCGGAGCCTTGGCCGGCTTACCGGGGGCGAACAGCACGTCGCCGGCGGCCGCACCGCTCAATATCTCGACCAGGGCGGGATCGGCCGTCGGCGCGATCTGGACCGGCACCATGCTGAGCCGCTTGCCTTCCGCGACGATCTGCACCTGATCCATGCCATAGCGCGTGGTGATGAAGGAGCGCGGCACGACCAGCGCCTTGCGCGTGCCGATCTCGACCGACGCGCTCACGCGGCGGCCGATGAATTGGGTGGAAAGCCCAGGCAAAGTCGCATCGACGCGGACCTGGCCGCCAGTGATCGCGGGATAGACCTGCGCCACACTGCCTTCGCGCTGCCCGGACGGCATATCCGCTTCATTGACGATCACGCGCGCACCGGGATGGACCTGTCCGGCAACCGACTCCGGCAGCATCAACCGCAGCACCGGCGGCCCCGCGGTAACCGTCGCGATCGACATGCCCGGCGCCACCGGTGATCCGGCGGGAATATCGGCGCGAAGCACCCGACCGCTCGCCGGGGCGATCACCGCCCCCTGCCCCGCGACGCTGACGCTTGCGCCCTGCTGCGCCCGAGCGGCAGCAACCTGCGCATCGGCCGCGCGCGCGGCCGCAACGGCCTGATCCAGGCGCGCCTTGGCATAGACGCCTTGGCCATAGAGATCGCGAATGCGGGCGAGATCGGCATTGGTCCGCGCGGCTTCGGCCTGGGCGGCGGCGGTCTGGGCGCCATAGGCGCTTGTCTCATAGCCGAGCCGCGAATCGACGATCATGCCGATCCGCTGGCCCTTTTGCACCGTGTCGCCGGCACGGACGGAAAGCGACGTGAGGATGCCGGGGATGCGGGCGAGCACTTCGGCCTGGTCGCGCGTGGCGATCTCCGCGCCGACTACCTTCATGTCCGGGATTTCGGTTGCGGCGAGCCGCAGAGTTTCCCCGGCGGGTAGCGTCGCCGCCGCCTGCTCCTGCTCCGGCTTGCTCCCGCATGCCGACAGCGCCAGCGCGGCGCCCGCCAACCAGAGCCACTTGCCCCTGCCGCTCATCATGCCGCCGATACCCCTCTTTTTTGGTTCTCTTTCAGGCTCTCAATCACCAACGACCGGGAAGCCGGCGTCTTTCCACGCACCGATCCCGCCAGCGAGGTGGGTGTCGATCGCGCTCTGCGCCGCCGCGCATTGATCGAGTGCCTGGCCCGAGCGCTTTCCGCCCGCGCATTGCAGCACGACAGTCCGGCCCTTGGGATCAGGGATGTTACGAGGTGAAAAGCCCGACAGTGGCATGTTTATTGCGCCCAGTATGTGGCCGGCGGCGAACTCGCCTGTCTCGCGCACGTCGATCAGGAGCGCCTTGCCGCCCTTCAGCATGGCGTCCAGCTCGGCGGGGCCGATCTCACGGTGGGCATCACGTTTCTTGAATCCGAACATGGCAGCTTCCTCAACTTTGTTATTTGCATATAACGTGTAATGATGATATTCGTCAATGCCATTGAGACATGGAAGGATCGCAGATGGGCAAGCCTTTGATCGTGGTGCTGGGCGCGGGTCTGGGAGGCACGATCGCCTCCTATGAGATCAAGGCTGCCGTCAAAGACCGCGCCGACGTGATGACGGTATCCGATAGCGATACCTACAACTTCATCCCGTCCAATCCCTGGGTCGCCGTGCGCTGGCGCGAGCCTGAAGCCATCCAGGTCCACCTCCCTCCCGTGTTCGCCAAAAAGAAGATCGGCTTCACCTCGGTCGGCGCGAAGCGGCTGCATGCCGGCGAAAAGCGACTCGAACTCAATGACGGCTCATCCATCAATTACGATTATCTTGTAATCGCTACCGGCCCGGAACTCGCGTTCGACGAGATCGAGGGGCTGGGTCCGCATGGCGGCCATACCCTCTCCATCTGCCAGACGCCCCACGCCTCAGCCGCCGCCGATGCGTTCGATGCCTTTGCACAAAATCCCGGCCCGATCGTCGTCGGCGCGGTGCAGGGCGCGTCCTGCTACGGCCCGGCCTACGAATTCGCGATGATCCTCGACACCGAACTGCGCAAGCGCAAGATCCGCGACAAGGTGCCGATGATCTATGTGACGCCCGAACCCTATATCGGCCACCTTGGGCTCGACGGCGTCGGCGATACCAAGTCGCTGCTCGAGAGCGAGCTGCGTGATCGCCACATCAAATGGATCACCAACGCCCGCGTCACCAAGGTCGAGCCCGGCGTCATGCACGTCGAGGAAGTCGGCGAGGACGGCGCGGTGAAGAAGACGCACGACCTGCCCTTCGGCTTCTCGATGATGCTCCCTGCGTTCCGGGGCGTCCCCGCGGTCAGCAATATCGAAGGGCTGGCCAATCCGCGCGGCTTCATCATCGTCGACAAGCACCAGCGCAATCCGGCCTTCCCCGAGATATTCGCGCTCGGTGTCTGTGTCGCCATCCCGCCGACCGGCCCGACGCCGGTTCCGGTGGGCGTGCCCAAGACCGGTTTCATGATCGAATCCATGGTCACGGCGATCGCCGCCAATCTCTCGCTGGTTCTCGACGGCCAGGAGCCGACGGCGGAAGCGACGTGGAACGCGGTGTGTCTCGCCGATTTTGGCGACGGAGGCGTCGCCTTCGTCGCCCAGCCGCAGATCCCGCCGCGCAACGTCAACTGGTCGTCCAGCGGCAAATGGGTCCATCTGGCCAAGGTCGGCTTTGAGAAATATTTCCTGCGCAAGGTCCGCAAGGGCGAGAGCGAGCCCTTCTACGAAAAGCTCGCCATGCACGCGATGGGCATCCGCAAGCTGCGTTTCTGATGCCCCGGCTTCTGGTTTCCCAAGCGAAGGAGTGAGACTGATGACTCTCGATCGTGCCGTGATGGCGTTCGCCGGTTGTGTCGTACTGCTCGGCGTCGTCCTGTCGCTGACCGTGCATCCCTGGTGGATCGCGCTCACCGCCTTTGCCGGCCTCAATATGCTTCAGGCAAGCTTCACTGGTTTCTGCCCGGCTGCGATGGTGTTCAAGGCGTTCGGCGTCCGTCCGGGAACCGCCTTCAAATGACGCTCAGGCGGACGATCCCCCTCCCCCTGCTCGCCGGCCTGCTGGCGAGTGTCGCCATGCCCGCGCAGGCAACGACGCTTGAAGAAGCCATTGCGGCCGCCGTGAACCACGCGCCGGAAATCGAGGCGGCGGGGGCCGATGCCGATGCGGCCGACGCCCGGATCAGGGAAGCACGCGGCCAGGGTCTGCCAACCGCGACGCTGAGCGGGACGATCGGCTATGGACGACTCGATCCGCAGGGTTTCTTCGGGCTTCCGGCGGCCAACGTCACGCCGCGCGCGGCGCAGCTCACTATCGAACAGCCCCTCTTTATGGGCGGCAGGGTCAGCGCCGGGATCGCACAGGCGAAAGCGGGCAGCGAAGCAGCACGCGCCGGTGAAACGATGACCCGCAGCCAGATCGTTGTCGCGACGGTCCAAGCCTATGGCGACGTGCTGACCACGCACCGAATGATAGCGCTCTATGAACAGATGGTCGGCCAGATGGAGGAGATCCAGCGCCAGGCCCGGCTCCGCTTCAAGGCAGGCGAAAGCCCCAGCACCGATGTTGCGCAGGCGGCGGCGCGCCTTGCCGAAGCACAGGCAGCCCTTGAAGGCGCGCGCGGCTTTGCCATCTCGGCCGATGCGCGATTCACCAACCTCACTGGCCTTGCCCCGCAGGATCTCCAGCCCATTCCGGCAAGTCCGGTCCTGCCTGCCTCGCTCGATGAAGCGCTCGACAGCGCCCGCGGGAACAACCCGGCGCTGGCGCAAGCCGAAGCGGCATTGGATGCCGCCCAGGCCGGCGCGCGGGGCGCGCGGGCCGAACGCCTGCCCACGATCGGCGCCTTCGCCGAAGGTTCGACGGTGCGTGACCAGTTCTTTCCCGATTATCGCTCCGATGCCGCCACGGTCGGCGTGCGGGCGCGCTGGCAGATATTCGCGGGCGGGCGAGTCTCAGCCAAGATTACCGAATCCGATAGTGCGGTCAGGGCCGCCGATGCGCGTATGCGCGCCGCACGCGCCGCCGTCGATGAACAGACGATCAGCGCCTTTTCCGGGGTGCGCTCGGCCGCCCTGGTCGAAGCGGCTGCTTCCCAGCAAGCCCTTGCCGCCGGACAGGCGCGCGACAGCGTGCGCCACGAGGTTCGCGTGGGGATGAAGCCCCAGCTCGATCTGCTCGATGCCGAACGCGAGGCAACCGCCGCAGCGGTCAGCGAAGCTCGCGCGCGAAGCGATCGCATCGTCGCGGCTTACCGACTGCTTGCCCTTCTCGGACGCTGAACTTTACAGGAGACGATATGCACAAGGACTGGCCGAAAATGGCGACCGAGCTGAATGGCGCCATCAAGGAAGTGCGGCTCGGCACGCCCGACGTGATGCAGGCCTTTTCCGCCATGGCGACTGCGGCCACCAAGGCCGGGGCGCTCGATGCCAAGACCAAGGAACTGATCGCTCTTGCCATCTCGGTCGCCATCCGCTGCGACGGCTGCGTTGCCTTCCATTCGAAGGCCGCCGTCAAGCATGGCGCCACGCGCGATGAAGTGATGGAGACGATGGGCATGGCGCTCTACATGGGCGCTGGCCCCAGCCTCATGTATGCCGCGCAGGCGGTCGAGGCCTTCGATCAGTTCTCCGATCAAGCGAAACAATAATACGCCGTGAAATCGAAACAGCCGAACACTTGACCGGCAGTGCGCCGAACCGGTCGCGAATTTCGCGACCGGGAACCACGATCATGAACTGGTCGGTGGAGTACGCTCAAGTTCAACGCAAGGTTCAGGAGGCTGCACGGACCTGCGAATAGAGCCGCCGGATGTCTTCGGGTCGCGCAAGATCGTGCCCCGGATTCATCACGGCCGCCGCGCCTGCCGCGATGCCGAAGCGGAACGCTTCTTCGATCTCCCAGCCTGAGGAGATAGCAAAGACCATCGCCGAAAGGAAACTGTCGCCCGCGCCGACCGCGCTTCTGACCTCGATGTCCACTGCGGGAAGCAGGAGTTGGCGCTCGGCCGAGGCAAGGAGAGCGCCCTCGTGCCCCATCGTCACCGCCACATATTGCGCATGACCGCCCCCGACGATCTGCATGGCCGCCCGTCCCACCGACTCCGTGTCGGGAAGATCCCGACCGGTGAACTGGCGCAACTCGCCAATGCTGGGCTTGACGAGGAAGACGCCGCCTTGCTCAAGGCCTCCGCGCAGGCCAGCGCCTGAACTGTCGAGCACGACCGGTATATTGCGTTCCGTCATCATCGCGACGACCTGGCCATAGAAATCATCCGGAATGCCGGGTGAGAGCGAACCGCTCGCGACCAGATAGTCACATTGTGCCGTCTGGAGCTGATTGAGGCACTGCCGCCATTCTGCAGGTTCGACCATCGGTCCGGACGGAACGAGGCGATATTCCTTCCCGCTTTCGCGCTCGAGCACTGCGGTGGCCACCCTGGTATGCCCCTTGATCGGGATACGGTTGCGCACCAGCTGGTGCAGGTCGAGCAGACCATCGAGCGCGTGGCCGGTTGCACCGCCCGAAAGATAGTAGCTCCGCGCGTTCCCGCCGAGCCGGACATAGACACGGGCCACGTTGATTCCCCCGCCACCCGGCGAATAGAATTCTGTCTTCGTCCGCATTTTACGGGTGTGGTAGACATGATCGACTTCATAGGCGACGTCGATCGTCGGGTTCAGGGTGAGGGTCGCGATGTTCATCATGGCCGCCATTGAGGGACCCGGATGGGCTCGGGTCTATCCGGGATTTCCCTAATCGTTACGCTATCGCGGGTCCACGAATGCGAAGGCTCCGATCGAAAGGGTGCGAAGTTCTACCGGGATCGAAAGACCCGCGTTAGCAACCTGACAGCAGCAGCCACCGCCTGCGACCCAAAATCACTGGATAATAGACGAAAGGCGGGAAAATCGCGGCGTTGTCAAAAGATGCCCTCGCGCTTTCCTTATCGGTTAAATCCGATCATTGATCAAATAGGCAAGATATAGCAAGTAGGCACTCACAAACATTCCACCCTCGAACCGCGAAATTTGGCGTCCGCTGATGAATACGGGAATGCAGGCCAGCGCGACCCCCAACATGACCGGGATGTCGACCCGGATCAGTTGCGCGCTGACCTCGATCCCGTTCGACGGAAACAGGCAGGCCGCGCCGAGAATCACCAGAATATTGTAAACGCTGCTGCCGATCAGATTGCCGATCGCGATGTCGCGCTCGCCACGAATCGTCGAAATGATCGTCGTAACGAGTTCAGGAGCGGAAGTACCGATCGCAACGATCGTCAGTCCGATAAAGGCGTCCGATACGTTCCACAACCGGGCAAGCGCGACCGCACCATCCACCAGCCAGTTGGCGCCCACGACGATCACGACGAGGCCGATGGCCAGCATCGCCATTGCGGAGAAACCGTGGCGGCGGGAAAAGCGCGGCGCCGCGAATTCCCGCGCGAACTCCAGCTTCACCGTGATGCTTTCCCGCCGGGCGACGCGAATGACGGTCAGCGTGAAGGCCATTCCCATCGTGATCAAAAACAGCCCCTCAAGGCGCGAGAGCACACCGTCCCAGGCAAAGACGAGTAGCGCGGCCGACGCGATGACGATGACAGGCAGTTCCAGACGCAGCGTCTGCATCCGAATGGCAAGTGGTTGCAGCATCGCGCTGAGGCCGAGGATAAGGAGGATGTTGACGGTGTTGGTGCCGGCGATGTTGCCAACCGCGAGCGAGCCGTTTCCCTGGAGCGCCGCCTCGATCCCGACGGCGAGTTCGGGCGTGCTCGTTCCCAGCGCCACGATCGTGAGGCCGATGAGCAGCGGCGAAACGCCCAGCCGCGCGGCCAGCGCCGAGCCTCCCCTCACCAGCCACTCCGCACCAGCGATCAGGGCGGCGAGCCCCATGAGGCTGGAAACGATCGCCAGCGTCATCCGGCCGGGTTCACCTTGCGCCTGGCGGGATCGGGTACGAGGAGGACATCGCCCGGGACCGCATCAAGGATCTTGCGCGCCGTACTGCCGATCATAGCCTCATAGACGAGGCCACCGCCATGGGTTCCAACGACCGTCAGGTGACGTGCGGCATTTTCCGCACGGTCGCGAAGCAGCGCTTCGGGAACCCCGTGCTCGATCATGCGCGTGACGTTCCGGGCCGCCACATCAGACAGTCCCGCTTCGGCAAGGAACTTGTCGGCCGCAGCCTCGCCATAACCCTCGAATTGCCGTTCGATTTCCGATCGGCCGAGATAGCCCGCGAAGGGCACATCGTAGGCGTGGAAAAGGGAGATAGCCGCATCGGGAAAAAAGCGGACGGCGGTCTCCAGAGCGATCCGGGCGGGCGCGGAGAAATCTGTCGCGACCACCATGGCGCGGTAAGGCTCGAAAGCGCGGTCGCGTACGATCAGGATCGGAACGGGCGCCTTGCGGATCAGCCGGTCCACGGTATCGCCGAGCAGCATCCGGGCCAGCGGCCCATCGCGAGCCACGCCGGTGACGATCAGGCCCGCCTCGCCCTTTCCGGCGATATCGAGGACGACCGGTGCCGGCGAGCCGGTTTCGACGTGGACCGAAATGTCGATTGGCGGCGCCTCGCGAACAAGGTCGTGGTAGATGCGATGGCGCGCCGCCCGCACCGGGTCTTCGAGAGGCCGACGCCAGGACGGCAGATCGCCGAGTCGGACGGACAGCATCCCGTCTTCCGGCGGGTTCAGCGCGTGGATGACCATAAGCTCCGCCCGCCATGCCTGGGCTACCAGCAGGGCGCGATCGAAGGCGCGGTCGCAACGATGGCTGAGGTCGGTCGCGAGCGCGATGCATTTAGGGAAACCGTCACGCGTCATGGCATGTCCTCCTGATTATTAAGTTCGCTAAACCAGCCCAGTCGCCGCATCACATGCTTCTCCACCTCCAGCGACAGCATGAGAAGCATGCCGCACGCCACCAGCAACACCCAGTCCGCGAAGCCCAGCGGCTGCGAGTGGAAAATCGCGTTCATGAACGGCGCATAGGTGAAGAGCGCCTGGCCGATGACGAGAACGCCGATCGCGATCAACACGGCGGGAGTACCGATCGCGCCGCGCCATGTCAGGGACGTCATGTGGAGATAGCGGACGTTGAAGAGGTAGAAGATCTCCGCGATGATGAACATGTTGACGACCATGGTGCGCGCCATCTCCAGGCTCCGGCCTTGCGCCAGAACATGGAAAAAGATTCCGAGAGTGACGGCCGCGAACAGCACAGAGACGAGAAGGACACGCCAAAGCAGGAACGGCGAAAGCAACGGCGCGCCGCGCTCCCGTGGCCGGCGCAACATCGCACCGGGTTCCGTGGGCTCGAACGCCAGCACGAGGCCGAGCGTGGCGGCGAGGACGAGGTTCACCCAGAGGATCTGCGTCGCCGTCATCGGCAGCGCGAAGCCCAGCAGGATCGCCAATACGACCGCCAGTGTTTCACCGCCGTTCGTAGGGATTTCCCAGGAAATGACCTTGCGAATGTTGTCGTAGACCGTTCGGCCTTCGCGAACGGCGCTGACGATCGAGGCAAAATTATCGTCGAGCAGCACCATGGAAGCCGCTTCTTTCGACGCTTCGGTGCCCTTGATGCCCATGGCGACCCCGACGTCGGCCTGCTTGAGGGACGGCGCGTCGTTCACGCCGTCCCCCGTCATCGCGACGATCTTTCCCTGAGCCTGCAGCGCACGGACGATCCGCAATTTATGTTCCGGGCTGGTCCGGGCAAAGACCGAGACATCCGCGACCGCTTGCTCCAGTTCGGTGTCCGGAAGCTTTTCCAGTTCCAGCCCGGTCAGCACGCGCGGGTCGTCGGCAAGGTCGAGTTGCCGGGCGATCGCCAGCGCCGTCGCCGCATGATCGCCAGTGATCATCTTGACGCCGATTCCGGCGGACCGGCATTCGGCGATGGCGTCCTTGACCTCCGCACGAGGCGGATCGATGAAGCCGACAAGGCCCAGGAGGCACACGCCAGTCGAGAGATCTTCGAACGAGATCCGTTCGCTGCCGGCAGGCATTTCCTTCGCGCCGAAGGCGAGAACGCGCTCGCCATCGCTTCCGGCGGTAGCGATGGAACTCTCCCAATAGGAACAATTGTCGGGCGCGGTCATCGCCAAGAGCGCTTCGGGCGCGCCCTTCACGAACAGCAAGCGCGTGCCGTTGGAACCCCGGCAGAGCGTCGCCATGAACCGATGCGCGGCGTCGAAGGGAATCTCGTCGAGCCGCTCCCATTCCGCCCGCTCCTGCTCCGGATCGATGGCCGCCTTCATTGCCAGGGCGAAGAGGGCCCCCTCCATCGGATCGCCCTCGACACGCCATTCCGCACCGACCTTGCGCAGCGCGGCATCGTTGCACAGCAGCCCGCAGCGGATCAGTGGCATCGCATCGGCCATAGCCTCTGCCTGGTCCCCGGACCCGACGATCCGGATTTGACCATCGGGAACATAGCCGGATCCGCTCGCGATCATCGTATGCCGCTCGGTGATGACGCGGCGGGCCGTCATTTCGTTGCGTGTGAGCGTGCCGGTCTTGTCGGTGCATATCACCGAGGTCGCGCCGAGCGTTTCGACGGCCGGGAGCTTTCGGATGACGGCGTTGCGCCCCGCCATCCGCCGCACGCCGATCGCGAGAGTAATCGTGATGACCGCCGGCAGCCCTTCCGGCACGATCCCCACGGCGAGCGCGACCACGGCGATCAGCGCGTCGATCCAATCGTAATTCCGCGCCAGAACGGCAAAGGCGAACAGCGCAAGCCCCCCCGCGAGTACGAACCAGGTGAAGCGCCGGGCAAAACCGTCGATCTGCTTCAGCAGCGGGGTTGCCAGTTGTTCGACCGACTGGATAAGCGAACTGATCCGTCCGATCTGCGTGCGAGATCCGGTGGCAACAGCGAGCCCGCTTGCGTGCCCAGCCGCAACCATCGTGCCCGAAAAGGCCATATTACGCCGATCCGCCAAATCGGTCTGCTCGGGCAGCACCGCTTCCTGCTTTTCGGCAGCCACCGATTCGCCCGTCAGCAGCGCCTCGTCGATAAGCATTCGCCGCGCATGGAGAAGCCTGAGATCGGCGGGAACGCGATCACCGGCCTCGATCATCACGAGATCGCCGGGCACGATCTCGCGGACGGGAATCGTTTGCCTCACGCCGTCACGCACCACGCTGGCCTTGGGCGCGATCATCTGCTGGATGGCCTCAAGCGCCTGTTCAGCCTTTCCTTCCTGGATATGCCCGATCACCGCATTCACGATCACGACGGCGACGATGACCACCGCGTCGATCATGTGATCGAGCAGCGCTGCGGCCAATGCCCCGGCAAGAAGCACATAGATCAACGTGTTATGGAATTGCGCGAGGAACCTAAGGAACACATTGCGACGCGCCGACCGGGGTAGCGCGTTCGGCCCAAAGCGGGCCGATTGCCGATCCACCTCCGGAGAAGAGAGACCCGCACAACCGACGTCGAGTGCCGTGGCAACTTCGCTGGTTGACAGCATATGCCAGCGCACTTCGGAAGTTTCCATGGGTCCTGACATCAAATCTCTTTCGTATTACATCAAACCATCTCGTGTTGAGCATGCGGAGCGAAGACCGTGCGGACCGGTTTCATTCCCGGCCCGCGGTTCCGCGCTTGCGTGCCGCCGATTGAATGGGCTTCAATGCGCAAACAGCAGCGGCAGCGGCGCGCCAGTGAGCAGGTCGCGCGTGACGCCGCCCAGGATCATCTCGCGCAGGCGAGAGTGGCCATAAGCGCCAAGCGCGAGCATCCCGGCGCCACGCCGGTGAGCCGCTTCGACCAGCGCCTCCGCATCCGACACGTCACCGCCCTGGATGGGAACTACGGTCGACGTAAAGCCATGCCGGGCGAGATGGTGGGCGACATCGGCTCCCGGTTCGGAACCGTGGCCCTGGGCCGTCGGCTTCGCATCGAGGATGAGTATATCGATCCTTGCCCCAGGCGCCGCGAACATGGTCGCGTCGCGCAGCGCGTGCGTCGCCTCGCGGGTCGCATTCCAGCCGATCGCCAAGTGATCGATGGCGGCCGGTTTATAGCCGGTGGGCAGGATCAGAACGGGACGCCCAGATGCGAACAGGCAACGCTCAAGCGTATCACGTCGAATTGGCGGATGGTCGTAATTGTCCGAAGGACCGAACAGGACGAGGTCGGCATAACGGGCATAGACCGCGGTCTTGGCGAAGATCACCGCCGGCTGGTCCGAAATCGTCCTCACCTCTACGTTCGTGGAGCGGGCGAGCATCGCGATCCGCTGCTGCTTCGCCTCCACCGCTTCAGTATAATCGGGAAGAAGTACATAAGGCAGTGCAACCGTCAGGGCATAGTCGCTCGCGGGGAGAGCCGACAGCACGACGATGGCAAGGCTGGCGTCGTGGAACTCGGCAAAGGCAAGCGCATCGCGCAAAAACCGCTCGTCCTTGTCTCCGGTATCGACGACGGCGAGAATGTCCTTGATAGCCATATGTCCCTCCAGCTTTGAGCTATTCCTGCTACCCAGCGCCGTGATGGGATTCATTCGGGTGTTATACGTAGCCGACCGGCGCCCCCTTCCATCTGCCGGGCCAGCGCATCGCCAAGCAGTGCGCCAAGAGTGATCGCGTTACTGGCATGCGAGATACTTTCGGTCGTAACCATGCGGCAGCCGACTTCCCTGAGCAAAGCCTCGGCACCAGCCGCGAAGAGGCCGTGAACAGCCAGGCAGATCGGCGGAGGGAAGCCCTGGTCGATGATCTCGCGCGCGGCGTTGGCAAGGGTGTGTCCCGACGAAATCACGTCATCGACGAGGATCGGCGTGCGGCCTTTCCATGCCCCCAGGTCCGAGGCCGCGATAAGGACGTCCCGATCACCGCGCCGCGATTTCGCGAAGACCGCATGGGGCGCTCCGATAAGCCTGGCGATTGCGCCCGCCCACTGCTCGCTCTCGCTGTCGGGTCCTATGATGAGCGGTGCATCGACATTGGCCCGGACCCAGTCCGCCAGAAGCGGAGATGCCGCGAGCGAAGCCGTCTCCATCGAATAGATCTCCCCCAGATCCGCGTAGCGGTGGAGATGCGGATCGACGGTCACGAGCCCATCGAACTCGGATGAAAGGAGCTGGGCGAACTGGCGGGACGTCAGCGCTTCGCCATCCTTGAACCGCCGATCCTGTCGCATATAGGCAAGATAAGGCGCCACGAGATGGACCGACCGCGCCCCGCTCTCGCGCAGCAGCCTTGCAGCAAAGAGCAGCCGCATGATCTGGTCGTCGGGCCGCGCGAGCGTGCATATGACGGCCACGGCTGATCCCGACACCCCGGAGCGGAGCCGGACATAGCTCTCCTGATCGGGAAACCGGCGAACCTCGAGCGTGCCTGTCGCCCACCCGGTATGTTCCGCGATGGATGCGGCCAGCCGTTCGTTCCCGGGCATGGAAAACAGCATCGCCGTCATGGCACGATCGCAAGCATGTCGGCATTGGCGGCGGCGTAGGTCAGCGCATAAGCCATTTCACCCTGCGACTGGGCGTGGAGGGTCAGCAAAGGCTGGCCAGCGATAACGTCGTCGCCCAGGCGAACATGAAGAAGCATGCCCGCGGCCGGCGAGTCGGGCGCGCCCGCCAGCTTCGCAAGGCGCGCTATCCGGCGATTGTCGATATGGGTGACGCGGCCGCTATGCGCCGCCAGGATCGGATGGGTGAGCCTGGCCGTGGGCGGGGTGCGCATGCCGCCCTGGGCCTGGCATATCCTTTGGAACCTGTCCCAGGCGCTGCCGTCGGCCAATGTGCGTTCGGCGCGCGCGCGTCCCTGGCCTTCTTCCGCGACCTTCCCGAGTTCGAGCACCACGCCGGCGAGCGTGCAGGCGCGGTCCCGAAGGCCCGGCGGAGCATCGGCATCGCCTGTCAGCACCGCCAGCACGTCGCGCGCCTCCAGGGCGGGCCCGATCGCCCGGCCGACGGGCTGGGTGCCATCGGTCTGGACACAGCGGATAACAAGGCCAAAACGGGCGGCGACGGCGCCAAGCGTGGCTTCCAGCCGTTCGGCCGCCGCGACGCTGCGCACCTTGGCGGTCGGCCCGATCGGAATGTCGAGCACCACATGGGTCGCGCCCGCCGCTATCTTCTTCGACAGAACGGAGGCGATGAGCTGCCCCTCCGTATCGATGTCGAGCGCGCGTTCCACGCCGATGAAGATGTCATCGGCGGGACTGAGGCAGACCGCGCCGCCCCAGGCGAGGCAGCCGCCCTCGACCGCCACCACGCGCTGCATGGCGCCAAGGTCGAGATCGACCCGGGTGAGCGTCTCCATGGTATCGGCCGTTCCCGCCGGGGACGTGATCGCCCGCGACGACGTCTTGGGCATGGTCAGACCGCAGGCGGCAGCGATGGCGACGACGATCGGGCTCGTGCGGTTGCCCGGCAGACCGCCAACGCAATGCTTGTCGACGACGATCTCGCTCGGCCAGCGCAAACGGTCGCCGGCCTCGACCATCGCCCTGGTGAGATGGTAGGTCTCGTCCTCGTCGAAGGGAAGCGTGGCGGTAGCCGTGAGGAAGGCGGCGAGGTGCACATCGGCATAGCGGCCCGCCACCACGTCACCGACGATGCTGGTCAGCGCGGCCCCGTTCAGCCTGTGTCCGTAGATGCGCTGGCGGACGCAGGCGATCGATTCGAGGGGCGGCGCATGACCGACCTGGACAACGGTTCCCTCCTCCACGCCAAGCGCGACCCAGGCCGCTTCGGACAGACCGATCTCGTCGCCGGCCAGGAAGTCGCCCTCCACCTGATAGAGCGTGGCCGCGATCGGCTGGCTGCCGTTGCGGATATAGACCTGGGTGTGCGCGGCAAGGCCCTCGGCATGGCACACCGGGCTGTCGGTCCGCATGATCGCGACCAGCTCATGATGCGTGTGAAGGCGCAGCCGGCGCGCGCGCGCGAACGATGGTTCCGCCGGTTCGGAACTCCCTATATTCGGATGGAATTGCTGCGCATCGCCCGGAATATCGCTGGAAACCCCGATCACGTGTCGATCACCACCTTCAAGGCATGAGTATCGGCTGCGCGCGCGAACGTCTCATACGCCTCCAATATGTCCGACAACACGAAACGATGGGTGACGAGCTGTTCGGGCCGCAGGCGCTTGGCCTCGACCGTCTTCAGGAGCATCGGCGTGCTGACGGTGTCGACGAGCCGGGTGGTGATGGTGATGTTGCGCGACCAGAGTTCCTCCAGATGGAGGTCGACCTTGGCGCCGTGGACACCGACATTGGCAATTACCCCGCCGGGCGCGACCAGTTCTTCGCATAACGCGAATGTCGCAGGGATCCCGACTGCTTCGATAGCCGTATCGACCCCCTTGCCGTCGGTGAGCTCTCGAACCAGGCTCACGACCGGATCACGTCCGCTGTTGAACGTGTCCGTCGCGCCGAACTTGCGCGCGACGGCGAGGCGATTGTCGTCGAGATCGATCATGATGATCCGGGCCGGTGCATAAAATTGCGCAGTCAGCAGGGTCGCCAGGCCGATCGGTCCAGCGCCGACGATCGCGACGCTGCTGCCCGGTGCAACCTTCCCGTTCAGGACGCCGCACTCATAGCCCGTCGGAAGAATGTCGCTCAGCATGACGAGGGCATCCTCATCGGCCCCCGGCGGGATCGCGTGAAGGCTGTTGTCGGCATGGGGGATGCGCACGAATTCGGCTTGCGTGCCATCGATCCTGTTGCCCAATATCCAGCCGCCCTCGACGCAATGCGAATACATGCCGCGCCGGCAATATTCACACCGGGCACAAGAGGTGATGCAGGAGATCAGGACATGATCTCCGGGCTTGAAGGCTCCAACCGCGGTTCCGACCTCCTCCACGATCCCGACACCCTCATGTCCGAGGATCCTGCCCGGCTCGCACGTCGGCACATCCCCCTTCAGGATGTGCAGGTCGGTGCCGCAAATGGTGGTCTTCGTGATCCGCACGATCGCATCGCCGGGTGCCTGCAAGGCCGGCCTCGGGCGATCCTCGAGACTCTTCTCGCCGGGGCCATGATAAACGAGAGCTTTCATGATCTCCTCCGTTCAACCGTTAGACGGGTTCGCCAGTCAGTGTACGAAAACGATCGGCAGGCGCTGATGATCGATCAGTTCCCGCGTCACGCCGCCAAGCACGAACTCGAGTGCGCGCGAACGCCCATAGCCACCGATCACGAGCACATCGGCTTTCTGCTCCACTGCGTAATTCTGAAGGACAGCCGACGTATCCTTACCGGATGAGCTGATCGGACAAACGCCGCCGCTATGGCCATGTCGCGCGAAAAGGCGGGCGATCTGGACACCGCCCCGGTGCTCCCCGGATTCGACACCCGGATCATCGACAATCGCAACGTCGATACGGGCATCGGGTTCGGCCAGATTGAGAAGCGCCCTCGCGGCGCGGAACGATTCAAGTGATGCGTTCCAGCCCAATACGGCGTGATCGATGGGACCAGGATTCCAGGAGGCCGGCAAAATGACCGTCGGCACGCCCGTAAACAGAAGCGCCTCGGAGATACGGCGCCTCAAGCCATCCCTTTGCCAGCGCCCGACACCCGGAATCAGCGCGATATCCGCGTACTGGCCTTCAGCCTTCACGAGACCGGGTATCAGCCCGCTGGCCTCGAACACCGAGTGAACCTCTACTTCGATCGCGGTATTCCTGGTTCGTTCGCGAACGGCCGCCAGATGTTCGTCGCGCTGGTCCTCGGATACCGTGATGGCCTGCGCGAAAGCCATCGCATCAGCCGCCGCGGCGAATGCGAGATTTTCGGTCACGACGACGATCGTAAGCGCCGCTTCATGCATACCGGCATAGGCAAGCGCCTGATCAACGGCGGTCAGGGAATGCTCTGCACCGTCCACGACGACGAGCACATGTTTGATCTGTGAAATGCTGCTCATGATCGCATCATGGCCCCGGCCATTGATGACCGCACTCCGTAACTTTACAGAGGCACCGCGTGACGCGCACTCGCCCCTGGGGCCGTGAAGAGGGCGCTTCGCGGCGAGTGCATACTCAAGCCTTCGCGTAGTTCGATGGCACCAGGACGGCCGCTCCAACAACGGCGCCACTGCGCAACCGCTCAAGCGCGACATTGGCTTGAGCCAGCGGAAAGACCGTCGTCACGGATTTGACGTTGGCTTTCTGCGCGATCTCGAAAAAGCTTGTGCCGTCTTCGCGGGTCAGATTAGCCACCGATGCAATGGTTCGCTCACCCCAGAGGTCAGCATAGGGGAACGACGGAATGTCGCTCATGTGGATCCCTGCGCAGATCACCCTGCCTCCCTTGTGGACTGCACGCAGCGCGCGCGGAACAAGATCACCGACGGGGGCAAAGAGGATCGCCGCATCGAGTTCCACGGGCGGGTCATCCTCCGATGATCCGGCCCAGGCGCAGCCGAGTGATCGCGCAAAAGCCTGTCCCTCGTCGTCTCCCGCCCTGGTAAAGGCATAAACCGCCCGGCCCTGCCACAGCGCAATCTGGGCGATGATATGCGCGGCGGCGCCAAATCCGTAGAGACCGATCCGCGTTCCCTCCCCCGCAGCGCGCAGGGACCGCCAGCCGATCAGCCCGGCGCACAGCAAGGGCGCGGCTTCTTCATTGGAAAAGGCGTCGGGTATCCTGAAGCAGAAGCGAGCGTCCGCAACCGTATGGGTCGCATAACCGCCATCCCGGGTGCATCCCGTGAATGCGGGACTATCGCACAGATTTTCATGACCTGTTCGGCAATAGTCGCAATGGCCGCAGCTATGTCCGAGCCAGGGAACGCCGACGCGATCACCGATCGCGACATCGGCGACCCCTTCCCCCGCCGCAACAACGATGCCGACAATTTCGTGCCCGGGAACGATGGGGAGGCGGGATTCGATCTCCCCATCGACGATATGCAGATCGGTTCGGCAGACGCCGCAAGCAGCGACCTCGATGAGAAGCTCGCCTCGACCAGGCGTTGGAACCTGTCGCGCAACGAGCCGCAGCGGCGTGCCGACCGCTTCGAGCTGCATCGCGAACATCTCGGTCATAGTGATTTCTTCGCCTGTTCGCGCCGCGGGGTCACGCTGCCGACGCGGCACGCGCCGCCATGCCCTGCGCCATGTTCGACAAGGCTTCGGCCATCTTGACGCCCAGGGCAGGATCTACCGTCGAATCAGCGATGGCGCGGCGCATCGCGTCACACCACTGATCCGCTGTCTCACCAGTGATCGGCAGGCGCGCATGGGCCGACATCATGCAAACGCCAGGGTGATCATCAAACCAATCTCGCGGTCCGCCCAGCCATGCGTTGAGAAAACCGGCAAGCGAAACGCGCATCGGCCCCAACTCCGGGGCGTGTAGCGCACGCAACTCCCGATAGGCGTCCTCCTGATCCATCAGATCATAGAAGCGGTCTACGATATTCCGGACGACGACGGCCCCTCCAACCAGATCATAGGGCGCCTGCTGTTTCTGTTCCGCTGCTGTCACACGTTTCTCCTGTTATGCTGCGCACTCCCTTTTGGTCGAGCGTCGTTTCAAATGCGCTTTCCCACGCCCGTCAGCCTGGCAAGCGCGCCAGTCAGCGCATGTTCCCGCAGGGGCTTTTCCAGAACCTGGGCGAACCCCTGCGCCAAGGCACGCTCGGTCAGTTCGGCCGATGGGAACGCGGTGATGAGTATGGCTGGACCCGGCCAGCCACGTTCGCGCAGGCGGCAAAGCACCTCGATGCCATCGCTCTGCTCCAATCGAAAATCAGCAACGAAGCAGCAGGCATCCCCCGATAACGGATCGTCCAGAAGCGCCGCACCAGCCGCATAGGCCCGGACGTCAAAACCCTGCGCACGAAAGAGAAGCTGCAGTGAACGGCGAACACCGGCGTCATCCTCGACCAGAAGAAGACGCGGGCGTTCCCGCAACGGGGCCGCAATATTCTCGCCTGACATCTCACACCATCGGCCCAGCGGCATTGCTGGTCCCTCGGACGATGTCAGGAAACGATCCCCGGGTCGCTACGTAAGTGTCCCGATCCTCAGCCCGTGATCCCCGCGGAAAACGCGATACGGAGCGCCTCCGACAGGCTGCGAACGCCCAGCTTGGTCATGAGGTTGGCGCGATGCACCTCTACGGTGCGCGGCGAAATCCCAAGATCATAAGCGATCGTCTTGTTTGGCAGTCCTCGCGCAAGCCCCTTGAGCACATCCTGTTCGCGCCCGGACAGAGCGGCGATGCGGATCGTTGCGTCGGCGGCGCGGGTTGCCCTGCCTTCAACGTCGGCAAGCCGTTCGAAGGCACTTTCAATAGCCGCGAGCAACACCGCCTTCTCGAACGGTTTCTCGATGAAGTCGACTGCGCCGGCCTTCATCGCGCTTACAGCGATCGACACATCGCCATGCCCGGTCAGGATGATGACGGGCATCGCGATACCGCGTTCGTTCAATTCCTTTTGGACTTCGAGCCCATCCATCTGAGGCATACGCACATCGAGGAGAATGCAGCCCTCGGCCGCGTTCCTCACGTCTTTCAGAAATTCAACACCGGAGGACCAGGTTTCGACCGAGAAACCTGATTTCTTGAGCATGAAACCGGCAGATCGACGGATTGCATCTTCATCGTCGACGATGTGGACGATCCGCTTATCCTCCATAAGATTGCTCCCTATCTGCCCTGACCAGTGTGAAATGGAATTGCGTGCCGCCCCCTTCCGCAGGCTCCATCCAGATGCGCCCGCCATTGGCTTCGACAATCGTTCGACAAATCGAGAGACCCAACCCCATGCCGTCCGACTTGGTGCTGACAAAGGCCTTGAAGAGCTGGGCAGCGACCTCGGGGGCCATTCCCGTGCCGGTATCGGACACCGTGACACGCACAAAACCCGCCTGGTCGGGACCGGTGCGGATGGTGAGCACAGGCCTGGCGCGCGCATTCATGGCCTCGACCGCATTGCGGATCAAGTTCACGAGGACCTGCTGGATCTGGACCTTATCGACGAGGACCGTCGCAGCTTCGTGATCGATGTCCATGCGGGTTTCGATCGATTTCTCGCCCGCGCCCATCAGGCCGAAGGCAGCCGCTTCGTTAATGAGGTTGGGCAAGTTCTCGACAGTCTTCTCGACCTCCCCCCTGGCAACGAAATCACGCAAACGGCGCACGATATGACCCGCGCGCATCGCTTCCCCCGCGGCGTCTGTCAGCGCCTCCCGGATGTCGGGCAGATCATCGGGATCTGGCTGGTCGAGCAGGTCCCGGACCGCTTCGAGATAGTTGGCTACGGCGGTGATCGGCTGATTCAGCTCATGGGCGAGCGTCGACGCCATCGTCCCCATCGCGCTGACGCGCGCGACGTGGATCAGTTCGGATTGAAGCTGCTCTAGCCGCTCCTGTGTCCTTTGGCGATCCGTCAGATCGCGAATGAAGCCGGTGAACAGCCGCTGGCTCTCGCCGGCCGCTTCTCCAACCGACAACTCCATCGGGAAGGTCGTCCCATCCTTTCGCAGTGCAAAAACCACGCGTCCGATCCCGATGATGCGCCTCTCTCCTGTACGCAGATAGCGCTCGAGAAAACCGTCATGGCGTTCGCGATAAGGCGAGGGCATCAACATGCTGACATTGGAACCCAGGACTTCCTCCTGAGTGTAACCGAACAAACGCTCGGCCGCCGTGCTGAACGACACCATCGTGCCGCCTTCATCGATGACGATCATTGCATCGGGGACCGTCGACAAAATCGAACGAAGATGCGCTTCACTGTTGCGAAGAGAGCTCAGCGTTGCTCGCTGGTCGGTGATGTCGTGGACAATTGTCGCGAAACCGCCCAACGATCCGTCGGGTTTTTTCAACGCGGTGATGGAAATGTGAGCCAGAAACTCACTGCCATCCTTACGAATCTGCCACTCGTCGATCTCGATCTTGCCACGGTGTTGTGCTTCGGCAAGCAAGGACGTCGGCTTGCCGCTGGCGACGACATCGGCCGGATAAAACCGATCTGTAAGCTGGCCGGCCATCTCGGCCTCTGTCCAGCCTTTCAGACGCTCGGCGCCCCCGTTCCAGATCGTGACCCGTCCTTCAGCATCGAGCATATAGATCGCATAATCTTCCGCCCCATCGATGAGCAGGTTCAGTTCTGCGGCCAGCATCCTCGTCCCGTCCGCGAGATCGCGAGCGCGTGAGAGAGTACGATGGTGATTCCGCCAAAGCAGAGCCATGGCGGCGAGAAACAGGAACAGGGCAACCCACTGTTCTGCCACGGTCGGCCAACCGTCAACGATTGCGAGCGTCGTAAGGGTAACGAGCGTGACGCCCGCCAACACCACGATATCCGGCCTGAGCGCCACGAGCACCATACCGGCCACGCCGAGAGAGACGAAATAATGAACGCTCTCGTCGATCTGCCGGCCAAGCTGCCATCGTGTGACCACCGCGATGACGGCGATAGCCAGTCCCGCAAGGGACGCGGTCAAAAGCCGGGCATGGATCGAACGGTCAACCAGTGGCGCAATGGCACCCGCTTGCCATGAATGGAGGAATTTCCCGGATCGCGGAGCGGTTTTAATGATGACTCTGCCTCTTCGTCGTCAGAAGGAAGCAGCAAGCGCTGATACCCCTTTCTGTCTCAAGCCTATCAACAGCGCCTCGTGCGATCCATTAAAATTGGCAACCATCTCAACGATGATGTTACTTGCTTTGGAGTTCAGCGCTGGAAACATGTCCAGACCGTCGCATCCACGAGCTTCAAACCGTCGGCGTTCTTTAGGCCGGGCTCTTCGGATTGTCATCATCCGTGCGACTTGCGCGCTGCTACCTGAACCAATGGACCCGCGGGTCCATTGTGAGATGGTGAGCGCCCCAAACGCCCCTCAGTAACTTTCCGGATAGAGCCCACCCAGGCAACCGCATAGCCTCCTCCTCGCTCGAGGGCCGGATCGCTGTTGGCCTGATTCATCGGCCATCCCCCCCCGCCCAATCCGGACCTCGAGCATTCATTTCGCAGGAGGTCCGCCATGAATGATCAGGTTCCAGCGACCACGTCCAAGGCCAATCCGATCAGCCCAATTCTCGATCATCCGGTTGATTGGCTTCGCACGGAGATTGACCGCCTCTTCGAAGATTTTGGCCGCCCCGCCGCCAGTCTGTTCGGTGTCGGCAATCGATCTTCAATCGCGCCAGTTCCGGCTGTTGAACTTGTCGATGAGGACAAGGCCTATCGCCTCACCGCCGAGCTCCCTGGCCTGTCCGATGATGATATCGATATCAGCGTCGCTGACGGTCTCCTGACGATAGCCGGCGAAAAGAAGGAGGAGACCGAACGCAAGGACAAGGGCTATGTATTCAGCGAACGGCGATATGGCTCCTTCCGGCGCCAGGTATCCTTGCCCAGCGACGTTGACCCGAACGCGATCACCGCTGCATTCAAGGATGGTGTCCTCACCGTCACACTGACCAAGGATGAAAATGCGCCAGCGCGGAGTCGGAAGATCGAAATCGGGCAGGCATAGCAGTTTGCCGGAGGCTTCGACGGGACCTCGGCACCACGCAGACCCGCAAGCCGACGTCATAACCCTTCTCGAGGGACGAGCCTTCGGCTCTGGAGAGCCCATGCGTCGGATCGACACGCATGCGGCGCGTCTATTCCTCGTCGGCGATCGCGCATGGAAGCTCAAGCGTGCCGTCCAGTTCGACTATCTGGATTTTTCAACCGCCGATAGACGCCGCGCCGCCCTGGAAGCGGAGCTACGGCTTAATCGCAGGACCGCGCCGGAACTCTACCTGGCGGTTCGCCCGGTATCCAAGAATTCGGCGGGCTGCCTGAACCTCGATGGCGACGGAGAACCTGTCGATTGGCTTCTGGAGATGCGCCGCTTTCCCGATGACGCCTTGCTCGATCATGTGGCAACCCAAGGTGGCCTGACCGATGTGCTGATCACGCAGCTCGCAGACCGGATCAAGGCATTTCATGATGGCGCCGAGACGTGCCTGTCCGGATCGGGGCGCAGCCGTTTGGAAGCCGTCATTGCCGGGAATGATCGAAGCATGGCTCGATTCCCCGACATTCTTCCCGCTCGGCTCGTGAGAGACCTGATCGACAGGCAAGTCGCCCTGCTGGCCCAGCACTCCGATCTGCTCGATTCACGTGCGCGAAGCGGGCGCGTGAGACATGGCCATGGCGATCTGCATCTGGGTAACATTGCCGTGATCGACGGGAGCCCCGTCCTGTTCGACTGCCTGGAATTCAGTCCCGAACTTGCGACCGGCGATGTCCTTTACGACCTTGCGTTCCTACTCATGGATTTATGGGGCCGCGGCCTTCATTGCGAAGCGAATGCCCTGTTCAATCGCTATCTGGACATTTCCCCTCAGGACGATGCCGGCGTGGCCCTTGTGCCGTTGTTTCTTTCGATCCGAGCCGGGATTCGCGCCCATACATCGGCCGCACAGGCGAGCGATGGTTCAGACGAAGCTCTGACCCAAAAGGCCAGCGCCTATCTGACGCTGGCGCGCGCAGTGCTCGAACCGGTGCCCGCGCGGCTCGTCGCCATTGGCGGGCTTTCCGGATCCGGCAAGTCCACAATAGCGAAACTGATCGGCCATTCCCTCGGCGAGGTTCCAGGCGCGCGTATTCTGAGATCCGATGTGCTGCGGAAGCGACTTGCCGGCGTGCCGCCAGAATCGCCGCTTCCCAAAGACGCATATACCCTGTCCGCGAACGCAGCGATTTACACAGAGCTGAGACGGCTGGCGGGACACATGCTTTACGCCGGGCATTCGGTGGTGGCCGACGCTGTCCATGCGAAGCCTGAAGAGCGCACGGAGATCCATCAGGTCGCACTGCGACGAGATGTGCGGTTCGATGGGATATGGCTCGACGCATCACCCGATATGCTGACGGCGAGGGTATCCGCCCGGACACATGACGCTTCCGACGCCAACGGCGCCGTTGTCGAATTGCAGACTCGCTATGATCTGGGTGAGATCGACTGGCACCGCGTCAACGCGGCGGATGACCGCAAGACGGTCGCAACGCAAGTCATGGACGTCCTGGATGTTCGCCATTTGTGACGGGGAATGATGCAGGCCGCGCATGTCGCCCCAGCCGAAGGGATTCTCCATCCGGTGAGGTCGCGATGCCGATCATTGTTCGGCGCGCGCGCAATCGATGCACAATGCTGCCTCCGGCCGTGCATCCAGCCGAGCCGGTGCAATCTGCGACCCACAACGAACGCATTCGCCATAGGTGCCCTTCGCAATTCGCTCCAGGGCACGATCGATCGAAGCGGCCTCCCGCACGATCAAGCTTGCCTCGGCTTCCAGACCCGCATCATCTTCGACTTCGACGGCCTGTTCCGATGAGTCCGCATTAAGGGGCTCAGCCAGATCCGCATTCACTCGCGTCAGCCGAGCGCGAAGTTCCGACAGTCGCTCTGTCAGGCGCTCTTCTATGGCGGCTGTGTCAGTCACGGAGATTCCTTCAGAACAGTAGGTACCGAAATCGGCTTGGGGTTCGGTGCAGATTTATAGCGCCTTCTTCAGACGCAGGTAAGCCGAACGAAGTTCATCAGCGAGCACCTGGAGCGCGGCCTTGATGTTACCGCCGCTCTCCTGAAGGCGAGCTTCTGCAACGAAATGGTGCCATTTGGTTTCGAGCTCGTCCCACTCCTCGCGAGCTTCCATCGCGCCCAGATGCACCTGGACCTTGGCTTCGTCCCGGAGCTTGGCAAGATCAGCCTTAAGTTCTTCAATGGTGCTCATCGGTCGCTCCCCGGCAACAAGGTGTTGAGAAGTGTTCCTGTAGCCGAGCCTGAAGCACTGGGCGCTACGTAAAGCACCGGATACACGTTGGCCCCGGTCCTGGATTGCTCTTCAGGCTCGCTGCGCAACCCGCACGACGACTATCCGCGTATGATCGTTCTCGGGGAACGGGATTCCGCGTGCGTCCCAGAGCGTCCCTTCAACCTCGATTACCGGTTCTTCGCTCTCCAGAGTATCATCCGTCTCGATCGTCACATGAATAGACCCACGGCCTCGCCGCAGGGTCAATTCGACGCTCTCCCAGTCCCTGGGCAAGACGGGGCGCACCTGAAGTTCGCCGCCCACGAGCCGAACGCCAAGAATCTCCTCTACCGCCAACCGCCATGTCCAGGCTGCGGCACCCGTGTACCAGGTCCAGCCACCTCGGCCGAGGTGGGGCTCCATGCCGGCAATGTCAGCCGCCACGACATAAGGCTCGGTTCGATAATGGGCGGCGCTGCGAGCCGTCGCGGCATGCTGAATAGGATTGATTCGGTCGAAGAGCGCCTTGGCCCCATCACCATCCCCCGTGCGCGCGAACGCGAGCGCGAGCCAGCTTGCCGCGTGGGTATACTGGCCTCCATTCTCGCGAATTCCCGGCGGATAGGCCTTGATATAACCCGGCTCACGCGGCGTGCGGTCAAAGGGCGGATCCAGCAGACGCACGAGACTGTCGTCATCCCGAACCAGATATCGTCTGGCCGAAGCGAGCGCCGATCGGGTACGCTCGACCTTGCCGGCACCCGACAATACGGACCACGACTGCGCGATGGAATCGATGCGGCATTCCTGTTCTTCCGACGCGCCCCATGGACGGCCGTCGTCGTCGAATGCGCGCAAATACCATTCGCCATCCCACCCCGACCGTTCCACCGCGGCCGCAAGCGTCTCTGCGCGGCCGTTCCAATGGTCGCGGAACTCGTTCCGGTCCGCATCCACACAATGACGCGTGAAATTTCGGATGGTCGCGATGAGAAACCAGGCGAGCCATATGCTTTCGCCATGCCCCCGGTTGCCCACGCGATCCATGCCGTCATTCCAGTCCCCTGCACCAATCAGCGGGAGGCCATGAGACCCGAGGCGGTAGGCGTGGGAAAGCGCGCGCTCGCAATGAACGAACAGGGATTGCGTGTAGTCACTCACCTCGAAACGCGCATAGCGATCGGTTTCTTCGGCCGTGAGCGGGGGCGCCCGCAGAAAAGGAACCAGCTCGCTCAGGATGGTTTTGTCTCCGGTCGCCTCAACATAATGAGCAACGGCGTACGGTAGCCAGACCAGATCGTCCGAGCAGCGCGTGCGGACGCCGCGATCCAATGGCGGATGCCACCAATGCAGCACGTCGCCTTCCTCGAACTGATGGGCAGCCGCGGCAAGGATATGCTGCCGTGTTGCATTCGGATCGGCATGGATCTGTGCCAGAACATCCTGCAGCTGGTCGCGAAAACCGAAAGCGCCGCTCGCCTGATAAAAGCCCGCGCGAGCGCGGATGCGGGCGCTGAGCGACTGGTGCGGCAGCCACCGGTTGACCATCAGGTCAAAGGCGGGATCGGGCGTCTTGACCTGCACCGCGTCCAGCCTGTCCTTCCAGAAACCGGCACACTCCCGCGCCGCGGTCTCGAAGGCCGATGGGTCCTGCCAGCGACGGACAAGGTCACGCGCGTGATCCAGGTCGTCGCCCTGCCCCAGCACAAAGCAAACTTCTGCGGTTCCTTCAGCCGGGATATCAAGATGGACCTGCAGGGCGGCGCAGCAGTCGTCACCGGCAGCATGCTGCCGGTGACCAAGATCCCAGTTCAGAAGTCCGAGGGGACTGGTGGGGTCGGCGTCATCGCCGTGAAAATCGTAGCGTGAGGTGGTGAGCGTGTGGACCGGAAGTGTCGAAGCAAGAAAGGAGATGCGGTCGGCAAATTCGTCGGTCCAGGGATTTTGGCCGAGAATCGCGTGCGAGATCGGATCATAGAATGAGCGGCGCAGGGGCGCCTGTTCTCCTTGCACAGCGCCCATCAGCCATTCGGCATAGTAGGTAGCCGTGATCCGGCGCGGACGCGGCAACTGATTACGCAAGCGAAGCCGGACAAGCTTCACGGTGTCGTGCGTCGGCACGATGACGGAGAGCTCCTGTTCAAGGCCTTCGCTATGCCGGTGCCAGGACGTACGGTCGGGGCCGTGATCGATGCGGCATGCCGTGTCTCCACCGGCCGGAAGCGGCGTCGGCGTCCAGAGCCGTGCGTTTTCCTCATCGCGCAGATAAAGGCGTTCGCCTTGAGGATCTTCGACAGGGTCGTTGAACCACGGCGTGAGACGGTTTTCACCACTGTTTATCGCCCAGGTGAAGCCCAGACCGCCCTCGGTCACGATCGTCCCGAAGCCGTCGTTGGCGAGGACGTTGGCCCAGGGCGCAGGGGTCGGCGCACCGGGTTCCAGATAGATAGTATAGTCGCCCGTATCCGGATCGAAGCCTCCCCACCCATTATCGAATTGCAGATCAGCCGGGCGCGGTACGGGCGCCGTCATGATTGTACCGGAGTTCGCCCCGACCGGCGCGAACAGCGGGCCCGGATGCGGCGGCTGGTCGTATCGCGCAAGCTGGTCGACTAGGCTGCCGCCGGCTTCGTCAAGGATGAGGCGGGCAACCTGATCGAGAAGCGCCGCCCGCTCGCCATCGGATGGACCGATGCCGACGAGGTGTATCCCGGCATGGGTGCCAAGGCGATCCTGTAGCCCGGCATCCTTCAGCACTTCCAGAAGACGCTCGCGGACGGGCTCGATATAGCCCGACGTTCCTTCATGCGTCACCACCAGGTCGATCGGCATACCACGCTGCCGCATGAGCTTGTGGAAGGAGAGAAGCTGTCGAAGCAGGTCCTGCTGCTCCGCGGTTCCGGAACGCAGCATCAAAATAGGATGGTCGCCCGATATCCCGAGCGCCCAAAGGTCCCCGCGCCGAAATGTGCGCGCGCCGGCCGATCCCGGCTCTGCCGCTCTGGTGAGAAGAGTGGACAGCAACGCCTGCGCCTGCGGCACGATGTGCGGCTGCAGGCCCAGCTTGTGCATCTCGCGCGCCGCCGCACTTGCCGTATCGCTCACAGCCCAGTCGAGTGACGGCAGGGTGGTAAAGCGCTCGGCAAGTTCGAGGGCCGATTGCCGGGATCCAGCCGCAATGGTGACGAAGGCGAATTCACGTCGCGCGCGCGGAGGCAGTTCCACCGTCATCCTGATCGCGCAGATCGGATCAAGCGTCCAGCCGAGCGGGCCACCAGGCAGTTCCCCGGTCAACAATGCGGGCCGCCTGGGGCACCCATATCGTCCGATGAAAGCGCTGCGATCGGCTTCGAGACCGAGCAGGGTAACGCCAGCTTCATCCCCGATCACACGGGTCAGCAGGACGGGCGGACGTTCCGCCGAACTGCGCGGCCGCCGCGTGAAAAGCAGGCCGTCATTGCCAGGCAAGGCTTCCGCCCCCACGAACAGCTTGCTGAAGGCAGGGTGGCGCGCCGCGTCCTGGGCCGGAGCCAGAACGATCTGCGCGTAGCCCGTGACTTCGATGGTCCGGGGCTTATCGCTATCATTGACAAGAGCGACACGCCGGATCTCCAGGTCGTCGGCATTGGCGACATTGATCGTTGTCGTGACCGACAAGCCGTGGGCGCGCTGGTGGAACTCCACCTGATGCGCTTGGAAGATCACCTCCGGCGCGTCTTCGGGTCGAGAAAAGGGGCCGCCCGTTGCCGACCAGGTAACATCTGCATCCCGGTCGTGCAGATAGATCCAGAAACCTGCGTCCCCACGGGTCAGGGCATGCTGGTTCCAGCTCAGCCCACCTGCACCGTCTGTCCGAATGCGGCTCGAAAGCCGGCCATTGCCGAGAATCTGCCACGCGTGCTCCCCACGGCGCCGAGTGGGTGCCCAGCCGTAAAGGCCCGGAATCAGTTCGTCGGGTTCCGGCTGTGGCTCACGAACCTCAAGCCGCGCGATCTCGGGCGGCAGCTCCCATGGAATCCTTTCGTTAAGGAGCAGGTCGACGGTGCGGATATGAGGATCGGTGTGGAACCAGCGCACGAGCATGTCATCGCACAACGCGTTTCCGAGCGCGGCAAGGCTCATGCCATGATGATGAGCCATGTAGGAGCGCACGACGGCAAAGCGTTCACCGTCAGGCGCCCGCTCGGGCGTGAAGTCGACCGCTTCGAAAAATCCGTATCGGCCGATGAGGCCAAGATCCGCCAGAGTTTGAAGGTTGCGCGTCGCCAGCGCGGGCCGGATCGTCAGCGCCAGCGCCGTCGCATAGGGGCTGATAACCAGATCGCGCCCCAGACCTCGCTGGAGGCCGAGCGCAGGGACGCCGAATGCGTGATATCGGTAGACGCGGTCCTCGCCCATCGATGCGAAGGACGACTCCGAAATACCCCAAGGCATATCATGTGACCGCCCGAATGCGATCTGGATAGCAATCGCGGTCCGGTCACTCATTCCGAGCAGGGTTTGGGGATCGCTCTGCAGGAAGATGTTCGGCATCAGATATTCGAACATCGAGCCGTTCCACGATATCAACGCCAGGCCTGCGTGCTGCTTGGTGATGGGCCGCCCGAGATGGAACCAGTGCAGAGGCTCTATGTCGCCCTTCGCGATGGCGAAAAAGCTGGCGAGGCGTGCTTCGCTGGCGAGCAGATCGTAGTGGTGCGGATCTATTCGATCGGCGCTCACATTGTAGCCGATATGAAAGAGCCGGCTGCCGGCATCGAACAGGAACGAGAAGTCCATGGCGTGCGCGGCGGCGTTAGCGCGACTGGAGAGGTCATCGAGGCGGTCATGAAGCGCTTGCCGGGCCGCCTGGCCTTCCTCGATCGCCGCCTGGAGATCGTGCGCCCATTGCCGGCTTTCCGCCGGTAGCTGGTCTCTCGCCGCATTGAGGACGCCAATTGCTGCCGCGGCGCCCGCGTGCGTGGACGGCAGCCGGTCGTTCGCCAACAGGTCGGCGACTTTTGCCGCGACGTTCGAACACTCTGCCGGATGCGCCGCGAGCGTCTCCCACCAGGGCGAGAACAGCCGAAGGTCTCGCCGCATGCCGGACAGATGATGTTCGAGCCGCTCCAGCCAGGCTTGGACATTCCGCAGGGAGGCGATTTCATCCTCGCCGACGCTTTCGGCCATCAGGGTAATCTGCTCGCGCAGGCGAGGAAGATCGATCGACAGGAGATCGTCGATCCTCTCGGCCCAGTCTTGCCTCCCTTCCTCAATCCTGCGGGCGGTTTCCCGCATAGCCTCAAGGATCGAGCCGGCGGCGGAGGCCGCTTCGAGGTCGATCGTCGCAATCGCTTCGGCGAGCAACTCGATATTGTCGTCAAACCCTCGCCACAAATCCGTGGCGACCGGTGGCAAGCTTCTGGCTTCCTGAAGGGCTCGCGCGACGGTGATCAGACTGACCGCGAGATTTCCGCTGTCGACGGTCGAAACATATCGGGGCTCCAGGGCCGCGAGCGTTCTCGTCTCGTACCAGTTGAGAATATGGCCGCGGTAGCGGTCCAGGCGATCCAACGTATCGAGCGTGTTGTGAAGCCGTGTCGCAACCTCGTTGAGGCCGATATGTCCGAGGCGCCAGGCAGTGAGGACCGATACCATCATCATTCCGATGTTGGTCGGCGAGGTTCGGTGCGCGATTTCCTCGTCGGGCGGCTCCTGATAGTTATCGGGTGGCAGCCAGTTGTCCTCGGGGCGCACAAAGGTCTCGAAAAAGAGCCAGGTGCGCCGCGCCATCAGTCTCAGGAACTTTCGATCGTTTTCGGACAGCGTGTCCTTTGCCGGCTCAATCGGACGGCTGATCCGGATCGCGATCTCAGGCGCAATGAACCAGAGCAGCAGCAGGGGAGCCGCGACAGGCAGGGAAGCGGGCGCCGCAAGGAACAGACCCGCGCCGATGATCAGCGCGAACACCGGAGAGGCGGCCATGTCACGCCATGCCGCCAGTCGCGGATGTCGCGCCGCGTTGCGCGTCGCCATGTGGGCGGCCGACGTCCATTCGAGCTTTCTTTGGCCCGAATGGAGACGCCATAGGGTGATGGCAATGGCATGCAGCGCTATCATCGCGTCACTGACGAGAAAGACGATAGCGAGAAACCAGCGACCCGCGTGATCCGCCAGACGTCGCAGCAGGTTCTGCATGACGCCGCGGCGGCGGCCCTGCGCGAGGCCGGTCACGAGGTCCGTAAAGAGATATGCACCGGGCGCGATGACGGCAAGCAAGGTCCAGACCCAGGGCTGCCCATGGAGAAGAAACCATCCACCCACCAGCAGCGCCACAATACTCGCTGGAATTATGCTGCGCCGCAAATTGTCGAATATCTTCAGCCGATCGAACCAGCCGAGCCGGTTGCGCAGCCATCGGCCATCGCCGCCGGGCACGAAGGGAAAGAGCCATGGCAGGATCTGCCAGTCCCCACGGACCCATCTGTGCCAGCGCCAGGTGAAGTCGAGATAGCTGGTCGGGAAGCTCTCATAAACGATCGCATCGCTGACCAGCGCCGCTCGCCCGTGCAGTCCTTCGAACAGGTCATGGCTGAGAAGTGTATTCTCGGGAACGCGCCCTTCGAGGCTCCGATGAAAGGCCGCCACATCATAGAGGCCCTTGCCCACGTAGACGCCTGTGCCGAGCAGATCCTGATAGACGTCGGATACGGCGCGCGAATAGATATCGATGGTCGTGTCACCGCCATAGAGGCGCGAAAACAAGGATTGGCCGGTCGCTTCCGGCGCCAGCTCAACGCGCGGCTGAAGAACCGTATATCCTCGTTCGACCGCGCCGGTCGCAGCGTTGAAGTGGGCGCGGTTAAGGGGATGAGATAGCGTCCCCACCAGTCGCCGGACGATGCCGGCCGACAACCTGGTATCGGCATCGGCCGTCATCACGAAACGGCATCGCCGCAACCGTTCGATGCTACCGACGGTCACATTGAAGGGGGACGCATCTCCGTTCAGGATGAAGGCGTTGAACTGCTCAAGCTTTCCGCGCTTTCGCTCCCAGCCCATCCAGCAGCCCTGGGCCGCGTTGAACCGTCGTGGCCGATGCAGCAAATGGAACGGCCCATGTCCCTTGGCATTGGCAAAGCGCGCGTTGAGTTCCTCGATCCCGCTGGTCAGCGCGCGAACGATATCGGCATCGACCGAGACACTTTCCTGTGACGCATCGGCGAAATCGCTGAGCAGCACGAATTCGAGCGCGGCATCGGGATTGGAAAGGCGGTGTGCCTCCAGGCGCCGAAGCAGCGGCGCGATATCCGACAATCGCGCGACCAAGACAGGCATCACGACTGCCGTCGCCGAACTTTCGGGGATGCCGTCCTTGAAATCGAGCTTGGGGAGTACGTTCGGCCGAACGATGTGGGTCACGAGCCAATTGACGAAGGTGATGCTCAGGATCGATGCGGGTAGCAGGGTGAGCGCGATCCCTAGAAGCCAGGATCCGGCGGTGGCGCCGGTGGAAACCAGATAGGCTGCGGGTAGAGCAAAGCCCGCAAGGCCCGCGAGCAGCAAGGCGGCTGCATAAAGCAGGCCTGGATAACGCAGCGCGCGTCGCAATATCGAGCCCGGCGTCCATGGACGAGGATCGATCGCGTCGGCAAAGGCAGGCCGTCCGATATCGATGAGCCAGAAGCCTACATGGCCCGATGGCGCTTCGTCGCTGCTATAGCACTGGCGCAAGGCACGCTCGGCGACATCCCATTCCGGGAGTCCCGACTGGTCGGCAAGCTGCTCGACCGCATGGCGATATCGATCGCGCGTATCGAAGTCCATATGTGGATAGACGCCTGCCGGGTCGCGCCGGAGGATGGCTTCGACCTGGCTCGTTCGATCGAAGAAGTCGTTCCATTGAATCGTCGCGATCACGCCAAGGTTCGCGATTGCGCGCGCGACGCATTCCGTATCGTCAAAACCAACCATCGCCGTGTCGGGCGTCTCGACGATCTCAAAGGGCGGCTCGACCTCCGGGAAGAGGTGGCTGAAACCTCCGATGAGCAATTCCAGGCAGACTATGCGCAGCATGGTCGGGAAGGCCCAGGTCTCGGCGATGCTGAGCGGCATCTTCTTTTGATATTGCTCTACGAACAGCACCGCGCCATTCAGCGAGACCTGCAGGTGAGAAGCCTGCAGCAAGGCATGGGCAAGCTGATGCACGCGAGGGCGACCGAGCCCGTCCCCGGAGATCGCCGGAAGTTTCGCGTAGAACTCTCCGGGAAGATCCTCGCGGATCTGCAGGATGGCGCGTTGTATCTGATAATCGTTGTCGAGCAGCCATTCAGCCGCGGCGCCTGCGCGCTTGTCGGCCTTGGCGGCCGCCTGTCGGGCCTGCCTCAGCCAGGTCTTCATCTCCTCGAGATGCGCCCATGCGGGCAGCGGCACCGACTTGCCGAGCAGTCCTGTCAGGCGATGACGGTCGGCGACCTCCTCCGCCGCCCCGGCGAGCGGATCGCGCTCCTCATAATCGGCCATCAATCAGACCTGAATGGCCGTTGGCAATCTCACGCTCTGGCTGGCGGCAGGCGAAGTCATTTGCGCCTTGCGACTCGCCGAAGGCAGGACGAGCATCGGGACACTGCAATGGGCCATCAGATAGGAGGCAACCGTTCCGTACGGGACGTCCCTGACATGCTGATGCCCGTGCCCGCGTGCGGACATCACCGCGAGATCAGCCGCTTCGCGATCGATCAACGCGCAAAGCGTGTCGCGAACGTCGCCGCCACGGATGACAATCGCGCGAGCGCGAAGGCCCATCGCCGAAAGATTGGACCTGGTCCGATCCAGATAGCTGCGCGCGGCCTGCTCGTTGCGTTCGATCAGGTTTTCGCGCAGCGTCTCGTCTTCGGTTTCCAGGGGTCGCGCCTGGATCATTTCGGGCGTGGGGACGACATGAACGAGCAGCAGCTCAGCGTCGGCTGCCTTCGCGAGGCGCACCGCAAGGGGCAGCACGCTTTCGGCCCAGCGCGAGCCATCGAGCGGCACCACGATCCGTCGATAGGCCGAACCAGGGACGGGCGCTTCCACCGGAACAAGCAGGACAGGGCCTGGTGCCTGGGACAGCACCTTGTGGACTGTGCCCCCGACGCCGTCGCGGCCGGCTTCCTTTCGTCCGCGCCTGCCCAGCACGACCATCCCTTCGTCACACTCCCGCACGTACCGGCAGATTTCCTCCGCCGCCGGTCCTTCTGCGAGCTCAATGGTCGTTTGAGATGAGGACGGTTCGATCGTCGCAGCACAACGATCGAGCACCCGCATGGCCTCGCGGCGACGAAGATTGCACTCGATGGGGTCAGGCCGTGCGTCGGGCGACGCGTCTCTGTCCAAGACCTGAAGCAGCGTTACCGGAACGTCGAGCGTTGAAGCCAGAGCAAGAGCGTGTGGATAGATCCACGCGTTGCGATCGGTGCAATCGATGCACGCGACGACGCCGGATGTCTTCGCGGACATTCGGGGCTGGGAGAAGGATGGAAAGGCAGATACGGCAGACATAGGAAAACCTCCTGTTGCCGTCCGTCTCCCCGCTACCGGCGGCGCTCATTCCGACTGTTGCTATCAACGTCATCTGGCCGGACCCTGTTCCCCGATTCCAGCCAGCACTCAAAGGCTATCGGCGGTTCCAGGATGGGGCCATTAGGGCTTTTACGAATGCCGCCGGACTCAGACGACGTTCTCGGGTAACCTTCCCGAGCTCGCGATTGCGCGACAATATGCGGGTGAACCCAGGCGGATCAGCACCGGTAGACGCAATTTCCTGTACCTCGCATCAGTGTCATTTCACCCGGCGCTCAGCCCGATTGTCCCTCCGCCTCCGCGACGGCCTTGATCGTTCGCACGAAGCTGTCGGGATTGAGCGACATGGAATCGATACCCTCCGAAATCAGGAACGCCGCAAAGTCCGGATGGTTGCTCGGCCCCTGGCCGCATATGCCGATCTTGATGCCCGCCGCGTGCGCCTTGCGAATGGCTTCCGAGATCATGCGGGTGACGGCTTCGTCTCTTTCATCGAAGAGATTGGCCAGAATCCCGGAATCGCGGTCGACACCCAACACAAGCTGGGTGAGGTCGTTGGAGCCGATGGAAAATCCGTCGAAGCGCGTAGCGAACTGCTCGGCGAGAATGACGTTCGAGGGTATCTCGCACATCATGTAGATTTGCAGCCCATTCTCCCCGCGGCGCAAACCGTTCTCGGCCATCGCTTCGAGCACGCGATCCGCCTCGGCCGGCGTGCGGCAGAAGGGGACCATGACGATGACGTTCGAGAAGCCCAGTTCCTCCCGGACCCGCTTGAGCGCGCGGCATTCGAGAGCGAAGCCTTCGCGATACCGTTCATCGTAATAGCGCGAGGCGCCGCGGAAGCCGAGCATCGGATTCTCCTCATCCGGCTCGAAGGCGTCGCCGCCCACAAGGTGCGCATATTCGTTCGTTTTGAAATCGCTCAGGCGCACGATGGCGGGGTGCGGGTAATAGGGACTTGCAAGCTTCGCGATGCCGCGCGCGAGGACATCGACAAAAAACTCCGATGGGTCGGAATACCCCTTGGTCAGATCGCGTATTTGCCGTTGAGCTTCAGCGCTCACGCGATCCGGGTGAACCAGTGCCATCGGATGCACCTTGATATGCGCGTTGATGATGAACTCCATGCGCGCAAGGCCGACCCCTCGGGCAGGAAGCCGCCACCACTGGAATGCCGCCGCCGGGTTCGCGATATTGACCATGATGTCCGTCCGGGTGGCCGGCAGGGAGCCGATATCCACGTCCGTCACGGAAAAATCGAGTATGCTGGCGTAGATTGTTCCGACGTCACCGTCAGCGCAGCTGATCGTGATCTCGCTGTTCTCGGCAATGATCTCGGTCGCGTTTCCGGTGCCGACGATTGCGGGAACACCGAGTTCGCGGCTGACGATGGCAGCGTGGCTGGTGGTGCCGCCATGATTGGTCACGATCCCCGCCGCGCGTTTCATGACCGGAACCCAATCGGGGTCAGTCGTCTCAGTGATGAGAATAGACCCGTCCCGGAACTGGGCGATGTCGGCGGCGGTCCGGATGACACAAGCCTTGCCAGCAGCGATGGCTGTTCCCACCGCCGCGCCCGTCAATAGCGGGTCGCCTTTCTCCTTGAGGCGGTAATGCCGGAATGTCGAAGTGCTGGCCTGGGCCTGAACCGTTTCGGGACGCGCCTGGACGATGTAGAGTTCACCAGTCTCGCCGTCCTTCGCCCATTCCATGTCCATGGGACGCTGGTAATGGTCCTCGATTGCCACGGCCCACCGCGCGAGCTGGACGATATCGCTGTTATCGAGAACGAAGCTCTGACGCTCCTGCTCGGTTGTCTCGACGATCCTCGTACGGTGGCTTCCGCCTTCCCCATAGACCATGCGGAACGCCTTACCGCCCAACTCCTTGTCGATGATCGGTTCGGTCCCCGGCTGCGCGAGAAGCGGTTTGAATACGACATATCTGTCCGGGTTTACGCTCCCCTGGACGACGGTCTCGCCCAGCCCCCAGGCGGCGCTGATGACGATAGCATTTGGAAAGCCAGTTTCGGTATCGATCGAGAACATGACGCCCGATCCGCACAGGTCCGAGCGGACCATCTGCTGAATGCCGATCGACAGCGCAACCTCGAGATGATCGAAGCCTTTCGCATCGCGGTAACTGATCGCGCGATCGGTGAACAGCGAGGCGAAGCATCGACGACAGGCCGCCAGAAGTGCGGCCCGGCCCCGGACATTGAGGAAGGTTTCCTGCTGGCCCGCGAAGCTCGCATCCGGCAGATCTTCGGCGGTCGCGCTGCTGCGCACGGCAACGGCGGGACGCTCTGTGCCGGTACGCCGGCCAAGTTCCGCATAAGCGGACACAATCTCCTCGGCGATATGGGAGGGCATTTCCGCTTCCAGAAACAGACTCCTTATAGCCTGCCCCGCTTCCTGAAGGGTGCATCCGCCGGAGTGGAAGGCGGAGAGATGTTCCGTAATGCGGGGTGCAAGCTCATTGTCGTGAATGAACGCCCTGTAAGCGTCCGCAGTGGTGGCAAAGCCAGAGGGCACCTTCACGCCCTTCTGAGCGAGGGCCGCGGTCATCTCGCCTAAAGACGCGTTCTTGCCGCCTACGGCCTGCACATCAGCGATACCGATGTCTTCGAACCACAAAATCATCGGCTTGGACATAGCTCATCTCCAGCTTGCGTAAGGTGCCAGAGGCCGCCTCAAGGTTTCACCCAGCCACCTCTTTTGTGGTCACCATCACCGCGCCGACTGGCAACGTCACTACGTAAGGCTCCTGAGTGTATCGATGGACTTCGGCTCGATCATCAGATTGACCGGATCAGCTCCGGCCGGATGGCCCAAGATCGAGAGCAGGTTATGGGCAACACAAATGCATGATCGACGAACTGCGGGCGCGGGCGTAATACTCACCCTATCGCGCCATTGCCTGCCTGTCGTCAGTTTCACCGATCAGCAGATCGCAGGCCGTCCACCAAGCCTGCCAAGCTGTGCAAGTCCGCCAGCCCCATCGAAGGAGTACACTGACGTAAGAGGACGGCGAACGACGCATCGCTGAATTGGGGCGGAAGCTGCAAAGCGCAGGTGGCCAGCGCACGATCTTAGGTACGATCCCAGTGTTCGCTGAAAAGGGATGACCTCGGAGGGCAGATGCAGCGAACGGGCTGCCTGCCCAGCCTTGGAGTCCAGCGTTGAAAGCTATTCAACCGCTTGTATTCATCGCCCAAAACTACCTCACCAGGTTCCCGCGGCTTGCCGCAAACACGTCCGGGCCAAACCGCCGACGCATGTGGCTTGCGACCTTCTTCGCATAGGCGACCTGCCTCGCCTCGGTTGGGCTATGATAGACGCCAACCGCTTTCCAATAGTCTCCGGTCGCTTCCAGCCCGGACAGGAATATCCAGCGTGCCGCCTCGACATTAAAACAGGGATCGTAGCGCAGCCAATGACGGATCTGCTCCTGGGGTCGTTCGAGCAGTCGGGACATTTTCGGCACCCAGCTACTGTTGATCTGAAGCGGCCCGAGATCGTGGGTGCCGTTGGTATTCGCGATCTCCGCGCCCAGCCAGCCAGCCTCCTGTGTCCGCAAGCCCCAAAGCGTCTTTTCAAGCCAGGCACGCCCCCGCGCGGCGACGCGGATGCAACGGGCGATTTCGGCGACCTCACCAGGTGCAGCTTGCTTCGCCAGCACAGGAGCCGGCGTCAGTATGACGGACAGGATCGCTATACTGGTGAGCGCCCTTCCCGCTACCGAGGCCTGGAAAATCATTGATCGACACGCCCTCATTGCACTATCCGATCACGAAAATCGGAGGGGCCACGTCGAAGAAGATCGCGAGACGGCAGACCATCCGGCTCGAACGGAGCGCCGGTCAGCAGCGCAAGCAATCGCTGCCCGGAGACGATTTCGATGCCATCGGCGCTCGAACAGATCGTGCGGCTCATCCCGCCGGTGCGACCGGTGTGGATGAACATGCCGCGCCGCCGCCGCGCAGCGCAAAGCATGGCGAACTCACGCACATGTTCAGGCTTGATCGCATCGCGATACCGCTTCGCCTGGATCAGCCAGCGCCGGCCATCGATGATGACCTCCCCGTCGACGCCGCCGTCCCCGGTATAGCGGCGATTACGGATGACGCGGTGCCCGCGCTGCTCGAAGGCTTCGAGCAGTAATTCCTCGAACGCCAGCGGATCCATCGCGCGCAGCCGGGCATAGTGCAAGACGGCGGGCTGATCGCGATCCGGTCCGCGCAGCTGCTCGCACATCGTTCGAGCCTGTCGGCGTCGCCAGCGATGACGGATCGGAACGCGATAATGGCGGTATAGCAGGGCAACGAGGGCGGCGCAGGCGATCGCCATCAGCAAAAGTTCCATCATCTTCTCCTATCGGTCATGCCCGCCGCCACGATCGCCATGATCGTGCTGCGGCTGAGGTTGGGATTGGGGTTCTGGTTGGTGGACAGGCTCGCGCGTACCCGCGCGATCGGGCTCCGCCGGCGCGTGCTGACGGTCCCGTTCGATCGTGCCGCGCAGGAAGCGGTCGACCAGCGAGGCAGCCTCCTGCGCGCGGCCGGCGAGGATCTCGGCAAGACTGTTCGGGCGGGGTTCGGAGCGGCCCTGCCGTTTCCGCTCGCGCTGCTCCCGCTCGGCATTACGGGCGGCGCGCTCGCGGGCATTCTCCTCGCGGGAGCGGTCGTGCCGGTCCTTGTGGCGAAGTCCCCGCATCTTGTGGCTGTCGGCCCTGATCCGGCCGAGCCCTTCGAGCGACGAGGTCTTCTCGCCCGATCGCGAGGCGAGCTTTTCCGCGAGACGTTGCTGGCTCTCGGTCCAGAGCTTCACGCCATAGGCGGCGCGAGTGATGGCGGTGTAATAGTTCTGACCGTTGACGAGGCCGGATTCCACAGGCGCCAGCGCATAGACGCGGTCATAGGTCTTGGACTGCGACGAATAGACGGTTTCCGAATACCCATGATCCCAGGTCCGGTGGACCGAGAGATCGACCTGCTGGACGCGCTCGCCGCGGTCCCATCTGATCGTCGCGATATTGCCCTCGAGCGCCAGAACGGTGCCGCGTTCGGCATTCTTGACCTCGAGTTCCTTGTTGACCAGCCGCCACTGGATGCGGTCGCCCTGGGCAAGGTCGCGCTTCTCAGGCAGGAACACATTGACATGCGCCGCCTTGCCGAGGCCCGGACGCCATTCGATCTGGCGGCCATGCTCGTCGACCAGGCGCACGACCTGGCGGCCATGATTGTTCCGGCCGACCCCGACGACGCGATAGTCGGCGTCGCGTGCGATCCCCAGCCTGGGATTGTCGCGCGTGAACTTGAGCACCTGGCCCGCGCTGTAGAAGCGCGCCATCTGCTTTTCCTGGTCGGTCAGGCCGGACGGGGTCAGCACTTCGAGCCGATGGTCTTCGGCCGCGACGGTGCCCTCGCGTTTCAGGACTTCGCGGATATGGCTGTTGACGATCAGACGGGTCGCGTTGTCGAGGACGAGGATATTGGTTTCGCCCCGTATCTCCGGTTTGAGCCGGGTCCAATCGGCGACCATCGCCTTGGCGAGGTTCTCCGCGGTGTCGCCGGTGGTCACGCGATCCAGCGCGGCGAGCGACGCGGCATAGTCGCCCTTGCGCGCCATGTCCGCGGCCTCCTGCGTCGCGTCGGTCAGGTGGCGCCGCGACTCCTTGAGCTGGCTAGTCGGCAGCCCGAGTTGCTGGAGCAGCCAATAGGCCTTGCCCTGCTCGATCGCGCCCGTCTGCTTATTGTCGCCGAGGAATATGAGACGCGCGCCGGTCGCGCGGCTGATCTCCAGCACGCGCAGCGCCTGGCGGTTGCCGAGCTGGCCCGCCTCGTCGAGCGCGAGAATATGCCTGTCGGTAATGCCATAACCGCCGCTCGCGAGCAGCGAGGCGAGCGTGCGGGATTCGATGCCCGCCTTGTGCCCGAGTTCCGCCGCCGCCGAAGAGGTCGGTGCGAGCGCCACGGTGGTATAGTCGTCGCGGGTCGCATCGACCAACGCGGCGACCAGGGTGGATTTGCCTGCGCCGCCGACACCATGCACGCCGACCGCCCGGTTTGTGCCGCTGCCGATGGCGATCAGCGCCGCGGTCTGTTCGGGCTTCAGCCTGGCGGCCGTCGCAGCCTCTTCCAGCCGTTCACGGGTGGCAACCGGCTTCGCATCGCCCATGGCCAGCGACAGATGCTCGGACAGGGCGAGTTCGAGTTTGGCGGTCCGGCGCGATGTCCGGCCGCGCGGAAGCGGCTGGTCGCCGGTCTGGCGCACCGTGACCAGCAGCTTGCCCTTGTTCTCCTGCGCATCGTAGAGCGGCCGCACGTCGCCCAGGCGGACCTCACCGACATGCGATGCGAGCGCGGTGCGATAGAGACGGCCTATATTGTTGACCGCCTCGCGCGTTTCATTCTGGCGGATGCCGAACAGAGCGGCGCGGCGGGCAACGCGCGGATCGGTCTCGATGGTTCGTTCACCCCGCTCCTGCGCCGCGGCCTGGAGCCTGTCGAGATCTTCACGATAGGGTTCAGCACGCACGCGCCATTGCTCGCGCAGGTCATCGAGGCCGATCGTCTCCTTGGCCTTTCGGGTCGCGAAGAAGGAGATCCGGCGCTGGGCCTGTCCCTCAAGCCCGTGCTCCGCGGCATGCTCGTTGATCTGCTCGGCGCGCTGCGAATAGTCACGGATAAGCTGGCCGGGCATGCCTTCGACCTCGAACAGCCCCTTACGCGGATCGAACACGATCTCATGCCCCAGCGCGCGCACGTCGCGGGCAATCTCGTTGCGATAGATCTGACCCATGACGAGCTGCTCGGCATACATCGAGCGCGTCTCGAGACTCGACATGCGGTCGCCATTGAGATGGTTGGTCATGTTGAGAATGACGACATGGGTATGGAGCTGCGGGTCGTGCTCGCGGCTGGCATATTCGGTGAAACGCGCGAACAGCAGCCGGCCCGTCGTCTCGTGGACGATCTCGCCGTCCACCCGGCGGCGCAGCTCGGCATGTTCCTCGGCATAGGCAAGCGCAACCCCGACCGCCCGCTCGTGCGCGGCAAGGATGCGCTCGTCGCCCGTGACCAGCGCCAGGATCGAGATCGACTTGGGCGCGCTGATCGTGAAATCCCAGCCGGGATGATGCTGGATGCCTTCCTTGCGCCGGCGACCGAGCTGCTGGTCGCCGACCTTGCCGGCGAGCAGTTCCTCGAACTGCTTGGGGTCGACAGGCCCGGACAGGCCGAGGCTGGCGGCGAGCTTGCCGCCCCATTCGGAGGGTTCGTTGCCGCCCTTGGTATAATAGTCGCCGATTGTATAGTAGCGGCCGATATTGGCGGGTGTCCCCTTGAGGCGGCGAGGATGGATCATGCCGGCTTCGCCTTCTCACGCGGGCCTTCGGAACGGCCATGGCTGTCGAGCCGCACACGGATCGTGCCGCGCGTCGCCCCCAACAAGGGGATGGGGGTGGCAACCCTGTTCTCCTCGTCGGGATGATCGTCGATCGGCGCTCCCTCGTCCGTCATGCCGGAATCGCTGTGGTCGGTGGGTCCGAACACCTCATCCTGCGGCACGGCGTCCTGGGGATCCGGCAGGCTGGGCGGCTCCTGGGTCGGCTCCCGCGCCGGCGGGGGATTGGCCTCGCCGGTAAAAAGATCGCCTTGCCCCGTTCCGGGAGACGGCGGCGTGTCCGGATGTCCCGGACCCTGCCCTCGCCTCGCGGCCTCCTCCCGCGCCTGGCGCGCGCGGCGCTCTGCCCACGCCTGGGAGATGATGGCCTTGCCGAGCGGCAGCCTTTTGGGGGGCTCGGTGCGTTCAACGAACGCGGCCGCGATCGAAGGCAGCGGATTGAAGCGATCGGTGAAACGGACGACGGGGAGATTGCGCCCGAAACGGAGGAAACCCGAAAGGTTCGGCAGATGGGTGACCTCGGTGTCCAGAACCAGCGGGCGGGTCACCTGCATGCGACTGAGGTTCACCCCGTCGCGCATGTCATTGACGCCGTAGCTCATCCCCTCGTTGGCTTCGACCTGCTCGACCCGGCCAAGGTTTTTGGAGATAAGTTCCGAGGTGTCGCTATCGTTCGCCCGGAGCGCGACCCAGGTCGAGCAGTAGCCGGTGATGGCCGCCGCATCCTCCTTGCCGTAGGTCGCGGTCAGCTGGGGATAGGACTGGAACCCCAATATGCCGCAGCCGCCATATTTGCGCGCACGGGCGAGGAAGTCGGATAGGCTGGGGAGCTTCTGGAGCGTCGGCAATTCGTCAATGACGCAATAGAGCCGCCGGTCGCGGTCGGGCGTGAGGCTCATGATCGCGCTGATCGCGATGTCGAGCCAGACCGTGATCAGGGGGCGCAGCGAAGGAAGCTGGTCGGCCTTGACGGTGACGAACAGCCAGCTGTCGTCCTTCTCGTCCTCGACCCAACGCCGGATCGAGAAGCCGTCCTCGGTATCGTCGAGATAGGCGAAGCTGCGCATGACCGAGGCAAGCTCGGCCTGGACGCCGGCCGAGGTGCGCTCTCCCTCGGCGGAGATGAAAGCGGCGGCATCGGTGCCCTTCACATAGGCGGCAAGATCGGCGAGCGGGGAACGCAGCACCCGATCAAGCAGGACCGAGATGAGCGTGTGCTTCTGCCGCGCGAGCTTGCGCAGGACGGCGACCAGCGTGCCGCGCGCGGCCTTGCTCCAGAACGGATCGCCATGTTTGTCGGGGATCGTAGATTCCGCGATCTGGTCGTAATGATACTCCCGCGGAACATCGACCCAGGGACTCCAGATGTCGGTGCGCTTGTCGAGCGGGTTGAGCAGGATGTCCCTGCCGGGGCGATAGAATTTCTCAACGAAGCTCCCGGCCGTGTCATAGACGATCGCCCGCTTACCCTGCTTGCGGATGCCTTCGAGCATGGTGGTGATGAGGTTGGTCTTGCCCGTTCCTGGAGCGCCGACCAGCAGGATATGTTCGGGCTCGAAGGCTTCCGGCACGGCGACGCCGCCGATTGTGAGCGCCCCCTTCTTCTGCCCCCGGAGCGCGCGCCGCACTTCCGAGGCCGTCCCGAAGCGGGCGCCGCGCAGATATTCGTTGGAGCCGAGCCCCTTCCCAGTTCTGGTAAAATAGAACCAGGCACTGACCAGTCCGAAGAGGGCGACCACACCGGCAATGGCCGCCCCGTGGATGAGGTCCTTTTCGAGTTTGTGGAGCGCCTGCTTCGCGACACCGGAGTCGGCGAGGGTGTCGGCCGAGGTCCAGTATTGGCGCCCGTCGGGGGTGCGGAACAGCACCGGGTCATTGGTCCCCGGCGCCGCATCCGCCTTGATGGTCGCCTCCACCAGCTTGGCGAGGACGAAGCGCTGATAGTCGGTCGACTTTTCGAACGCATACCAGCAGGTCCCCATCAACCAGAGGATCAGCCCGGCCAGCACGGTCTGGAAAAAGACCTGGGTGGTCATGCGGACATTGTGGACGATCGCCTGCCCGCCCCGCGTCCAGCTCCCCAACGTGTCGTTGCGGAAGATGCTCATGGCCGGCCCCTCCCCCGAACGGCTGGCGGTGCGCTACGGCATGCCCCCGGATTTGGGATGGCCCTGACCGGCAGGGAATAATCGCAGGCAATCGCGCGGCCGGACGGGAAGCCCGCCGAGGGGGAACGCGAGGCCGGGCATGTGTCCGCGAGGTGGGGATCCGCGCGCCGGGTCATGGCTGTTCGTCCGGTGAGAGCAGCCCCTTTTCGAGGAGCAGCGCCCTGGCGTCGGCCATGCCCTGTTCGAGCGTCTCGGGCGACCGGCGTCGCACCGATGCCGCGAGGATAGAGAGCGTCTGCAGGACGCAGGAGAGGATTTCGTCCTGCGTCGTGTAGACGTAGCCGCCGCGGGGATCGGCGGTCTGGTCGATCGCGGGGCGGAGGAGTTCGGCGACGCTGACGCCGACTTTACGGGCACGGCGCTGCAGCCGCTCGTAAAGGGCATCGTCGATCCGGATTGTGACCCTTGCCAAGGTGATGCTCCGACTGGAGCTTCGACAAGGAGGTCACGACGCACAGCAACTATAGCGCAGACAAGCGACGATCACAATAAAATCAGCGTGGCGGACGTGTCTGCCAGCCGGAAACGGCGGAATTGCGGGGCTTTTTCGGGCAATAGTACTGAGGCGGCAGACGCGTCAGCCAAATAACGTGAAATCTGGCTGACGCGTCTGCCAACGGAAACCATTGATTATAGGGCAGTTTCAGGCCACAGCACCCGTGCGTACGGTGCATTACAAACCGCGAAGCGCGTGCGTCGCTTGCCCGCAGCAACGGAGTTGCTGCGTCATCCCTACCGCTGCCGGGCGCACCCATTGCGGTGGTGGTCGATGTGGGGAGATAGGTCGCGCTATGCGGTGGGGTCGCTTGTGGCGCGGGTGCGCCTGTGCGACAAGGATCGCGTGACGAGCGGGCCAGCCTGAGAAGGAAACTGGTCATGCCTAAAATGTCTGAACGCGATAGGCTCGCTGATCTGGAAGATCGCGAGAAGAGGATTGCGGTCGAGAAGGCTGCGCTACGCAAGCGGCTACGCGATCGCTATGCGGCAATGGTGACGGCGCTGCCGGTCGAGCAATTGACGGAACGCGAGTTCCGGGACGTGCTGGGCCATGTGTTGCGGTTGGGCGGCGCTGCCGCGCTGGCTGCGCTCAAGGGGGCGTCGGGTGCCTCCGATGCTTCCCATTCGGGGAAAGCGCCAGCCGCGCCAAGGCCCGCAAAGGGGGATGACGGTGGGGCGCTCGGCCCTTCGGTGGGGGCGTGAACCTGTCGGCCCTTCCCCTTTTGGTTCTTCCCGCCGCCGCGCCGTCAGGCGCGGCGGCGGCCGGGGGCACGACAAAAGGCCAGCGCGCGGGGATGCGCGCCAGCCTTGGCGGGTCTCGTGTGATGGGTAGCGCGGCGCTGGGGGAAGCGCCGCGCCGTTTGGTTTCAGGCGCTGCGCCGTGCTTGCCTGAACGTGTCCCCCTCGCCGTTCTGCGGCTTGCGGGATGCGGGGGCATCCTTGGGCTTGCGGAAAGCATGGATGGGAACGCCTTGTTTCCGCATGGTCTGATAGAGATTGGCTTGGATGCCGGACCCTTCGCAAAGGACGGCTTCCACCGGCTCAAGCTCGCCCATCTTGCGGTTTCGCTGATAGGGAGCCTTGCGCCCGCCTCCATAGAGGCCATAAGCGACAACGGGGACGCCTTCCCGCGCTGCCCATGCCGCCGCGATGGCGTCCGCCCCTTTCCGCTGCCCGGTGGTAACAAGCGTCATATGCGGAACGCGGGCCTTGATCTCTGTCAGCTTCGCCCAAAGCGGTTCCCATTCGTCCCAGATGGCGGGGCCGGAAAAGATGACGACGGGGCCTTGCGGCTGGTGCTTCTCGCGCTTGGCAAGGGCGCGTTCCTGCAAGAAATCCAGCGCATTGATATAGCTTGCGGTGGTGACGGATGACGCCTTGCTGCCCTTGGTCGGTGCCCATGCGCGACGCCAGCAAGCGCGATACATGGCGGCGGCATAGTCGCGCATCGTTTCGATGGCGGCGCGCTGTTCCGCAAGCGAGCGGCATTGAAGCTGGGTATCCTCAAGGTCTTTGTTGAATACCTCGCCCGGTTCCATGCACCGCGTCATATCGCGGATTTTGTCGGCTAGGCGATCCTCCCGGCGCTCCACCGTTCCAGCGACAAAATGGAAGCTGTTGACGATACCCCAAGCAATATCCGGGGCGAGCGGGTCAAGCCGCGTGTCCGTCAAGAGGCAATAAAGCGACGTGATAAGTTCGCCGCAAACCTTCTGCGCGGTGAACGGTTCGGGCATCTCATGTTCGCCCGGTTCGTCGCCGTGTTCGATGATGGACAGCGGCAACGGATCGCCAAAGGATGCTTCAAAAGCGGGGGTTGCGGTTTCCTCCGCGATAAGTTCCGGCAGGTCGGCAAATGTGCTAACGGCCTTCTTAGCTGACTTCTTCGTCATGGGTCTGACTCCTGATGGCAGGATGATCGGTTAGGGTCCGGGGAAGCGTTGCTGCGCTCCCCCGGCCCGTCTTGGTCCGGTTCCTAGACTCTCACCTCGTCGTCAAAATCGGATGCGGCCCCTTGGCTGGACAGTCCGCCGCTTCCATCGGCGGTGCTGTCACCGAAACCGTAGTCATCGCCACGGTTGCCGGAAGGCGCATTGTCGCGGGGGGTGCGAATGGCGGGGCCGAAATCGTCGCGCTCCTGCCTGCGCCATGCCACCCGATAGCCTTCCTCCACCGAGCCGAAAAGCGCGATGGGCAGGGCTTCGGGCATCGACGGGTCATCAACATGGCCTTGCAGGAAAACCTCGCCGGTTTTCTTGGCGACGGCTTCCCAAAGCGCGCCGACCTGAACGACACGGCCCCCGACATTGGGCGCGATGATCTCATAAGCCGGGGCCAGTTCGTTTTCGCTTTCCACCGGGCGCAAGGCCAGCTTGGGCAGGTCGATTGCGCGGGTGGCAATCCATCCGATGATGCGGCCCTTGTTAAGGTTAAACTCACCGATATTCATAGCCTTTACTCCAAACGATGCTTCCGGGGCCAATCCCCATCTGCACCTATACTTATACCCCCTCCCCTTTTTCGAGTATATTCTATTGTTTTCTTGACAGTATTTCATCGCATTTGGTGAGCCAGAGCCAATAATACGGACGCGGTAGCGTCTCGAACAAAGAAAAATATGGCGAAGCCATTCCTTCCTGATCAGCGGAGGACGCGACGGTGGCCGTCTGTCATCGCATTCGGAGCCGCCGTCGCCGGGGCTCAAGGGTCAGGGCTGGTCGGGGCAAGCAAGGGACGTCGCGCTGCGGCCTTTAGAAAAGCTTGGAGTAGAAGGGGCCTGCCGACCGCTTACCCCAAGCGACAACGTCGGCAGGCCCCTTCTACTCCTAGGTTTTCTTGGCCGGAGGCAGCCCTTGCTTGCCCCGACCAGCCCTGGCACGCCGAGACCCTGCGAGGCGGCGCAGAATGTGATGACAGACATCGTGCGACGCTGATTGCGGGCCGAGGCGTCCTCGCCGAGGTCCGCGGCGACGGTGCCGCAAGCGCGACGTTTGAGGAAGGAAACAGAGCGTGCCTCTGGGGATGCTACGCCGGCCCGAGCCAGAGAACGTCGAGGAGGCTGGGGCTCGCCTTGCGTCCCTCGACGACGACGACTGCGTCCACCAGCGGCGGGAAATCCTGCGCGCCATTGAGGCGCCAGACGTGGCCATCCTCCATATCGAGGAGGAAACCGCGCTCGGTTCGACGCAGGCGTCCCCGGAGACGCAGGGGTGCGACCGTCCCGATCACGGCGCGGGATGCCGGCCGATCGGGGCGGCCCATGCGGAAGACGGATTCATGACCGCGTTCCCGTTGCGAGGATCATTTCCATTGTGACTATGTTTGCCCTATGTTCCAGTGATGGATGAAAGGACTTTCCCCATGATCGCGGACTATCTCGCCACCTTCGATTTCAACCTGTCGCTGATCGATGCGGTCAACGACCCCGACATCGCGGATGTGCGCAGCCAGATCGCCGCCCTCGCGCTCGGGGAAGATCTCGACAGCGGCTACTATGCGACCCAGGAACTGGCTGAGGCCTTTCTGGAGGCGGCCCGCGAAGCCAATGCCGAGATCACCGATCCCCATAGCCCCGCGCGGGAGAAGCTGGTGGATATCCTCGACAGCGGTCCACCCTATCAGCGTAACCTGTTCGACGCGGTAGCCACGTTGCCGTTGGCGGACGCTGCGAGCCATCTCGCCTGGCTTACGGGTGTAATGCGTGATCGCGCGGACATGTATCGGCCGGTCGAGGCGGCGCGTCTATCGACACGCTGAAGACCCCGCACCCACCTGCGGCATCCGGTAATTTCGCTCGGAACCGACTGGCAGTTGCTGCCCGGTTGGTTTAGAGGAGCGTGTCCGCCGGTGGCGGGCCGGAGAGTCGAAACTCCGAACAATAGAGTCGGCGCATGCCTTGCGGCCGGATTGCCTGTATTATGTCCAGGCTCCGGCTAAAGATCAGGCACGCGTTCTATTGTTCGCGTCTTTCGACCGTCCGGCTCAGGGGCCGGCATCCTCCTCCGGGGAGGGTGCCCGCCGACTGAGCGCGACGGGACGGAGAAGCACACATGACAGACGAAGAGCCAAGGCTGGAAAACGCCATCAAGCACATGGAGGCGGCACTTGAGTGCCTCGTCGACCCCAAGGACCAGGTGGTGGCGATAAGGCTTTCGCACGCACTTGACCTCGCACGGGAGCGATTGCTCGAAAGAACCTGAGGAAGGATATCCTTCCCCCAACTGGTCAGGATAGCGCCAGTGTCGTGGGATCATCCTCCCACGGATTGAATATGGCCGCACCGCTGTGACGCACATCCTTGACGTTGCGGGTCACGAGATAAAGCCGGTGCTCGATCGCGGTGGCCGCCAGCATCGTGTCGACAACGCTCGGTGTATGGCCCGTGCCTAGCTTGACGTCGCCGGAGATTGCTCCCCATCGCCGGATGATCGCGTCATCAAGGGACAGAATGCGACCTTTGAAACGCGCTTCGAGTGCATCGCGAGCCCCGATATAGCGTGACCGCTCAGAATGGTCGGCAGGTATGGCGTGGATGCCCTTGTCATATTCACCGAGCGTCAGGATGCTGAGGAACAGCGCTTCTTCGGGCTGCTCCGACGCCCATGTCTTCACGCTCGGCGCGCCGCCCGGATTGATGAGCGCGGCAATCACATTGGTGTCGAGAAGCCAGCCGATCACAAGACGATATCCCGTCCGCTATCGCGTTCGCGCGTCAGATCGACGCCGTCGAGGTGCAGTCCTTCGAGAAAGGCGACGAGCGGCTTCTTACGCTCGGGCGGCAGCAACCTTTCGAGTTCGTCGGCGCTGATGATAACGACGGCATCCTTGCCGCGGACCGTGACGCGTTGCGGCCCTTCGCTGCGGGCCAGGCGAACGACCTCGCTGAACCGCGCCTTGGCGTCTTCGAGCTTCCATCCGCGCGCCGCTGGTGGAAGCCTGGAACCACCTTTGCGTGCGGGGCCGTCACCGGCCCGTTTGGGTGTAGTCATGAGAATTCTCCATCTGACCAGCTAGTCAGATATAATGGCCCAGCTGTATCGGCGCAAGCTCGATCCGGCATCGGCGGGTCCCGTGCGTCATGCTGGCCTGATCCAATCGCGGGCGGGTGCCCATCCGAGAATGTCACTGCCGCTGTCGCCGACGGCCTCGCCCGATATGTCCCGCCAGGGCGATCGAGGCCGATAGACCGGCATATAGCGGGCGGTGAGCACTTCGAACGTAGAGCAGATATAGCCGCTGAGACGGATGGCAAGAACGGGCCGATCGTCGTCCGGAAGGCCTGTGAAGACCGAAAGGAAGCCGGGCGGGATCGGGAACAGCGTGCTTTCGATCATGGCGCGGGCAAGCCGCGTCTCCAGTTCGCCCGCTTCGGAGCCCCAGGGATGAGCATCGATGTCGAAGCGATCGACGGCATCCGGCGACGGGCGGATCGAGAATTCACCAGACCAGCAGCGACTGTCCGGGTTCAACGCGGGGACCTCTGCCTTGGCGGCGTTATTGCCCGTATCGGCACGAAACCAATCCGCCATCGCCGGCGTAAGCTGGCCGGTCAGGGCCCATGCCTTGATAGGGTCCGGATCGCGCTCGGGAAATTCGACAAGCCACCATTCGGCGCGATGATGGAGAATCACGCCATAGCAATGACGCTCGGCCGAATTGGATTCGGGACACTGGGTCACGGATACCTCCTTTTTGCGGGCTTGAAGGCCGCAATTGCCCCCATCGGCACAGCCAGGCCGTGCGGCGACGGTGATCGGTGGTTGCAACCGCGCGTCGTTCACGCCAATCTGGCGGTCAATCTTGTGAATTCGCAGCGACAGGCGTAATCGGAGCGTCTCGGACCTGTGAAAAACGGGCGGTCGCCTATCGCCGCTTTGAAAAAGAAACAAAGTGCTCCGACAGGGATGCTCGTGATGAACCTGCCTATCGTGTATCAGCCGCATGCCGTTTCTGATGACGGCGCAATGAGCTTCATGCTCTTTATGGCGGATGCCTGGGCCAAGATGCAGCCGAAGAAGCTAACGCTCGCAGATATGGACGAGTATTGGAACTTCTGTCGGGATGACGAGGTGAGGCGGGCGAGGAGATGATTCGATCGATGGGCAAGACCCTGCGTGGCGTCCTCGACCTTATAGGCCGGTGAGTTCTTCGCACACCGCATAGGTCAGCGACCGAGGCTAAATTCACCAGGACCTGCGTTACTACGTGGCGCTATAGGTTTCAGCCGCCCACTGCGCGACCCACCCTTCGGTGATTTGCTCGTGCGCGATCTCCCCTTGTTCGATCAAAGTGCGGATTTCCGCCCGGGCGAGATCGAGTGCTCTGTCCCATGCGTTTCCGGCCGAAAGCGCAGGTTTCGTGAGCGGCAGATGATGCTGGAATGCGGCGTCGCCCCCGTCGAGCCGGGCCTGCTGCCGGCGTTGCCATCGCTCCATATGACCGGCAACGAACTCGTCGGTCTTCGAAAAGCCTTCGCGCCACGCCTCGATCCGCGCGGCCAGAGAATAGGCGCAGGAATCGAGGCTGGCGATGCGATGCGCAAGCGGCCGCAAATAATGGAGGGCTGTTCCCTTCACACCGAAAAGGTGGAAGCGGAGCGCAGGGTCTGCGTCCCGGTCGAGCCGGCTTAGCACCGCGAGAAGCCCATCAGGACCGGACACCGTGCGGCGGCACATGGAGCCGATACCGACAACCATGCCTGGCCGAAGGATACCGGCAATGCCGTCGAGGCATCGCAGATAGTCGTCGGGATGCCGTCCCTGGATGACGGGCATGAACCGGGCATCGATTCCGCGATCGGCGGCTCTTGCATGACAGGCATGATTGAGCGCGATGGTGCGCGAGATACGGTCGAGGACTTCGTCGCGGTCGCGGGCAATTTCCTCTTCGGTGCACAGGTCGAGGCTCGCGAAGCGCCGAAATGGGTAGCTTGCGGCCAGTTCGATATAGTCATCGGCCGTCCAGGGCAGCCCGCGGTAGCGATGAGCGACGACAAAGCCGGCGGAGTCGAGGTCGATCGACACCAGGCGCGAGGCATTGGCCAGCGAACGCAGGTTCCAGCCCGCCCAGCGCGCATAGCCCTCGCGGCGATCCCATCGCGACAGCGCGTTCGCTGAAATGAGGACCGGATAGCGCATCTCGATCGCGCGCTGGAGAAGCGGGCCACGATTGAGATGCGGGAGGCCGACGATGATCTCTATGTTCATGCTGGCCTCCGCGACGTCACGCTTCTCAAGCGAAGGGTCGGTGAGACGAAAGACGGTTACGCTTGCGGGAGCCGGAAATCCTCCTGCCCTTCTAGAACCAGCTATTGCAAAGGTTGCAACGACTCCACCAGTAACCGTGCTTGTCGCCGACCTTATAGGCGTTGATGTTGAACCGCTTGCCTGTGGGGCTCGTGGGATCATCGTAGCACTCGGCTGCGCCGCAGTTGGGGCAGGTAATGCTGTCGATTACGACGATTTCGGGGATGTTCGTGGTTTGCTGGCTGCTGGACATGGTTGGTGAACTCCCAGATGAAACTCATCCACCAACCACCCCCTTTCCCCCTGTGGAGAGCGCGAAGGGCGCCATATTGCCGCCCTGTTGTTGCACCAGTCTGTCGCGCCAATGAGCGGGCCGATATGGGGCCGGGTTAGCCCAACCCGGTCACCAGCGCATGGGCATCGGCTTCGCAGGCCGCCGCTCCAAGCCAGACGGAACTGCCATCGCGGCGTCCGGCATAGAGTCCGAAGAACTGCGGCGCGACACCCACCGTTTCGGCGGACATGCGGGCGCGCGAGTCCTGCACCAGGCCGACGATATCGACGTGGCCATTCCAGTCGACAGGCAGGGGCAGCAAGGGACTGAATGCCTGGTTCTTCGAGAGCCCCTCGGACCATTCGGGATGATGATCGTCGAGAAAGGCGGCCACGATGCGGAATGCGCCGCTGTGGTCATTATGGATCGCCTCCAGCAGCGGAGGCATCGCGAGCAGCTCGTCCATCATGCTCCGCACATAGATTTTGAAGACAGGATCCTGCCGCCGGCTTCGTTTGGCGGTAGCGAGTGCCGTCTGGAGTTCGAAGAGTTGGGCGCGGGCGTGTGCGAGCGGCGTTCCGGTTGTCAGGTCGGGTTGATCGAAGATGTTCCCGAAGCGCCCGCCCGTCGGTGCCGTGCAGGTCTGTTCGAAGATCGTTACCGACAGCGCGTCCCAGCCCGCGGTCGATATGGCTTCCGGATTGGTATAGAAGTCGGGTTCCATGCCGGACAATTGATCGAGGGCATCGACCCTTATCCGGGCATTGGCGATCCGACACGAACCTGCTTTGATATCCTTTTCAAGCGCGATCTGGAGTTCGATTGCGGGAAGCGCGATACGCCGCGGACCATTGGCGGGGTCATGAGGAAAAAGGCCACGCCTTTCGATCAGCTGGTCGATCTGCGATGCGTCGCGTTCATCGGAGCGTTCCTCGAACATGTCGGCGGCAAGGGTATGCCAGACGGAAAGCGTGAATGTGTCGAACGGAACGATCTGGCGCGCGGCCATGCAGTCGTCCTCGCTTTCCATATATTCGACCCAGAGATCCCCTTCACCAAGGGCGTCGTTTTCAGGGTCATAGGCAAGCCTGCGCGCAACCATCAGCTCGTTGCTGGACAGCGCGACAAGATCGGCGGACGGCTGGGAGGAAGTGTCGACGGCGGGTTCGGTCGCGGGACCGGATGGCTGATGGATGGGCATGGGTTGTTCCTTATGGAGATCGGAGGATCCATGATGGCCCCTCGCCCATCACCTCCTTCCTCCTCTTCTGCGGTCCAGACCCGCTAGAAAATGCGTCTGGCGGCAAGCTCGTCCGACAGGCGCATGGCGGGTTTCCCAAAGTGTGGTTGCTGTGCGTGATCTCGCTCATCGTATCGAACGGGTGGAAGGACAATCTACAGGTCCGACCGGCGCCAGACATTCTTGGCGCTATCGGCGTGAAAGGCTGCGAGGCCCTGTCCATCCAGTTCGGCCTCGACGCAGCAGGCAAGATCGCCGGTCTCGCCGATGCCGGGCCGCTCATAGACATAGAGGTCGAACAGTGCCGTGCCGTTGGCGAGCGTATGACGCTCACGGATGCGCGACCAGGGATGTGTCGTGTGCAGATCGGTATCTTCCCAGTCGGGATCGTCGGTGATCGCACGAATGTTGAGGCCAGCGGCGCCGGTGGCGAGGTTGACGCGTTCGGCAATCTCGATTGCGAAGCGACGGGCGGAACTATGCCGCCGTGCAATCTGTTCGGCGGTCGAACGAAGCTGGCGGATATCATTGGCCGTCAGCCGGACGGTGGCTTGCATGTCGAAGCTCCTTCAGTTCGCGGGGATGTCCCAGCGCATTGCTGCTCGTCCCTATCGGTCGGGAAGCGTGATCGTGACGCCTGCGAGGAAACCGCTTTCGTCGACGGCCACGCCTTCGGGCAGCGCACCCATGCGGAGGAAGTTCGCGATGCCATTCTCTTTCAGGGCGCGCGTCACCATGGCGAGGAACAGGTCGCTGTTCGCATAGGCTCCGAATTTTCGTGAGCGGCGAAAGGCGTTCATATCGCAGAGGTGGCGCGCGATGCTGGGGATCTTGATCCGGCGATACGCGATGGTGTCGTCCGTGTAATAGATCGTCACGATTTTCGCCCGGAACTGGATGGTGAGCATAAGAACCTCGCAAGAAATGGCGGGATTGCGTCCAACGATGGACCGTCAGCGATCAGGAAACGCCGGCGTTGAACCGCTCGAGCCAGCTTCCGATGGTCGGGAGTTGATCGGGCGGCAGCCTCGCCACGACGTCGAGGAAGCCGATGAGATCGGTGGACGCTTAGGCAACGATATGATCGAACTCGTCGGGATCGAGCAGGCGCCGGTCGCAGATGAACTTCGTCATCGAGCCGGGCCGCACCTCCCATTCGCGAAGACTTTGCGTCGAGGAGTGCCAGAGTCATTCGCAGCTGCGCTAGCGTGGCGCCGCCCGGGTCAGACCTATGCGGAAATCCGCTTCAGCATGTCCGCCGGCGTCAGGATCGTAATCGCTGGCAATCCCTGAATGTCCAGCAAATCCCTGTCGCCACTCACAAGCCAACGGGCCGATCCGGCAATGGCGGCGCGGATGAACATATCATCATCCGGATCTCGGCTGCTGACCGGAAGAGCATCGTCATTCAGTTCCACCCAGTCGGCGATTGCACTGAAATCGTGTAGAATCTGATTTCGACGCTCGATGGTCAGATATCTGTCGAATTTCGGACGCCAAAGACGGGAACGAAATTCCTCGAAAGTGGCCTCGGCGAAGATCAGCCGGGCATGGGCGATCACCCAGAGCGTCACCCTTGCGGGGGTCGAATCTGCTGAAAGCGCGGCGCTGATGAGGACATTCGTATCGATAACGAACCTGTCACCCTTCATCGGACAGCAGACGCTCCAGTTCGCTATCGGTAAGGCCCTTCTTCGCGGCCTCGTTGGCGGTTTCGCGTAGCGTGCTGGCGAGCCTGTCCGCGTAGAACGCCCGCATGGCTGCATAGTCTTCCGGGGAAACCATCACACCCACAACCCGATTGCGGCGGGTTACGCGCACCGGCTCGCGCTGTACGCGGTCGATAAGTTCGCCGAAGCGGGTCTTGGCTTCGTTGGCGGTGATGGTCTGCATAGCTGCCTCCATTCGACCGAATTGATCGAATCGTTCGATTCACTATCTAAGAAGGAGAAGCCTGTCTTTCAAGCGGTCTGTGCGCCGGCGCTTGCGCGCGCGCCGTGCATGACGGCGCTACCAGCAGTCCGAAAAATCGGGAGCCAGCTGATAGGCGCTGTCCCTACCCGCGACGGCAATATGTCGATGTCAGAAGAGGGCATGATCACACTCCATCGCTATGGATAGATGACGCCAAAAACGCCATCCGTTCCGCATCGCTGGCGAGGGTGACGAAACGGTCTTCAGGGCGAAGATAGACGACGACATACCGCCCGCGCTCGCATAGTCGCCGGATGTTGGCGCGACTGCCCTGACTCGCTCCGTCCCATATGACGAATCCGACACCGGCGAGGCGGCACATTTCCCGATCTTTTGCGCTATGGAAGGCGCGCGTGCCCGCAGGAGCATCTGCTCGGATCTGCCGGACCGGCCATATGCCGATATTGTGCCGGGGGACGGAACCTCCGCAGAAGATCGTGACGTGACGCACACCGCAATCGGCAAGAAATCGTTGGACGGCCGCATCCGCGCCAGGGGCGTCGCCGATCACGACGGGTAACTCCTTGTCGATGACGGCGCCGAGCCGCTTCATTACGCTGGCCGGAAGCTGTCGGATGGAGAGCGATCCGGAGATGAATATGGGCGGCGTGGATACGCGATGGTATGTGGCAGAATCGCTGGCGGTCATGGCAAGCTCCCAGGGAAGTTCACCGCCAGCCCCTCCTACTCCCCTCCTTGCGGGCCCTTTCGCAATGGCCGATCCTGTGGTCCCCTCCGAGGGCGCGCGCATATCTTGCCGGCGCGATCCCGTCATTCTCGATGTTGCGCGATGATCCGTCGGGCGAGCACCTCGATTTCCTGACGATCGGCGGTTTGCGTGCAATCGCCCGGATAGACGATGAGATCGTCCGCCGCCGCGCTGCCCTTGCTGATGTATATCCGCCAGACATTCCGGCGAATTTCTGCCTGCTCACGCGCTTCGGTCAGAGGATTTAACAGGTCCGCCCACTGGCGCCGGTCGGGGTCATCGGAGAGATCGGTCCAGTCACTCAACATCCCCCAAACGGTATAGCCGTCGATCTGGGCATGATGCTCGCGCGTTGCACGCCGCTCGGCCTCGCGTTTCGGTGCGTCGCGTCTTGCCTTGGCCTCCGCCTGTTTCCAGCGGACCGACGACAGACCCTGTTCGAGGCCCTGGATGACGCCGGCCGCCACGGCTTCCTGTCGCTTGGGCACGATATAAGAGTGGTGCGCGGCCGCAATCTGTTCAGCGCCGTATCGCGCGAGCGCAAGCAATGCCTGCAGTTCGGTCTTGCTGAGAGTGACCCGAAGGCCGCTCGCCATCGCGTGCGTTTTCATGGGCGGCGTTCCTTGTGCCAGGGTTTGAGGCCCGCGAGCGGGAGCTTGTATTCCCGCGCGGTGTGATGACGCTCCTCGGAAAAGAAGCCCCAATGGCCGGTCGATGAATATCGCAGGAAGAAGAGCTTCTCGTTTTCCTCGGTCCTGATCCACATACCCGGCTCGATCGGGTATCGATCGGCAGCGTTCATTGGCGCCTCCTCGACGATAGGATTTGTCTCAGGCGACGTGCAGAACGAGATTTTCGTCCCTCGCCGGCCGGGTCTCCGTGACGCGGAACGGCTGGAGCGGGCTGCCGGTGCGGATGACATACTGGTTGCGGCCGGTGGCGCTGCGGCGCTGAATCGCGCAGGCATATGCGTGCTCGGCGCTCGCCAAACGCTCGCGAAGGGGAGAGAGTTGGGCCATGATATCCTCCATGATGTTGAGGTGAGGCAGCTTTGCTGCCCGGTAGGCAGGCATAGCCGATGCGGGATCAGCCTTGTCGGGACGGGCCTTCCTGATCGTCGGAGGCAACCGGGCGACCGATGCTGTCGATCACGATGCGAGCCGATTTCTCCCAACCGGCCTGATCGAGGATATCGGCGGCTTCCATCCTGGCAGCATCGAGTTCGCTCTGGGTAGAAACGAGCGCTACTCGCCTGAGCGCGCTAAGCGCCAAGTGCATCTCGATCATGGGGAGACCGCCTCCACGGCGATGCGGAAGGCGGAATGATCGTCCAGAACGAGGTAGATTTGCGTGCCCATTTCGATCTCGCAGATCGCGAGGCTGTCGATATTGGCGCTGGTTCCGTAAACTTCCGAGATCACATGCCGCGGGCGGTCATTGGCACAATCGCCGCCCTCGTCACACTTTTGGGCATGGGTTTCCAGCAGCTCGGAGATCAGAGCAGCAATCGTGCTGGAGCGGGTCGGATTGTCGCTGCCGCTGTCGGTCCTGTCGATTACCTCGCGCAGAATCGGCGTCAGCGCGTCATTGATCTGGAAAAGCAGATCCGACCTTTCACTATCGCGAAGACCGTCCAGCACAGTGTCGGGAATGAGGTCGTTGACCGCATGGGTAGCGTCATCGACCAGCGCGTCGAATTGATCGTCGTTCATCGAAAATCTCCTTCGCGGGCGCGACCGGACGCGGCGCACGAGGTGTCCGGTGCTATGTCGGGGATGGACGGATTGTTGGCGGCCTCAGAGCCGCTTCATCATCCTGGCCCGGACGCTCTCGATCCATTGCGCCGGGTTGCTATGGTGGTCGAGGCACTCCTGCGATCGCGCGAATACCCTCTCGGTATCCGGCTCGATCATATCGAGCGCGTCGCCATATTCGGGGTGATGCGCGCCTTTAGGCTCGGCGCTTATGATCCCAGGCTCGCCGCGATCTGCGATGAAGAGCGGATATCGGTTTTCCAACAGCACAAGCGTAACCTCGACCGAGCTATCCTCGATCTGGAGGCAGGGCGGGCTTTCACCCGGATCGAAGATCATGCGAATGCATTCCCCGATGTCGGGATCGTCCTCGGTCCCGTACATCTCCTCGAAGTCGCCCTGATCGGCTGTGCCGTTCTGCTCCTCGTAGGTCCCGTATGCGTGCTGCCAGAGCTCCTTGGCGTCGAACACCTCGACATGGAGGGTGACGCGTGCGTTGATGCGTTCCGCCATGATCATGCTCCTGCCCGCAAGGTTTGCAGCGTCTCCTTCATGAGCCACCGGGTCGAGCCGCCGAATATCTCGGTATCGGTGACGACATAGTAGCCGCCTCCGAAACCGTCAGCGATGTCCTTGTCGGCCACCTCCGCCCATTGAAAGCCGAACGGCAGCGCGGATTTGCAGACTTTCTGGATCAGCGATGCGAGGGCCGGAACGTCGGCTTCATGGCCGCTGATGAACGCGAACTGTGTCTTGGCCTCCGGGTCGCCTTGAATGATGAGATCGGCATCGAACTCGGGAAAGCCCGGATCCGACCAGAGATCGAGAAAGTCCGCGAAAGGATCTTCCTCCTCCGGTTTGTTCGGGAAGGTGTTCCTGAATCCCTCGCTAAGCGACGCGTAATAGGTCTTCACCGCTTGCATCCCGTTAGACGAGAGTTCGGCGAAGTCGCTGGACAGTTGGGTCGATACGGCGAAGCATTCCTTGAGCAGGATTGCTTCCTGCGGCATCAGCGGAATGGCGAACGCCGTTTGCAGATAGTGATTGGCCATCTTTCAGCTCCTGGATGGAAAGGATGGAACAGCACCCGGCAGGCTAGATCGCCGGCCCGGACGGCAGCCGGTGGTCGATCTCATCATCGGTAAGGCGTTCGAGCAGTTTCAAAGCGGAACCGCCGTCCGGTTCACAAATGACGATCGTGCGTTTGCCCCGGTCTTCCGGGGGCCACGCATCGGGATCGGCCTCGCCTGCAAGACCACGAAAATCAGCGTGCGTGCGCGACCAGATCAGTTCGAGCTTCTGCTCGCGGTTCATGCCCCGAGCGGCGGCTGTCTCATGGGCTATGATTGCCGCCCGCATCGCGTCGGGGCTATGGCGATCTCCAAGATTGCAATAACCGGTAAACCAGCGCTTGCGTCCGATCGTGATGGCGAAGAAGACCGAACCGACGAAACCGGCCTTGAGTTCAGACCAGGCGAACATCCCGGCGCGCATGAAGAGCGGCGGCAGTTCCCCGAGCATGGATTCGTAGGATTCGAGTTCAATCTCGAACCATGTATTCTCAAATGCCTTCCCCGAAATGCGATCCTCGAACGGGCAATCGGGAACGCGGTTGAACAGTTCGAACATCTGCTCGCGCGTCGCGACGCCGTCGAAAATCTTCCTGAATGGCAGAGCCTGGGTCATGGGACGATTCCTCATGGACATGGCGTGCCGCGGCGCGCGTGATGACGCGCCGGGCAGGCCGGAAAGAGAATGGGTTATTCGGCGGCGCTGAGAGCGGCCTCGTCGTCATTGTCCGCGAAGCTGGCCTCGACCAGATAATTGACAGCCTGCATCCGGATTGCCCGATCCTTGGGGATCAGCCAGGCGACATGCTCGCGGATCGCCTCGCGGACTCGTTCGAGGACCGCGGCATCTTCGCCGAGCAGCAACATGTTCGCGGTAAAGCGCGCCTGCATGTCGAATGCCGCCTGCTGGGTATGATAGCTGTCGGCATCACAATCGTCGACGTGGTAGAAGCAGGCGGCTTCGAGCAGCCAGGCGAGTTCGCTGGGTGTGATCGTACAGTCGGCGCTGAGCAGGATGGCGACGTTCTCCAATTCGGTCGAGCAGTCATCGGGAACGATCAGCACATCCGCAGGCAGCGAGAGGATTTCGGCAGGTTCCTCGGAAACGGCTGACGCCTGCATGGCGATTTCGAGTTCGATCGCGTCGACGCGCCCGGAGACCAGGACCTGCGACAGCTGCGTATCAGCCGCATAGTCGAAGACGTCGCCCTCGCCCCGGTCGACCCGGAAGGACCATCCGAGCACGCGCGGAAGTTGATCATACCAGGCGTATCCCGCGAAATCGTCGACGGGCTCGACCGGGGTCGCGCCGTGCAATTGTCCCGACGCGAGGGCGCGCGCGGCGCACTGCTCGATATGGGCCTGGTCGGTCGGCATCAGGATCATCGGTTCACCCGCCACCCGCTCGCCGAACATGGTGCTATCCGCTTCCGCGGTGCGCGGCGTCCAGGCCGAGAGCCAGGGCGCGGCTTCAGGGAGGAACACGCCGAGCGCCTTGGCCCGCAGCCAATGGGCATGGGACAGCCGATGGTGACCCTTGTGGGCGATAGTGCGGAAGATCGCCGCCTCGCAGGCCTCGTGCAACGCCTCGAGCGCGGGCCCCTGCACCATTTCCTTGCGTGCAGGTAGCACGAGTTGCAGGTGGCCTGCATCTATGATGTCGACCTTGGCATACCAGCCAGGATCTCCATCCCCGTCATGGATATGCGGCAGCCGGCAAGGCACCGTGAGACCATGGAAGTTGATCCGCGCCAATTCGCGTGGAACATGAATGGTGTCGCTGTAGATGCCGATGTTGCACCCGTTCCATTTCTCGACGCGCGCCGCACCGGCGAGGAAGCTTTCGTGGGGTTGCCTCTTGCCGTCGAGCCAGACCGGCACCGGGCAGAAGCGCGCGGCGTCCTTCACTGCCTGCTCGAGTGCGTTCACCCAGTCTTCGGCCATGTCGACCTCGATCTCGGTGCCCTTGTCGATGGCCGTCGGCGCAAGATCGAGCGGCATGCCGCTTTCCCAGGCGTCGGGGGTGATGGTCACCTGCCAGGCCGCGTCCAGTTCGGCCGCGTGGGAACGGACCGTGACATGGCGCCCCGCAAGGCTGAATACGCCCATGCCCGCTGGATCTTCGGATCGGGCGATCTTCTCATCCCAACCGGAGTCGCCCAGCGTCAGGAACTTGACCGGATCGGCGATGCCGCACCCGTCGTCACGAATACGCAGCACAGGCCCCCGATCGCTCTCGATCCGGGAAATATCGATCCGGGTGGCGCCAGCCCGGCGTGCGTTCTGGATGGCCTCGATGAGACACGCAGAGACCGATCCGTCAAAAAACCTTGTGATCCTTGTCAGCAGGGAATCTCCGACCGTGGTTTGGATAGTGGTGGGGAAAGTCATGTGAGTCTCCGGAAATGCAGCGATCTCATCGTCGCTCCCACATCCCGCCCCCTCCCCTTCATGGCGCAATTGCGCGGTCGAGACGCGGGAAGTCGACGGAATCCTGCGATCGAGGAATGGGCGAAAATGGGATCGGCTGACCGGGCAGTCAGGCGGCGATGCGCCGATAGACGGACTCTCCGTTGGAGAAGCTGCCCAGACGGACAAGCGTCGCGAACCGCTGCTCGAATTTTGGCCCGATCCGGTCGAACCATTGTTCTGCCAGCCCTTCCCGGCCGGCGTCGATGTCGTTCCGCAAAACCACCCAGTATGCGATGCAGCCACAATATTCCGAAATGCCGAAGCGGGCATAGCCGTTCATGGCGACAATCCGGTCTTCACGGTCGATCCAGCCGTCATGGGACCATGCCGAAGGATAGAGTGCGAGCACCTGCTCTCGAAAATCCGCGACGATGAAGTCCCAATCGTCCTGTGCGGCAAGTTCATCGAAATGGCGGGTGTCAGGATCGTCATCGTCCTCGATCCAGCCCGCGTCCCACTGTGCGAACGCGACATGCGCTCCGCTGGGATAGGATACCGAGCGCCCCATGATCAGTTCCCCTCGTCGGCAGACGGCCGCCATGCGGGCGGCTGGGCGGTGACTGGTTCGTCGGTCGGAGCACGATCGGGATCTTTCGGCACGGGTTCCGGCCTGATCGTGGGATGAGCAGGATCGGACCAGTCGATATGATCGATGATCCAGCCTGGCACGTAATCCCAATCGAAAGACAGATCGTAACTGTCGGCAACCACGCTCCACGCCGCCTCGACCGCGCTGGTCCAACCCACGACTGTCAACCGCAGGTCAGCTGTGCCGACCGCATTGCAGGTTCCGCAGATGGCCAGCGCCAAGGCGATGGCGCCCGGGTCTGAACTGGGATGATCGCGCAATGTCAGCACAGCCTCCCAGAGGCAGGCAGCGGTCTCAAGAGCGGATTCGACACTGGCCGTCGGCATGACGCGGCGTTGGGTTTCCGCAGCGGGCACGATCTCAGCCTGTGCGAAAACGCTGCGCGGCTGGACCGCAATCCGTGATGGCTCTGCGGGCCGGGAAGAGACGCCGGTTTTCATGCTGCGGCCTCCTCGGCCGCGGCATGGCGGGCATCGGCTTCCAGAGCGTCGAGGTCGATCGGCAACGGCTTGCCCGGTTTGTCGGTGATGACGACGACGGCGTCCGGCTGGTACATTTGGAGGCCGAGCCCAGCGATACGGATGCGGGCGACAGGCTCGCCGGACCGCACGCGCTCATGCCCCTGCCATTTCATTCGCACGGGGCGACCGTCGGCAGCTATCTCCACCGTTTTGAACACGTCATAGTCGCCCTTTGAATTAGCCGAATAAAAGGCCTGCTCCGTCTCACGGACTTCGTTGGGCTTGGCAGCACTTTGCTTGCCCTTGCGGGCTGCGATCATGCGCAGGTTCCATATCTCCTGAAGTTGTTCGGCCTGCTCGCGCGATGGATTGATCAGCGGTACTGTGCCCGGCTTACCCGCCCGGCGAGCCTTTCTCTCCGGCACGGTGTAGCCGCAAGCCTGCATCAGGTCGCGCCAGTCATCCTGGTTCAGTTCAAGAGAGGATGCCGACGCGATATGCGCCGGAAGCGGAACCGGGCTTTCGAGCCGGAAACGGCCCGCAGCGATCACGGTGCATTTGGGGCTTTCGGCGCCATGCTCGCGGGCAAAGGCCTGGATGATGACCGGGGTGAACTCGCCATCATAGCGAGGCACATCGCCCAGCATGGAACGCTCGAACGCGAGCCGGTGCAGGATGTGCTCGATCCAGCGGCGGCGGTTGGGGCCATTGACGGTGACCATTGCCCCGTCGATGCACTGTTGCCGTGCGTCGCCGGGCGCGATCTCGCCCTTGTCGACCTTGTAGTAGAGATCATAGCCCGACCAGAGTTCACGGGAATCCCTGTTGCGGAGCGCGTCGCGGATCTGTTCGTCGGTCGTGATTTCGTCCCAGATCGCCAGTGCCGTATGGGCTCTATTGATGCCGCGCTGAAAGTCTCGCAGCTCTGCCAGCAAAGTCTTGATCCGGTTGGCGCGGACGCGCGGGTCATTCTTCCTGCTGGCGTAATGCTCGGCGCTGCTGGCGCGGCCGAGCCAGTAGCCTGCCGCTTTTTCCGCCTTTACGGACGCCGTCATGGCCGAGTGCATGCGTTCCTGGGTCTTGCGCGCCCCACGTTCGCTATGATGGCCGACCAGGATCGGCTGGCCCATATAGAAGGCCTGCGACAGTTCGTCTGCGCGGCGTGCGAAGGCGTTGGATTGCGCATGGCGCTTGTCTGCAAGATCTTCGAGCCGTTCAGCTTTCATCGCGGCGCGCTCGGCCAGGGTCATCTCTTCCGCCTCGATCTCGCCAGCCAGTTTGATGGCCAGGTCCTCGCGTTGCGGAGTCCACCTGGGAGCGACGAAAAGCTCCTGCTTCGGAGCCCATTTGAATCCGGCCTCCTTGACCTGTGCATAGGTTTCCGCATCGAGGCGCGATGACGCGTAAATGCGGATCTTGTTGTCCTCTGGACTATAGGTTGCGGTAAAGCTGATCATCGATCGTCCTTTCGAGGGCCCCGCGGTCATCAGATTTCGGGGCGAAGCGGTGCATCTGTGTTCCCCGGAATCATGAAGCCCGGCGCGATGGCCGGGCTTCATGGAAAACAAGGAATGTCGGTGTCGGGGAGCTATTCGCGCAGGTCTCCGGCGGCGAGATCGCCAATCCAGGAGGCCCCCTCCTCGAAATCGGCGTCGTCATCTTCGACCAGGGCGGCGAGCGCGACAGCGCCCGTGCGGCCGAGCTGACCGAGACGCTGAATGGCGGCATAGGCAACCGGAGCGAGCTGCTCTGCGGTTGCGGTATCGATATCGGAAGTGGTCATGCAGAAATTCTCCAGATTGTAGAGGGCTGCGGTCGGAAACGACCCGCAAGGGGTCATGCGATCCGGCGCGTCCGACCAGTCGCACCAGGATTTCTAGGTGGCCGGCTCAACCGCCATTTCAGGCGAATTCGACGCCGACCTCATTCACCGCGGGTTTCCGCTAACGCTCATGGCAGGCATTCCGCCGTCATCTGCTTCGTGGCTCGGTGGTCCGCAGCATTGGCTGCATCGAGGCGGGCTATCCATTCCGGATCAATGCAGGCGCCCTCAACTGCCCAACAGCTGACGGATGCGGAGACGGGATCGCCATTGTCCTGTGGGACCATGAGGAGGCCGTCGGGATCGGCGCCCTCGACATCGTAATCGACAATGCGCACCGTGATCGGCCGGTCGGCGACGACACCCTGAACAAGACCGCCATCAAGCGTGATGACGATATTGGCTTCGAGAGGGAGCTGCTCGGCGCCATTGATCCGCATGCAAAGATCCTCGATCTCGTCCGGGTTCAGTGGTTCGTGTCGGCCGAGATTGCTGGCAATGTCAGGATCGGACCCACAGTGGCGTCGCTGGTGGTCGCGCAACGCGGCAAGCACGGTCGAGAGTTGCCGATCGTTAAGTGCGAGAACCGATATCCCCTGGAGTTCGGCCTTTTCGATCCACACATTGAAGCCTGCGGTTTCGGCGAGATCATCGGGGTCTATGTCGGCAATTTCGATGCTCTGTGCGGTGAGGTGGCGGAATTGCACGCCGACCAGCCCCAATTGCCAGCTGCTCGTATCGACTGGCGGCAAGCCCTCGGCATCGAGGTCGGCGCGGAGCTGGTTCACCATATCGGTCGCGGCGATCTGTGCTTCGTGTTCGCTGGCGTGATAGCTCGCGATCTTCGACGGTGCTGAGAAGTGCGTTCCGTTGGCGACGAAAATATCCATGTCGAATTCTCCGGGTAATGTGGATGCGGGATCGGTGCGCGCATCAGGCGGCGCAGCGGCCAGCGTCCTGACGAAGGCCGAGATCGAAGGCGGTGAGGTTGCCGTATTTCGGCTCGAGACGATCGAAAGCGGACGTCAGGTCGTCGATGTCGATCCAGGTGAAGGCGTCGCCGGGATCGGAGTCGAGCTGGAAGACGATGGGTGTGAAGGCCGCGGTCATCTCCGGGAAGCTGGCCTGGATGATCAAGGTTTCGATCCGGCGCCCGAGGGCGGCAATGCCGGAGGCGAACTCCGCTCGCTCGGCATGCGCCATCGTGAAATAGCGGTCGGGCGCCAGCAACGGTGCGATACGGACGCATGGGAGACGCCCGACATGTTGTGGCCCGGCAACCGTGCCGGTCAGTGCCCGGCGTTCGGCCGTGACCTTGTCGGCGGGGACCAGCGCGCGATAGGCATAGTGCGGCAGCGTCCCCGCGATGCGGGAACGGGTGACGATGATTTCCATGGTGACTGTCCTCAGGCGAAGAGCCGGGTCGCAGCGGCGTCCGGTTGGGGAAGATCGAGATCGCGGCGGATACGTTCAGCGAGCCTGGCAGGCTCGATCAGTTCCGCTACGGAAGCGAAATGGTTGCGGCCACCGACATAGTCCTTGGTCCCCGAGCAGGTGCGGAACATGACCTCGTAGCCCGGTCCCATGCAGCCCAGATCGAACTGGATATAGAGATGAGCGGCATGAATCGTAATTTCGCCCGAGCAGGCGATACCCGCCATGTTGGAACGCAACTCGAATTGCCCGCGTTCGAGACCGAGCGCCTTGGCGAGCCGCGTCATCGCCTTGCGGCCCTGTTTGTGAAAAATGGCCTTCGCGTCGCTGTCATAGTCGACGCCGCGTCGCGCCAGCGTCACCAGGATCGGCGTGCGTTCGACAGCGCCGACGGCTTCGACGCAAGCACGGCGCAACTCGGCCTGGGACGGACGGTTCTCGGTCGCAATGTTGCCGAGATGACGCGCCAGCAGCAGAACCGCCGGATCGCACTCCGCATCGACCTGGTTGCGATGGCACTCGTCGATTGCCTGGATCAGGACGTTCAGCCCTCCGGCAAGCGTGGTCAGCGCGGAAGGGTCGAGCGCCTGTTGAAAGCGAAACGCGGCGTCATAGGACATGAGGTTCTACTCCTGGGGCCTGGGCGCATCCACACGCCCGCCTCAATCTCTCCCCCCTCCCCCTCGATCAGACCGTCACCATTCGTAACAGGGGAGCCGATCGGTCGTGGAAGCATCACGGTCCAGGATCAGGTAGTTGCAGCCCAGTCCTCGCGCGAATGTCAGCGCATGGAAGAGATCAGCCGGTATTTCCGATTTATCCCCGAACGAGGACGGAGCCGTGGCTATGACCCAGCCATAATGGGTATCGGCTATGCTGACGGGACGGTGGCACGGATCGAGTGTAATCCATTCGTCGATCTTTTCCGTCGTCGGCCATGATATATGGCTGGAGGACAAGGCGATATAGTTCCCGATCTCGAGGCGTTCGGGATCATAGCCGAAGTCGGGATCGATCCATTCCATGCGGCTGGTCAGCTGGTCTTCGGGATGGAGGTTGAAATAGTCGCGTATCACCATGGCATCGTCGAGGGACCCCGGATCGCGGCTGTCGTTGATTTCGCCCCATTGTGAGCGGCAGAAGGTCGCGACCTGCACCTGCAGCCCTCGATAACTGACCGCGACGACATTGGTGGTTCCGTGGCCATGCCCGATCGTGGCGAGATAGACGGGAATGGACCAGGCCACGGGCGCCCGGTCGATCGATAAAATTGCGGTATCGAGGTCGGCGATGATCTCCGCAATGTCGGCGTCCCCTTCGGCATGGGAGGCCAGCGCAGCCCTGGCGCGCGCCAGCAAATCGAGGTGCATGGATCGCGGATGATCTTTCATCACAATCTCCTTCTTCATGGGTGATTGAATAATTGCGCGGAGATCGCGCCCGGTCGTGGTCGCGGGATCCGCAACGCCGGGGGACATCAGCGGCTTGGGCATGCCGATGGTCTTCTCGATTTCATTGTCGCAATGCCAGGCTCAGAAGAGGCTGAGCTGGCGTGGCGCGGCACGTTGTTCCGGGCGTTCCACTGTGGACGGCGGCAGAAGTATGTCCATCGGAACGGGATGATTCTCGATTGGACCGGTGGTTGCCATCAGCTCGGTATCGCGCCGTGCAAGTTTCGCCGACCATCCGCCCATGATGTGCGCTGGCGTATACCAGTAGCTGCGTATTTCGAGTGAAAGCGAGTTTCCGACGACCACCACGGCAGGAATGTGCAGGAGACTGAACTGGATATACGCCATGTGGGCGACCCGCGCGTCGATATCGACGGCGGTCACATGGAGGTGCCGCTGATAGTTGATGCCTTGCGCGCGCATGGTTTGTGCAAGGGCGATAACCGTTGCACCCGCGCCGCAGGCAGGTTCCATTGCGCGCACAAAACCTTTGCACGCTATCAGATCCTGGATCAGCTTCGGGCCCCCAAGCGTCGCCTCTGCCATCATTTGACATATGGGCCACGGCGTGAAGAATTGCCCCTTGTCGGCGCTCGATAGTTCAAGGTTGTTATACACCGTGCCGAGCGCATCGCGGGGTTCGGCCTCCAGCGCCATCATGATCTCCGCAAAGACCTGAGGAAAAAGCTCGACGATATCGCGCTCATACTGGCCGACGATATCGAGATAGCGCTTCTCGCGTGCTTCGCGGTTGCGCAGATCCATGCTGTTGGAGATGCTGATCGCACTCGCCTCCATGCAATCCGAAAACAGTCGGTGCAAATCATGGCAATAGGCGCAGGATCGCAACAGCCTGGTCACGTCTGCGACGTGGCGTTCGTGAGGAGTCATGATGATGTCCTGATTGACGGCCGCACGTCAGCGGCTCCAGGGGCCGGCAGACCCAGGTTCGCGAAGTGCATGGCGCACATCGAGAACGGGCAACGCGTTCGAGACGCACGCCACCATGCCAGACCGGGATGGCCGATATGGAACGGCGACGATGACGGTCGACCGATCAGGCGTCGATCAGGGTTTCGCACCGGCTTCGCGGCGACGAATGCACAGGCAACCGCGGCTCGAGGTGGTTCCGGACGAAACCGCTCGTGATCCCCAGCTCGCCGGATGCGACCCTGGCAAGCTGCTCCTCGAAACTGAGCTTGCGCATCGCGGCGGCTTCGCGTGCGGCCCTTGCCGCCTCGCGCCGGGTGTCCTGCCAATGCGCTTTCGCCTCGGCGAAGCCCATCGTGCCGAGGAGACGCCGGAACGCGTACATTTCCTGAGACGAGACCGGAGGCCAGGACGGATTGCGCACGGGCGTGCGGCGAACCCGGCCGGGCCGCCGGGGAGGCGGCAGGGCCTGACCCTCCGCGGCCAGTTCAGCGGCAAATGCATCGCGAAGATGATAGGCGGTCGAGGCGCCGATCACGAGTTCGCGCGCGGCTCGCTGGACGGGCATGCGATCGAGGAGCATCGCGCGCAGTAGCTCTTTCTGCTCATCGGTGACGAAGCGCGCGCTCTCGGCATGGACATGGCGGACCCCGGCGGCATCGCATCCGGGGAGCACTTCGCCCCTGCGGCGCAGGCGGCGGAAGAGCCGGGTCCTGATGCGTGTGCAGCTCGTCCGTGACACGCCGGTGTGCTCGGCGATCTTCTGGGTGCCAAGTCCCTGCAGGAAGAGTTGCTCGACCTGTTTGCGTTTCGCCGGCGACAGCCTGGCGCCGCTATAGGCCTGGCCGCCTCCGGGCGGTGGTAGCAGCGCCTTGCCGCGTGCAAGCAGTTCCCGATTATATCGGCGACGCTGCTCGGAAACGCAGGCCGCCGACACGCCGAGGCGCAACTGGATGTCGATGCCCTTGAGGCCCTTCTTCAGGGCATAGCGTAGGCGCTCGATACCTTCGACGGTCAGGCGACCATGCTGATCGCGCTCCGCGGGACGGTATCCACGCCGGACACACAGCGCCGTCGTAACCGCGTTGGAGGCGCTGGCCTCACAGACCCCGAAATGCTTGCCGATCGCGCTGAACGACCAGTTTTCGACCTCGCGCAGTCTGACGGCCTCATCGAGGGCTTCACCCTGAAGGCGCGATTTGGGCGCGGAGCTTCTATGGGCCGTCGTCAAGCCAAGCTTGTTGGCCTTGACCTGCAGGGCATGGACGCTGCGGCCTGGTAGCCGCGGCGCGATGCCATGTCCTTCGGCCGGATACCAGGCGCGCAGAATGGCGATTTCCTGCGCCGTCCATGGCGCGGATCTGGGAGTGGTCATGGGAAATGTCTCCGAAGAAGGGAGAGCCTGGTGGTCCGTGGTCCCTTCGGACACACTCGCCTGCTCCTCTCCCTGCTTCCCCCTCCACTCTTTATTGCCGTCCATGCCGTGGGCGACTTTCCTGGTTGTGTTCGCCGTCACCCTGATCGGTCAGCTCGTCGAGACGTCAGAAACAGGCTGATCCTCTTCAGCGAATCCAGGGCGCACGCAGGCGGCTGCCCTCGCGGAAGCGATCGGCGCCCAGGGTCGCAGCCAGGTCATCGCGGATGGCCGCGAAGGGCCGGACCACGTCGATCACGGTAGCTGGCTCCAGGATTTCGCCGTAGCGGGTTCCGATCCAGAGAAGGTCGCGATCATCATCGTCAACATCGTCGTCCTCCCGCTGGACGATCGCGAAATAGCTGTTCAGGGGCGCGTCCCATCCAATGGCGATGCTCAATGCGCCATGGGTGCTGGCCGCTTGCGCGAGCGGATCGAGTTCGTGCCGGCTCATGGTGCGTCCATTCCCTCATCCTCGGGTGGGCCGAGACGGTTTTGCATCGCCTGGCGAAACTGGCGCAGCATCTCGGCTTGCTCGGGGTATCGTTCCTCCCACTGGGCGCGAGGGATCAGGAAGCCGACATCGACCAGTTCGCGCCGGAGCGCCTCTGTCACGGTCTGCTTGACGGTTTCGGGAATGGCGAGGGGAAAGGACTGAAACTGGCACAACCAGGAGCAATCGTCGGGTTCCTGGTGCCGCCGGAAATGATCGGCGTCGAAGATGAGATCGGTCCGAACGACCGCATCATCCTTGACCGCGATCACGAATTGACCGCCGGCCGGGGTTCCGTTTCGCGCGGAGGCGATCATGCGTTCATGCCAGGTGTGCGCCGCGGCCAGCGCCACGCCATAGTGGGAGCCGTAGGCAGCGTGGAGGATCCAGCTGACGGGATGGCTGGCGGCACCGAAGTGGAAGGTGATTTCCATGCGGGTGACTCCTCGATTGGAGATGGGACAGAGGTTTGGCGAAGCGGGTTTTTCCGCGGCCAGTGTTCAACTATGCTGCGGGATCGTGGTGGGTTCGCCGGTGCGCTCATCCGCAGGCATACGGACAACGCTGAGAGATGCGCTTTGTCTATGATCGGCTCTCGTTGCCCGCCTGATTTTGACAATCTTTGCCAAATATGCCATATAGTCTCTTAGAGGTGTTCCCATGGCGACAATGAATGTTTCCCTCCCCGATGCGATGAAGGAATGGGTCGAAGGTCAGGCCGGGACAGGCAGATACAGCAATGCCAGCGATTATGTGCGCGACCTGATCCGTCGCGACCAGGAGCGGCGGGAGAAGATCGCAGCCATGCAGACCATGGTCGATGAGTCTCTCGCCTCCGGCATAAGTCCCAATTCCATCGATGACATGATGAAGGAAGCCCGGCGTCGCGCAGGCGTCGGTCATGGCCTATAGACTCACGCGTAACGCCGAAAAGGATCTCATCGGTATATATGTCGGCGGCGTCGGAGAATTAGGAGAAGCCGTCGCGGAAAAATATCAGGCCGGTTTGCATCGGGTTTTTGGATTTCTCTCCGACTTTCCCTATTCGGCAAGAGCGCGCGCGGAAATTTCACCACCGGTCCGGGCACATCCCTACAAGTCCCATATCGTCGTCTATATCATCGAAGGACAGGACATCCTGATCCTCGGCGTCCGTCATGGACGGGAAGACTGGCAGGCATCCGACCAGCTTTCCTGAAATTGCGTTCACGCCTGTGGAACAGGTCTCGCTCTATGACTGGTGCCGGTCAGGCCGCTTGCGGAACCTCAGCACCTTCGTTGCTCGAAGGCGGTGCCAGGATTGCGTCCTCATCGTTCCCCGGCTCGAACTCCCCTTTGGTCGTCGCCAGGTCAGCCTCCAGTTCCGCGAGTTCCCGCAACTTGTCCTCGAGCAAGGCGGCGTCGGGAAACTCCTGGTCGAGACGCGCCTCGAAGGCCGGAAGGCGCCGCTCGTTCGCTTCGAGATCGGCCTGCACGGCGGCAAGTTCGGCGTCGAGATTGAGAATGGAGGATTCGAGCCGGCCCAGCGCCGTGGTCCATCGCGTCTTGTCGGATACTTCGAACGCGTTACGCTCGCCGTGGTGGAGTGCCGCGACAGACGTGCGGATGCCGCGCTCGCCATCGTCGTCCACGGCCTCATAGCCTGAAAGTTCCACATCGATGCCGTTGACGGTGCCGAGCAACTGCCGGGCCTGGCCGCCGTGCAGTCGCAATTCGAAGGCCTGCCTCAGAATGCGTTCGCCGGCGGCCTTGCGGTCGGTGACCATGGTGCCGCCGCAATCGAACAGGACCTCGTCGTGACGCGGAAGAACCCGGCGTGCGATATCGGCCTCCAGCTTCGCGATCAGGTTGGCGCCGTCGATGATGGCGTCCGCGGTTCGCTTGATGGTCCTGCGGATATTATACTGGTCGTCGATATGCGCGTCGCGCAGGCGTTCGAGCCTTGCGACCTCGGCATCGAGCCCAGCCTTGCGCATCAGGCGATCGTCGCCGGACGCCAGCGCCTTTGCGAGCGCGAACTGATTGACGTTGGAGCCGACATCCTCGATCCGGCGAATGGAGCGATCGCCCGACATCGCCATGTTGATGAAGCGGGCTTTTCTTTCGAGCATCTGCCAGTTGGTCGCGTCCATCGAGCCACTGGTCGCATAGCCGTATAGCTCGATTTCGTCGTTCTGGTTCCCCTGGCGCTCGATCCGGCCTTCGCGCTGCTCGATATCAGAGGGTATCCAGGGAACGTCGAGGTGATGCAGGGCTTTGAGGCGCTGCTGCGCGTTGACGCCCGTTCCCATGGTGGGCGTGGAGCCGATGAGAATGCGCTTGCGCCCCTGATTGAGGTCGTTGAACAGGCGCTGCTTGGCGCTGTTCTTCTTATAATGCTGCATGAAGGCGATCTGATCGGCCGGTATGCCCATCTCGATCAGCTGCTCGCGGATCCAGACATAGGCGGAGAAGCCGCGTGTCTCGATGGCGTTCTCGGTGCCGAGATCGGAGAAGATCATCTGCACGGCGCCGGGCAGCGGATAAGGTCGCCCGGTTTCCGGGTCGGTGTAACGATTGTCGGCCGTATCGCGCCAGATACGATGGACGTTCTCGATCAGGAGATTGAGCTTGTTGCCCTCCTCGTTCCCCATCATGGGGTCCACGAAGCGGAGATCGATCGCCGAATGCCGCCCGTCGGTGATCACCGAAAGCAGGATATCGTCGCCCTTCTGGGGTCGCCCGCTGCGGTTCTCGATCGCCTTGATGCGTCCGGCCAGCACCTTCTGATAGGCCTTGAAGGGCGCCCCGGACTGGGCGACGATGATCTTGCGCTTGCCACCCTTGATGGTGGGCAGCCGGACATATTGGCGCAAATCGTCCTTGAGTACGACATCGGCAACGCTGCGGTACATCGCCATCAGGTCGGCGACGTTGACGAATTCGCAGAAGCGCGTGACCGGCTTGTAGCTGCCGCTCGGCTGAAGTTCGAGTTCGGTGCGCGTGTCGCCGAAGTTCGCGGCCCAGGCGTCGAACTCGTGCAAGCCCTTGGCGTGCAGTTCGTCGGGCTGCATGAACCGCTGCAGCGTATACATCTCGCCGAGCGTGTTGGTGATGGGCGTGCCCGACGACAGGATCAGTTCGCGCCCGGGATTGATGTCGGCAAGGTATCGGCCCTTGACGAACAGATCCCATGCCCGCTGCGAGCCGGCGGGATCGACGCCCTTGAGGTCGCCCAGATTGGTCGCGAAAGTGAGTTTGCGGAACTGCTGGGCCTCGTCGACCAGAATCTGGTCGATGCCGATCTCGCCGATATGAACGAGGTCATCCTTGCGGGCCTGCAGGTTCTCTAGCCGCCGCTGGAGTCCTTCCTTCAGGCGCTCGACCCGCTTGCGCGAGACGCGATCGTCGCTCTGAATGCCCGTGATCAGCACCTCGTAGCTGGCGAGCTGGTCTTCGATCAGCTGCTTTTCGAAGGCTGCCGGGGTGGGGATGAACTTGAACGCATCATGGGTGATGATGATCGCGTCCCAGTTGCCGGTCGCCGCGCGGGCCAGGAACCGCCGCCGCTTCTCCTTGATGAAGTTGGTGTCGTCGGCGACAAGGATGCGCGCCGTGGGATAGAGCATCAGAAACTCGCGCGCGATCTGCGCGAGACAATGATTGGGCACCGCGATCATCGGCTTGTTGGCAAGGCCGAGACGGCGCTGCTCCATCACGGCGGCGCACAGGCTGAAGGTTTTGCCCGCGCCGACGCTATGAGCTACATAGGTCGAGCCCGCGGCGACGATCCGCCAGACAACGCGCTTCTGATGGTCGCGCATCTGGATGGTGGTCGACGCGCCCGGAAGCGTCAGATGCCTGCCGTTGAACGTCCGGGGAACGAGGTTGTTGTAGGCGTCGTTGTAGATGCGGACCAGGCGATCGGCGCGTTCGCTGTCTTGCCAGACCCAGGTCTCGAAGGTCGACTTGATGCCTGCAAGCTTTTCCTTGGCGGCTTCGGTGTCGGTGACGTTGAGCTCGCGGCGCTCCGAACCGTCAGCTTCGCGGTGAACATCGTAGATCTTGGGGATATGGGAATTGAGGGCATCTTCGAGCAGGTCCGCGGCGCCGCGGCGCGCCGTGCCCCAGGTCGAGGTGGAACTGACATGTCCGGCGAATGGGAGCTTGTCGACGGTCCAACTCGCAATATCGACGGTATGATAGATGGTGGTCTCGACCTCCATGATCTCCGCGACGAAGGTTTCGATGACCCTGGTAGGAATCCAGGGCGCGCCGAGACGCGCGGTGATCTCGCTGGGTTTGAGGTCGACCGGCTGGACCGCTTCGAGCGCGGTGGCGACGGCATGGAAGCGCGGATCGGCTTCGGCATTCTCGCGGGCAAGAGCGAGCTTGGTCCGCACCGGTCCTGACAGGGCTTCGTCCGCCGTAACCCAGTTGTCGAAATGGGGCGTGGTGCGGACGGGGTCGAGATAGACGTCGTCGGCGAGATCCGCGAGGGCCTCGGCCTCGGTGACGCCGAGCAGGCCGGCGATCAGCGGGAGATCGACGCGGCCGCGCTCGTGGAGCGACACCGCCAGCGCATCCTGCGCCGAGTGGATTTCATGGGCGACTGGCGGTTTGACGACACGTTCGGTGAAGATCGCGCCCGGCGTGCCGGTATCGCTCGCCTCGTCATAGGCCTCGATCGACGCGACCAGCCAGACGTCGGGATCGTCAAGGAAAGGCTGGAGGTTCGGGCGGCGCTGATATTCCTTCTCGGCGCCGGTGTCGGGATCGGCGCGGATGCTGGTGATGGTCCGGTTGATCGGGCCGTATTTCTTCGTGAACTGCCGATAGTGCGCGAGCAGCTTCTCCTGGGACGCCGCATAGGGCTGGTCGTTCAGCTGCGCCCGCAGGATCGCGCGAACCGCATCGCGGATCGGGATCAGCGCCTTGATGATACTGGCGTGCCTGGCGAACAGGCCCGTGGTGCCTCGCCCTGATTTGACATCGACGACGGTCGGCATGCCGTCGACGATCTGGTGCAGAACGCCGCCCGATACGAGATAGCTGCCTTCCTTGAACTCGGCCTCATCCGCCGCCGTACCGATCTCAAGGTCGAGCGAGACGTCGACCCGGTCACGCAGCGACGTCGTGCGATGGATGGGGCGGCAGGTGCCTTCGTATCGGGATGCGATTCCCGACAGGGTAGCGATGAGAGCCTGCCCAAGGTCGATGCCCGGCTCGGCGGCGCAGTGATAGTCCATGCCGAACTGGCCGCTTTTCCATTCATGGCGCCCAAGGACATGACCAGGATTGTCGAGGAAATAGCGGTTGATCCGCAGCGGTCCCTCGCCCTCGTCGCTATCGGGAATATCGGCCAGATCGATCCACTTGTGTCCGGCGCCGAGGTTGTCTGGCTCGCGCTTGCGGAAGAGTAGGATATCGACGACGACATCGGTGCCCGCTTCCTGCCGCATGACCCGGCCGGGAAGACGCACCGCGCCGAGGAAATCGGCGATGGTATCAATATGACTGCGGGCCTTGGGGTCGCTCTTGTCGAGCGAATAGCGCGAGGTCACGAACAGGGCGACGCCGCCGGGGCGAAGATGCTCCAGCGATTTCGCGATGAAGAAATCGTGGAGCGACAGGCCAAGCCGGCCGAGGCTGGTCTTGTTCTGGATGCTGAGGTTCGAGAACGGGGGATTGCCGATGGCGAGGTCGAAGTCGCGCGGCAGCGAAGCCTTGTCGAAATCGATGCAGCGGATGATCTGCCCCGGATAGAGCGCGCTCGCGACGCGGGCGGTGACGGGATCGTTCTCGATGCCGACGAACATCGTGTCGCTCGCCAGCCAGTCGGGCCGCAGCCCCATGAACAGGCCGCTGCCGCATCCGGGTTCCAGAACCTGGCCGCCGGTGAAGCCGAGGATGCGGGCGGCATCCCACATGGCGCGGACAATATATTCGGGCGTGTAATGGGCGTATTGCGTCGCCCGCTTGAGCGACTGGAGTTCGGCATCGGTCGTCTCCGCGGCAAGGCCCTGCCCCAGTTCCTCCCAGCCATCGCGGAATGTGCCCGCGCGATCGGCGAAGATATTGTTCGCAAGCTCGGAGGCGCCGAAGCCGATGAACTTCGCGATGGCTTCCTGCTCGGCCGGCGTCGCCCCTCGTTGTTCGCGGTCCAAGAGGTTCAGCAGCCGGATCGCCTCGATATTGTCCTGCGCGCGGCCCTTCCATGACGACGCCAGCACCCGACCGGCGGCGAAGGAGAAATCGATGGGTTCGGCCGGAGGCGGATCGGCAAGCACCTCCGCCGGTGCCAGCGAGAAGAGCGTGGGCTCGCAAAGCTGGGAGACGATCGCTGCATCGGGCGCTGGATCGGGCGGTCTGGCGGGCTGGTCGAAGTCGAGGCATAGCTGGAGAGCCAGCGCGGATGCACTGTTTCGCATGGAATGCTTCCTTTTTTGGTGGGTTCGCGGGCGCAGCGCGGCGGCCCACAAGCGTGTCGGGCTGGTCGGGGATCAGGGCGTGATGGGAAGCCCCGGGTCGGGCGTCGTTTCAGGCGTCAGGTCAGCCGAGACGAAGCGACGCGGCATATTGGCGCAGCAGATCGGCTATCGCGGTCCGGGCATGCGCCTTGTTGCCGATCACGATCTCGGGCTGGAGTTCGCGGCCGAGCGGCGTGCGGTATCCGAGCGCCAACCTGCCGCTCATGTCCTCGACGATGATCCGGTGGCCGCGGGGCCGCGCCGGACCGGCATAGCGCGCGGTGAAATCCCCGAGGCGGCCCGACAGCCCGGCGGCCATCTTGCTCCAGCGGATATGGCCACCGGCAAATTGATCGCCGGGCGCTCGGCCTCGTGCGAGCCAGAGGCGGAACTGGGCTCGCTGTTGCAGCGCCGAATTGCGCGTGCGCTCCATTGTTCGGGTGAGCGGGAGGATATCGGCGTCCGCATCGAGCCGTTCGAGTTCAGTGGGGTCCACGACGACGAGAATATCGGAATAGTCGCCTTGGCGCAGAGTCTGGCGCGTCACCGTCGCGTCGGCAGGCGTAGGCCCGGACGAGAGCGAAAAGGGGCGGAGCCCGGTTTCGGCGCTAACGGCATAAAGCGCGATAGCTTCGTGTCCGGGTCGTTCGCGTAGCATGGCCAGGATGCCGATTGTGCCCGTCGCGAGTTCAGTCGCGCCGAGCAGAAGGACGCGGCGATGCCAGGATGCCGGTGCCGGGACGTCGGTGGGGTGCGACCACTCGCTGGGGAGCGGCCGTCCCGGCTGCGCATTCTCGGTGCGATTGGGCTCGGAGGGTGTGGCAGCGAAAGCTCGACGGGCGACGTCGAAAATGTCGTCTGGTTGGCCGCCGCCATCCAGAAATCCGTGGCGGTAGGCAGGTCGTCGGACATCGGGATCCCCCGGTCGTGGCGGCGACGGCGGCCTGGATTCCCATCCCGCCCGGGCAGCGTAGAGTCCGTCGGCGTAGGCGACGGCAGCATCCCAGCCATAGCCATGGACGTCACGGCCGTGGAGGATCGCGGGGTTTCGGCTGTCGGTGCTGCCCTGGGCGATCTGGCGCTCGATGCAGGCAAAGTTCGCGGCCACGCGCTGGCGCTCGGTTTCCTGGGCGATCGCTTCGTTGAGGGGACGAAGCGCCTGAACCCGCTCGCGGGAACGCGCCATGCGGGCGTCGAGGGGCGCATCGTTCGGCAGGTCGGGGAAACGGCGCCAGGCATCGGCCAACGCATGGGCGTGATGAGCCGGACGGCCGCGCGCCATCCAGCATCCCGCATCGGCGGGATCGAAACTGTCGGTCATGACGATCTCCGGCCTGGAATGTCAGCGGCTGGCGAGAAGCAGGTCGAGCGCGCGCGCGAACACCGCGTCGCCGGCGTCGTTGACGATGACCGCGGCGGGATTGGTGGCGCACACGGCGCGGGCGACGATCGCGAGCGGCCGCTTGCGCAGCGGATATTGCAGGATTTGATCGTTTTCGATCGTGACGATGTTGGTGCGTAAAAGGCGCTTTAGGCGCCGGGACTCGAGTTCGCGCGCGAGAAGGTCGGCTACCTCGATCTCGAGATCATGGTCGCAGCCGAGATTTTCATCCAGGGTGCGCACCGGCCGGTTGGCCTTGAGCCAGGCATCGACCTCGGCCACGGTCCACCGGCCAACCTGGTGATAGAAGTCCGCTCCGCCCGTTCCCTGGTTTCGGGCATGAAAGGCGAGTTCGCCTTCGATCCAGACTTCCGCCGAGAAAGCCGCGGTTTCCTGCGATAGCGCGGCGCTGTAGGAGATACGCCGTAGTTCGATTTGCATGGGGATTCTCCAGACTGCTCCATCATGCGGAGCACCCTCCCCTGTTCCCTCTCCCCCTTTCTAGGCGCAGCCCGGACTGTCGCCCGCGCCGCAAGGCCGGTATTCGGCATCGTAAGAGCAGCTGTTCTCGAATTCGGGATCGTCGGTTTCATCGACCAGATAGCCGGTGACCTCTTCAGCCGGCTCCGCCTCCAGCACACCAGCGGCGTTCGGAAGGAGACGAACGGGGAATATCCCGCGTCCGACGATCGCGTCAGCCTGCCGCATGGCGTCCGCATGATCATCGGCGGTCACCGCGACCTTGACTCTGATCGTCGTATAGACATGGACATGAAACCCTCTCATGCCGGGAGCTCCGACCAGCCACCGGCGTCGCTGATCCAAACCATTCCGAGCGCCCGGAGCGGCATTTCCATGCAATCACTGGTCTCAGCGAGGGGATCGCGCACGAACACGCTGCCGCGGTCGTTGGCACGCTGCGGGGCGCGTCCGCCGAGCACCATCAAATCGTTGGCCCCACCCGGCATGGGGACGATATCCCCCGGCCTGACCTTGGCGGCCAGCACCCGGCCAATGGTATAATGAAGGGTCCAGCCCCTCTGGGAAAGTGACGCCATGTTTGGTCTCCTTGTGTGAATTTGCGAAGGCGCGATTCTCCCGCCGCTCCGCCGGACTGGCGTGCGGTTCCGGCCGGTGCAGGCCGACTGACACGGGGTGATGCGGGTAGGTTCAGTCGCCGCGCGGCAACGGGATCGGGACGGCCTGACCGCTGGCGAGGTTGAGGAATGCGCCGGCGTGACCGATGGAGCCGCGTCCGAGAAGGTCGAACAACAACGCCAGGGCATGGCTCGCAACGACGCGGTTGACGAACAGCGACTGGCGTTCAAGCGCTTCGGCGACCGAGCAGGAAGGGGCATCGTCGTCGGGCAGGTTTTCGTCGGCGAGTTCGGGGAAATATTCGAGCACGGTCGGCAGGCGATGGCGGTGCTTGTTGGAACGGTGCTCCGGGGAGCCTATGAGGTATTGCCCGTCGCTCGCGCGATTGCCGAGATCCATCCAATAGGCGGGAACGGTCCCGCATTCGGCGAGCGCGGCACCGATCGCGCGGCGGGCCGATGCCGTGTCGACACAGGTGATGACGATGTCGGCGCCATCCATACTAATGGCTTCAGGGGCGCGGCCGTGCACTGCCTGCCAGGCCAGGCCGTGTGCGAGGTTGATCCGTTCGGTGAGCGTGCGGGCCTTGGAACTGCCGACGTCGCCCCGGTAATATGGCTGCCTGCCGAGATTGGCTTCGGTCACGATGTCGTCGTCAATCACGGCGACATGCAGCGATCGCGAGGAGATCGCGCGCAGCGCGGTGTCGAGCGAGGCGAGTCCCATCAGCATCTGCCCGCCGTTTCCGCCGCAACCGACCAGCAGGATGTTGATCGTGCGATTATCGAACCCGGCGGGCAGATAATGACGATCCGTGAGGTCAGTCGGCATGACGGTCTCCTGAAAACGGGCTCCGTGGTAACGGCAGGAACATGCCGTCGGCGCAAAGGCGCGCGAGCATCACCGGGCCGCCGGGGTCACCGAGCCAGCCGACGACGATCGCGATCTTCGTCGCATGGGCGTCATCGGCATCGTCGGTGGTGCTGAAGAAGGCGGGACCGACCCCGTGGCTGTGAAAATCGCAGAGGACATGCCAATCGGGCTGCGGGACCGGCGTGCGGTAGACGAGGCGCGAGGGCGTGGCTTCGTCGATGACCGGAAACTCCACTGCGAATTCCCGGGTCGCTTCGTTCCAGAGAACAAACGCCGCGGCTTCATTGGGCAAGGCTGCGCGAAAATGATCGAGAATATGATCGAGATGCTCGCGTGGAATGAGCCCGCAGCGCAGTTCGGCGCGGCAGGCGCCCGTGCTGCCATAGGGCACGTGGAGGGAAAGCGGCGTCGTGATCGGGAAATCGAGTTCCAGCCAGGGCCGGCGCAGGACGAGCATGACGCCGTCTATCCCGATCGCAAGGCCGCGCCCGGCGCGGGCAGCGCGCAGCGCGTCGAGGGCCGGCGATCGCCCCTGCGGCGGAACCGGATAACAGGGCACGGCGGCAAGGACCGCGGCCGCAGTGGGATCGTCAGCAAGCACGGTCATTGGTTCGCCCCTCTCGCAATGAGCTTTCCGAGAGTCATCGGATCGGTCCGGGTTGCTCGCCGGGAGGCCTGTCGTGTCCGACCGGGATCGAATGGCCTGAGACGCCTGACCGGAAAGCGCTTCGCCTTGCGCGCGGCGAGGTCGTCCCAGAGCCGAACCAGACCACCTTTGCCGGTGATGGTCAGTTCCTGTCCGGGATTGGGGTGGGTGGACCAGCTATCGAACACCCCGCGCTCGAATTCCGGGATGGAGGCTGTCGTCAGCGTTTTTGGCTTCGGAATGTTGCCCCAGCAAAGTTGCCCGTCGAGATAGACATTGAGCACCGGCGAGTGCAGCACCGGGGTATCGATGCCGGGGCGTTCGTTTGCCGGCAAGGCGTAAACGCCGAACCCCGATCGGGTCGCGATGAACAGATGCGGCGGATACGGGACCGGCATAGTGGTTCGCGCGGCGAGCACCTGCAGGCCGGCGGGCGGATCCGTGAGAGCGAAATAGGCCGGGCGAACCTGGGTCGGGATCCACCATGCGAGCATGTCGGGATGAGCGACCAGCACATTGTCAGGCAGGAATTCGGGAAGAGCGGTCCGGCCCAGGGCCTCGGTCCATTGACGCAGATGCGCGCGCGACAGCGATGTGCCCGCGCCGATGATCGGCTTTCCCTCATCGTCATGCTCGATCGCATGGATGCTGGCGAATGCGGCGGCGCCCGCGCGAGCGGTGGCATAGGGACTGGCGTTGCGGATCGGCTGGCTGCGGTAAAGGAGAATGGCGTTGGTCAGCGCGAGGCCGCCGGCGGTCGCTTCGAACTGGGTGCGGTGGTCGGACATAAGGAACCTCAAAGGTTGGCTGGATCGAGCTGGATCAGGTCCTGCGCGGCGAGCAGGAACCGCGCGCCGACACGCAAGGACGCGAACCAGTCGTCGATCGGGACTGAATCTGGCAAAGGGCAGAAGCCGGCGATGTCCATGAAGCCGTATTCCATCCCGTGGCGTCCGACGTCATCGACCTCGCGTGCGAACTGCTCGACCGGAACGAGCGTCAGCGGGGGCAATGTCGAGCATTCCTCGATGCCGGGGAGATACTCTTGGGCAATCTCGATATCGAATTGCCAGGCGCTGCGCTCCGGTCGGAGTTTCCCGAGAGCGGCGTACGCCTTGCGGAGTTCCTCCAGTTTCCGGTGTAAGCCGTTCGGAAGTTCCGCCGATGCCCCCGCGTTTGCCGCGATCATCCAATCGGGTCGGCGAGACTCCATGTTGGATGGCAGAGTGAGTTCCTCGATATCGTCAGGATCCATGCCCTGATATTCGACGATCCACTGCCGCGCGGTTTCATCATCGGTCGCGCCGTCCCAATAGTACATAGAGATTTCATCGAAGAGGTCCTGGTAGCCGAAGATCGGAAGGGCGCGGCCCAGCATATCGTCGAGGGCCTTGTAGGCTGCGGCGCGCCAGGGAATGGGCGCATCGCTGTCTTCGATCCATCCGAGGTCGAGTTGCCCCATGCTGTCGCAGATCACCGCGATAGCCGGCGGATAACCTTCGTTCCCGTGAAGAACCGCGACCCTGAAGTCCGCGAATTCGACGGAGCCCAGAATGTCGAGCACCGCCTTGTCGAACAGTCGTTCGATGCGCTGGCGCGCCTGGTCGCGAGTATAGCGTTTAGCCGTCGTTTCCCGAGACGTGGCCCAGCGGCCTATCAGCTTGTGATGGGACGCCAGTGGAGCATCGAAGAGGGCGGGAATGTCGCCGGACAGTGCAACGGCCCGCCCCGCGAGGTCAGCCGAGGGGTGGAAGGCGCAGGCCCGGTGGCGGCGGGAGCGGCCTGGGAGCCTTGCTCCCGCCGTCCCCGGACGCGAGAAGGATGCACGCGTGGAGCGCCTGGGTTTGCTCGCTGCAGATTGGCTGGGTGAATTCGGATGTGTCGCCATTGCCGGGCTCGATCCATTCGATGAGCGTTTTACGAACTGCGGACGGGATCGCCGCGCTGCTGCCGCGCGCCACGGTCAGCCCTTGGTGCCGACGGCGCGCCGGTATTCGGTGACGTGAGCGCCGCCCGACACGCCGGCGTCGACCATCTCGGCGTTGAGAACCGCGGGGTAGAGCGTGGCATGGTAGGCACGCAGACCGTCGGGATCGTTGGCGAGATGCGGCGGAACCGGAAGGTCGATGCCGTCATAGCGGTACGCGCGGGTGAGATGGTTGATCTGCATGAGGTAAAACTCCCGGCTTGGGTCGTGGCGAGATTTGAGCGGAGTCCGGTCAGAACAAGGTGGCGGGTTGGTCCGGTTTGGCGTCGACCGGCGGGGTGACCGCGTGCTGGAGCTTCGGAGGACTCACAGGCACCGTCGTCTTTGCTGTCGCGGCCTTCGTGGCGGCCTTGGCCTTCGCGGCCTCCGCTGCGGCGATCCTTGCGTCCTCGGCCGCCTGGCGCTGATCGGCGATCTGGTCGGCAAGGGTCTTGCGCGTAGCGATGAGCTGGCCGAGTGCGCCGTCCGATCCACGGCCAAGTTCCGCATCGATCTCCACGGCGGTTGCGGTGATCGAGATCGGGCGGGTCTCGCCGGATTCGAGACCGTGCTTCGCGCCTTCCGCCTTGCGGGGAATGACGGTCAGCGTGACGGTATCGTCGGGGCCGGCGACAAGATCGAAACCGAGCGAATAGTTGGCGAGAAGCGGCAGCAGGTTGGCAATCAACATGGGCGTTGGTCCTTGTCTGGAAGGGTGAGGGTGTCGGTCAGGCGGCGATTTGCGAGATGGGAGCGTCGGCCGGCTGGGCAGCACGATCCGGGGGCGGTCCATAGGCGCCATCGAGCGTCATGCAGCCCGGCAGACGTCCCGCCCAATCGAACCCGATGCGATTGAGCATGCTGGTGACAAGCTCGGTCTTTTTCGATGCGAGCAGCTTGGCGAACCGTTTCTCGCCGACATGCGCGATCAGGCCGCATTCCTGGGCGATGAACTTGAGCTCTTCCTTTGTGTAGCGCTCGAGAAAGGTCTGATCGACCTGCCACGTCTCGCGCAAGTCGACCTCGAACACTCTCGCAAGGTCCGCGACATGATCGAAGCTGAGCACATCCTTGGCGTAAGCGCCGCCGATGACGGCCAGCACATTGGCGGCCCGCGCATCGGCAAGCGCCCGGATTTCCGCGATCTTGCCCTTGAAGTCGAGGTCCGGGAACGAGGCGCCGACGAGGATGCCAGCGCGGGACGTCAGCGTGTCGGGCTTGATCTGCGAAAGCGTGCCCGACATCGCCGCCACAAGGATCGTGGTCCGGGCGTGGACAGCATTGCCCGCGAGCGCACGGGCAAGCGCGGTTCGCCATGTCGCCTCGCGAAGCTCGGCGGTTCGGGTCGCGATCGACCTGGCCGTGACGGTCGGCTTATGCGCCGTCGACGCGGCCGGCACGGTCTCGGCAGTGCGTGGCGGGGGAGGCTCGCGGTTTTCGACAGCACTGGATGATATGGCGCCGCGTTCCGGCTGCGGCTGGAGATCCATCGATGGCGCGGGTTCGACGGTGACATCGTCCTGCGCATCAGCGTCGGCATCATCGGCAGCAGGAGGCATCGCTCTCCTGGCCGCCTTCGCGGCGCGCTCCTCTTCCTCGAAACGGATCACCTCGGCGGCTTCGGTCTTGAGCTTGAAGCATCCCGGATTGGTGCAATGGCCATCATCGACATGGGTTTCGAAAAGGACTTGCTGCGCCGCCGAGTTGAACGGACAGGTGGCGCACTCGGTCTTGTCGAAACAGGCGCTCGCGAGGCTATGCGTGATGCGCATCAGTTCCTTGCGCGTATCGTTCACGTCAAGATTCAGGCGCAGGATCGTGTCGAGGGCCGTGTCCTGCTTGTCCTTGGGGATGACGGCGAGCAGTTCGGCGTGACCAACCTTGATCCGGCGCTCATCGAGGGCGGTCTTAGCGGCGTCGGTGAGTTCAGCGAGCGCCAGGCGGCGATCAAGCTTGGCGCGGGACCAGGCCAGTCGCCGTGCGGCCTCGGCGCGGTCGCCGTTGCATGCCGCGAGGTAGCGGACGGCGGCATCGGCCTGCTCGGTCTCCGACGGATCGTCACGGTCGTCATTCTCGGCGATCGCGGCATCGAGCGCTTCCTGGTCCGTCATCACGCGGATGATGACCGGCACTTCGCCGTCGAGCCCATAGACTTCCAGCCCTGCCCTGTACCGACGCTCGCCGGCGACGATGGCATAGACGTCGTCCTTCGGCCGGAGCAATATGGGCTGGAGTATGCCGCGCTGCCGGATGGAAGCCACCATCTCCTCGTGCTTCTTCCGGTCGAAATACCGGCGGGGATTGTCGCCCTTCACGATACTGGCGAGCGGCAGCGTGGAGGGATAGCTCGGTTGTAGCGAGGTCAAGGCTCGTCTCCTGTGTGGATTGTAGCAGGCTCGCGTTCAGGGTTGGCTGGACGCCCATGCCGCTGCGCGTGTCGGAATGTGCGGGACGCGGCCGATCATCAGCCTGCATTCCGCAACCATCTCCCTCCCCCTCCCCCTTCCCCTCGCCCGGTAGAGGTCGTTCCAGTCATTGAAGCCCGGCGGTGGAGGCAGCGGCTCGATCGACCGGCCGTCTCGCGCATGCGCCTGTTTCGCCCGTGCCGCGCCGCGCCGACCGGAAAGGTCGTTGTCGTGAAGGAGGAAGAGGCGTTCAACCCGCTCAGGCACAGTGACCAGGGGGAAGCGGTCAGCACCAAGCGCGGCCCAGACGGGGATGCCGAGCAGCAAATGAGCGGACCAGGCGGTCTCCCAGCCCTCGGCCAGCCCCAGCACATCGGTGGCGGCCCCGAAACGGACGGTGCCACCGTGCGGGCGACCCAGCATCAGTTTGGGCGGATCGAGATCAGTGGCCGGCAATCCGGTCCGGGGGTCGAGGAACAGCCGTTCGAGTGCTATGACGCCGGTGTCGGCTTCAACGGCGGCGAGCAGCGCCGGACGGAAACGGACGTCGGCGCCCCGGCCGAGCGGCACATGATCATGGTAGCGCAGCGCCGGATGCGGCTCGTTGAAACCACGCGTCGCCATATAGACGCCCGCCGGCGTATCGGTAACGGCACGCGCTTCCTTCCAGAGCGAACGGATCCGGCCGGCCAACCGTCGCTCGCTGCCATCCGCGCGTGCGAATTCCGCTTCAGCGTCGGCCGTCGGGATAGGCCGCCTGTCGCTGCGCAGCGCGCGGATGACATCAATCGTGGAACAGCCGGCAAAGCACTTGAACAATATGCTATGCTCGCCGACCCGGACCGACAGGCTGGGGCGATGGTCGTCGTGCGCAGGGCAACGGCACATCGCGCCCGATGGCTTCCATGTTCCACCGAGTGATTTGACGATATTGGCGGCAGCGGCATGCAGGCGCGGATCGGCGCTCGTGCGCGACAGGGCCATGGGAGGAACTCCAGCATAGGGAAAACTCCCTCGCCCCACTCCTCCTTCTCTTCAGGCCGCGGCCGACGCCCGCTGTCAGTATGATCGCAGGTCGTATCAACGGGTAGCGCGTGCCCGTTTCACCGGCATAGCACTGAACGCTACGTCGGCCTATTGATCGACTACCGATATCGGCTCCGAGCTTCTAACGCCGAAACTGGCGGACACCGTCAATCGCGATGCAGAACGGGACTTCCTGCCGGGCCCCGTCTGGAGCGTCTCCGCATTTGCGGGCGCAGTCGTGACAGGTTTGCGCATATCCGGACAGCAAGGTCTGGAAGCAGGCATCCATCTTATCCCGCCCAGTCGCCGTCAGCCGAACATATATGCGGCGTTTGTCGAAGGGATCAGGGAAGCGCTCGACGATGCGTTGCGCCTCCATCTCGGCAAGGCATCGCCGACCGGTCATCTCCGACGCTTTCGACGCGAGGCAGAAGCTGGTGAGAGAAGTCTTCAATCCCTGGCTGTCGCGCCAGTAAAGATCGAGCAGCATTTCGCATCCTGGATCGGAGCATAAAGAGCCGAACATGGTGGCCGACTCCGCTCTTGCGCTGATGATCGACCTGCAAAGAGGTGCAAAAACAGCCGGACGGCCTGTGTCGTCCAGCATGGGTTCAATTCGGGCTTCCTGTCGCATGGGCATTCGCTCTCCATCCCATTCGGGTGCATCGGGCGAACCGTGCCGATGCCCCAACGTCTGGTTGCCCCCCGGCTATTCTGAACAAAATAGTCCAATGAGCATGATGCTCGAATTCATCCGTCCGGCAAGGTGCCTTTCGGAGGGGAATTTCGGTGCCGAATTGGTTAACATAAACGAATATTCCTACGTCCTCTGCCCCTTTAACGATGCAGGAGAACATCTCGCGCTACACCGCAAAACCATGGCAATACCCGTCCGGCAGCCGCGTCGCCTTCTCTATGGCGGGATGCCCAATCGTATGCGGCTGGTTTTCTTGGCAAAGCATCGCAACTGATGCCTTGCCCGCCTGCGTCGCCCATGCGACCATGTCGTTATGCCTTAAGCAATAGAGCCGGACTGATCCATGCACGACGAGGAGATGCAGCTTACACCGGAAATGCGTCAGACGATGGCTGAGCCCGATCCCACCGTTCTGGCCATAGAAAAGCTCATCCATGCCGCCAAAGGAGATGATAGAAAGATCGAAAAAATCGTGCGTGGATATTTGCGCAATGCGATTTTCGTTTTCCAAAGCCACATGGTGAAACGTGCGCTGCGTGATCTCGATCTCAAACAAGATGAGTTGAGCGATGAACTGCTGGCGCAGATCGCTGCCGATGCAGGCGGCTATATGGGCAAGTTTCGGGATTGGCTTCTCATCGAGCTGAACCGCGCCAACGGAAAGCCAAAGTCGACAAACTAGCGCGCGGTCCTGTGCCCGACGGACGAGAAGCGTGAGCCCGCCCAGCAGCATTTCCGTGGCACATTTAGGGAAACGAAGGGTAATCAGGGGCAATTGGCATACCGCAAATCAAGGGCTTGCTTCCCCTGCTTTACCCCGAAGGCCCAGTTCCACATCCGTAGGTAAAGCTAGTTTATAGCAGTTCTTTCTGCTTCTGCCTTTTGCTCCATTTGACTGTTCGATCGAGACCGGCTGCGAGCCTTCATCGGAACGACGTTGTCCTTCGGATTGAGTATCCGCGCCACCAATGACGCAAGCTGACGAAGGGCTTCCGTCTTTTCAGCGAGGTAGTCGTGCTGATCATAGACACCTTCTACGCCTGGAATGACATGCCCAAGCACTCGCTCAGAGACATGCGGCGAGACGCCTGCTCGTATCATCAGCGTCTTTCCGGTCCGGCGCAGATCGTGCAGGACCCAGTGTGGGATAGGGTGACCGGCGATTTCCTCCATCTTGGCATCCAGTTCCGCCTTGGCGTCAGTGAAGCCGTTGATCGGACCAGCCAAGCGTCCCTGGAAAACAAATGGTCGGGTCGGCGTCGTAGGCTGCTTCTTAACGATCTGCATCGCCATGGGAGATAGCCGAACATACTCGGCATTACCCTTCTCTCGATCTTCCGTCGGGATCGTCCACAGTCCATCGGACGTAACATAGTCCCGGTGCATCAACCGCAGTTTTTCGCGCCTCTGAAGAGTCAGCAACAATAGCTGGCAGAAAACACCGAATACCTCCTGCGTCCCGCAAGCCTGCCAGAATATGCGGATTTCCTCGTCACTCAGAATACGCTTGCGTTTGCGCTCGGAAGATTTAGTTCGCTTCATTCCCCGCACAATTGGAGACACGAAATCGTCTCCCCGCGCCGCGTACCAGTTGAACATGGAGCTGAGCTGTGCGAGCACGGCATCCGCTTGAGTAGCTCCATTGTTATCCTGAATTGTATCGAGTAACTCGGTTACATCGCGGCGCGTGATTGAAGCGATCGGACGATTTCGCCACCGCTCATTGCCGGTTAGGTCTTCCAAGATATAGTGATCGAAAATCCGCTTGATCTCCTTTGCAGAACGCAGCGGAGCCAGAGGTCTACCACGGCCGTCCTTCTGACCCTCTTTCATAACATGGCGCTTGAAAAACTCGACAAAAACCGTCGCAATCGTCTCCAATACCGCCTGCGGCTCTTCATCTACCGGCTGAGCAGGTCGACTAGGGTCAATGCCATCCGCAATCGCGGCCTTCCATTCTCGGGCCTTCTGCCGCGCTTCGTCCAAGGCAAGGGCGGGCACACCCTTCTTGACAATGTAGATGCGATCCTTGGCGTCCGCAGGACAAAAATCTCCTAGCACTCTGCGACTAGGAGCTCCGCACGTCCCATCTCCTTTCGGGTATCGCGCATAGAGCCAGAATGTCACCCGACGCTTGGGATTGATCGTAACTAATAGTCCTGTTTCGGCCTCGTCGTGCCACTCGTCCCGTCCCCCTTCTGGGGCGGCCTTCAGGCCGCGAATCCAAGGATCAGAAAATTTCTTCGTTGCCATGTCAGCCTCGATTTTGCGCTACAAATTGCGCTACAAATTGGAAGGGATGCCACACACCTCCATGTTCGGGAGGATGACGCAATTTTACCATTAATACAAGGAAACATAAGGGAATTTCCTGTAACATGGTGACGCGATGTACTATGAAATTTCGCGGTGAGACGTTGAATCCAATTTCTCTTAATCAGCGGGTCCTAGGTTCGAGCCCTAGTGCGTCCACCATTTTTTCAATGACTTAGATGCAAAACGGCGACGGTGATCCGGCGCGAGGTCACATATGGGTATCAGATAGCGCTGCCCTGGCCTCAGCTTGTTTTGGCTTCCGTTAAGCCCTTCTGGTGTAGACGATCGTATGCTCTTTGGATAAGGGGCGGACCATGAGATGATAGCAGGGGGATTCGTATGGCTCGTGGACGACCTAGGAAAGTCGTGGTCGAGCCGGAGAAGTCCAATCCTCGTGCGTTTGAAGCTCCCCTGTGGGCGGCGGCTGACAAGCTGCGCGGCAACATGGACGCGGCGGAATACAAGCATGTCGCGCTGGGGTTGATCTTCCTCAAATACATCTCTGACCGCTTCAACGAGCGTAAGGCGGAAGCCGAAGCGGACCCGGAGAATGCCTTCCTTGCCGATGAGCGGGATTGGTATGCCGCCGAAAGCGTATTCTGGGTGCCGGAAAATGCGCGCTGGGAGTATCTCAAGGAAAACGCCACCAGCGTAAAGCCGACGATCGGCGAGCTGATCGACACGGCGATGCTTGCGATAGAAGCTGAAAATCCGACGCTAAAGGGGGTTCTGACCAAGAACTATGCCCGGCCAGAGCTGGACCAGACCAAGTTAGCCGAGGTGGTCAAGCTGTTCTCCGATCTGGCCTTCCGCAATAAGCATCACGGGGAGGACGTGCTTGGCCGGGTCTATGAGTATTTCCTTGGCCAGTTCGCGATTGCCGAAGGCAAGCGCGGTGGGCAGTATTACACCGCTGGTTGCGTGGTGCGGCTGCTGGTGGCGATGATCGAGCCGTTCAAGGGCCGCGTCTATGACCCTTGCTGCGGGTCAGGCGGCATGTTCGTGCAATCCGAACAATTCATTGAAGCGCACGAAGGCGGGCGCAACGACATTTCGATCTACGGGCAGGAGTCCAACCCGACCACATGGCGGCTGGCCAAGATGAACCTCGCCATCCGGGGCATCGAGGCGAACCTTGGAAGCAAGTGGGCCGACAGCTTCCACGAGGATATGCACCCCAGCATCAAAGCGGACTACGTCCTCGCCAATCCGCCGTTCAATGCCAGTGACTGGGGGCAAGATAAGCTGCAAGGTGATGCGCGCTGGCAATTCGGCACGCCGCCCGCTGGCAACGCCAACTTTGGGTGGGTCCAGCATATATATCATCATCTGGCCCCGCACGGCATCGCGGGCTTCGTGCTGGCCAACGGCTCGCTGTCCAGTCAGCAATCAGGCGAAGGCGAAATCCGCCAGCGGTTGATCGAGAAGGATGTGATCGACTGTATCGTGGCCCTTCCCGGCCAGCTTTTCTCGACCACGCAGATTCCGGTATGCCTGTGGTTCGTTGCCCGCGACAAATCGAACGGCATAGTGAAGGACAAGAAGCTGCGCGACCGGCGCGGAGAGGTTCTGTTCATCGACGCGCGCAACATGGGCACGATGAAAACGCGAACGCTGAAAGAGCTGACCTTCGAGGGTGAAGGCAACGATGTGGCGACCATCGCCGATACCTATCATGCGTGGCGGGAAAAGAACGGCCAGTACGAGGACGTGCCCGGCTTCGCCAAGTCGGTGAAGATCGAAGACATTGCCACCAAGCGTTTCGTGCTCACCCCCGGCATGTATGTGGAGCAGGCAGCGCGGGAGGAGGATGGCGAGCCTTTCGCGAACAAGATGGCGCGCCTGACCGGGACGCTGAAAAAGCAGATGGAGCGCGGCAACGTGCTCGACATGGAAATCCGCCGCCAACTGCAAAAGGTTGGTTATGGCTGGTGATTCAAGCCTCACTGACCCCGTACTTTATGGTGGCAGCTAATGGCGCCGAGCGAGCTGAAAGATATTGCGCTCATCATCATGGGGCAGTCCCCCGCCGGGAGTCTGGTATCTGACGACCCATCTTGGGGCTTACCGCTCCTCAATGGTCCAAGTGAGTTTGGGGCCTCTCATCCCGTCCCGGTGCAATGGACCCGTGAGGCACCGCGAATCGCGGAACCGGGCGATTTGCTGTTCTGTGTTAGAGGCTCGACCACGGGCCGTATGAATTGGGCAGATCAACGATATGCGGTTGGTCGTGGTATAGCAGCAATCCGGCCAAATTCGTCGAACACAGCAGATGTGATGCGAGGGTTGATTGAGGCCCAATTGCCAGCATTGCTTCAAGCAGCGACAGGATCGACATTTCCCAATGTTTCCAGAGATCAGCTATCGGAACTCCCGTTAAAGCTTGGCGTAGGTGTATCGCTTCCAGCGATCAGTTCCTTGTTGGCAGCCGTTAGGGAAAAGATTGACCTAAACCGCCAGATGGCCTCGACACTGGAGGAAATGGCGCGGGCGCTGTTCAAGAGTTGGTTTGTCGATTTCGACCCCGTTCACGCCAAAGCCGAAGGCAACGACACTGGCCTTCCAGCCGACATCGCCGATCTGTTCCCGGATAGCTTCGATGATGAATCCTTGCCAACAGGGTGGACATGGAGGCGCGCCGATGAGATCGCCGACTCTGTTCGTTCAACCTCCAACCCGCAGGCAATGCCACCGGACACTCCCTATGTTGGCCTTGAACACTTGCCGCGAAAGTCGCTCGGTATCAGCTCGCACGGCTACGCGCGCCAAGTCGAAAGCGGTAAGCTTCAGTTCAAAGAAGGCGATTTGCTCTTCGGCAAGCTGAGACCATATTTTCACAAAGTATCGGTCATGCCGTTTGAGGGCATCGCCTCGTCGGATATATTCGTTTTCCGCGCCAAGCATAAACGATACAAGGGTTTGATGTATTTTGGTTTTAGCGAAGAAGGCTTTGTAGCATCGGCATCGGGGGCATCGACTGGCACACGGATGCCACGTGCCGAATGGTCTTTCATGTCCGAACAGATTTTCGCCATCGACGAAGCGCTGGTGCTTGAAGCATTTAACGGCATTGCCCTCGCGCACGTTGAACAAATCAACGAACGGCTTGTTGAGTGCCGGAAACTTGAGCAGCTACGCGATGCGCTTCTCCCCAAATTGCTTTCTGGCGAGCTTCGGGTGGCAGACGCCGAAAACGTGATTGTCGCTGCATAGGGGGAAGCGAATGGCCTATCACCTCCAGCTCCTCCGCAACCTCATCGAACGGCATCCGGAACGGGCCGGCAATCTTGAGCTGCACGTCCGGGCGCTGGAACAGAGCATCGAGCAACTGCCCAATACCTGCCTTGCCAGTGTTCGCACGATCTTTGAGGCAGCACAGGCGTCCATCGGTCTCCAACTGAAAATTGAGTTTGGCCGCGACGGCCTGCCCGACCGCATGACCAAAGTGATCGAAGCCTTTAATTTTTCGATGACCGACCACCCGGACGGCGACAAGATCCACGAGGAGCTGACCGCGCTCGTCAAGGGCATTGAGGAAACGACAACCGCCCTCGCCCGCCTCAGCAACATTCCGAACATGCGTCATGGCGGGGCGCTCGATTGGGCGGTGTTGCAACGCCAACACGCCTATATGCTGGGCGGGCTGTGCGATGCGCTGGTGTCCTTCCTGCTTGATGTCGCGTGGAGCCGTCCATCCGAAGAAATGGAAGAGCCCTCCGGCCCGTCCTACGCGCTGGAAACCGATTTCAACGACAGCCTCGACAGCGAATATGAGCTGGTAGAAATTGCCGGGTCCAGCTTTGAGCCCAGCCGCATCCTCTTCATGCTGGACCCCACGCAATATGAGGCGGCGCTGACCGAATGGCGGCTGACCAATCCCGCCGATGGTGAACAGGAAGCCGCCGCATGACCTATCCCACGGGCGGCACTCCCCATGTCAGCCGTTTCAACGAGGGTGCGGTGGAACTGGCAGCGATGAGCTGGCTCGACCTTTCCGGCTGGCGGGTGCTGTCGGGTGATTATCTTGCCCCCGATGGCCCGATGAGCGCTCGCACCGATTATCGGCAAACGGTCCTGGAAGGACAGCTCCGCGATGCTCTCGCCACGCTCAACCCCGATGCAACCTCAACGATGATCGAAGCGGCAGTGCGCGCAGTGCTGGCGGCGCCAACCCAGAACCTGCTTGAGAACAATCGAGCATTCCATGAACTGTTGGTTTTTGGCGTGCCGGTGGAACTGAACGAGAATGGCGAAGGCCGGACCGTCCGGCTGCGCCTGATCGACCAGAAGAAGCCGGACAACAACAGCTTCATCGCCGCCAACCAGTTTGTCGTGCAGGCCGAGCGCCATACGATCAGGCCGGACATCGTGCTTTTCGTGAACGGTTTGCCGCTGGCGGTGCTGGAGCTAAAAAATCCCGCCGATGAAAACGCCACGATGGATCGGGCGCACGAGCAGCTTCAAAATTACAAGAACAAGGCCCCAGAACTGTTCCGCTTCAACGCGGCGCTGGTCATCAGCGACGGGATGGAAGCACGCATCGGCTCGCTGACTGCCGGGCTGGACCGTTTCCAGCCGTGGCGGACCATCGATGGCGAAAAGCATGACGACTTCGGCCGGGCGGAACTGGAAGTGCTCATCAAGGGCGCGCTCGATCCGTCGCGACTGCTTGATCTGACATTCGACTACACGGCTTTTGAAATGGCCGATGGCATGGTCAAATCGAAGAAGCTGGCTGGCTATCACCAGTTCCACGCCGTGCGCCGGGCGCTGGCATCGACGGTCAAAGCGGCGGGTGAAGGAGGGCACCGCAAGGGCGGCGTGGTCTGGCATACACAAGGCAGCGGAAAATCTCTGACCATGCTGTTCTATGCCCGCCAGCTCCAACTGGCAAAGAAGCTCAAGAATCCGACTATTGTTGTGGTGACGGATCGCAACGATCTGGACGATCAGCTCTTCAAGACCTTCGCCGCGCACCGCAGCGCTATCCGTGGCGAGCCTCGCAACGCTGAAACAGTGGCGGCGGTGCGAGAACTGCTCAAGGTCGATATTGGCGGGCTGGTGTTCACCACGATCCAGCGGTTTCGCGGTGATGAAGGCGAGCATCCGCTGCTGACCAATCGCAGCAATGTAATCGTGATTGCCGATGAGGCGCATCGCTCGCAATATGGCCTCAACCGCCGCTTTGTGACGCGCGGCGATGAAGTGCGTGAGGAAGTCGGTTTCGCCGAATATCTCCGCCAAGCGCTGCCCAACGCGACGTTCATCGGCTTCACCGGCACGCCGATTGACGAAAGGGATCGCAGCACGGCGGCTGTGTTTGGCGATGTGATCGACACTTACGACATGACCCAATCGGTCATCGACAAGGCAACGGTTCCGATCCACTATTCCGCCCGGCTCGCCAAGCTGATGCTCCGGCTCGATGAGGAGCAACGCGAAGAGCTGGACGCGCTGGCCGAAGAGCTGACCGAAGGCAGCGACGTGCGCGCCGCCGAACAGTTGAAGGCGAAGTTCAGCCGGTTTGAGGAAATTGTCGGGTCCAAGGAGCGCATCGAAACTGTCGCTGCCGACATCGTCGCCCATTTCGAGGAACGCAAGGAGGCTATGGGCGGCGGCAAGGGCATGATCGTGGCCATAAGCCGCCAAGTCGCGGTTGCCCTTTACGATGAGATCGCCCGATTGCGCCCTGCATGGGTTGGCGCTGATCCTGCCAATGACGCCGATGGCATGATGAAGGTCGTCATCACCGGCAACAATGCCGATCCGCAGGCGATGCAACCGCATATCCGCACCAAGTCGCGGCTGGAGGAACTGGCAGACCGTTTCAAGAATCCGTCATCCGGCTTTGATCTGGTGATCGTGCGCGACATGTGGCTGACGGGCTTCGATGCGCCATCGCTGCACACGCTCTACATCGACAAACCGATGCGTGGGCATGGCCTCATGCAAGCCATCGCGCGGGTCAATCGCGTGTTCGGTGCCAAACCGGGCGGGCTGATCGTCGATTATCTCGGCATCGGCGCGGAATTGCGGGCGGCTCTGGCGCAATATAGCGCCCGCGATCAGGAGCAAGTCAGCCTCAATATGGATGAGGCGGTGCGACAGCTTCTCAGCAGGGTCGAATCCGCCCTGGCCTTGCTTGGTAAGGTCAACTGGAAGGCGTTTTTCGGTGCTGATCCAGCCGCTCGTCTTACCATCCTCAAGCAGTGCCTAGAAGAAATCCTGTCCAGCGATCACCGCGCTGAGTTCATCGATTTGGCGACACAGGCCGAAGCAGCCTTCGCCATCGCGGCGGGTGACGAGCGCGCGTCGGCCAAGCGGCAAGAGGTAGCGCTGATTGTCGCTCTGCGGGCCAACCTCATCAAATACACCTCCGGCAAGGGCGGGCGCGGCAGGCAGGCAATCGAGCAGGAAATCCGCCAGCTCATGTCGCAGGCTGTCATGTCCGATGGCATTCTCGACGTGTTCAAGGATGCCGGGCTTGAGCAGCCCGATCTTGCCATTCTGTCGGATGACTTCCTGATGGAAGTGAAGCAGACGAAGCAGCCGAATTTGGCGGTTGAGACGCTGCGGCGGCTCTTGCAGGGCAACATCAAAGCGCGCGAACGGATGAATATTGTCGAGGCACGAAAACTCAGCGAGCGCCTAGACGATGTGCTGACCCGGTATCACAACCGGGCAGTCGATAGCTTGCAAGTAATCGATGAGCTGATTTCGCTTGCCCGCGAGGTGTCCGCATCCGCCAAGCGCGGCGAAGAACTGGGCATGGCCCCTGAAGAGTTGGCGTTTTACGATGCCTTGGCGGAGAATGGATCGGCAAGGGATTTGATGGAGCGCGAAACGCTCCGCACCCTTGCTCAACTGCTGGTCAAGACAATTCGCAGCACCGTGACCGTCGATTGGACGCAGAAGGAAAGCGTCCGCGCTAAAATGCGGATTGAGGTTCGCAAGCTGCTGGCTCGCTATGGCTATCCGCCCGATCTGCAAAAAGCGGCGGTGGACCTTGTTCTCGAACAGGCCAATACCATTGCCATCGACTGGGCGCTTTGACGCAAATGTCCGTTGCCGCTTCACATCATCGCAAACGCCGACCCGTTCACGGGAGCTGTTTCTTACGCCAGCGATTGAACCATCGCGTCCAGCTTTGCTGCGGCGGCCATTCCTCGCCATCGCGCTTGATCCTGACGACCTCCAGCCTGTTGAAGCCGGTACGGACACCTTCGATCGTCACGGGATAATCGAGATATCGGGTGAGGCGTCTGCTCGGCTCAAGTTCCCATTCCCCGCCCTCATGAACGGCGATGAAGAACCGATAACCCGGTCGCCGCTCGATGATGCCGCGTACCGTGTGAAGCGTGCCTAGCGGCATGGGGCTGTCCGTCGATGCATCGTCACCCTCCTGTAGTCGATCGGTGACATCGATAAGAAAGTGGCGGCGGTCTGGCAAAGTGAATTGTCACTGAATGTCTGTAGACTGATTGGCTACAGAACGGTCCATGTCTCAGCGATGGATATTCGGGAACGTCTTGCGAAGAATCTGCGCCTGCTCCGGCAGGAAAAGGGTTGGTCGCAGGAAGCCTTTGCCGATGAAGCGGGTCTGCATCGGACTTATATCAGCGACCTCGAGCGCGGGGCGCGCAACCCAACGATTACAGTGGTGGACAAGCTCGCTACCGCGTTGGGCGTGACGCCGGGGCGACTGCTCGATTAGCTGTATAGCCGGGGTTTCGCCTGATCTTCGCCAGACTATTTCGTATAATGGCCAGCATCAGCGACATACAGAGGCCATCATGGGCGGCATCAACTCCGGGCGGCGGCGCAGCATCCATCGCGGGACCGTAGAGCAGTTTCCCGCCATCGACCTGCGCATTTTGCGGCGCGCTGGGCTGCTTCGGCCCAGTGAATGCACATATGACACAGCGCGCTGGCAAAATCAGGCTCCAGAGGCGCTCAGCGCGCGAATTTTCATCGACCTGAGCGATACCAGCGATGCATCGATGCGGATCGTCGGCGCTGGCGCCATCAATCAGCGCGTCACGATCGAATGCGTCCCTTGCCCCTATGGTGGCGTCCGCTGCTACTTCCTCTGCCCGGTCGATGGTGTGCGGTGCCAGCAGCTATTTCTCGCAGATGGTCAGTTTGCCTCCCGCAAGGCCCACAGGCTCACCTATGCCAGCCAGAGCGAGAATGACCTGTCTCGCGCCCGTCGCAAGGCCCACAGGCTGCGCAGGAGGGTAGAAGGCGATGGGCTCTATCCACGACCCCGTGGCCGCAATCGCTGGCAAAAAATGCAGCAACTAAGATCGGCAGAGTTCGACGCCCGGACGCTCTATCTCGATCGCCTACGCGGACTGGTCGGGGACATCCTCTAGGAGCACTGTCTTCGGGAGGCAGGGGCCGGAGGTTCCACCTATGCACGCCCCGAAGCAGCCTTATTCGGGTCTGGTTCCCACAGGCGTCCCGACACAGCCGAACAGTGGCACCAAGGTGCGCAAAACTGCGATCCACTTCTGCAGGACGGTCTAATTCATTATCAGCGGGTCCTGACCGATTTCCGCCGTTTCTCTTTCTTCAGCTCCTCTCGAAGTCGGCGCTGTTCGACCCGATAGAGCCGGTACTCACGGACGCGCCGGAAGATACCTTCGATCCGCCACCTGGGGATTCGATACTCGACCGCGATGTGGCGTTTGAGCTTGATCAGAAAGCGCACCAGCTCATCCGCTGAGGACTCCTCCCAGAATACGCTGCCAGCGCCTTCACTCAACAAGAAGGCTCGCTCACTCGGGTCACCCTGGGCGCAAATCGCGACAGAGCCCGGCTCGACCCAATAAGGGCGATAGTCAATGCAAAGGGGCTGCCAAAGCACGACCACATCGTGGATCGGTATATTGGTTCGAGGATATTTCTTGGCCATATTTCAATCATACCCTCCGAACATTTAGAGAATCTACTGATTCTTCTAGGAATTTTCCTGACGGCTCCTAGCCGCCTGCCTTAAGTGGTCTGTCGTCAACTGAAGGAGATGACGACATGACCATACCCGAAGACCACGATCACCTTGTCCACCATGCCCGCTTGCTCTTCCCCGGCACTGTGGTCGCGGTGACCTACACCGAGGACGAAATCATCCACCTCGACATCGACGGCGACCGCTTCACCTTCGAAATCGGCAGCGACGACGATGAGTATGTTTTCCACGGCGCGGGCCGGTCCTTCGTGATCCCGCTGATGGACGATGCCTGAAATCTTCGCCGCACCTCCAACTCTGACCGAAAGGACTGACCTCATGGCCGTCGATAAAACCAAGACCATCACCCTCACCGACCTTTGCGGCGAACTGAAAATCAAGCCGCGCGAAGCCCGCATGATGCTGCGCCTCGCCGTCTCCAAGAAGCTGGAATATCCCGCTCTGGCCGACGCACATGTTCCGAGGCAGCCGTGGCAGTGGCCCGCCGGGTCCAAGGCGCTAGCAGAGGCGAAGAAGGCCCTGACCGCGACCATCGACTGACATTCGCCGAGCACTTGAACAGTTGAGGACGTATAATTGACGTAGCGCGGAAACGCATCGATCGCGATTATACGCCCCGGCTGTTCAACTGTTCACCTTCAACCGCAGCCCGATGAAACAACGGGTGCGCACCCCGCCCTTGTGGGCCTTGGTGAGCTGGCGCTGATAGCCCCTCGCGCTCAGTTGCCGCCCGAAATAGCTCGCATCCACCTCCGGCATGTTCCGTGACCTCAGGAAGCGATTGTAGCTGTCACACAGGGCCGAGGACGGCGTGACCGCTGTCTCCGACCGGCGCGTCTTCTCGCGGAGCCAGACGCCCATGACATCCTGCTCCTCGAAATATTCGTCGGTTGCGCGCCTGACTGATGTGGGCGGATTGAGGCCCTGCTTCCGCCACTCGCGCGCGCCTTCGAGCATCCATGCAAGGATCGCTTCATGCTCATCGCGCAAGCGAGCCTCAAGGTCGGGATCAGGCCGTTTCGGCACATAGTCCAGTTCGAGGAGGTGGATGCGCCGCCGCATCGCTGGACCGACCGATTTGAGCTTGGGCAGGTGGTTGGTCGCGATCCAGATTTTGTAAGTCGGTCGGTAGGTGAACGGGTTCTTATACAGGAACCGCGCTGTCACCGAGTCGCCCGCCACTGCGCGTTTCATCGTTGCCTCGTTCCAGCTTCCGCCCTGATCAGTTTCGCTGGACGTCACAACCCGCGCCCCCGCGATGAAGGCCATCGCCGTTTCATGGGTGCGGCCCTTGCCTTCCACGAATGTATCCGGGGTGGCTTCGCGATGATAGCTGCCCATGATCGTCGCCAGTGTGTTGACCAGCACCCCTTTCCCGTTCCCGCCCGGGCCGTAAATCACCAGCAGGGCGTGTTCGGACACGCTCCCGGTAAGGCTATAGCCCGCCCAGCGTTGGAGAAACCGGACGAGTTCCATATCTCCTTGGCAGATTTGCTTGAGGAACCTGATCCAGCGCCGGGGAACCCTGCTTATATCGGGGTCAACCGATGTCCGGTTTATGACAAATACACCGGGCTTGGGTTTGATCTGCCTGTGCCGCTTTAGGGAGTAAACGCCGGTCTTCGTCCCTACCAATAGCGGGTCGGCGTCGATCTCGTTTACGGAGAGGTGCAAGGCCGGATCTCGCTTCGCGAACTCCTTGACGTTGCGGGTGACGTTGAGCGAGCCTTTCCACTTGGGTTCTATATCATCGCGGCTGTCCAGTAGGACTCGAATCATATCATCGACCCGAAGCGAGCTATCGAAGTCCCATAACTTTCCGTTCCTGACGATCCAGTCGCCACGTTCCGGCACGTAGTGGACGTCTTTGCCGCATTTTTCGCGGAACAGATGCGCTGCCTCGCTTTCGGATTTGACCGGCTCGCTCATCGACCGTCCTCCCGCGACGCCGCCAAGTCGGCAATGTAAGCGTCAATTTCGGCAGCCATCCACGCTACCGAATTTGTGGAAACGCGGACGCGCCTCGGGAACGCCCCCTTCTTTTCAAGACGGGCAATCGTCGAATCTGAAATCTTGATTCCGCGCCGACGCAGATCGGCACGGCAAAGCAGCAGGCGATCGAGCGCCTGCACATTCTCGGCATGTGGCATGTGAGGTTTCCTTCATCTGATAGATGAAGGCGCGCGCCTTCCTGACCGAAAATGACGCCGATCGAGCCGCTATGCCAAAGTTGTTCGTCTCATATTCGTCTCAGATTGCGCGTTGAGAAAATGCGCTTGGACGCGCTTTGTCGCTTCATAGATTAGACGATAGGCACTCGCTCGTGAGGGCATAGATTCCTCTGGCAATATCTTTCCCAAATCGCGGATCACCTCGCACCCACGTGTATCCAATGGATGATCGTTGAAGTAACGGTCCAGCTCCTCCTCGAATCTGAGAAAGTTCCGGCGCGGCCCGGTTCGATTAGCGGAAGGTTTGGGGAATTTCCGGCGCAGTACGTCAGAAAGGTCGGAAGCATCGACCATGCAAGGGTGGATATCACCGCCCTTCAGCTCGATCTGCCCTTCCAAATCTTCGGTGGGCTGCGGGTATAGTGCGTGAAGCGTCGGCCCGTGTGAATCATCGAAATACCGCACGCGCCTGCCGCCAACGAAATACACAAGCGGCAGCCACCCGTTCTCGACACACTGGGTCAGCGCCTTGACCGCCCAATTCCCTCGCGCCCGTTTCTCCCGGTCCCGACTTCGCTGCCCCAACCTTACCGCCCTCGCCATATCCGTGGTCCAACGTGGACCGAAGCGATGGCGACCGATCATGTCGAAGGCGTTGCCAAGCGGGCCGAGGTCATCGGCTGGAAGGCTGAATTCTGAGGTAGTTAGCATCGGCGCGGCCCTTTCCATCATCCGTTGGCGGAGAGAGGATGCGCGCCAAAGGTTAACCGAAACTAACATGGTAAAAATATTCTTAAGGCTGGGCGACAGGCGATGTCTGGCCCCATCCGCCTACTGCGGCCACCTGATTTCGGTTGAATGCCTGAGCGCGGCCATGGCAGCATCGACGAGGAGCGCCTGTGCGTATTCCTTCATTGCTGGGTCTGTCTTGCTTCGGACAGCGAGGCGGCGATGTCAGAAATCGAGCGGGACAGGATCATTGGATTATCACTTGATGGCAGGAACTTCCTACGCTGCCAGAACTGCGCGGCCTCCTCGTCTACCGCTTTAACGATGAGCGCGCGACCGCCGATGAGCCTCGCTGCGTCGATGCAGCGCTCCAACGCATGCTTGAGCAAGCCCGAGCCAATTCCGCGCCCAGCCCAATTGATATCGGTGGCCAACTGCCCCAGCAGCAAACACGGTATCGGATTTGGCGGCTGGCCAGTACGGATCGAACGCGGCATTCCGGTCGGCACAACGGCTGTGGGTGCAAGCCCGTAATAACCAACTACGCGCCCGGCTTCGTGGACGACCATGACAGCCGTGAAGCCTCTTTTATGATTGGATAGCGCCCTGTGCTTTAGCCAGTTGTCGAGTGACGGCTTACCGCATGTGAACTGCGACAAGTCATGCCCGTCACTCAACGGCTCAGGTGCGGAAATTGGCACGACTGGAGCGGTCTATTGCTCGGCGCCCGTTTCCCATGGCGCAGGACGCCTCATTAGCTCAACCAAAGCGGGGACAGGCTTGGCTGGCGCATCGAGCATCGCAACAAAGGCCTCGAAAGCTTCAGGGCTAACGCGGAGGAGGTTGGTATCCATGATGGCGTCTTCCGCAGCCCGAACTGCCGCATCGCGCATAAACTCCGTCCGCGAACGTCCTTGCAGTTGGGCAGCACGATCAATGATCGCCAAGTCCGCGTCAGGAAGGCGAATAGAGAGGGGGTGATCCTTGCGTTGAGCAGCACGGGGCATTGCTATTCTCCAATCACATAGCGCATAGCGCATTGTATCGCATTTTACAATACATTCTATTCGCCGTGACTAAGCTCCGCCAGCCCTGCGCCCCACTTCTCCAGCGCTGCGCAGCGTTCGGCATCATAGCCATAGCGGTTATAGACAGCCGCAACGCCGCTGATCGTCCCGCTGACATGGTTCAGCACCTTTTCGATGACGTAGGGCGCAACCCCAGCTCTCGCCATCCCCGACGCTGCTGTGCGCCGAAGATCATGCATGTGCCAATCGGATGTCTCGGAGTGCTTGTGCAGCCATCGCAGCGCCTTGCTGAACCCGCTCACGGGTGATCGCCGCGTGGTTGTGAACACGAAGTCGCAATCGACGAATTGCGGCACCTCGTCGAGCAGCGACACCGCGAAGTCGCTCAGGTGGACGACATGCGGTTTGCCGTTCTTGGCGCGCTCGGCAGGGATCACCCAAGTCCGCGCCTCAAGGTCCAACTCGCTCCAACGCATATTCGCCAGTTCACCGCGCCGCTGGGCGGTAGCGAGCAATAGCGGGACAAATTGCCGAAACGGATAGGCATCCAACCGCGCCGCATTCAGCACCCGCCGGATTTCGCCATCGTCAAGCACCCGATCCCGCGACAACTCCCTTGTGGGCGCCTTGAGGCCCGCGATCGGCGTTGCGTCGATGATCCCGCGTTCGAGGCACCAATTGAATAGCTTGCGGATCGTCGCAAGGATGCGATTGGCCTGATAGCTCGCGCCTCGTTCCAGCGCCGCATCCATGATTTCCAAGACATCGTGCCGCTTAATTTGGCGGATGTCCCGCTGCCCGTGAACTGCAACAAACTCACGATCAAGGATGCGCTCAGTCTCGCGCCAGTTGCGGTTGCGCGGTTTCGCATATTGCCGGATGAACGCTGCGCATATTGCCTCAACCTGCATATCGGGCTGGCGACGACGGCGCGAAGGATCAATACCCTCCTCCACTTGCCGCAACGCCTCGATCGCTTTTTCGCGGGCTTTGACAAGGCTGACGACCGGATAGCGGCCGAGGCCGTAGCGACGCTGCTTCGTGCCGTAGCGGTATCGCAGCGCGAACGACCTCAGCCCACTTTCGAAGACGCGAACGGTCAGACCCGGACAATGCATGTCATGGATGTCATAGACCCCCTTGCGAGGTTTCAGGGCTTGTATCGTCTTGTCGGTTAGCGCCTTACGCACACTGTCATCCTTTCGATGACAGCTCAAACATCACAGTATCCCGCCAATCTCAAAGGATTTTCCGGTTTTGACGAGGCTTGCATAGGAAAGGTGCAGTTTGCTTCGAAATGGCGGTTGGTCGCCGGGTGATCTGGCGGGAATGTTCCTGACATACCCGATCGAATGCGATATTCAGGATATGACCGGGGGGTAGTTTAGACCGAACTCCCCGCCCACGCGCCGCACCACATGCCGCGCGACATTCTCCAGAAAATCGATCTCAATAAACTACGTGTCTTCCGCGTTGGGCACATATGGGTACCAGACGCCTGAATTTGGGTGCCGGAGAGTGAAGAAGACTGAAGCGATCCGCCGGACACAAGACCCGCTGATTTTAATGACTTGTGGTCCGTTTTGACGAGTTTTGACAAGCTATAACAAGAGCTTAAGCCACGCTCTTAATCAGCGGGTCCTAGGTTCGAGCCCTAGTGCGTCCACCAAACTTTCCTATAAATACAGCAACTTACTCCGAGCGGGGTCAGATCCAAAAGCTGCTTACGATTTGCTTTCTAGCGTCTTTCTAGCCGGTCGAGCGTTCGCCGCTCCGCATCATTCCGGAGCGGTTCGCCATTCCCAGATGTAACTAATATGAGTCACGCCGCGCTCGGCAGCCTCTCGATCAATAGCCTCCAAAGCCTTGTTGAAGCAGCTATGCGCGCTCTCGGGATTCCCCTCTCGGGAGAAGTCAATCAGAGGTTCATCAAGAAAGACGCCATCGCGATATGTATAAGTGGTGGCGCCAAGTCCGCACCGCTGCTTCGCCTGTGTGAAAGTCGTCTCCGGCATAGGTGGAGCACTTTGACAGCCGGTAAGCACCAAGACTGCGCTTAAGAAAATTCGATTCGTCATGATCGCGTTTGGCATTTCTGATGACTACCGCGCGAAAAGCGATGTTCGCAATCTAATCGGGTTTCATTAGCGGCACCCCACGCCCTAAGGCGCAGGGTGCTGGCAGCGTCAGTCCTTCACTTGTTTGAATGACACGACGCGATTGTGCTGATCGAGGTCGATCAGCAGCCATTCGTTATCGATCGGGAAGTAGGTTCCATCATTTCCAAGAACATACACCATGTCCGCGCCATCCCATTTGTCCGTTGCGGTCGGTTCTCCAAGGAAATTGACAACCTCCGCGCGAGCCATTCCTTTCAGGCGATGACGTTGCAAAAAATCGGGAAGCATGTTTGCGCGCGCCCGCCCTGTAAAATCCGCGTTCTTCCATTCGGTCGCGTCGAAACGACCGCCAGGCGAACAACTCACAAGCATCAACGCTAGAATCATCAAACGGCGCATAGTTCACTTCGTACTGACTAAGCGCGACCATCTCCAGCATCTGTTGCGTATGCTCAACCAACGACGGTAGCGGCTGATGGTCGCACTCGCGCCATGCTACCAGCCACGCGGGTTCCCCGTCAGCGAGCATATGCCTGCTCCCATGTCCCGTCTGACTCCCATGCTCGGAGGGCGGCGGCGACCGCCACCATGTCCTGCCGGTCCAGCGCCCCGCTCTCGATGCCCGGCAGCACCTCGCGCTCAACCCATGCGTCAAACGACCCGAACAAGACCGTGAACGGGGACGGCCGCGGCTGGACACGCGATTGGGTTGCGCTATGAAACTCAGATGAGCCTTCCGCCCCTTCTTCGCACGCTGCGCCTGCCGGTCATCGGCGCACCGCTGTTCATCATCTCGGTGCCCGATCTGGTGATCGCGCAATGCAAAGCGGGCATTGTCGGTTCGTTTCCCGCGCTCAACGCACGGCCGCAGTCATTGCTCGACGAGTGGCTGCACCGGATCACCGAGGAACTCGCCGCGTGGAATCGGGCGCATCCCGATTCTCCGGCGGCCCCCTTCGCGGTCAACCAGATCGTCCACCGCTCGAACGACCGGCTCGAGACCGACCTTGCGACCTGCGCGAAATGGCAGGTGCCGATCGTCATCACCTCGCTTGGCGCACGTGAGGATCTCAACCACGCGGTGCACGGTTGGGGCGGCATCACCCTCCACGACGTCATCGACGATCGTTATGCGCGCAAGGCCATCGAAAAGGGCGCCGACGGGCTGATCGCGGTCGCGGCGGGCGCCGGCGGTCATGCCGGCCGGCTGTCGCCGTTCGCGCTCGTCCAGGAGATCCGCGCGTGGTTCGACGGGCCGCTCGCGCTGTCGGGCGCGATCGCCAACGGCGGCGCGATCCTCGCGGCGCAGGCGATGGGCGCCGATCTCGCCTATATCGGCTCACCCTTCATCGCGACGACCGAGGCCAATGCGATCGACGGGTACAAGCAGGCGATCGTCGACGGCCACGCGAGCGACATCGTCTATTCGGACCTCTTCACCGGAGTGCACGGCAATTACCTGCGCAACTCGATCGCCGCCGCGGGGCTCGATCCCGACGATCTCCCCAAGGGCGACCTCAAGACGATGAATTTCGGCGGCGGCAATTCGAGCAAGGCCAAGGCCTGGCGTGACATCTGGGGATCGGGACAGGGTATTGGCGCCATCGACGCGATCACGCCGGTCGCCACGCGGGTCGATCGGTTCGAGGCCGAATATCGCGCCGCGCGGGAGCGCCTGGTTCTCGGCTAAAAGGTCAGCAGCGGACCAGACACTTAAAACGCGGCGTTGAGTCGATCGAGCATCCGCCGCGCCGGGCTGGCCGGGCTGGCGGCTTCGGATTGAGCCGCATCGAGCCGCGCGACACGACGATAGAGATCGGCGCTTGCAGTCACCAACTGGCCCGCCGCCGCCGGCATCCCGGAAACGGCGTCGCCATCCGAAACCGGCGCCGCCCCCAGCCGCCGCGACGGATGGAGCGCATCGCGCGGTGGCAGTTCACCCGCCGCCACGGCGCGCTGGGTGAGCAACCACGCGATGACATGCATCAGCCGCGTCGTCACCTTGAGCGATTCGCACGAAAACGCGACCCGTGCGAGCGGATCGAGCGCCTCGCGATCGCTGCGGCCGCCTTCGTCAAAATAGGCGCGCGCCTCATCGGCAAGCAGCATCGCCTCGACATAAAGCGAGTCGATCAGCCTGCGATGGATTCGCGAATCGTCCGGGCGCCCCTGCATCATCCGACGGTGCCACATCCGCACGCATCATGACACTGTTTGCGTGGCGAACCCATGTCCCGATCCGGTCCAGCTCAGGCGATGATGTCGGGGATGAGCGCATCCTCGATCCGCGCAATCTCGTCACGCAGCCGCAGCTTGCGTTTCTTGAGCCGCGCGAGCTGGAGCTGATCGGCCGAGCTCGCGTCACCCAGTGCGGCGATCGCGGTGTCGAGATCGCGATGTTCGACGCGCAACGCCTCCAGCCGCCGCCGCATCTCCACCTCATTCGCCGTCTGGTCCGCCACCTTACGCCCTCGCTCGCCTCCATCTCGTCGTCCGGTGCGATTCGTGCCCCGGCCCGATCATGCGGCAAATGGCACATGCCGTCGAAATCAACCATCTTCGATAGCGACATTTGCACGCGTTGGTGATCTACTGGCCGTCCCGTTGGCAACCAGGAGGACTGCTTCCATGCAAAACGCGCATCTTTCGGCACTTGAGGCCAAGCATGCCGGGCTCGAGCGGCAGATCGTCGTCGAGTCGCAACGTCCCTCGCCCGATACGCGCATGCTGGCCGACCTGAAGAAACTGAAGCTCAAGCTGAAAGAGGAAATGGCCGCGATCTAAAGCATCGTGCGAAAAAGTGGGAACCGGTTTCTCGCGAACAACGCTACGATGACAAAGAGTTAGAGCAAGCGGCATGCATTGGATTTAACGCAGCTTGCTCTAAGCGGCACGCCGGACGGCGGCGGCCCGCGACGCGGGCTCCCGCCGAACCGGCATCGTCTCAAATCTTCACGGTACGATTACGCGGCGCGCTCACCGGCTTGCGTGCCAGCATCGGATCGATCGGCGTATCGAAGGCCACCCCGGCACGCCCCGCGGTATTCCAGGCGATGCGGCCGCTCACCCAGCCGATTCCCCGCACGTCGACTTCCACCGCCGTATCGACGGGCACGTCGCGCGGCAATTCGACCATCAAACCGCCGGCGGAAAGATTGCGGACGCGGACCTGATCCTCGCGATTCTTGCCAAGCTCGCGAAACCGCGCCGACAGCAACAAGCTGTCGCGCGTCTGGTTGCGCCCGGTGCCGACATCGGTATCGGCCACGGCGGAAAGGCGATCGTCGGAATAGCGATCCATCTCAAATCCGCTGGTTTACGGTTGCCGTTCTCAACGCCGGTCTATCGTTCATTCGCTATCCAAGCGTTAAGACGCCGTTCGCGAAGGCTCAGTCCTCGCGCGATACCTTCTCCTGGCGTTCGTGGCGTTCCTGCGCCTCGACCGTCATCGTCGCGATCGGCCGCGCCTCGAGCCGCGCGATCGAGATCGGCTCGCCGGTCACCTCGCAATAGCCGTATTCGCCCTCGTCGATGCGACGGATCGCCGCGTCGATCTTGGCGATCAGCTTGCGCTGGCGATCGCGCGTGCGCAATTCGATCGACCAGTCGGTCTCGCTCGACGCGCGATCGGTGAGATCGGCTTCGCGCAACGAATCGGCCTGAAGCTGGGAGATCGTCCCCTGCGCTTCACGCAGGATCGCCTCCTTCCACGCCTGAAGCAGGTCACGGAAATAATCCTGCTGGCGCGGGTTCATGAACGGCTCGTCCGGACTGGGCCGATAGCCGTCCCCGTCATTCGCCGGGGGCGGAACTAGTTTTGCGATATCATCAATACTTTTCAAGGCGCTGGCCATTCCCACTCTCCCCCACGGCGGCTCCGCGCGCTCTTTGGCGTCTCGGTGCCGATCCGCACTGGCGCGCCCTATACCGATGCCCGGGACGCTCCACAAGCGACTGTGAACACGCATGTCGACGAACCGCGGCAAAAGGGTTCGCTGCCGCACCCCGGCGCCGCGCTGTTGCGCACCGACGAACAGGGCCGCGAGTCGGTCGCCGTTCGATTCGCGCCAGCCCAGAGGGCCGCTCGCTCGCCCGCGCGCATTAACGATTGCCCGGTAACGGCGGCCCATCCTGTCCCGTTGCAGGACATTAATCATGCCGGCGCCCGGACGGCGCGAGAAAATCCCGCCGCGGGACGGTGAAGCGTGGTTAACGCGCTTGCGATTAAGGCTTTGTTCCGCACTTTCAGTCATCAGGCGGCGAAATCTTTGCTGCAACCGAAGCCGGCGGCATCACCTGCCGGCAAAAAGAGAGACACGCTATGTCGGTGCGGATAGCTTTGGCGAAATTGTGTGCATGCGCCGCGGGCGGAGCACTTCTCGGCGGCGGCGCGGTGCATCTTGCCGAGCAGCAGCACCCGATCGTGCGCCCGACCGACAAGGTCGTGCGGCAGCATGTGGGCAGCGACGCGCTCGACGCCTCGCTTGCGGACGCCTCTCCAAGCAAGACCAAGATGCGCCACCGCCCGACCAAGCTCGTCTCCAAGGAAAAGGTCGTCCACCGCTCGAAGACGGTGCCGAGGCCGCCTGTGGCCGAATGTCCGCCCGCAACGGTGACGGTCATGAACCAGCCGGCGCCCGTGCCGCTGCCCCCGCTTCCCGAAATGTCGGGCGGCGGCGGAAGCGCGCCGATCATCGTCGGCGGCAGCGGCGGCTTCGGTGGCGGGTTCGGCGGCGGCTTCTTCGGCGGTTTCTTCGGTGGCGGCGGCGGATCGAGCGGCAGCATCGTGATCTCGTCGACCTCGAGCGGCGGCTCGACGTCGACCTCGTCGTCGACCGGCGGCGTCTCGAGCACCTCGTCATCGTCGGGCAACGTCTCATCGTCGTCGTCGGGTAATGTCTCGTCGTCGTCCTCGACCTCATCGTCGTCGTCGACCTCGTCCTCCACGTCCTCGTCGACCTCATCGTCGTCGAGCACCAGCAGTTCGTCGAACGGCTACGGATCGTCGAGCAAGGGCTGGAGCACCAGCGGCGGCCACCATCATGGCAGCAGCGGCGGGCATCACGGCGGATCGAGCGGATCGAGCGGCGGCCCGCCCGCCCCTGTCCCGGCGCCGCCGATGCTGCTCCTGTTCGGCGCCGCGGCCTCGGCGCTGGTCGTGCGCAAGCGTCTCGCGCGCAAAAAGGATAACGCCGCGGGCTGAGAGTCTGTTTGAGAATGCGCCTTTGGCGCGTTGCGGCACCGGCCCGCTCCCCCACCCGGCCTCCCAATCAGGATGCGCTGTGGGAGGCCGGGTGGGGGAGCGGGCGGAAGCGCCCAAGGTTCCGGCGATGCGCAGCATCGTTGGAATGGCGCTGGAGGGCGGTGCCGCCTCGGAAATCGCTCTTTCGCGATTTCCGAAACAGCCTCTACGCCCCGATCAACGCCTTCTCGATCTGGTCGACCGGATGGCCGGTCAGGTTCTTGTCGATCTCGGCGATCAGGCGATCGGCGACTTCCTTGTGATAATGTTTGCGCAGCGCCCCCAGCGTGCGCGGCGGTGCGATCACGACCAGTTTCTCATAGTCGTTGGCGAAGGCGCGCTGCCGGAGCATCGCCGCCGTCTCGGCCGCGAAGCGCTCTTCCTCGAGCTGGTGGAAATCTGTTTCCTGATGCGAGCTTCGGCCCGAGCCGTTGCTGGAGAATGCCGATCCCGGCGCATCGCTCGATTGCTCGCGGTCGGGCGGATTGACGTGCTCGCGCGCATGCTCGACGACCAGATCGGGGCGCGCGGCATCGCCCTGGTTACGGAAGAACAGCATCTTGCGGCCGTCGGCGACCATCACGAACGCGTCGTGCGGAAGCAGCATCTCTCTTCTCCTCATCAAGGGGTGGGATAGCGATAGAACGCGGCCGCGGCGGCGGGGTTGCGCGGCCCGTCGCGCGCAGCCATAGCGCCGTACATGCACGACATCCGCTTCATCCGTGACCATCCGGACACCTTCGACGCCGCCCTCGGCCGCCGGGGGCTGGAACCCCGCGCCGCAGATCTGATCGCGCTCGACGAGCGCCACCGGTCGGTGATCACCGAGGTCCAGGCGGGCCAGGCGCGGCGCAACGAGGCGTCGAAGGCGATCGGTGCGGCCAAGGCGCAGAAGGACGAGGCGACCGCACAGGCGCTGATGGCCGAGGTCGGCGTGCTCAAGGAGCGGCTGCCGGCACTGGAAGCCGAAGGCGCACGGCTCGGCGACGAACTGAACGGCATCCTCGCGTCAATCCCCAACCTGCCCCTCGCCGACGTGCCTGATGGCGCCGACGAGAACGACAATCTCGAAATGGCGACGCACGGCACCAAGCCCGATTTCGCGTTCGCACCGCGCGAGCATGATGAGATCGCGCCCGCGCTCGGCATGGATTTCGAAACCGGGGTCAAGCTCGCCGGCGCGCGCTTCACGCTGCTGCGCGGCCCCGTGGCGCGGCTCTACCGCGCGCTCGGCCAGTTCATGCTGACCAGCCTTGCGCGCGATCACGGCTACGAACAGGTCGTGCCGCCGCTGCTCGTCCGCGACGAGGTAGCGTTCGGCACCGGCCAGCTTCCCAAATTCGCCGACGATCTGTTCCGCACCACCGACGGCCGCTGGCTGATCCCCACCGCCGAGGTCAGCCTGACCAACATCGTCCGCGAGGAAATCCTCGCCGAGGAAGAACTGCCGCTGCGCTTCGCCGCGCTCACGCCGTGCTTTCGCTCGGAAGCGGGCGCCGCGGGCCGCGATACGCGCGGTTTCATCCGCCAGCACCAGTTCGACAAGGTCGAGATGGTCTCGATCACCACCCCCGACCAGTCCGAGGCCGAGCATGAGCGGATGACGGCGTGCGCCGAAGCTCTGCTCACCCAGCTTGGCCTCGCTTTCCGCCGCGTGAAACTATGCACCGGCGACATGGGCTTCTCGGCCGCGCGCACCTATGATCTCGAAGTGTGGCTGCCCGGCCAGCAGCGCTATCGCGAGATTTCGAGCTGCTCGACCTGCACCGATTTCCAGGCACGGCGGATGAACGCACGCTATCGGCCCGCGGGCGAGAAGGGCACGCGTTTCGTCCACACGCTCAACGGCTCGGGGCTCGCGGTCGGACGCACGCTGGTGGCGGTGATCGAGAATTACCAGAATGAGGACGGATCGGTGTCGATCCCCGATCTGTTCAAGCCCTATATCCACGGTCTCGACCGGATCGAGCCGGCGCGCTGATGCGCATCCTGCTCACCAATGACGACGGCTATCATGCCCCCGGCCTCAAGGTGCTTGAGGAAATCGCGGCGCGGTTTTCCGACGACGTCTGGGTGGTCGCGCCGACCGAGGAGCAATCGGGCGCGGGCCATTCGCTGACGCTGACGCGCCCCTTACGCATCCGCAACTTCGCCGAGCGCCGTTATGCCGTCAACGGCACCCCCACCGATGCGGTGATGATGGCGCTCGCCAAGATCATGGCCGATTGCCAGCCCGATCTGATCCTCTCCGGCGTCAATCGCGGCGCCAATCTGGCCGAGGACGTGACCTATTCGGGCACCGTCTCGGCGGCGATGGAAGGCGCGCTCGCCGGCGTTCCCGCGATCGCGCTGAGCCAGGTCTATGCGCGCGAGGGCATGGGCGACACCGTTCCCTTCGCCGCTGCCGCCGCCTGGGGAGAGCGCGTGCTGCGCCCGCTGATCGAAGCGGAGCTTGCGCCGCGCACCTTGGTCAACGTCAATTTCCCCGCGCTGGCGCCGGACGCGGTCAAGGGTATCCGCGTCGTAAGCCAGGGCCTGCGCGATTACGGGCGGCTGCGGATTGTCAGCAATACCGATCCGCGCGGCTATGATTATCACTGGTTCGCGCTCGGCCCGACGGTCGAGACACCGGCGCATTCGACCGACCTCGAAGCGATCGCCGATGGCTATATCGCGGTAACCCCCCTCCATCTGGACCTGACGCACCGCGAATCGCTCGCTATGCTGGGTCAGGCGTATCGGTAAGCGGGGGCGCAATGAGGATCGCGGGGAATCGGCGCACGATCAGCGGCCTGGCGTCGTTCGGCGCGATGGCGGCACTGGCGGGGTGCATCCCCAGCGTCGCCCCTCCGGTTGCGCCGTCGCCACCGCCCCAGCCCGATCGCGGCTATCCCGATTACCGGCAGGACGTAACGACCTCGCCCTCGCCGCCGCCCGCGTGGGAAACCAACCCGGTCGCGCCCAATGCACGCACGATCGCGACCCGGACCTATACGGTCGAACCTGGTGACACGCTGCGCGGAATCGCGATCAAGACCGGCGGCGGTGAACTGGCGATCGCGCAGGCGAACGGCCTCACTGAGCCTTATATCATCCGCGCCGGCCAGCGGCTGACGATCCCCGGCGGGCGCTATCACGAGATCACGCGCGGCCAGACGGGGATCGCGATCGCGCGTGCCTACGGCGTCGAATGGTCGCGCATCGTCGCGGTGAACGGCCTCACCGAACCCTATCTGCTGCGTACCGGCTGGCGGCTGCTGATCCCCGGCGGCACCGAACCCGGCCAGACCAGCGCGGCCGAGCGCGCCGCTGCCTTCACGCTCGATATCGACGATCTCGTCACCGGCAGCGAACCCGCGATCGCCGAGAATCGCACGCCGGCCGCGGCCACCACCTCGCCCGCGCACGTGCCCGCGCCAACCACCGCAGTCGCCACGCCGGCGCGGCTCGTCGGCGGATTCTCCTGGCCGGTGCAGGGCCGCGTCGTTTCCAAATTCGGCGCGATGGGCAACGGCAAGCGCAGCGACGGCATCCAGATCGCAGCCCCCGTCGGCACGCCCGTCGCGGCCGCCGCCGATGGCGTCGTGGCCTATGCGGGCACCGGCATCCCGTCGCTCGGCGGGCTCGTGATCCTCAAGCACGGCGACGGCTGGGTAACGGTATACGGCAATGCCAGTTCGCTGCTCGTCAAGCGCGGCCAGTCGGTCAAGCGCGGACAGCGGATCGCGCTATCGGGGCAATCGGGCTCGGCCCCCGAACCCGGTGTCCATTTCGAGGTCCGCAAGGGCCGCGACGCGGTCGATCCGCTGGGCAAACTGCCGGGCTGAGCCCGCCCCCACCCACTTCCTTCGTCACCCCGGATTAGTTCCGGGGTCCAACGTGCCTCAAGCGCTACCGTTCGTGGAGGGTTGGATGTCGGAACAAGTCCGGCATGACGAACCATGCATAAGGACTATCTCACATCGCCGGGATGACGCCCATTCGAGCGCGTGCTAAGCGCCGCCCCGCCATGACCGACTATCGATCCGATCTCCTCCGCCTGCTCTCGACGCGCGGCTATATCCACCAGATCACCGACGCTGCCGCGCTCGATGCGCTCGCGGCCAGATCGGTCGTGCCCGGCTATATCGGCTTCGATCCCACCGCGCCCTCGCTCCACGTCGGCAGCCTCGTCCAGATCATGCTGCTGCGCCGGCTCCAGCAGACCGGGCACAAGCCGATCGTGCTGATGGGCGGCGGCACCGGCAAGATCGGCGATCCGAGCTTCAAGGACGAAGCCCGCAAGCTGCTCGCCGAAGACGGCATCAAGGCCAATGTCGCCTCGATCAAGCGTATCTTCGAACGCTTCCTGACCTTCGGCGACGGGCCGTCGGACGCGGTGATGCTCGACAATGCCGAATGGCTCGACGCGCTCGAATATATCCCCTTCCTGCGTGAGGTCGGCCAGCATTTCTCGGTCAACCGGATGCTGAGCTTCGATTCGGTCAAGCTGCGGCTCGATCGCGAGCAATCGCTGTCGTTCCTCGAATTCAACTACATGATCCTCCAGGCCTACGATTTCCGCGAACTCGCGCAGCGCGCCGGCTGCCGCCTCCAGATGGGCGGATCGGACCAATGGGGGAATATCGTCAACGGAGTCGAGCTGGCGCGGCGGATGGACGGCACCGAGGTGTTCGGCGTCACCACGCCGCTCATCACCACCGCCGACGGCGGCAAGATGGGCAAGACGATGGCGGGCGCGGTGTGGCTCCATGAGGACCAGTTGCCGAGCTACGATTACTGGCAGTTCTGGCGCAACACCGACGATCGCGACGTCGGCCGTTTCCTGCGGCTGTTCACCGATCTGCCGCTCGACGAGATCGCGCGGCTGGAACGCCTCGAAGGCGCCGAGATCAACGAGGCCAAGAAAATGCTCGCCGACGCGGCGACCGTGATGTGCCGGGGCGCGGTCGCTGCTGCCGCCGCCGCCGAAACGGCCCGCAAGACCTTCGAGGAAGGCGCGACCGGCGACGCGCTCCCGCGCCATACGGTCCCGGGTGGCGAGATCGGTGTCGTCGACGCGCTGGTCGCGCTCGGCTTCGCGGCCTCGAAGGGCGAGGCGCGCCGCCTGATCAAGGGCGGCGGCGCGCGGCTCGATGGCGAAAAGGTCGCCGACGACACCGCCGTGATCTGCCTTGGCGATCAGCCGATGCGGCTGTCCGCGGGCAAGAAGCATCACGGCCTGCTCACGCGCTGAGCCGGCAGAGGTTGTTTGAAACGCGCTGTTCAGCGCATTGCGGCACCGGCCCACTCCCCCACCCGGCCACCCAGTGCGATTATCCTAGTGGGTGGCCGGGTGGGGGAGTGGGCCGGTGCCGCATCGGAAATCGCTCTTCCGCGATTTCTCAAACAGCCTCTCACAAGCATTTGTAAACCAGCTTCGTTGCCAGACGATTCATTCCGCGCGCCTAGCGTCGGTAGCGTTCACACCAACGGGGAAGCGTGACGGAATGACATTGGGCGCCCTCGCCTGGAAAGACGGCCGCGCGGTCGGTCGCGACGAGGTCCATTATCGCGCGCGCGGCTTCGGCCCCGACGCGCAGCCGCTCGTCATGTTGATTGTCAACATCTCCGCCCTGGGCCTCATGGCCCGCTGCGACGCCGGCTATGCCGTCGGCGACCGGCTGCGCATCACGTTGCCCGTCGTCGGTGTGGTCGTCGCCGAGATCCGCTGGTCGCTCGGCGGGCGGATCGGCTGCCAGCTCGATCGCCCGATCGCGCTCTCGGATTATTACGATGTGCTCGCCGTGATGGCGCGCTGAAATCACGCGCGCCGCTTGACGGACCCAAGCGCGCTGCCATGAAGGACGCGATGACCACGCGTCCCCTTCCCCCGATCGATCGCTTGTCGCCGACGCGCGGCGCGGCGCTGATCGCCGGTGCTACAGGCATCGCAGCGGCATTGCTGATCCTGTGGATGCTGGGCAACGTCGTCATCGCCACTGCCTTCCTCGCCACCGCGATCGTCGTGGGGGGGCTGCTGATCGCGGTGCGTCGCCTGCTTCCGGCGGCCGCTCCCGATGGCGAGGCTGCGGTCGATTGGTCGCTGGCACGCGCACTAGCACAGGCCAGCGCCGATGCCGTCGCGATCACCGATCGCGCGGGTCGCCTCGTCTGCGCCAACGACCGGTATGAGGCGTTGTTCGGCGGGCTGCCCACACCGCCCGGCCTGCCCGTCGGCGACAGCGAGGTGTCGCTGCTCGCCGCCGCCGGCCGCGCCGCCTGGCGCGACGGATCAGGCAAGGTTGCCCACCTCGTCTCCAACGGCACGCCGCTCGCGGCCGAGATCGCGCGCGCCGGCACGCTCGAGGACATGCTGATCTGGCGGTTTCACGGCGCCGAAGGGCTCGATCTCGCGGGTAGCGTTGCCGGGCTCATTGCCGGTCCGACCGGGGATCGCCTCGCCGGCTCGGGCATCATGGTCGCGCTCGTATCGGCGGAGGGCCGCATCCGGGCCGCCAACCGCGTGTTTCGCGCGCGCGCGCTGGGGCACGAGGAAGGCGCGGTCGGCGGCCGCGATTTCGCGCGCTTCCTGATCACCGATGCGCAAGGGGCCGTCCGCTTCGAACGCGAAGGCATGGACGGCACACCGGTGCGCGTGCTCCAGATCCCCTTCCTCCAGGGAGACGGCGTACCGATGCTGGTCGCGTTGATCGATGAGGAGGAAAGCAGCGCCCCCGCGCTCGGCGCGACCGCCGCCGCGACGCTCGGCAACCTCGTCGCGATGATGCCCTTCGGCACTGCGCTGGTCGATCGTGACGGCCGCTTCCTCCAGATGAACGACGCGTTCGTCCGCGCCGCACGCGTCGATCCTGCCGCGCCGCCCGTTTATCCCGGCGATCTCGTCGTACGCGAGGACAAGACCGTGATCGCCGACGCGATCCGCCGCTTCGCCGGCGGCGCCGCGCGCGCCAGCGATCTCGCGGTGCGCCTCAAGGGCCAGCCCGACGAGCCCGTGGTGCTCTCGATCGCGGGCGCGCGCGGGCTCGGCGAGGCGGCGGTGTTGCTCAGCCTCAAGGACAACAGCGAGGAAGACCGGCTCAAGCGTGAGGTCGCGCAAGCGACCAAGATGCAGGCCGTCGGCCAGCTCGCAGGCGGGGTCGCCCACGATTTCAACAATATCCTGACGGCGATCATCGGTCATTGCGATCTGATGCTGATGCGCCATACCCCCGGCGACAGCGATTATGACGACATCCAGCAGATCAAGGCCAATTCCAACCGCGCGGCCAGCCTGACGCGGCAGTTGCTCGCCTTTTCGCGTCAGCAGACGTTGCGGCCGCAGGTGCTTCAGCTTCCCGACGTGATCTCGGAAGTCTCGAACCTGCTGAAGCGGCTGCTCGGCGAAACCGTGACGCTAACGGTCACCCACGGCCGCAATCTCGGCCCGGTGCGCGCCGATCCGGGCCAACTCGAACAGGTCGTCGTCAACCTTGCGGTCAATGCACGCGATGCGATGCTGGCCAAGAACCCGCTCGGGGGCGGCGCCCTCACCATCCAGACGCTCGCGGTGCGGGCCACCGAAGTCCGCAAGATGGCGAGCGACGTCCTGCCGATCGCCGATTATACCGCGCTCAAGGTGAGCGATACCGGCGCGGGCATCCCGCTCGAACATCTCGGCAAGATTTTCGAGCCCTTCTTCACTACCAAGGAAACCGGCAAGGGCACCGGGCTGGGGCTCTCGACCGTTTATGGCATCGTCAAGCAATCGGGTGGATACATCTTCGCCGATTCGGTGCCCGGCAAGGGCGCGACGTTCACCATCTACCTGCCCGTCCATGCTGCCGGCACCCCGGCCGCGGCTGTCCCCAGACAGGAGACGAAGGGCGATCTGTGGGGCTCGGGCACGGTGCTTCTCGTCGAGGACGAAGACATGGTGCGCGCGGTGGCCGAACGCGCGCTGACGCGGCAGGGCTATACCGTCGTCACCGCCGAGAACGGCGAGGCCGCGCTGGAGCGGCTGGCCGAAGGCGAACGGCCCGATCTGCTCGTCTCCGATGTCGTCATGCCGCTTATGGACGGCCCGACGATGGTGCGCGAGGCGCGCAAGCTTTATCCCGATCTGCCGATCCTGTTCATGTCGGGCTATGCCGAGGAACAGCTTCGCCGGTCGATCGACATCGACAACGTCGCGTTTCTTGCCAAACCCTTTTCGGTCCAGCAACTTGCCGAGGCGGCGCGCGACGCGCTGACCGAGAGATAGGTCTGGCGAGGTCCCCGGCCCGCCGCTAAGGCAACACGGATGACCGACCGCCGCCGCATCCTTATCGTCGAAGACGAACCGCTCATCGCGATGATGCTCGAGGATTTCCTCGACGCGCTCGATTACAAGGCCGTGGCGGTCGTCGATACGATCGCCGCGGCGCTGGCGCGGGTCGCCGAAGGCGGGATCGACGCCACGATCCTCGACGTCAACCTGCGCGGCGGCGAACGATGCTGGCCCATCGCCGACGCCCTCGCCGAAGCGGGGATTCCCTTCGTGCTCGCCAGCGGCGGCGATGCCGATTCGATCACCGACGCGCACCGCGACCGCCCGCTGCTGAGCAAGCCCTTCACGATGGACGCGGTATCAAAGGTGCTCGCCGCGCTCTGACGCATAAGACGACGGCATTTCAGGCGCGGCACTGAAGGAAATCCGGCGTCGGCTCTGCTGTGCGCTTCGGCCGCGCGAAAAAATTTTTAAAACGATGTCGATTCCCGGCACGTTCGTTCGTCGTCCTGATGAGAGGCCAATGGGGCCGGCTCTGACAAAGGAGACAGAAAATGCGCGTGATGGTATTGATGAAAGCCACCGAGGACAGCGAAAAGGGCGTGCCCCCCACGCCTGAAGCGATCGAGGCATTCGCGGCGATGGACCGGTTCACCGAGGAACTGGTCGAGGCTGGCGTTTTCGTGGCTGCCGCCGGCCTCAAGCCCAGCGCCGAGGCCAAGCGCATCGCCTTCGATGGCGCTAGCCGTACGATCATCGACGGGCCGTTCGCCGAGGCCCGCGAACTGGTCGCCGGCTTCTCGATCTGGGAGGTCAAGGACATGGACGAGGCCGTGGCCTGGGCGAAGCGCTGCCCCAATCCCATGTCGGGTCCGAGCGAGATCGAGATCCGGCCGTTCTACGAAGCGGCCGACCTCGCCGATTTCGTGACGCCTGAGGAACTCGCGACACCGCGCGACGGCACGCGCGGGAAGCTCGGCGTCGCCTGATATCGGTCCGTAAAGTCGGCTTGTCTCTCCCGCGAACTTCGCCGACAAGGCGGCGTGACCGCAGGCGAGACGCATCAGGCGATCGAAGCGACGTTCCGCATCGAACGGGCCAGGCTCATCGCGGGCCTGGCCCGGTTGGTGCGCGATATCGACCGTGCCGAGGAACTGGCGCAGGATGCGCTGGTCGTCGCGCTGGCCGAATGGCCAACTCGTGGCGTGCCGGTCAATCCGGGCGCCTGGCTGATGACCACGGCCAAACGCCGCGCCATCGATGCGATCCGCCGCGACAAGATGCGGACACGCAAGCACGAGGAAATCGCGCGGACGCTGGACAGCACGTTCGAAGAGGCGGACGACGACGCGCCGGTGGACCACGACCTTGGTGACGAACTGCTGGGCCTCATTTTCGCGGCGTGCCACCCGATATTGTCATCCGACGCTCGCGCGGCGCTCACCCTGCGCGTGGTCGGCGGACTGACGACCGATGAGATCGCCCGCGCCTTCCTGGTCGTCGAGACGACGATTGCACAGCGCATCGTCCGCGCGAAGAAGGCGATCGCCAGGGCCGGATTGACCTTCGAGGTGCCGCGGGGCGCCGAACGGGAGGCGCGCCTGCCCTCGGTGCTCGAGGTTGTCTACCTCATTTTCAACGAAGGCTATGCGGCCACGGCGGGCGACGATCTTGTCCGCCCGGCACTGGCCCAGGAGGCGTTGCGGCTCGGCCGCATCCTGGCCGCGCTGATCCCCGACGACGCGGAGGTGCTCGGCCTCGCGGCGCTGATGGAGATCCAGGCGTCGCGCCTGCCGGCCCGTATCGGCCCGAACGGCGTCTTCGTACCGCTGACCGAGCAGAATCGCGCCCGCTGGGACCGCCTGCTGATCCGCCGAGGCCTTGAAGCGCTCGCTCGCGCCGATGCGCTGAGCGAGGGAGGCAACGGCCCCTATGCATTGCAAGCCGCGCTTGCAGCCTGCCACGCGCGTGCGCGCAGCGCGGCCGATACCGACTGGCCCCGCATCGCAGGCCTCTACGATCGGCTCCGCGGGGTGATGCCCTCGCCGGTGGTCGATCTCAACCGGGCGATCGCGCATAGCATGGCCTTCGGCCCCGAAGCGGGTTTGCGCCTGGTCGACGAGATCGCCGACGCCGACGCCCTGCGCGCGTATGCGCCACTACCGGCAGCGCGGGGCGACTTTCTGTTTCGGGTCGGCCGGCTGGCCGAAGCGCGTTCGGAATTCGAGACGGCCGCCACGCTTACCCGCAACGCAGCGGAGAGAGCCTTTCTCCTCGCCCGCGCGGAGGCGTGCGACGGCAAACATTGATGGTCGGGGAGACAGGATTCGAACCTGCGACCCTCTGCTCCCAAAGCAGATGCGCTACCAGGCTGCGCCACTCCCCGACGGGCCGCGCTTTGCCCGCTCTTGCGCGGCCGCGCAACCTTTGGTCGATGGGACTCGCGGTATCCTAGTTCTTGGCATCGCTCGCCGTCTTGGCGACCGTGCTGCCCACCGAGGACACGTCCTTGCCGACGCCCTCGATCGTGTTGCAGCCCGCCGCCAGCAACGCCCCCATCAGGACCAGAACGGTCAAGGCCCGCATCGTCATACCTCGCTCAAACACCGATCGCCTCCATCTAGCGACGCCGCCCGCAATCGCAAGCTCACGGCACGCTGCCGATCGCGAAGAGGCGTGGTGGGCCCGGCAGGACTCGAACCCGCAACCTAGCCGTTATGAGCGGCCAGCTCTAACCAATTGAGCTACAGGCCCCACCGAGCGCCGGCGTTAAGCGGGCGGCGGCGCGCTGGCAAGCGCGCTCGCGGAGGTCGCCTCTGCCGCCGCGATCAGGGCATCGGCGCTGATCGCCGCGACGCCCAGCCGATCGAGCAGATCAAGCACGCGATCCCACCAGGCATGAAACGCCGCAAGGTCCGCCGCATCGCGCACATAAGGGGTATGCCCCGGCACGAGCGACGGCGAATGGAAGGCGAAGTTGAGCACGCGCACGCCCTCCCCCACCGCGACGCGAATCGCCTCGAGCGCGTCGGCGACGGGCATGTCCTCGGGGGTCAGCGCCACCCGCGCGAGCACGCCCAGCCGCGCCGCCACGCCGCGTCCGCGCGGGATCGCCCCGAGCTTGCGGTACAGCCCCTCGCCGCTCCTTCTGCCCAGCCCGGTGAAGACCGTGGTGAGCGGCAGCTCGATCACGCGGCGGCGCGCATCCCACCAGAAGGCATGATTGCCGATCGCACCGAAATCGGGGCCGCCGTCGCGCCGATAATCGTAGCGCGACCGGATCGAACTATCGAGCCGATAGCCGCGCTCGGCGAGCAGCGCCGTCGTCGCGGGGCCGATACCGTAGCGGCCCGCGCGATAAAGCCGCGGGCGCACCCCGAACGCCGCCACGATCGCGTCGGTGAGCACATCGAGCTTCGCCGCTTCGATCGTCCGCGGCAGGTTGCCGGGGTAGCTGTTGGCGCGCGTCGGCGCCTCATCGAACGGCGGGTTCACCCACGGATGGAGCTGCGTGCCGATGGCGGCGGTGCCGTCCTCCAGGATATTGCGAAGGATATCGACGGCGCGGGCGCTGGTGGCGATCGGGTGATCGACGAGGTACGCCACCGGAACGCCCCGTTCGGCGAAGCGCCGGTGCCCATCGGGAAGCGCTGCGATCGCGGTGGTGTCGCGCGCATCACGCGAGAGCGGCGCACGCCAGTCGAATTCCTCCTCGGTGTCGACGAACACGGTGAAGCGCGTGCCGAAATCGTCGGGCCACGCGACGCGCGCGTCCGGGCCGGGCGGCGGCACCCGCCAGCCCGTATTGCAATCGGCGCCGTCGCCGTCGTTCAATGGCCGGATACCTGCCCCACGTCGTCGATTCGAGCCGTCGGCAAGCGCAAAGTCAAGCGTTCAGCACCGATCGTCAGCTTGCCGCCCAGTTCGGCCGCGAGATTGCGCGCAAGGCGCAGCGAGAAGCCGGTGCCGAGCAGCGGCGCGCCGTCGAGCGTGGCTTCCTGTTCGGCGTCGATCGCGAGCAGCGCCTCGCCCGAATAGCCCGCGAGGCCGCGCGGCCGATCGATCACGATCACGATCCGCCCGTCGTCCTGCCGCGCCTCGATACCGATCCGCTCGTCGCGCGCGCCGGCGGCGACCAGCGCTGCGAGCAGGCGGCCGATCAGCCGTTCGAGCGCGAGCGCGTCGCCGAGCACGTCGAGATCGGGCATGTCCGGCGCGATATCGAGCCCGGTGCCGCGCAATTCGGCGAGCGGCGCGAGGTCGGCCGCGACCGTGTCGAGCAGCGGGCGCAGCGCGACGGTTGCGGGGCGGAGGTCGAGTGCCCGGCCTTCGATCCGCGCCGCGGTGTCGAGATCTTCGATCGCGACGAGCAGGTCGCGCGCCTGACGCCGGATCGCGGCCGCGCGCTCGCGATACGGATCGGCGACGGGGCCGAGTATCTCGGCTTCGATCATCTCGGCGAAACCGGCGATCGCGCTGGTGGGGGTACGCAGTTCGTGGACGAGCTGGCGCAGCGAATCGGGCACGATCCCCGCGGTGCGCGGCGCCGCGCTTTCGTCGGCGCGCGGCCGCCGTGCCGTGCCGCGATAGCCCGCGAATCGCCCCGTCAACGGCTCGAAGATCGGTATCGCCGAAATCCGCCACGCGCCGCCGGCCCGCGACGTGCCCTCGATCTCGAGCCGCGCATCGGTGAACGGCGCGCGCCGACGAAAGGCACCCGCCGCAACGCCATCCACCTGCGAGCCCGCGGTGGCGCCGTGGAGCAATGACAGGCCGATGATCGGTGCGCGCTCGATGCCTGACACCCAGCGCACGACGCCGCCCTCGTCGGCTTCGAAATCGAACGCGGCAAGTGGCGCCGTCGCGACGGCGTCAGCCGTGCTTTCCCCGGAGTCGCGCACCTGCCCGCGCCGCCGTTGAAAGGCGTCGATCCGCGCCACCAACTCGGCGATCTGGAAGGCGCCGTCAGGCTCGGCATCGGGCGGAGCCGCCTCATCCTCATTTTCACCCTCGCCGTGCTGGCGCAGCGCCTCGGCCACGACCGGCAGCGCCAGCGCCGCGTCGCCCAGCGATACGAACGATGAAGGCGACGACGATGGCGGCACCTCCAACGGCGCCGGCGTCTCCGGCTCGGCGACATCGTCTCCGGAAACCGGGGCGGCCGTGGGCAGCACGAAATCGACGCTGCCGAAACTTTCCAGCGCCCGCCCGACCCTGCCGCCTAGATCGCGCCGGTGCCGAAGCAGCGACCGCCCCATCGGCGACAACGCGGGCAGCACCGCGATCCAGCCTTCGTCGGCAAGCCGGGCGGTACGCAGCAGCGGCGCCACCACCGCACCATCGTCCACCGCGAAGAATTGAACCAGTGCTGCGGGCGGTTCGCCGTGCGCGATCGCGCGCGCGCTGGCGACGCGGACCGGCAGCGGCACCGCTTCGCGAATCGCCGCAAGCCGCCCCAGCGTCTGCTCGTTAGCCGGAACGCGGCGGCGCCCGATCAGGTCGACGAGCTGCCGCCACGCCGATTCGATCCCGGACGGGGTCGACATGTCGGCGGAAAGCACCGTGTCGAGGCTGTCGTCGAAGCGCAAATCGAAAATATCCCCGGGCGACGCGCGGGCGGCGCGTCGTTTCCCTTCCTACCGCGTCGGCCCCGCTATCGAAACCTCTCAAAATCGCCCCGTAGCATTGTGGGACAATTGCGTTCGGCCGCAATTATCTTATGCTGCCAGGCAGATTGCCGATCAGAAAGGTCGGTTCAAAGTGGGGAGCGTGCCATAATGGCTTTCGACCGGATCGACCGGCAAATACTCGGGCTGCTCCAGGACGACGGCCGTATGACCAATGTCGAACTCGCCGAACGCGTCGGATTGACGGCACCGCCCTGCCTGCGCCGTGTCCGCGCGCTCGAGGAAGCCGGCGCGATCAAGGGGTATCACGCCGAACTCGATCCGCCCGCGCTGGGTTATCCGATCACCGTGTTCGCGATGGTCAGCCTCAAGAGCCAGGCCGAGCGTGATCTCACCGAATTCGAACAGCATATGGCGGACATCCCAGAAATCCGCGAATGTCACATGCTCAACGGCGAAATCGACTTCATCCTCAAGATCGTCGCCACCGATCTCAAGGCATTCCAGGAAATCCTGACGACGCACCTCACGCCGGCGCCCAACGTCGCCAGCGTCAAGACCTCGCTGACGATCCGCACGTCGAAGCTGAAACCCGGTATCCCCGTGTCGCCGGCCTGACGACACGGGGCCGTTTCGTTATTGCGCGGCGGCGGCCGGCGCGGCTGCGGGCGCTGCGGCCGCTGCCGTGGCGGCACCGGTGCCCGTGGCGAGCCACGTTTTCCACAACGCCGCGATCTCGGTGCGCGGCGCGCTCGTCACCGCGTCGAACGCAGTCGTCGCCCCGGCCTTGTCGCCCGCCAGCGCCAGCGCGATGCCGAGGTGCGTGTTCACCCCGTCGGTATCGACGCTGCCCTTCTCGAGCGCGAGCCGATAAAGGTCGATTGCCTGCTGGTAATCGCCCCCGCCCAGATACGCGTCGGCGGTCTGCGCCGCGAGCTTGCCGTCGGCCCGCGCCTTCGCCTTGGTGGTGAGCGACGTCAGCGATTCGTCGCGCGAGATCACGTCCTGCGCAGTCTTGGCGAGTGCCGACGCATCGGCGCTGCCGCTTGCGATCTTACCGGCCGACGTGCCTTCCGCCAGCACCGTCTTGGTCTCGTTCGGCAAGCCGAGATCGAACGTCAGCGCGGCATATTCGAGATAGTCGCTCTGGTCCGCAAGCGACTTGGTCGCCCGCATCAGGCGGAACAGGTCGACACGCTCGGGCTTGCCCATGCGCGCCGCGGTGGGGCCCTGGAAGCCGAACACGATGATCGCGTCGCGCCAGTTCTTCGACGACGGATAGGCGGTCAGCCAGCGCTGCACCCACTGGAGCGTGGTCGCGTTGTCGTTGGTCTTGTAGAGCTTGCCGATGGCATAGCGATACCAGCTCTCGGGGGCGGTCCGCCCCGCGGCCTTCTCCTGATCGACGAGCTGGCCGAGTTGCGCGGCACCGCCCGCAACGTCACCGCTCTCGACCTTCGCCTTCACCATCTGGAGCGGGAGATCCTGATTGGTGAATCCCGCTGCCTGCGCCTTTTGATAATAGGTCAGCGCATCGGTATATTTCTGCTGATTGAAGGCAATCGACCCGCGCATATAGGCATAATTGCCGATTTCAGCCGGCGGCGTGCTCGGATTGGTGATCAAGGCGTCGAGCGGCGCGGCAAGTGCTGCGTCGTGGCGCGCGTTCGCCGCGGCGTCGGCGGCGCCTTCAACCTGACTCTGCCCCGCGATGAGGCTGAGCTTGAGCGCCTGCCCGATATAGCGTTCGTCATCGTTGGTCGCGGCCGCCAGCACGGCGTCGACGTTGGTCTGCGCGGTGGCGTAATCCTTGGCCTGGAGCGCCGTTTGCGCCGCCACGGCGGCTTTGCGCACCGCATCACTCAGCTTGAGCTGCGGTCCCTGCTGCTCCTTCTTGTCCTTGGCGAGCGCCGGGGCCGTCGCGACCAAACCGCCGGCAGTCATCACCAGTGCCGCGGCCAGGGCGGCCTTCGAAATCTTTACCATACCGGAATCTCTCCTCATCGGGGCGTCGCACGCTCTAGTGGGCGACCGGCCGTCGTTCAAGCCGGGCCTTGCTTGGCGGGCGGGGCTAGCAATGCCGCGGTGAACGACGTTTGAACGGCGCGACTGGTTCCCGCGCCGTCATTCGCCGGCCATCCGCACGATCTCGCAACCGATCGCGGCGTCGGGGTAGATGTCGGGCTTCATCGATCGCACCCGCACCGATCGCACGCGCGGATCGCGCAGGCACAGCGCCGCGATCGCTTCGCACAACGTCTCCTGAAGCGCGAAATGGCGGCCCGCGAAGTCGTGGATGCCGCGCCGCACGAAATCATAATCGAGCGCTTCGTCGATTCGGTCGGCAGGGGGATGCGCGCCGTAATCGACCTCCATCCACACGCTCAGACGCACGCGTTGCGGCGTGGTCACCTCGCCCTCGTGGATGCCGAGTCGCATCGTCACTTCGAGACCGTCGAGGATCGTGGTGAAGACCGCACTCATCGCTGTTCCCCGCCATCGCGCGCCGAGAACATCACGTCGCCGGTGCGCGGAAGAAAGCGCTGGCCATTGTCGACGAACAGGTTCTGCCCGGTCACGCTCGGCGCCTCGATCAGATACGCGACGGCATCGCCGATGGCCTCGGCGTCGATCGGCCGGCGCAGCAGGTTCTCGCGCGCGACGGTCGCGAATTCGGCCGCGGTCTGGTCGAGGCTCGGCAGCGTCAGCCCGGGCGACACCGCGTTGACCCGCACGCGCGGCGCCAGCGACTGGGCAAGCATCGTCGTCGCGGCGTCGAGCGCGGCCTTGGTAAGCGTATAGGAAAAGAAGTCCGGGTTGAGATTGGCCAGCTTCTGGTCGAGGATATTGACGATCGCGCCGTCCTCGAGATCGTCCTGCGCCGCAAGAAGCGAGGCGAGCAGCACCGGCGCGGTGACGTTGACGCGCGCGAGCGCTTCGAACAACGCGCCCGATTCGAGCGGCGGCGCGTCGAACCGGAACACCGACGCCGAATTGACGAGGCCGTCGATCGGTCCTCCCAGCGCCGCACGCGCGGCCGCGACGAAGGCGCCGAGGCCATCGTGGTCCGCCAGATCGGCGGCGATCGGCACGGCGGCATCGTGGCCGAGCCCGGCCGCAAGTGCCCGCGCCTTGTCGCCCGATCGGTGATGATGGATGACGACGCGATGCCCCCGCGCGACCAGCCGCCGCACGATCGCCGCGCCAAGCCGCCGCGCGCCGCCCGTAACGATAATATTGCGCGATTTCGCCATCAAAAGCCCATCAAAGCAAGCACTTCGCGGCGACTACGTTCATCGTCTCGAAATGCCCCCATCATCCGACTAGTCACCATCCCAACGCCGGGGGTGCGGACGCCGCGGGCCGTCATGCAAGCGTGCGTCGCCTGGATCACCACCGCGACGCCGACCGGATGAAGCGCGTTCCAGATGCAATCCGCGACCTCGGCGGTGAGGCGTTCCTGCACCTGCAACCGGCGTGCATAGGCGTGGAGCACGCGCGCCAGCTTGGAGATGCCGACGACATGGTTGCGCGGCAGATAGGCGATATGCGCGGTGCCGTGGATCGGCGCCATGTGATGCTCGCAATGCGACTGGAAGGGAATGTCCTTCAGCAGCACGATCTCGTCATAGCCGCCGACTTCCTCGAACACGCGCGCAAGGTGATGCGCAGGATCATCGGCATAGCCGGCACAATATTCCTTCCACGCGCGCGCGACGCGCCGCGGCGTATCGAGCAACCCTTCGCGCTCCGGGTCATCGCCCGCCCAGCGGATGAGGGTACGCACCGCCTCCGTCACGTCGTCGGGCACAGGGATCGCGGGCGGAGCGTCGACGGCCTTGCCGTCATCGGGGCTATCGTGGAGCGAGGACATGGGCTCTCCCTTAGGGCCGATTCGTGATTGACGCTACGTCATGCGTCCAATTGCACAACGTAAGTTCGATTTTGAAACTGTCTCATTTCGGCAACACTCGTTCAACCCCCGGTTTTCCTAGCGGAATGCGATTGACGATCGGTTTTCAAGACCGCTAGATTTGCATACCTGAATCACGAACACCGTCTAGCCGGCGTTCAAGAACGGCAGTCGGTGCAGGAGGGGATGACTGCCATGACGAAGTTCGACCTGCTCGCGGCCTCGGCAATTGCGCTCCTGTCGGCGAGCCCGGCCCTCGCCCAGACCGATCCTGCCGCCCCGCAAGACACGGCCGCCGACACGGGCGCGCAACAAGATGCGAGCGGTATCCAGGATATCGTCGTCACCGCGCAGCGGACATCGCAGCGCCTTCAGGACGTGCCGATCGCGGTCTCGGCCTTCACCGCCGAAAATCTCGAGCGCCAACAGATCGTCAACTCATCGTCGCTCCAGCAATCGCTACCCAACGTCAGCTACACCAAGACCAACTTCACCGGATCGAGCTTCACGATTCGCGGCATCGGCGATCTGTGCACCGGCACCGCGTGCGACCAGGCGACCGCGATCCACGTCAACGACATGCCGCTCGTCTCCACGCGGCTGTTCGAAAGCGAATTCTTCGATCTCGAGCGCGTCGAGGTGCTGCGCGGCCCGCAGGGCACGCTGTTCGGCCGCAACGCGACCTCGGGCGTGATCAACTTCATCACCGCCAAGCCCGACTTCTCGGGTTTCCATGCCTCGGGCGAATTCGAATACGGCAATTATGACTCGAAGAAGGTCAAGGGGATGATCAACCTGCCGGTTGGCGACACGCTGGGCGTGCGCGTGGCGGGCGTCTATCTCAATCGCGACGGCTATACCAAGAACCTCTACGACAATAGCCGGATCGACGGGCGCGACCTCTATTCGGTGCGCGGCACGCTGTCGTGGGAGCCGACCAGCGACACGCGGCTCGATCTCATCGCTTATTATTTCCACGAGAAGGACGATCGCTCGCGCATCCAGAAGCAGCTCTGCCACCGCGACCCGACCGGCATTCTCGGCTGTCTGCCTGATCGCGTGGGAACCGACGTCGCCAACGGCAATTCGACGCTCGCGGCGATCCAGACGTCGAGCGAATTCCTGGCGATCGCGACCGGCAGCCCCGCCGCCGCCGCGTTCGGCCTCCAGAGCATCTACGGCGCGGACGTGTTCTCCGACGCGGTCAATCCCAAGGGGATGCGCACCGTCAACATCGACTACAACCCGACCTATTTCGCCAAGGAAGAGCAATATCAGGCCAAATTCTACCAGAATTTCGGCAATATCGCGCTCAACGTCACTGGCGGCTACGCGGCCAACAGCGTCGAATCGACGACCGATTATATCCAGTCGGTGCAGCGCTCGCTGGTCGGCAACCAGGGGCTGACCAACCTGTACGGGGCATCATTGCCGGGTGGCGCGGCCAACCCGTTCGCACCGATCGTCGCCGCGCTGATGCCCAACGGCCCCGGCGGCCCCTTCTGCCAATCGGCCGCGAGCCCGAACGACGGCGGCGTCTATTCGGGCGCGAGCGTCGGCTGCTACAACCAGAGCCTCGATTTCGACCTGTCGAACGCGCATTATCGCCAATGGTCGGCCGAGGCGCATATCGACAGCTCGTTCGACGGGATGTTCAATTTCCTGTTGGGCGGCATCTATCTGGACGAAAAGGTCCGCGACAACAGCTATTACGTGAACTCGTTCGGTCTCGATTACGCGGCGGGCATCCTGCCCGCGCTGGCGCGCGCCGGCGGGGCGATTCCCGCGGCGCTGCCGCCCATCCTCTTCGGGACGCCCTTCTACCGCAACGACGAGGACACATTCCGGCTCAAATCATACGGCATTTTCGGCGAGGCCTATTTCGACTTCAACGACAAGCTCAAGCTGACGCTCGGCCTGCGCTACAATCATGACGACAAATATCTGAAGGCGCGCACGACCTATCTGGTCGATTCGAACGGCGAGAACCCGCTGCTTCCCTATGGCGCCGCGGATCTCGAGGACGCACTCAACTATGCAGGGCTCGATTACGATGCCAGCGCCACGGGCATTCAGCCGTATGCCGAGCATGATGTCGCGTTCAAACGGCTCACCGGCCGCGCGGTGCTCGATTACAAGATCACCCCCGACAATCTGATCTACATGTCCTATTCGCGCGGCTATAAATCAGGGGGCATCAACCCGCCGCTGTCGCCGGTATTTGCAGTGCCGATCGCGTTCGAGCCCGAGAAGGTCGACGCGTTCGAGATCGGGTCGAAGAACACCTTCCTCAACGGCACGCTCCAGCTCAACCTGACGGGCTTCTACTACAAGTACGACAATCTCCAGCTCGCCCGCATCGTCGCGCGCACCGCCGTCAACGACAATGTCAGCGCCGACATCTACGGGTTCGAGGCCGAGGCGGTGATGAGCCCGGTGCCCAATTTCGTCGTCAACGCCAATTTCAGCTATCTGCACAGCAAGGTTTCGCAGGATAAATACCTGGCGAACCCGCGCGATCCCTCGGGCGGGCGCGACGACACGGTGATCATCAAGGACATCACCAACGCATCCAACTGCGCGGTGGTGCCGCTCGCCGGCGGGGCCGCGACCTCGAACGGCTTCGTTACCGCGTTCAACGCCGCGCTCGGCCTCGCCGGGCCGACGCCGATTCCGGGCACCAACACCACCGGCGCCTACAGCGTGTGCGGCAGCCTCGGCGACTTTGCCGAAGCCAACGGCGTCCCGGTCGAGGTCATGGGCGGCGGCGTGCCGGTCAACATCCGCGGCAACCAGCTACCACAGGCGCCCGAGTATAAATTCGCGATCGGCGCGCAATATACGATCGATATCGCCAACGGCATGACGCTCGTGCCGCGTGCCGACCTCAACTATACCGGCAACAGCTATGCCGGCATCTTCAACAACGATATCGATCGCTTGCCGGGTTACGAGGTCGTCAATGCCCAGCTTCAACTCAACGGCGCGAACGACACATGGTATGCGCGCGCCTTCGTGCAGAATTTGACCAAGAACAACGCGATCACCGGCCAGTACGTCACCGATCAGTCATCGGGCCTGTTCACCAACGCCTTCACGATCGAACCGCGCCGTTACGGCGTCGCGGTGGGCTTCAAATTCTAACAGGGATAAGGGGGCGGGCTCCCGGCCGCGTGCCGGGAGCCCATTTTTCCGAACACCCCAAGCACGCGCCAACACGGCACATTGGCGATCACGCCCGCCATCCACCTGCCGATATGGTCAATTGGCGGGTAGCGCTCTCCCACGGCGAAGCTATGGTGCGCCGCCGACAGCCCAGGCTTAATATGTTCGTCGTGTCATGGCCGTCAGGCCGAACTTGTTTCAGCATCCATTTGCCCGCATTCAGCGCCATCAATTGCGGCACGATGGACCCTGAAACAAGTTCAGGGTGACGGTGTTGGATGGCAGCGAACGTCAGTTCCAGGTGACTAGGGAGAGTAGTGGATGACCGTCGATTGCGTGTGGAGCCTGGGCGCGACGCTCGGCGAAGGGCCGCTCTGGGTGCCGGACGACGCGGCCTTGTGGTTCGTCGACATCAAGCAGCACCACATCCACCGCTTCGATCCCGCCAGCGGCAGCCGCGGCCGGTGGCAGGCGCCCGATCAGGTCGGCTGGGTGCAGCCGACCGCCGACGGGCGCTGGCTCGCCGGGCTCAAGAGCGGGCTGCACTGGTTCGACCCCGCCGCGTCGACCTTCACGCCCTGGCTCGACCCCGAACCTGACAAGCCCGACAACCGCCTCAACGATTCGGTCGTCGACCCACAGGGCCGGCTCTGGTTCGGGACGATGGACGATCACGAAGAGGCGCCGTCGGGCCGCGTCTACAGCCTTGCCGACGGCCCGCATGCGGTGCCGACCGACTCGACATGCCGCATCACCAACGGGCCGGCCGTGAGCCCCGACGGCCGCTTTCTCTATCCGGTGGATACGCTCGACCGGAAGATATGGCGCCACGAGATCGGCGCGGACGGCGCGCTGGCGCGCGGCGAACTGCTGATCGAGATCGAGGACGGCGCAGGCCATCCCGATGGCGCCACCTGCGATTCGGCGGGCAACATCTGGATCGGTCTGTTCGGCGGCTGGGGCGCGCGCTGCTACGCGCCCGACGGCACGCTGCTCCACCACATCGACTTTCCGGTCAGCAACGTCACCAAGATCGCGCTCGGCGGCCCCGATCTCAAAACCGCTTACGCAACCACCGCCGCCAAAGGGCTGAGCGAAGACGAGCTTGCCCGCCAGCCGCTCGCGGGCGGGCTGTTCGCGTTCACGGTCGAGATTCCAGGCGTGCCGGCGAACCCGGTGCGGATCGGGATCTGATCGCTTAGAGTCCGCTTCGAAAGTCGGCGCCGAACGATCAAACCCGCAGCATCGACCAGAAGCGCGGCCCACCACCGGGCACCTGCCAATCGCCGGTAAGGTCGAACCCCAACCCCTGGTAAAAACCGATATTCTTCTCAAGCGGGGTCTCGAGATAGACCGGAACCCCCTCGCCTTGCGCCCGCTCGATGCCCGCGCGCACCGCCGCGCCGCCGAAGCCGTGCCCCTGCTGCACGGGATCGCAGCCGGCGATATGGAGATACCAGAACCGGCCCTCGGGCTGGTGCGCCTCGATCGCGCCCGCGACGCTGAGCGCGCGGCCGATCGCACCGCCGAGCGCGTGGAGCATCGGGATCGCCTCGCGCAGCATGGCGAGCGTGCCGGTATGCGCATGGCCCGGCGCGCGCCACAAGGTCGCCGCCTCGCCGCCCGCGGTCATCAGCCGCATCCCCACAGGGCCGTCGGCTTTGTAGAGCAGACTGAACAGGCGCGGCATCCGCCGGGCACGCACCGTCGGATCGGGGAAGATGAAGCGCATCGCCGGATCGTCGGCGAAGGCGCGCGCGAGCATCGCCGCCACGCCCTCGCGGTCCGCCTCGCGCGCTTCGCTCACCTCATGCGTCATCGCTGTCCCTTTCGCGCCAATATCCTATCGTCGCGCAGCCAAGGCGGCCAGATGTTCAGTCCCGCGCGGGCAGGCTCAGCGTGAAGCGCGCGCCCTCGCCCGGCGCGCTTGCGAGAGTAACGTCGCCCCCCATCGCGCGGGCGAGGCGGCGGGCGATGTAGAGGCCGAGCCCGTTGCCACCCGGCTCCAACGGATCGACGCGCTCGAACTTCTCGAACACGCGCGCCTGGTCTTCGGGCGCGAGCCCCTTGCCGCGATCGATCACCGTGACTTCGGCCACGGCGTCGCGACGCTCGGCGCGCACCGTCACCATCGAACCCGGCGGCGCATAGCGCACTGCATTGCCGATCAGATTGACAAGGATCTGGAGCACACGGCGGAATTCACCTGTCGCGGCGAGCCTGGCCGAGGCGGCCGGCCGCTCAATCGTCACCTCGGCCGCGCTCGCGCGTACCGAGAGCAGGCCGGCGGCGCGGCGTGCCAGATCGGCAAGGTCGATCGGCTCGCACGCCACGGCGAAATCGACGCGCTCGACCGCTTCGATATCGACGAGATCGTCGACCAGCCCGAGCAGATGGCGCCCGGCGGTCGCGATGTCCGCTGCGTATCCCGCATAGGTCTCGTTCACCGGCCCATCGGGCGCGGCGCTGATACTGTCCGCGTTGGCGATGATGCGCCCGAGCGGCGCCCGCAAGGCGGCACCGAGCCGGGTCGTGAAGACGTCCATACCCGTCGGCTGCCACATCGCCTCGTTGACGGCATCGGTCGCGGTGCCCGCAAAACCCCCGAACGCGCCCAGCCGATCGCGACGTGGCGCCCCTGCCAGTACGACCGGGCGGCCCGACGGGCGCACCGTCGCGCGCTGGCCGTCGAAACGTTGGCTGGCGGCGAGGGCGGCGAGCAGCGGCAGCGCGCCGTCCGCCTCCTCGACAAGGCCGAACAGGCTCGTGAGCGGCTGGCCGAGCACGGCGGCGGGATGGAAGCCGTCGCGCGGCCCGGCCTCGGGCGACAGCGCGATCAGCCGCAACGCGGCATCGGTTTCCCAGCGCCAACCGCCATTGGTAACGGGCGCTGGCAACCCCGCCGATGCCGCGCGGGGTGTCGCCGCCGGGCGCTGGCGCCAGCCCGTCAGCGTCAGGCGGATATCGCCACCGTCCGGCTCGGCGCGAACCCATGTTTCAAGATCGCTGCGGCCGTCGGCCACCACGACCCTGCGCGACACGAGCACCCCAAGCCGCCGCACGAGCCGGGCCAATTCCGCCAGCGCGGGAATCGCGAGCGGCGCGCCGATCGCGCCGCCTGCCGCTTCGTTGAGGTCGTCCAGCCGGCGATCGGCCTCGATCAGCCGCCCCGCGCGGTCGACCCTGCCCCGCACCGGCGGCAGATCGCGATCGATCGCATTCACCGCCCTTCTCCCAGTGCGGCGCGTGCCTGTCGATAGGCGGCGGGAAGGCATTGATCGGCGAAGGCTGCGCTTGCCGTCTCCGCAGGAATCGCCGCAGCAGCGTCGAGATCGGCGGCGAGATCGTCGATCGATCGGTGGTGATCGGCGGCCGCAAGCGCCAATGCGACCCGCCCCATCGCCGCGCGGTCCATCCCCATCGCGCGCAGCATCAGCCACAGCCGCGCGCCGTCGCGATCGAGCACCGCGTCGCGCGCGGCGTCATAATCGAGCCCGACATCTTCGGCGACCAGCGCGATGAACAGCGCCAGCAATCGATCACCGAGCGCCTCGATCGCGGTGCTCCCCCCGCCCCGCCCGGCGGATACGAGGGCGGCCGCGAGCCTGACCGCGCTCGGCTCGAGCCCGATGCCTTCGTCGTGTCCGGCAAGGCTGCGTTCGGCGGCGGCGGTCAGCGCGCGATCGAGCGGCGCCGGGCAGATACCAGCGGCGCTAACGAACGCGGCGCGCAGATCGGCGGCCACGTACCAGACGAAGCGATGATAGGCCTCGGCCGATAGATCGATCCGCGCGAGCGCCCCGTCGGCCGGCGGGGCGGCGCGGCGGCTGAGCGCGAGCAGCATCGCCATCGCCGGTCCTGCGATCAGCGGATCCCGTTCGCCCGCGAGCCGGGGCAACAGGCTCGGTTGCTCGGGATCGTCGCGTTCGTGCGCGACGAGCGCGTCGGTCAACAGATCCTGCCGCACCCGGCCGTCGATTTCACGCAGCACCGCCGGATCGTCGAGCACGATCGCAGCAAGGCCATCGTCGCCGGGATGATCATCGCGGCGCGGGGCCGACAGCATATCGACGATATCGACATGGCCGTCGGCGATCAGTGTGCGCGTGGCTTGCTGGACGATCGCGGCGCGGATTGTCCCAAAAAGGGACTCGATCAACGCCTCGAATCCCGCCCGGGTGCGGTCGTCGAGCCGATCTTCCTCCGCCGTGCGCAACGCCGCCGCGACACTCGCGAGCCGGCGACCGGCGCGCACGCCCCCGTTTTCCGCGCGCGCGAGCAGCGCACCGGCGCGAGGGGGCGCTTCCCGGCCTGGATCGGGTTCGACCGACATGGCATCAAAACTACCGGAATTGTCGTTAAAGCGGCACTAAGAATCAGCGGTGAGCCGTTCGATCGCGCCGACGAGCGACACCGCCGCATACGCCGCTGCCACCGCGAGTCCGATCAGCGGATGACCCGCCGCGGTGAACGCCAGCAGGATCATCGGATAGACGGGCGGGCTCGCCCACCACAGGCTGCGCCGGCGGCGCGCGGCGCGCTCGAGAAGCAGCCCCGCGACGACGAGCCCGATCGCAAGCGTCCAGCCGGTCGCGGTCATCGCTTCGAGGCTCGCCATGCGGCCCAGCAACAGCGCCGCCAGCGTCACCACGCCGCCGATCACGCGCCCCTGCACGGCCGCCAGCCGGTCTTCGCCACGCAGCGCGCCGAGCACGGCGGCAAGCGCCATCGCGACGATTCCGCCTTCGGCAAGCGCCAATCCCGTCACCGGCAAATCGAACATGAGCCCGGCCAGCCCGGCAAGCGCGACGACCACACCGACGCTTGCGAGCGCAGCACTGGGAACCGCCCGCGCAACCAGCCCCGGCAGCGTCCACCGCGCAAGCGGGGCGAGCACGAGGCGATCGAACCAGCCCGGTCGCGCGGTGACGATCGCGGAGAGCACCGCGCGGCTGCGATCGGCAAGCGCCCGTGAATCGCGCTGGATACCGTGCCCTTCACGCGCTGCCGAGGGAGGCAGTGCGATGCGAAGCGTCCGGCCCTGCGCCATCACCCGCAGCAAGGTCGACTGGAAATCGTAATCCTTCGGGAAGCGCGCGACATCGGTGAGCCGCCGCGCCTCGATCCGCGCGAGCCCCGCCCAGGCGGTGCCGGCATCGACGCGCTCGAAATGAGGAAGGGCATCCGCCTCGTTGACGACGAGCAACGCATCGTCGCCCTCACCCGCCAGCATGTCGACGATCGCGCCGGTGCTCACCAGCCCGTCGGCAACGACGATGATCCGCGCGAGCGGATGGACCTTCTCCGCCGCCTCGCTCGCCGAGCGGACGATATCGACCGGTATCCGCCCGCCGATCCGGTTAACCGCGCCGATCAGTTCGGGCGTCAGCCGGGTGACCGCGACGAGCAATTGTGCCGCCCCCGCCGCGACCAGCAGCCGTGCCTGATATTCGAGCAGCGTCCCGCCGCCGAACGGCAGCGTGGCCGCGAGTTTATCGGGCCGGTCGTCGGCGTCGTCGGTCGCAAAGATCAGCCCAGCAAGCATGGCCGATGCTGTTACGGACTCAGCGCGTGATTGGCAAAGGGCGCGTCGCGCGCGCGCCCGCACAAATTACAGCCGCGCCACCGCCTGCCGGATGCGCCGCAGATACGCGGGATCGCGCGGCGCCACGGCGACGCCCTCTTCGGCGAGCGCCATCAGGCGAACCGCGCCGAAACTCGCGGCGAGCCCTTTCATCCGCCACGCCGCGATGCGCCATTCCTCGGCATCGACCGCCACTTCGAGCGCACCGAGCGCGCGTTTGGCGCTATCGAGAAAGGCCTCGCGCAATTCGGCGATCAGCGCGGGTTCGTCCCCCACCGCCGCCGCCAGCGCCGCATCGATTGCTCCGGGATCATAGGCCATCGTCTGCGTTCTACCGTGACTTGTTTAAGGCAAGGTTTCCCGATTGGCTTTGACGCCGGCCGATTCGTGGTAAACAACAGGCCATGACCGGGGGCACGCATATCGTTGGCCTGCATCGGGATGATGCGGAGGCAGAATTGACCACCATCGACACCCCCGAGGGTGACGAGGCGATCGCGATCGAGCCCGTGCTCGACGGCGACCCCGCCTATCTGATCGAGGACGAGCACGAGCCCCGATCGGGATCGACGAGGCTGTGGGCGGGCATCGCGGTCGTCGCGGTGTTGGCGTGGCTCGGCGGCATGATGTGGCTTGCACGCGGCATCTTCGTCGCGCCGCCGGCGCCGATCGAACTGGTCCAGTTCCTCGCGGCACTGTGCGTTCCGCCCGCGCTGGTCGGCATCCTCTGGCTGCTGGGCATGCGCACGAGCCGCGCCGAAGCCCGGCGTTTCGGCCATACCGCGCAGGCGATGCGCGCCGAGGCCGCGAGCCTCGAGCGCACGATGGCGATCCTGTCGCGCCAGATCGAGGACAATCGCGAACGGCTGGCGGAACAGATCGATACGCTGATGGCGATGGGCGACGGCGTCGCGAGCCGGCTCGGCACGCTGCGCGACGATGTCGAGCAAGAGATCGCGAGCGTCAGCCTCCACAGCCGCCAGCTCGAGACATCGACCGGCGCGGCGCAGAAAAGCCTCGAAGTGCTGTTCGCCTCGCTGCCGCGCGCGCATGACGAAACCCGCGAGATGAAGGCCACGATCGAAGGACTTGGGCTCGCCGCGGGCGAACAGGCGGCAGCACTCGACGCGCAGCTCGCCGCGCTCGCCGAACGCGGGCGTGAGGCGGATAATGTCGCGGGCGGCGCGGCACAGAAACTCGCCGCGCACATCGCGCGGATGGAGGCGACCAGCGAGACCGCGGGCGCGCGGCTCGAAAGCGTCACCGGCGAGATGTCGGGCGCGGTCGACGGATTGCTCGATCGCACCGCGGGCGCCGTCGATGAAGCGCGCAAGGGAATCGCCGCGCAGGGCGAAGCGATGCTCGCGATGCTGGAAACCAACCAGGCCGCCCTCGACCGCGTGACCCGCGACAGCGTCGACGCGCTCTCGGGGCGGATCGCGGAGATCGAGGCGACGATCGATCGGCTCGCGGCGCGGCTCGGCGACCAACAGGCGACGAGCGAGGCGTTGCTCGGAGGCCTTGGCGACGGCATCGGGCATATCGAAACACGGCTTGCCGCGCTCCATAGCGACGGGCTCGCACGCAACCAGGAACTCGCGGGATCGATCAGCGCGCTCGGCAGCTCGGCGGACGCGATGGCGCAATCGTTGCAGGTCGGCGAGGATACCGCACGGCGCGTGATCGGCACCGCCGAAGACCTGCTCACCGCGCTCGACGCCTCGGCACGCGAAATCGACGAGACCTTGCCCGAGGCGCTTGCCCGGCTCGACGCACGGATCGGCGAGAGCCGCGGTGTCGTCTCGGGCGCCAAGCCCGAATTGCTCGCGCTCGTCACCGCGGCCGAGAGCACGCACGACGCGATCGAGGCGATTGCGCAGGTCATCCAGGGCCAGCGCACGACGGTGGACCAATTGTCCGCGAAGCTGATCGAAACGCTCGATGCGGGCCGGACCAAGGCCGATTCGCTCGGCAAGATGTTCGACGAGACGATCGGACGCACCAACGATTTCGCCGAGGAATCGGCGCCCAGGCTGGTCGAGGCGCTGATCCGCGTCCGCGATACCGCAAGCGCAGCGGCGGAGCGTGCGCGCGAAACGCTGGCAACGGTGATCCCCGAGGCGGCGCAATCGCTCGAGATCGCAAGCGCCGAGGCGATGAAGCGCGCGACCGACGCAACGGTCGAACGCCACGTCAAGGGCATCACCAAGGCCGCCGATGCCGCGGTCGCGGCGGCGGGCCGCGCCTCCGATCGACTGACCGAACAGATGAAGACGCTCGCCGACGCGACCGCCGCGATCGACGCGCAGATCACCGATGCCCGTGCCGAACGCGAGGAAGCCGAACAGAACAGCTTCGCACGCCGCGCCGCGCTGCTGATCGAGGCGCTCAACTCGAACTCGATCGACATCGCCAAGACCTTCTCGAACGAGGTATCCGACAGCGCCTGGGCCGCGTATCTGAAGGGCGATCGCGGCGTCTTCACGCGGCGTGCGGTGCGCCTGCTCGACGCCACCGAAGCGCGCGAGATCGTCTCCGTCTACGACGCCGATCCCGATTTCCGCGAACAGGTGAACCGCTACATCCACGATTTCGAGGCGATGCTGCGCGCGATCCTGACCGAGCGCGACGGATCGCCGCTCGGCGTGACCTTGCTGTCGTCGGATATGGGCAAGCTCTACGTCGCGCTGGCGCAGGCGATCGAGCGGCTGCGAACCTGACGCGTCAGCGTGGCCCGGCGGGTTGCACCGGCGTCATGCCCCCGAACAGATCGAGCATCTCGGGCGTCACCCAGCCATATTCGTAGTTGAGCACGAACAGGGCGAACACGATCGTCGCGACGATCGTGACGCGCAGCGCCACCCTGCCGGCACGAAATTGCGCCGGCGCGCTGTCCGCCTGCCCCCGGACCCGATCCTCCTCGGGGCCTGAGCCCTGTCGTTCCTCGAACGGCAATACGAGGAACACGCAGAACATCCAGATCAGGAAGTAGATCGCGACGAACGAGGTCCAGCGCATCGCGATCAGCCCTCGATGATCATCACGTCGACGATCGGCTTCTTGCCGGTCCATCGCGTCGCGACGCGGCGGACCGCGAGCCGAACCTTCTCGCGAAGCTGCTCGCGGTCGCGTCCGCCATCGGTGGCCGCCTCGGCCGCGGCCTTGGTCGCTTCGGCGAGGAACGGCGCCCGCTCCTCCTCCACCGGCACACCCTGAAGGCGGATATCGGGCGTGCCGATCAGCCGCCCGCCGGGAGCGATGGCGACCGCGACCGAGACATGACCGTTGAGCGCGAGCTTGCGCCGTTCATTGATCGTGCCGCCGTCAGCGGGCAGGATCACATCGCCGTCGAGCACCAGCCGCCCCACGGCCGCGTGCCCCACCTTCTCGGGATCGCCGGGCGCGAGGCGAATGATATCGCCATCGGTCTGCACCAGCGCGCGCGGGATGCCGAGCGACAGGCCATAACGGGCCTGTTCCATCAGGTGACGCATCTCGCCGTGGACGGGGAGCAGCAGCTCGGGCTTGATCCAGCCGTACATCGCCGCCAGTTCCGGCCGGCCGGGATGGCCCGAGACGTGGATATGCGCCTGACGCTCGGTGATCATCTCGATCCCGCGCGCGGCAAGCCGGTTCATGATCCGCCCGATCGCGACTTCGTTGCCGGGGATCTGCTTGGACGAGAAGACTACGCGATCGCCCGCATCGAGCTGGATCGGGTGCGTGCCCTCGGACACGCGCGACAAAGCGGCGCGCGGCTCGCCCTGCCCACCGGTCGCGACGATCATTACCTGCTTGCGCGGCAAACGCATCGCCTTGTCGAAATCGACGACCTCGGGAAAATCGCGCAGATAGCCGGTCTGGCGCGCGACGCGCAGGATGCGGTCGAGCGAGCGGCCCGCGACACACAAGGTCCGCCCCGTCTCACGCGCGACATCGCCCAGCGTCTTCAGCCGCGCGGCGTTCGACGCGAAGGTCGTCACCAGCACGCGCCCCGGCGCGCTCGCGACGCAATCGAGCAGCCCGGCGCGCAGCGAACTTTCCGATCCCGACGCTTCGGCGTTGAATACATTGGTCGAATCGCAGACCAGCGCGAGCACGCCCTTGTCGCCGATCGCACCCAGCGCCTCGGCGGTCGAGGGCGCGCCCAGCACGGGTGCCTCGTCGAGCTTCCAGTCGCCGGTATGGAAGACGCGACCGTACGGCGTCTCGATCAGAAGCGCATTGCCCTCGGGAATCGAGTGCGAGACGGGCACGAAGGTGCAGTCGAACACGCCGAGCGCGAACGGCTCGCCGGGCTCGATCACGCGCAACGTCACGTCGTGCTCGATTCCCTCTTCCTCCAGCTTGCCGCGGATCAGGCCGGCGGCGAACGCCGTCGCATAGATCGGCACGCCGAGATCGAGCGCGAGATAGGGCAATGCCCCGATATGGTCCTCGTGCCCGTGGGTGATGACGATGCCTTGCAAGCCGTCGAGCTGGCCTTCGATGAAGCCGAGATCGGGCAGGATCACGTCGATGCCGGGATAATCCGGATCGGCGAAGGTGACGCCGCAATCGATCATCAACCACTGGCCGCGGCAGCCGTAGCAATTGACGTTCATGCCGATTTCGCCCGAGCCGCCGAGCGCGAGAAACAGGAGTTCGTTACCTGGAATCAAAATATTTCCTAACTTCGTCATCCCGGCGGAGGCCGGGATCCCGTGCCATGATCGGCACTTCAACAATCGAGGAGACCCCGGCAATGAACCGGGGTGACGGATCAAGGCATATGGGCGCGTTCCCACAGCATCGCCAGCCCCTGGATCGTGAGGTCGGGCTCGATCGCGTCGAATACGGCCGTGTGTTGCTCGAACAACACCGCCAGCCCGCCGGTCGAGATCACCTTGGCCGGGCGGCCCACCTCGGCCTTGAGCCGCGCCACCAACCCTTCGATCATCGCGATATAGCCCCAATAGATGCCGATCTGCATCTGGCTCACCGTGTCGCGCCCGATGACGCTGTCGTTCGCCGGCGCTTCGATCGCGATGCGCGGCAGCCGGGCCGCCGCCGTCACCAGCGCATCGAGCGACAGGTTGATCCCCGGCGCGATGATCCCGCCTTTATACGCCCCTGAATAATCGACGACGTCGAACGTGGTCGCAGTGCCGAAATCGACGATGATCAGGTCGCCGGGATGGTGCGCGTGCGCCGCGATGACGTTAAGCGCGCGATCGGCGCCCACCGATTGCGGCTCCTCGACGTCGAGCGCGATCCCCCATTCGACCGGCGGCTCCCCGGCCACCAGCGGATCGCCGCCGAAATATTTCTGCGCCAGCACCGTCAGATTGTGGAGCGCCTTGGGCACGACCGTGGCGATGATCACCCCATGCACGTCGCTGCGCTGATAGCCTTCGAGTTGAAGCAACTGGTTGAGCCACACCGCATATTCGTCCGCGGTGCGGCGCGGATCGGTCGCGATCCGCCAGCGCGCGACGATCGTACTCGCCTGCCCCGGATTCGATCCGGGGCTGATCAGCGCAAAGACGACATTGGTGTTGCCGGCATCGACCGCGAGCAGCATGGATGACCCTTCAGATCAGGAACACATCGCCTGCGTGAATGACACGCATCGTGCCCGCCGCCAAGCGCAGCACGAGTGCGCCGTCGGCGTCGAGCCGTTCGAACAGGCCGTCGATCTCGCTGCCGTCGGGCAAGCGCGCCGTCAGCGCGGTGCCGCGGGGATGCGCGCGCGCCGCCCAGCGCTCGCGCACCGGGGCGAGCCCTTCGCCGCGCCACCGCGCAAGCCAGCGCGCGAAAATCTCGGCGAGCGTTTCGAGGAAAAGCGCAGGCTCGGGCGCCGCCCCATGTGCCGCCAGGCTCGTTGCCGGGCGATCCACATCCTGCGGATGGTGTGCCAGATTGACGCCGAAGCCGATCACGACGGCATCATCGGCGCGCTCGAGCAGAATCCCCGCGAGCTTGGCGCCGCCCAGCAGCAGGTCGTTGGGCCATTTCAACGCCAGTTCGCCGTCGAGGAACAGCCGGACCGTCTCCTCCACCGCCACCGCGGCGACCAGCGCCAGCGTCGCCGCGGGCGGATCGGTCGGACGCAGCCGCACGATCGTGCTCGCGTACAGATTTCCCGCCGGCGACGCCCATGCACGGCCCTGTCGCCCACGGCCTGCGCTCTGCCGCTCGGCCCGCAGCCACAGCCCTTCGGCTGCGCCGTCGCGGGCAAGCGCGATCAGATCGGCATTGGTCGAGCCGGTCTCGGCAATTGTACGGATCGTCGCCGTCAGAACAGCGCCTGCGCGGCGGCCATCGACCAGCCGGTAAGTGCGGGAATCGCGAGATAGGCGACCGGCGAGATCGCGATCGCGGTCGCTGCGATCAACCCGTTCTCGACCGTGCTGCCGCTGACCGCGAAGGCGGGCGCGGGATCGTCGAAATACATCGTCTTGACGATCCGGATATAATAATAAGCGCCGATCACCGAGCCCACCACTGCGAGCACCGCCAGCGGGAACAGCCCCGCCGCCACCGCCGCGTTGAACACCGCCAGCTTGGGATAGAAACCGAACAGCGGCGGGATTCCGGCAAGCGAGAACATGAACGCCATGAACGCGAGCGCGAGGCCGGGGCGCGTCTTCGACATCCCTGAAAGGCTCGCGATCGTCTCGATCTGGCGGCCTTCCTCGTCACGCATGCGGATGACGACCATGAAGCTGCCGAGCGTCATGACGATATAGACGGTCATATAGACCAGCACCGACGACACGCCTTCGGGCGTGCCCGCGGCGAGCCCGACCAGCGCGAAGCCGATATTGTTGATCGACGAATAGGCGAGCAGCCGCTTGATGCTCTTCTGGTTGATCGCCGCGACCGAGCCGAAGAAGATCGAGGCCAAGCTCGCGAAGATCACGATCTGGCGCCACTCGATCGTCACCGGCCCCATCGCCTCGACCGCGACGCGGACGATCAGCGCCATCGCCGCGACCTTGGGGGCGCTGGCGAAATAGGCCGTCACCGGGGTCGGCGCGCCTTCGTAGACGTCGGGCGTCCACATGTGGAACGGCACCGCGGCGATCTTGAACGCCAGCCCGACGAGCACGAACACCAGCCCGAAGGTAAGCCCGGTCGAATTCGCGGTGGCGAAGGCATCGGCGATGCCGTCGAACCCGGTCGTGCCGCTGAAACCGTAGATCAGCGAGATGCCGTAGAGCAGGATGCCGCTCGCGAGCGAACTCAGCACGAAATATTTGAGGCCGGCTTCGGCCGAGCGCGTGTCGCGGCGCATGAAGCTCGCGAGCACGTAATGCGCGAGATTCTGCAATTCGAGCCCGACATAGAGGCTGAGCAGATCGCCCGCCGATACCATCATCCCCATGCCGACCGCCGCCAGCAGGATCAGCACCGGATATTCGGGGCGCAGATTGTCGCCACCGGTACGCTCGAAGAAGCGCGGCGCCATCAGGATCGCGATCCCCGCCGCAGCGTAGATGAGTACCTTGGAATAAGCCGAGAAAGCATCGGCGCGATAGAGCCCGTAGAACGCCTCGACCCCACTCGATGACGGGCCGGCGAGCGCGATCCCCGCGCCGATCAGCACCACCAGCGCCGCCCAGCAGACGGGTCGGGCCGCCGCTTGCCCGCCCCATGCGGCGGCGAGCATCAGCGCGAGCGCGCCGAGCGAAAGCACGATTTCGGGCAGCGCGATCGTGAGCATGGTCGCGTAGCTCATCAGTGCGCCTCCCCGTGCGCGGCAGGTGCGGGCGCATGACCCGCCGTCGGTTGCGAATCGCTTGCCGGGGCGGCCGGCGCCACGCGCGCGACAAGCGCCGCCGCGTCGTTCCGCATCGGAGCGAGGAAACTCTCGGGATACACCCCCATCCACAGCACCACCGCCGCGATCGGCGCGAGCAACCACAATTCGCGCGTCGACAGATCGGGCATCGCGCGCACATCATCATGGACGATCTCGCCGAACGCGATCCGGCGATAGAGATAGAGCATATAGGCGGCGCCCAGGATGATGCCGGTGGTGCACAGCGCCGCCGCCCAGGTCGAAAGCTGGTAGGTGCCCGCCAAGCTCAGGAACTCGCCGACGAAGCCGCTCGTGCCCGGCAGGCCGATCGAGGCCATCGTGAACAGCAGGAACAGCGTCGCATAGCGCGGCATGTTGATCGCGAGCCCGCCATATCGGCTGATCTCACGCGTATGCAGCCGATCGTAGATCACGCCCACGCACAGGAACAGCGCGGCCGAGACGAGCCCGTGGCTCAGCATCACGATCACCGCGCCCTCGATACCCTGCTGATTGAACGCGAACAGCCCGATCGTGACGATCGCCATGTGCGCGACCGAGGAATAAGCGATCAGCTTCTTCATGTCCTGCTGCACCAGGGCGACCAGCGAGGTGTAGATCACCGCCACCGCCGACAGGCCGAAGATCAGCCAGGTAAGATCGGCCGACGCCTGCGGAAACATCGGCACCGAAAAGCGCAGGAACCCATAGCCGCCGAGCTTGAGCAGCACACCCGCCAGGATCACCGAACCCGCGGTCGGCGCCTGGACGTGCGCGTCGGGCAGCCAGGTGTGGATCGGCCACATCGGCATCTTGACCGCGAACGACGCGAAGAACGCAAGCCACAGCCAGGTCTGCGCGGGCATCGGGAAATCATAGGCCATCAGCGCGGGGATGTAGGTGGTGCCGGCCTCGTTGCTCATCCACAGCATCGCGATCAGCATCAGCACCGATCCGAGCAGGGTGTAGAGGAAGAATTTATACGCCGCATAAACGCGGTTCGCGCCGCCCCACACGCCGATGATGAGATACATCGGGATCAGGCCGCCTTCGAAGAAGATGTAGAACAGGAACAGATCCTGCGCCGCGAAGGTGCCGATCATCAGCAATTCGGTCGCGAGGAACGCCGCCATATATTCGGGCACGCGCTCGGTGATCGCGCGCCAGCTCGCGCCGATGCAGATCGGCATCAGGAACACCGACAGCATGATCAGCATCAGCGCGAAGCCGTCGATCCCGAGCATCCACCCGAAACCGCCGAACAATGCGTGGCTTTCCTGGAACTGCCACCGCGCGCCGCCGATATCGAAATTGGCCCACAGCACCGCGCCCAGCGCGAGATCGAGCAGCGTCGCCCCCAACGCAAGCCAGCGTGCGCCTTTGGCATCGAGGAACAGGCAGATCAGCGCGGCGACCGCGGGGATCGCCAGCATGATCGAGAGAATGGGAAAACCGTGCATAGCCCCGCTCAGCCCGCGATCGCCCAGGTGACCGCGGCGGTGAGCCCGATCAGCATGACGAAAGCGTAGGTGTAGACATAACCGCTCTGCAACCGCCCGGCGACGCGGCTGCCGCCGTCGATCACCGCTGCGATCCCGTTAGGGCCGAGCCGATCGATCGTCCCCTCGTCGCCGCGCTTCCAGAACAGGCGCCCGATCGCAAAGGCAGGACGGACGAACAATAGGTCGTAGAGTTCGTCGACATACCATTTGTTGAGCAGGAACCGGTAGACCGGCTCGAACGCCTTCGCCGTATGCGCCGGAATGTCGGTCTTGCGGATATACGCGAGCCAGGCGACGTAGAGCCCGATCAGCATCACGATCGTCGGCCCCAGCTTCACCCAGACGGGCACCTCGTGCATCGCGTGCATCAGATGCTCCGAATGATAGAGCGCGCCCTTCCAGAAGGTTTCGCCCGCGTCGGGCGCGATGAAGTAATTCTGGAACGCATAGCCCGCTGCCACCGCGCCTACCGACAGCAGGACCAGCGGGATCAGGATCGACAGCGGGCTTTCGTGCGGCCGATAGCCGCCCGTCCCCGCCTCGTTCTCGTGGCCGTGCGCGCCGTCGCCGTGATGCGCCCCGTGATGCTCATCGTGCAGCGCGTGCTGGATATGCTCGGATTCCACCCAGCGCGGCTTGCCGAAGAAGGTCAGGAAGATCAGCCGCCACGAATAGAAACTCGTCAGCAACGCGGCGAAGGTGCCGACCCACCACGCGATCTCGCCGCCATAGCCCGACGCGAAGCTCGCCTCGAGCACCGCGTCCTTCGAATGGAAGCCTGCAAAGCCGAACGCCGGCAGGCCCCCGATGCCGGGCAGGCCGACGCCGGTGATCGCAAGCGTTCCTGCGACCATCGCCCAGAAGGTCACCGGGATACGCTTCCTGAGGCCGCCGTAGAAACGCATGTCCTGCTCGTGGTGCATCGCCACGATCACGGAGCCGGCGCACAGGAACAGCAGCGCCTTGAAGAAGGCGTGCGTGAACAGGTGGAACATCGCCCCGCCGAACGCGCCCACGCCCGCGGCGAAGAACATGTAGCCGAGTTGGCTACAGGTCGAATAGGCAATCACGCGCTTGATGTCGGTCTGGACGCAGCCGATCGTTGCGGCGAACAGGCAGGTCGCCGCGCCGATGAAGGTGACGACGCCCAGCGCGGTCGGGCTCGCCTCGAACATCGGCGACAGGCGGCACACCATGAACACGCCCGCCGTCACCATCGTCGCGGCATGGATCAGCGCGGAGACCGGGGTCGGGCCCTCCATCGCGTCCGGCAACCAGGTGTGCAGGCCGAGTTGCGCCGATTTGCCCATCGCGCCGACGAACAGCAGCAGGCAGAGCACCGTCATCGTGTCGGCGCGAAACCACAGGAAGCCGATCGTGGATCCCGCCATGTTCGGCGCGGCGGCGAGGATCTCGGGGATCGAGATGGTGTTGAACACCAGATAGGTGCCGAAGATACCGAGCATGAAGCCCAGATCGCCGACGCGGTTGACGACGAACGCCTTGATCGCGGCGGCATTGGCGCTGGGCTTCTTGAACCAGAAGCCGATCAGCAGATAGCTCGCCAGCCCCACGCCTTCCCAGCCGAAGAACATCTGGACGATGTTATCGGCGGTCACCAGCATCAGCATCGCGAAAGTGAAAAGCGACAGATAGGCGAAGAACCGCGGCTGATCCGGGTCTTCCTCCATATAGCCCCAGCTATAGAGGTGGACGAGCGCCGAGACGGTGGTGACGACGACGAGCATCACCGCCGTCAGCGCATCGACGCGCAGCGCCCAGCCGATGTGCATGCTGCCTGAATTGATCCAGTCGAACACCGGCACCACGGTCGCGGTCGCCGTGCCCGCGAGATACGAAAAGAAGATCGGCCATGACAGCGCGCACGCAACGAACAGCGCGCCCGTCGTCACGGTCTTCGCCGCGACATTGCCGAGCGCGCGATTGCCGAGCCCGGCGATCACCGCCGCGAGCAGCGGCAGGAAAACGATGAGAAGGATGAAGGTCGAGGTCACGCGGTCGCCCCCCAACGCGTCACCCCAGCGAAGGCTGGGGCCCATGACTGGCCGATGTGCCACCCGCTAGAGACATAGATCCCAGCCTTCGCTGGGATGACGGAACAGGACACCGGCATCACCCCTTCATCCGGTTGACGTCGTCGACCGCGATCGTGCCGCGGCCGCGGAAATAGATCACCAGGATCGCGAGCCCGACCGCCGCTTCGCCGGCCGCGACCGTCAGCACGAACATCGCGAACACCTGCCCCACCAGATCGTCCAGCGCGGCCGAGAAGGCGACGAGATTGATGTTCACCGCGAGCAGGATCAGCTCGATCGCCATCAGGATGACGATGATGTTCTTGCGGTTGAGAAAGATGCCGAGCACCCCCATCGTGAACAGGATGGCGCCGACGACGATATAATGCGTGAGGCCGATCACAGCTCCACCCCCTGCCCCACGGGCGGTTGAACCTTACGGATCGCTTCCCACGGCCGCCGCGCATTCTGGCGCGCGATATTCTGCGGCCGCGTGCCCCCGCGCTGGCGCTGCGTCAGCACGATCGCGCCGATCATCGCGACCAGCAGCACCAGCCCCGCGCCTTCGAACACGAACAGATAGCGCGTGTAGAGCAGATCGCCGATCGCCTGGATGTTGGGCACGCTCTCGGGCGTCGGCGCGACCCGGCGCGCGAGTTGCAGGCTGTCGGTCTGCCATACCGCGAAACCGTAGAATATGATCTCGACCACGAGCAGTACCGCCAGCGCCAGCCCCACGGGCAGATAGCGGACGAAGCCGGCGCGGAATTCGGCGAAATCGATATCGAGCATCATCACCACGAACAGGAACAGCACCGCGACCGCGCCCACGTAGACGATGACGAGCAGCATCGCGATGAACTCGGCGCCCATCAGCACCATCAGCCCGGCCGCGTTGAAGAAGGCGAGGATCAGCCACAGCACCGAATGCACCGGGTTGCGCGCGGAAATCGTCATCGCGGCAGCGGCGATGACGACGATCGCGAACAGATAGAAGGCGATTGCTTGAATCACTGAATCACAAGGCCCCTGAAAAGTCGGTTGCGCTTAACGGTAGGGCGCATCGGCGGCAAGGTTCGCGGCAATCGCACGTTCCCACCGATCGCCATTATCGAGCAGCTTTGCCTTATCGTAGATCAGTTCCTCGCGGGTTTCGGTGGCGAATTCGAAGTTCGGCCCCTCGACGATCGCATCGACCGGGCACGCTTCCTGGCACAGGCCGCAATAGATGCACTTGGTCATGTCGATATCGTAGCGCGTGGTGCGTCGGCTGCCGTCGTCGCGTGGCTCGGCCTCGATCGTGATCGCCTGCGCGGGGCAGATCGCCTCGCACAATTTGCACGCGATGCAGCGCTCCTCGCCGTTGGGATAGCGGCGCAGCGCATGCTCGCCCCGGAACCGCGGCGAGATCGGGTTCTTCTCGAACGGATAGTTGATCGTCGCCTTGGGCTTGAAGAAGTATTTCAGCGTCGTCCAGTGCGCGCCGATGAACTCCCACAGCGTGTATGCTTTGAGGGTTTGAGAGATGCTCATGACGGAACTCCAACGCGGGTCAGCATCAGGAACCCGGAAACGAGAAAGATCCAGAACAGCGACACCGGCAGGAATATCTTCCACCCCAGCCGCATGAGCTGGTCGTACCGATAGCGCGGCACCGTCGCCTTCACCCACGAAAAGACGAAGAAGAAGAACAGGATCTTGGCGAACAGCCAGAGGATTCCGGGCACCCAGTAAAGCGGCGCCCAATCGAACGGCGGCAGATACCCGCCCCAGAACAGCACCGCGTTGAGCGTGCACATCAGCAGCACGTTGGCATATTCGCCGAGCCAGTAGAGCGCGAAGCTCATCGACGAATATTCGGTCTGATAGCCGGCGACCAGCTCGCTTTCTGCCTCGGTCAGGTCGAACGGCGTGCGCGCGGTTTCGGCCAGCGACGAAATGAAGAATATCACCGCCATCGGGAACAGCAGCGGGTTGAACGCGAAGCCGTTGACGAAGCCGTACAGCCCTTGCTGCGCTTCGACGATGCCGCTCAGGTTGAACGTCCCCGCCCACAGCACCACCGAGATCAGGACGAACCCGATCGAGACTTCGTAGCTCACCATCTGCGCCGCCGCACGCAGCGCCGAAAAGAAAGGATATTTGGAGTTGGAGGCCCAGCCCGCGATGATCACGCCGTAAACGCCGAGCGACGACGCCGCGAGCACGTACAACAGCCCGACATTGATGTTGGCAAGCACCACGCCCGCCTGAAACGGGATCACCGCCCATACGATCAGCGCCACGGTGAAGGTGATGATCGGCGCCAGCAGGAACAGCCCCTTGTTCGCGGCCGACGGGATGATCGTTTCCTGGAGGAACACCTTCAAGCCGTCGGCGAAGCTCTGGAGCAGCCCGAGCGGCCCGACCACGTTCGGCCCACGCCGCAACGCCATCGCTGCCCAGATCTTGCGATCGGCATAGATGATCATCGCCACCGCCAGCATCAGCGGCAGCGCGATCACGAGGATGCCGATGATCGTGGCGACGAACCACGCCCAGCCATAGGGCATGCCCCAGGTTTCGAACCAGGCGGTCATTGCTTAATTCCCTCCCCGGCGAAGGTCGGGGCCCAGTTGCGGGCCGGTCGTAGCTGGCCCCCGGCCTTCGCCGGGGAAGCGGTGATGATTTTGCGCTTCACTCCGCCGCCTCCGCAAATTCCTCGCCGTGAAGCAATTCCGCCGAGCAGCGCTGCATCGTCGGGCTGGCGCGGCAGATGGCGTTGGTGAGATAGAAATCCTTGATCGGATAGCTCTCGATCCGCCCCTCGCCCTTGTCGTCGAGCGCCGGTGGGTTCCATTCGAACGCCTTGAGCCCCTCGGTCGCGAGCGCGGGCACGTCGTCGCCCATGTCGGCGCGCAACTCCTCGATCGTATCGAACGGCAGCGTGTGCCCCATCACTTCGGACAGCGCGCGCAGGATCGTCCAGTCGTCGCGGGCATCGCCCGGCGGGAATACCGCGCGCTCGCCGCGCTGGACGCGGCCTTCGAGATTGACCCACGTCCCCGATTTCTCGGCATAGCTCGCGCCCGGCAGCACCACGTCGGCATGATGCGCGCCGCGATCGCCATGATGGCCGATGAAGACCTTGAAGCTCTTGTCGAACGCCGAAAAATCCGTTTCGTCCGCACCGAGGAAGAACACCAGTTTCGGCGCGGCCGCGATCACGTCGGCGATGCCGCCCTTTTGCGCATAGCCGAGCATCAACCCGCCCATCCGCGCCGCACCCATATGGACGACGTTGAAGCCGTTCCACACACGCCCGTCTTCGAGCGCGCGCACCAGCTTGAACGTCTTGGCGAGCTTGAGCGCCGCGCCGTGCCCGCCCTTCAGCGCCGCGCCGCCGACGATCACCATCGGCCTGGCCGCATCCTTGAACGCGTCCTTCACCGCCTTGGGCAGCTTGCCGAGCAGCGCCAGATCGTCGCCCAGCCACTCGACCTTGTAGGTCAAGTCGGTCTCGGGGCCGATCGCGAACACCTTGGCGCCCTTCTTGATCGCCTTCCTGATCCGGGTGTTCACCAACGACGCTTCCCAGCGCAGATCGGTGCCCACCAGCAGGATCGCGTCGGCCTCTTCAGCGCCCGCGATCGTGGTGTTGAAATTGACCGCGGCGAGGCTCGACGTATCGTAAGCCATGCCGGTCTGCCGCCCTTCGAGCAGCGAGGACCCCATCGATTTCAACAGCATTTTCGCGGCAAACAGCGTTTCGCAATCGACCAGATCGCCGTGAATCGCGGCCACACTGCCCGCTGCACTTTTGCCAACCTCGGCGATTTTCGCGAACGCCTCGTCCCACGTCGCGGCCACCAGCTTGCCGTCCTTGCGGATATACGGCTGGTCGAGCCGCCGGCGCACGAGCCCGTCAACCGCGTGACGCGTCTTGTCGGTCGCCCATTCCTCGTTGACGTCGTCGTTGACGCGCGGCAGCGCGCGAAGCACCTGCCGCCCGCGACTGTCGAGCCGGATGTTCGTCCCGACCGCGTCCATCACGTCGATCGTCAGCGTTTTGGTCAATTCCCACGGCCGCGCCTCGAAGGCATAGGGCCGCGATGTCAGCGCCCCCACCGGGCACAGATCGATCACGTTGCCCGAAAGCTCGCTCTTGTAGGCGCGTTCGAGATAGGTCGTGATCTGCATGTCCTCGCCGCGCCCGATCGCGCCGATATCCTCGATGCCCGCGACTTCCTCGGCAAAACGGACGCAGCGCGTGCACTGGATGCAGCGCGTCATCACCGTCTTGATGATCGGGCCCATGTATTTTTCGGTGACCGCGCGCTTGTTCTCCTCGAAGCGCGAATGGCCGCGGCCATAGGCCATCGCCTGATCCTGGAGGTCGCACTCGCCGCCCTGATCGCAAATCGGGCAATCGAGCGGGTGGTTGATGAGCAGGAACTCCATCACGCCTTCGCGCGCAGCCTTGACCATCGGCGTGGTGGTGAAGATCTCCTGATTGTCGGCGGCGGGGAGCGCGCAACTCGCCTGCGGCTTGGGTGGCCCCGGCTTCACCTCGACGAGGCACATCCGGCAATTGCCCGCGATCGACAGGCGTTCGTGATAGCAGAAGCGCGGAATCTCCTTGCCCGCAAGCTCGCACGCTTGCAGTACGGTGGCGCCCTGCGGCACCTCGATCTCGACGCCATCAACTTTGACCTTGGGCACTGCGGAGCCGTCCTCGACAATCATCGTCAGCCGGGCTGGAGGGGATCGGCTGGTGCAGTCCGTCTCGATCAGCCCGTCAATGCGGTGCGCGATGCCGCACCGCCCGCGCAAGGGCAAGGGCTAAACCAAAAGTTTTGTCGCGAGACCACCCGAAACATCTACGCACAGCGCCTGCTACCGCTCATGCCGCAGCGACCGATGGGAACGGTCCGATCGGCCCATAAGAAGGCACGCCACCGTGGTGGCGGCACCTCAATCCTTCGATGCGGATACTCGCTGCGCGCTCCATTTCGTATACTGATACATCGAGTCGGCAACGAACGCGCGCAGAAACGATCGGCTCAGCGCTTCGGGGCGCTTCGGCCCGGCGCATTTCGACGCATAAGCGAACAGCGAATCCATCGCGCTCGATTCGGCATCGGAACCGTGCTCGGTACGCAGCACCCGATCGGCGATGGCGGGCTGTTGCGCGACGAGGCAATCGGTCGCCGATATCATCGTCTGGTCGGCCGCGCTCCGGAGGTGATTTCGCTTGTTCTCCAGATCGATGAACTGCTGGTATTCGGGCTTCGCCGCGCCATAGCTCGGCAGCTTGGGGGCTGTTTCGTTTGCGCGCCGGTACATCCCCTCGGCGAGAACGCCCCGCTGAAGCGACATGACGTTAGTCAGCCCCGTCCGCTTGCACGAACTCACCCGTTGCTGAAGCTCGACCAGATCGTGCTTCTCCGTTCGAGATTCGGCCGGACTGCCCAGTATGCCTGAAACGAAATCGTTGCCGAGGCCCGCTGCGCATTTCCCATAGGCGAGCATAAGCTGATAGGTCGCGAACGATTCGGGCGTATCTCGCTTCGGGTCGAGTTGCGCCTTACGGTTTTTGATGGAAGCGCTCGCTGCCGGCGCATCGGCGCTCGGCGGCCTCGAATAGGTGATTCCGCCCGAACTTTGTGCCCACGCCGCCGAACTGGCGAAGCACATTGCCGTCGCGCCAAGCACTGTCCCGATCATCTTACGCACATTCATCGTGACATCTCCCCTTCCCCCATCGACGCCCTTCCGCGAATGAATCGCGCGATCGTCATGATTTCAAGAGATTATCACATACGATGAAGCGCGCCAAATACGCGTTGCGGCGCTGAAACCATCCTGGCGATCCTGCGAAGATCAAGCAACTCGTGAACCCGTTTGCTCGACGAGCGCTCCACTACGCAAGCAACGAAAGCAGCACCCGCCTTTTGAGCCTCGACTGATGATTCGTCGACTTCTGCCGCACAAGCGACCTGGCTCGCAATACTACCGCCAATCAACGCAATAACGCTCAACAACGAGGCCTTCACCGACCATCGGCAAACAGCTTCTCAACTGTCGCACGCCACCATATCACTCCGCCGCCTCCTGCATCGGCGTCGCCTCATCGCGCCCGCGCTCGGCGATGCGGCGTTCGAGTTCGGGGCGGAAGTGGCGGATCAGGCCCTGGATCGGCCAGGCGGCCGCGTCGCCCAGGGCGCAGATCGTGTGGCCCTCGACCTGCTTGGTGACCTGGAACAGCGTGTCGATCTCGCTTGCCTCGGCGTCTCCGGTGCGCAGCCGCTCCATCACGCGCCACATCCAGCCGGTGCCTTCACGGCACGGGGTGCACTGGCCGCAACTCTCGTGCTTGTAGAAATGCGAGATGCGACTGATCGCGCGAACGATGTCGGTCGACTTGTCCATCACAATCACCGCCGCAGTGCCGAGGCCGGAGCCGAGCGCTTTCAGCCCGTCGAAATCCATCGGCGCGTCCATGATCTGCTCGGCGGGCACTAGTGGCACCGAGGAGCCGCCGGGGATCACCGCGAGCAAATTGTCCCAGCCGCCACGAATCCCGCCGGCGTGCTTCTCGATCAGGTCGCGGAAGGGAATGCCCATCGCTTCCTCGACCACGCACGGCGTGTTCACATGGCCCGAGATCTGAAAGAGCTTGGTGCCCTTGTTGTTCTCGTTACCGATCGAGGAAAACCACGCCGCGCCGCGCCTGAGGATCGTCGGCGTCACCGCGATCGATTCGACGTTGTTGACCGTCGTCGGGCAGCCGTAGAGCCCCGCCCCCGCCGGGAACGGCGGCTTGAGGCGCGGCTGGCCCTTCTTGCCCTCGAGGCTTTCGAGCATCGCGGTCTCTTCGCCGCAAATGTATGCGCCCGCGCCGCGATGGACGAAGACGTCGAAATCATAGCCCGAGCCGCACGCGTTCTTGCCGAGGAAGCCCTTGCCATAGGCCTCGGCGACGGCGGCGAAGAGCGTTTCCGCCTCACGGATGAACTCACCGCGGATATAGATGTAGGCCGCCCGCGCGCGCATCGCGAAGCCGGCGACCAGTGCGCCTTCGATCAGCTTGTGCGGATCGTGGCGGATGATCTCGCGATCCTTGCACGAACCGGGCTCGGATTCGTCGGCGTTGATGACGAGGAAATTGGGCCGATCGGCGCGCGGTTCCTTGGGCATGAAGCTCCACTTCATGCCGGTGGGGAAGCCCGCGCCGCCGCGGCCGCGCAGGCCCGATGCCTTGATCGCGTCGATGATCGCGTCGGGGCCGATCTCGAGCAGCTTTTTGGTATTGTCCCAATCGCCACGCTTCATCGCCGCGCCGATGTTCCACGGCTGGAAACCGTAGAGGTTGGTGAAGATGCGGTCCTTGTCGGCAAGCATCCTAGCGCCCCTTCCCGATCAGCTTTTCCGCGCCGAAATAGGCTGCCACCGCGACCGCGAGGCCGATCCCGAGCACGATCATCCCGAACGCGATCTTGAGCACCGCGATCAGCACGATGACGGCGATCACCGCCGCGACGATGGCGATCAGCAGGTTCATGCCCATTCGCCCCGATAATCGTGATTTTCCGAAACCATATCCTTGAGCGTCGTCGGCCCGCCTTCGGGGCAGCTCGTCTGACGGGCGTTCTGAGGGCCGGGCTTGGGCGTTTGCCCCTGCGCCAGCGCATCGAGGATCGCGGTCATCTTGTCGTAGTCGAGATCTTCGTAATTATCGTCGTTGATCTGGACCATCGGCGCGTTGGTGCACGCGCCCAGGCATTCGACCTCGGTCAGCGTGAACAGCCCGTCGGGCGTGGTCTTGCCCTTGGAAAGCCCGTGATTGCGGCACGCGGCGAGCACGTCGTCCGACCCGCGCAACATGCACGGCGTCGTCCCGCAGACCTGCACATGATAGCGGCCCACCGGCACCATGTTGAACATCGTGTAGAAGGTCACGACCTCGAACACGCGCATGTACGGTACGCCGATCTCGCGCGCTACGAACTCGATCACCGGCACGGGGAGCCAGCCTTGCGTCTTGGTCTCGGCGCCGACCTGGCGCTGCGCGAGATCGAGCAACGGCAGCGACGCCGATTGCGCGCGACCCGGCGGATAGCGGGCGATGATTTCCTTGGCCTTGCGCGCATTCTCGTCGGTCCACGCGAACGCGCCCCAGCGCGCGCGGACCTCATCTTCGGGTGGAAGGTGCGGAGATTCAGCCATCTGTCTTGCTGCTCTTCGTTCTGCTCAGTTGAATTCCGTTCTGTCGTAGGCCGATCACGGCACCAGACAGGCCAGCGAAAAAGATCACGGCAAAACAAATTATCTGAATTTCGGGATCGACGTTCGCCGTCACCAGAATGAGCCACGCGGCAATTGCGAGGCCAGTCGACGCTTTCCACCATAGTGGAGCACGCGCCCATGTCACCTTAATGCCGCTGTTCCACCACGACAGCCTCACCGGTCACACTCCCCGAACACGACGTCGATCGCGGAGAGGATCGCGGTCGTATCGGCCAGCATGTGGCCCTTCGACATGAAGTCCATCGCCTGCAAATGGCTGAACGCGGTCGGGCGCAGCTTGCAGCGATAGGGCTTGTTGCTGCCGTCGGCGACCAGATAGACGCCGAACTCGCCCTTGGGGCTTTCGGTCGCGACGTACACCTCGCCCGCGGGGACGTGATAGCCTTCGGTGAACAGCTTGAAGTGATGGATCAGTGCTTCCATCGAGCGCTTCATCTCGGCGCGCCGGGGCGGCGCTACCTTGCGGTCGAGCGTCATCACCGGGCCTTCGGGCATCTCGCGCAGGCACTGCTTGATGATCCGCGCCGACTGGCGAACCTCCTCGACGCGCACCATGAAGCGATCATAACAATCGCCGCGCGTCCCCACGGGCACGTCGAACTCCATCCGATCGTAGACGTCATAGGGTTGCGATTTGCGCAGATCCCACGGGATGCCGGACGCGCGGATCATCGGGCCGGAAAAGCCCCAGGCAATCGCGTCGTCGCGGCTCACCGTCGCGATGTCGACGTTGCGCTGCTTGAAGATGCGGTTGTCGGCGACCAGGCTGATCGCGTCCTCGAACAAGCGCGGCAATCGCGTGTCCAGCCAGTCCCCGATATCGGCGAGCAGCTTCAGCGGTGCATCCTGATGCACCCCGCCGACGCGGAAATAGTTCGAGTGCATCCGCGCGCCCGACACGCGCTCGAAGAAGTTCATGCAGTCTTCGCGCACCTCGAACAGCCACAGGTTCGGCGTCATCGCGCCGACGTCCATCACATGGCTGCCGAGGTTGAGCATGTGGTTCGAGATGCGCGTCAGCTCGGCGAACAGCACACGCAGATATTGCGCGCGCAGCGGCACTTCGAGATCGAGCAGCTTTTCGACCGCGAGCACGAAGCTGTGCTCCATGCACAAGGGCGAGCAATAATCGAGCCGGTCGAGATAGGGCAGCGCCTGCGCGTAGGTCTTGTATTCGATCAGCTTCTCGGTGCCGCGATGGAGCAGCCCGACGTGCGGATCGATCCGATCGATGATCTCGCCGTCCAACTCCATCACCAGCCGCAGCACGCCGTGCGCGGCCGGGTGCTGCGGGCCGAAATTGATCGTGTAGTTCTGGATCGCGACGTCGCCCGTCGTCGGGTCGATCGCGTCGGTCTCGCCGAGGAGTTCTTCTACATAATCAGCCACGGGTATCTCCCAAGGCACCACCCCGGCGAAGGCCGGGGTCCAGCATCGAGCCGGCCGTAACTGGACCCCGGCCTTCGCCGGGGAGGAAATAACGGGAAAGAGGCGTCATTGGTTCTGCCCCTTGCCGGGCGCCTTCTTCACATCGACCTTCCTGGGCTTGCGCTTCGCCGCCGGCTTGGCCTCGGCCTTGCCTTCGCCGGTCTGCGCCGGGCTTTCGGTCGTCTTGGGCGTCTTGGCCTTCGGCGTCGCCTTCTTCGCCGCGGCCGCATCGGCCTTCTGGAGCTTGTCGGCCGTCACCGGCGAGGGCGCGCCCTTCGCCTCGGGCATCGCCGCCTTTTCGTCGCCCGGCAGGATATATTCGGCGCCTTCCCACGGGCTCATGAAATCGAAGGTGCGGAAATCCTGCGCAAGCTGGACCGGTTCGTAGACGACGCGCTTGGCGTCTTCCGAATAGCGCAGCTCGACATAGCCCGAGAGCGGAAAATCCTTGCGCTGCGGATGGCCGCGAAAGCCGTAATCGGTGAGGATGCGGCGCAGGTCGCGATTGCCCTCGAACAGCACGCCGTACATGTCGTACACCTCGCGCTCGAGCCAGCCGGCGACCGGCCAGATACCCGTCACCGACGGCACTGGCTTCACGTCGTCGGTGGTAACGCGCACGCGCAGGCGACGGTTCTTCGTGAGTGACAGCAGGTGATAGCAGACGTCGAACCGATCCTCGCGATCGGGATAATCGACTCCGGCGATTTCCATGAGCTGCTGATATTCCAGGCCCGGCGTATCGCGTAAGCCGATCATCGCGTCGATCAGCCGCGGCCGATCGATCGTCAGCGTGATCTCACCGACCGCGTCGAGCGTATCGACGATCATGTCGCCGAGCGCAGCCTTGGCCGCGTCGATCACGCCGTCGTTGGAAAGCGTGCGGGGAGCAGGTGCCAGCATCGGGAATTATCGCTCGATCGTGCCCGAGCGGCGAATCTTCCGCTGGAGCTGCATGATGCCATAGAGCAACGCCTCGGCAGTCGGCGGGCAGCCGGGCACGTAGATGTCGACCGGCACGATCCGATCACAGCCGCGCACCACCGAATAGCTGTAATGGTAATAGCCGCCGCCATTGGCGCAGCTTCCCATCGAGATGACGTATTTGGGTTCCGACATCTGATCGTAAACGCGACGTAGCGCCGGGGCCATCTTGTTGCACAGCGTGCCGGCGACGATCATCACGTCGGACTGGCGCGGGGACGCGCGCGGCGCGGCGCCGAAGCGCTCGAGGTCGTAGCGCGGCATGTTGACGTGGATCATCTCGACCGCGCAGCACGCGAGGCCGAATGTCATCCACCACAGCGAACCCGTCCGCGCCCACTGGAACAGATCCTCGGTCGAGGTGACGAGAAAGCCCTTGTCGGTCAGTTCGCCGTTCAGATCGTTGAAATACGTCTGATCGGGCGGGACGATCGACGAGCCGGCGTTACGATCCAGCTCGACGGGGCCAGATTGCGGTCTCACTCCCAATCGAGCGCTCCCTTCTTCCATGCATAGACGAGGCCGAGCACCAGCTCGCCGATGAACACCATCATCGAGATCCAGGCCGTCCAGCCGAGACCGAACACCGAGACCGCCCACGGATAGAGGAACGCGGCTTCGAGATCGAAGATGATGAACAGGATCGCGACCAGATAGAAACGCACGTCGAACTGGCTGCGCGGATCCTCGAACGCGGGAAAGCCGCACTCATATTCGGTGAGCTTTTCCGGATACGGCTTGTGCGCGCCCGTCAGCCGGCCGACCAGCATCGGCAGGAACACGAACGTGCCCGAAAGCGCGAGCGCGACGCCGAGGAACAGCAGGATCGGCAGATATTGCGACAGGTCGACCAAGGGGCATTCTCGTGAGGCGGCAGGTGTGGCGGGGCTTTAGGACGATGGCCCGGGTGGGGCAAGGCCATAGCCGCTGAGAATCGCTCGCAATTAGGTGCGTTGCGCCGGTTCCGATCGCGCGTCAGGCCGCCGCGGCGGCCGTGATCTCGCCGGCAGGCGCGCACGCGAGGCGGTTTCGGCCGCTCATCTTGGCGCTGTACAGCGCGGCGTCCGCGGCGCGCACCAGATCGTCGGGCGACAGCCCCGGCGCGGACTCCACCGATGCCAGCCCGAGGCTCACCGTCACGCCTTCGCGCAGCATCAGCGCCGACGCTGCCGTGTCGCGCTCGATCCGCCGCCGCAGGCGCTCGGCGATGGGCCGCAGGTCTTCGAGCGCCGCGCCCGGAAAGATCAGCATGAATTCCTCGCCGCCCGGGCGCACCGCGAGGTCGGCCGGGCCGCGCGGCGCCTCGGCGATAATCCGCGCCACCGCCTGCAAACAGCGATCGCCCTCCGCGTGGCCGTGGGTGTCGTTATAGCGTTTGAAGCGATCGACATCGATCGCGATGACGCCGAGCGCGCCGCCGTACCGCTGCGCCCGCGCCCATTCACGTGCCAGACAGGCATCGCCGGATCGCCGGTTGGCGAGGCCGGTGAGCGGATCGGTGCGGCTCACCTCCTCGAGAATACGGCACGCTTCTTCGAGATCGCGGCTGCGCTGCGCCAGCGAATCGATGAGGTGCTGGTTATCGACCGCCAGCCGCTGCGCGCGCAGGACGCTGCGCGCGAGCCGGTGGCTGATCATCAGCAACGCCGCCGTCATTGCGACCGCGCCGATCGACAGCAGCACGCTGCCATAGCGATCGGAGAGCGCGAAGCCGAACGCGGCCGAAAGCGATACCGGCGCGGCGAAGGCGGCATACACCGGCCAGTACGCGATATTGGCGATGCTCAGCGTCAGCGCGCTCAACGCGACGCACATCACGACCATCACCTGATTGTCGCTGCCGGTCGCGACCACCCAGACGATCGCCGCGCCCCACATCATCCCGTCGAACGCCGCGCCCGCGACCAGCGCAGCGGCCCAGCCTCGGGTGCCGATCGCCGGCAACCGCCCGGTGCGATAGGCAAAGGCGATCGCGGCGCGCACCATCATCGCCACGGCATTGATCGACAGCCACAGCCCCAGCGCGGGCGCGGTCGCCGCGCTCCAGCAGAAGCTCGCGATGAGGACGCAGCCGAGCGCATCCATCACGATCAGCGGCAGGTTGAGCCCGTACACCGCATCGATCTGCGTTCGCAGGAACGCGTCACGTTCGGCTTGGACGATCGGCTCGGTGCGCATGGCCCGATGCTAGCCCGGCCGGGTTAAGCACGGGTTATAGTGTGTTCGAGAAACAGCGGGCCGGTGCCGAACAGACTTCAGCGCAGCGCGGCGGCGATCAGTTTGTGCAGCTTGGAGTGGAGCACGTCGTTGGCGGCGAGGAATTCGTTACGCGCGATCGCCCGGTCGCCGCCGCGATAATCGGTGACGAACCCGCCCGCTTCTTTGACGAGCAACAGCCCCGCCGCGACATCCCAGCGGCCAAGGTCCGATTCCCAGAAACCGTCGAACCGGCCCGCGGCGACCCAGGCGAGATCGAGCGCCGCCGAGCCGAGCCGCCGGATCCCCGCCACTTCGGGCGCGACCGCACCGAAAATGCGGCTCCATTCGGCAAAATCGCCGTGGCCGAGAAACGGAATACCGGTCGCGATCAGCGCATCCGCCAGGTCACGCCGCGCCGAGACGCGCAGCCGCTTTTCCTGCACCCACGCGCCCCTGCCCTTTTCGGCCCAGAAGCTTTCGTCGGTGAGCGGCTGATAGACCAGCGCCGCCATCGGTTCCCAGGTGCCGTTCGGGCGCGGCTCCTCGACCGCAATCGAGATCGCGAAATGGGGGATGCCGTGGAGGAAATTGGAGGTGCCGTCCAACGGATCGACCACGAAACGCGGCTTGGCGGGATCGCCTTCGACCTCGCCGCGCTCTTCCATGATGAAGCCCCAATCGGGGCGCGCGCGCGACAATTCCTCGAACAGCGTCTGTTCGGCGCGCTGATCGGCCATCGAAACGAAATCGGCCGGCCCCTTGCGGCTGACCTGGAGGTGCTGGACTTCGTTGAAATCACGTCGCAGCCGCGGCGCCGCCTTGCGCGCGGCGCGATCCATGACGGTGATGAGGCCCGAATGCGATACCATCGCGTCAGCGGCCGCTGGTCGCGCCCGCGGCGCCGGCCGCCGGCTTGGCATCCCCGGCCGCCTTGTCCCCGGTCGGCAGCGGCGCGCCGCAGATCTTGGCGAGCACCATCAGCCGGATCGTGGGATCGGCGGCGTCGAGATCCTTGTTTTCGGCAAGTGTCTTGAAAAGCCCATCGCCCAGCTTGCCGAGCGGATTCTGATAGAGGCAACCGAACAGGCCGTTCTTGGTTTCCTGCGGCACTTCCTTCGAATTGAGCGCGCTGACGAGCAGGCTCAGCGTATCGCTGGCGTTCTTGATGTCCTCCTGGCTCGGCGCTTCGGCCGCCGCAGCGGGCTTGTCCTGCGCGATCGCCGGCGAGACGGCAAGGAACGCGGTGGCGAGGAAAAGAGGGAAACTACGCATGATCAATCGGCCCGCTTCACATAGGTTTGTTCGTAGACGTCGACGACGATCCGGGTGCCCGCGCTGATGTGTGGCGGCACCATCACGCGCACGCCGTTATCGAGCACCGCCGGCTTGTAGCTCGACGAGGCGGTCTGCCCCTTCACCACCGCGTCGGCCTCGACCACTTCGGCTTCGATCTGGTCGGGCAACTGGACGCTGATCGGCTTTTCGTCGTGAAGCTCCATCACCACGTCCATCCCGTCCTGAAGGAAGGCGGCGGCGTCGCCCAGCAGGTCGCTGGGCAGGGTGATCTGTTCGTACGTGTCCTTGTCCATGAAGGTCAGCATGTCGCCGTCGGCGAACAGGAACTGGAAATCCTTGGTATCGAGCCGCACGCGCTCGACCGTTTCGGCCGAGCGGAAGCGGACGTTGGTCTTGCGGCCGTCGATGAGGTTCTTCATCTCGACCTGCATATAGGCGCCGCCCTTGCCGGGCTGGGTGTGCTGGATCTTGACCGCGCGCCAGATGCCGCCTTCATATTCGAGAATGTTGCCGGGACGGATGTCCACGCCGCTGATCTTCATGGGCCTACCTGCTGGAAAGAGCGAAGAGCGCCCGCGGACGCCCGAGTGCCGCGCCCTTTACCGATCCACGCCGCCGCGGGCAAGCAGCCGATCGGCGGGGCGTGGCGACGGTCCGCCAGGCGCGGCTATCGACTTGGCCCGGCACGTGGACCTCGCCTAATCCTAACCCCGCAGCAGCGCGGCGAAGGCGCGCACCGCTTCCGCCTCGTCGCCGTTCCACACCGCGCCCGAAACGGCGAGGAAATCCGCCCCCGCCGCGATCAGCGGCGGGGCGTTCGCGGGCGTGATCCCGCCGATCGCGACGCACGGCAGTTCGAACATCGTCGCCCACCATGAAAGGAGCGCGGGTTCGGCATGGTGGCGTACTTCCTTCGTCGTGGTGGGATAAAAGCTGCCGAAGGCGACGTAATCGGCCCCCGCTTCGCCGGCTTCCATCGCGAGATGACGGCTGTCGTGGCAGGTGACGCCGATCTGCGCCGAGGGGCCGAGCAGCGCGCGCGCCTCGCGCGGGTCGCCATCGTCCTGCCCGAGATGGACGCCATCGGCGCCGAGCCGTTTGGCGAGGCTGACGCTGTCGTTGACGATGAACGCCACGTCGCGCGCTGCGCAGATCGGCTGGAGCGGCTCGGCAAGGCGCGCCGCCTCATGCTGATCGACGTGCTTGACGCGGAACTGGAACGCGGCGACCGGCCCCGCATCGAGCGCGCGGGCGAGCCGATCGGCGAATCCCCCCGACACGTCGAGCGGCGAGACGAGATAGAGCTGGCACGGCTCGCGCGCGTCGTCGCGCTGGAAACGCTCGGCGAAGTCGGGATCGAGATCGTCGTCGTTCACTTGACCACCGCCATCACGAAACCGTCCCATTTCTTGACGCCCACCGTCTGCACCGCGGTCGCCACCACGCGATCGTCGCGTTCGAGCGCGTCGAACAGCGCGCGCGTGCCCTTGATCGCGGCATCGTCGCTGGCGGGATCGATCACCCCGCCGTCGCGGATCACGTTATCGACGATGATGATCGTCCCGGGCCGTGACAGCGCGACGGCGCGGTCGAAATAGGCGGCGTTGCCCGTCTTGTCGGCATCGATGAAGACGAGATCGAACGGCGCCTCGCCGCCCGCCACCATCGCGTCGAGCGTGTTGATCGCCGGTGCGACGCGGATATCGACGCGATCCGACAGCCCGGCGCGATCGATATTGGCGCGGGCGACCTCGGCATGATGCGGATCGATTTCGAGCGTGACGACGCGGCCGCCCTCGGCAAGCCCGCGCGCCAGCTCGATCGTCGAATAGCCGCCGAGCGTGCCCACTTCGAGGATGCGCGCCGCCCGCCCGGCCAGCGCGAGCAGATGGAGGAAGCGCCCCTGCGCCGCCGACACGTCGATCGCAGGCAACCCGCCGTCATGATTGGCCGCCAGCGCGGCCCCGAGCGCGGCGTCGTCACCTAGCAGCTTGCCTTCGATATAATGGTCGACCTCGGTCCAGCGTGGATCGCTCATTGTGCCGCCTCCTTCGATATCACTCCGGCGGACGCCGGCGCCTCTCGCCGCGGAGAGATGCCGGCGCCCACCGGAGCGCCGGTCATTCCTCGTTCTTGTAGATGCGCACGAGCTTGTCGAGCATCGCCAGCGCTTCGGCGCGCGGGCGCTGGAAGGTGTTGCGGCCGATGATCGAGCCGTTGCCGCCGCCATCGCGAATGTCGCGCGCGTCCTGATAGACCGCGTCGGCCCCCTTGGCGGCTCCGCCCGAGAAGACGACGATGCGGCGGCCGTTGAAGCACGACTGGACGACATGGCGGACCCGATCCGACTGTTTGGCCCAGTCGGTGCCCTCATACGCCTTCTTGGCGTCCTTCTGCTCGATATGATCGCTCGGCAGCTTGACCTTGATGATGTGCGCACCGAGCAGCGCCGCCATATGCGCGGCATAGGCGCCGACATCGAGCGCGAGTTCGCCGTCCTTGCTGAGTTCGCCGCCGCGCGGATACGACCAGATCACCGTGGCGATGCCGACCGACTTGGCCTGCGCCGAAAGCTCGCGGATTTCCTCGGCCAGTTCGAAGAAATGCTCCGACCCCGGATAGACGGTGAAGCCGATCGCCGCGCACCCGAGCCGCAGCGCATCGTCGACCCCGGCGGTGACCGCCTGGTCGCGCGCGGTCGCCCAGCTATTCGCCGAATTGACCTTGAGGATGGTCGGCAATTGCCCCGCGAAACTGTCCGCACCGGCCTCGATCATGCCGAGCGGCGCAGCATAGGCCGACATCCCCGCATCGAGCGCGAGCCGGTAGTGATAATGCGGATCGTAGGCGTCGGGATTGACCGCGAAACTGCGCGCCGGGCCGTGCTCGAACCCCTGATCGACCGGCAGGATGATCAGCTTGCCGGTGCCACCGAGCCTGCCCTGCATCAGGATGCGGGCGAGGTTCGCCTTCACCCCCGGATTGTCGCTTTCGTAATTGTCCAGAATCGCCTTTACGGCGGGCGTCATCGTCATCGGGCCTTCCCTTCCCTGTGATTGCGTCTGCCTGATAGGCAGCCACGTTCGAACGGGGAAGCCCCAAGTCCGATGATCCGGCGCGTAAATGCCGCGCCGGATGCACCGATCAGCGCGCGAGCGCCGCGACGCCGGGCAGTTCTTTTCCTTCCATCCATTCGAGGAAAGCGCCGCCCGCCGTTGAAACGAACGTGAAATCGTCCGCCACGCCGGCCTGATTGAGCGCGGCAACGGTATCGCCGCCACCCGCCACCGAAACGAGCTGGCCTTCGCGGGTCAGCGCCGCCGCGGTGCGCGCGAGCGCAACCGTCGCGGCGTCGAACGGCGGCGTCTCGAACGCGCCGAGCGGGCCGTTCCACACCAACGTGCGGCAGTTCTTGAGCACGTCGCCGAGCGCCTCGACCGCGGCGGGGCCGATATCGAGGATCATCTCGTCGGCGGCGACTTCGTGGACGTTGACGGTGCGCGTGGGCGGGTTGGCACGGAATTCCTTCGCCACCACGACGTCATACGGCAGGTGGACGATGCAGCCCGCAGCGTCGGCGGCGTCGAAGATCGCCTCGGCGGTGGCGGTGAGATCGTGCTCGCACAGGCTCTTGCCGACATCCACCCCGCGCGCGGCGAGGAAGGTGTTGGCCATGCCGCCACCGATGATCAGGTGATCGACCTTGCCGACGAGATGCCTGAGGACGTCGAGCTTGGTCGAGACCTTGGCGCCCCCGACCACCGCCGCGACCGGATGTTCGGGATTGCCGAGCGCCTTTTCGAGCGCGTCGAGTTCGGCCTCCATCGCGCGGCCCGCGAACGCCGGCAGCCGATGCGCCAGCCCCTCGGTCGAAGCGTGCGCGCGGTGCGCGGCGGAAAAGGCATCGTTGACGTAGAGATCGCCCAGGATCGCAAATCGATCAATTACTTTGGGGCTGTTCTTCTCCTCGCCTGAGAAGAAGCGCGTGTTCTCCAGAACGGCGATGTCGCCTGGCGCCAGCGTGGCGACCGCGGCCTCGTCGCCTTCCCAATCGATGTAGCGCACCGGGCGACCGAGCACCTGCGAATAGGGCTGTGTGATGCGCGCCAGCGACAATTCGGGATCGGGCTCCTTCGGGCGCCCGAAATGCGCGAGGATCAGGACGATCGCGCCCTTGTCGGCCAGTTCGGTGACGGTGGCGAGCGTCGCGCGCAGGCGGGTGTCGTCGGTGACGGCGCCATCGGCCATCGGCACGTTCAGATCCTCACGGACCAGCACGCGCTTGCCGCGCACGTCGCCGATATCGTCCAGCGTCTTGAAACTCTTGGCCGCCATTGCTTACCTTCGTTCTCGATACTCCGATAGCAAGGGCGCCCCGTTACGGGGCGCCCGCGATCAGATCAGCTTCGCCATCGCGCCGGCGGTGTCGACCATCCGGTTCGAGAAGCCCCATTCGTTGTCGTACCACGACACGACGCGCACCAGCTTGCCGTCGATCACCGCGGTCTCAAGGCTGTCGACGGTGGACGAGGCCGGCGTGTGGACGAGATCGGCCGAGACCAGCGGCTCGTCGGTATAATCGAGCACCGAGGCGAGCGGGCCGCTTTCCGACGCCGCCTTGAGCGCGGCGTTGACCTCGTCGCGGGTCACCTCGCGGCCCGGCGTGAAGGTCAGGTCGATGATGCTGCCGTCGGGCACGGGCACGCGGATCGCGGCGCCGTCGAGTTTGCCCTTCAATTCGGGCAGGACGAGCGCGACCGCGCGCGCGGCGCCGGTCGTGGTCGGGATCATCGATACCGCCGCGGCACGCGCGCGGCGCAGATCCTTGTGGACCTGATCGAGGATCTTCTGATCGTTGGTATAGGCGTGGACCGTCAGCATCAGCCCGCGTTCGATCCCGAATGCGTCGTTGAGCACCTTGGCGACCGGCGCCAGACAGTTGGTCGTGCACGAGGCGTTCGAGACGATCGTCTGCTCGGCGGTCAATTGATCGTGGTTGACGCCGTAGACGACGGTGAGATCGACATCCTTGGCGGGCGCCGAGATCAGCACCTTCTTCGCGCCCGCATCGATATGCTTCTGCGCGCTGGCGCGATCGGTGAAGAAGCCGGTGCATTCGAGCACCAGATCGACGCCAAGTTCCTTGTGCGGCAGATTGGCGGGATCACGCTCGGCGGTGACGCGGATGCGCTTGCCGTCGATCACGAGATCGTTGCCGTCGGCCCAAACCTCGCCCGGATATTTGCCGTGGACCGAATCGCGCGAGAACAGCCAGGCATTGGACTTGGCATCGGCGAGGTCGTTGATCGTGACCAGTTCCATCCCCGTGTCGCCGCGCTCGAGCATCGCGCGCGCCACCAGCCGCCCGATCCGTCCAAAGCCGTTGATCGCTACCTTCACGCTCATCTGTCAGTCTCCAACTTGCTGGTCAGCAGCCTCTTGCGAGGCGAAAATGAGATCGGGCCTTTTTGGGGGTCCGTCTGCTAGGTAGGTCAGCCCTTCACGCGCGCAATGACCTTGGGGGTGATCTTCTCGGCGGTAAGCCCGAAATAATCATAGAGGGCGCTTGCCGGCGCCGACGCGCCGAAGCGATCGATGCCAAAGCGCATCCCCTCCAGCCCGGTATAGCGTTCCCAGCCGAAGGTCGTCCCCGCCTCGATCGAGACGCGCAAGACGCCGCCCGGCAGAATGTCCGCGCGATAATCATCCGGCTGCGCGTCGAAGCGCGAGGTGCAGGGCATCGACACGACATCGGCGCCGATCCCCTCGGCCTCGAGCCGTTCGGCGACGCCGCACGCAATCTCGACTTCGGAGCCGGTGGCGATCAGCACCACCTGTCGCGGCGCCGCGGCGGCACGCAGGCGATAGGCACCCCGCGCGCTCAGCATCCCGCCGCCATCGCGCAATTGCGGCAGGTTCTGGCGCGTGAGTGCAAGCAACGACGGGCCGTCGGCGCGGTTGAGCGCGAGTTGCCAGCATTCGGCGGTCTCGATGATATCGCACGGACGGTAGACGTCGAGGCCGGGCATCGCGCGCAGGCTTTGCAGGTGCTCGATCGGCTGATGCGTCGGCCCGTCCTCGCCGAGCCCGATCGAATCGTGCGTCATCACATAGACGATGCGCGCGCGCTGCAGCGCCGACAGCCGGATCGCGGGGCGCGCATAATCCGAAAAGACCATGAAGGTGCCGCCGAACGGGATCACCCCGCCGTGCAGCGCCATGCCGTTCATCGCCGCCGACATGCCGAATTCGCGGATGCCGTAATAAATGTAGCGACCCGCATAATCCTCCGCCGTCAGTGGCGTGGTGGCAGGCGTCTTGGTGTTGTTCGAGCCGGTGAGATCGGCCGAGCCGCCGATCATCTCGGGGATCGCCGCGGTCAGCGCGTCGAGCGCGAGTTCGGACGCCTTGCGCGTGGCGACCTTCTGCGGATCGGCGAGCCAACCGGCGATCGCGGTTGCCGTCACGTCATTATCGGGAAGACGCCCCGCAACACGGCGCCCGAATTCGTCGTGATCGCCGTGCGTTGCAAGGCGATCCGTCCATTCGGCACGAAGCGCACCACCGCGCGCGCCGGCCGCACGCCAGGCGGCGAGGATCGACGCGGGCACCTCGAACGGCGGCGCCGTCCAGCCGAGCGTCTCGCGCGCCGCGGCGATCTCGTCCTTGCCGAGCGGCGATCCGTGGGTCTTTGCCGTGCCCTGCTTGTTGGGCGCACCCTTGCCGATGATCGTGCGGCACTGGACGAGCGACGGGCGCTCGTCGGCGATCGCTTCGTCGAACGCGCGCGCGATATCCGCCGGATCGTGGCCGTCGCAGGTGACCGTGTGCCAGCCCGCCGCCCGATAGCGTGCGGGAATGTCCTCGCTGGTCGACAGCGAGGTGGCGCCGTCGATCGTGATCTTGTTATCGTCCCACAGCACGTTCAGCCGGCCGAGCTTGAGGTGCCCGGCGAGCCCGATCGCCTCGTGGTTGATGCCTTCCATCAGGCAGCCGTCGCCCGCGATCACCCAGGTGCGATGATCGACAAGGCCATCATCGAACACCGCGTTCAGGTGACGCTCGGCCAGCGCCATGCCCACCGCCATCGCCAGCCCCTGCCCCAGCGGACCGGTGGTGCATTCGATGCCCGGCAGCTCGAAATTCTCGGGATGCCCCGCGCACGGGCTGCCGAGTTGGCGGAAATTCCTGATGTCGTCGATCGTCGGGCGTTGATAGCCGGTGAGATAGAGCAGCGAATAGATCAGCATCGATCCGTGCCCGGCCGACAGCACGAAGCGATCGCGATCGGGCCAGGCCGGATCGGCGGGATCGAACTTGAGATAATCGGTGAACAGCACGGTGGCGACGTCGGCCATGCCCATCGGCATTCCCGGATGGCCCGAATTGGCGGCCTCCACGGCGTCCATCGACAGCGCGCGGATCGCGTTGGCGAGATCGGTCGGGGAAACGGCCATCGGGCATCCTTCGGAGCTTGGCCGGCGCGCCCGGGATCGTCGCGCGGCGACCGGTGAGTCGACGAATGAGCGGGTCTTTGCGGTGACACGATGCTGTCGTCAACCGGGCCGCCGGGAATCCTTCTTGCGGTGGGGCAAAGCCGTGCTATCCCGATGGCATGGCCGATCAACCCGCCGCCATCGATCGCATCGATCGCGCAATCGCACGGATCGAGCGCGCCGTGACGACGCGCACCCGCCAAAACGACACGCTTGCCAAGCGGCACGCCGCACTGCGCGCGCGGATCGCGGAGGCCGTCCAGGCGCTCGACGATGTGATCGCACGCGAGGATCGGGGCTGATGGCCGAAGTCACGCTCACCATCGGCGATCGTGCGCATGTCGTCGCCTGCCGCGACGGCGAGGAGGCACAGCTCCGCCATCTCGGCACGCTGCTCGACGAGCGCTGGGAGGTGGCATCGCGCGCCTCGGGCAATATGGGCAACGAACGCACGATGCTGTTCGTCGCGCTGATGCTCGCCGACGCGCTCGACGAGGCCCGGCGCCAGCCGCCGGGCGATTCGCCCGCCGACGGCGCCTCGCTCGATCGGGTTGCCGAAAAGCTCGAGGCGCTCGCCGCCACTCTTGAGGATGCGGGGCCGAACGCCTAAATTGACCGACGGTGGGAACTGCCCGGTACGAGCTGTTCGATTATCCCTGAGGCTATTCATCATCCATGGGAGCTGTCCCTGCCCGGGCCCTGGCCCGACGTACATGGCGCCCACCTGACGTTTTGGGCGTCAGTGGATTCTCAAGCAAACGGTCATGGCGGTCCCACCACCTTGCTGCGGCGCCCCGCTCATTCCCCTCCCCGTCAGACGCATCCGACCCACCGCAAGCGCCAGCGTTTGCGGCACGTTGGACCCCGGAACAAGTCCGGGGTGACGAAAATGAGGAAGCCGGGGGCCAGCCTTGACTGACAAGCAAACACTCCGGGCACGGTTGCGCGCCGCGCGCGACACATTCGTCGTCGAGCGCCCGCATGCGATCGCGCCGCCTGCGCCTTATCTCGCGCTGCTGCGGCCGGGGCTTGTGGTCGCCTCGTACATACCGATCGGCGGCGAGGCCGATCCGACGGCGCTCGCCACCGCCGCGCTCGATTCGGGCTGCACCCTCGCGCTGCCGCATGTCGTCAGCCGCGCGCAGCCGCTGCGGTTCCTCGAATGGCATCCCGATCATCCGCTCGACGACGGGCCGTTCGGGCTGCGCCAGCCGCACCACGACCGTCGCGAGGTCGCGCCCGACATCATCCTGACCCCGCTCGTCGGGTTCGACGCGGGCCTCAACCGGCTCGGCCAGGGCGCGGGCCATTACGACCGCGCGTTCGCCGCCCACCCGGCCGCGCGGCGCATCGGCGTGGCATGGTCCGTCCAGCAGATCGCGGCGCTCGCGCCCGACCCCTGGGATGTGCCATTGCACGCCGTCATCACCGAAAACGGCTGGATCGAAGGGAAGACTGCATGACACCAAGCTGGCGTAAACCCGCAGGGATGCTGGCGATCATCGTGTTGATCGTGGTGTGGGCGGGGCTTGTCGTCAGCCTGTCGGGCGTAGTCGGCCGCTGGCACTGGCTGGCGCAGCTCGCGTTCTACGTCGTCGCGGGGATCGTGTGGATCACGCCGCTGAAGCCGCTTCTCCGGTGGATGGAAACCGGGAAGTGGCGCGAGTGACGGGACTCGAACCCGCGACCTCCGGCGTGACAGGCCGGCGCTCTAACCAACTGAGCTACACCCGCATGATGTGCGTGAGGCGCGCCAACTAGGGGAGCCACCCCACCCTGTCAACTGGTCACGCTTGCTCCTCGGGCACGGGTTCGTCGATTCGCCGCCGATGCGTCGTCAGCGTGCCGTGTTCGAACAGGAAACCCGCGATGTCGGGCTTGCCGGCGGCGCCGATCACGGTCTGCATGATGATCAGCAGCGGCACCGCGAGCAGCGCGCCGGGCGTGCCCCAGATCCAGCCCCAGAAGCTGAGCGAGACGAGAATCATCAGCGGGTTGATCGTCAGCCGGTGCCCCACGATCAGCGGCGTCACCACGTTCGCCTCGACGAGATGGCAGCCGATCATGATCGCGGGCGGCACCATCGCCATCCAGATATCGGTGAAGGTCATCAGCCCGCCCAGCGCCATCAGCAGCGCGGCGACGATCGGGCCGAAATAGGGGATGTAGTTGAGCAGCGCGATCACCCCGCCCCACATCAGCGGATAGGGCATTCCCACCATCCACAGCCAGAAGGCCACGAACAGCCCCAGGCACGCGTTGATGAAGGTGATCGTGCCGAGATAGGCCGACACGTCGTCGACCACCGCCTGGATGACGCGCGCGGTGGCCATCGCCCCGCCGAAACTCGATCGGTTGGTGATCGTGCGTTCGCGCGTCTTGGTCCAGCCGGCGAGGAAGAAATAGACCACGAGGATGCCGAAGAAGAGCTGGACGATCACCACCGGCGCTGATGTCGCCGCCAGTTCGAGCAGCGAATTGGGCGGCGCCACGGTCGCCTGTTCGGCGCGGCCGACGGGGCCGGAGGCGAGCTTCTCGATCGTCGAATCGACGTAATGCTGGAGGTTCGCGTAGAAATCGAGCAGCGGCGCGACATTGCTCTGGATGCGGTCGATCCGTTCGGGCAGCAGCCGGAAGAATTCGGTCGCGGGCACGACGATCGCCGCAAGCGCGATATTGGCCGCGATCAGGAACAGCAGCACGCACACCAGCGCCGCGATCGGCGAGGGAATGCGGTGCCGCTCCTGCCATTCGAGCACCGGCACCAACGCGACCGCGATGACGAGCGCGGCGGTGACGGGAAGGAAGAATTCGGCGCCCGATTTGAGCGCGAACGGCGTCGCCAGCGCAACCCCCGCGCCGACGAGCAACGTCAGCGCGGCGAGCAGCCGATCGCGGCGCAGCGACACGCGATTCCGGTCCGCGGTGCCTTCGCGCGGCAGTGGAAGCCCGAACGCGCCTTCGCGATCGGATGCAGGGCGATCAGGTGCGGAGTCGGGGCGGCCCCCCTCCCCGGTTCGCGTCGTATCGTCACCAGTCCCCAAACGCTTGTCCACACGCTGCCCTTCCCGGACTTTCGAGGCTCAAAGGCCACCCTAGCCGGATTTGGAGTGCGTGTAATATAGCGAAATGGGGTCAGGCTATGCCGCCGCCTCCTCCGCGAACAGCCCCTTGAGGTCGCGCTTGAGGATCTTGCCGTTGGCGTTGCGCGGCAGCGTTTCGGCGACGAAGCGGATCGCGACCGGCACCTTGAACGCCGCCAGATGGCGGCCGACCCACGCCTGCAATTCGTGCTCGCTCGCGGTGCTGCCTGGCGCGAGATGGACGACCGCCACGGGTTCCTCGCCCAGCGTGCGGTGGGGGATGCCGATCAGCGCGCAATCGGTGACCGCGGGGTGCACGTAGAGGACGTTCTCGACCTCGCTCGAATAGATGTTCTCGCCGCCGCGGATGACGATATCCTTGGCGCGATCGACGATGAAGCAGAACCCCTCCTCGTCGATCCGCGCGATGTCGCCGGTGCGCACCCAGCCGTCGACGAAGGTCGCCACGGTGGCCGCTGCATTGTTCCAATAGCCGTTCACGATCATCGGGCCTTTCGCCCACAATTCGCCGATCTCGCCGGAGGGCAGTTCGCGCGTGCCGTCTTCGTCCATGATCTTGAGATCGGCGGTGGCGACGGGAGGCCCGCAGCTTTCAGGGCGATTGAGATAATCCTCGCCCGAATGGGTGGTGACGGTCGCCATCGTCTCGGTCATCCCCCAGCCGCTGCCGGGCAGCGCGCCGAATTCGGCATGGATGCGCCGCACCAGTTCGGGGGCGGCGGGCGCGCCGCCATAAGCGATCGATTCGAGGCTCGACAGATCGAAGCGGCCACGCTCGGGATGTTCGAGCAATTGCCACGCGATCGTCGGCACGCCGCCGGTCATCGTCACTTTCTCGCGCTCGATGATCGCCATCGCCTCCACCGGCTCCCACTTGCGCATGAACACCAAGGTGCTGCCGGTGGCGATCGCGCCCATCATCACCGCGCTGGAGGCAGTGACGTGGAACAGCGGGATGACGAGCAGCATCGAGCGCGGAGTCGGCTCGGGCGGGGTCTCGCCGCGCCGGAGGCAGGTGCGCGCCGCCGCGAAGCCCCCCGACAGAATGTTGGTCGCCATGTTGCGGTGCGTGCCGAGCGCGCCCTTGGGCGCCCCCGTGGTGCCGCTGGTATAGAAAATCCCCGCCGCATCGTCGGGCGCGATCTCGGCGGCGGGCAAGGGCCGGTCGGGGAGCGTCGCATAATCGCGAGGGTTGCCGATCACCTCCTCGAGCGCGTGTGCCCCCTCAAGCGGTGCCGCCGCGCGCGTGACGAGCACATGGCGCAGGCCGGGCAGATCGGCGTAATGAGCGGCGAGGCATTGGTGCCGTCGTTCGTCGGCGATCAGCACTCCGGCCCCCGAATCAGCAAGCCCATAGGCAAGTTCGGCGCCCGTCCACCAGGCGTTGAGCGGCACCACGATCGCGCCGAGCGTCACCACCGCGAAGAACGCCACCGGCCATTCGGGCAGGTTGCGCATCGCCAGCGCGACGCGATCGCCCTTGCCCACTCCCAGCGCGGCGAGATGCGCCGCCAGCGCCGCGATCGCGCGGAAATTGGCGTCATAGCTGACGCGTTCGTCTTCATAGACGGTGAAGGGCAGGCCGCCATAGGCCCGCGCCGCCTCGATCAGCGCGCGCAGATGGGGCGGCGAGTTCTTCCACACCCGCGTCGGCACGCCGCGGATCGTCACCGTCTCCATCTCGAATTTCTGGCCCGGCGCGGTCAGCAGCGCCTCGGCCTCGGCGATCGACATCGCCGGCCAGGCCGGATCGAGCGCGACGATAGGCTGGCTGTCCACGGGGCACCTCTCCATCATATTCCGAATGTCGGGTTTGGATATTTCTCCGACGCTTATGACGTTAGTGTTGATTCATGCGCCGCTCAAGGCAATAGGAGAATCAGCATTTGAACACAGGGTATGCCACACCGCGAGACGGACGCGGGCGCCAGCGCCCCGCCGCCACCACAGGAGACACCGCGATCATGACGAGCCCCATCACCCTTCACCGCCACGGCGACGTGCTTGTCATCGTGTCGGACAACCCACCGGTGAACGCGCTCGGCGCGGCGGTGCGGCAGGGACTCGAATCGGCGATCAAGGAGGGCGTCGCCGATGCGAGCATCGCCGCGATGGTGATCCGCTGCGAGGGTCGCACCTTCTTCGCCGGCGCCGACATCACCGAATTCGGCAAGCCGATGGCGGAGCCCGCGCTGCCGGCGCTGGTCGACATGATCGAGGCCGCCGACAAGCCCGTGATCGCCGCGATCCACGGCACCGCGCTCGGTGGCGGGTGCGAGGTGGCGCTGAGCTGCCATTACCGGATCGCCGTGCCCTCGGCGAAGCTCGGCTTTCCGGAGGTCAAGTTGGGGCTGCTCCCTGGCGCGGGCGGCACCCAGCGTGCGCCGCGCCTCGCCGGGGTGCCGCTGGCGCTTGAGATGACCGCCAAAGGCGATCCGATCCCGGCGAAGAGGGCGCTCGATGCCGGGCTGATCGATCGGCTCGCCGGCGAGGACAGCCTCGAGGCCGATGCGCTTCGCTTCGCGAAGGAGATGATCGGCAAACCGCTACCCCGCGCGAGCCAAAAGACCGCCACGCCCGATCCCGAGGCCGTCGCGGCGTTCACCAAGGCCAACGCACGCCGTTTCCGCAGCTTCGATGCGCCGGCCGCCAACATCGCCTGCGTCGTCAAGGCGACCGAGGTACCGTTCGAAGAGGGTATCCAGTTCGAGCGCCAGGAATTCATGAAGCTGATGATGGGCGTGCAATCCGCCGCGCAGCGCCACATCTTCTTCGCCGAGCGCAAGGCCGCGAAGATCGACGGTATCGCGGACGACATCGCGCTGCGCTCCATCAAGCGCGTCGGCGTGATCGGCGCGGGCACGATGGGCGGCGGCATTTCGATGAACTTCCTGTCGGCGGGCATCCCGGTGACGATCGTCGAAATGCAACAGGAAGCGCTCGACCGCGGCACCGCGACGATCCGCAAGAATTACGAAGCGACCGCCGCCAAGGGCCGGATGACCGCCGATCAGGTCGCAGCGGCGATGGGGGCGCTCACCCCGACGCTCAAGCTCGACGATCTCGCCGATTGCGACCTCATCATCGAGGCCGTGTACGAGGAAATGGGCGTCAAGAAAGACATTTTCGGCAAACTCGACGGCATCGCCAAGCCGGGCGCGATCCTCGCCTCGAACACCTCCTATCTCGACATCAACGAGATCGCCGCGGTCACCAAGCGGCCCGGCGATGTGCTGGGGATGCACTTCTTCTCACCCGCCAACGTCATGAAGCTGCTTGAGGTCGTGCGCGGCGACAAGACGGCGGATGACGTCCTCACCACCGTGATGGCGCTCGCCAAGAAGATCCGGAAGGTCGCCGTGGTCGCGGGCGTATGCCACGGCTTCATCGGCAACCGGATGCTGATGCCGCGTCAGGTCGAGGCGATGAAGCTGCTGATGGAAGGCGCGACGCCGGAGCAGATCGACAAGGTTCATGTCGATTTCGGAATGCCGATGGGGCCGTTCCAGATGAGCGATCTCGCCGGCGTCGATATCGGCTGGCACCGCGACCCCACGCGCATCGAGAGCATCCGCGACGCCCTCGCCGCCGAGAAGCGTTGGGGCCAGAAGACCAAGGCGGGCTTTTACGATTACGACGACAAGAGAAACCCCTCTCCCAGCCCCCGCGTCGCCGAGATCATCGAGGATTTCCGCAAGAAGACCGGCGCCAAACAGCATGAAGTGACGACCGAGGAAATCGTCGAGCGCACGCTGTATCCGATGGTCAACGAAGGCGCGCTGATCCTCGCCGAGGGCAAGGCGCAGCGCGCATCGGATATCGATGTCGTGTGGATCTACGGCTACGGCTGGCCGGTCTATCGCGGTGGGCCGATGTTCTGGGCCGATACCCAAGGCTTGAAGAAGATTGTCGCCGGGCTGGAGAAGCACGGTTTCGACGTGGCGCCGCTGCTCCGCGAGAAAGCCGACAGGGGCGAGCGGTTCACGTCGTGAAAGTGCTTCGCTCTTCACCGTCATGCCGGACTTGTTCCGGTATCCAAGGCACCGCGAACGCACCAGCGGCGGTTTATGCGGAGCATTGGACCCCGGAACACGTCCGGGGTGATGGAGGGGCGTGGTGATGCGTACGGCCCTCGCCACCGCCGCCGCGATTCGAGCGGGTGAAACCACTGCGCTCGCCGAAACCGACGCGGCGATCGCACGGATCGAGACGGGCGACACGGAGATCAACGCCGTCGTCGTCCGCGATTTCGATCGCGCCCGTGCCGCCGCCAGGGCGCTTGATGAAGCGAGGCCGGACGACCGCCCGTTCTTCGGCGTGCCGATGACCGTCAAGGAGAGCTTCGACATCGCCGGGCTGCCGACGAGCTGGGGCTTCGCCGAACACGCCGATCATGTCGCGACCGCCGATGCCGTCGCCGTCCAACGGCTCAAGGCGGCGGGCGCGGTGATCCTGGGCAAGACCAATATCCCCGTCGGGCTGGCCGATCTGCAATCGAACAACCCCAATTACGGGCGCACCCGCAACCCGCACGATCCGAACCGCGTCAGTGGCGGTTCGTCGGGCGGTGCGGCGGCGGCGGTGGCGGCAGGCTACGTGCCGATCGAACTGGGCTCGGATATCGGCGGCTCGATCCGCGTACCGGCGGCGTTCTGCGGCGTGTGGGGGCATAAATCGAGCTTCACCGCGATTGCTCCCGACGGCCATTATTTCCCGCGCACCGACAATGCGCGCATCGCGATGTCGGTGATCGGCCCGCTGGCGGCCGATCGCGATGATCTCGCGGCCGAACTCGACGTCCTCGCCGATATTCCGCTGCCCAAGCCGGCGCCGCGCAAGCATGGCGACTGGCGCATTCTACTGCTGCCCGAACATCCGGTTGCCAAAGCGCAAGCCTCGATCAAACAGGCGATCCACGGCGTCGGCGATGCGTTCGAGAATGCAGGCGCGCGCGTCGATCGGGGCAGCGATTTACTCCCCGACCTCGCCCAGCAATACGGGCATTATATGCACATGCTCAACGTCGCGATGACGCGCGGCGCGCAGCAGGAGGGCCGGCCGCTGCCGACGCTCGCGGACTGGTTCGGGCTGCTCGACGCGCAGGCCCGCAATGCGCGCGCGTGGCAGCGGCTGTTCGCCGATTACGACGCGGTGATCGCCCCCGCCTGGGGCACCACCGCTTTCCCGCATGACGACACGCCGATCACCGAACGCCGGCTCGATGTGGATGGCGAGGACACCCAGTTCGGGCTCCAACTCGCCTGGCCCGGCCTCGCGACCTTCCCGATGCTGCCCGCCACCAGCGTGCCGATCGGCACGGATGCCGACGGGCTGCCGATCGGCGTGCAGGTGATCGCCGATACCAACCGCGATTTCACCGCGATTGCCGTGGCCAGGGCCGCGCATGACCTGGTGATGCGATGAACGCCGCTTTCGTCATCTCAGCGACGGAGTAGAAAATGCCCGATACCGATCTCGACCAGTTCCGCACCGACACCCGCACATGGCTGGAGGCGAATTGCCCGCCCGAGATGCGCAAGCCGGTGCGCTCCGAAAGTGATGTGTGCTGGGGCGGGCGCGACCAATCCAAGCTCACGCCTGCGCAAAAACAGTGGATGGACGCGATGGGCGCGCGCGGCTGGACCGTCCCCGACTGGCCCAAGGCCTATGGCGGCGGCGGGCTGTCCCCGGCCGAAACCAAGATATTGCGCGAGGAGATGCGCCGGATCACCGCGCGCAATCCCCTGAACAGCTTCGGCATTTCGATGCTCGGCCCGGCACTGCTCAAATACGGCAGTGAGGAACAGAAGCTCGATTATCTGCCCAAGATCGCGCGCGGCGAAATCCGCTGGTGCCAGGGCTATTCCGAACCCAATGCCGGATCGGACCTCGCCGGGCTCGCGACCTCGGCCGAGGATGCGGGCGACCATTATGTCGTCAACGGGCAGAAGGTGTGGACCAGCTATGCCGACAAGGCCGACTGGATTTTCTGCCTCGTGCGCACCTCGAAGCAATCGAAGCAGGGCGGGATCAGCTTCGTCCTGTTCGACATGGCGAGCGAAGGCGTCTCGACCAGGCCGATCCTCCTGATCTCGGGCAATTCGCCGTTCTGCGAGACCTTTTTCGACAATGTGGAGGTGCCCAAGAGCCAGCGCGTGCATGACGAGAACAAGGGTTGGGATGTCGCCAAATATCTGCTTGGCCACGAACGCGAGATGATCTCGGGCATGGGGCTCGGCGGGGCGGCGGGCAATCCGCTGATCGACGGGGCGATCGCGACGATCGGGCTCGACGATACCGGCCGGCTCGCCGACCCGCTGCTGCGCGCCGCGATCGCTGAATTCGAGGTCCGCGCCAGGGCGTTCGCGATGACGTCCGAACGCTTCATCGACGAACTGAAAGCCGGCAAGGCGCATCCCGCGCAGCCCAGCATGATGAAATATTACGGCACCGAACTGAACAAGCGCCGCTACGAATTGATGATGGCGGCGGGTGGATCCGACGCGCTCGAATGGGAAAGCCAGGCCTCATCGGGCGGCGCGACGGCACGCCAATGGCTGCGCACCAAGGCCAATTCGATCGAGGGCGGGACGAGCGAAATCCAGCTCAACATCATCGCCAAACGGATATTGGAATTGCCGAGCTGACCCACGTCACCCCAGCGAAGGCTGGGGTTTATCACTGGTTGACGTGCCACCCGCGAGAGACATGGACCCCAGCCTGCGCTGGGGTGACGGAGTAGAAAATGCCCCTCTATCTCAACGACGAACAGACGATGCTCCGCGATACCGCGAAGGATTTCGTCGCCGAACACGCCCCCGTCGGCCATTTGCGATCCCTGCGTGACGCAAACGACGCCACCGGCTTCTCACGCGACCTGTGGAAGCAATTCGCCGAAATGGGCTTCACCGGCATCCTGATCGGCGAGGAATCCGGCGGGCTCGGGCTGGGCCATGTCGAGGCCGGGGTGGTGCTCGAGGAGATCGGGCGCAACCTGTCGCCCTCCCCTTTCCTCGCCACCGCCGTCGCCGCCGTCGAGGCTTTGAAGGGCACGCCCCACGCCGAGCGCTGGTTCCCCGGCATCATCGCGGGCGATGCGGTCGCCGCGCTCGCGATCGACGAGGGCGCCAAGCACCGCGCGCGGATCGGCATGGCCGCCGAACGCTCGGGCAACGGCTTCAAGCTGAGCGGCCGCAAGCAATTCGCCACCCACGCGCATGTCGCGGACGTGATCATCGTCGCCGCGCGCACCGCCGGCAGCGCCGACGATGAAAATGGGATCACCTTGTTCGCGGTCGACCGCAACGCCGCCGGGCTCACCAACACGCCCGAGCGGCTCGCCGATGCCACCCTTGCGTCGCGGCTGGTATTCGACGGCGTCGAGGTCGATGCCGATGCGGTGATCGGTGAGGTCGATGCGGGCGCGGGGCCGCTCAGGCGACTGCTCGCGGCCGGGCGCACCGGGGCGGCGGCCGAGTTGCTCGGCGTCGGCGGCGGCGCAATGGACCTGACGATCGGCTATCTGAAGGAGCGCAAGCAATTCGGCGCCCCGATCGGCAGCTTTCAGGCGCTCCAGCACCGCGCCGCGCATCTCTATTCGGAAATGGAGATCGCGCGATCGGCGGTGCTCAAGGCGCAGCAATTGCTCGACGCGAACGATGCCGGCGCCGACGCCGCGGTCTCGGTCGCCAAGGCGATGACGGGGATGGCGACCACGCTCAGCGTTCAGGAAAGCGTGCAGATGCACGGCGGCATCGGCATGACCGACGAATATGACGTCGGTTTCTACATGAAGCGCGCGCGCGTGCTGGCGGAGATGTTCGGCGACGCGAACTTTCATGCCGATCAATTGGCGAAAATCTCCGGCTATTGAGGCAACACTTTCCCCGGCGCAGGCCGGGGCCCAGTTGGCACTCTCCAGTTGGCGCGCGCTGGGCTCAGTCGCTAAGGCTTTCCCAACTGGGCCCCGGCCTGCGCCGGGGAAGCAAGAACCGGAGAGACAAGAGAGATACGGTAACGAATGGATACGGTAACGAATGGATAACGCCGACCCCGCCCCCTCGCCCGCTGTTCTCACCCATGCCCTCGTCGATCTGCTCACGATCGAGGAACTCGATACCGATCTCTATCGCGGGCGCCGTTTGCCCGGTGGCGTCGGGCGTGTGTTCGGCGGGCAGGTGATCGCGCAAGGACTCCAGGCCGCGCAACGCTCGACCGAGGCGCCCAAGACCGCGCATTCGCTCCACGCCTATTTCATGCGGCCGGGAAACGAGGATTACCCGATCATCTTTCGCGTCGTGCGCGATTTCGAAGGGCGCAGCTTCGCCACTCGCCGCGTGATCGCGTTGCAGCAGGGCAAGCCGATCCTCAACATGGCGGCGAGCTTCCAAATTCCCGAGGATGGTGTGCACCATCAGGACGCGATGCCCGACGTACCGGGGCCGGACGATCTCAGGTCCGAGTCCGAACTGCGCCGCGAGATGATCGACGAGATCCCCGAGAAATTCCGCCGCCACATGCTGCGCGCGCGGCCGATCGAGATTCGGCCCGTCCACCCGCGCTCATGGTTCACCCCCGAAAAGCGGCCGCCCGCACAATATAGCTGGTTCCGCCTCGTCGCCCGAATCGATGACGACATGACGATGCACCGTGCGATCCTCGCTTACGCGTCGGATATGTCGCTGCTCGGCACCGCGATGCTCCCGCACGGTATCAACTGGACGACACCCAGCCTCCAGACCGCGAGCCTCGACCACGCCTTGTGGTTCCACGAACCCTTTCGCGCCGACGAATGGCTACTCTACGCGTGCGACAGCCCGTGGGCGGGGCACGCGCGGGGGTTCAACCGCGGCAGGATCTACACCCAGGACGGCCGGCTCGTCGCCAGCGCGGCACAGGAAGGGTTGATCCGGCTCCGCGATTGAGAACGCCGTCCCGTTTCTGCGCCTCGCCTGAGCCATCACAGCCCGAAGCGCGCCTTCGGTATATGCGTGATCCGGCACGCGAGATCGGCCTCGCCGCTGGCGACGACATAATGATCTCCCGCGTCCACGATCCCCGTCGTGAACACGATGTCGCGCAGATAGAGCAGGTCCTCGATCGGCCGCGTCAGCGCCGGGTCCGCCTCGATCAGCGGCATCTCCTCGCTATGCACCACACGCCACGGTTCGCGCGCGTCGAGCAGCGACCAATAGGTGCGATAGGTGCCCACCCCGGCATTGGGCTCGACGCCATGCCATAACGTCAGCCAGCCCCGATCGGTGAGGATCGGCGGGGCACCGCCGCCCATCCGCGCGGTCGCCAGCGTCGCCGCGCGCGGGCGCAGGAAGGGCCGGTCGCACGGCTTCCAGTGCAGCGCATCGGGTGAGGTCGCGAGGTTGATCGACGGCCCCGCGCGCCATTCGCTGCCCGGCGGATAGGCAAAGAACAGATCGCCGAGCGGGCGCGTCTCGGCCCAATAGCGCCCGTCGATCAGCCCTTCGAAGATCAGCATGTCCTTGTTCTGATGATCGAGGACGATCCCCTCCAGGGTCCAGTCGAGCGCATCGGGCGAAGAATAGAGCACGGTCGCGTGTCGCTCGGGGCTGACCGAACAGGTCGTCATCAGGAAGCGATCGCCGACGCGGCTGATCCGCGCATCTTCGACGCCGTAGCATTGGCACGACGCCGCGGGTGCGATCGCGTGATCGTAATGCATCGCCACCACGCGGCTGCCGTCGGATGACAGTTCGACCGGCAGCAGCCATGACAGCGAGGTCAGCGCCATCACCGGCCAGCCGCCGCCATGCACCGTGAACTTGCGCGGATCGGCGGTATCGACCTGCTCGAGCGGCCAGGCGTCGAGCGTATAGCCGCCGTCGAACCAGCGGATCGCGTGGATATGCCCGTCGCGGATCGGCTCGCGGAGCGCCTCGGCGATCCGCACCATCAGCAGCAGGTTGCCGCTGGCGAGCCGCGTCATCCCCGGGTTGAATGCCCCCAGCACATAAGTGTCGGCGTCGATCCGGCCCGCGAGCGGCGATCGCGCGAGATCGACGTCGGCGGGCGTCAGGACGAGGTGATCGAAAAAGAAGCTCACCTTATCCGAGACGCGTCAGGCGGTGGCGGGTTCCGCCGCCACCCGGGCGAGCAGCCGGTCGATCGCGGCGGTCACCGCCGGCTCGTCGAGCGTCGGCGCATGGCCGACATCGGGCACGGTCACAAGCTCCGCCCCTGGCAGCGCCGCGCGCATCCGATCCGCGGTCGCCGCGCCGAGCACGTCGGAGTGGCCCCCGCGCACGAGCAGCACCGGCGCGTCGCCAAGCGCGTTCAGCGCGGGCCACATGTCCGGCCCCGCCTCGTTGCCCGGTACGCGAAACGGCTCGGCGATCTTGAGATCGTAATCGAGCACGACCCGGCCCGCATTGTTGAGCCGATAGAGCCGCTTCGCCATCGCCAGCCAGTCGGCCGTCTCATAACCGGGATAGACATCGCCATTGGCGTCGGCGACCGCACGCGCGGCGTGCATCCAGGTCGGCCACGAACTCGCCTTGCCGACATAGGTGCGGATTCGCGCCAGCCCCGCCGCCTCGATCTCCGGCCCGACATCGTTGAGCAGCGCACCAACGATCTTCTGCGGCGCCATGCCGGCGAGCAGCATCGTCACGATGCCGCCCAGCGACGTACCGAACGCCACGAAGCGATCGCAACCGATATCCTCCAGCAGCGCCTCGATATCCTGGACGTAGGTGAGCGGGGTATAGGTCATCGCGTCCTTGGCGTAGGCGCTCTCGCCGCGCCCGCGCAGATCGACCGCGATCACGCGCCATTCGCCCGCGAGCCGATCCGCCAGCCCCTCGAAATCGCGCGCGTTGCGTGTCAGGCCGGGCAGGCACACGATCGGGGGGCGACCTTCGCGCCCTGGATAGTCCCGATAATGCAGCCTCAGGCCGTCGCGCGACCACCAATAGCGGTTTTCGTATGCGGCCATGCTTGCGTCCTTCGTCTCCGATTACCCATATCGCGATATGGCCGCTTCCCCGCAACCCGCGCGTTATCGCCCCGCCACCGCTATCCTCGATCTCGGCGACAGCTTCTACGATCCGGTCGAGGCGGCGCGCTTTCCCGACACGCGGCTGCGCTTCCGCAACGATCGCGCGGCGGCGAGCGTGGGGCTGGATGCGCTGGGCGACGCCGAATGGATCCGCCATTTCGGGCGGTTCGAGCCCCTGTCCGACAATCTGTCCGCGCCGCTCGCGCTGCGTTATCACGGCCACCAGTTCCGCAATTACAACGCCGATATCGGCGACGGCCGCGGCTTCCTGTTCGCGCAGCTTCGCGATGATCGCGGGCGGCTGATGGATCTCGGCACCAAGGGATCGGGACAGACCCCATACAGCCGCTTCGGCGATGGGCGGCTGACGTTGAAGGGGGGCTTGCGCGAAGTGCTGGCGACCGAAATGCTCGAGGCACTGGGGGTCGAGACATCGCGCAGCTTCTCGCTGATCGAGACCGGTGAGGCGCTGACGCGCGGCGACGAGCCTTCCCCCACCCGGTCGTCGGTGCTGGTGCGGCTCAGCCACGGCCATATCCGCATCGGCAGCTTCCAGCGGCTCGCCTTCCTGCGCGACGACGAGGGGCTGCGCGCGCTGACCCTCTATGTGCTGCGCCATTATTACGGCGAGGACGCGGGCGACGATGCCCCGGTGCGGCTGCTCGATCACGTCGTCCGCCGCACTGCGCGGCTCGCGGCCAGTTATATGGCGGCGGGGTTCGTCCACGGCGTGCTCAATTCGGACAATATCAACGTCACCGGCGAGAGTTTCGATTACGGCCCCTGGCGCTTCAACCCGACGTGGAACCCCGGCTTCACCGCGGCCTATTTCGACCATGCCGGGCTCTACGCCTTCGGCCGCCAGCCCGAGGCGATCCACTGGGATGCCGCGCAGCTCGCCGTATCGCTGCGCGCCCTGAGCGAGGCCGAACCGCTGATCGCGGTGCTCGACGGCTTCGGCGATCATTATCAGCGCGCGGTGACCGAGGCATTGCTGTGGCGGCTTGGCGTGCGCCCCCGCGGCGACGTGGAGGATGCAGCGCTGATCACCGCGATGGAAAAGGCGCTCCACGCCGCCGACACCCCGATCGATCGCTTCTTCTTCGATGCCTTCGGCGGCGCACTGCCCGACGCGGCGCCTTATACCGGCGCGGCGTTCGCCGACCTGCGCGGCCGTCTGTCGGGCTATACGCCGCGCGCGGCGCGCGACCATGCTTATTGGCGAGGGACGCCCTGTTCGATGCTGATCGACGAGGTCGAGGCGATCTGGGCCGCGATCGACACGCGCGACGACTGGCGCCCGTTCAACGCGAAGATCGTCGCGATCCGGGAAATGGGCGCCGCGCTGGCCGGCTGAGCGGTGTGGCAAAGCCGCGCGAAATCGGGCAAGAGCAAGCGCAGGGGGAAGGAACCAAGCAACCTTATGGCCGACATCATTTCCACCGAGCCCGCGACCGGTGCGGAACTCTGGCGCCACCCGGTCAGCGACGTCGATGCCGAGGTCGCGCGTGCCCGCGAAAGCTGGGCCGAATGGGCCGCGCGCCCGCTCGCCAACCGGGTCGAGACGCTGCGCCGGTTCGCCAATGTGGTTCGCTCGAAGCACGAGGCCTTCGCCGATACGATCGCCCGCGAAACCGGCAAGCCCCTGTGGGAATCGCGCACCGAGGTCGATACCGTGATCGCCAAGGTCGATATCTCGGCCAAGGCCTATGCCGATCGCACCTCGCAGCGCCGGCTGGACGCGCAGATGGGATCGCGGATGGCGCTGCGCCACAAGCCGCACGGCGTGCTCGCGGTGCTCGGCCCATACAATTTCCCCGCGCATCTGCCCAACGGCCACATCGTGCCCGCGCTGATCGCGGGCAACGCCGTGGTCTTCAAGCCCTCCGAAAAGACCCCGGCCTCGGGCGATTTCCTCGTCAAATGCTATCACGAGGCGGGCGTGCCCGAAGGCTGCGCGCGGCTGGTGGTCGGCGGCCCGGCGGAAGGCAAGGCGCTGGCCGCGCACGACGGGATCGACGGGCTGCTTTTCACCGGATCGGCACGCACCGGCATCGCGCTCAACCGCCAGTTCGCCGATCGGCCGGAGAAGATCCTCGCGCTGGAGATGGGCGGCAACAACCCGATCATCGTCTGGGAGACGCCCGATCTCCATTCCGCGGCGACGCTGATCGTCCAGTCGGCGTTCACGACCGCGGGGCAGCGCTGCACCGCCGCACGCCGCCTGATCGTCGACGAAAAGCTCTACGAACCGCTGATCGAGACGCTCAACAAGCTCGTCGGGCGGCTCATCGTCGGCGAGCCCCACGCCGATCCCGCACCGTTCATGGGGTGCGTGATCGACAATGAAGCCGCCGACCAGCTTACCGAAAGCTTCCTCGCGCTGATGATGCGCGGCGGCCATCCGATCCGCCACCTCGAACGCCCGATCGACGACCGGCCCTTCCTCAGCCCGGCGCTGATCGACACCACCGACATGGCCGAGCGGCCCGATATCGAGCTGTTCGGCCCGATCCTCCAGGTCATCCGCGCGCACGATTTCGACGCCGCGATCGCGGAGGCGAACAACACGCGCTACGGCCTGTCGGCCTCGCTGATCAGCCAGAATCCCGCGCTCTACAACCGCTTCTGGGCGAATGCGCGCGCCGGCATCGTCAATTGGAACAAGCCCACCAACGGCGCCTCGTCGGCGGCGCCCTTCGGCGGTATCGGCTGGTCGGGCAACCACCGCCCCAGCGCCTATTATGCCGCCGATTATTGCGCCTATCCGGTCGTCTCAAGCGAGGCCGATCAGGCCCGCGCCCTGATCGGGATCGGGCTACGCGACGGGTGAGTCTCCTCATCACCCCGGACTTGTTCCGGGGTCCAACGTGCCTCATGTGCCGACGCTCGTGGAGAGTTGGATGCCGGAACAAGTCTGGCATGACGGGTGGTCTGCAAGCATAGCCTTCCCACACATAACGAATCGCAGCCTCGCCAATCACACCCCCTTGGTCTAGCAGCGCCGCAATGTCGCTCCTCGCCCCCTACCACGCCGATCTCGATCGGCTCGCCGCCGCTAACCGGCGCCGCGCCCTGCAGCCACGCACGGGAGCAGATTTCTCGTCCAATGATTATCTCGGGCTCGCCGACAGCGCGGCGCTTGCCGATGCGGCGCGCGCGGCGCTGGCGCGCGGCGTGCCGGTGGGGTCGGGCGGGTCACGCCTGCTGCGCGGCAACCATGCTGAGCACGAAGCGCTCGAAGCCGAGGCGGCGCAACGGTTCGGCGCCGAGGCCGCCTTGTTCTTCGCCACCGGCTATGCCGCCAATGTCGCGCTGCTCTCGGCACTGCCGCAAACCGGCGACCGCATTTTCCACGACGCGCTGATCCACGCCAGCGCGCATGACGGAATGCGGCTCGCGCGCTGCGATGCGCAGCCCGTGCCGCACAACGATGCTGATGCCGTTGCCGATGCGATCGCCGCGTGGCGGCACGCGGGCGGCACCGGGCGCCCGTGGATCGTCGTCGAAAGCCTCTACAGCATGGACGGCGACCGCGCACCGATCGCCGCGCTCGCCGAAATCGCAGATGCGAACGGCGGCTTCCTCGTCATCGACGAGGCGCACGCGACCGGGGTGTTCGGCGCGCACGGCCGCGGGCTCGCCGAAGGGTTCGAGGGGCGCGAGAACGTCATCACACTCCACACTTTCGGCAAGGCGCTGGGCACCGAGGGCGCGTTGCTGTGCCTGCCGCGCGTGCTCGCCGATTTCCTGATCAACCGCGGGCGCGGGTTCATCTTCTCGACCGCGCCCTCGCCGCTGATCGCCGCCGTCGGGCGCGCGGCGCTGCGGCTTGCCTGCGACAATCCCGCGCCGCGCGCGCGGCTGGCGGCGCTGATCGGCTACGCGCAGGATCGGCTCGCACGCCACGGCGCGGTGGCGTCGGGATCGCAGATAATGCCGCTGATTCTCGGCGACGACGCGACGACGATGCGCGCCGCCGGGGCGCTACAAGCGAGCGGACTCGATGTGCGCGGCATCCGCCCGCCGACCGTACCCGCCAGCACCGCGCGGCTCAGGATCAGCATCACGCTCAACGTCGACGACGCCGCGATCGATCGGCTCGACGCCGCACTAGCAGAGGCGCTGGCATGACCCGTCGGTTCGTCGTCACCGGCACCGATACCGACATCGGCAAGAGCGTGTTCGCCGCCGGGCTCGTCCGCCTGCTGGGCGGCGTTTACTGGAAACCTGTGCAGGCAGGCGTCGACGGCGGCACCGATTCGACGCGCGTCGCTGCGCTCGCGGCGCTGCCGCCGGAGCGGGTTCTCCCCGAAGGCTATCGGCTGAACACCCCTTGCTCGCCGCATGCCGCCGCCGCGATCGACGGCGTGACGATCGACCCCGATCGGCTCGATCCGCCCGCGACCGACCGCCCGCTCATCATCGAAGGCGCGGGCGGCGCCCTGGTGCCGCTGACGCCGACGCTGCTATACGCGGATCTGTTCGCGCGCTGGCACGAACCGATGATCGTCGTCGCCACCACCGCGCTCGGCACGATCAACCACAGCCTGCTGACGATCGAGGCGCTGCGCCACCGCGGCGTGCCCATCCACGGCATCGCCTTCATCGGCGACGACGTGCCCGAAAGCGAACGCATCATCTGCGCGATCGGCAAGGTGAAGCATCTCGGCCGCCTCCCCCGGCTCGATCCGCTGACCTCCGACACGCTCGCCGTCGCCTTCGCGGCCGCCTTCCACACAGAGGATTTCGCATGACCTCGCCCGTCTGGCACCCCTTCACTCAGCACGGGCTCGGCGAACCGATCCCCACCGTCATCCGCACCGAGGGCGTCGCGCTGCACACCGCCGACGGCGCGCGCATCGTCGATGCGATCTCATCGTGGTGGGTGACGACGCACGGCCACCGCCAACCCGCGATCATGGCCGCGATCGCCGAGGCGACCCAAAGCCTCGACCAGATCATCTTCGCGGGCTGGACGCACGAACCCGCCGAGACGGTGGCGGCCGCGCTCGTCGACATGATGCCCGCGCCGCTCGCGCACGTCTTTTATTCGGACAGCGGCTCGACCAGCGTCGAGGTCGCGATCAAGATGGCCCTCGGCTTCTGGCTCAATACGAACCGCCCACGCAGCCGGATCGCGGTACTCGAGGGCAGCTATCACGGCGACACGGTTGGCGGGATGTCGCTCGGCGAGCGCGGGGTGTTCAACCGCGCCTATGCGCCGTTGCTGTTCGAGGTCGAGACGCTGCCCTTCCCCGAAGCGGGCGCCGAACAGGCGACGCTCGACGCGCTCGAATCGCTGGCCCGTGCCGCCGATCCGCTGGCCGCGCTGATCGTCGAGCCGTTGCTGCTCGGCGCGGGCGGGATGCGGATCTACACGCCCGAGGTGCTGGCCGAGATGCGCGCAATCTGCACCCGCCACGATGTGCTGCTGATCGCCGACGAGGTGATGACCGGCTGGGGCCGCACCGGCAGCCTGCTCGCGTGCGATCAGGCCGGCGTCGTGCCCGACATATTGTGCCTGTCGAAAGGGTTGACCGGCGGCGCCGTGCCGCTGGCCGTGACGATGGCGACGCCCGCGATCTTCGAGGCGCACCTCTCCGACGATCGCGCGCGGATGTTCTTCCATTCGTCGAGCTACACCGCCAATCCGATCGCCTGCGCGGCGGCACGCGCCAATCTGGCGATCTGGCGCGACGAACCCGTGCTCGACGGAATCGCCGATCTGTCGCGGCGCCAGCGCGCGCGCCATGCGCCGCTCGCAGACCAGCCGATGTTCCGCAATGTCCGCCAGCTCGGCACCGTCACCGCGCTCGAACTCGCCGATCCGCATAGCGACTATCTCTCCGCGCTGGGCCCTGCACTGATGCGCTTCTTCATCGATCGCGGCGTGCTGCTGCGGCCGCTCGGCAACACGATCTACGTCATGCCGCCTTATTGCATCGACGATGCCGATCTCGATCTCGTCTACGGCCTGATCGCCGAGGCGGGCGCGCGCTTCGGCCACTGAGGGCATATTTACCCTCCGTCATGCCGGACTTGTTCCGGCATCCAAACTTCAGCACGCGATGACATGCAGTTGGAAAGTTGGACCCCGGAACGAGTCCGGGGTGACGGAAAGACGATGCACTGCCGTGAATCGCGTCGTTGCCGTTTTCGGGCACAGGCCTTAAGCGCGTTGGCCGCTCTTTCCCGGAGTTCCGATGCGCTTTCCCAATCGCGCCATACCGATCGTGCTGGCCGCCGTCGTCGTCGACGTGATCGGCTTCGGGATCATCATGCCCGTGCTGCCCGAGCTGATCACGCATCTGGGCCATGTCGATCTGGAGGAGGCGACGCGGGTCGCCGGCTGGCTGCTCGCGGTGTTCGCGATCGCGCAGTTCGTCGCGGGCCCGATCGTCGGCAACCTCGGCGACCGGTTCGGCCGGCGCCCGATCCTGATCATCTCGATGGTCGCCTTTGCGATCGATTATGCGATCACCGCCGCCGCGCCGACGCTCGCCTGGCTGTTCGTCGGGCGCATCATCGCGGGCGCCACCGGCGCGATCTACGGCCCGGCCGGCGCGGTGATCGCCGACGTCAGCCCGCCCGAAAAGCGCGCGGCGGCCTTCGGGCTGCTCGGTGCGGCGTTTGGGATCGGCTTCATCATCGGCCCGGCGCTGGGCGGCCTCGTCGCGACGCTGGGGCCGCGCGCGCCCTTCATCGCCGCCGCGATCCTCGCCGGGCTGAACGCGATGGCGATGCTGTTCCTGCTCCCCGAGACGCTCGACGCCGCCCACCGCCGCCCGTTCCGCCTGCGCGACGCGCACGTCATCGGCGCCTTCCGGCCGCTGTTCGAGGCGGGGCGCGCGGGGCCGCTGCTGCTTGCCTGGTTCCTGTGGCAAGTGGGCGGCATGGTCTATCCCGCCACCTGGGCATTTTGGGCCGCGATCCGCTTCGGCTGGGATGCGACCGCGATCGGGCTCAGCCTTGCCTGGGTCGGCCTGCTCACCGCGATCGTGCAATTGGTACTGACCGGCAATGTGGTGGCGCGGCTCGGCGAGCGCCGCGCCGCGATCCTGGGCCTTGCGTGCGCGGCTTCGTGCCTGATCGCTTATGCCTTCGCGACCGAGGGCTGGCAGGTGTACGCGTTCTTCCTCGTCGGCGCGTTCGGCGCGTTCGCCTATCCCGCGCTCAGCGGCATCCTGTCGCGGATGGTCGATGCCAGCCGGCAGGGTGCGCTCCAGGGCGGGATCGGCAGCATGAACAGCGTCGCGGCGATCGCGGGGCCGTTGCTGGCCGCGCAGTCGCTCGCCTGGGGCACACGCAACGGCTTCGACGGCGCCGCGTTCATCGTCGCGGGCGGGTTAATGGCCGCCGCGATGCTTATCATCTGGCTATTGGTTCCCCATGTTCCGGCTGTACCCTCAACCGAACCGGAGCCCGCCGCATGATCGATCTGCACTATTGGCCCACGCCCAACGGGCACAAGATCACGCTGTTCCTGGAGGAAACCGGGCTCGATTACCGGATTGTGCCGGTCAACATCGGCGCCGGCGATCAGTTCAAACCCGATTTCCTCGCCATCGCGCCCAACAACCGGATGCCCGCGATCGTCGATCACGATCCTGCCGATGGCGGCGCCCCTGTCAGCGTGTTCGAATCGGGCGCGATCCTCGTCTATCTCGCCAACAAGACCGGCCGCTTCTTTGGAGAGACCCCGCGCGAGAAGATCGATACGATGCAGTGGCTGATGTGGCAGATGGGCGGGCTTGGCCCGATGGCGGGGCAGAACCATCATTTCAACCGCTACGCGTCCGAGCCGATCCCCTATGCGATCGATCGTTACGTCAAGGAAACCAACCGCCTCTACGGCGTGCTCGATCGGCGGTTGCGGGGCCGTGACTTCATCACCGGCACCTATTCGATCGCCGACATGGCCTGCTACCCGTGGATCGTGCCGCACGAAGCACAGCAGCAGGATTTGGACGATTTCCCCGATCTCAAGCGCTGGTTCGACGCGATCCGCGCGCGCCCCGCGACGATCGAGGCGTATCGCAAGGGCGAGGAAATCCGCCCCAGCGACGCACCGATGACCGACGAACAGAAGAAGATCCTGTTCGGCCAGACCGCGGCGAGCATCTGATCCACTGACGTGGATGCGGCCCCGGCCCGATCCCCCCCACCACCCAAAGCATTATGCTGAATGGGTAGTGGGGAGAGGGAATGAGCCGGGGCCGCAATTCCTCCATTGCGACAATTTGCGACACTTTTGCCGCCGCCTGACAAAGCGCTGCGACAGATGGCATGCAAACCCTCGATCAAGACGGCTGATCCGCCGCCATTTCGAGGGACAAGCACATGAGCAAGTTCGTTGTCGCCGGTCTGCTGGCCGGCACCCTGTTCGGCGGCGCCGCGCTCGCCGCCCAGGCGACCCCCGCGCCCGACGCGCAACCCCGCGCCCCGCGCGCGATGCCGAAGATCGATACCGACGGCAGCGGCACGATCAGCCGCGCCGAGATGCTCGCCGCCGCCGAGGCGCGGTTCGCGCGCCGCGACGCCAATGGCGACGGCCAGCTTTCGGGCGACGAAATGCGCGCGCCGCACAAGCATCGGAGCCATCGCGGTCAGCGCGGGCATCGTGGCGGCCACCGCGGCCACGGCGACATGCTCAAGCATCTCGACACCAACGGTGACGGCGTGGTGACGCGCGCCGAAGCCGAGGCGGCCGGCGCCACGCGCGCCGCGAAGCATTTCGACCGGATCGACGCCAACAAGGACGGCCGCGTCGACCAGGCCGAGGTCGCCCAGGTCCGCGCGCAGATGAAGGCGCGCTGGCAGCAGCGCAAGGCCGAGCGTCAGACGGCTCCCAAGCCTGCCGGCGAGTAACCCACTCGCCGGTCGCCGGGCGGGTATTCCTCCACGCCCGCCCGGCATCTTCCCTTCGAGGGCGCGCTATGCCAAGCGAAGCGATCATGGCCGAAACCCCGCACCTGCTGCTGGTCGACGACGAGCGCTCGATTCGCGAGCCGCTCGCGAAATTCCTTGAAAAGCAGGGTTTCCGCATCACGCAGGCGGGCGATGCGGAGGCCGCGCGCACGCGGCTCGCGGCCTATGCGATCGATCTCGTCATCCTCGACATCATGATGCCCGGCGAGGACGGGCTCAGCCTGACGCGCCATATCCGCGAAACCACCGACATCCCCGTCATCCTGCTCACCGCGCGCACCGAGGAGACCGACCGCATCGTCGGGCTCGAAATGGGCGCCGACGATTATGTCGTGAAGCCGTTTTCCCCACGCGAGCTGGCCGCGCGCGTCAAGGTGATCCTGCGCCGCGCCGCCACCGGCACCCGCCAGCACGCGCCCGACAGCGGCAGCTACGGCTTCGCGGGCTGGGTGCTCAAGACCGGCGAGCGCGTGCTGGTCGATTCGGACGGCGTATCGGTGCCGCTCTCCACCGGCGAATACAATCTGCTGCTCGCGCTGGCGCAGCGCCCGCGTCAGGTGCTGACGCGCGATCAATTGCTCGATCTGACGCAGGGCCGCGAGGCGGCGGCGTTCGATCGCGCGATCGACAATCAGGTCAGCCGCCTGCGCCGCAAGATCGAGGCCGATGCCAGGAACCCCGAAATCATCAAGACCGTCTGGGGCGGCGGCTACACGCTCGCCGCCGAAGTGACGCGGCTGTGAGGCGCATTGCGCTGTGGCCGCGCAGCCTGGCGGGGCAGATGGCATTGCTGGTTGCGATCGCCTTGTTCGTCGCGCAAGCGATCAATTTCGGGCTGCTGCTCCACGAGCGTCAGCGGTTTCGCTTCGAACAGGTCACCGCCCCCGCGATCACGCGCATGACCGATGCGATCGAACGCGCGCACACCCGCCCCGATCTGGCCTTCGATCGCGGCCGCGTGCGCTTCGAGCCGCACAATCCGATCACCCCGGCGATGCAGCGGCTGCCCGATGTCGAGCAGGCGATCCGCGACACGCTGACCGACGCCGGGCAGGCCGCGCCGCCCGTCCAGGCCGCGCTGCACATGATCGATGTCCACAAGACACGGATCGACCATATCCGGCCGCGCCACACCGCGCGCATCATCCGCCGGTTCGGCGCCGAACTGCTGATCGTCGCCGAGGTGCCGGGGCGCGGCTGGCTCGTCCAGCATGCGCCGTGGCCACGCGGCGGCGATTCGTCGATCATCTGGCGGCTGATCGGGCAGACGCTGATCCTCTATGTGATCATGCTCATCCCGGTGCTCTGGATCGGGCGGCGGATCTCGCGGCCGCTGCGTTCGCTGGCGGTGGCGGCGCGCGATTTCGCCCCCGGCGAGGGCGATACCCCGCTCGAGGAGCGCGGCCCCGGCGACGTGCGCGACGTCATCGCCGCGTTCAACGCGCTCCGGCTGCGCGTCAACGCGATGCTCGACGAAAAGGATCGGATGCTGGGCGCGATCGGGCACGATCTGCGCACGCCGCTCGCCGCACTGCGCGTCCGCATCGAATCGGTCGATGACGACAACGATCGCCAGCGCATGGCGGAGACGATCGCCGAGATGAACCGCACGCTCGACGATATCTTATCGCTGGCGCGCCTCGGCCGCCCGAGCGAGCCGCCCACCGACGTCGACCTCGCCGCGCTCGTCGACGCGGTGGTCGAGGATTTCCGCGATCTCGGCGACAATGTCGCGTTCCTCGAATCGGGCCGGCTGACGATGCGGCTGCGGCCCTCGCTGATGCGCCGCGCGGTGCGCAACTTGATCGAGAATGCGATCAAATACGGGGGCGGCGCCGAGGTGCGCATCGATCGTGACGATGCCGAGGTGCGGATCGTCGTCGCCGATCGCGGCCCCGGCATCCCCGAGGATCGCCTCGCCGATGTATTCGATCCCTTCACCCGGCTCGAAACCTCGCGCAACCGTGAGACGGGCGGCGCCGGGCTCGGCCTCGCGCTCGCCCGCGCGATCGTCCGCGACGCGGGCGGCGACATCCGCCTCGTCAACCGCGCGGGCAGAGGCCTCGACGCGGTGATCGCGCTGCCGATGCGCGGATAGAACGGCACACCGCCGGGGCCACAACCACCACTCGAAGAAGATTGATTCACGCGGAGGCCCGGAGACGCGGAGAGAGACCGCGTGCTTTGCCTCCGTCTCGCGTCAGCGAGACCGTGAAGTCCGAGGCTGCCGGAAAGTGATTGGCCGCTGACGCGGGCGACGACACCGCGAACGATACACCTCCGCGTCTCCGCGCCTCCGCGCGAACCAATTCTTCTTCCTCCTCACGCCTTCAGAATATTCCCTCTTTGTTCCTTTCGCTGTCCTACAACCCCGGAATCATGCCATGATCCCCACCGCTCTTTGAGTCGGTCGATCCCACCCGCGTCGGCGCGTTGTCGACCGACCCGCCATGCCCGGGGCGTACGACACGCAGGGGAAGGCAAAACAGCGGGAACATAGCCTAACTTTTGTAACCTTCCGCGGCATTTCGTCCGCTAGCGCGCCTGCGTCTGATAGCGGATCGTCGCGGTGCCGTTGGCGGGCAGCGTCACGCGGAACAACGGCCGCCCGTTCTTGCGCCCGACCGGATGGTCGGCGCGCACCACCTGTTGCGATGGATCGAGCGCCAGCCGCACCTCGACACTCGCGGGCGATGACCCCGCGTTGCCGAGGTCGATCCGCGCGACCCGGCTCACCGGCACCGACCGGGCGATCCTGACGCCCGGCACCAGTGCCAGCGTTTCGACTTCGTCCTGATCGACGGTCCGTTCCTCGATCGTCTGGCGCACCTGCACATCGGGCGCCGCGCCGAGCGCGATCTCGACCTCCTCGTCGATCGTGGTGTCGCCGATCCCCGCCTCGCCGACGAGCAGCGCGCGCGTGCCCGCCCGCTCGAACACCGCGACCTTGCCCGAGGGCAGCGCCAGTCCGAGGTGATGCGCGGCGTCGTTCGTCGTGCGCAGCACCACCCCGGCGGGCTGATAATCGCGGGTATCGTTCGCGCCGATATCGATCGTATAGACCCGCTCGACGGGAACGTCCGACTGATCGAGCAATCGCACCTGCTTGCTCTGCCGCGCGGCGACCGTCATCGGTTCGGGTACCCGATAGAGCTTGAGGTCGCCGAGTTGCTCCTGGCTGACCTTCATCGCGGTCACCATGATTTCCTGCGACGCCATCAGCATCGGCGCGGGCGGCGCCGGGGGTGGCGGCGGCGGTGGCGCGCCGGTACGATAAGCGATCAGCATCCCCGACGACACATTGCTCGTCGTGCCGCGCGGCCAGCATCGCGCAAGGATCGGGTGCCCGATATCGATCGGCTCGACCGCCCCCGATTGCTTGTTGAGCCGCCCCGCGACGACATTGGTCTGCGCGTGCGGAAAGGCCGTCCCGTTGCCGTTGGCAAGCGTCACCCACGCGCCGAGATCGAGCGTCTTGCCGTCCGCCCCCAGCGTCGCGACATAATCGGCCGACCAGTCGAACCCCCGCGCGAGGTATGACAGCGTCACCGTCGCATCGACGGCGCGGTCGCTGCGCGTCGTTACCGACAAGGTCGGGCGCGCCGACAGACCCGGCGTGGCGAGCGCGAAATCGACCGTCTCGGACAGCCCGGAGCAGCGCAGCGCCTCGACCCCCTCGACGGTTTCGAACACCACCCCGCCGCCGGCATCCGAGCGGATCGTGCCTGGCACGCTGTCGCGCACCCCGGTCGCCGGGTTGGTCCGCACCAGCGCCACCGATCGCCCGAGCGAGGCGTCGAGCAGCGCCGACGGGCTGAGCAATGCCGCATCGCGGTTCTTCTCGATCACCGCGCCCGGCAGCCCGGTGAGAATCGCGGTCGCGGCATCGATCCCGTCGGCGACGCCCTCGAACCGCAACCGGTTGACGCCTGCGGGCACGCGGATCGTCCGCGTCTCGGAGATCAGCGCGAACCCGCCGAGATCGTCGAGATCGATGCTCCCCGCGTCGCGGTTAGGCGCGCGATAGACCGTCACCGACAGCGCACTCGGCGCCGAGGCGACCACGTCCTCGGCCGCGGCGGGCATCGCCGCCGCCAGCGCGACGAGCGGCAGGATCAGACGCCGCGGCACCGGCGATCAGTAACGCGAATCGAACACGGCGCGCACCTCGGCGCTGCCGTTCGCGGGCACGCTGACGCGCCATTTGGCGACATCGGCGCTCTGCCGCTCGCTCTTGGCGCTTTCGGAGACGATCCGCGTATCGCCCCACAGCCCGTCCTGGAGCAGATCGACGGTCACGCCGCGCGGCAGCGCGTTGGTGAGCGTGTAGTGCATCGTCGTGCGCCAGCGGAACAGGCCGAGCCGCTCGCGCTTCTCGACCACCGGCTTGACCTTGACGTCGAACGCGTCGCCTGTCGCCAGCGACAGGTCCGATCCCATCGGCGTATGCGAAATCGCGCTTTCGCCGATGAACTGCGGGTCGCCGCGCTTGTCGCGCAGATAGAAGCGCAGCGTGCCGGCGGGAAGCTGGTCGCCCAGCCCTTCCTGCCCGCTGGTCGAGAAACGGTAAATCGTCTGCGCGCTCTCGGGTTCGTCGGCGGTGCCCAGCCAGGCGTTGCGATATTCATAGCCATGCGTCGCGGGCACGCCGTGGACGTCGAGGAAGCTGACCTGCTTGGTCTGCATGTTGGCGATCGTGGTGCGTTCGGCGAGCGGATAGAGATAGTAATCGCCGAGCCGTTCGCGCGTCCCGCTTTCAGTGCCCGCGCGCACGATCGTCCCGCGCGGCGGCTGCGGACGGCGAATCCGCGCGCTTGAGCCGCCGCTCCCGCTGGGCGAGCCCGCGACGAGCAGCGTGTTCGCCTGCGTAAAGGTGGTGCCGGTCGAATTGGTCAGCGTCACCCAGCCCTGCACGTCGATCTTACCCGCGGCCTCATCATAGAGCGCGACATAATCGGCGTTCCAGCCAAGCCCCGGCGTCAGATAGCGCAGGCTCGCCGGCCGCGTTCCGGCGCGCGCCGAATCGACCGTGACCGACAGCGTCGGCCGCGCCCGCAGATTGTCCGGCACGCGATCGAAGATCACGCGGGCGGGCAAACCGTCATCACGCAGCACCTCGATATGGTCGCCGACCTGGAGCACGACGCCGCCGTTGGTCGCAAGCACCTTCGCCTGCTGACGCGTCTCGGCGCCGGTCGCGGGGTTGGTGCGGACGATCGTGACGGTGTCGCCCACCGCCTTTTCCATCAGCTTGCCCGGCGTCAGCAGGTCGAAATCGAAATTCTGCTCGACGATGCCGGTATCGGCGGCGGTGAGTTGCACCGTCTCGGGCCTGATCTGCGCCGAAACGTCGGGAAATTCGAGTTTCTGGCGCCCCTGCCCGATCGCCATCGATCGCGTATCCTGCACCAGCGCGAGGTCACCCGAATAGATCGTCACCGAAAGATCGCGATCCTGCGCAAACGCCGCGCTGGCCGTCAGCATCAAGACGGTCGTCGTTGCAAAACGCATCATTTCCGTTCCTCCCGGCTTTGGGGTCGTATAGGCTGGCATCCCATTGTTACAAAACTGTTCCGCAGCACCGCATGGCCGACGCGCCCCTTCGCAAGATCATCCATGTCGACATGGACGCCTTCTACGCGTCGGTGGAACAGCGCGACGACCCTGCCCTGCGCGGTCTGCCGGTGGCAGTCGGCGGCAAGAGCGGGCGCGGCGTGGTGGCGGCGGCCAGCTACGAAGCGCGCGTGTTCGGCGTGCGCTCGGCGATGCCCTCGGTCACCGCGCTCCGGCGTTGCCCCGATCTCGTATTCGTCAAGCCGCGCTTCGAGGTCTATCGCGCGGTCTCGCAGCAGATCCGCGCGATCTTCGCCGATTACACGCCGCTGATCGAACCGCTGTCGCTCGACGAGGCGTATCTCGACGTCACCGAGGATATTCGCGGGCTCGGCTCAGCCCGCGCGATCGCCGAGGAAATCCGCGCGCGCATCAAGGCGGAGACGCGGCTCACTGCCTCTGCGGGGGTATCGTACAACAAGTTCATCGCCAAGCTGGCATCGGACCAGAACAAACCCGATGGGCTGTGCGTCATCCCGCCCGCCAAAGGCGCCGCGTTCGTCGCCAGCCTGCCGGTACGCCGTTTCCACGGCGTCGGCCCCGTCACCGCGCGCAAGATGGAGGCTCTCGGCATCCGCACCGGCGCCGATCTGTGCGCGCAGCCCCGCGCCTTTCTCGACGCCCATTTCGGCAGCTTCGCTGCCTATCTCTACGGCGCCGCGCGGGGCGAGGATCACCGCCCCGTGCGCGTCGATCGCCCTTCCAAATCGATCGGCGCCGAACGCACCTTCTTCGACGATCTCAGCGATCGCGACGCGCTCCACGCGGCGCTCGAAAACGTCGCCGACGCCGCCTGGGCGCGTGTCGATCGTTACGGGGCGCTCGGCCGAACGGTGACGCTCAAGCTGCGCTATGCCGATTTCCGCACGATCACCCGCGCGCGATCGAGCCACATCCCGATCGCCGACCGCGCGCTGTTTCTCGCTACCGGCCTCGCGATGCTCGACGCATTGCTGCCCACTCCGCTCGGCATCCGCCTGCTCGGGCTGACGCTGTCGAACATCACCGGCGAGCAAGGCCGCCCCGATCCGCAGCCGTCGTTGCCGTTGCTGGAATGATCCCGCCTACAACGAATCGTTGCTGCGATAGGCGCTGTAGAAATCGTTGTTCCAGGCGAAGGCGGTGAACGACATGCCAATCGTCTGATCGAGCCCTTCGACATGGTGCCACCAGCCAACCGGCAGGAACAAGGCGTCGCCCGGCCCGATCGTGCATTCGAGCACCGTCGGCTTATCGCCCACCGCCGGCCCCGGCAGCAGATCGTCGGTGCCCCACAGGCTGTAGCAATGGCGATGATTGCGCATCAGCGGCGTATCGTGGCTCGCGACCAGCCGCACGCGCTTGCGGCCGACGAACTGCACCAGCAAATTGTTGGTGAGATCGTGATGCCACGGCGTGATCGTGCCGCGCGGCCCGATCCAGATGAAGCCCTCGCGGGCGCCGCCGCGTTTCAGGATGCCGGGAATCTCCCCGACATCGCCGAACAGCGGCGCGAACACATCGCGATTCTCGTCGCGGTTGTTCGCGGTGACGTAGAAATCGTTGCTCGGCTCGTGCGACCGCAGCCGCGCGGCGATCTCCGAAAAGGGTTTCTTGACCCGGTGCCGGTTTGAATTCGATTCGTAGGCAGGATCGCGGCTGCGATCCCATTGAAGCTGGACGGGCTGGTCCCCCAGCGTCTCCGCAACGGCATCGAGCGACCATTTTTCGCGCGCCGGCCAGTGATCGACGAGCCCGCGGACCACCGCCGGGCGATGGCCGATGTAGAGGTCGCTGTAGAAGCGCGCCGGTGCGATCCCGTTGACCACGGGCACGGTGAGGGCATTCGACGCGCTCGCGTAGAGCCGCGCGCGGTTCTGCAATACCCACGACCATTTCTGGAGTCGGCGCTGCAATCGCTGCGCCCCCGCAAGATACGGGCTCTTGCGCGCGATCGCGATCTCGCCGGCAAGCACATCGGCGGGAATCGAGGCCGCATCCGAAAGCACGCGCGCAATGTCACCGTCCGCCGCGCCGTCGAGAATCAATTCGGCGATCACCCGACGCAGGCTGTCGTCGACTTCGGGAATCGGGATCGCCGCCTGCTGTTCATCCGCCACGATCGCCGTCATTGCTCCCCCACTCCGAACCGCCGCTGATTCTGCATTATAGCCGCTTCGGCCGGCGGGGAAACCGCATCGAAAGCGTGGACGCGCCCGCGTCGACTTCCTAGGAAACGAAGACAGCCACCGGCGATGGGAGACATGCGCATGACCGGACCGTTCGTTCGCCCCGATGTTCGCGGGTTTCTGGATTACCTCGAAAGCGTGCCCGGGCCGAAGACGCATGAGCTGACGCCGCCCGAGGCCCGCCAGCTCTATTTGGCGATGAAGGATGTCGCCGATCCGCCCGTCGGCGAGCTGGCGTGCATCACCGACCTCCAGATGGACGGCCCCGCCGGCCCGATCGCGCTGCGGCTTTTTGACGCACGCGAAACGCGTGAGCCCGGCCCGGCGATGGTATTCTTCCACGGCGGCGGATTCGTGTTCGGCGATCTCGATACCCACGCCTCGCTGTGCGCCGAGATGGCGCGGGTGCTCGATCTGCCGGTGGTCTCGGTTCATTACCGGCTCGCGCCCGAGAGCCGCTGGCCCGCCGCGCCCGATGATTGCGAGGCCGCGGCGCGCTGGGTGGCCGCCAATGGCGCCGCGCTCGGTCGGCCGATCACCAGCCTCGTGCTCGCGGGCGACAGCGCGGGCGGCACGCTGACGATCGTCACCGCGATGGCGCTGCGCGACCGCCCAGCGGCGGCGCCCGTCATCGCGCATTTCCCGATCTATCCCGCCGCCGACATGAGCAAAATCTATCCCTCGTACGAGGAATTCGCCGAGGGCTATCTGCTGACCCGAGATACGATGGCATGGTTCGCAGATGCCTATGCGGCGGATCTCACGCATATGCGCGGATCGCCGATGCAGGGCGACCTCGCCGGATTGCCGCCTGCGGTGGTCGTCACCGCCAGCCTCGATCCGCTGCGCGACCAGGGCCGTGCTTATGCCGGCGCATTGGTCGATGCCGGGGTCGCAGTCGTGTTCCGCGAGGCGCGCGGCAACATCCACGGCTTCGCCAACCTGCGTCGAGCGATCCCCTCGAGCCAGGGCGATATCGCGGGCGCGCTCGCCGCGCTCAAGGCGGTGATCGTCGAAGCCGAGGCCGGCCGCGTGATGGCGCAGGCGGCACGATGACGATGGCCGCGACCGATTTTACCGCTTTGCCCTATCGTCCGTGTGCGGGCGTCATGCTGCTCAACCGCGAGGGCAAGGTCTTTGTCGGCCAGCGCCTCGATTCGACCACCGAGGCGTGGCAGATGCCGCAGGGCGGGATCGAGCCGGGCGAGGACGCGGAGACCGCGGCCTTGCGCGAACTGGGCGAGGAGACGGGAATCGCGTCCGACAAGGTGACACTGGTCGCGGCCGCGCCCGACGAGCTTCGCTACGACCTTCCCGACGAGTTGATCGGCAAATTGTGGGGGGGCCGTTGGCGCGGGCAACGGCAACGCTGGTTTCTCTATCGCTTCACCGGCGACGACACCGATATCGACATCCGCACCGCTCATCAGGAATTTCGGGCGTGGCGCTGGGTGGCGCCCACCGATCTGCCGGCGATGATCGTCCCGTTCAAGAAAGCCCTCTACGAGCAGGTGCTGGCGGCGTTCGCAAATCGCCTCGGCTGAGTTGATTCGATGACGCAATGCGGCAAAAGGGTCTGACTGAGGCCTTTTCTCCGCCTTTTTGTCTGACTAGGGAACGCCGCAGATCATGGCCATGCTGCTCGCCCCCCTTGTGCTCGCCGCCGCGACACCTCAATTGACCGAAACGGTCGTGCTGCCGGAGCCCTTCCAGGGTTTCGACTTCTACGTGCCCGACATCGCCTATGCGCGGCCGATCGATCCTACCCAGATCGAGCTGGTCGAGGTGCCGCCCGCCGTCCCGCCCGAATTCAGCGCGATGCTCGATTCCGCGATCGCCGGCGGCAATGACGGCGAGATCGACACGGTCGTCAAATATGCCGGCCGGCGCGCGCCGTGGGCGCAGGATGCGATGAAGAAGCGCGTCAATGCCTGGCGCACCGATCGCCGCTTGCGGCACGAGGCGATGGTCGAAGCCGCCGGCGTCTTCGAGTTGTGGAAAGGCAAGGCAACGGTCGGCGGCTGGCTGACCACGGGCAACACCGACAATATCGGGCTGAGCGCGGTCGTCGATGTCACGCGCGAAGGGCTGCAATGGCGCCACAAGGTGCGGTTGCAGGCGGATTTCCAACGCAGCAACGACATCACCACGCGCGAACATTATCTCGCGTCGTACGAGCCCAACTACAAAATCGACGACCGTTCCTATGTCTACGGCGCGCTTCAATACGAGGGCGACCACTTCCTGGGCTATGACAACCGCTATTCGGCGTCGGTAGGTGCAGGCTACAGCGTGCTAACCGGCCCCGTAACCAAGCTCAGCCTCGAACTCGGCCCGGCCTATCGCGCCACCGAATTCACCGACGGCACCAACGAGCGCAGCCTCGCCGGCCGCGGATCGCTCGATTTTGCGTGGCAGTTCACCCACGCCATCTCGCTGACGCAGAACGCGTCGATCTACTGGCAGAGCTACAACAGCACGGTGAGCGGCACGACCGCGCTCAACGCCAAGCTATTCGGCCCGCTTTCGGCGCAGCTTTCGTACAATGTCCAATATGAAAGCGAGCCGCCGACGGGCAACGTCACCACCGACACCACCAGCCGCGCGTCGATCATCTACGCGTTCTAGATTCGTTGCATGAGGCCGGCACCGGCCCGCTCTCAAACCACCATCAAAAAAACCGTGACGGTTTCATTCGCAACCGATTTGGCGCTACACGCTCGGCGGATGGAGAGGCTCTCGACAATCGAACGCGATGCGATCGCGCGCACCGCCGCCGCGCCGATGCTCGAGCGCGTGCAAGCCTGGGCCGCGATCAACAGCGGCACCGCCAATCTCGACGGGCTGGCGCGGATCGCCGCGACGCTCGCCGACGCCTTCTCGGTGCTGCCGGGAACACTCCGGCTGGTCGACCCCGAACCGGTCGAGGCGGTATCGGCCGCAGGCGCCGTCAGCGCGCAGCCGCACGGCCACCATCTGCACCTCGCGGTACGCCCCGACGCCCCGGTGCAGATGCTCTTCACCGGCCATATGGATACCGTCTATCCGGCCGATCATCCGTTCCAGGATCAGCGCTTTCTCGATGCGAACACGCTCAACGGCCCGGGCGTCGCCGATATGAAGGGCGGGCTCGCGCTGTTGCTCGCCGCGCTGGAGGCGGTTGAGACGACACCGCTTGCCGAACGCATCGGCTATGAGGTCGTGATCAACTCGGACGAGGAAACGGGCTCTTTCTCCTCCGCCGCGCTGCTCGCGCAGGCCGCGCGCGGCAAGGTGGCGGCGCTGACGTACGAACCCGCATTGCCCGACGGCACGCTTGCCGGCGCGCGGGGCGGCACGGGCAATTTCTCGATCGTCATCCACGGCAGAAGCGCCCATGCCGGGCGCAATCCCGATGACGGGCGCAACGCAATCGTCGCCGCGGCCGAGATCGCGGTGCGGCTCGCGGCGGAACGACGCCCGACGCTCGCGGTCAACCCCGCGCGAATCGAGGGCGGCGGCCCCAACAATGTCGTGCCCGATCTCGCCGTGCTGCGCGTCAACTTCCGCCCCAAGGCCGCCGACGAGATTGCGCGCGCGCGCACCGCGATCGACGCGGCGGTCGCCGATGTGGCGGCGAAACACGACGTGCGCATTGATGTGCACGGCAGCTTCAATCGTCCGCCCAAGCCGATCGATGCCGGCGCCGCGCGCCTGTTCGATCTCGTGAAGCGCAGCGGCACCGACCTTGGCCTCGACATCGGCTGGCGCGATACCGGCGGGGTGTGTGACGGCAACAACATCGCCGCCGCCGGCGTACCGGTGGTCGATACGATGGGCGCACGCGGCGGCGCGATCCATTCACCGGACGAATTCTTGCTGGTCGACAGCCTCGCCGAGCGCGCGGCGCTGTCGGCAGTCACGATCCTCAGGATCGCAGCAAAGGGGGTTCAATGAGCTTTCGTATCCGCGCGGCGCGCGACGAGGATCTGCAACCGCTTTACGAAATGGCGAAGCTGACCGGGGGCGGCTTCACCAACCTGCCCCCCGACAAGCACGCGCTGGAGGCGAAACTCGATCGCAGCCGGGCGAGCTTTGCGCGTGAAGAAGACACGCTGGGCGACGACCTGTTCGTGCTCATCCTCGAAAACGTCGCGACCGGCGAAGTGCGCGGCACCTGCCAGATGTTCACCCGCGTTGGGCAGACCTGGCCGTTCTATTCGTATCGCATCGGCACGCTGACCCAGCATTCGGCCGAACTCGACCGCACGTTCCGCGCCGACATGCTGTCGCTGTCGACCGATCTGGAAGGGTCGAGCGAGGTCGGCGGGCTGTTCCTCCATCCCGGCGAGCGCGCCGGCGGGCTCGGGATGCTGCTCGCGCGCAGCCGCTATCTGTTCATCGCGATGCACCGCGCGCGCTTCGCCGACCATATCCTCGCCGAATTGCGCGGGATCATCGACGAGGCCGGCGGATCGCCGTTCTGGGACGGGCTGGCGGGCCGGTTCTTCGGGATGAATTTCCAGGATGCCGATCAGTTCAACGCCATCCACGGCAACCAGTTCATCGCCGATCTGATGCCCAAGCACCCGATCTATATCGCGATGCTCACCGATACCGCGCGCGCGGCGATCGGGCTACCGCACCCGTCGGGCCGCGCGGCGATGCGGATGCTCGAGAACGAAGGCTTCGGTTTCGACAATTATATCGACATTTTCGACGGCGGCCCGACGATGACGGCGCGCACCGATCGGGTGAAAGCGGTTCGCGAGGCGCGCACCGCCGCCGTGCTCACCTGCGACAAGGATGGCGGCAATCAGGCGCTGGTGGCGACCGGGCGGCTTGCCGATTTCCGCTGCGCCTATGGCGTCGTGCGCGAGCAGGAGCGCGATCATGTGGTGCTCGATCCCGGTTGCGCGCAGGCGCTTGGCGTGCGCGAGGACGATCAAGTCTGTTACGCGGGGCGCTGATGCTCACCGAGATCAACTTCGACGGCATCATCGGTCCGAGCCACAATTACGCCGGGTTGAGCCCGGGCAATCTCGCCGCGACGAACAATGCCGGCAAGGTTTCGCATCCGCGCGCGGCGGCGTTGCAAGGGATCGCCAAGATGCGCGCCAATCTCGCGCTCGGGCTGCGACAGGCGGCGTTCTTGCCGCTCCCCCGTCCGAACCGTCGCTGGCTCGATGCCCTCGCGACCGATTATGCGCGCGCCGCGCCGCATCTGCGCGCGCAGGCGCTGTCGGCCTCGGCGATGTGGGCCGCCAATGCCGCCACCGTCTCGCCCGCGCCCGACACCGCCGACGGCCGCTGCCACCTGACCGTCGCCAATCTGGTGACGATGCCGCACCGCAGCCACGAATGGCCGGACACGCTGGCGCAACTCCGCCTCGCCTTTGCCGATCCGGCATTCGTGGTCCACGGCCCCGTGTCGCCTCCGTTCGGCGACGAAGGGGCTGCCAACCACATGCGGCTCGCGCCGCGCCACGATGCGCCGGGGGTGGAGGTGTTCGTCTACGGCGTTTCGGGCGGCGCCTTCCCTGCCCGCCAGCACCGCGAGGCGAGCGAGGCGATCGCGCGCCGCCACGGCACCGATCCCGCGCGGACGCTGTTCGCGCAGCAATCGGCGGAAGCGATCGCGGCGGGCGCGTTCCACAACGATGTCGTCGCGGTCGCCAACGAACGCGTGCTGTTCGCGCACGAACAGGCTTTCGCGGACAAGGAGCGGCTCTACGATGAGCTGCGCGCGGCGATACCCGAGATCGAGATCGTCGAGGTGCCGACCGCGCGTGTCAGCCTTGCCGATGCCGTCTCCTCGTATCTTTTCAACGCGCAACTCGTCACCCTGCCCGCCGGCGAGCAGGCGCTGGTGCTGCCCGAAGAAGCGCACGCCAACACCGCGGTCTGGCGTTGGCTGGAGGATCATGTCGCGGGTAACGGCCCGATCCGGCGGCTGGAGGTCGTCGACGTGCGCGAATCGATGGCGAACGGCGGCGGCCCCGCCTGCCTGCGGCTGCGCGTGGTCGCCGATCCCGCGACGATCGATCCGCGCTTCCTGATGACCCCCGCGATGCTCGACGAAATCGCGGGCGTGGTCGACGCCGAATGGCCCGAGACGATCGATCCGCGCGAGATCGGCGATCCGGGGTTGATCAGGCGTATCGAGCACGCCCGCCGATCGCTTGCCGAAGCGCTCGATATCGTCGGGTTACTTGACAGTTAACCACGCCTGTTAACGCGAACCGCCCGGTTTTCGCGACTGGCCCGGCGCTTGCGTAACGCTTTGCCGATGCTGCGCAAGATCGCCCGCCTGTTCGTCATCAAGACCAAGTTCGAAGCGTTCCTGGTGATCTACGGCCTCGGGCTCGGCGCGGTCGAGCGCGGGGTCCATTACATGCACCAATATCCGGGGTTCGGCGGCAAACTGCTGTTCGCCGTCTGCCCCATCGCCGTGTTCATGGCGGGCGCGCGCATCCTTGAATCGGTCGAGCGCAACCCCGGAGATTGAGTCTGGGTCGACCCTAGATCACGCCGAGCGCTTGCATCGCCTCGGCCACGCGAACGAAACCGGTGATGTTGGCGCCGAGCGCGTAATTGCCGGGCGCGCCATATTCGTCGGCGGTCTCAGCGCACCGATCGTGGATCCGGCGCATGATCGCCGCGAGCCGCGCTTCGGTCTCATCGAACGTCCAGCTATCGCGTGAGGCGTTCTGCTGCATCTCCAGCGCCGAGGTGGCGACGCCGCCCGCATTCGCCGCCTTGGCCGGCCCGAACAGGATTCCAGCTTCGTGGAACAGGCGAATGGCATCGGGGGTGCTCGGCATGTTGGCGCCCTCGGCCACCGCGATGACGCCGTTGTCGACCAGGCTCTTCGCGTCCTTGCCGGTCAATTCGTTCTGCGTCGCGGAGGGAATCGCGACGTCGCACGGCACGTCCCAGATCGACCCCTTTTCCGAATAGACGGCACCGGCCCCCTTCGCCTCGGCATAAGCCGAGATGCGCTCGCGGCGAACCAGCTTGGTCTCCTTGAGCAGGTCGAGATCGATTCCATTGTCATCGACGACGAATCCCGACGAATCCGAACACGCGATCACCTTGCCGCCGAATTCGTGGATCTTCTCGATCGCATAGATCGCGACATTGCCCGATCCCGATACCACGGCGCGCCGACCGTCGAAGCTGGTGCCCTTGGTGCGCAGCATCGAATCGACGAAATAGGTCGCGCCGTAGCCGGTGGCCTCGGTGCGCGCGCGCGAACCGCCGTAGGTCAGCCCCTTGCCGGTGAGCACTCCGGCTTCGTAACGGTTGGTAAGCCGCTTGTACTGGCCGAACAGATAGCCGATCTCCCGCGCGCCGCAGCCGATATCGCCGGCGGGAACGTCAGTATATTCGCCCAGATGCCGGTAAAGCTCCGTCATAAACGACTGGCAAAAGCGCATAATTTCTGCGTCGGAGCGGCCGCGCGGGTTGAAATCGGAGCCACCCTTGCCCCCGCCGATCGGCAGCCCGGTCAAGGCGTTCTTGAAGGTCTGCTCGAAGCCGAGGAACTTGATGATCCCGACGTTGACCGACGGGTGGAAGCGCAAGCCCCCCTTGTACGGCCCCAGCGCCGAATTGAACTGGACGCGGAACCCCCGGTTGATGCGGAAGCGCCCCTTGTCGTCGATCCAGGGCACACGGAAGATAATCTGGCGTTCGGGCTCGCAGAGCCGCTCGATGAGGGCGCGGCTCATGTAATCGGGATGTTTGGCGATCACACAACCGAGGCTTTCGAGAACCTCTTCAACTGCCTGGTGAAATTCCACTTCGCCCGCATTGCGTCGTAATACATCTTCGAACACCGGAAGGAGTTTCTCGTCAATTTTGGGCATTCCGGCTCCTCGATAAGCGTGCGATCTGCCGGGGCTAATAGCCGAACCGACGACAAAAGCACGAAAACCTTTTTCGCGGGCGCACCAAAGATGGAATGTTACGCGAAAGCCACGCCGTGCGCACCGTTATCGCCCGTGGGCATGTGAATACGTATGTGCCTTCCTTCCCTGTACTGCCGATGCGGGACTAATCGATCCTCCTGTTCGACCGTGCCCCAAGGCTCGGCGAGGGCGCGAGATTGCGCGAAATGGGGAGGCATCAATGATTTTTCGCACCACCACCGGTCATTCGGCCCGCACGCGGTTCGCGCTGAGCGCCAGCCTGCTCGCGCTTGGCGGCGCCATCGGCGTCATGCTGCCGGCGACCGCCTTCGCGCAGGAAACGCCCGCGACCGCACCCGATACCGGGCAGGACGACAGCGGTGACGGCGGAATCGTCGTCACCGGCATCCGCGCCTCGCTCGCCTCGTCGGCCGCGATCAAGCGCCGCTCGACCCTGATCGTCGACTCGGTGTCGGCTGAGGATGTGGGCAAATTACCTGACGTTTCGATCGCCGATTCGCTGGCGCGGTTGCCCGGCGTCACCGCGCAGCGCCTCGAAGGCCGCGACCAGCGCCTGTCGATCCGCGGGCTCGGCCCCGATTTCTCGACCACGCTGCTCAACGGCCGCGAGCAGGTGACCGTCGGCGACAATCGCGGCGTCGAATACGATCAATATCCGTCCGAATTCTTCAAGAACGTCAACGTCTACAAATCGGCCGATGCGTCGCTGATCGCGGCGGGCATCTCGGGCACGGTCGACCTCAGGATGCTACGCCCGCTCGAACGCGGCGAGCGTGTTATCGCGCTGAGCGCGCGCGGCCAGATGAACGGGATCGATAACCTCAACCCCGATTCGTCACGTTACGGCTATCGCGCCTCGGCGACCTATGTCGACCAGTTCGCGGGCGACACGCTGGGCATCGCGCTGGGCATATCGGCGGCGCAGACCCCGTCGCAGGACGAGCGTTACAACACGTGGGGCTATTCGGGCAGCGGCACCGCCGACGACCCTTATGTGCTCGGCGGCGCCAAACCCTATGTCCAGTCGAACATGCTCAAGCGCTACGGCGCGGTCGCCACGATCGAGTGGCAACCGTCGGACAGCTTTCATTCGACCTTCGACGCGCTCTATTCGCATTTCGAGGAAGCGCAGCACCTGCGCGGGATCGAATTTCCGCTCGGCTTCTCCGATCCGACCAAGAGCAACATCGTCGTCGACAACGGCTTCGCGACCGCGACGACGTTCGACAATGTCTACGCGATCCAGCGCAACGACTATAACAAGCGCAAAGCCGAGAATTTCTCGCTCGGCTGGAACAACGACCTCGCGTTGACCGATACGATCCGCCTCAACGTCGATGCGAGTTGGAGCCATGCCAAGCGCACCGACTTCCTGCTCGAGACGCAGACCGGCAGCGGGTTCATGAAGAGCGGCCCCGGCGACACGGTAACGGTGACGCAGAAGGGCAACGGCACCTACACGATCGTGCCGACGCTCGATTACACCGATACCGGCATCTTCACGCTCACCGACCCGCAAGGCTGGGGCAATAACGGCACGCAGCAGGTGGTGCAGGCGGGCTTCCTCAACCGGCCGAGCTTCAAGGACGACCTGAAGTCGCTGCGCGCGAGCCTCAACGGCGAGTTCGCGGGCAGCGTGGTGAGCGGCTGGGAAGTCGGCGCCAATTTCAGTCGACGCAAGAAGACCAGCGCCTATGCCTCCTATTTCCTCTGCCCGACCGGCGCCGGCGAGAATTGCACGGTCGCAAGCGGGACGCCGACCAGCGCGCCGGTGCCCAGCGAAGCGCTGCTCGGCGAGAATATCCCGCTCGATTATCTGGGCATCCCGAAGATGCTCACCTGGGATCCGCTCTATATCTACAACAACGCGTTCGATCGCGCGTTCGACAACCGCCCCTCGTCGCTGGTGCGCGACAACACCGTCACCGAGAAGGTCTGGACCGGTTATGGCAAGCTGACGATCGACGGCGTCGTCGGCGGCAAGAACCTGAAGGGCGCGATCGGCGGCCAGGTGATCCACAGCGAGCAGCGTTCGGACGGCCAGATCGCGAGCGTGCTCGACGGCGTCGTCACGATCGCGCCCGCCGACCAGACGGTGAGCTACACCAACTTCCTGCCGAGCGCGACAATGTCGCTCGAGCTGATCCCGAACGGGTTCATCAAGCTCGGCGCGTCGCAGACGATGGTACGTCCGCGGCTCGACCAGGAACGCGTGACGCAGGACGTGGCGATCAACATCGCCAACATCCAGGAGAACAACCACGACCCCGCGCTCAACCCGGTGTTCAGCTCGACGGGCGGCAACGTGGCGCTGCGCCCGTATCAATCGACCAACATCGACGTGTCGCTGGAGAAATATTTCCCGGCCGGCGGCTATGTCGCACTGACGGGCTATTTCAAGCATCTGACCGACTTCGTCGACCCGAACAACAAATACGCCTACGACTTCTCGTCGCTGCTCGGGGCGCTGACACCCGCGCAGCAGGCGATCGTCACCCGGAACGGGTTGACCACCGGTGTGGTGAGTGCCCCGGCCAACACCGGGCGCGGCGAGATCCTCGGCATGGAAGCCACGCTCGACCTGCCGTTCCGGGCACTCACCAGCGCGCTCGACGGGTTCGGCGTTTTCGCGACCGGCAACTACACCTATTCGAGCATCAAGTTCGCCAACAACCCGATCGAGGCGATCACCTTGCCCGGGCTTTCCAAATGGACCGGCAGCGGCACCGTCTATTTCGAGAAATGGGGCTTCGAGGCGCGCGCCAATTATCGCTACCGCTCGTCGTTCCTCGCCGAAGTGGCGGGCCTTTCGGCCAACCCGACGTATCGCACCGCGCGCGCCGAGGGCATTCTGGATGCGCAGATCGGCTACGAATTCCAGAGCGGCCCGCTCAAGGGGCTGTCGGTGCTCGCGCAGGGCAAGAACCTGACCGATCGGCCGTTCATCACCTATCAGAACGGCGATAGCCGGCAGGTGATCGATTACCAGCGCTACGGCCGCGATTATTATATCGGCGTTTCGTATAAGTTCTGACGGCTCCCACCTGACGCCGCTGCCTCGTTTCGGGGCGGCGGCGCCTTCGTTGGTGCGGGATGCGCGTTGGGATAGAGAACGGTGATGGAGAAGCCCCCTTATACGATCGTGATCGCCGGCGGCGGCACAGCGGGGTGGATGACTGCGGCGGCGCTCGCGCGGTTCCTGGAGCGCGGCTATCGGATCCGGCTGGTCGAATCGGAGGCGATCGGCACCGTCGGCGTCGGTGAAGCGACGATTCCGCAATTGCGGCTCTATCTCGACGCGCTCGGGATCGACGAGGACCATTTCGTCCGCACGACGCACGGCACCTTCAAGCTCGGGATCGAACTCGAAAACTGGCTCGGCGACGGGCATCGCTACATGCACGCGTTCGGCAATGTCGGGCGCGACGTGGGGCTGATCGCGTTCCAGCATTACTGGCTGCGCGCGCGGCAGATGGGCATTGCCGCCGGCCTCGATCGCTATGCGCTCAACGAGCTGGCGGCGCGCGCGGGGCGGATGCACCGCGGCGGCCCGATCACTGCGCCCGCCATCCCCTCGATGCCCTATGCCTTCCATTTCGACGCGAGCCTGTTCGCCGGGTTGCTGCGCTGCTTCGCCGAGGAGCGCCGTGTCGAGCGGACCGAGGGCCGGATCACCGAGGTGATGCGCGACGGCGACAGCGGCGACGTTGCGGCGATCCGGCTCGACTCGGGGGAGAGAATCGCGGGCGACCTGTTCATCGACTGCACCGGCTTTCGCGCGATGCTGATCGGCCAGACGCTCGGCATCGATTACGAGGACTGGACCCACTGGCTGCCGTGCGACCGTGCGATCGCGGTTGCTACCGCGCCGCTGGCGGACCCGCCGCTTTTCACCCGCGCATCCGCACGAAAGGCCGGGTGGCAATGGCGGATCCCGCTCCAGCATCGCACGGGCAACGGGCTGGTCTATTGCAGCAGCGCGATCTCCGACGACGACGCGGCGGACCTGCTGATGCACCATCTCGACGGTGCGGCGACGGGCGATCCGCGCCTGCTGCGCTTCGCCGCCGGGCGGCGGCGCGAGGGATGGCACCGCAACGTGATCGCGATCGGGCTGTCGAGCGGGTTCCTCGAACCGCTCGAATCGACCAGTATCCACCTGATCCAGTCGGCGATCTCACGCTTGCTCAAATTGCTGCCCGGCCATGCCAGCGGTGCCGCCGATCGCGCCGAATACAACCGCCAGACCGATTTCGAGATCGAGCGTATCCGCGATTTCCTGATCCTCCATTATCACGCCAATACCCGCCCCGAGCCGCTCTGGCAGGCGTGCCGCGCGATGACGCTGCCCGACAGCCTTGGCGCCAAGATCGCGCTGTTCGCGGAAAACGGACAGATCGTGCGCGAGCATGAGGAATTGTTCACCGAGGTCGGCTGGTTGCAGGTGCTGATCGGCCAGGGGATCAGCCCCAAGGGCTATCACCCGCTCGCCGACCAGATCGGCGACGACGATCTGGCCGAGTTCATGGAGACGATCCCGCTGCTCTACGAGCGCGAAGTTGCGCAGATGCCGAGCCACGCCGATTTCATCGCGCGGCATTGTGCGGGAGCTATGGCTCGAAAGGGATAAGCGCCTTCGTCGCGGCGGTCAGGTCGAACGCCGCACCACGAGCCGGGGCGGCAGCAGCATCGTATCGGTCGGCTTGCGATTGATCTGGCGGATCAGCGTATCGACCAGCATTTCGCCCGCGCGGTGATAATCCTGCGCTACCGTCGTCAGCGGAGGATGGCTGAGGCTGGCGGCAGGAAGATCGTCGAAGCCGATCACCGCGACATCGTCGGGTACGACCAGCCCCGCCTCATCGAGCGCGCGCAAGGCGCCGATCGCGATCATATCCGACGCCGCGAAGATCGCGTCGAAGGCGAGATCGCGATCGAGCAGCCGCCGCGCCGCTTCGTAGCCCGAATCCTCGATCGTCAGCGCATCGACCTGGAACGCCGGATCGACCGGCAGCCCGTGCTGCGCCTGCACCGCGCACAGCCCGCGATAGCGATCGCGCAATTCGGGATAATGGCCCGATACGTCGCCGAGAAAGGCGATCCGGGTGCGGCCGTGCGCGATCAGATGCTGCGCGGCATCGCGCCCACCCGCGACATTGTCGCAACCGATCGTCGTGCCGATCGAATCGCCGTTGACCGCGCCCCAGCGCACGAAATGCGTGCCCTGGCGGATAAGCTGTTCGAGCCGGGCGCGATACAATTCGTAATCACCATAGCCAAGCAGGATGATCCCATCGGCCTTGCGGCTGTCCTCATAATCCATGTGCCAATCGGACGAGAGCTGCTGGAACGAGGTGAGCAGATCGTAGCGCCGCGCGGCGCAGGTGCGCAGGATCGATTCGAGCATCGACAGGAAGAACGGATTGATCGCCGAGCCGTCGGGCGAAGGATCCTCGAAGAACAGCAGCGCCAGCGTATTGCTCTGCCCGCGGCGCAGCGCCGAGGCGTTCTTGTCGACCGCATAATTGAGCTGGCGGGCGATCGCCTCGACCCGTTTGCGCGTCGCCTCGCTCACCGTGCGATCGCCGCGCAGCGCGCGCGAGACCGTAGGCTGCGACACGCCCGCAAGTGCCGCGATATCGAACGACGTGGGCTTGTCTATCGACATCTATCGCGTTTCCGGCCGGCGGTGCCGCCTCCCCTGCTGCTGGTGCGTGCAAGCCTATCTGCCCGAGCGGCAAGAGGAAAGCGACGGGTGAATATGCCGGTGAATACGTATGCCGGAGGCTTGGATTCCCGCGCCCGTGCTTTCAAGACGGGCATCACGGGCCACCCGCATGTGGGCGGCGTACGAAAAACGGGGAGGCGTGTCTTGTCGGTTCGAGCGATCCTTGGCGGGCTGCTGCTTGCCGCCACCGTGCCGGGGACGGCCGCGGCGGACGATAATGCCTCCTATCGCGAACGGTTGCCTCAGGATGAGGTGATCTATTTCGTCCTTCCCGATCGCTTCGCCAACGGCGACCCCGCGAACGATCGCGGCGGGCTTTCGGGCGATCGGCTGACGACCGGTTATGACCCGACCGACAGCGGTTTCTATCATGGCGGCGACCTGAAGGGGCTGACCGACAAGCTGCCTTATATCGCCGGGCTGGGCGCGACGGCGGTGTGGGTTGGCCCGATCTTCAAGAACAAGCCCGTGCAGGGGCCGAAAGGCCAGGAATCGGCGGCCTATCACGGCTATTGGATCACCGATTTCACGACGGTGGATCCGCATTTCGGCACCGAGGACGATTTCCGCCGCTTCGTCGATGCCGCGCACGCACGCGGGATCAAGGTCTATATGGACATCGTCGCGAACCATACCGCCGACGTGATCCAGTATCGCGAGTGCGGCGCGTGCACCTATCGCAGCATCGCCGATTATCCGTATCAGCGGCGCGGCGGCGTGAACGGCGCGGCGATCAACGCCGGTTTCGCGGGCGACGACGTGCAGACCGCCGCCAACTTCGTGACGCTGACGCGCCCCGATTACGCCTATACGCCGTTCGTCCCCGCCGCCGAACGCGACGTGAAGGTGCCAGCGTGGCTCAACGATCCGATCTATTACCATAACCGCGGCGATTCGACCTTCGCGGGCGAAAGCTCGACGATGGGCGATTTCGTCGGGCTCGACGACGTGATGACCGAAAATCCACGCGTCGTGGCGGGGATGATCGAGATCTACGGATCGTGGATCGACCGGTTCGGTATCGATGGCTTCCGCATCGATACCGCGCGGCATGTGAACCCCGAATTCTGGCAGGCGTTCGTCCCCGCGATGCTGGCGCGGGCGCAGGCCAAGGGCATCCCCCATTTCCACATCTTCGGCGAGGTCGCCGATCCCGACGTCGCCGCACTGGCCCGGCATACGCGGGTCGACAAACTCCCCTCGGTGCTCGATTTCGGTTTCCAGCGAGCGGTGGAGGAAACCGTCGCGGGCAACGCCGGCACCGATAGATTCGAGGCGCTGTTCGCGGGCGATTCGCTCTACGAGCACGGCTTCGCCACCGCCGTCACGCTGCCGACCTTCACCGGCAACCACGATCACGGCCGCCTCTCCACCGCGGTGCGCAAGGCGTTCCCCGACGTCAGCGACGACGAGGTATTGAAGCGCGTCGAACTCGCCAACGCGATGATGCTCGCCCTGCGCGGCGTGCCCGCGATCTATTCGGGCGACGAACAGGGGTTCGTCGGCGACGGCGGCGATCGCGACGCCCGCGAGGATATGTTCGCGAGCAAGGTCGCGAGCTACAACGACAACCGCCTGCTCGGCACCGACACCACCACCGCGACCGACCATTATGGCGACACCAACCCGCTGTTCCGGCAGATCGCGGCGCTTTCGGCCGTGCGCCGCGCACAACCGGCGCTGACGCGCGGGGTTCAAAAGCTGCGCGCGGCGGGTGACGCGCCCGGCCTGCTCGCGATCTCGCGGTTCGATCCCGAGACGGGGCGCGAAATCCTGCTCGCGTTCAACACGTCTGCCCAACCGCTTGCCGCCAATGTCGAGGTTGAGACCGGCTCGACTGCCTTCGCCCCCCTGGCAGGCGCTGGATGCGCCGCGGCCACAACGGCGCCGGGCAGCGTACGCGTGTCACTCGCCCCGTTCGGTTACGCCTTCTGCGCCGCCGAGGTGGGCGAGTGAACCACGCCTCTCCGATAGCCGGTAACGCTGTGGCGACGGCGCGAGAATGGTGGCGCGGCGCCGCGATCTACCAGATCTATCCGCGCAGCTTCGCCGATTCGAACGGCGACGGGATCGGCGACCTGCCTGGCATCACCACGCATCTCGATCATGTCGCGCGGCTCGGCGTCGATGCGATCTGGCTGTCGCCTTTCTATACCTCGCCGATGGCCGATTTCGGTTATGACGTCGCCGATTACCGCAATGTCGATCCGATCTTCGGCACGCTCGCCGATTTCGACGCACTGGTCGCCCGCGCGCACGCGCTGGGGCTCAAGGTGCTCATCGATCAGGTCTGGTCGCACACCTCGGACCAGCACGAATGGTTCCGATCGAGCCGCGCGGGCCGCGACGGGCCGCACGCCGACTGGTACGTGTGGGCCGACGCCAAGCCGGACGGCAGCCCGCCCAACAACTGGGCGTCGGTGTTCGGCGGACCGGCATGGCGCTGGGACGCGCGGCGGCGACAATATTACCTGCACAATTTCCTGAGCGCGCAGCCGCAACTCGATGGGCGCAACCCGGCGGTGCAGGAGGCGCTGCTCGATGTCGCGCGGTTCTGGCTCGACCGCGGCGTCGACGGCTTCCGGCTCGACGCGATCAACTTCGCGATGTGCGACCCCGCGCTGCGCGACAATCCGCCCGCGCCCGACGATGGCCATGTCCGCACCCGGCCGTTCGATTTCCAGCGCCACCTCCACAACCAGAGCCAGCCCGAGATCGCCGATTTCCTCGCCCGGCTGCGCGCCGTGTGCGACAGCTACGGCGAGCGCTTCACCGTCGCCGAGGTCGGCGGCGCCGAGGCGCATCGCGAAATGGTGCGCTTTACCGCACCCGGCCGGCTCGACAGCGCCTATGGCTTCAACTTCCTCTACGCCGACAAACTGACCCCCGCGCTGGTGCGCGACGCGATGGCCGACTGGCCCGATACGCCGGACATGGGCTGGCCGAGCTGGGCGTTCGAAAATCACGATGCCCCGCGCGCGATCTCGCGCTGGGCGGCGCCCGAACAGCGCGGCGCGTTCGGGCGGATGAAGATGCTGCTGCTCGGCGCGCTGCGCGGCAACATCATCCTCTATTATGGCGAAGAACTGGGGCTGACCCAGGTCGACATTCCCTTCGAACACTTGCGCGACCCCGAGGCGATCGACAATTGGCCGCTGACGCTGTCGCGCGACGGCGCGCGTACCCCGATGCCGTGGCGCGCCGATGCCCCGCGCCTCGGCTTTTCGGACGGCGCGCCCTGGCTGCCGCTGGGCGGCGACCATGATATGCTCGCGGTCGATCGGCAGGATGCCGATCCGGGCTCGATGCTCGGCTGGACGCGGCAGGTGCTGACGTTGCGCAAGGCGCACGCCGCGCTGCGCCACGGCGCGATGCGCATCGACGAAGCCGGCGACGCCTTGCTCGTGTTCGAACGCACCGCCCCCGACGAGCGTCTGCTGTGCGTGTTCAACCTGTCGGCGGCGGCGGCAAGATGGGTCAGGCCCGCCGCGAGCCGCGTGCTCGCCGCGACCGGAAGCCATGCCGACGATCTGCTGTCACCCTATGCGGCGATGATCGTCGCGCTCGAGGAACCCGAATGATGCGCACCCCCACCCGCCTCGTGACCGCCTTCGCCGCGCTGATGCTCGCGCCGCCCGCACTGGCGGACGTAATCGCCACCGCCGCCTCGCCCGACGGCGATATCGTCGTCACCGTCAGCATCGATGGCGACGGGCGGCCGATGTATGCGGTCAGCCGCGACGGCAAACCGGTGATCACCGACAGTCGATTGGGATTCCTGTTCACCGACGCGCCGAAAATGGAGCGCTATTTCAAGTTGATCGACGCGAGGACGGCCGCCAGCGACACGCGCTGGGAACAGCCGTGGGGCGAATGGAAGACGATCCGCGACAATCACACCGAACTGACCGTGCGGCTGCGTGAAGCCAAGGATCTCGAGCGCGAGATGGATGTCGTCTTCCGCATCTTCGACGACGGCGTCGGCTTTCGCTATGTGTTGCCCGAGCAGCCCAACCTCAAGACCGCGCACATCGCCGACGAATTGACCGAATTCGCGGTCGCGGGCGACGGCACCGCCTGGTGGATCCCCGGCGGCGAGTGGAACCGCTACGAATATCTCTACAACAAGACCCCGATCAGCAGCATCGCGCAGGCGCACACCCCGCTGACGGTGAAGCTTCAGGACGGCACCCACATCGCCTTCCACGAAGCGGCGCTGGTCGATTATTCGAGCATGTGGCTGCGCCGCGTCGAGGGCACCAGGCTGAAGGCGGTGCTCGCGCCGGGCGCGACGGCGGCCAAGGTGACGCGCACCACGCCGTTCGCAACGCCGTGGCGGACGATGATCATCGCCGACGACGCGGCCGGCCTCTACATGAGCCATATCGAGCTTAATCTGAACGAGCCCAACAAGCTGGGCGACGTGAGCTGGGTGCACCCGGGCAAGTTCAACGGCGTGTGGTGGAACATGATCAAGGGCGACTGGAGCTGGGCGACCGGCCCCAGGCACGGCGCCACCACCGAGCATGTGAAGAAATACATCGACTTCGCCGCCGCCAACAACATTCGCGGCGTGCTGGTCGAGGGCTGGAATCCGGGCTGGAACGGCGATTGGCTGGGCCACGGCAACGATTTCGACTTCGCAACGCCGACCGCCGATTTCGACGCCGACGGGCTCGCCAAATATGCGGCCTCGAAGGGGGTTCACCTGATCGGACACCACGAGACCGGCGGCGCCGTCAGCCATTACGAAAGCCAGCTCGACAAGGCGTTCGCCTTCGCCCAGGCGCATGGCGAGGAAGTGGTGAAGACCGGCTATGTCACCGATGCCGGGCAGATCGAGCGCGTGCTCCCCGACGGCACGACGGTGCGCGAATGGCACGACGGCCAGTGGATGTCGAACCACCATATCCGCGTGCTCGAGACGGCGGCGAAATATCACGTCTCGATCGACAGCCACGAGCCGATCAAGGATACCGGCCTCAGGCGCACCTACCCCAATTGGGTCGCCCGCGAAGGCGCACGCGGGATGGAATACAACGCCTGGGAGGGCAAGAATCCGCCCGAGCATGTCGCCAACCTGATTTTCACGCGGATGCTGTCCGGCCCGATGGATTACACACCGGGCGTCCTCAGCCTGACGGGGTCGGACGACAGCCCCATCCCGTCGACGATCGCGAAGCAGCTCGCGCTCTATGTCGTGCTCTATTCGCCGGTCGTGATGGCCGCCGACACGCCCGAGAATTACGCCAGATATCCCGGCCCGCTCCAGTTCATCCGCGATGTGCCGACCGACTGGTCCGACACCCGCGTGCTGGGCGGCGCGGTCGGCGATTACGCCACGATCGTGCGCAAGGATCGCAACAGCGACGACTGGTATCTGGGCAGCGTCACCGACGAGGATGCACGGACGCTGTCGATCCCGCTTTCCTTCCTCGATCCGGGCCGCACCTATCGCGCCGAAATCTATCGTGACGGGCCGGACGCCGATTACCGAACCGACAAGCGGCACTCGATCGCAATCGAGAAACGACAGGTGACCGGCAAGGACACGCTCACCCTCGCGCTGGCACCGGGCGGCGGCCAGGCGATCCGCTTCGTGGCGCTCGGCAAATAGAGTTTGATCCACTGGCGTGGAAGCGGCACCGGCCCGCTCAGCTTGCGAGCTGGGCGATGATGCGATCGGTGGTGAAGGTCGGCGTATCGCCAGCGGCATCGATATCCTGGACGACGACGCGGTCTCTCCCGCCCTGTTTGGCCGCATACAGCGCCGCATCGGCGTGACGGTAGAGCTGCTGGAACGAGCACGCGCCGCGCGCCTGGATGGCGCCGATGCTGACGGTCACGGCACGATCGCCGATCGCCGCGCCGTGATCGAGCACCGCCAGTTCCTGCCGCACGCCATCGACGAAGCGGATGAGCGCGAAGCCGTCGATCCCGACGATCGCCAGCGCGAATTCCTCACCGCCGAGCCGGGCGACGGCGCAACTTGGGCTTTCCCAGCGCTGGAGACGCTGGGCGATCTTGCATAGCACGATATCCCCCGCCTCGTGCCCAAAGGCGTCGTTGACCGACTTGAAGCGATCGACGTCGATCAGCAGCAGCGCGGCCGGCGCATCGGCCAGGCGGCGATCGCCGAGCAGGGGCGTGGTGCGTTCGATAAAGCCGCGGCGGTTATGCAGGTTCGTCAACGGATCGCGACCGGCAAGCTCGCTTGCCCGCGCCTCGGCGGCGCGCGCATGGTCGCGCTCCACCCGAAGGCGCGCGAGCCGCCGCGTCGTCGCGATCGACAGGAACAGCGTCTGAAGCGCCGCTGCGAACAGGACCAGCACCTGCGCGCCGCCGCCCCACAGGGCGCTACCGACATCGACGACCTGCGTGAGGCCGAGCGCCGCCATCGGCACCGACCACGCCATCGCGACGTCGCGCGCATCGGGGCTGCGCCGTCGCCAGGCCCATCCGAGGACCAGTGCGACCGCGGCGAGATCGACGAGGACCAGCAGCCCGAGCACATCGCCGATCCAGTCGATCGCGGCATCGCGCACCAGCGCGGCGGGAATACCGTAGACACCGATGCCCAGCCCGAGCGCCACCGTGGCGACCGATGCCCAGCGCGGCAGGATCGACCGCTCGACCGAGGTCACCGCGCTGACCGTCGCGGCGGTGATCGCGATACAGGCGAGGAAGGTGCATATCTGAGCCGCGGCGGCGCCGGCGAGCCCGGGCATTACGATCAGTTCGAGTTGCGACCAGATCGTTCCCCAGACGAGCACGCACGCCGCCCAAACGCCGTGCCAGAGCAGGAACTGACGCCGCACCGCGAGCGCCAGCGACAGATTATAGACCGCGCCGACCAGTAGCAGCGTCAGGGCGGCGCCGATCAGCGCGGCCAGCATTGCCGATTGCGCCCCCGCTTCCGCATTGGTGACGATGCGCATGCGCAGGAGCTTGTGGCTCGCGACATGATCGAAGCGCATCGTGATCGAGACGAGCGGCACATCGCGCGACGGCGCCTCGAATGCGACCTGGCCGCCGACCCGCCAGCGCGTGCCGAACGCGCCGCTCGCCACCCGTTCCCACGCGACATGGCCGTCGGCATAGGTGAAGGCGACCGCGAGCCGATCGAACCGGCTTTGATGAACCATGAGCGCGACATCGCTGCGATCAACGGGCAGAGGACGCAGATCGGCGCGCAGCCAGAGGCTGCCGCGCTGGTAGTCCGCAGGCGCGCCACGACAGGCGAACGGCAGGGTCGGCAGCGCCGAATCCGCGGTTCCCGCACCGGTCACCGCATGACACAGCGTGTCGAAAGGCAGCGGCTCAGCCGCGGCAGGGGGCGACAGCAGGGCGCCGGCCACGGCGACCAGCGCGCATATCAGCCGGATCGCGACGATCCGATATCCCCTCATTTCCAGCACGATACCCGCGCGATGCCAGCTTTCGGTGAGCAAAGCCTTACCGAACCGAAAATATGTGCCGAGGCCGCGAGAACCGGGCTGACGCAGGGGGGATCTGGTGGTGCGCGCAGGAGAGCGGAGCGCCTGAAAGAGAGCATTCTCGCCCGGAAAACATAAACCCCGGCAAGTCATTGACCCACCGGGGTTTACGTTGGCGCGCCCGGAGCGATTCGAACGCCCGACCCTCAGATTCGTAGTCTGACAACTCATGCACTCCACCGCTATCAGCCCTCTCCTAAGGAGCTTGCAACACTCTACTATACGCCTGATAAATATTCATATTTCTACATATAGCAAGCTCTGGAAAAGACACATGTCCAAACTCGGCACTTTTGGACTGGTGTAAATCAACGTCATAAATACAATTTCAACGTCATAAAAGAGTTTTGACCCGACGATACGCCACGCTATGATGATGCCTCTCGGGCAAGGAGGATTGGTTGTGGCCCGCCGCCAAGCGAAACAGACTGAAGCGACGCCATCGACTAAAGGAGGAAGTCTCCGCTTCCTTCTTACCGACCGCTCCATCGCGCACCTGCCCTACGCTGCGCGCGGCCAGTATTTCGCTTTCGACGAGAAGCTTGCCGGCTTTCACGTCGTCGTCGGCCGGAAGCGGAAGACCTTCATGGTCCGGGGCGATATTCGCGTTGAGGGGAAGCGCGGAGCGACGGTCCGCGTGACGGTAGGCGATTGCAGCAAGATCACCGTCGCCAAGGCCAGGACGGTCGCGGAAGGCTATCTGTCCGAAATCCATCAGGGGCGTCATCCCAGACCCGAGGGCCTGAAGCGGAAGTCGCGCGTTGCCGAACTGGCGGAAGTGCAGCCGGAAAACGAGGTCGCCGCCGACGGCCCGACGCTTCGACAGGCATGGGAACGCTATAAAGCGGCGTTGATCAAGAAAGGGCGCGGCGAACGAACGATCGCCGGATACGAGGACCATGTCGTCCGCGTGCTTAAAGTGTGGCTCGACAAGCCGATCAAGGAGCTTGCGGAAGACCCGGATCTCGTCGCCAGGAAGCATGATGCGCTCACGGAAAGCAGCGGCCCCTATGGTGCAAACGGGACCATGCGGACGCTCAGGGCGATCTACAATCATGCCTGGCTGAAGAACAAGAAGGTGCTGCCCCGCGACAATCCGGTCGATGCCGTCGACTGGAACAAGGAACGACGGCGCAATTCCGGGATGGGCATCGCCGAGCTTCCGGGCTGGTTCACGGAACTTGCCCAGCTCGACAATCCGATACGTCGCGAGTTCCACCTGCTGACGCTGCTATCGGCCTCCCGCACCGATGCGCTTAAAAAGGCGCGCCTCAAGCACCTCAATCTCCGGCGTCGCATCCTCCACATACCGGCGCCGAAGGGTGGCGAAGACCGGGCGTTCGATATTCCGCTATCGCGCGAGATGATCCGCTCGATCATTCGCGTGATCCGGTTCGGTCGTGCTCAGCATCCGGTCGAGGCGCGTCTATGGCTTTTCCCGGCCGAGAGCGAGGCAGGCCATATCGCCAACACCCAGGAGGAGCGCTCCAACCTGTCCAAATGGGGGAACGACCTGCGGCAGACCTATCGAACCCTCGCCACCGTCGCAAAAGTGAACGGTGTCGATTCGAAATTGCTGATGAACCACGCGATTCCCGGCGTGAACGAAGGCTATATTACGCGCGAGAAAATACTTGAGGACCATCTGCGAGAGCAGCAACAGGCGATCACGAATATTATCTTCGGCGCGATTCACGACCTGCACGCGAAGAGTGGTCCGGTCCGCACCTGGCTTCGCCCACGCGCGGCTCAATTCCAGATCGCGGCAGCCGAGGAGACTATGCGAGCCTATGTCCATTTGGATGAGGTTCGTCGCAAGAAAGCTCGCGCGGCGCGCGAAGGGGCATTGATATGAAGCCTCTGCCCGTCACCATCCTCATCGCCGACATCCTCCCGCAAACCGAGGGCGGGCGCTCACGCGACCTTGCACCAACGCAATTTACCATCTGACATGATGCGCCTGAAACATCTCGCCCCCGCGCTCGTCCTGCTCCTGTAGGCGCTTCCGGCACACGCTGGTCCATGCAACTCCCCTGCCCCGTGCCGGCACCCTCTTTTCCAGCGTGGTGCGGCATGTCGGCGACGGCGACGTCTTGTGCGCCGGACCAGCCGGTTGGCCGGATCGCTGGATCGCTGGATCGAGATCCGCATCGCCGACTTCTACGCACCCGAGCTACACGAAGACGGCGGCGAAAGCGTCGTGCCATGGCCGTTTACGACGTTCGCGCGGCGCTGCACGTCATCCTTTATGATCGATTGGCGTCTAGTCTGAATGCACTTTTCGACGAGGGCGCCGGATCGGCAAATAGCACGTCTTGACGATAAATAGGACAATTGTCACAGCGCATCGTGGCAATGGATTCTGCCAGGCCGCTCCGGCCGAACCGCTCGCGATCGCGCGCTGATGATTCCTACCGGGTGACCAACCGTTAGGAATCGAGATGTCCGCATCAAATTCGAACGACAAAGACGGCCGAACGACGAACCTGCGGTCACGCGCCTGGTTCGACAACCTCGCCAATGTCGATATGACCGCGCTCTATCTGGAGAGATACCTCAACTATGGGCTTTCGCTCGACGAGCTGCGCTCGGGCAAGCCCATCATCGGCCTCGCGCAAACGGGGAGCGATCTCAGCCCATGCAATCGCCATCACCTCGTTCTGGCTGAACGAGTCCGTGAAGGAATCCGTGACGCGGGTGGGATCTGCATCGAATTTCCGGTGCATCCGATCCAGGAGACCGGCAAGCGGCCGACCGCTGCACTCGACCGTAATCTCTCCTATCTCGGCCTAGTCGAGACACTTTACGGCTATCCTCTCGATGGCGTGGTGCTCACCATCGGCTGCGATAAGACGGTGCCGGCGGCGTTGATGGCCGCAGCGACGGTCAACATTCCAGCGATCGCGCTGTCGGTCGGGCCGATGCTCAACGGCTGGCACAAGGGCGAGCGCACCGGATCAGGCACCATCGTCTGGAAGGCGCGCGAACTGCTCGCCAAAGGCGAGATCGACGATGCCGGCTTTATCGAGCTGGTCGCCTCCTCGGCGCCTTCGACGGGCTATTGTAACACGATGGGCACCGCCACGACGATGAACTCGCTGACCGAGGCTCTGGGGATGTCGTTGCCGGGCTCGGCTGCAATTCCTGCACCCTATCGAGATCGCCAGGAGGTAGCCTATCGGAGCGGCAAACGGATCGTCGATATGGTGCATGAGGATCTGAAGCCGTCGGACATTATGACGCGCGAGGCATTTCTCAACGCGATCGTGGTCAATTCGGCCATTGGCGGCTCGACCAATGCGCCGATCCATATTGCGGCAATCGCACGGTTGACGGGCGTCGACCTGTCGCTTGCCGACTGGCAGGAGTACGGCCACCATGTGCCGTTGCTGGTCAACCTCCAGCCCGCTGGCGAATATCTCGGTGAGGATTATTACCATGCCGGTGGTGTCCCCGCGGTGGTGGCTCAGCTGATGCGCAAGGGCCTGATCCGCGAGGAAGCGATGACCGCCAATGGCACGACCATCGGCGACAATTGTCGTAAAATCACGATCGAGGACCAGCGCGTCATTCGCCCGATCGACGATCCGCTGCGACCGGACGCCGGTTTCATGGTGATGGGCGGAAATCTCTTCGACGCAGCCATCATGAAGACCAGCGTCATTTCCGAAGACTTCCGCTCCCGCTATCTCTCCAATCCGGACGATCCGAATGCTTTCGAGGGCTCCGCGGTGGTGTTCGACGGACCGGAAGACTATCACGCTCATATCGACGATCCGGCTCTCGACATCACCACCGACACGATCATGTTCATGCGCGGCTGCGGCCCAATCGGCTATCCGGGCTCGGCCGAGGTCGTGAACATGCGAGCGCCGGCTTACCTCATTCGAGACGGTGTTCACGCACTTCCCTGTATCGGCGACGGGCGGCAGTCGGGCACCAGCGGCAGCCCCTCTATTCTCAATGTTGCGCCCGAAGCAGCGGCCGGAGGCAATCTCGCGCTGCTGCGCAATGGCGACCGCGTGCGCGTCGATCTCGCCAAAGGGCGTGTCGATATGCTGGTAGCCGAAGAAGAGATTACGGCACGGCGACGGCAACTCGAAGCCGATGGTGGTTATCGCTACCCCGAGTCACAAACGCCCTGGCAGGCCATCCAGCGGGCGTTGGTCGGTCAAATGGACACCGGCGCGATCCTGGAAGGATCGGAACGCTTCCAACGGATCGCGCAGACGATGGGGATCCCGCGCGATAGCCATTGACCGACGCGCCGCCCGGCGACATCTTTAGACGCGGCAATGGACTCTGCCAGGCCCTAGTGGCCGAACTGCTCGCAAGGGCTGATGATTCCTACCCTGGTTCGATGGGAGGAATCACGCGTGTCACTTCGGTTACAGCGTTGACGAGTCGGCCATTTTGAGCGGCTCGTTGGCCATTGCCGTCGTCGCGGGCGCCGTGTTCGCGCCGATCGGCGGACTGACTGCGGGAATCATCACCTATATCGAATATGCCAAGCACCCGCTGCCCAAGGGCGCGGCCCTAAAGGAAGCGATCCGTAGCGGCGTCGTCGCGGTGTTCGTGCTCATTGCGTTGGCGGCTGTGTTCGGCCTGTTCATGGGATGGCGATGAGCCGGCCGGCGGCACCGCCCGTGCGGCTCGTCGACGTGCGGACCGAAATCGGCGGGCAGGTGATCCACGATGGCGTCGATCTCGAGGTGAAGCGGGGCGAAATCCTCGGGCTGGTCGGTGCGTCAGGGGCCGGCAAGTCGGTGCTGCTGCGCAGCATCATCGGCTTGCTCCCGCCAGTAGCCGGCCGCGTCGAGATATTCGGACAGGATCTCTATGCTGCGGATGAAGCGACGCTCGGTGCGATCAAGAGCCGTTGGGGCGTGCTGTTCCAGGCCAACGCATTGTTCTCGACGTTGAGCGTCCTCGAAAACGTCGCTGTGCCACTGCGCGAACACAGCCAGCTAACCGAGCCAATGCTGCTCGCCATCGCCGCGCTCAAGGCGCGCATGTCGGGATTGCCGGAGGACGCATTGTTCAAGCTGCCATCGGAACTGTCCGGTGGGTTACAGAAACGCGTCGGCGTTGCTCGCGCGATTGCACTCGACCCCGAGCTCGTTCTGCTCGACGAGCCAACCGCAGGGCTGGATCCGTTGATGGCGGAACAGATCGATGCCTTGGTCGCTTCACTCGCGCAGACATTGGGGTTGAGCGTTCTCGTCGTCACGCACGATCTCGATACGCTCTACACGGTCTGTGATCGTGTTGCGGTGCTCGCGGAACAGAGGATCATCGCGGTCGCGCCGGTGCGCGAGCTTGAGCACACGGATCATCCGTGGTTGCAGGAATATCTGATGGGCAAGCGTACTCGCGCAGGCCAACCGCCGCCCGATACCGGAAGGTAACGGTCGCGATGAACGACTCCACGAAAAGGGAATGGCGTCTCCCTCAACCGCCCATTCGGGCTGATGACTCCTACGAAACGCCCGCGTCGACGGTCTTGTCGGACGGGCGACATGATGAAGGAGACGCGAATGAGCCTTTACTTAAATGCACCATCGAGCCGCGCTATCGGCGCTGCCCTCCTGTGCAGCCTGCTGTTACTAGCCGGATGCAAGCAGAAGCAGGCTGTCGACCAGCCTCCCAATGTTGCCGCACCGGTGAAGCTGCCGCCGGCGATCACGAAGAGCCAGTCTTTCAGGTGCAAGGACAATAGTCTCGTTTATATCGATTTCTTCGCCGATGACCTGTCGCTCAACCTGCGCACCGGCGAAAACGGCGCGATCCATCACCTCATGGCGGCAACGCCTGGCGGCCCATTTTCCGGGGGCGGCTACACGGTGTCCGGCAGCAGTCAGCAAGTCGAGGTAACTGTCCCCGACCAGAAACCGCAATCGTGCAAATCCTGACCTGGCGTCCTCGCGGGCCGAGGGCCGCTCGGGAGTCGTTGCATAAATCCGCGGCCGGTATTTGATGACATTTGCGTCAAGCGTTGCAATCGCTTTGGCGGCGGCAATCGCTATCTATGGCGCCAGCGTCGTTTTTGTGAATGCAATAGAATGGGTCGGTCGTCGTCTCCGCCTTGGCGAGACGGCCACCGGCGCAATTCTGGCAGCGTTGGGCACCGCTCTCCCTGAAACGATGATAACGCTGGTCGCCGTCCTGACAGGCGGAGGTCGAACCGGCGATATCGGCATCGGCACCGCACTTGGCGGGCCGCTGGCACTGAGCACCGCCGGTTATGGGATTTTTGCACTAACCAAGCGAAGATCCGGCCAGACGAATGCCGACGGTTTCTCCACATCGGATCGAAGCCGACTGGTTTCCGACCAGATGTGGTTCCTCGCGATGTTCGGCGCACAATTGTTGCTGGGACTCGTAATCTTCCCCGGAAAACGCTGGGCATCTATCGGATTTTTGATCGCGTATGGCGTTTATGTCTGGCGAACCACTCGCTCCGGAAGTGCGGCTTCCGCCAAGGCGCCTCCAGCACTTTTTCTCGCGCCGGGCCTTCAGAGGCCTTCGCTGGTCATCGCACTTGTCCAGACCGGTTGCGCGCTTGCTGTTCTAGCGATCGCCTCTCACTTTTTTGTCGACGAACTCGAGCGTCTGGGCACGGCACTCAGTCTCGATCAACAGGCCACCGGTCTGTTGTTGTCCCCCCTCGCCACCGAACTTCCCGAAGTGCTGAACACGATCCTCTGGGTGCGGCGCGGCAAGGCCAAAATGGCCCTGGCCAACATCAGCGGGGCAATGTTGGTCCAGACCGCAATGCCCGCTGCTCTCGGCCTCGGCTTTACAAGCTGGCGGCTGACTTTAGGTCCGATCATCGCCGGCATCGTCACCATGACGGCAACTTTGCTCGTTCTGGCGGTGATACGGCACGGCGGTCTTACTCCTCCGATTTCGAGCTCGGCACGATCAGAATAAACGGCGCCAAAAGTCGCATGGCATTGACGACGGGAACGCGGCACTCAATCCGAAATGTTGGAGGCGCCCCCGAACGCCAGTCGCGTTCTGTCACGCGCTTGCAACCACCGCATCGTGTCGGCACGACTGCCCGAGACGAGCTTCGCCCAGCGCAGGTCCCGCAAGGGCTTGCGCTGGTCAGCGGTCCACCAGAATTCCTTGACAACGAGTAATGTCCAACTCTTCGGCGGCCGCCTGACGACGGTGCAAGTCTCCATTGTGAAGCTGTGCGTTGCTCCTCCGAAGGTATGACGCTCCCATTGCCAGTCGGTATCTGCAATCGACCAACGAGGCTTTTTCAATCCAGCCTGCGGATTGGCCTCGACCACCAGCGCGTCGAACAGTCGGAAGAAAGCGGGATCACCAAGACTCCTCATACCGCTGTCCCGGCAACACGCTGGCGGATTGCGGCAATCTCTATCGCGAGGCGAATCTCGGCGCCGCGCTCGAGTTCGATGAGACGCGCACCTGCGCGACGTTGCAGCGACGTTGGCCCAAACCGCAGCACGACGCCCGAGGCCGCCGCCGCGATCATCGAATCCTCGTCGCCGATGAGTGCTTCGAGCGCCGGTCCAGCCCCGTCGGGCGCGCCGATGTCGAGCAGGACGGCGAGTGCGGCGTGCCGCTGGCGTCGGTGGGTCTCGGTGTCCGGGTCGATCTCATAGGCGATCGTCAGTAGCAGCGGCTGGGCCGGTGCTCCAATCGCCCGCAAGCCTGCTTCCGCCGCATTGCGGCTAACGTCCTCGGCGAGCCCAGCGGTCAGAGCTGGGATTGCTTCGGCCCGAACATAGCCGGCGAGCGCCTCGATCACGCCATCTAGATGCGGGCGACCGCAGCCAATCTCGATGAGCAAATCGAGCGCCCCCTCCGGACAGTGCCGGCCGAGCGCGCGCGCGGCGGCATTGACCGCCGCGTCCTCGCCGGCCCGTTCAACAGGGGAATCGGGAAAACGCGGGTTGCGGAGGAAATCGATCAGCAATTCGTCCCCGTGAAGCAATCCCAGGGCGCGGGCGGCGAGACAGCGTGGCTGAAAGATGCCGCTGGGTTCGCGTTCGCGTAGTAACGCACCCAGCGGCTCACGCGCCGCCGGGCCAAGCGCCACCACGGCCAGCATCGCTGCTTCGCCGTCGTGAAGATTGCGCAGCCTTCCGACGGCCGCTTCGATGTCTTGGTGATCGGTTGTCCGCGTCGATGAGACGGCATCGTACATTCGGTGATCTCCTACCGGGCAATGCTCAGCAGGAGTCATCAGCCGGTGGGCCGGCGCTTGCGGAGGACTCCATCTCCGCTCGCGAGACTAGGCTAATTGCTGCCCGATCGCCAGCGATGAAAAGTTGTGACGGAGACAAATCAGGGGTGCGCGCCTCTGGGCCGGCCGGTCTCGACTTAAGCGACGCCAGGGCCGTCACTTCGCGAGCCCGCCGCTTGCAGGATGGACGTTTAGGGCATTTCACGTTGTCGCGCGCGGTCGTAGTCTCGCGCACCTCGCATAGTCGACGTATCACCAGAATACGCGGTCTCTCAGATCCAGTCGCGCCACTTGAACCACAGCAGCGGCACGATCACCGACACCAGACATAGCACGAGCGCGAAGGGGTAGCCCCAATGCCAGCCCAATTCGGGCATATATCTGAAATTCATTCCGTAAATGCCGACGACAAGCACCGGGGGCACGCCCGCCACCGAGACGACGGTCAGCACCTTGACCACGTCGTTTTGCTCGATGCTGATGAATCCGGTGGCGGCATCCTGCAATAATTGGATCCGCTCGGAGAGGCTCACTTCATATTCATCGAGCGACTTGATGTCATCGCGAATGCCATCAAGCCTATCGCGAAGATCGCCCTCGATCTTGGGCGTGCAACGATCCATCACGAACGTGGCCATCCGCCCGATGCTTAGAAACGCGTACCGGACTCGCGAAACGTGATCGCTGACCTGACCAATCGTACGCATCGCCTCGCGGAACCGGGCTGTGTTCTTGCTCAATTGTCTTCGCTTGGGCTCGTCGAAGAAAATCGACTGCGATGTGTCATTTACCACACCTGATGCCCGTTCAAGATGGTCCGCAGCGCGGTCAACAATTTCCTCGAGCAACCGGATAAAAATCTCGGCAGGCGCGATGTCGGGATCGTCGGCGATTCCCTTGGCGACGACATCGAACGCGTTCAGTGTGACGAAGCGAACGGTGATGCAGACGGTTGGTGCCAGGATGAAGCCGACAGGCGCAATTTGCCAGCGGTCCGTATCGGTCCCGGAGATAAGTGGGGCGCTCATGAGAAGCGTGTCTCCACAGGCCCGCAACCGACTGCTTGCGTTGATCCTCGTCAAATCCTCAAGGGTTGGTACTTCAATTCCAAAGCGCTCGCGGACTATCGCGATCTCGCTATCGCTGGGATCGATCAGATCGATCCACCGACACTTGGGCGGCAGGCTGTCGCTTCCAGGCTGCGGAGGAAATGACTTGAGCATGACGCAACGTGTCCCGAAGTGGTCAACCGCTCGGCATTAAATGCCAATGCCCGCTGGAATACGACCTCGAATTCACTTCCAGCCTGTTTCTGAAGACTGCATTTTCACGGTCAGGCGATCCCGGGTGCCTTAGCCTTGCCCGTCACCTTCGTTCCCCTCTCGGCGCCTGAGGCTCGCAGCGAGGCGATCCATGTCGCTCTCGGATAGTGACTCAAGGCCGATATAGGAAGATCGCGCACCCTCGGCGTCGGCGATCAGCGTGTCGATCTTCAGGTGCATCGCTCGTGCATCGCGGTTCTGGGTGTTTTGAATAAGGAACACCATCAATGTCGGCACGATCGACGCGGCGGTGTTGATCGAAAGCTGCCAACCATTGGAAAAGTCGAATAGAGGGCCGAGCGCGGCCCAGAGAATCAGGATGACTACCGCCATCGTGAAGGCCCAAGGCGAGCCCGTCGCTTCGGCTGCCAACCTGGCAAAACGGTGGAAGGCCTCGTTCATGTCACTCTCCCTTGTCGCCCATCGGCGGCCATGCGTCGCCACGCATTTCCTTTAGACGCGAGACGGTCCGTTGATGATCGTTCTGGGCGGGATCGGCGAAGAGCTGTTCAGGCGGCACCTCCGCGAGGACGACAAGGCGTACTCGCGCTTCGTACAGGGCGTCGATTAGTGTCACGAGCCGGCGCGCCTCATCCCGATGTTCCGCGCTGAGGCGCGGCACGCCATCGAGGAAGACGCGATCGAAGCGCGCAGCTAATGCGTTGTGGTCATCAGCGCTCAGCCGACCCGCGCAGGCCTCCCCGAATGTCACACGAACAGAATTGCCGACAGCGCGCGGAAACCGAACCACCCGGCCGTGAGTGACTATGTCGACCGGCGCCTCCGATCGACCTTCCCGGACACGATCCCATGCGGCATCGAATTGTGCAGCGGTATCGTCGTTGATCGGGCAAAAATACGCCTTGTCGATGCGGACCGCGTCATTGCGACGATCGAGCGTGCCGCCGATCTCGACCACGTGCATGTGTTGCTTGAGAAGACTGATGAACGGAAGAAACGCATCGCGATTGGGACCGTCGCGATACAAGTCGTCCGGAGCATCGTTCGAGGTGATGACGATCACCACGCCCTCGGCGGTCAGTGCCTCAAAGAGCCGACCCACAATCACGGCATCGGTCATGTCGATAATCTCAAGCTCGTCGAGACAGAGCAGCCGAGCCCTCTCGCTAAGGGCGGCAGCGATGCCGCGCATCGTATCCCCATCGTGCTCGCCGTCCTGCTGGGCATTCAACTCGGCATGCACCTCTTCCATGAAGGCATGGAAATGCAGCCTGCGCTTCGGGGTGATCGAAACGGTGTGGCAGAAGAGGTCCATCAGCATCGACTTGCCGCGTCCGACCGATCCCCACAGATAGACTCCGCAGGGTGCGCCGCGGGATCGAAGACTTGCGAACAATCCGTGTCGCTCGGCCGATAGGTCTGCCGAGAGCGATTCCAAGGCCTCGACGGCCCTCGATTGATCGCGATCGAGTTCGATCTCGCCCGTCTCAAGCATCCGCTGGTAAGCATCCAGGAACGCCGTCACCGCTCGACATTCCGCCGATTATGCGTCCTGGGGATTCGGCAAAACGGGCGCTGCAACTGCCCGAAGGCAGATATCTTCCTGTAATGGCCAGCCAACGGAAATACTCCACGCCCGTGTCTTGCGACGTCGGTAGGAGTCATCAGCCCGGCGGGTCCAAGTCCGAGCGGTTTGGCATTTCGGCCAGGCAGATTCCATTGCCCGTGCAATGGATAGGCGAGCGCGCGCGAGGGCGTCAATCACCATCCGCGCGCAGATCGCAATCGCGCGTTTGTCACCGAGGTTCGATGTGGAACCCAGATTGGCAGAATTGCCTAGCGCGTAAGTCTTTTGTGTGTCCCTCGGTCGGGGCGATCAGCCGCGTCGCCCAATCGTCGCCGCTTATCTTCTTCATAAGCCTCAAAATTGCCTTCAAACCATTCGACATGGCCGTTGCCCTCGAAAGCGAGCATATGGGTCGCGAGCCGATCGAGAAAGAAGCGGTCGTGGCTCGTGATCACCGCACAACCCGCGAAGCTTTCAAGGGCCTCCTCGAGCGCACGCAACGTGCCGACGTCAAGATCATTGGTGGGCTCATCGAGCAACAGCACGTTGCCGCCCGCCGCAAGCATCTTTGCCAGATGCACCCTGTTTCGTTCCCCTCCGGATAGCTGTCCGACCTTCTTTTGTTGGTCAGCACCTTTGAAAGCGAATGCTGCGACATAGGCACGTGTCGGCACCTCGAAGGCACCGAAACGGAAACGCTCGTTACCCGCCGAGATCTCTTCCCAGATCGTTTTGTCTGGATCGAGCGTATCGCGCGACTGATCGACATAGCCGAGCCGCACGGTCGCTCCGACCTTGATCGAACCCTCATCGGGTGCTTCCTGGCCAGTGATGAGTTTGAACAGCGTTGTCTTGCCCGCGCCATTTGGTCCGATCACGCCTACGATGCCGCCCGGTGGCAGCGTGAAGCTGAGATGATCGAAGAGCAGCTTGTCATCGTAAGCCTTCCTGAGGTTGTTCGCCTCAATCACGTTGCTGCCCAGCCGCTCGGGCATCTGGATTAATATCTGTGCCTTGTCCGGCGCGCGTTCCGCCTGCCTTTCGACGAGTTCGTCGAACGCACGGATGCGCGCTTTGGATTTGGTCTGGCGCGCCTTGGGGCTCTGCCGCATCCATTCCAATTCGTCCCGGATCGCCTTTTGACGCCCTTCCTCGGCACGCTCCTCTTGCGCCATGCGTTTGGCCTTCGCCTCGAGGAAACCGGAGTAATTGGTATTGTACGTATAATAGCGCCCGCGATCGAGCTCGAGCACCCAGCTTACGACGTTATCGAGAAAGTAGCGGTCGTGGGTAACAAGGATCACGTTCCCGGGATAGTCGATCAGATGCCGCTCGAGCCATGCTACGCTCTCGGCATCGAGATGATTGGTAGGCTCGTCGAGAAGCAGTATGTCGGGCTTTTCAAGCAGCAATTTGGTCAGCGCGACCCGACGTTTCTCGCCGCCTGAGAGTTCACTCACCAGAAAGTCGCCCGGCGGACAACCGAGCGCGGCCATGGCAATCTCTAGCTGATTATCGAGCGTCCAACCGTCGGCTGCGTCGATCTTCTCCTGGAGTTGTCCCATTTCCGCCATGAGGGCATCGAAGTCAGTGTCGGCCGCCAAATTTGCCATTTCTGCCGAGATCGCATTGAACCGCTCGACCAGATCCGCCACCGCACGGATGCCGTCTCTCACACTCTCCTTTACCGTCCTGTCGGGGTCCAGTTGTGGTTCCTGAGGCAAATAGCCCACAGTCAGCCCTTCAGCCGCCCAGGCTTCACCCTGAAAGTCGGTGTCCATCCCAGCCATGATCTTCATCAACGTCGATTTACCGGTGCCGTTGACGCCGATGATGGCAATCTTTGCACCAGGCAGAAACTGCAGGCTGATGTCATTGAGAACTGCTCTTGAGGCGCCGGGAAACGTCTTCGTCAGATTTTTCATGACGAAGCTGTATTGGACTGCCATAAAAGCCTCCTGAAATAAGGACTTGTGATCGGCGCGCGATTTCTATTGGTCGGCGTTTGACGACCGGACCATGAAATCAGTGCGTTTGACGGGATCGGACCCCAGGTGCGGTTTGCGGCTTCGCGGGAGAAGTAATGAAGACACCACGTGCGGCTACGAGCGCGTCCAATGCCGCGGTCGTGCCGCCTTTGCCCGTTCCGACCACCCGGGTGGCAACAGCCGCGATTTCCTCGGGCGCAGTGTCGAGCGCGAACGAATAGCCCGCTCGGATCATCATCGGGACGTCAGCTGGCAAACTGCCAATGACCGCGATCTGGGATAAAGGCACGCCGATCATTTTGGCCAGCATCATGATGCCGGCAGCCTTATTGGCGATGGGATGGACGACATCGCAGTAGCAGTCCTGTGGTCGTGACACCTCCGCGCGAGCGCCGAGCGTTTCTTTCACCACATATTCAAGCTGGCGTATGTGGGCCACGTCGTCCGACACAGCGACGATCTTGTCGATCCGCCCTAGCAAGGTGTCGAAGTGAGGGACGACAATGGGCTGAGCTCGGGAGGCCTGCTGTTCCCGCCGGTTGCGCGGATTGCTGGAGTTGTTGGTAAACCAACGCCCTTGTGCATAAACCCAGATCGTCACCTTGGCCGCATCGAATAACCCAAGCACGACCCTGCTCGTGGCGGCTGGCAGCGGATGGTCGGACAGAATTGTCCCTCTAGGGTCGACGATCATTCCTCCGTTGAAAGCGGCCGTTGGAACATTCAAGCCGATGGTCCGCGCAATCGATCCGACCGCGAAGGGGGATCGCGCGCTGACGAACGTCAGGTCGATCCCTGCCCCGGCAATTCTGGCCGCTGCTTCGATTGTCGTTGGTGCAAGAGTTCCGTCGCTCTCGAGGACGGCCTCGACATCGCAGGCGATCAGGCGGATCGGCAGACCCGTAAACGACGCTATTTGACTAAAGCGAGGAGAGACGGTCCGCCCAACGGGCCGGACGGTGCCGAAGCGAACTGACTCCAGCGAGGAAAACTTGTCGGCCGGCCCGCGGCGCATGCAATCCGAAAGAGCTCGTCGGGCGGAGGCATTTGCATAAGACAAAGGCGCGCGGATAATCGCTCCGGTCCGGAAACCCGCGCACCGGTAGCTCATCTCGATATACCGAAATTGGCCCGCCATAGCCCTCTCCCATTGTCGAATAGGAGTCATCAGCCTGGCGGCGGTTATGAGCGGGGAACTCCATCCCCTTTGATGTCAGCGGATATTAGGCGCGGCACTTTGGTCCTGCAAGATTGGACTGTCCTGACCGCTCGCGGCATGAATGATGCCGTGAACCTCAAAAGAACGGAGCGTGAGCACGACTGATCCGCGCCACGCCGGGATCGACTTGAAACATGGACCAACCGTGCGAGAGTCAGACTTCGACGATGGCCTTTCTCCTTGCCTCCTGACGATGTCGGCCGGCCATTTCGCGATGAAGCTTTCGCGCCGTATTGTTGGCGGCAGAATCCGCCAGCGCATTTTCCTGCGCCTCGCGGCGCTCGTGAAACTCCATCTCCATTTCGGTCGACATGGCATCGTACCTCCTGTGCAGAGATAGGTGTTCGCATGCGGATTGGGAGTCGATTCGGGGTGATAAAGGGGCAAATATCTCGCTGCCCCTAATGTCACAGAGGTGATCCCGACGACGCTTCAGCCAGCGTCGGAAGAATCGTGACGAGCGGGAAACTAATTTTGCTCTGTTGAGTTAATCCAAGTGGGCGATGGAGTCCGCCCTTCGTGCAAAAACCGCCGTCGTGGCTGATGACTCCTACCGATGCCGAACCGGTAGGAGCCTGGATGCCGCTCAATCCCCGCGACACCCCCGCTCAGCATGCGTCCCCCTCCGTTAGCCTGCTGTATGCGGATGGGCCGGGCTCCTCCGGGGAGGGTCGGCCAGCATGTCTGGTTGATCTCAACCTCGATCAGATCATCGCCGCCGCCACAGTAGGGCGCGAGACTTACGAGTTAACGCCGATCTTCGAGGCGCCGCTTCACGATTCCGATGCCGTCGCATATCGCCAGGTTGTTTTTCGTGATTTCGAGACACCCGAGCTGAAGGCAGCGATTGAAGCATTCGCTACGGCGATGCGGCGTAGCCGCGCCAATATCGAACGCGCCGACAAGCAGCGCCATTCGCTTGAGCGACAGCGCTGGAGGCTTGGCGCGCTGCTCGATTACTCTCGTGGCGCTGCCGCGTTGGTCGCAGATCTCGAGCGGTTGCGGCCTCAATCCGAGGCGCTGACGATGCTCTGCCGTTACGGCAAAGATTATGTCGCCTCGGCTGCGTTCATCGCGATGCGCGATCGCGTCGAGGCGCTTGGAGACCGGCTGGCAGCGCTGCGCTATACCGTCCTGATCCAGGGCCTTGACGTCCGCGTCACGCCATTTGCCGAGGAAGCCGATTACGGAAGTGCAATCGAGGAAGACTTCGCCCGGTTCGTCCAGGGCGATGATGAGAAGTTTTCCTTTGACCATGCTCAAAGCGAAAACCTCAATATGATTGAGGAACGCATCCTCGATCACGTCGCCCACGCCTTTCCCGATGTCTTCACCGAGCTTGCCGCGGTCACGGAGACCTATGGTAACGGCTTTGTTGATCCCGTGATTGAGCGGGTCGACCGTGAGGCGCAATTCTATCTCGGATGGCGTGCGCTGATCGACCCGATTGCCAAGGCCGGCCACGACTTCTGCTATCCCGAGACGACCACCGACAGAGCTGTGTTCGCGGATGATGCGTTCGACCTGGCGCTAGCACACGCCCTCGGTACGCGCGGGACGGCGCTAATCCACAACGACATGCGGCTTGGTGCGGGCGAACGAATCTTCATCGTCTCGGGGCCAAATCAGGGCGGTAAGACGACCTTCGCACGGATGTTCGGTCAGCTCCATTTTCTCGCCGCGCTGGGACTGCCGGTGCCGGGCAGGAAGGCGAAGCTGCGCCTGTTCGATAAGATTTTCACCCATTTCGAGCGGCGCGAACTCTCCGCAACCGCCAATGGAAAATTGCAGGACGAGCTGGTTCGCCTCCATGCCATTCTCGAGGCGGCCACCGGCGACAGCATTATCATCATGAACGAATTGTTTGCCTCGACTACTTTTCGCGACGCCAGCGTGCTCAGCCGCCGCGTCGCCGCACAACTGGTGGAACGCGGCGTGATCGGCGTGTGGGTGAGCTTCCTCGACGGCCTCAGCGAGGTCGATCCGGCGCTGGTCAGCGTGGTCAGCCAGGTTGATCCGGACGATCCCGCGCACCGCACCTTTAAAGTGGAACGCCGAGCTGCCGATGGCCTTGCTTATGCACGCGCCATTGCGGCCAAATACCGTCTAACGCGCGAGCAGATAGAAGAACGGCTCGGCGCAGCATGAAGGCGTTCCTCCTATTTCCAGATCGCGAATCCGACTGGATCTGGGTTGGCAAGGCCGCCGCGCTTGGCGAGGCACGGCGTACCGGACGCATGGCGCACGGACTCGACAATTTTGATCCGTCCCGTGCCTATCCCTGGAACGCCGCCGCGCTGCGCCACGATCTCGCGCTCGACACGCTGATCGACGCCGCGGCCGGCGAAGCCGACGACGTGCGCGCGGCCTTTACCCGCGAATTGCTCAATGCGCCCGACAATGACGCCGAGACAATCCGCCACCGCCAGGCGATCCTTGCCGACGCGCTCAAGACCCCCAAGGCGTTACGCGAGCTCCATGCTATCGCCGAAGCGGCCGTCGCCGAGCAACACCGGCATTTCCTCGGCACGATGATGCGCGACTATCCCGATGCGGTGCTGCGCTGGGCGATCGAGATGCTGGAAGCGATGCTCGGTCCGCTACGCCGGCTTCAACGTCTGTCAGTGCGGGAGATCGACCGCGTCGAGGCTCCGGGTTGGCGGCGCTTCCATGCAATGATCCGCGACGAGCTGAACGACGCCTATCTCGCCAGCATCGAGCAACGGTTGCGCGAGCTCAAGATGCGTGATGGCGTGCTGATGAGTGCTGCGCTCGGTTCCGGCAACCGTGCGGTCGATTTCCGACTTCACCAGCCGCCGGTCGACGAAGAAAGTTGGTGGCATCGATGGCTCCGACAATGGCTGCCCTGGCTGTTTGGCAGGCGTGAGCGCGAGCAGTACAGCTTTTCGTTGGCGCCTAGCGACGAAGCAGGCCAGCGCGCCTTGCGCGGCGTCTCCAACCGCGGTGTCGCCATCGCCGCGCAGGCGCTCGGCGAGGCAGCGCTGCATATCCGTGATTTCTTCGCCATGCTGCGCGCCGAAACCGCCTTTTATGTCGGGGCTGTAGCGCTCCATGAGGCGCTCGTTGCAAAAGATGTGACGACATCGTTTCCCGAGATTGTCGATGATCTCAATGCCTTCGCCGCTGAAGGGCTGTGCGAGCCAGCGCTGGCCCTGGCAATCGGCAGCAAGGCGGTGCCCAACGACGTCGATGCCGACGGCCGCGACCTGATCGTCATCACGGGCGCCAACCAGGGCGGCAAGTCGACATTGCTGCGGGCCATCGGCGCGGCACAAATGATGGCGGGTGCCGGGCTGTTCGTTGCGACCCAGAGCCTGCGGCTGTCTCTCGCCCCAGCGGTGATGACGCATTTCAAGCGCGAGGAGGACGCCGCGATGAAAAGCGGCAAGTTCGATGAGGAATTGGCGCGAATGAGTGCAATTGTCGATCACATGGCGCCAAACGCGCTTGTTCTGCTCAATGAGTCGTTCGCCTCGACCAGTGAGCGCGAGGCTTCGGAGATTGCAGATGAGGTGATTGAGAGCATGCGCGCCGGGGGCGCACGCATCGTGTTCGTCACTCATCTGTTCGAATATGCCCATCGCGCCGCCGGGCGCGACGACGCCCGCGCGTTGTTTCTTCGCGCTGAGCGCGCCGAGGACGGTAGCCGGCCGTTCCGCCTCACGCCGGGCGTGCCGCGCGCGACCAGTTTCGGCGAGGATCTCTACGCGAGCGTGTTCGGCGCGCCCGCCAAGCGCCAGGAGGCCGCTGAATGACCGATGCGCTCAACATCCGTCGCGTCGTGATCGACGTTGACAAGGCGCTGGCGATGCCCTCGCTGATCGAGATCGCGCAGGCGATCCAGCGCTGTGCCGGGGTCGCCGCGCACAACATCACCGTCACCGAGGTCGATCAGGAGACGATCGGCACCAGCATCACTATCGAGGGCGAGAACATGGATTATGACGAGCTGGTCCGCGCGATCGAGAGCAGCGGTGCGGTAGTCCACAGCCTCGACGAGCTGGTATGTGGCGATCACATCGTCGATTACGTGCCGCGCGCGCGATGAGGTTGTGGCGCTGGCTCGCGCAGCCGCGCAACCGGCTCGATATCGTCGCTGGGTTCGTCGACGGCATCCTCAACGCGCTGATACTGGCAGCGGGCAAGCTGCTCGACGGCGGCGGCGCGGACCTGATGCTGGCGCTGCGCGTCGGCGCGGCGAGCGGACTCACCACCGTATTCGTGTTCTTCGTCGCTCACTATGCCGAGCTGCGTGCCGACCTGTCGCGCGCCGAACGCCAGCTTAACTTGACCGCGCATGGAAAGCTGGTCGCGTCGCGTCTGGGGAGGCGCGCCTTGTTGCAATCGATCGGTGGTGCGGCTCTCGCCTCGATCTGCGGGATAGCTGGATCGGTCGTGTCGCTGTTGCTGTGCGTCTGGCTCCCGCGTCCAGCATGGTTGGGTGTCGCCGGCGATATTGCCTTGCTCGGCTTGCTCGGGGCGGTGCTCGCCCGCAGCTTCCGCGGGCGAGCCTGGTTCTGGGCGACGGTGATCATGGTCGGCGGCGGTGTACTTACGTGGATCGGCGTAAAGATCGACATTGCGGGCTGAGCAGCATGCGCTTCATGCGTACCGCAATTTGGCGTTTTCATGACCCAATTCGGCGAAATAGTGTATCGTAAAACTACCATGTTGACGTAATACTATTGTTGCGACTATCTCCCCCGCGGCAATGGAATCTGCCGGGCCTTCAGGCCGAACCGCCCAGGGTTGTGCTGCCGGGGGCTGATGACTCCTACCGATGTCGCATGACCGGTTGGAGGAGCCACTGACTTCGTGAATCGTGTGAAATCGTCCGAGCGGCCGCTCCGCCGTCCGGAAGAGGCACAGGCAACACGCCAGCGTTCTCCAATCAATAGCCCTTTTGAAGCGTGATGAATGGCTTGCGCCGTTCCCTGCGCTCACCAGCCCAAAGAAAGAGACAGTTCCAATGGCCAAGCAGGCACCAACGATCCTGGAGAAGATCAAGGATGAGCAGATAGAATGGGTCGACCTCCGCTTCACTGACCCGAGGGGCAAGTGGCAGCACCTCACCATGGTCTCGAGTGTCATCGACGAGGATGCGCTAACCGATGGAATCATGTTCGATGGCTCCTCGATCGAGGGCTGGAAAGCGATCAATGATTCGGACATGATCCTGATGCCGGACCTCGACGCGGTTTACACCGATCCATTTTCGGCAACGCCAATGTTGATCGTGTTCTGCGACGTGGTCGAGCCGGCCACCGGCGAGGGCTATTCCCGCGACCCGCGCACCACCGCAAAGCGTGCCGAAGCGTATCTGCGCACCACGGGAATCGGCGACACCGCCTATGTCGGCCCCGAGGCCGAGTTCTTCATGTTCGACGACGTCAAGTTCGAGAACAGCTATTCGACCAGCTATTACGCGATCGACGATATCGAACTCCCCGGCAATTCGGGCCGCGACTATGAAGGCGGCAACATGGGCCACCGCCCGCGCGCCAAGGGCGGCTATTTCCCCGTCGCGCCGGTCGATTCGGCGGTCGACATCCGGGGCGAGATGGTTTCGACGATGATGGAAATGGGCCTGCCCTGCGACAAGCACCACCATGAGGTCGCCGCCGCGCAGCACGAGCTTGGCCTGACCTTCGGCACGCTGACGCAAACCGCCGACCGGATGCAGATCCACAAATATGTCGTCCACCAGGTCGCACACGCCTACGGCAAGACCGCGACCTTCATGCCCAAGCCGATCAAGGACGACAACGGATCGGGCATGCACACCCACTTCTCGATCTGGGAAAAGGGCAAGCCGCTGTTCGCCGGCAACGGCTATGCTGGGCTTTCGGACACCTGCCTCTACTTCATCGGCGGCGTCATCAAGCACGCCCGCGCGCTCAACGCCTTCACCAACCCGGCGACCAACAGCTACAAGCGCCTGGTGCCGGGCTTCGAGGCACCGGTGCTGCTGGCCTATTCGAGCCGCAACCGCTCGGCGTCGTGCCGCATCCCCTATGGCACCGGCGCCAAGTCGAGGCGCGTCGAGTTCCGCTTCCCCGACGCGATGGCCAATCCCTACCTCTGCTACGCCGCGATCCTGATGGCCGGGCTCGACGGCATCCAGAACAAGATCCACCCCGGCGACGCGATGGACAAGAACCTCTACGACCTGCCGCCCGCCGAACTGGTCAACGTGCCGACCGTCTGCGGCTCGCTCCGCGAGGCGCTCGTCGCGCTGCAGGAGGACCATGACTTCCTGCTGAAGGGCGACGTCTTCACCAAGGATCAGATCGACGCTTATGCCGAGCTCAAGTGGCCCGAGGTGATCCGCTTCGAAACCGCCCCGAGCCCGGTCGAATACGATATGTACTACAGCGCCTAAATGACGATGCGAAGCAGCGGCGCTTCAGACCCGGAGCGCCGCTGCCACGGCCTGCTTGCCGTGAACCGTGCGATGTTTCGAACCACGGCAATTGACGATTGACGGGGAGCTTCAGCGCCCGTTATCACCGCGGCGGCAATGGATTCTGCCGGGCCTTGAGGCCGAACCGCTCGGGGCGAAAGTGCCGCGCTGATGACTCCTTTCCGTTGAACCGCGGATAGGAGCACGTCCATCGCTTCCCATCAGGCTGTGAACGCCTTCTCGGCGCTCTCGTTGGCAGCGTCGAGCGTCGCATTCCTCGTGGCTGTTACCGAATTGCACGTCACCGACCAGGCGGCGCGGCATTTCGGGTGGCACGCGCGCGGCAACTATCTCCGCGGCGCACTGGTCGGCGGGATGCTCCTCGCGGCCTTGGCGGCGATCGCGTACCTCATCGTCAGCCAGGATCCGTCACCGGCTACACGCGAAGCCGGCGGGTTGATCGTCCTGCTCGTTGGATTTCGCTTCTTCTTTCTGCTCGCCGCTGGACGTCGCATTGCCCACGGGGCGGACATTTGCCGAGTGCTGATCAGCCTGGACGATCCCAACGAACCCGTGGCCGCAGAAAAGCGGGGTGCCCAAGTCACCTTGATCCAAGGCTACAAGGTCGCAGCCACCTGGCTCGGCGCATCCCTGTTCGCAAACCCGGCCGTGGCGGCACTGGCTATCGCGCTCGGGATCGTGGTCGCGATCGCGCTTCACGCCCGCCTTCTTCATCCCTTGTCGCCGTCAATTCTGTTCGCCGGATGTGCGGTATCAGCGACGTCATTGGGACTGCACGTGATCTCGAATAACATATGAGCAGCCAACCAGGCGATGCTGCACCTCAAGTCTCAATCGCCCGAATGCGGTCTGAGCGGTCGATCAAAACCGCAGCGCTGATCGCCAGTGTCGACGGCGCGCGATCACCCTATGAGCCTCGAAGACCTATCAGGCCGGGTACGCTACCGACTTGCCGCGATGCTCTAGTGTGGCAAGCAGGCAGGCTGCGGCTAAAACGCAGACCAGCTATAGCGTCACGCCGAAGGTACTCGACAGCACGATGATGTTGAGCGCGACGATCAGTATGACGCAGCCCCACCCAACAATCGACGTCCAGCCATGGTTGACCAAATCGCCCATCAAGGGGCGATTGCTCGTGAGGAGCAACAACGGGACGATGGCCAGCGCAATGCCGAAGCTCAGGACGACCTGACTTACAACCAGGACGGTGGTAACGTCGGCATGAGCCGCGATCACCGCGAAGGATGGCAGCATTGTAATTGCGCGCCGCACCCATATCGGGATCTTCAGATGCGTGAAATCCTGCATCACTTCCTGCCCGGCAAGCGTTCCGACGACCGTTGAAGAGATGCCGGCGATGATTAGAGAGAGGCCGAACACCGCGACAGCGCGGTGGCCCAGGACGGGAGCGAGTGTGCGATAGGCTTGCTCAATTGATCCTATATCGTGATCGCTGCCGCCGAGCGTCGCCGCGGCCATCGCCAGCATTGCGAGGTTGACGAAGGTCGCCAACGTCATCGCTAGCCCTACGTCCCACATTGTCGCCCGGTACAGCGTGCGTGCCGAAGAGGCTCGGCGGGCCTCGGGCGACATTAGCGCGGAGTGTAGATAGATGACGTGCGGCATAACCGTTGCGCCGAGGATTCCGGCAGCGAGAAGAATGCTTCCTTGGCCGGCGAACCCGGGCATCACTGTGCCGCCGACCAGCCTGCCAAGGTCGGGATGGCTGAGATAGAGTTCCGCGAGGTAGATCAGCGCCACCGCACCGAGCATTGCGGCAATCACCAGTTCCAACGGCTTTAGTCCTCGGCGCTCGATTGCCAGGATCATGCTGCTGACGATACCGGTGATGACCGCACCTTCCAGGAGGCTGATTCCGAAGAGCAGATGGAACCCGAGCGCCGCGCCGACGAATTCGGCAAGATCGGTGGCGATCGCCAGTATTTCAGCCTGGAGCCAATAGCCAATGCTCGCCCAACGCGGCAGGCGGTCCCGGATCAGCGTGGCCAGGCTCGCTTGCGTCGCAATACCGAGCTTGGCCGAGAGCAACTGGATCAGGACACCGATCAGGCTCGACCACAGAACCACCCACAGCAGTAGATATCCGTAACGCGCGCCGGCTTGAATGTTGGTCGCGTAATTGCCCGGATCGATATAGGCGACGGCCGCGACGAATGCCGGACCGAGGAGGCGAAAGGTCGACAGGCGCGTCGGAGCGGCCGCCTTTGTGTCTGCCTTATCGGCTTGCGGCGTCAGCAGCATCGGAGATTTTACACTGAGCCTACGGGGAAAGCCGGGCGGCGGGAGACGATCGTCACTGTGAGCGATGCTCCGCGAATTGTTCCGCTATCCGCTGATAGACATCCCGCTTGAACGCCACCACCAAAGCCGGAAAATCTTCGAGTTCAACCCAGCGCCAATCGGAAAATTCGGGATTATCGGTAGCGACGTTGATATCGTCGTCCTCGCCCAGGAACCGCATCGCAAACCAGCGCTGGCGCTGTCCCCGCCAGCCGCCACTCCACGTCACGCCGACGAGATGAGCAGGAAGATCGTAGGTGAGAAGATCGGGCGCTTCTGCGATGATCTCGACCTTATCGGTGCCAAGTTCCTCGCGAATCTCGCGCAATGCGGCGTCCCGGGGACTTTCGTCGGTGTCGATGCCACCTTGCGGCATCTGCCATGCTTCATGATCGACATCGACTCTGCGGCCAGCAAAGACATGACCGTCGCGATTGAAGAGAACGATGCCGACCCCGGGACGATAGCCGTGAGGCGCAAGCTGCCTTTGCGCCGGTGCGGCAAGCGACGCCTTTACCAGCATCTTGCGCATCGTTTCGCGATCGACGCCGTCGGCCTGCATGGCCAGTTGCGTCAACGGGTCGTCGAGCAGGCGGTCAACAAGCGCCCGCGTGCGATCGTGCGATCGGTCAACCATGATCGTGCCTTTCCGATGGTGCGGGATCGACCTGGTTCCAGCGAAGGATGACCGGCTCATTCTGGTCGTGCGCGTAGCCGAGCACGCTGATGCTCGCTGTGTCGAGCGCGAACAGTGAACCTTGTTGGGGCTCGAGGCCGAGCCACCGTGCGGCGAGCACGTCCATCACATGCGCGCTGGAGAAGATCAGTGCGTTGCAATCGGCATCACGCAGCGCGGCAATAATCCGATCGACACGCATGCCGACATCGGCCGCTGTCTCGCCCCCGGGGCAGCCATCGCGAAACAGGTTCCAGCCGGGCCGCTCGGCCTGGATGTCGGCGGTGGTGCGGCCTTCGTAATCGCCATAGTCCCATTCGGCGAGATCAGGCTTCTTGGCCGACCAGGCAGCAAAACCTGCCAACCGGCACGTATCGAAAGCGCGCTGCGACGGGCTCGACCAGACAATCGGCAATGGCGGCGAAGGAAGTCGGGCGGTCAAGCCAACCGCAGCTTCCTCGCCCGCGGGAGTGAGGGGGATATCGGTGCGGCCAGTATGACGGCGTGTCCGGCTCCACAGGGTCTCACCGTGACGGACAAGAGTGATCTCGGGCAGGCTATCGGTCATCAGGTCTCCGGCAAGTCAGCGCAGCAGCAAGGGGACGATCAGGATCAGCACGAGCAACACGGCAATGAACGCCAGATAGGCGTTGAGATGCCCCGATTGCAGCCGGCGCAGCCGCTGCGCGATCGCGATCGCCAGGCGTTTGGCTGGCAGGAACAGCAGCGGCCCGAATACCGGTGCGACATCGTGGGTGAACACCAGCCGGTGGATGAAATAGCGCTGGCCGTAACTGCCCTCGGCCAGCTCGCGCTGCGTGCGGCGCTGCGGACGATAGACGAAGCTGTAGAATTCGCGCAGCGCCTGCGAGAAGGACAATGCGGTGGTGGCGCTCTCCACCGGATCCTGCCGCTTGCCGCCGTACCAGACCGGTGCGCGCCGCACCCGCGTCGTGTGAGATAAGAGCAGGAACAGGATCGGCAGCAACGCGAGCAGCGGCATCGCGATGACTAGCTTGGACGGCGAGATGAAGGCGAATTTCGAGGTCAGCGGCACCAGCAGCCAGCCTTCGCGCATCCGCCCGGCGACCTGATCGGCATAGGGCGGCGCGGCCTCGGCCAGAGCGGCGAGCCAGCCCGGCATACCCACCGCCAGCGCCGTCACCGCCAAACCAAGCGCACCGACCGCCAACGCGTATGGCAGACCGATTCGCTGCCGCTCGGGCGCAATACCGAGCAGACCGATGCCGAGCAATTTGACGAAGGTGGCGAGCGCGATCGCCGCAATGAGCGCAAGGCCAGCGCCAGCGGCGGCGAGCAGCAGCCGGTCGCCGAGGCCGGTAAGATGGAAGCCCTGGAACACTGTCTGGAACAGATACCATTCGCTGACGAACCCGACCTGCGGCGGCATCGCCGCGAGGCTGCCCGCGGCGAGCAGCGCGCCCAGCCCGAGCGGCCAGGCGGCGCGGCGCAGCAGGCCTTGCTGGCGCAGCTCGTAGCTGCCGGTCGCGTCGAACACGCCGTCGGCGGCGAGGAACAACGCGCCCTTGGCCAGCGCGTGTCCGCCGAGATGGAGCAGCGCGGCGATCCAGGCGAGCCCCGCGAGATCACGCAGACCGTCACGCCCGAACATCAGCGAGGCGCCGAGCAGCACGACGGCGAGCGAAGCGTTCTCCGCCGAAGAGAAGGAAAGCAGGCGGCGCCAGTCGTCCTGCTGGAAGGCGTAGAGCACAGTCAGGATCGCGCTCACCACGCCTACCGCCACGACAATGCCGTGGAACAAGGTCAGCGCCGTGCCGTCGGTCGGCGCAAGCCAGTCGGCGAGGCCACGCGCCAGCCCGAAAAAGGCGGCGTTCAGGACCACGCCGGACATCAGCGCGCCGGTCGCCCCGCTGGCGCTGCCATAAGCATTGGGGAACCATTCGTAGAACGGCAGCAGGCCGAGCTTGGCGCCGAACCCGATCAGCAGCAGCAATCCGATCCAAACCTGCATTCCCGGCGACATCAGTGGCGCGCGGGCGGCGAATCCGGCGAACGACAGGCCGTGCGTGCCCGTCGCCAGCAGCAGCATCGCCACCATCAGCGCAACCGAGCCGACCTCGAGCAGTGCCAGCATGAACAACGACGGCCGGCCGGCGTCGCCAACCAGTCGTTCGCCGAGGATCATCACAGCGCCGCCGAGGCTCATCAGTTCCCAGGCGACGAGGAAGCCGACCGCATCCTGCAAGCCGAACACCCCCAGCGCACCTATCAACGAGGCAGCGGCGCCGAAGCACCAGCCGGCTTTGCCGGCGCGCGTCGGGCTCGCCAGCCAACCGGCCAGCGCGGCGGGAATCAGCCCGAGGAGCATCAGCCACGCAGCAGTGGGAGTGATCGCGAAACCCCAATGCGACGCGGCGATGCCGAGCGGCAAGATGACGACGGGCGAGCCGTTGGGCAGCGCCATCACCGCACCAACGAGCCCGGCGACCGCGCCGAAACCGAGCGTCGCCCGTGCGAGCGGCGTGATCCTGAGCAGCGCCGCCACCGCCGCGGCCAGCCACAGGATCAGCGCGATGCCGAAGGCGTCATTCGCCATAGCGACCTCCATGAACCTGCTGCGGCATCCGCCCCTGCAACAGCAGCAGCGCCTGGATGATCGCCGCCGGGTTGGGCGGGCAGCCGGGCACATGGACGTCGACCGGCAGCCACTCGTCGACGCCGTGCCCGCTGGCATAGGCGCCCGCCATGATCCCGCCGGAGATCGCGCAGGCGCCGGTGGCGATCACCCATTTCGGGCCGGGCATCGCCTCATAGGTCTCGATCAGCGGCGCCTTCATCGCCTGCGTCACCGGCCCCGTCACCAGCAGCACGTCGGCGAAGCGCGGCGAAGGCGTGAAGAAGATGCCGAGCCGGTGGAGGTTGTAGAACGGGTTGCCGAGCGCCTGAAGCTCGGATTCGCAGCCGTTGCACGATCCGGCATCGACATGGCGGACGTGCAGGCTGCGGTGATAGCGGCGGCCAGGCCTGCCATTCATCGCCGGCGGTTGAACCGCTTCGGCGTCAGTAGCGAGATTGTCGCGATAGCGTACCGCGAAGGCCCAGTCGTTGGTTTCCTCCATCGGACCATCCGGGGCGGCTTCGACGCAAAGCTGACAGGCGATGCAACGTCCGTAATCGATGGCGAGGCGTGGGCCTTCGCCGTCTTCGACGTAGCGGATCGCCTGGGTCGGACACGCCTCGGCGCAGGCCCGCGCGCTTTCGGCGGTGACGCGGTCGGGGCGATAGCGCGGCATCCCGAGCACGCCTTCCTGGCCGGAATCGCCATCGCGCAGCGGCCAGCGGGTGCTCGCCTTGCCCCACAGCAGCGAATGGAAGGTCCATAGCGCCATCGCCGGCCTACCTGTCGCATCCGGCGATGGTCAGGCCGAAACTGGCCTCGTTGATCGCATAGTCCATCATGTTGCTCTCGTGGACGGTGAACGGGAAGGCGCGCCAGTTGGAGAAGCTCGGCGACTTGATCTTGACCCGCGCCAGCCGCCCGTCCCCGCCGATATGCACCGCGTAGAACAGCGAGCCACGCGGGCTTTCCGCCCAGCCGAGCCCCTCCGATCCCGGCGGGGCGAGGCATTCCACGCGGATCGGCCCCGGCTCCAGACGATCGAGCACGTGGCGGATCGCGGTGATGCTCTCCCTGATCTCGCGGGTGCGGACCAGCGAGCGGGCGTGGGCGTCGCCTGCTTGTTCGGTGACGACGCCGATCGCGATGCGGTCATAGCCGGCATAAGGGTGATCGCGCCTCAGATCCCGATCGAGACCTGAGGCGCGCTCGACCGGCCCGGTCGCGCCCTGATCGAATGCAGTCCGTCGATCGAGCACACCCGTCGTCATTAGCCGGTCGAGATAGGAATTGCTGCGGGCGAGCAAGGCGACGTAGCGGCGCACCTGCTTGGAGAGCCGCGCCAGCTCGGCGCCGAACCATTGACCGGTGGTCACGTCGCGGCGCAGACCGCCAGGTGTCGCAAGCCCGCGCAGGAAGCGGCTGCCGGTCAGCCGTGCATTCAATTGCTTGGCGAACTCCGCGAGTAGTACGCCCTCGGCATGGCCTACTTTCAGCGTCGTCGTGTCGGCGAGATGGCCGAGATAATAGAGGTGATTGTAGAGTCTCTCCAGCTCGGCGAACAACACGCGCAGCAGCCGGGCGCGCTCGGGCACGATGCAGCCTGCCGCCGCCTCGATCGCCTGCGCATAGGCCAGCGTATGAGTGAAACTGCCGACCCCTGAGACGCGCTCGGCGAGCACCACGCCGGTGTCGGTCGTCAGGCCAGCGAAGCGCTGTTCGACGCCGCGATGCTTGAAGAACAATTGCGGGTAATAATGAACGATGTGCTCGCCGGTGTAATAGAAGACGAACTCGCCCGATTCCACCACGCCCGCGCGCACGGGCCCCCAGGGCAGGCGCTGCACGTCAGGCTCGTCGAGCAGCGGCATGGGATCGCTAGAACCGGTGTTGAGTGGCGGGCGATCTGGCGCAAAGGGTGGCGGCGTGCCTTCGGGAAGGACCAGCGGAACCGGTTCGGGATGGCCGTCGAAGGCGATGCCGAACAGATCGGCGACCTCGCGCTCGTACCAGCCGAGCAGCGGGCTCGACGGCGCGAGGCTGATCGCGCGGCCGTTCTCGGGCACCACGCGCCACTGCGCGAACGCCGCCTCACCGGGCATGGCAACTACGTAGCGCAGCTCAGGCGCACTCTCGGGTTGCCAGGCGTAGAGCATCTGGAAGCGTCCGCCCGCCTTGAGCATCGCCCGCGCGCGTGCGATCAGGTCGGCGAGCGCGATCGTCTCGACCGCGCTCACGACGCCACCATGCCGAGCGCGTGCGCCGCGGCCTCGAAATAGTTCCAGAAGGCGCTCGGCCACCAGAAGCCGAACACCAGCAGCGGGACGAGCGCGATCGCCATCGGCGTGACGCACCATGCGCTGATCCGCGCCGGGGCGTCGGTCTCGGCCTCACCCGGCTCGTGAAACATGATGCGGAAGTGGTTGAGGAAGGCGATGAACACCAGGATCAGCAGCGCCGCCATGAGGTACGCCGCCCAGGCGAATCGCTGGTCGAAGCCGCCCAGGAGAATAACGAATTCGCTGAAGAACAGCGCGAACACCGGCGCCCCCGTGATCGCCACTGCGCCAGCCAGCCACAAGGCACCGATCCGCGGGAAATGCCGTCCGAAATCGCGGATGCGCGCGATCTCGGTGGTGCCGTAGCTGCGCATCGCCGCGCCCGCGCCGAAGAACATCAGCCCCTTGTTGAGCGAGTGGCCGAGCATGTGGAACAGCGCGCCCGCCGTCCCGAACGCGCCGCCGAAGCCGAAGCCGAGCGCGATCACCCCCATGTGCTCGACGCTCGAATAGGCCATCAGCCGCTTCACGCGCTCCTGCCGAACGATGAAGAAGGCGGCGACGGCGAGGCTGACCAGCCCGAACAGCACCATCGCGACATGCGCCTCGCGCGCCACTGGCGACGCGTTGGCGATGGCGAGGAAGCGAACGACCCCGACCATCGCGGCGTTGAGCAGCGCGCCAGACAGCATCGCCGAGACTGGCGCCGGCGCCTCGGCATGGGCGTCGGGCAGCCAGGTGTGCATCGGCACCAGCCCGACCTTGGTGCCGTAGCCGACCAGCGCGAGCAGGAAGGCGAGCATCACCAGCGCCGGGCTCATCCGCGGCGCGGCCGCCGTCAGCGTCGCCCAGTCGAGCGCGTAGCTCGGCCCCAGCGAGAAGGTGCCGGCCCAATAGATCAGCACTGTGCCGAGCAGCGCGAGGCTGATCCCGGCCGAGACGATCATGATGTATTTCCACGCCGCCTCCATCGATTCAGGGGTGCGCTCGAAGGCGACGAGGAAGGTGCTGACCAAGGTCGTCAGCTCGATCGCGATCCAATAGACGCCGACATTGTTGACCAGCGGCGCGAGCAGGGTCGTCCAGCCGAACAGCGCGAACAGGCCGTAGAAGGTCGGCAGCTTCGCGTCCTCGCCCAATGTGCGCATGTAGCCGATCGCGAACAGCGACGAGAGGCAATAAACCAGGGCGGTGCAGACGCTCACCCACGCCGAGAGGCGGTCGACGATCAGGTAATCGCCGAGCAGCACGGTGTCGCCATAAGCGGCGAAGAACGGCAGCGGCAGCGCGGCGGCGAGCGCGATCAGGCTGCCGATCAGATTGGCGGCCTCGGCGACGCGGGGATGGCGGCTGCCGGCGGCGATCGCGGCGCCGAGCGCGGGGGCGGCGAACAGCGCGACGAGGCAATCGCTCGCGGTCATCCGCGCAGCTTCCTCAAGCCGAGGCTGCTGGTCGAGCCGATCGCGCTCCGCAGATAACGCACCAGGATGCCGAAGCAGGCGACCGCGACCAGCAGATCGAACAGGATGACGATCTCGAACAGCATCGGCATCCCCGGCACCAGGATCTGCGCGCCGAGGAAGATGCCGTTCTCCAGCACCAGCAGGCCGAGCACCTGGCTGATCGCTTCGTGACGGAAGACCAGCATCAGGAAGCCGATCAGCTTCATTGCCAGCATGACGGTCAGCGCCAACACCGCGACGGTGCCGACCAACCCGAGATCGTCGCCGATATGATAGGCGACGACCAATGCGAAGATCACCGCCGCCGCGCCGACCAGCAGGCTGGACGATGGCCGCAGGATCGCCTCGACCTCGTGGTCCGCCGCCTGCCGCTGGATGATCCGCCAGATGAGATAGGGCAGCAGCACCCCGCGGAACACGATCGTCAGCAGTGCGATCAGGATCAGCTCGGGATAGCCGGCGTAGATGCCGACCGTCGCCGACAGCCCGGCGATCATCCATGATTCCGCGGCAAAGGCGTAGAGATAATGATCGAGCCAGCGCGAGCCGAGCATGACGAAGGTGAGCAGCAAGGCGGCGATCGCCAGCAGGCCGAAGATCGAGGTGGCGATCGGAGGAAGGGCGGTCAGCGTCATGGCGTCATCCCATCTGCGTGCTGACGATGGCGAGGATGGCGAGCAGGAACGACGCGGCGAGCGGCTCCTGATAGCGGTAGAAGCGCAGCCGCGCCTGCGTCGTCTCGACCAGCACCACCGCGCAGGCGACGATGGTGAACTTGACGATCAGGCCGGCGGCCGCGCCCAGCGTGCCCAACGCGGTGCCTTCGATCGACAGCCCCCAGGGCAGCACCAGCACGTGACAGAAGATCGTGTAGAGGATGAACTGCTTCATCGCCGACGCCCATTTGAGCAGCGCCAAGAGCGGCCCAGAATATTCGAGGATACGCGCCTCCTCGATCATATAGACCTCGATATGGGTCGAGGAATGGATCGGCAGCCGGTCGGTCTCGGTCAGGATCAGCACGAAGAAGGCGGCGACGAGGAACAGGTGCGCCGGGCTGAAATAGACCGCGAGGTCGCCGACCAGCAGGTGATTGGAGACGAACGGCAGCATCGACCGTGCGACCAAAGTAATGCCGATGAACACCAGGATCAGGGTCGGCTCGGCGAGGATGGTGATCATCGCGGTGCGGCTCGACCCGACGCCGCCATAAGCGCTGCCCGAATCGAGCCCCGCGAGCAGGATCATGAACGAACCGAGGGTCAGAATCAGCCCGCCGCCGAGGATGTCGCCCATGTCGGACAGCGGCAGCGGGAAGTTGGTCAGCACCGGGATCAGCAGCGGCACCGTCATCATGCAGGTGAAGGCAACGATCGGCGCCGCCACGGTAAGCCACGACGCCGTCTCCGGCAGCACTGTCTCCTTGCCGAACAGCTTCCACAGGTCGCGATAGGGCTGGAAGATGCCCGGCCCCTGCCCGCGCTGCACGCGCTCCTCGAACTGGTGGATGATCCCCTGGATCAGTGGCGACAGCACGAGCACCGCGACGACCTGCGCGATTTGCAGCAGGACGTCGCGCGCGCTCACCGAGTGCGCTCCGCCTGGCTCGCCTTGGTTCGAAAATTCGGTCTTTTAGCCCGCACGCCCCTTCCTTCCTCACTTGCGAGGTTGTGGAAGGAGTCATCGGCCCAAAGGGCGGTTACAAGGCGGACTCCACCGCCTGCCAGCACGGCTCGTAGATTGCTGCGATGCCGGCGAACTTGTCAACTACCGAAGGATCGTTCCGGATCCATAGCGATTTTCGACGCGGTCGCGACCAGCGACCGCAAGGCAGCGGTTTCGGTCCCCGCGCGCCACGCCAGCCCGGTCTCCAGCGAGGGCGCGTCGTTGGCGATCGTCAGGTAACGCACGCCGGTTCGGGCAAGGTGGCGCATTGAGGCGGGCACTAGCGCCATGCCGATCCCGGCCGAAACGAGGCTAATGATCGTCTGCATCTGGATCGCCTCCTGCCGCACGATCGGCTCGCGGTCCCGAGAGCGATAGAAACCTATCACCAGCTCATGGAAATCCGGTGAAACGCGCGCTGGAAAGATGATCAGCGGCAATGCCATCCAATCGCTACCGTCAATCACGCCGCCTTGCGCTACAATCCGACCATTGTGGATCCACGTTTCGGGCACCGCAGCAATCAACGGCTCCTTCGATAAAGGCAGGTAATCGAGCATGGCCGGAAGCGCCGGGCGCGTCGGGATGAGGATGCCGGCGTCGATACTTCCGTCAAGCAGGCCGGCGGTCTGCACATCGCTAGTCGCCTCGATCAGACCGAGCTCGACATCGGGAGAAGCCGCTGCGTAATCGCGAACTAGCCGCGGCAGCACGCTGTAGTCAGCCGTGCTGACGAAGGAGAGCGTGATCGATCCAATCGTGCCGGCCCGCAGCCGGCGTGCGATGTCGGGCAGCGCCGCGATGCCATCCGCCGCTGGCCGGACGTGATCGAGCCACTGCCGCCCGAACGGCGTGAGCGCGACGCTGCGCTTCGAACGGGTGAACAGCGCCACGCCCAGCTCGCGTTCCAGTGCCATGATGGACTGACTGAGCGGCGGCTGCGTCATGCCCAGCCGCTCCGCCGCGCGCCCGAAGTGCAGCGTGTCCGCGACCGCGATGAAATGACGGAGCTGGCGTAAGTCCATAATAATTCGTTTCGTGACTTTGTGAGGCGATAATAATATATTTTGCAACCTGATCAACGATCGATAGCGAGGTCAGGACAAACGAGAGGACGTTTCCGATGCCGCAATATCGCTCCCGCACCAGCACCCACGGCCGCAACATGGCGGGCGCGCGCGGCCTGTGGCGCGCCACCGGCATGACCGACGCGGATTTCGGCAAGCCGATCATCGCCATCGCCAACAGCTTCACCCAGTTCGTGCCGGGGCACGTCCATCTGAAGGATCTGGGCCAACTCGTCGCGCGTGAGATCGAGGCGGCAGGCGGCGTCGCCAAGGAATTCGATACGATCGCGATCGACGACGGCATCGCCATGGGCCATGCCGGGATGCTCTATTCGCTGCCGAGCCGCGACCTGATCGCCGACAGCGTCGAATATATGGTCAACGCGCATTGCGCCGACGCGCTGCTGTGCATCTCCAATTGCGACAAGATCACGCCGGGGATGCTGATGGCGGCGATGCGCCTCAACATCCCGGCGATCTTCGTGTCGGGCGGGCCGATGGAGGCGGGCAAGGTCGACCTCAGGGGCGAGACGCTGGCGGTCGACCTGATCGACGCGATGATCGCCGCCGGCGACGACAGCTATGCCGACGAGGAAGTCGCGACGATCGAGCGCTCGGCCTGCCCGACCTGCGGGTCGTGCTCGGGTATGTTCACCGCCAACAGCATGAACTGCCTGACCGAGGCGCTGGGGCTGTCGCTGCCCGGCAACGGTTCGATGCTCGCTACCCATGCCGACCGCGAGACGCTGTTCCGCGAGGCGGGGCGCACGATCGTCGATCTTACCAAGCGCTGGTACGAGCAGGACGACGCGAGCGCCCTGCCCCGCAGCATCGCGAGCTTCGCCGCGTTCGAGAATGCGATGAGCCTCGACATCGCGATGGGCGGATCGACCAACACCGTGCTCCACCTGCTCGCCGCCGCGCACGAGGGCGAGGTGAACTTCACCATGGCCGACATCGACCGGCTGTCGCGCCGGGTGCCGTGCCTGTGCAAGGTGGCGCCCTCAAAGAGCGACGTCCACATGGAGGACGTTCATCGCGCCGGCGGCATCATGGCGATCCTCGGCGAATTGGAACGCGCCGGGCTGGTCGATGCCTCCCTGCCCACCGTTCACAGCCCGACGATGAGTGACGCGCTCGGCCGCTGGGACATCGGGCGCACCAACAGCGACGGCGTGCGCGATTTCTACAAGGCGGCGCCGGGCGGGGTGCGGACTACGCAGGCGTTCAGCCAGAGCAATCGCTGGAAGGAACTCGATACCGACCGCGCGACCGGCGTGATCCGCGATGCCGAACATCCCTTTTCGAAGGACGGCGGGTTGGCTGTGCTCTACGGCAATCTCGCGCCCGAAGGCTGCATCGTGAAGACGGCTGGGGTCGATGAGAGCATCCTGACCTTCACCGGCACGGCGCGCGTCTACGAAAGCCAGGACGCGGCGGTTGCCGGCATCCTCGGCAACGAGGTGGTGGCCGGCGATGTCGTGGTGATCCGCTACGAAGGGCCGAAGGGCGGGCCGGGCATGCAGGAGATGCTGTATCCGACCAGCTATCTGAAATCGAAAGGATTGGGCAAAGCCTGCGCGCTGATCACCGACGGGCGCTTCTCCGGCGGCACCGCCGGGCTGTCGATCTGCCATGTCTCGCCCGAGGCGGCAGAAGGCGGCTTGCTCGCGTTGGTCGAAACCGGCGACGCCATCGTGATCGATATCCCCAACCGCTCGATCCAGCTTGACCTCGACGACGCCGAAATCGCGTCACGTCGCGAAGCGATGGTCGCACGCGGGGCCAAAGCGTGGAAGCCGTTCGGGCGCAAGCGCGACGTCTCGCCGGCGTTGCGTGCCTATGCGGCGATGACGACCAACGCCGCGCGGGGCGCAGTGCGCGATGTGACGCAGGTCGAAGGCTGAGGCTCCGATCAGAGGCGGCATCGCTGGTCAGCCGCAGCCCCGCTCGGGCGACTGAATGCCGATGATGGCATTGCGGGCATCGGCGAGCGTCGTTGCCCAGTCACGCCGGCTCTCGACTTCCGCCGAAACTTCCTGGGCTGCGGCATCATGGCGCTTCCTCACCCGCTGCACGGTTTCGGTCGTCGCTGCGATCGCGCTGTCGATCGTTTCGCCGACGCCGACAGCCAGGCGCCGCAGCATGTCTTCGCCGTCCTGCCGCAGCGTCCAGCGCAGACGCTCGACATTGTATTTGACGAGACGGTCGATTTCATCGGTCTGACGTCGGCGGATGCGGCGCGCGCGGATCGCACGGGGCAGCAGGGACTCGCCGAAGCCGGGTGGCAGCGGATTGGCACGTTCGGCGGCCCGATCGTTCCACGCCGGAGTCGGCGGCGGACCCAGGTCGAGTTCTGGCGGGGCCACCCGCGCCTCGATGCCAAGCGCTTCGGCTGCACGACGCCGCAGTGTCTCGATCGCCGGCGCGAGGCGGTCGCCGACCGCCTGCATTATGGCTGCAAGCCGCTCGCCTTGCTGTCGTGAAGCGTGCGAAAACGCATCGGCAAACAGCACGCGCAGATGGGTTGTGACAGTAGCGAAGGCCGAATGTTCGTCAGCCCCGTCGGCGAGCCCGGCATCGAGGATTTCGGTAAGCATATGCCGCGCCCGTTCGGCCAGAACCTGCGCTTCGTCGTCCTGAAGCCGGCCAAGCCGCGCACGCTCGCCAGCAATCAGATCGGCCTCTGTATCGCGATGACGAGCGAGTTGATTGGCGGCGGTGGCGATTTCGTCAGCGGCGGCGGCGAGCCGCTCGACCGGCATTGCCAACGCCGCAAGGGCGGCATCGTTCTGAAAGATCAGCTCGTCGATCTGCGGTCCAGCCTTTCCGGTTATCGCTGTGTCGAGCAAGCGATGCCGCTCGTTGCCGCTCAGCGCCCTGAGCCGGGCGACGAGCTCGGCGATGCCTTCACCGGTGGCCGAAGATACGAGCGATGGTTCGGTGGTGATCCCGGCATCGGCCAGGACGCGGCTGCAATAGCTCATGACGGTCTCGCGATCCGGCGCAGCAAGCGTGTCGGCCTTGGTCAGTACCGGCAGGATCAGTGCGGCATTGGCCACGACTGCACGTAGATACTCCAGTTCGGCCTCACTGAGCGGGGGATCGGGTGAGAACACAAACAGGGCCGCGTCGCACTCGGGCAAGGCGGCAAGTGCCGCCGTGCTGTTGTGCCGCTCGGCCGAGCCGACGCCTGGCGTGTCGATGACCGTCATTCCGTCCGCGAGAAACGATGCTGGCAACCCGATCTCGACCCGCATGACGTGCTTCTCGTTGTGCGGATTACCTGTTTCGGTGACGTAGGCCGACAGCGCGCCGCAGAGCGCTGCTGCGTCATCGAACGTCTGTTGCACGACTTCTTGATCAGTGAGACCAACCGCCATCGTTAGCTGGCTGTCATGTGCGATGAAGCAAGGAACGGCGGTGAGCGGTATAACGCCAACCGGCAATACGGGTTGTTCGAGCAGTGCGTTGAGGAGCGAGCTCTTGCCGCGCTTGAACTGACCGACCGCGGCAAGCTGGAACCGGTCGCTCTCGAGCCGCGCAGCAAAAATGGCAAGGGTGTCGAGCCCTCTACGCTCGGCTCCCACCGGGTCGGGCGCCTGCGAGACCAGTTTCTCGATCAGAGCGGCAAGACCCGGCGCAGCTGGACGGTCAGCCGTAATGCAGCACCTCCACCTTCTCCATCGTCACCAGGCCGATGTCGTTGAAGTCTTCAATCGAATGGAAGAACGCACGGAGCTTCTCCTCGGTATCGACGATCTCGATCACCAACGGCAGGTTCGACGAGAGGTCGAGAATGTTGGCATTGTGAATCGTCGAGGACGAGCCGAAGCCCATGACACCCCGCAGCACGCTGGCACCGGCGATACCGTCGTCCCGCGCCTTGCGGACGATGTCCTCGAACAATGCGCGATGATGGGGGCCGCGGGCGCGTTCTTCGGTGAAGATGCGCATCATGTAAGAATCGCGTGGCAACTCCATGTCACTCTCCTTGCTTGAATTGGACTTTGATGACGCGATCGTGCGCCGTTGGCACGATGCGTTGTTCGGCAAAGTGCCGGACGAACTCGCCTTCGCGCTCCGCCATATAGCTGCGCGTCCGCGGCAGCGCGTCGATCCGCCGCGTAAGCTGGATCTGGTTGACCATCATCCCGTCGAAGCGGAAGGCCATTTCGCACGAGGCGAGATAGAATTCCCACATCCGGAAGAAGCGCGCATCATAGAGCAATTCGATGATCTGGCGATTGACTTCACAGCGCCGCCGCCATTCCCTCAGCGTATCGGCGTAATGCAGGCGCAGGATCTCAATATCGGTTGCCCATAGGCCCGATCGCTCGATCGCACCCATCGTCTCGGACAAGGCCGGGATATAGCCGCCGGGAAAGATGTAGCGATCCATCCATGGGTTCGAGCCGGTGCCCGGATCTTTGCGGCCGATCGCATGGATCAGCGCGACGCCATCGTCGGTCAACAGATCGCGGACTGCGGTGAAATAGGTGTCGAAATGCTCTCGACCGACATGCTCGAACATCCCGACCGAGACGATCCGGTCGAACCGCTCGCCCACCTCGCGATAATCCTTGAGCGCGAAGTCGACACGATCGGCAAGCCCCGCGGCCTTCGCCCGCGCTTGCGCGACGCGGAGCTGCTCCTCGGACAGGGTGATGCCGGTGACGCGCACGTCGCAGGCTTCGGCCAGCGACAGCGCCATGCCGCCCCAACCGCAGCCGATGTCGAGCACATGCTGCCCCGGCTCAAGAGCGAGCTTGGCTGCAATATGTGCCTTTTTGCTCGCCTGCGCAGATTCCAGGCTGTCGTCAGCATGTTCGAAATACGCGCAGCTATACTGCATGTCGGCATCGAGAAACTGGCGATAGAGGGTTTCCGACAGATCGTAGTGATGGTGGACGTTGCGGCGCGCATGCCGTCGGTCGTTGCCGGCGCGCATGAGCCGGGCGATGGCGTTCCTTGCCCGTGTCACCAGTCCCGGCGCGCCCCGACTGGTGATGTTGTGACCGACCAGTTCCAGGAACCCCCATAGAGTCCCGCGCACGATCGTCAGGTCGCCATCCATATAGCATTGGCCGAGTTGGAAATCGGGATCGAGTGCGAGCCGCAGCGCGGTTGCGCGATCCTTGATCCGGATTGTCGAGGCGAGCCACGGTTTATCGGTCGGCGGCGCGCCAACCGTGAATCGGCGAGCACCGATCTGCACGGTCAACTCGCCGGTTGTGATGAGATGCCGCAATAGGCTTTCGAGCACCTGCATTCCCCTGTCGTTGCGGCAGGGCGGTCGCGGGTGTCGGCCACGATCTCCTGCCGCGTCAAAAGACGCTTGCAGGAGTCATCAGCCTTGAGGCGGTTAAAGGGAGACTCCATTCCCTCTAGCGGCTTGTGTGCCGCCCAGGATGATAACGTCAATACTAGCCATTCGGTGCCGATCGAACCACCAGCACCGAGCAGATGCCGTCGCGTGCGATTTGCTCCGATCGGCTGCCCCATAATTGATCATAGATACTATGCGCGGTCGTTGCGCCGATGACGAGGAGATCGCAGCCTCGATCACGAACAAATTCCAGAATGGCTTTTGACGTGTGGCCATCCAAGATTGTTGGCCTGGCTTGAACTCCGGCGCGATTGGTGATCCGCGCGATGAGCGCCTGCTTGAGTGCCAGTCGATCCGCAGCGTTATGGCCGAACAGATCAAGCGCTTCGCCAGAGCCAGGCGAACCATTTTCAATCAGCGCGACATCTAGGCGCGCATTGAACAATGTTGCCATCTGGACCGCGTGCCGCAACGCATGGAGTGCGTGTTCGCTATTGTCTGCGAGCACAGCGACATGGTGGAACGGCGCACCGCCCGAAAAGCGCTCTTGTTTGCTCATCGCCGTTGCCCCGGCGACATCAGCGGAGAATTGCTCATCCATATCCTGACCAATCAGGCCGGGACACGAGCCCCGGCAAAGGCTTCTGCGCGCGAGCGCGGCAGGAGCCATTAGCCGGAAGGCGGTTTTGGGGAGCTCCATCCCCCTAGTACGTTTCAACCTTGCCCGAGCGCTTGCGATTGGGCAATAGCAACAATCAAGCGTCGGAAACGGCGCCGGACCACGAACGGCAGACGCTGGGCGTAGTTCGCAACTTTGAGGCCGTCTAACCCCTGTCGACGGCCTCCGGGGATGGAGTTCCCCGTTAACCGCTCCCCTTTGGGGAGCTGATGACTCCTACCGTTCAACAACGGTGGGAGCATGCGTCTTTTCCACCGACCGACTCGGAGGATTGGGTGCTCTCGACCTATCTCTGGATAGCCTTTGGCAGCGCGATCGGCGGCATGAGCCGCTATGGCGTGTCACGCGTATTCGCCTTCTGGTTCGGCGAGACCTTCCCGTGGGGCACGCTGGTCGTCAACATATCGGGCTGCTTCCTGATCGGAATCCTGTCTGGGCTCACCGGGCCGGACGGTCGAATGCTGGTCTCGCCGGATTTTCGTCAGTTCCTGCTCGTCGGCCTTTGTGGCGGCTACACCACCTTTTCGTCCTTCAGTCTGCAGACGCTCGCGCTGATGCGCCAGGGCGACATGATCGAAGCGAGCGCCAACGTCCTCCTGTCGGTGGTGATTTGCATGATTTTCGTGTGGTTTGGCACCATCACGGCAACGCTTTTCAACCAGGTCAGAGCGGTAGGGTGAGGACGGAGGTTCGAGATGAGCGACCAGTCAGTGCCGTTCGAGAACCGGTGGACCAGCGGCGAAGAGGCGCGACACTGGATGCTCCGGCTCGAACGCGAAGGTGTGAAGAACGTGCGCGCGATGTACGCCGATCATGAACTCAATGCCCCGGACAAACGGCTGCTGATCGAAGACGTTCCGATCGGTTTTGCGCGTGACTGGTTGGCCTGGCACCAGCAATCCAAGCGCAGCCGGCGCCGTAATCGGCACCGGGTCATCGTCGTCCTGTTGATCGTCGTGATCATCGCGCTTGCGATTATCGCCTGGCGGATCGGCTGATCGTCTCTCCGGAAACAGGATTTCGTTATGAAGATACTTGCGGTGCTTGCCGAAGCGGAAACGACGCAGACATGTCTTGCGGCTGCGGTCGCAGCGGCGGCGCGCTTGGGCAACAGCCGGATCGAGGCGCTTCACATCGTCGTCGACCCCAAGGTGCTCGTTACATCCGACGAGGAGATCGACATTCAGTTCTTGCGCGAGCGGCGCGAAGGCAGCGCGACCGATCGCGCCGACGCGGTGCGGCGCCAGTTTCTGGCGTTCGTCGCCGGCATGGGTGACGATAGCCCCCATATCGACTGGCGTACCCTGCCGGGTGCCGAAGAGCCGGAGGTGATCAGGGCTGCCGAGTGCGCCGACCTGGTCGTACTGGCGAGCCCGCACGATCTCGATGGGCATGATGCCCGACATGCCGCGTTGTTCCGGACGGGAAAGCCGGCCTTGCTCGTCCCCGATCGCTGGCGAACGACCGGGCAGTTCGCCGACCGGATCGTCATTTACTGGGCAGGCTCCGATCATCCGACACCGGCGCTCGAAGCCGCCGTGCCGTGGCTACAACTGGCCAGCACCGTCACCGTGCTGTTGGTCGATGATCCGGTCGAGCGTTCGGCATGGATCTCTCAGTGGCTGGAAGATCGCGGCATCCACGCGGCCATTAAAGCAGTCGACCGACACCACGATTCGACGGAGCACTGCGTACGCGCGGCGGCTCAGGAGCTCGCTGCTGACTTACTCGTCGTCGGCCCGCGAACGCACAGTGCGATTGTCGATTGGCTTACCGGCGGTGCCACGCACGCGATTGTCGCCCACGCCGAATTACCGATTTTAGCCTCTCATTGAACATCGAAAGGAACTGATTGCATGGACCTCAGCAAGCTGAAGGTCGGCCCCAACCCGCCTTGGGACGTCAACGTCGTCGTCGAAATCCCGCAGGGTTCGACCGACCCGGTCAAATATGAATTCGACAAGGAATCGGGCGCGATCATGGTCGATCGCTTCCTTCACACCGCGATGTTCTATCCGGCGAATTACGGGTTCATCCCCCATACGCTGTCTGATGACGGCGACCCGATCGATGTGCTGGTGATCAGCCGCGCGCCGGTGGTGCCCGGCGCGGTGATCCGGTCGCGGCCGGTCGGCGCGCTCAAGCTCACCGACGAGAACGGGCTCGACGAAAAGATCGTCGCGGTGCCGGTTGATGCGCTGCATCCCTATCACCGCAACGTGCGCAGCTACGAAGACCTTGCACCGACCTTGTGCGACCAGATCGCTCACTTCTTCGAACATTATAAGGATCTCGAACACGGCAAATGGGTGACCGTCAGCGAATGGGTCGGCCCGGATGAAGCGGCAGGGCTGATCGAGGAAGCGATCGCCCGCCATGCCGAAAAGAAGCGCATTGCCGAGGAGGTTCTTTGATGACGCGGATCAATTCCATCGCTGCACGTCAGATATTCGATTCGCGCGGACTGCCGACCCTGACGGTGCGTCTCGAAACGACGGGCGGCGCCATCGCAGAGGCCTCGGTTCCGTCTGGTGCTTCGACCGGAGCGCACGAGGCAGTTGAGCTGCGCGACGGTGATCCGAAACGGTTCGGTGGCAAGGGCGTCGACAAGGCGATCGCCAACGTCAACGGGCCGATCGCCAATGCGTTGGCCGGCATGTCACTGGAGGACCAGGCAGCGATCGATCGCCGTCTGATCGACCTCGATGGCACATCCAACAAGGGCAAGCTCGGCGCCAACGCGATCCTGGGTGTGTCGATGGCGGCGGCGCGGGCGGCGGCGATGACGGTCAGCCAACCGCTCTACCGCCATCTGGGCGGTGCCGGCGCAGTGCGCCTGCCGGTACCGTGCATGAATGTGCTCAACGGTGGGAAGCACGCCGACAATAACGTCGATTTCCAGGAATTCATGATCGCGCCGGTCGGTGCCCCGAGCTTCGCCGAAGCGATGCGTTACGGCGCCGAGACCTATCAGGCGTTGAAGGCACTCCTGCATGACCGTGGCCTCTCGACCGCGGTCGGCGACGAGGGCGGCTTCGCGCCCGATCTCGGCTCGAACGAGGAGGCGTGCGCGGTGATCGTCGAGGCGATCGAGCGCGCCGGCTATCGTGCGGGCGAGGACATCGCCATCGCGCTCGATCCGGCTGCTTCATCCTTTGCGGTAGAAGGAGGATACCGTCTTGCCGGCGAGGGCGACGGCGTCACCAGCGCCAAGGCCCTGCTGGCGATCTATGAGGACTGGGTGAAGCGTTATCCGATCGTCTCGATCGAGGACGGCTTCGGCGAGGACGATTGGGCGGGCTTCATCGCCCAGACCGAAGCGCAGGGCGGGCGCATCCAGATCGTCGGCGACGACAATTTCGTCACCAATCCCACGATCATCAAGCGCGGCATTGCCGAGAAGGTCGCCAATGCTGCACTCATCAAGCTCAATCAGATCGGCACCGTCACCGAAACGGTCGAAGCGATCCGACTGTGCTTCGAGGCGGGCTGGGGCGCGATGGTTTCGCATCGTTCGGGCGAGACCACCGACGACTTCATCGCCGACTTCACCGTGGCGATGGGCACCGGCCAGCTCAAATCGGGCGCGCCGTGCCGCGGTGAGCGCCTCGCCAAATACAACCGGCTGATGGCGATCGAGGCGGAACTCGGCGACCGCGCGCAATATTCGAGCCCGTTCAAGCGTCCGCCACACCGATGAGGCTGATCCTTGTCCGCCATGGCCATGTGCCGGGGATCGATCCGCCGCGCTTCCGCGGGCATCGCGAGGTGCCGCTGACCGATCTCGGCCGTCGCCAGGCCGAACTGACCGGCGCGGCGATAGCGTCGCGCTGGGCGGTCGATGCGGTCTTCACCAGTCCGCTCGGCCGCTGCATCGATACGGGTGCGGCGATCGCGGCCGCGACCGGCGCGCCAACCGGCGTGCTGAGCGAGCTGGTCGATTTCGACTATGGTGCCTGGTCGTGGCGGACGCTCGAGGAGGTGCGGAGCGAAGCGCCCGAGCTGTTCGACTTGTGGTTCCGCGAGCCATGGCGTGTCGACATCCCCGGCGGCGATACGCTCCAGGCACTTGCCGCGCGCGCCGCCGATGCGCTGCGTGCGATGATGCGCCTGCATGGCGATGGCACGGTGGTCGCAGTGGCACACGATTCAACCAATCGGGCGCTGCTACTGCAATGCCTTGGCATGTCGCTCGATGGCTATTGGCGCCTGATGCAATCGCCCTGCTGCCTCAACGAGATCGATATCGGCCCCGGCATCCGCGTGCATCTGATTAATGGCACTGCCCATCTCGATGAGCGCAGTGACGGACAGGCGCTGCCGGGATGACCGGTGAGATCGTCGCGGCGATCGTCCTGGGGCTGGTCGAGGGGCTGACCGAATTCATCCCCGTCTCCTCGACCGGCCATCTGATCCTTGCCGATCGAGTGCTCGGCCAATCGGGCGAAGCGGTGGGCGTGCTCGATGTGGTGATTCAGGTCGGTGCGATCCTCGCCGTCTGCTGGGTGTACCGTGTCCGGCTGTGGAACGTGGCAATCGGCGCGCTGCGGCGCGAGCGCGACGCGCTCCATTTTTGCGCGATGGTCGCGCTCGGCGTGTTTCCCTCAATCGTTATCGGCTTCCTTGCGCACGACTTCATCAAGGCTGTGCTGTTCTCACCCTGGGTAGTGGCGATCAGCCTGATTGTCGGCGGATTGGCCATTCTCATCGTCGAGCGCTGGCGCCGCGAGCCGGGATCGGGCGGCACCGTGTCGCGCATGAGCTGGCGGCTCGCGCTCGGTATCGGCTTGTGCCAGTTGCTCGCGATGATCCCTGGCGTGTCGCGATCTGGTGCGACGATCATCGGGGGGATCGCGCTCGGCGCCGATCGACGGCTTGCTACCGAATTCTCCTTCTTCCTCGCCATCCCGACGATGTTCGGCGCCGCTGCGCTCGACCTTGCAAAGAGCCATGCAGCGCTGACGCGAGCCGATGCATTCGCCATCGCCCTTGCCACGCTCGCCGCATTCCTCGTCGCGATGGTCGTCATTCGCTGGCTGATCCGCTTCGTCGCTGATCACGATTTTCGCGGTTTTGCCTGGTACCGGCTGGCCGCCGGCGCAGTTGCGATCGTTCTTCTGAAGGCGAGCGCTCAATGACCTCGAGCGACACCGCCGCCGGACCCAGCAAGGTAACGCGCAGCGCACTCCGCTTCGTCATCCTGCTCGGCTTCGCCAGCCTGTTCGCAGATTTCACATACGAGGGTTCGCGTAGTGTGCTCGGGCCCTATCTGGGGTTGCTGGGCGCAAGCGCGGCGGCGGTCGGCATCGTCACCGGGTTCGGCGAGTTTGTCGGCTACGGCCTGCGCCTCGTCTCCGGCCGGCTCGCCGACCGGACGGGGAAATTCTGGCCGATCATCCTGTTCGGCTACACCATCCAGATGATCTCGGTGCCGCTGCTCGCGCTGACCACGCGCTGGGAATGGGCGGCGCTGCTCGTCATCATCGAACGCACCGGCAAGGCGCTGCGCAACCCCCCGCGCGACGTGATGCTGTCCTATGCGGCGCGCGAACTCGGCGGCTACGGTTGGGTATTCGGTATCCATGAAGCGATGGACCAGTCGGGCGCGATGCTCGGACCGTTGCTGGTCTCGGCAGTGCTGGGTTGGCAAGGGAGCTATCACCTCGCCTTCGCGGTGCTGGCAATTCCGGCGGCCTTCAACCTTGCCTGCGTCGGCGCGGCGCGGCTGCTCTTTCCCAAGCCGCACCTGCTCGACAGCGAAGCCACCCGCAACCAGCCACCGGAAGATTCCGAGGGCTATCCGCGCGTGTTCTGGGTCTATCTCGCCGGTGCAGCAGCGGTCGCGGTCGGTTTCGCCGATTACCCATTGATCGCCTATCATTTCGGCGAGGCGGGAACGGTGCCCGGGACGTGGATCGCCATCTTCTATGCGATCGCGATGGGCGTCAGCGGTGGGGCCTCCTTGCTGTTCGGGCGCTTGTTCGACCGCTTCGGCTTTCCGGTGCTGATCGTGCTGTCGATCATTTCGGCAGCCTTTGCGCCACTTGTCTTTCTGGGCGGTTTCTGGGTCGCGATGATCGGCGCCGCAATCTGGGGGCTGGGCAAAGGCGTTCACGAATCGATCATCCCGGCCGCCGTCGCCCCGATGGTGCCCGCCCATCGCCGGGCCTCGGCCTATGGGCTGTTCACGGCGGGCTATGGCCTGTTCTGGTTCGGTGGCAGCGCGGTCATCGGCATCCTCTACGAATGGTCCCTGCCGTTGGTGATCGGCTTCTGCGTCGTGTTCGAGCTGGCTGCCGTGCCATTGTTCGCCTGGGTGTCGCGCCGGACGACGGTGACGCGATGAGCCGGCAACTACTACTCGCCCGTCATGGACAAAGCGCCGCCAACGCCGCGGATGTCTTTACCGGATGGAGCGACCCGCCGCTGACCGAGCGTGGGCTGGTGGAAGCACATACCATCGCAGCGACCCTGGCTGGGTTCGACATCATGCCGGACGTCATGTTCGCCAGCGCACTTCATCGCGCGATCCATACTGCCACGATCATTCGCGACGATCTCTGCCTCCCGCTCGAAATCGTGTCGTCTGACGCTCTCAACGAACGCGACTATGGCGACCTCACAGGTATGAACAAGGCCGAGATTGCCGAGCGCTATGGCGCAGAGCAGACGTTGGCCTGGAGGCGATCATGGGTGAGCGAACCGCCCAATGGGGAAAGCCTTCGCGATACTGCCGCTCGCGTGCTGCCCTACTATCTGCGTGAAATCCTGCCGTCCGTTCTCGATGACCGAACGGTGCTCGTGGTGGCGCACGGCAATAGCCTGCGCGCCCTCATGATGGTTCTTGAAGGCGTGCCCCCGAGTGCCGCGGAGACGGTGGAGATCGGCACCGGGGCCATCAGGTCGTACATGTTCGAACCCAACAGCAGAATAGCATCCGCTTCCTGGTTGGCCGGCCATTCAGGCGTTTGCTGACGCCCTTCCCTCGATCGAGCACCTTCGCCGGCGGCCGATCGCGGAGAGGCGGCCGGGCGATGGAAAGCCCACCGTTGGCGCGCGCAATGGCATTCGCTCACTCCATTCACGACTGCCTACAAGAGGAGATCCACCGAAACAATAACGACGATCGGGCCAAGCGTTTCTCCCCACAATACTCAGACGGCGAGGCGCATCGTGGCCGATCTCGCAGCTCCTTTATCACGCAATGCGGTGATCGCTTCCGAAGTCTGATCCACCGCGAGCTTCACAGCCTGGCCAATGAGGATATCGTCGTTATCTCGCCGGCACCGTACCCGTCATCGAGGGTATTCAGAAAGGCGATGATGTCGTTCATCTCGGCTTCCGTGAGCGCGGGCTTTTCGCCGAATTTGCGATCGAACGGCGCGTCGGCGGTATCGATATTGGCCCAGTAACGCCGCGGCAGATCGTCATATTTCATCACGCGTCCGCGCGCATCGCGAGGGTAAATCTTCCCGGGATCGGTACCGCGAAGCGCATAGAAGCGCAGCACGTCGATCAACCGATGATAGACGCCGTTGTGGAAATAGACCTCGCGCTTCGCCGCGTTGCGCAGGGTCGGCGTCAGGAACATTCCACAATATTGCGTCTGTTGCGCCAGGTCCTTTCGCAGCGGCCCGCACAGGCCGAGATCGAAGAAGTGCGGATCGCGGTTCGCCGCCAGCCGCCGGTTGCGCGGCACGCCGAGCGCCTCGTATTCGGTGTCGGTGAACAGCGGCGGCAGGCCGTCGGGGCTCGGCTGGCTGATGTGGCAGGCGGCGCAATCGCCCTTGGCCGGGTCGTTGAACAACTGCATGCCGCGCATTTCCGCTCGCGTCAGCCGCGCCTTTCCCTCGAGCCAATAGTCGTATTTGCTGTCGAACCGGTGAAACGCCACGTCTTCGATCTGGTAGCGCGCCACCGCCGACATCGCTTCCTCGACCAGCATCGCCGGATTGTTCACCACCGTGCGGCCGAACAGCGGCTCGAGCCGCGCGACATAGCCCGCCCGCTCCAGCTTGCGTGCCACGGCGGCCACGTCCCTGTTCGCCATTTCGGCGGGGTTGGTCATCGGCCCCATCGCCTGCAGCATCAGTGAATCGGCGCGGCCGTCCCAGAACAGCCCGCCCTGCGGCACCGGCGCGGCGGGCGGCGGCGCGACACCGGCAGCCTTGGTCGCTCGCGGCACGTTTTTGGCCTGCTCGACGAGCTGGCTGAGCGGCGGCGGGTTGTCGTAATCGGCGATCGGCGGTCCGATGCTGAACACCGTCTGCCGATAGAGATAGGCGAGCGATGGCGGCGGCCGGATTCCCACCTGATCCATGTGCGGCCCGCCGATCTGGGTATCGCGATCGTCGGGTGGGCCGAAGCTGCGGGCCGGATCGTGGCAGGAGGCGCACGATTGCCGTCCCGACGCAGACAGCGAGGCATCGTGGAAAATCCGTTTCCCCACCATCGCCAGCGCGCTCAGCGGCCGTTGCGGCGGCCGAACCAGCTTGATCGGATGCGGGTTGACGCCGCTCATGCTGCTGCCGGGTACGGCAGCGTGGAGCACCGCCCCGGCCAGCGCAATCGCCGTGATCGCCGGCGCCCACCAGCGCGCCCGGGTCGTCCAATCCCCCATTCAGGCAGGCGGTGCCGAGCGCGGTTCGCCGGTCTCGGGATCGAGATAGAGCGGTGCCGGATGCGGCGGCGCGGTAAAGTCGAACATATCCATGATACTGCCGGTATCGGCGTCGGCCGAGCCGCCGCCCAGCCGTTGCCCGTGCAACCAGTTATCCTCGATGAAGCGGATCACCGAGGCCTGGGTGATCGCGTCGTGCGATATGTAATTGACCCGTGCATAGGGCGAGATCAGCAGGAAGGGGATGCGCGAGCCGGGGCCGCACCGCCCGTTGACCGGCTTGCCGAGGATGCCGATCGAGGGGTGCGCCGGATCGCCGCATTTGCCCGGGCCATTATATTGGTCGGCCTTGGCATCGAACGAGCCGTGGGTGACGACCGGCGCCTGGTGATCGTACCAGCCGTCCGAATCATCATAGGTGACGATCACCGCGGTATCCTTCCAGTCGGGCTGCTGCTGGAGGAAGTTGATCACTTCCGTGACGAACGCCTGCTCGTCGAGCGGATTGGAATTGCCCGGATGCGCATCCTGATAGCCCGGCGCCTTCAGGTAGCTCACCGCCGGGAAATTGCCGGCGCGGATCGCGGCGAAGAAATCGGTCATGTCATATTGGTGATGCACCGGCGTCGCCGAGGCATCGAGCACCGGATCGGTCCGCCCGATCATCGCCACCGAGCGTGGGCGGGTATGCTTGTAGTTGGCGGTCGAGGAATAGTATTGAAACCAGTTGTGGTGCGGCACGTAATCGGTCTGCGTGCGGCTGGTGATCGGCGAGGCGGTGCTGCGCGCGCAGCCGGTGGTGCCGTTGGCGTTGGTGGCGGTGAGGTCGAAACCGGCCATGAAGCCGCCCCAGCTGATGCCGGCCTCGGTCAGCAGATTGCCGATATTGCGGCCGCCGAGGCTCAGCGTTTCCCCCTTCGAGCAGGGGTCGCCGGTGGGATCGGAATCGTTGACCAGGGTGAAGCCGCCCTGCCCGTCGGGGATCGTCGCGGGCGTGGCGTTGGAGCCGCCGTTGGTGGTGCCCGCGACGACGTTGATCGCGCCGGGCGTCGACGGCCCGAACGAATCGGTGAAGGTGTTGTCGTTCATCGCGAAATGCTGGGCGTAGTTCCACAGCGCGGTGACGGTATTGCCGTCGAAATAACCCATCACCTGCGCCTTGGTGCCAAACCCGCCGGCACCGCCCGCCGAGCCCTTGCCGGTGTGCGCGACGAAACCGTCCATCAAGCCGTGGTTCGAGGCGCGTTGTTCGGCGGTATAGGCATGGTTCTGGTCGGCGGTGTCGGCCTGCGCGCGATCCATGCGGAACGGGTTCATCTCACCGGCGGAAATACCGGTCGCCAGGTTGTCGGCGCTGCGCGTGTTGGGATTGTCGGTCAGCAGCGTGGGGTGCGCGGTATAATTGTTGACCGCCGGCGTGCCCGCCGCCGCCACGAAGCGCGGCTCCCCTTCCGGATTGGCCGCTTGCGGATAGGTGCCGAAATAGTGATCGAAAGACTCATTCTCGCCGAAGATCACCACCAGATGCTTGATCGGCGTCGCTGTGGTCACGGCACTTTCGCTCGCGGGGGACGATGCGGCGGCCGAAGGCGTCCTGTGCATCTGCGTTGCGGCGCAGCCCGATAGCAGCGGCAAAAGGCTCATCCACGCGAACGTCCGTGTCGCCATTGTGATGTCTCCCAAAATGAGCCGATCGAAGTCAAAGCCGAATGCCCAATGCTCAATATCGCGCCTCGATCATCGCGCAAGCCGCGCCTAGCCCTCGATCGGCCGTAGCCCGTCCATGATCGCGGTCAGCGCCAGCGCGGTCTCGCGCTCCATCGCGCTGTGGCCGGCGTTGGTCACCACGAACGTCGCCGGTTCCGCGCCGGCATCGCGCAAGGCTGCGACCAGCCGTGATGCCTGCGTCAGCGGGCAGACCAGGTCGAAGCGGCCGTGGACGATATGGATCGGAATCCGCGCCAGCGTCGCGGCGTTGCGGATGATATGGTCGGGCGCCATGAACAGGTGATTGGCGAAATAATGCGCCTCGATCTGGGCGAAGCTCAACGCGAAGGCGGCCTCGCCGAACTTGCCCTCGTCGGCTTGGTCGGGGATCATATTGGAGATTGTGCCTTCCCACACCGACCAGGCCAGCGCCGCCTCGAGCTGGCGCTGCCGCTCGGCGTCGGTCGCCGGCGCCATATCGAAGATCGCCTTGTACGCCTTCATCACGTCGCCGCGCTCGGCCGATGCGATCGGGGCGAGGAAGCGCGCCCAGGCCTCGGGATAGCTGACGTAGGAGCCGGGTTCGGTCAGCGCGTAGGGCGCCTCGGCAAAGGTCGCGGCGTTGCCCTGGTACATGAAGCGCAGGTCTTCGGGGGCGCCGAGGAAGATGCCGCGCAGGATCAGGCTGGCGCAATGATCGGGATGCGCGATGGCGTAGGCCATCGCCAGCGTGCTGCCCCAGCTGCCACCGAAGACGTGCATCCGCCCGGTGATGCCGAGCGCATCGCGCAGGCGCTCGATATCGGCGATCAGATGCGCGGTGGTGTTGTGAGCCAGCGCCACGGCGGGTCCGTCGGCGGCGACGGTGGGAATGCTCTTGCCGCAGCCACGCTGGTCGAACAGGACGATACGGTAGGGCGCCGGATCGAAATAGCGCGCCATCACCGGGCTGCAGGCGCCGCCGGGCCCGCCGTGGAGGACGACGACCGGCTCGCCGGCGGGATTGCCATATTCCTCCCAATAGAGGCGGTGATCGGGCTCACGGTCGACCTGCAACAGCCCGCTCGCCCGCGCCGCCGCCTCGGGATAGCGCCACTCGTCGGTGATCTTGCTGGTGCGCTGCAGTGCCGAGAAATCCATATCCTGTGCTCCTACTCTCAAGCATCGGCATAGCGAGCGTCGGTCGTAGGGACCAGAACGACGCCATCTTACGAAGCGGGCTCGCGATCGAGCGCAGCCGGAAGGTCATCATTCCGCGAGCAACGGGAACCGGCACAGACCGTTCAATCATTGAGCCTGCCGACCGCAGCGCCTCAACACGTTACAGCGAGGCGGGCTCGAAGCCTGTGGATGCCTTGACCGTCTGGACCCACCCTTTTCTGTTGCCTGCTTTAGGGGTGCGGTCGGCTCGTGCCGTCAACCCCATTCGGGGTTCGCCCTCCGCTTCGCTGCGGTGACGGCGGCATCCGTCCCCCTTTTGGTGGCGCCATCGGGGATGTCCCCGAGCAATCGAAGAAGAATCGACATGGCTACTATCGCCAACCTTGCCGTGAAATCCGATGGTTCGATGGATGGCACGCTTGCGACGCTCAATGTCACCACGCCGATCTCGATCGTTCCCGACGCTCGCAAGACGAAGGAAAACGAGCCCGACTTCCGCTTGAAGAGCATGATCGGCAGCGTGCCAATTTCCGGCACGGAGTTGCTGGAGGGGGGAACGCCTTCCCCTGACGGCCAGCCCCGAGGTCTGGCCGTACCCCTTCTAGCGGGGCTGCCGCCCCGCAACGCCCCGCCAGAGCAAGAGGATGGCCGGCTGGCCGTGACGGGTTGAGCGCGGAGAGAGAGGCTCGCCGCGGCCCGTCGCGAAAGGCAGCACAATGGCACATGCACGCGCCAATCGCCCGGCCGGCGACCGGGCGAACCTCTACCAGCAGATCACCGACCGGATCATCGCCGAACTCGAAGCCGGACGCGTCCCGTGGGTCCAACCGTGGGGCACCGCCAAAGCCGCGATCGGCCTTCCGCACAATGCCGTCAGCGATCGACGCTACAGCGGCATCAACATCCTCACGCTCTGGGATGCCATGGTGTCGCGCGGCTTTGCGAGCCACGCCTTCCTGACCTTCCGGCAGGCGGTTGCGCTCGGCGGCTCGGTGCGCAAGGGCGAGCGCGGCATCGGCGTGCTCTACACCCGGCGCTTCGTTCCGCGCGAGGAGCGCCGACGCGCGGATCTCGAAGGCCGCGAGCCGAGCGGCGGCATTCCCTTCCTCAAATGGTTCACCGTCTTCTCGGTCGAGCAATGCGACGGGTTGCCGGCGCATATCGGCGAACCGCCGCCGCCGATCCCGGACGGTCTGATCTTCCCGCAAGCCGACGCACTCATCAGCGCGACCAAGGCGGACTTCCGCATCGGCGGTCCCTCGGCCTTCTATTCGCCCACGCACGATTATGTGCAGGTGCCGCGCCCCGACGATTTCCACGATCCGGTGAACTGGCACCGCACGGCGTTTCACGAACTCGGTCATTGGGCGGGCGGTGCCTCGCGGCTTAACCGCGACCAGACCGGCGCGTTCGGCTCCGTTTCCTACGGCAAGGAGGAACTTGTCGCCGAAATGGCCGGCGCATTCGTCTGCGCCGCGCTCGGTATTACGCCCACGGTGCGGCACGCGGATTATCTCGGTTCCTGGCTGGAGATCATCCGCGAGGACAATCGCGCGATCCTGCGCGCCGCGAGCGCCGCATCGAAGGCGGCCGACTATCTGCTCGCCTTCCGGCCGCAGGCGATCGCCGCCAATGACGACGATCCCGACCATGACCCCGACGGTGCCGTGGCGATCGAGGGGAGGATCGCGGCATGATCCTCGTCACTCCCGAAATTCGCGAGGCGCTGCGCTCCAACGATCGTGCCCGCCGCTCGGCGCTGGCGAAGGGCCAGCGCGAGCCCGACCCGGTGCCCGTGGTCCGCTTCTTCAACCCGGTCGGAGCCGCTACCTGGCTCGCCACCGAGATCGATGAGAACGGGATCATGTTCGGACTCGCCGACCTCGGGTTCGGCTCGCCCGAGCTGGGCAGCTTCGCGCTCGAGGAGATGGAGTCGATCCGGCTTCCGTTCGGGCTTGGCATCGAGCGCGACATCCTGTTCGAGGGCGCCTTTCCCTTATCGGTCTATGCCGAAGCCGCGCGCCGCGCCGGCTCGCTCGTCCTCGCCGAACGTCACCTCCGCAAGGCAGCCGCCAGCTTGAAGGGAGGCCGGTGATGCGCTTCGCCAAATGGCCCAGGCCCGCCGCTTATGTCGAAACCTCGCGCAAGCGTGCCGCCTTCGTCACCAGGCAGCGCCGCGAGCGGGAGGCGCTGCCGCTGTTCGCCGACATGATCGCCGCCGGCCAGCATAGCGTCGAGGAAGAAATGGCGCGCCGCGCGCGATGGTGGCCCGAGCGGCAGCAACGGCTTCGCGACGAGCGCGCCGCGGTGTGGCGGCGTGCGCGAACCGATTTGTTCGCCTTCGCTGAACCCCGCCGCCGCGCGATCCGGCGCGCGTGGCGCGACTGCCCCTACCCCGCCGATCCCTATGGCTTCGCCGACTTCCTCCACCAGATCCGCGTCGGCAGGCTCGATCCCGATCGTCCGCCCTGGCGGTTTCACGCGCCGGTGCGTCCACGGACCACGCCGGATCCGCGATGTTTCAGTGATGCGTTCAAACGCGTCGGCCAGCGGATGATCGAGCCCGAACCCGGGATGCCCGCGGTCGAGGCGCCGCACTATGTCGGCAATCTCGGCAACGGCATCCTGTTCCTCGACGCCGTGCCGTCCGCTGCGCCGATCGACCCGGTGACGATCCGTGTTCGCGGGGTCTGCACCGACGCCGATATCGCGCTGATCGGCCGTCTTGCCACCGAAGCGGAGAAGCGCGTGGTGAAGGTCGTGCGCGTCGATGTGCCGCAGACGCGCGCGGCCGGTTTCTCGCATCGGTTGCTCATTCTCCCCTGTTCGGCGACCAAGCGACACGACCCCGGCTGGATGCCGGCATGGGAGCGTTATGACGGGCCGCTCTGGCAAACGTGGCGCGCGGTCGATCCGGAACGACGGCTGGCGCGGGTCGGCGTCCTCTCGGCGCGCTACGGGTTCCGCACCGCCGACAGCCCGATCGAGGATTATGATGCGCGGCTGACCCCCGACCTCGCCGAGCGGATGATCGCCGGCGGCATGACGACGCGATGGCCGCGGCCGCCTTCGCCGAACAAACCCGACAATTACGGCTCGCATCCGGGCTGCGAGATCGCCTCGCTCGCTTATCATGGCACCCGCCCCTTCACCGATATCGCGCTGGTCGGCGGCGGGCTCTACCTCAAGGTGATGCGCGCCTTCCTCGACGGCTTTCGCGAGATGCGCTGCATCACTCCTGACGCCGAGATCACCGAGATCAACGCGGGGATCGGCGTGATGCGTCAGCGCCTGCGCGCGTGGCTCGAACAAGGGCGCGGGCGATGACCGGGCCGTTTCCATCGGGCCATAATGGCGGGCCGCCGCTCGACGAGGACGAGGGGCCGCCGGTGCCGCGTTATTGCAAATATTGCCGGCATTGGTCGCCGCCGTCCGACGTGGAGGTTCAAGCGTATGAGTGGTTCCGGCTCGGCCTGTCGCGTCGGCGGGTGAAGCGGCCGAGCGGCACCTGCGATCGCGTGCTGATGCAGCCGGACAAGCCGCTAGCCTTTGCGGCCACGGTCGACACGTTCGGCTGCCTCAATTTCTCCGCCAAGCCGCCGCCGCCGGTTCAGCGCGGGCGCGGATTCGTCACGGTCTATGAGGGTGATCGCATCGTCTGGCAGGGGCATGAGGAGGACGTGCCCGAGGAGTATCGATGATGCCCCGGTCAGGCCTCGTCATCCTCGCGAAAGCGAGTCAGTTGGTGCATGCGCTCATGCAGGATCGTGACGATGCCGACCGCGCCATCCGCCAGCTTTCGCCAATAGATATAATGTCGCTCGTAACGGCAATAAAAGCCATTGATCCCGAATTCGGCCGGGATCGCGCGCGAGACGATGTCGTGGCGTGCGATCCGCTCGAAACAGCCGAACAGCCCGTGGATATAGGCGTCGGCCTGATCTTGTCCCCAGGTATCTCGGGTATAAACGAATATCTCGTCGAGCCGCTGGCTGGCGGTTGGGGAAACCCGGAATGCCAACACGGTCAGGGCCGGCTGTTGCGCGCGATCACGCTTTGGGCATCGAGTGCGGCATAATTGCTCTCGGGCTCGGCGAACGCCTGGGTCAGTTCCGCCTTCAGCCGCTCAAACATCTCTCCGTCGCTGCGTTTCTTGTCGCGACGTATCAGGTCGCGGACATATTCGCTGACATTCTCATAGGCGCCATCGTCACCGACATGCGCCGCGACGAAATCGCTCAGCACACCGCTGATCCGGACATTCAACGTCATCGGCTTGTTCACGGCCCATCACCTTTCTGTCCTTATATTATGGAATATTGTTGACATGACAAGGCGTGTTGGCGGCGCCGGCATACCCTCAGGCGTCACCGCCAGCTTCATCGATCAGCTTCTGGACGGCGCCGATCGGCGTGTCGTCGATCGGACGGATCGTAACGCCGCAGCCGGGACAATCGACGGTCCGCTCGAGGCGTAGCGTGCGATACCGGATGCTGAATTCGCGGCCGCATCGCGGGCATTCCGCCTGTGCGAGGATGTCGTCGAGATCGTCGCCCATATCGGCCTGATAGCAGATCACGCCACGCCTGACGATGCGGTACGACCAGCTCGCTACAGCGGCAGCCTGAGCTGGTTGATATCGGGCACGGCCTCCCGTCGCAGCTCCTCGATGATCGTCGCCGCCAGCGTATCCGCCGCGCGCTCGCGCAGCCGCGCGTCGGGCATCGTCAGCCCGACCCGCGCCCATCCCGGGGCGGCCAGCAGGATGGCCGACAGTTCCTTTTGCTCGATTCGTTCCATGCCTCCTTGAGAACAAAGATCGAACATTATGGCAAGCCAGTTCGTGCGCGAAAGCCGCTTCCATGCGACGAACCGCACCGCGCCGCGCGGACCGCCCCGGGGGCGGCCCGCCAGAGGGAAAGGAGGGCCGGGGCTTCATGACGGGCTTGGAGCCGGGAGAGAGTCTCGCGGCGGCCCGTCTGGAGAACAACGATGGCCAAAGCGCCCCAGAAGATCGTCCTCAGCGGCTCGCGGGACATTCCCTTCGACCGGCTGGTCCTGTCCCAATCCAACGTCCGGCGGGTGAAAGCCGGCGTCTCGATCGGCGAGCTGGCGGACGATATCGTCCGCCGCACGCTGCTCCAGAGTCTCAACGTCCGGCCCATTCTCGATGACGAGGGTCAGGAAACCGACCGGTTCGAGGTGCCGGCTGGCGGGCGGCGGTTCCGCGCGCTCGAATTGCTGGTCAAGCAGAAGCGTCTGGCGAAAAACGCACCGATCCCCTGCGTCGTCAAAGCCGCCAATGATGATGTTTCGGCCGAGGAGGACAGCTTCGCTGAGAACACGTTCCGCGAGCAGCTTCACCCGCTCGACCAGTTCCGTGCGATGCAGACGATGATCGACAAGGGTGAAGGCGTCGAGTCGATCGCCGCGCACTTCCTCGTCACGCCGGCGGTGGTCAACCAGCGGCTGCGGCTGGCCAAGGTGTCGCCGAAGCTCCACGACATCTATGCCGACGACGGCATGACGCTCGAACAGCTCATGGCCTTCTCCGTTTCGGACGACCATGAACGCCAGGAGCAGGTGTGGGAACTGCTCGCCCACAGCTACAACAAATCGGCGCAGTTCATCCGCGACAAGCTCACCGAAGGCGCCGTGCGCGTCGCCGACAAGCGCGTCCGCTTTGTCGGCATCGAGGCCTATCTCGCCGCCGGCGGCCATGAGGCGATGCGCGATCTATTCCAGCCCGACGATGGCGGCTGGCTGACCGATCCGGCGCTGCTCGACCGCCTCGTCACCGAAAAGCTCCAGGCCGAAGGCGAGACAATCGGCGCGGAAGGCTGGAAATGGGTTGCGACCGCCGCCGACATGCCCTGGGGCGTCACCAACGGCATGCGCGAACTCGAAGGCGTCGAGACGCCGATGTCGTCCGAAGACGAGAAGAGGCTCACCGAGCTTCAGGACGAAGCCGACGCGATCGAGGCCGAATGGGCCGACGCGCCTGATTTCCCCGACGAGGTCAATGCCCGGCTGATCGCGCTCGACGAGGAAATCGGTGCGCTGGTCGAACGGCCGATGACCTTCGCTCCGGAAGACATGGCCCGTGCCGGCGTGTTCGTCTCGATCGATTCGGATGGCTCGCTGTCCATCGACCGCGGCTATGTGCGCGCCGAGGACGAGCCGGTCGTTCAGGCCGACGAGCAGCAGGACGCCGATGCCGCGCCCGACCAGCGCGCCGAACCGGACGACCAGGAGGCTGGCTCGGCGACCACGGTCGTTCCGCTCGGCAAGTCGTCCGACGAGGAGGATGACGCCGACGAGGAAGTCGTCAAGCCGCTCAGCGATCGGCTGGTGGCGGAACTGACGGCGTGGCGGACGCTCGCGCTTCAGGACGTCTTCGCCCAGAGTCCCACGACTGCGTTCGCCGCCGTGCTGCACGCCTTCGTGCTCGCGAGCTTCTATTACGCGTCGAGCGAATCCTGCCTCCAGATCTCGCTCACCAAGCCGTCGTTCGGCTTCTCCCAGACGGGCCTGCGCGACAGCGCCCCGGCGAAGGCGATTGCTGAGCGTCACAAGCGTTGGGCCAACCGCCTGCCCGATTCCGAGAAGGAATTGTGGGACGCGCTGCTCCAGCTCGATGCCGCCGAGCAAGCCGCACTGTTCGCACATTGCGCTTCGCTGACGGTCAACGCCCAGCAGGAGATTGTCGGCAAATACGGCACCGGGCGGGTCTCGCATCACATGATCGAGCGGCGCATCGCGCATAGCGACATCCTCGCGCGGGCGGTCGGACTCGATCTGGTCGGCGCGGGCTGGCGGCCGACGGTCGCGGGCTATTTCTCCTCGATCACCAAGCCGCGCATCCTCACGGACGTGGCCGAGGCGAAGGGCGCGCGGTTCGCGGAGATGATCGACCATCTCAAGAAGCCCGATATGGCGCGCGAGGCCGAACGCCTGCTCGAAGACGCCGGCTGGCTTCCCGAACCGATGCGCACGCTGGACATTGCCGATGCCTTCTCGGCGGACGCGGTCGAGCGGGAGGAACCTGCCCCTCTCCCGGCCTTCCTCGACGACGAAGCCACGCCCGAGGCCGGCAACGACGACGGCGAGACCATCGCCACCGCGGCGTGACGTTCTGGCGGGGCGGCTTCGGTCGCCCCGCCCTTCCCTTTCCCACTATCAGGAGATTGATCGTGAATGCTTCCCAAATTCCGTTCGCCAAGGCCGACGAGCTGGCGCCGCTGCTCCTTGCTACCCTTCAGCGCCTCGGCGAGCTTGGTCGCGAAGGCGCCCTCGCGCTGGCCCGTATCGTCGACGATGGCGATGCTGATTTCGATGAAGCGGCCGAGTGGATCGCCACGATCGCCGATGGCGGCCTGCGAGAATGACGCGACGCCGGCACCGACATTTCACCTCATCAACTCGACGAGCCCGGCCATCGCGCCGGGCTTTCCTGTTTCTGGAGATCAGCAATGACCAAGAACCATTCGCCCCTCGATCTGGCCGAGACGATGCGCAAATACCGGACTTGGGAGGCCGCCGCGGCAGAGCTTGTTCCCGAAAACCGGCAGCGCCTGTTCGCCTTCCTCGGCTTGGCCCCTGTCACGCGCGTCATCGTCACCTTCGACGGTGAAGGCGACAGCGGCCAGATCGAGGACATCCAGCCCTATAACGGTGAAGCCCAGGTCGATCTCCCCAAGGGCAAGATCGCCTTCTTCGATCTGCCTTATGGTAAGACCCGGCCGAAACAGCGCAAGTTCAGCGCCTGCCAGGCGTTGGAATACCTTGCTTACGATCTCCTCCGGCAAAAGCACTCGGGCTGGGAGAATTCGGACGGCGCCTATGGCGAGTTCACCTTCGATGTGACCGCCGGCACGATCACGCTCGATTACAACGAGCGGTTCATGTCGTCGGAACATTATCAATACAGCTTGTGAGGAGGTGGCGATGGGACATTGCTACCATCACGCGCTGTCCTCGGTCCGCAAATGGGGCGGGGCACCGGAGGATTATCTGCCGCTCCATCAGTGGTTCGATGAGCCGTCGAAGCTGATCACCGCGGATTTCCGGCATCGCGCACTGCGTCATCATGCCGAGGGCATCTTCATGCTCGAACGCTTTTTCGGCCCCATCATTACCATCGCCTCGGGGCGCGCGGTGCCGGTCCGGCTGATCGGCGAACAGCATGTCCGCGAGGATCTCGGCTACATCCCGGGTTTCGCCGACTGGGTCCGTTGCATCCGGCCCGAGCCGTGGATGGGCCGCGCGCAGCCGATCCATCGCGACGTCGATCCGTTCGCGGCGTCTCCTCACATCGGAAGGAAGCCCGCATGAAGATTCAGGCCATCCTCGAATTCGACCTGGTGGATTGGGACGGTATCCCGGTCGACGATCGTGAATTGTTCGATCTCGCGGCCCGGGACACCGACCACGCCATCCGCACGCGTCTGATGGGCGCGGGCTTCCTCGGCACCGATGCCATCATCCGCACCTGGACGTTGCGGGTTTCGGTCCGCGACGAACCGCCCGGCGAGCCTGATCCGCCTGACTAGCGGCGATCTTCCGACCCTCTTTTCAACCCTGCGAAACCCGGCCGTCGCGCCGGGTTTTCGCTTCTTTATCGAAGGACATGACATGGCTGACTATTTCTTCCCGACCGTCGTCTGGCCGACCATTCCGGTCGACGCGATCACACCGCTCGAAATGATGCTCCTCACCCAGATCTACGAGAACGAGCCCGATGGCGATGCGATCTATTTTTTCGCCAGCGAGGGGACCAACGACTGCCTGTGGTTCAACGCCGCCGAGCTTCGCGAGGTTCTGGCAGGCGAGACGGTCACCCCCGGCGGCGTCGCCGAGCTGGTTCGGGACAAGCTCGCCGCGCTCGGAGCCGATGAGGAGGAAATCGAACTCGATCTGGCGGATCAGGGCGACGATCGGATCTTCCAGGCGATCATCCGGCGCTGCGACCAACTCGATCACGTGACCATCACCTCCGCCTGGACGTGCAGCAAGATGCGGCCCGACGGCTTCGGCGGTGGCGTGACGATGGTGACCGCCGACCACATCCTCTCCTCCACGACGCATCAGATGGAAGCCGAGTTGCTCGATCGCGCCGAATATGGCGAACTCGGCTGCGCCCCCGGCCACGGCAGCCATGTGCTGCTCCGTCTGGATGAAGCCGAGGTCCGCCGCGCGATCACCGCGATCGCGAAAGCCGATCTTCCCGCCGGCGCCGATGCGTCCGGCGTCACCGATGAGGATATCCGGGCCGCCTGCCTCCAAACGGTCGAAGCAACCGACCTCGCCGTGCAGCACGGATCGATCGCCGCCGTTGCCGCCCGCGCCGCGATCGCGATCGCCCGACGCCGCAACGCCTGAACCTTCTCATCTTCCATCCCGCAAAGCCCGGCCGTCCACGCCGGGCTTTTGCGTTTCAAGGAACCCGAAACATGCTTGCTCAAGAACTCTACGACACCGCGCCGCTCGGCAGCCTGGTCCGCTTCTCCAACGGTGAGCCCCGTCCGCCGGAGCGTTTCACCCGCAAATTGCGCGCCTGGAACAACCACAATGGCGTCGGCCGACTGGTCGAACGCTCTCCCGGCTTCGTAACCAACACGTATCGTTCGTCTGCCACCTTCTACCTTCATCTCGGCAACTTCGGCAGTGAGGGCACGATCGTGCTGGTCGTGCGGCGCGGCTATTGCGTCGATTCCTCGCTCCAGTTCGAGCTGGTCGAGACGCCAAAGCCCGGCATGGTGCGGATCCTGACGCCGATCGGCAATCATGAAGAACTGCAATTCCTCGCCAGGGACACGACCGACGCCGAAAACTGGTTGGCGACGCATCGCTTCCCCAACGCCCGGACCGAGATCGTCGGCGATCCGGATCCGGTCGTGCTGCCCTCGATCACCGGGAGGGCGGCATGACCGTGATCCCCTTTCCCACGACACCAGCCGACCAGACGGCACGGGCTTTTCACGTCCATGCCTATGTCGTGATCCGGATCAAGGTCGCCGTCGAGGCCGACGGTCATCGCCGCGCGATGCGCGAGGCCGACGAATTGGTGTTTGGCAACGATCTCGCCGTCGAGCTGTTGCCCGCTTCGCGTGCCGTCCTTGACGCCGACTATGCCGAGCAGGTCATCGGCTATCTGGTCGACGAAGTCGGCGACGACACCTTCGCGCATTCGGCGAGCTACGGCCCGGATCACCAACCCGATCCCGCGCCGGCGGCATGGCGAGAGGCCGGAACCTCCGACTGACGCTCGCTTGCGGACTGGACCCTGGCACGCGAGCCATTTTACCCCCGCCCGTGCCGGTTCGCCGGCGCGGGCATTTTTTTGTCAGGCGGTCGAGAGGAAGAGGAGCGGCCGGAAAGGGCGAGCCCCGCAGGACCAGAGGGAGAGCGTCCCCGGGCTGGCAAACCCACCCTCCCGGAGACCTTCCATGACTCGCACCCTCTCCGACGCGGCGCCCGATGTCGCGCCCGCCGCCGCTTCCACCTTTGCCGACCGCGCTGCGGCAATCCTTCTCGCCGCCATTCGGCTGCTGCCCATGCTCGAAGCCGGCCGTCCGATCGACGCGGCCGCATTGCGCGCCGCCATGTCGGACGCCTTCAACGCCACCGATGCCGAGGGCGCATGGGACTGGAAGACCGCCTATGAGGCCTGCGAGGCCGCGGCGATCCTGTTCCTGCGAACCTATGGCCGCACTATTCTGGCGCGGGCGCCCACCAGTTCGCTCGCGCTGATCGAGCGGATCGCCGGCTTGCTTCCCACCCACACCCGTCGATCGGAAACGAGCCAGGCGTTCCAGCAATTCTCGACCCCGCCCGGCCTTGCCTATGTCGCGGCGGTCGCCGGTGCGATCGGTCCGAACGATCGCGTGCTCGAACCGTCCGCCGGGACAGGCCTGCTCGCAATCCATGCCGAACTGGGGCGGGCCGATCTCGCGCTCAATGAGCTGGCCGAGGTGCGCGCCGAGCTGCTCGGCCGCCTGTTCCCCGGCGTCGCGGTGTCGCGCCATGATGCCGCTTCGATCGACGATCGGCTGTCGCCGGCGATCCGCCCGACCGTCATGCTGATGAACCCGCCCTTCTCGGCGATGGCCGACGTCGATCGCGCCATGAAGGACACCGCGCTGCGGCATATCGCGTCGGCGCTTGCCCGGCTCGAACCGGGCGGGCGGCTGGTGGCGATCACCGGCGCCAATTGCGCGCCGGCCGCGCCGGCATGGCACAGCGCCTTCGCCCGTCTTCAGGAACAGGGTCGGGTCCAGTTCACGGCCGCGATCGACGGCAGCGTCTATGCTAGGCACGGAACGTCGATCGCCACGCGGCTCACCGTGATCGACAAGATCCCGGCCGACGATCCCGATCACTTCCCGGAAAGCGCGGGCAAGGCACCGGATACCGCGACGCTGCTTGCATGGGTGCTGGAACAGGTGCCGCCGCGCTCGCCGATCACGCCCGCGCCGGTCGCGGCATTGCCGATCAGCGCGTCGGCGACGTCGGTCCGCGCAAAGCCTCCGACCACGATGGCCGCGGCAGCGCCGGCCGTCCCTGAGCCCGAAGGGGTCGAACTCGCTTATGAAACTCGGGACTGGACGCCCCCCGAGGGACGCCTCGGCGACAGCATCTACGAGCCCTATGCGCTCCAGTCGCTCGCGATTCCCGGCGCCCTCCCACACCCTTCACCATTGGTTCAATCCGCAGCGATGGCGTCGGTCGCGCCACCCAAGCCCTCCTACCGCCCGCATCTTCCACCGTCGCTGGTCACGCTCGGTATCCTGTCCGACGCCCAGCTCGAATCGGTGATCTATGCCGGCGAAGCCCATGCCGGGCACATGTCGGGCGCGTGGACGGTCGATGAGACATGGGAGATCGTCTCCGCCGCGGCCGATGACGCCGCGGGCGCGGTCCGGTTTCGTCGCGGCTGGTTCCTCGGCGACGGCACCGGCGCCGGCAAGGGCCGGCAGGTGGCCGGCATCATCCTCGACAACTGGCTCAAAGGCCGTCGCAAGGCGGTCTGGATCAGCAAGTCGGACAAGCTGCTCGAAGACGCGCAGCGCGACTGGTCGGCGCTCGGCCAGGAGCGGTTGCTGGTGACGCCGCTATCGCGGTTTCGCCAGGGCACCGACATCCGGCTCGAGGAAGGCGTGCTGTTCACCACCTATGCGACGCTGCGCTCGCAGGAGCGCGGCGGCAAGAAGTCGCGCGTCGAACAGATGGTTGATTGGCTCGGCCGCGACTTTGATGGCGTCCTCGTGTTCGACGAAGCGCACGCCATGGCCAATGCGGTTGGCGGCAAGGGCGAGCGTGGCGACGTGGCACCTTCGCAGCAGGGCCGCGCCGGGCTTCGTCTCCAGCACGCGCTGCCCGATGCGCGGATCGTCTATGTCTCCGCGACCGGCGCCACCACCGTCCAGAACCTCGCCTACGCCCAACGGCTCGGTCTGTGGGGCGGCGAGGATTTCCCGTTCGAGACGCGCGCGGCGTTCGTCACCGCGATCGAGAATGGCGGGGTCGCGGCGATGGAAGTACTGGCACGCGATCTCAAGGCGCTCGGGCTCTATACCGCGCGGTCGCTGTCGTTCGACGGCGTCGAATATGAGGTGCTCGAACACGCGCTGACGCCCGAACAGGTGCGCATCTACGACAGTTATGCGGGCGCCTTCCAGATCATCCACAACAATCTCGATGCCGCGATGCAGGCGTCCTGCATCACCAGCGCAAGCCACGGCACGCTCAACGCCCAGGCCAAATCCGCCGCGCGCTCGGCGTTCGAGCAGACCAAGCAGCGCTTCTTCAATCACCTCATCACCGCGATGCAGACGCCGAGCGTGATCGCCAGCATCGAGCGCGATCTCGTCGCGGGCGAGGCGGCGGTCATCCAGATCGTCTCGACCGGCGAAGCGCTGCAGGAACGACGTCTCGCCGACATTCCGACCGACGAATGGGACGACGTCTCGATCGATATCACCCCGCGCGAATATGTGCTGGACTATCTTGAGCACAGCTTCCCGGTCCAGTTGTTCGAGCCGTTCACCGACAAGGAGGGCAAGCTCGCGTCCCGGCCGGCGCGCGACGACGACGGCAATCCGGTGATCAGTCGCGAGGCGGTCCGACGCCGCGAAGCGATGATCGAGCGGCTGGCCGCTTTGCCGCCGGTGCCCGGCGCGCTCGACCAGATCATCCAGCATTTCGGGACCGACAAGGCCGCCGAGGTGACCGGCCGGTCGCGGCGCATCGTGCCCAAGCGCAATGACGACGGCACGATCCGCTTCGCAGTCGAGAACCGTCCGGCATCGGCAAGCCTTGCCGAGACGCAGGCGTTCATGGACGACGTGAAGCCGATCCTGATCTTCTCCGAGGCGGGTGGTACCGGCCGAAGCTATCACGCCGACCTTGCGTGCCGGAACCAGCGCCTGCGCAATCATTACGGGCTGGAATTCGGGTTCAAGGCGGACAGCGCGATCCAGGGCTTCGGACGCGATCACCGCACCAACCAGAAGCAGCCGCCGCGCTATCGGCCGGTGACGACCAACGTGAAGGGGCAGAAGCGCTTCATCTCGACCATCGCGCGCCGGCTCGATTCGCTCGGCGCGATCACGCGCGGGCAGCGGCAGGCCGGCAGCCAGAACATGTTCCGACCCGAGGACAATCTCGAATCCGCTTATGCGCGCGACGCGCTCAACCAGCTCTATCGGCTGATCGCGCGCGGCGCGGTCGCGGGCTGTTCGCTGGATGATTTCGAGGCGGCGACCGGTCTGTCCCTCCTCACCAGCGAAGGCGGCATGCGCGAGAAATTGCCCGGCATCAGCACCTTCCTCAACCGCATGCTGGCGCTCACCATCGCCATGCAGGATCTGCTGTTCGGCGTGTTCGAAGGTCTGCTCAGCGCCCGCATCGAAGGCGCCATCGCCAGCGGCACATTCGAACTCGGGCTGGAAACGCTTCAGGCGGCGAGCTTCCGTGTCATCGATCGCGCGCCGATCTACAGCCATCCCGGCACCGGCGCGCAGACGGCATTGCTCACCATCGAACGCAAGGAACGGCTCGTCCCGCTGTCGCTCGATGAGGCGCTGGCGCTGGTCGACGATCGCGGCGCGGCGATGCTGGTCAATGCCCAGACCGGCCGCGCCGCGCTCCGGCGCCGGGCGCGCAGCGTGACCGACGATGATGGCGCGGTCCATCCGCGCGTGCGACTGGTATGGCCGTTGACCGACGCGGTCATGCGCGCCGAGCCGCTCGCGGCAAGCGCGTGGCAGCCCGCCGATCGCGCGGCATTCAGCGCGGCATGGGCGGCTGAACTGGTCGATCTTCCCGCGTTCGAGACGTCGACGCTGCATATCGTGTCGGGTCTGCTGCTGCCGATCTGGAAGCGGCTGCCGCAAGAGTCGACGCGGGTCTATCGGCTCCAGACCGACGACGGCGAGCGGATCATCGGCCGCCGGGTGTCGCCCGCCTGGGCCGCGACGGTCGCCAATGACAACAAGCCGGTGCAGCTCTCGGGCGACGAGGCGCTCGCGATGCTGCTCGCAGGCGACACCGTCCTGCTTCTCGCCAACGGTCAGGCGTTGAAGCGCGCGCGCGCGATGGGCGACTGGCGGATCGAGCTGACCGGGTTCAACGATCTCGGCGTCGAGCGGCTCAAGGCGATGGGCTTGATCTCCGAGATCGTCTCGTGGAAGCTGCGCCTCTACGTGCCGACAGGGGCTGTCGGCGCCGACGTGCTGGGGCGGCTGCTCGAACGCTATCCGATCGAGCGGGTCTCAGCGCGCAAGGCCGCCTGAGGAGCCCCGTGATGCACACCCCTGCCAGCCAGATGGCCGCCGCTCTTGCCGACCAGGCCGAGGCGGTCTGTCGCCGCTATCTGTCCAATGGCCGCAAGGAAGGCCGCTACTGGCTGGTCGGCGACGTCCACAATGCAGCGGGGCGAAGCCTCTACGTTCGGCTTGTCGCCTCACCCGACGGGCGGGGGCTCGCCGGCAAATGGACCGACGCCCAGAATGGCGATCACGGCGACCTGCTCGATATCATCGCCGCCTCCTGTGGGCATCGGGCCTTGCGCGACACGCTCGACGAGGCGCGGCGGTTCCTGAGCCTGCCGCAGCCCCCGCCGAGCGTCACGCCCCCGCCACGGCGCAGCAAGGCGCCGACCGGGACGCCGGAAGCGGCGCGACGGTTGTTCGCCGCGTCACAGCCGATCGCCGGCACGATTGCCGCGGTCCACCTTGCTTCACGCGGCATCACCGACCTCACCGGCTGCGATGCGCTGCGCTTTCATCCACGCTGCTGGTATCGGCCCTCCGTCGACGATGACCCCGACGTCCGCAAAGCATGGCCGGCGATGATCGCGGCGGTGACCGATCTCGACGGCACCGTCACCGGCGTCCACCGCACCTGGCTCACCCGCGACGGCGCGGCCAAGGCGCCGATCGCCTATCCCCGCCGCGCCATGGGGCACCTGCTCGGCAACGGCGTGCGGTTCGGCGCGAGCGGTCCCGTCATGCTTGCCGCGGAAGGCATCGAGACATTGCTGTCGCTGCGCCAGGTCATGCCGACGCTTCCGGCGATCGCCGGCCTCTCCGCCGCCCATCTCGCCGCCATCCTGTTCCCGGCCGGTCTGCGCCGCCTCTATGTCGCGCGTGACGACGATCCCGCCGGCGCCACCGCCTTCACGACCCTGGTCCAGCGCGCATTGCCGGTCGGGATCGAGGTCATGCCGCTCGACCCGCGTCTCGACGATTTTAATGGCGATCTCGTCAGTTTCGGGCGTCGGCGCATCGTGGAAAGCGTGTCCGCCCAGCTCTGGCCCGAAGATGCGGCGCAGTTCCTCGAGGCCGACAATGGACCCGGGCGCTCGCCCCGGATCGGCCGGCAGCGCCAATCGCCATGACAGTGCCCAGGAGAGGCCGTGCCTTCGGCCTTCGATAGAGGGCGACTGCGGCAAGCGGCTCGCGGCAGCAATCGCTCGGCTGCGGCTATTTTCCGCCGGGGCGCGGGCTGAAGCCTCACGCCCCTTTGCATCGCGAAGCAAAATAGCCTTGGCCGCGCCATCCTCCGCTGGCGCTCCGGCCGCACCCCTTCGGGGACGCGGTGCAGCCGCGAGCCGCCCGCCGCCGGTCGTCGCCACGAAGGCCGCGACAGGCGCGGCTCATCCGGAGACTTCCCATGGCGATCGATCTCGACCAGCCCGAACAGGACGAACCCCAGCCCGGTTCCACCGCTTACGTCCTCCAGGAGATGCAGCTCTACAGCTATCGTCCCTTCGAGGACGAACCCGACGGCCGCCCGCTTCCCGACACCCGCCTGATGGGAGGCGCGATCGCCGACATCTTCGACGCGATGGTGGCCTGCCTGATCGACACGCGGATCGAACCCGACCTCGAAGACCTTGCATGGAATATCGTCAACGTCTTCCAGCGCGCCGGCGAGAGGATCGAGCGCGGGCTGGACGACAATGAACGCGCGCAAAAGCGATTGCAGAAGCAGCAGGATGGCAGCGAGGTGAAGTCGGTCGAGCTGGAGCGCAAGATCGCCGAAGGCATCACCATGATCGAGCGCCGCGACACGATGGAAACCTTCCGCGACATGGGCGCCGAACAGTTCGAAAAATATCTGCGCAAACCGTGGATGCCGTGGTCGGGAGCGATGGTGAACCACAAGGCGCTGACCTCGGCGGTGCTCGACAGCCGCAAGCAGATCGACAAGCGCGCCTATCAGGACGCTCGCGTCCTCAACCCCGATGGTCCCCGCTTCGTCCTCAGCGCCGGCCCGAACTTCGAGGACCACGCCCTCATCTGCGGCACCCTCGACAAATTGCTGGCGCAATTTCCCGACATGGTGCTGGTGCATGGCAAGACGCCGACCGGCGGCGAGCACATTGCCGCGTGCTGGGCGCGCAATCGTGACGTGCCGCAGGATCCGCGCAAGCCCGACTGGGACAGGCATGGCAACGCGGCGCCGTTCAAACGGAACGACGTCATGCTCCAGATCATGCCCAAAGGCGTCATCGTCTTCCCCGGCTCGGGCATCCAGGCCAATCTTGCCGACAAAGCGCGCAAGCTCGGCATCAAGGTCTGGGACTTTAGCGAGCGTCGCGCGCCCTGATCGCCCGGCCACGCCTCGCGTCGGCTTTCCACCGTGCATCCCTCCTCATCTGTTGCTAGGCTGTTCTCAATGCGGACCGATCTCGATCACCTCCCTGCCCAGAAGCGCCGCGAACTCGAGCGGATCGTCCAGATCATCTTCGAGGAGTTCACGGATGCGCTGGCACTGGCGAAGCACAAATGGAAGAAGCAGGGACGGATCGAGAAGATCGTCCTCTATGGCAGCTATGCGCGCGGCGGCTGGGTCGATGAGCCGCACACCGCCAAAGGCTACCAGTCCGACTACGACCTGCTGATCATCGTAAACGACAAGCGCCTGACCGATCGGGTCGATTACTGGCTCAAATTGGAGGAGCGGCTCAACCGCGAGCTGGCGATCACAAAGACGCTGCGCACGCCGGTCAATTTCATCGTCCACACGCTTCAGGAGGTGAACGACGGGCTCGCGCACGGCCGCTATTTCTTCATGGACGTGAAGCGCGACGGCATCGCAATTTACCAGACGCTGCCGACAGAGCTGCATGAGCCCAAGCCCAAGACGCCGCCCAAGGCACTGGAGATGGCGCGGGAGTATTTCGAGGAATGGTTTCCAAACTCGATGAAGCGCTTCGAGGGCGCCAACTTTCTGATCGGGAAAGGTTATTCAAAGCAGGCCGCATTCGATCTGCACCAAACTGCTGAAGGTCTCTATCACTGCATTCTTCTGGTGAAGACCTTCTACACCCCGCACGTTCACAATATCGGCTTCCTGCGCACGCAGGCGGAGCGCCTCGATCGTCGGCTGGTCGATGCCTGGCCGCGCGAGAACCGCTTCGAGCAGCGCACCTGGGAGAAGCTCAAGGACGCCTACGTCAAAGCCCGATATTCTAAACACTATCGGATATCCGACGCCGAACTCCAGTGGCTGACCCAACGGATCGAGGAACTTGGCCGCGCTGTCCACGAGATCTGTTCGGAACGAATCACCGAGCTGGAGGCCAAAGTGAACGCGGCACGGAAGGGCCACTGAATGCCCGCATGATTCCAATGCCCGTCATCGGGCTCGATCTTGATGACCCGACATTCCCCGGTCTCCAGCATATGGATGACGCTGGTGCTGCTGATCCAGTTGCGGCCTGGCCGATCTGCATAGGCGGCCCCCGATGCGAGTGCTCCCAGCAACGCCGCGCCGGCGAGCTATTTCACGCGCTCCTTCTTCGATTGCGCTTGCCGCGATAGGGTCGCGACGTCCGATCTGCCCGAACCGGCGCGCGGCACGCCGTTCGGATCAACGGCCGCGGTGCCGGGACACCATCATCCGATGCCCGGATCATGCCATTCACCGCCTGCGGCCGGCGCGTGTCTCTCTCCTTCATGGCACCGATCCACCGTCACGACGCCGCGCATCGGGTGGCGTTGACCACCGATAATCCAGCCTCCGTCAGATCACCGGCCGGGCACGATAGCCGGATCAGCTCCCAGGTTGCCCGTGATCAATCCCCTCCTTGCCGCCTGACTGCGGGGCGCGAATCCCTATGCCGTCAACCCCGTTCGGGGTTCGCCCTGCGCTGCGCTTCGGTGACGGCGGGCCACGGCCCCTCCGATGGGCGACACCGGGGAATGGTCCCTGGGCAACCCAAGGAGATTTGACATGGCTATCGTTGCGACCCTCACCGTGAAGCCGGACGGCACGATGGACGGCAATCTGACCACCCTCAACGTCACGGCGCCGATCACGATCATCCGCAATGCGCGCAAGATGAAGGACAACGACCCCGACTGGCGCGTCCTCAGCCGGAAGAACGGCTTCGAACTCGGGGCGGGCTGGGATCGCTCGTCCCAGAGCACCGGCGTCGAATACACCTCGCTCTCGCTGTCGGCGCCGGAGTTCGGGACGATCTACGCCAATATCGCCAACGCGCCCGGCGACGACCCGACGAAGAAGGTCGCGATCTGGAATCCGCCGGCCTGACGCGCCGATCTCGGCCCCATCGCAAGATGGGGCCGCCTTCTTGTCACCTCTTGCTGAAAGGCAACGACATGAGCCGTCACCCCGTCATCGTCCGCTCGGCCGATCGCACCGACGACAATGCCATCATCGGCTTCGATCCCCCGATGCGGACCTATTTCCTCCAGGCGTTCGAGGATCCGGCGACCGAACAGCCGCGCCTCTGGCTCGGCACGCGCTTCGACCAATATCCCGATCTCGCCTCGCTCATTGCCGCTGCCGGCGAACAGGGCTTCGATATCGAGACGCTCGACGACGAAATCCTTGTCGACATGGCGCGCGAAGCAGCACAACCGCGCGGCCGCTCGCTGATGGAGCGCCTCGGCTGGCCGCTCTCCTGATGCGCCAGAACTGCCGGGGCGGCTGGACGGCCGCCCCGACAGCCATGCTTCAGCCGTTCAGCCGGTCCTTCACCGCTTTCGCAGGCGCGAAGGTCAACTTATTCGACGCCGCGATCTTGATCGTTTCGCCGGTCGCCGGGTTACGCCCGTCGCGCGCCTCGGTGCGCTTCACCTTGAACTTGCCGAACCCCGACAGCGCGATCTCGTCGCCCTTGGTCGCGGCGGCGGCGATCGCGGCGAACATGTCGTCGACATATTTGCGGGCATCGGCCTTGGTGATGCCGTTGGACGCGGCGAGCGCCTCGGCGAGATCGTTATTGTTCACGCAATCTTGCTCCTGTTCAGTGACCCCCGCACCCTGAAACCTGCTCGGCCCCACACGCGGGGGGTGTTGCCATATCAGCCTCCTCTGCCTTGTCACGCCTGCATCCCCGTCAGGCGCGGGCCACGGGCGGCAAGCGGGCGCAATGGAGCTTCATCACCACTCCGAATCCGTCGGGGCATCCGGCAGCGCAGAGCGGCAAAACTGCACCGGTCGGATGAACCGGACCATCCGCGTCGCAAGCGCTGTTCCCCTGACGGAAGCCTGACCTCGGCCAATCAACCCGTAAAGGGTCCGCTACGCGAGGCGTGCGGCCGCGCCCCGAGGGGCGCGGTGATTGCGGCCAGCCTTCCGCCCTGGGGGCGCCTGCCGAGCGGGAATGGTCCCGCTCCACCGACAGGAGCCGTTCCCATGCCGCTCACCACCGCCCAGAAGCTCGCCTGGAATCTCGCGCGCACGTTGATGAAGGTCATTGTCCTGGTCCGGACCGACGACGGCTATTCCGTGATGCCGTGGGACGAGTTCGACGGCAACGATGCGCAGGTCGTGCGCGAATATGACCCCTTTCCCGGTTGATCGGCGCGTCAATCCGCTTTCCCGATCGAGAAGAATCCGGTTTCGCTCGATCGCCCGCGGCGCTATCCTGCCAGGACATAGCGCTGTGGAGGAGGTGGCAGGCGCGTCCAACTTTTCGTCAGAGAAGGACGCTCTATGACCATCATTCTCATCCTCGGCGTCTTCGCCGGTCTTTACATGCTGTGGCTGGTGTTCAGCCTCGCGATCTATGCGCTCCCGTTCTGGGCCGGTGTGACGACTGCCTTCTTCATGCACAACCACGGCCAGGGCCTGATCGCCTCGATCCTCGGCGGCTTCGGGGTCGCCATACTCGTGCTCGCAGGCGGTCAGGTGCTGTTCTCGACGGTGCGCTCGCCGCTCGCGCGCCTCGGCCTCGCGCTCCTTTACGCCGTCCCGGCCGGGATTGCCGGCTACCACGCCGTTTACGGCATCGGCAGCATGGCGATCGGCGCCGGAGCTATAGTGACGATCCTGAGCTGGATCGGGGCCTTTGTCATCGCAGCCGCCGCGTGGCGGCGGCTCACCACGCTGGACGTCGCGACATCACCGACCCAGCCGACAGCGACACCGTCGGTCACCACCTCGATCTAGCATAACCGGGATTCGGTCGGATTTCGCCGCCGCGGGTTCCGACCGTGTGGCGCGTGGCGAAAACCTGCTCAGGATATCCGCGTGTTTCGCCGGCGACCGTCCTCGGGTTAGACAACCATGCCGCGGCGAGGCGGGCCACGATCCTGATCCGGTTGAATTGATCGTCCATGCCACCACAGTAGCGCATAGATCGAAGCTCCCATATCGATCACGCCGGCTGACGATCGCAAGCGACCTCGCTGCGGGCGAGGGTCCGTTCCACGCCGATCACGACATCGCCGACACCACCTTACGGAGGACTTGTCGCCGTGACGCCCCTTACGTCCGCCGCAAAACGACATTGCCTGACCGTGTCGACGTGACAACCTCGCCGCGGAGTTCGCACGAACCACCCTTACGCGTCGACCATCGCCAGCGCCGCCGCCTCATCCCGCGCCACGCCAAGGCGGTCTCGTATCGATGCGCTTAATGCCGTCAGGGTCGCTGACGCTCGCCCGGCTTGCCGCAACAGCGCGGGACCGAACTTTCTTCCCCCGGCGTGCCGCCGTTCCTCGCGAGACAAGAAAGCCCGGCCCACGCCGTCCTCCGCTTCGCTCCGGGCCTTCGGCTGCAGCGCCGTTCGCCTGCCGACCTGACCAGCGCATCGAGACCGCAATGGCGCGGCTCGAAACGAAAGGAACAGCACATGGCCAAGATTGGCACCTTCAAGAAGGTTTCGGGCGAACTCCGCGGCGAGATCGCCACCCTCACCATAAAGGCCAAGTCGGTCCGCATCGTCCCCGAGGCGGAAGTCACCGGCAACAATCCAACCCATCGGATATTTGTCGGCGACGTCGAGATCGGCGCGGGATGGCCGAAGCGCACCAATGACGAGCGCCCCTTCCTCTCGCTCAAGCTCGACGATCCCAGCTTCGTCGGTCCGATCTACGCGCAACTGTGGGACGGCGACGACGGGGACTTCAACCTGACCTGGACGCGGCCCGCCCGCCGCGACTGATCTTCACCCCCTCCGCCGGCCCTGGCCGGCGGAGCCTCCCCCTTTCTGGGGATGCCACTCCCCAGAACATGGCATGGAACGACACCCGTCCGGCGACCAATCTCATTCCCCCACGCGAGAGAGGGGTCGCGGATGCAGCAAGAAGAACAGACCGCCGCGCGACCAAGCGCTCTCGACCTTGCCGGGTTCGCACAGGAATTCCTCCGCCGCAACGCCGACTATCGGGCACAATATCGTGAGCTGATGCGCCATCCTGCGGACTCCACCTCCTTGATGGCGCCGGAGGTAATGGCCCGGCGATGGGGCCTCTCCTTTCCCGTGCGACCCCGACGTCTTCGCCGCTGACAAGCCGGCGCTGTGGCTCGCGGCCATCGCGCCGAGCACGATCATTCTCGATGCCACGCCGCCGGGCTTCGCCGCGGCGGTGCCGGTCGACCTCGCTGACTGGCCGATCATCCTCAACGACCGGACTCTCACCAGCGGTCGCCATATTGTGCTGGGCGATATCGACGGCCCGCATCGGCTCTGGATCCGCGACATCGTTGCCGGCCAGCCGCTCGCCTATGTCGTCGTGCGGGACGGCGCGCTGCCGTTACGTCTCGCCGCCCTCCAGCGCTTCGACCGGCGGCTCGCTGGTGCGCCGCCGGCGAAATTGCCGCCGGGCTTCCAGCCGACGCCGTTTCAGCGCCGCCGCCTGTCGATGCTCCTCGCGATCCTGGACGCATCGCTCGATCGCGCCGGCTCACCGTCCACGACCCATGATATCGCGCGACGCTACGTCTATCCGGGGATGACGATCGGGCGCGGGTCCGAATGGAAATCGTCGGCCGAACGCCGGCGCACCCAGCGCCTGATCGACGAGGCCTTCGCGCTGATGCGGGGAGGATATCGCACGTTGCTGCGCGGCTGAGACGCGCGGTGCGACAAAAAGCCGCGCCTCGAAATAGCCGCTCCGCCTGATCCAGCCCCGTCCGCCACAGCGCTCCAGCCCCGTTCACGTTGCCCGTGCGGCATCTCGTTCACTCTGGAGCATCCTCATGGACACGCCACCGCCCCGACCGACAGCCCATTATCTGAAAACGCCCGATGCGGCGCTTCATCTCGGTCTCAGCCCCAAGACGCTGGAAAAGCATCGCGTCTATGGAACCGGCCCCGCCTACCACAAGCTCGGCGGCAGTGTCGTCTATACCGTGGAAGCTCTCGACGCATGGGCGAAGCTCGGTCTGCGCCGGTCGACCTCCGATCCGGGGACGGGCGTCTGCCTTCCCGCCAAGCCCCGCAACGGTCCGGTTCGGCGCTGACGCAATGCGTGCTCCCCCGTCTCGCTTATCGGCGACAAACCGCAGCGAACGCGGTCAGCTCGACCTGTTCCGCTCGATCCCCGGCACCGTCGCCGCGCGCGACGCGCAGGATCTCATGGCGTGGCCGTTCTTCAGCCTCGCCAAATCCCGCCGCACCGCGCCGATCGATTTCCGGATGGGCGCAACATGGATCTCGGTGGAGGCCGTGCCAGAACATGGCATGGCAACGATCTGGGACGCCGATGTCCTGATCTGGGCGGCCAGCCAGCTTGTCGGCGCGCGCGATGCGGGCGCCCCGACCTCGCGCCTCATGGCGACCACCCCGCACGAAATCCTCACGTTCATCGGACGCGGCACCGGGCGCGACAATTACGACCGGCTGAAGGCCGGGCTCGACCGGCTCCAGGCGACGACCGTGGCGACCTCGATCCGCCAGCAGCATCAGCGCCGCCGGCATCGTTTCTCATGGATCAACGAATGGCAGGAACGGCTCGATCCCCATGGGCGGCCGCAGGGCATCGAGCTGATCCTCCCCGACTGGTTCTACGCCGGCGTTCTCGATCGATCGCTGATCCTCACGATCGATCGCACCTATTTCGACCTGACCGGCGGGCTTGAGCGCTGGCTCTATCGCATCGTTCGCAAGCACGGCGGGCGACAGGCCGGCGGGTGGAGCTTCGACTTCGCTCACCTCCACTTGAAGTCCGGCGTGCTCTCCCCGTTCAAGCGGTTCGCGTTCGAGCTGCGCGCGATCGTCCGCCGCCAGCCGCTCCCCGGCTATACGCTGTCGATCGAGCACGCCTTCGGCCGTGAGCGTCTCAATTTCGCGCCGCTGCCGACCGATACCCTCGCGGCGGCAATGCGGCGCGTCCGGCTTCCGGCCGGGGACGGACAGTCATGACGGTCGTCCTATCGGGAACCGCCGGAGTCGTCCGATCAGGAACCGCCGGGTCGTCCTATCGGGAACCGACATGTGCCATAACCTGCGGAAATCGCTGGCCGAATCCGTGCTCTTATAACCATGCTAATAGAATAGAATCCTTCGGATTCCTTCTAACGGATCGCGACCAGCGTCGCGCGCCGGTCGTCCGCCCCCATCGCCGCGCATGGAGGACGCGATGACGGTGCTGGTCGGCGATTGCCGCGCGATCATGCCCGGCCGCGCGCCGTTCGACATGATCCTTGCCGATCCGCCCTATGGCGATACCTCGCTCGGCTGGGATCGGCGTGTCGAGGGCTGGCTCGCGCTCGCCCAGGCCGCGCTTCGACCATCGGGTTCGCTCTGGCTGTTCGGATCGCTGCGAAGTTTCCTCGCCATCGCGGCTGACCTACGCGCGTCCGGCTTTCGCTACGCGCAGGAGATCGTCTGGGAGAAACAGAACGGCAGCGCCTTCCATGCCGATCGCTTCAAACGCGTCCACGAGCTGGTCGTGCAATTCTATCGCTCGGATGCGCGCTGGGAGGGCATCTATAACGTCGTCCAGACCACGCCCGACGCCACCGCGCGGGTCGTGCGCCGCAAAACGCGTCCACCCCATACCGGCCAGATCGAGCGCGGCTATTATGCCAGCGAAGATGGCGGTCCGCGTCTGATGCGCTCGGTCATCTACGCGCGAAACTGCCATGGACGCGCGATTCATCCGACCGAGAAGCCGGTCGGCCTGATCGAGATCCTGATCCGCACCAGTTGTCCGCCGGACGGGCTGATCGGCGACTGGTTCGCCGGTTCCGGCAGCGCCGGCGAAGCCGCGCGCGCGACCGGCCGGCGCTATCTCGGCTGCGAGATCGACCCGGCGATGGCCGCGCTCGCCAACGCGCGGATCGCTGCCACGCTGCCGTTCGGCGCCGCGTCGCCATCCTGCCAACCACGCATCGGAGAACCATCGTGACCGTTTCACGCCCCGACCGGCGCGCGCGCGTCGCTGATCCCCACGCAGTGCGCGGCGCGATGACCGACGTCGAACTGATCTGGATCGTGCAGCGTCTTGAACACCGGATTCGCTTCGGCCGTATCGCCGGCAAGCGGATTATCACGCCCCGCACGCGGATCGTCTCGTTCCTTCCGGGCGCGGTGTTCGCCTTCACGCGCTGGTCATCGAACGATTACGGCACGGTCCATTCGCGCATCGATATCCTGCGCGCGACGAGTCTCGGTGAGGCCTATACCACCGCGCCGTTCGTGCGACCGGGCGGCGAACTCCTGCTTTCATTGCAGGGATCGGCCAAGGTCGGCGCCGCGCTGGCCGCGATCAATGCGATCGAAGCGGCGGGGCTCGACCCTTGCGATGCCGCGCCCGATCATTGGCGTCACCTTCATAACCGGATCTCGGCGGGGGAAGCGGCACGGCCCTATACCGCCGAACGGCACGCCGCATGGCTCAAGCGCAAGGCGCTGAACCAATGAGCGCGCGCGCGTCCGCCGCCGTGCTGGCGCTGGCCGGCCCTGCATTCGCCTCGATGTTCGTAGCCACGGCGCTGTTGTCGCCGCACCCGCGGTTGGTGTGGAACGCCAGCGCCAGCGCGCCGATCGGGCTCTATGCGATCGCTGTCGATGGCCCCTTCAAGTCCGGCGATCTTGTCGCAATCGATACGCCCGAGCCCTTGGCGACGTTCCTCGCGCGTCGCCGCTACCTGCCAAGGGACGTGCCGCTGCTGAAGCATATCGCCGGCGTGCCGGGGCAGATCGTCTGCCGCTCGCGGCGCACCGTCACGATCGACGGCAAGAGGATCGGTGACGCGCTGGCGCGCGATCGTGCCGGCCGCGTGCTGCCGGTCTGGCGCGGCTGCCACCGGATCGTCGCGGGCGAATTCTTGCCCATGAACGCGCGCGTCCGCGACAGCTTCGATGGCCGATATTTCGGCGTCCTCCCATCGGGTCGCATCATCGGTCGCGCCATCCCCGTGTGGACCGACCCGCATGACACCGGCCGCTTCGCTTGGCGCGCGCCGGCGCGCTGAACGCTCTCCATCGGCGGGAGCGGTGCCCGCCAATGGCATCCCCAGCACCACCGCACAGGAATGTAATCATGCCGGAAATCGGTCGATTCACACGCGACGGCGACACCTTCGCCGGCAGCATCGAAACCCTCACCTTGTCCCGCCGCATCGTCATCCTGCCGGCGCAGCCGTCCGATGCCGAGAACGCGCCGGACTATCGCGTTCATGCCAGCGACGACGACCGGACCGAGCCGGGCGCGGAGATCGGCGCGGCATGGAAACACACGGGGGAGCGCGCGGGCGAGTATCTCGCGTTGCAGATCGACGACCCGGCGTTGGCGGAACCGATCCGCGCCAACCTGTTCCACGACCACGTCCGGAATGACTGGTCGCTACGCTGGTCGCGGCCGCGCGATTACGCCGAGAAGGACTGATCGATGCCGGTTCGCCAGACAAGCACCGGCCGGGAATGCGCGCGCGGGCGGTTTCGCACCGCCCGCGCGATGGCGCTCCTGCTCCTCATGAGCGCGGGCGCGATCAGTGCTTCTCCCGCCAAGACGCTGCCGCAAGCCGAAACGGACATGCTCCCCAACCCGCGCGATCCTTTTGTCGACGCGATTGACGAAGCGACGACACGGTTCGGCATCCCGGCGGCATTGATACGCGCGGTCATCCGCGTCGAAAGCGGCGGCGATCCGCGCGCAATCTCGTCGGCCGGTGCTATCGGGTTGATGCAGGTGATGCCGCCGACATGGAGAGCTCTGACGGCACGCTATGCACTCGGCCGCGATGCCTTCGACCCGCGCGCCAACATCCTCGCTGGCACCGCCTATCTGCGCGATTTGATCGACCGCTATGCGGACCTGCCGACTGCGCTCGCCGCGTACAATGCGGGACCGGGCCGGGTCGATGCGTGGCGCACACGCGGGCGCGCATTGCCCACCGAAACCGTCGCCTACGTAGCGCGGATCACGCCAATGATCGGCACGTTGGGCGGCAATCCGATCGCTGCGATGTCGATCGCCGTCGCACCCTCATGGCGCGCAGCCGGACTGTTCCCACAGCGCAGTGCCGACGCCAATTCCGTATCCATGAACGCGCCATCATCGCGCGATATCGCCACGTCTGCCTCGCCATCACCCATCGCCTCGCCCGTCCGTCGCGACGGCCTGTTCGTCCCGCTTTCCGGCTCGTGATCGTGATCTCGGCGAGCCATCATTTCCCCAAAAGCGTGCAGCCGGATCGACCGTTGTCGGGGCGTTTCGCGTGGGGAGAGGTATATGTCTGCTCAGTCGTCCCCAGCATCCGGTGTGGAGCGGCTCGCCTCAAGGACGACGGGGCCCCACCATTTTTCTCGGCGATCAGGCGGCAGTTCGTCATCCGGAACCGCGTCGACACGCCGAAAAAAATCGTGACCCCCATCGCCGCTGGCGCGGTCGCTTCGCAATCCTTGACCCGACCCGCTCCACACCGGGCGGCATCGTCACCTTTTCATTCAACAGGAGGCGACGATGACGTTCTACGAACATATCAGCGAATTGCGGGCGGAACTTTCGGCGAGCACCAGCGCGAAGGAAATCCGGCAAATCCGGCGCGAACTCAACGCCGCGCTGACGAAGCTGGCGCGCGGCCAGGCGGGGTTCGATACGGCGTTCGGATCGGTCTGACGACCCAATCGATCAGCGGAGGCGGCACGCATCAAGTGTCGCTTCCGCCCCGTTCCGGCCAATGTCGTGATCGCCTGCGGGCTGGCGATCTTCTGCGTTGCGGTCGGCGGGCGGGCGGTCGCACATCGCGGCTTTCGCATCGACTTCGTTGGGAAGCGGTCAGAGGAGAATTTGGCGATAGGCAGGACAGGAAGGTCAGGGAGGCAGCACGGCGAGATAAAAGGGGCGCCAGTCATTGGCGTCTATGTGGTTGTATAGATAAGGCAATTTTGTCGGGCACGCAGCTAGGCTGTCTGGCACCTTTTGGCGCAACGTCAGCATTTCCGCCATTTTTGCGTCTGGCACCCCGCGATCGGGGCCGCTTATGAGCCGGAACGACGATGATTTCCGAGTTCGGCCCGGAAAGAGCAGGGACTCAGGCAGCGGCGGCGCACGCAAGGCCCAGAGCCTCGCAGCACAGGTCCGGCGGGCGGCGGCGAAGGCGGGCTACACGCGGCGAGGCCCGGTCACTGGCCGGGGCACCGGCCATCGCGGGCGCGGCCGCATCGCGCGGCTCCGCACGACCGGGCGGAACGCGAACCGGCGTGTCGTTATCAAGGCGCGCGTCGTCCGGCACCAGGGGATGCGGTTTCGCGCCGCCCCGCTTGCTCGTCACATCGCCTATCTGAAGCGCGATGGCGTCACGCGCGATGGGCGCGATGCCGATCTGTTCGATGCGCGGTCCGAGCATGCCGACGGCACTGCCTTCGCTGAACGATGCGACGACGACCGGCACCATTTCCGATTCATCGTCAGCCCCGAGGATGCCGGCGACATAGCCGACCTGCGCGCCTTCACTCGCGAGCTGATGCGCGACATGGCGGCCGATCTCGACACCGAACTCGACTGGGTTGCGGTCGATCACTGGAACACCGACAATCCGCACATCCACGTTCTGGTTCGCGGCGTCGCTGACGACGGCAGCGATCTTGTCATCGATCGCGACTATATCCGCGAGGGGATGCGCGGTCGCGCCGAGGATCGCGTCACCGTCGAACTCGGCCCGCGCAGCGCCCGCGACATCCGCTCGGCACTGGAACGCGAGGTCGATGCCGAGCGCTGGACCAGCCTCGACCGGACGATCCAGCGGCACATCGATGACGTCACCGGCACGATCGACCTGCGGCCGGCGGGCGGGGACGATCGCGAGATGCGCCGCCTCCTGCTCGGCCGCACCGCGACGCTCGAGCGGCTTGGCCTCGCGGAGAAATTGGGGCCGGCATTGTGGAACATCCGCCCGGACGCCGAACGGGTGCTGCGCGATCTCTCGATCCGTACCGACATCATCAAGACGATGCACCGCGCCATGTCCGGCCAGGGCCGGGCGCCCGACCCCGCGACCTTCGCGCTCCACGATGGCGCACCGACAGATCCGGTCATCGGCCGGCTGGTCGAACGCCGCCTGCACGACGAGCTTCACGGCACTGCTTATGCGGTGATCGACGGCGCCGACGGTCGACTGCATCATCTCACCTTCAGCGATCTCGACATGACCGGCGATGCCCCGCCCGGCGCGATCGTCGAGCTTCGCTCCTGGCAGGATAGGAATGGCCGTGACCGGCAGTCGCTCTCGACCCGGTCCGATCTCCCGCTCGAGGCGCAAGTCGCCGCGCCCGGCGCCACCTGGCTCGACCGGCAGCTCATCGCGCGCGAGCCGGTGGCGACCGGCAATGGCTTCGGCATCGAGATCCGCGACGCGATGGACGCCCGCGCACGATATCTTGAAAGCGACGGGCTCGCGCAGCGGCGCGGACGCGGCTTCCTGTTCTCGCAGAATCTGATCGGCACGCTGCGCGGACGCGAGCTGGCCACCACGACTGACGCGATCGCCGCGCGCACCGGGCTTGCTCATCAGCCCTCGGCAGCCGGCGACTATGTGAGCGGCATCTACCGCGAACGGGTGACGCTCTCCTCGGGCCGGTTCGCGATGATCGACAATGGTCTGGGGTTCCAGCTCGTGCCGTGGCGACCCGCGCTCGATCAGCATCTCGGCCAGCACATCACGGGCACGATGGGCCACAGCGGCAGCGTCGACTGGACGCTCGGCCGCGGTCGCGGACTCGGCGTGTGATGCCATTCATTTCCAACCTGGAGCAATTGCGATGAACGCCACCAAGATTTTGTGGGGTCAGGTCATCACCGTGTTCACGATCGTGCTCGGCGCGATCTGGGGCGCGACGCAATGGACCGCCCATGCGCTCGCCTATCAGTCCGAGCTCGGCGCACCGTGGTTCATGCTGGGCAACTGGCCGATCTATCCGCCGCCCGCCTTCTTCTGGTGGTGGTTCGGCTATGATGCCTACGCTCCGGAGATCTTCGTCACCGGGGCATTCATTGCGGCCTCCGGCGGGATCCTCGCCATCGTCATCGCGATCGCAATGTCGGTGTGGCGGGCCCGCGAGGCGAAGAAGGCCGAAACCTATGGCTCGGCGCGCTGGGCGAGCGAACGGGAAGTGCGCAAGGCCGGGATGCTCGGCGATCGCGGCGTGATCCTCGGACGGCTCGAACCGCATTATCTGCGGCATGACGGACCTGAGCATATCTTGTGCTTCGCCCCGACCCGATCGGGCAAAGGCGTCGGCCTCGTCGTGCCGACGCTGCTCACCTGGCCGGAAAGCTGCATCGTCCACGATATCAAGGGCGAGAACTGGCAGCTCACCGCTGGCTTCCGCTCGCGTCATGGCCGCGTGCTGCTGTTCGACCCGACCAACCCGACATCGGCGGCGTACAATCCACTGCTCGAAATCCGCAAGGGCGAGTGGGAAGTGCGCGACGCGCAGAATGTCGCCGACGTGCTGGTCGATCCCGAAGGCAGCCTCGAGAAGCGCAACCACTGGGAGAAGACCAGCCACGCCTTGCTGGTCGGCTCGATCCTCCACGTCCTCTATGCCGAAGCCGACAAGACGTTAGCCGGGGTCGCTTCCTTCCTGTCCGACCCGCGCCGGCCGATCGAGACGACCTTGCGCGCGATGATGACGACGCCGCATCTCGGCGACGGCAAGGTCCATCCGGTCGTCGCTTCGGCCGCCCGCGAATTGCTCAACAAGTCGGACAACGAACGGTCGGGAGTGCTCTCCACCGCCATGTCGTTCCTCGGCCTCTATCGTGATCCCGTCGTTGCCGCGGTCACCCGGCGCTGCGACTGGCGGATCGCCGATCTCGTCAATGGGCCACAGGCCGTGTCGCTCTATCTCGTCGTCCCGCCCTCCGACATCAGCCGGACCAAGCCGCTCATCCGCCTGATCCTCAACCAGATCGGTCGTCGATTGACCGAGGAACTCAATCCCAAAGGCAATCGGCATCGCGTGCTGATGGTGCTCGACGAATTCGCCGCGCTCGGACGGCTCGACTTCTTCGAGGCGGCTCTCGCCTACATGGCTGGCTATGGCCTCAAGGCGATGCTGATCGCGCAGAGCCTAAACCAGGTCGACAAAGCCTATGGGCAGAACAACTCGATCCTCGACAATTGCCACGTCAGGGTGAGCTTCGCGACCAACGACGAACGCACCGCCAAGCGGCTCTCCGACGCGCTCGGGACCGCGACCGAGCTACGCGCGATGAAGAACTATGCCGGAAATCGGCTCAGTCCATGGCTCGGTCATCTCATGGTGTCGCGGACCGAGACGTCACGTCCATTGCTCACCCCGGGCGAGGTGATGCAGCTCCCGCCGAACGACGAGATTGTCATGGTGTCGGGCCTCGCGCCAATCCGTGGCACCAAGGCGCGCTATTATGTCGATCCGCAGTTCCGGGCGCGCATCCTCCCGCCGCCCAAAGCCCCGGCAACCCCCACGGCACATCTACCCAGCGATGATTGGACCACGCTCGACCCGGTGTTGGCGCCACCCCCGCCAGCGCCTGAAGCGGCACCGCCGCAGCAGGCAGATGCAGCGCAAGCTGCCGATCACGGCGATACCAACGAAGCCACCACGGAAACCGCGACCGACAACGCCAATGGCGGGATCCGGCAGGATCCGGCGCTCGAACGCCATGAGGATATCGCACCGCCCGCGAAGGCGCCCGAAGGCGAATTCGACTTCGATGCGCCGCACCCCGACGAGGACGCGAACCAGCTTCGCCGCGCGGCCGACCGGGCGATGTCCGGCAATGCCCGGCGCGCGTCGCTCGATCCGGATGATGGCATCGAGTTATGAGGAGCCCGCGCATCAAATACACGATCCGGCTGCCCGCCGATCTCACTCGCCGGCTCGCCGACCATGCCCGCGCGCGGCGTGCCTCGCAGACGGCGGTGGTCGAGGCGGCACTGGAATCATTCCTGTCGCCCGACGGCGCCGAGCGGCTCGAGGCCGCGCTCGCCCGGCGCCTCGACCACCTTTCGCGTCAGCTCGATCGCGCAGCGTGGAATCTCGACCTTTCGAACGAGACGCTCGCCTTGTTCATCCGCTTCTGGCTAACCAGCACGGCGCCCTTGCCGGACACGGCGATGAAAGCGGCGCAGGCAATGGGGAAGGAACGCTGGCAGCGTTTCGTTGAATCGCTCAGCCGCCGCATGGAGTCCGGCCCGCGGCTCAAGGCTGAAATCACCGAAGACGTACCGGGCGCCGGCGAACGATGAGCTGGGTCGGCGCTCGATAACCAGGGTCGACGCGCGACCGTCCGACGGTGTGAATCCACAGCGTCGATGCTCTGGTGTCGCGCGTTCGACTAACGATGTTCGGCGCGCACCCAGGCCTGGGTGAGACGCTCGAAATCAGGGAAGCGCAGGTCGGCCGGATCGAGTCCGGCGGTTGCCGACAGATCCGGCAAGGCGACGACGAAGCGGTCGTAGCTGTCGAGTAATTCGACGGTCGGCGGGATCGTCTTTCGACGCGAGACGGCGAGGAGAAAGTCCCGGACGTGCTGAACCGTCCTGCGGGGATCGCCGCCATGCGCCTTGATGTCCATGCCGGCGAGGTCCGAGATGAACATCTGAAAGCGATATTGGGCGGTATCCAGGATCATACAGCGCTTCTGCGCTTGATCATCATCGCCGAACCGCTTGGCGCCGAGGAAGATGCCGAGTTCGAGCGGCATATTGAAACGCGGCAATTGATTGGCCGGGTCTAGTTCAGTGCGGGAGAGATCATGGATGCTGTAGCGGCTCTCGGCGATGATCCGGTACAGCTTGTCGATCCGCGTCTCTGCGGCGTCGTCCATTTCGCGAGCGCAGCGGGCGCGGAAGCCGCAGGAAAGGACCGCGAACACCAGCGCCTGGAAACTTGCCGCGAAGGCGTCGTCGAACGGACAATTGATAAAGACGTCGCGCGCAGACGATGCCACGCGATGTTACCGTGCGTGCGAGTCGAGATAGTCTTTCACGGCCTTGTCGGCCTGCGCACTGGTAATCTTCGCTCGCTTGGTCACCGGCTTCAACGATGCAACCGAGAGAAACCGCCCGCTCGACGTTGAGCGGCGCGACTTGGCGCTGCCGGATTTGATTGCGCGGTGAGCGGTCGTTGCCATGCCGGTTAAATAGCGTGCCTTGCCCCCGTTCGCAATGCGGACCCGCGCGATTGGTGCTCGCCTCCCTCGCCCACGATTCGTGCTGATTCGGTCGGCCTTCGCCGATCGAGGGGCATCACCGGGTAAGCGTGATCTACGCTATTTTCTGTCTTTCTTCGCCAGCCTTTGACCGCGCCAATGCACTGTTGAAATCCGCCGATTCCTGCGTCTCTTAATCGTCCCCGCAACGCCGGCCGCCGCTTGCCGGCACCGAACTCGGGGACCAAGATGCTCGCACAACCCATTCGATCCGAAGCCAGCGCGCGCGGTGCGCGAATGCTGCGAACGGCGATGGGCGCGTCGATCGCCGAATGGCTCGCCGACCCGGCTGTTATCGAAGTGATGCTTAATCCCGATGGCCGCCTGTGGGTCGATCGGCTGGGCGAGGGAATCAGCGATACCGGAAGGTCCATGTCACCGGCCGATGGCGAACGCATCGTCCGGCTGGTCGCGCACCATGTTGGCGCCGAGGTTCATGCGCGGAGCCCACGCGTGTCCGCGGAGCTGCCCGAAACCGGCGAGCGGTTCGAAGGCCTGATTCCGCCGGTCGTGACGGCTCCCACGTTCGCGATCCGCAAGCCCGCTGTCGCTGTCTTCTCGCTCGAGGACTATGTCGATGCAGCGATCATGTCGCGGTCGCATGCGACGATCCTGCGCGACGCGGTCGCCGAGCGGCGGAACATCCTCGTCGCTGGCGGGACCGGGACCGGCAAGACGACGCTGACCAACGCGCTCCTCGCCGAAATCGCGCGGACCAACGATCGCGTCGTCCTGATCGAGGATACCCGCGAGCTGCAATGCGCCGCGCCGAACCTCGTCGCCATGCGGACCAAGGATGGCGTCGCATCGCTCTCTGACCTCGTAAGATCCTCGCTGCGGCTTCGCCCCGACCGTATTCCGATCGGTGAGGTGCGCGGCGCCGAGGCGCTCGACCTGCTGAAGGCGTGGGGCACCGGCCATCCGGGCGGCGTCGGCACGATCCATGCCGGGACCGCGATCGGCGCGCTGCGGCGCATGGAGCAGCTCATCCAGGAAGCGGTCGTGACCGTGCCCCGCGCGCTGCTCGCCGAAACGATCGACCTGATCGCGGTGCTGGTCCGCGTCGGCGCCGGACGCCGGCTTGCCGAGCTGGCCCGCGTCGAGGGGCTCGACCTCGCCACCGGCGACTACCGCCTCACTCCTTTTCCCCAACCGGAGATCTGACATGAAGGACATCAAAGCCCGGCTCCATGCCGGCATCATGCTCGATTCGCTCTGCCATGCCCGGACCAAAGCGAGCGGCGCGCTGCTGCTCCTCACCACGGCGGTCATGGCCAGCCCCGCGCACGCTTCCGGATCGTCGATGCCGTGGGAAGCGCCCCTTCAAAGCATCCTGGAGTCGATCGAAGGCCCTGTCGCCAAGATCGTCGCGGTGATCATCATCATCGTGACCGGCCTCAGCCTCGCATTCGGCGATACGTCGGGCGGCTTCCGCCGTCTGATCCAGATCGTGTTCGGTCTGTCGATCGCTTTCGCCGCGTCGAGCTTCTTTCTCAGCTTTTTCTCGTTCGGTGGCGGGGCGCTGGTCTGATGACCGGTGACGAGGCCGTTCCCGGCTATTTCGCGCCGGTCCATCGTGCCCTCAGCGAGCCGATCCTGCTGGGGGGCGCGCCGCGCGCGCTGGCGATCGTCAACGGGACGCTCGCCGGCGCGATCGGCCTCGGCCTGCGCTTGTGGATCGCCGGCATCGTGATCTGGGCGATCGGCCATGCCTTGTCGGTCTGGGCCGCGCGGCGCGATCCGCAGTTCGTCGACGTCGCCCGCCGTCACCTCCGCTATCCGACCTGGATGCGGCCATGATGTCGCTTGCCGAATATCGGGCCAAGGCCGCCTGCCTTGCCGACTTCCTCCCCTGGGTCGCGCTGGCTGCGCCGGGAATCGTCCTCAACAAGGATGGCAGCTTCCAGCGCACCGCCGCGTTTCGCGGTCCGGACCTCGACAGCGCCACCCCGGCCGAACTGGTCGCGGTCACGGCGCGGCTCAATAACGCGCTCCGGCGCCTCGGTTCAGGCTGGGCCGTGTTCGTCGAGGCACAGCGCGTTCCCGCCAACGATTATCCGGCCAGCACTTTTCCCGACCCCGTCTCGAAGCTGGTGGATATGGAGCGCCGCGCGCAGTTCCGCGAGGAAGGCGTGCATTTCGAGAGTGTTTACTACCTCACCCTGCTCTGGATGCCGCCTGCCGAGGAGGCCGCGCGCGCCGAAGGCTGGCTCTATGAGGGCAAGTCGTCGACCGGCGTCGACCCGAAGGAATTGCTGCGCGGATTCGCCGATCGCACCGACCGGCTGCTCCATCTTGTCGAGGGCTTCATGCCCGAGGCGCGCTGGCTCGATGACGGGCAGACGCTGACCTATCTTCATTCGTGCGTGTCGACGCGGCGACAGAAGGTTCGCGTGCCCGAGACTCCGATCTATCTCGATGCGCTGCTCGCCGACGAGGGCCTTTCGGGCGGCCTCGAGCCGATGCTCGGCCAGCACCATCTTCGTACCCTCACGATTACCGGGCTTCCCGGCGTCACGTTCCCGGGGGTGCTCGACGAACTCAACCGTCAGCCGTTCGGCTATCGCTGGTCGACCCGCGCGATCATGCTCGACAAGACCGATGCGACCAAGCTGCTCACCAGAATCCGCCGGCAATGGTTCGCCAAGCGCAAGTCGGTCGCCGCCATTCTCAAGGAGGTGATGACCAACGAAGCGTCGGTGCTGCTCGATTCCGACGCCTCCAACAAGGCGGCCGATGCCGACGCCGCCTTGCAGGAACTCGGCGCCGACCAGTCCGGTATCGCCTATGTCACCGCGACGATCACGGTCTGGGATACCGACCCGGCGTTAGCGGCCGAGAAGCTGCGGCTGGTCGAGAAGGTCATCCAGGGCCGCGACTTCACCTGCACGATCGAGGGGATGAACGCGATCGAGGCCTGGCTCGGGAGCTTGCCCGGTCATGTCTATGCCAATGTCCGGCAGCCGCCGGTTTCCACGCTCAATCTCGCCCACCTGATCCCCCTGTCAGCGGTGTGGGCGGGGGCGGAACGGGACGAGCATCTCGGTGATGCCCCCTTGCTGTACGGCAAGACCGAAGGCTCGACCCCGTTCCGCTTTTCCCTGCATGTCGGTGACGTCGGCCATACGTTGATCGTTGGCCCGACCGGCGCCGGCAAATCGGTCCTCCTCGCGATGATGGCGATGCAGTTCCGGCGGTACGCCGGCGCGCGAGTCTTCGCGTTCGATTTCGGCGGGTCGATTCGCGCGGCGACGATCGCGATGGGCGGCGACTGGCAGGATCTCGGGAGCGCCCTGCACGGCAGCGAGTGCCCGCAGCATGCCACGGGTGAAGACGTCGCATCGTCCGGCACCAGCTCGGCCTCTGTCGCGTTGCAGCCGCTTGCCCGAATCGATGATCATGGCGAGCGCGCCTGGGCGACCGAATGGCTGAGCGCCATCCTCGTGGGCGAAGGCATCCTGATCGACCCGCAGGTCAAGGACCATCTCTGGTCCGCTCTCACATCGCTCGCATCGGCCCCCGCGCAGGAGCGGACGCTGACAGGCCTGTCGGTGCTCCTTCAGGATCAGATGCTCAAGCAGGCGCTGGCGCCCTACTGCATCGGCGGTCCATGGGGTCATCTGCTCGATGCCGAGGCCGAGCGGCTCGGCGAGGCCGACGTGCAGGCGTTCGAAACCGAGGGCCTGGTCGGCACAGCAGCCGCTGCCGCCGTCCTGTCCTACCTCTTCCATCGGATCGAAGCGCGGCTCGACGGCTCTCCCACGCTTATCATCATCGACGAGGGCTGGCTCGCGCTCGTCAACCCGATCTTCGCCGCGCAGATCCGGGAGTGGCTCAAGACATTGCGGAAAAAGAACGCGAGCGTGATTTTCGCGACTCAGAGCCTCGCCGATATTGACAACAGCGCGATTGCGCCGGCGATCATCGAAAGTTGCCTGACGCGGATCTTCCTCCCCAACGAGCGAGCGATAGAGCCGCAGATCCAGGCGATCTATGCGCGCTTCGGCCTCAACACACGGCAGATCGAGATCCTCAGCCGGGCAACGCCCAAGCGCGATTATTATTGCCAGTCCCGGCGCGGAAATCGCCTGTTCGAATTGGGATTGGGTGAGGTGGCGCTGGCCTTTGCCGCAGCCTCCTCCCGCACCGACCAGGCTGCGATCGCCGACATTGTCGACACCCATGGGCCGGACAGCTTCGCCGCCGAATGGCTGCGCCATCGCGACTGCGAATGGGCGGTCGAGCTGCTTCGTCCGGAACCCAGCCTTCACTAGCGCAAGGAGAGCCTGAATGACCCGATTTCCATTTCGCCGTGCGGTGACCGCGAGCGTCTTGCTCACGTCGACGATCGCGCCCGTGCTCGCCCCCGCGCCCGCTTGGGCACAGTTCGGCGGGATCGTCTATGATCCGAGCAATTATGCCCAAAACGTCCTCACCGCCGCGCGGTCGCTGCAGCAGATCAACAACCAGATCCAGCAAATCCAACAGCAGGCGACGAGCCTGATCAATCAGGCGCGCAATCTGGAGTCGCTGCCGTTCAGCTCGCTTCAGCAGCTCCAGCAGCATGTGCAGCGCACCCAGCAACTGCTCGGCGAGGCGCAGCGAATCAGCTATGATGTCCAGAACATCCAGCAGGCCTTCACCGGCCGCTACAAGGGCGCGGCGCTGAACGGCAGCAGCGCGGAGATGGTCGCGAATGCCAATGCGCGCTGGGAGGACAGCGTCGGCGCGTTCGAGGACGCGCTCAAGGTGCAGGCCGGTGTGGTCGGCAATATTGACGGCGCCCGCACCTCGATGAACAGCCTCGTCACCGCCAGTCAGTCGGCGACCGGCGCGCTCCAGGCGACGCAGGCCGGCAACCAACTCCTCGCGCTGCAATCGCAGCAGCTCGCCGACATGAGCGCGATGGTCGCCGCGCAGGGCCGCGCGCAGGCGCTGGAGGCGGCGCGCCAAGCGGCCGAGGAAGCGGAAGGTCGCGCCCGCTTCCGCCGCTTCATGGGCAATTAGGCCGGCGCCATGTCCCAGGCATCCTCACGCAACGCGAAGATCGCCGGCGTCGCCGCGCTCGCGGGTACGATGGTGGCGGTGGCGATTGTCGCCGCCACCCGGGCGCCGGCGCCTACGCCGACGCTACCGGTCGCGATGGGCGGGAATCCGCTCCCGACCCGGCTCGCCCAAGAGCTGGATCGTTGCTCCACCCTCACCATGCCCGACGCCGGTTGCGAAGCGGCATGGGCTGAGAACCGGCACCGCTTCTTCGGTCAGCCGGGTTCAGAAAGAGCCGCGCGATGAATGACACCGGGATCGTCGACAGTTTCCTGGGGGTATTCTCCAGCTACATCGACAGCGGCTTCGGCTTGCTTGGCGGCGAAGTCGCCTTCCTGTCCACGACGCTGATCGTCATCGACGTGACGATCGCCGGGCTGTTCTGGGCATGGGGCGCAGACGAGGACGTGCTGCAGCGGCTCATCAAGAAAACGCTCTATATCGGGATATTCGCCTTCATCATCGGCAACTTCGCGACGTTGGCGACGATCCTGTTCAAGAGCTTTGCGGGCCTCGGGCTCAAGGCTGGCGGCGGCACCCTCACAATCGACGCCTTCATGCGGCCGAGCAGCGTCGCGGCCACCGGAATCGAGGCGGCGCGGCCGCTCCTCGAGGCGGCGGGCCAGTTTTCGAGCCTGTGGGCGTTCTTCGCCAACGCCACTCTGGTCGTCGTGCTGCTGATCGGCTGGGTGCTCGTCATCCTCGCCTTCTTCTGCATGGCCGCACAAATCTTCCTCACGCTGATCGAGTTCAAACTGACGATGCTCGTCGGCTTCGTCCTCCTCCCGTTCGCCTTCTACAATCGGACGGCGTTCATGGCCGAGCGGGTGCTCGGACATATCGTCTCCAGCGGCATCAAGCTGCTGGTGCTGGGTGTCATCACGAGCATCGGTACAACCTTATTCAGCCAGTTCCTGACGCTCGCGCCCGGCATCGAGCCGACCGCCGAGCAGGTCTTGGCGCTGATCCTCGCCGCGCTGGTATTTGTCGGCCTTTCGATCTTCGGGCCGAGCATTGCCAACGGCATCGTATCCGGTGGGCCCCAGCTCGGTGCCGGCACGGCGGCCGGCACGGCGCTCGCAGCGGGCGCGACGCTGGCCGGAGGCGCAGCGATCGCCGGCCTTGCCGGAGGCGCTGCGGCCGGGGCGCTCTCGGCGGCCGCGTCCGGCAGCGCCCGCGTGGCAGGTGGCGCCTCGGCCGCCTATGGCGCCGGGGCGGCGGGCCGCAGCGGCGCGTCCGCGGTCGCCGGCGGCCTGTCGTCAGTCGGCAAGGCCGCGGTGCAAGGCGCGATGTCGCCGCTGCGACGAGCCGTCGACGCGGCCAAACAGAATTTTGCCGCTGGCCGCGCCGGCTCTCCGTCTCCCGCTGGCGGGCCAGAGAATGGCGGCCAGCCGGCATGGGCCAAGGCGATGAAGCGTCGCCAGGCCATTACTCACGGCGCCGGCATTACAAGCCAAACCCTCAAGAGCGGCGACAGCCACGGTGGCGGCGCCGGTCCCGATATTTCCGAAAAGGATTGATCAATGTTTCAACGGCCATCTGTCCGATATGGCACGACGCCCGAGGCGGTGACGCCCTACCAGCGCGCTGCGCAACTATGGGACGATCGTATCGGCTCCGCCCGCGTGCAGGCGAAGAACTGGCGGCTCGCCTTCTTCGGATGCCTCGCCCTGTCCGGCGGCCTCGCTGGCGGCCTGGTCTGGCAGTCAGCGCGGGGCCATATCACGCCCTGGGTGGTCGAGGTGGACAAGCTCGGCGAGGCGCGTGCCATAGCGCCGGCCGAAGCGAGCTACCAGCCGAGCGATCCCCAGATCGCCTGGCACCTCGCGCGATTTATCGAGAACGTGCGCTCCATTCCGGCCGATCCGATCGTGCTGCGGCAAGACTGGCTGCGCGCCTACGATTTCGCGACGGAAAAGGGCGCGCAGGCCCTCAATGACTATGCGCGTAACAATGACCCGTTCGCCCAGGTCGGCAAAATCCAGGTCGCCGTCGATGTATCCAGCGTGATCAGGGCGTCGCCGAGCAGCTTCCGCGTGGCCTGGATCGAGCGTCGCTATCAGGACGGATCGCTCATCGAGACGTGGCGATGGTCCGCGATCCTCTCGGTGGTCCACCGGACGCCGCGCTCGGCGGATGCCCTGCGCAAGAATCCACTCGGCATTTTCGTCGACGCTCTCAACTGGTCAAAGGAACTCAGCCAATGACGCATATCCCGCGCGTTCATGCGTGCGCGCTCTCCACCGCCTTACTGGTCGTGGGTATCGCAGCCCTCGCCACGCCTGCGTCGGCGCAGTCCCAGGCAGCGGAAGCTCAATCGTCCCCGTCGCCGAGGGGCGGAGTAATCAGGCCGTCGAGGGTCGAAGTGGTTGCGGTGCCCACGCCGCTTCCCCTCCCCGGGCAACTCAAACCGGTAGGAGCCATTCAGCCGAAGCCGGAGCCGCGAGATCCGCGCAGGCGGATCGGCGCTGCCAATACCGCGGCACGGGTCGAACCCGATCGCGCGTCGTGGCTCAATGCCATCCAGCAATTTCCCTATGCCGACGGGGCGCTCTATCAGATCTATCTCGCCCCCGGCCAGGTAACGGACATCGCCTTGCAAGAGGGGGAGGAGCTGGTCGGACCGGGTCCGGTTGCCGCTGGCGATACGGTGCGATGGATCATCGGCGACACGATCAGCGGCCAAGGGCCATCCCGGCGGGTCCACATTCTCGTGAAGCCGACCCGACCCGATCTTTCCACGAACGTCGTGATCAATACGGATCGCCGCACCTATCACCTCGAGCTGCGCGCAACCCCGGCCACCTATATGGCCGCCGTCTCGTGGACCTATCCGCAGGACCAGCTCATTGCGCTTCGGCAAGCCGCGGTCGCTGCCGAGCGCGCCGCGCCGGTCAGCGCCGGCATCGAGGTCGCCGCGCTCAATTTCCACTATCGGATCGACGGCGATCGCGTGCCCTGGCGACCGGTGCGCGTGTTCGACGATGGCCGGCAGACTTATGTCGAGTTTCCCGAGGACATCACGACCGGCGAGATGCCGCCGGTGTTCGTACTCGGCGCCGATGGCGCCGCCGAGCTAGTCAATTACCGGGTCCAAGGCCGCTACATGGTGATCGACCGGTTGTTCGATGCGGCCGAGCTGCGGCTCGGGACAAAGAAGACCCAGCGGCATGTGACAATCCGGCGCGAGGACGTTCGGCGGCGGAGGGGATCGTGAGCAACGAACCGCAGCAGGAAGACACCGCGTCCGCCGAGATCGAACCAGCAGTTTCCGCTGGACCGGCCACCAACGCCGCAGAGGCTTTCCGCATCCGGGCCGATCCGCCGCGTGTGATGCGCTTGTCCAGGAAGACACTCGCGATCATGGGGATCGCCGCTGGAACGGGTATTGGTGGATCGCTGATCTATGCTTTGCAGCCGCAAAGCCACGTAGCCGCGACGAACCTGTATGACACCGACGCCAAGAACAAGGCGGATGTCGTTACCTCGGCGCCGAGCGATTATTCGAAGGTGCCGAAGCTCGGCCCGGCGCTTCCCGGTGATCTCGGCCGCCCGATCCTCAGCGCGCAGGCAAATGGGCAGAATGTGCCGACCCCGCCGATCGGGGCACAGCCTCCCGCGGACCCAGCAGTCATGGCGGCGGCGCAGGCACGCCAGCGCGCCGCGCAGGAACGTGATACTGCCCGCACCAGTAAGCTGTTTCTCGGCAGCGCCGCGGCTTCGGCTGCGGTCGGCACGAATTCCGCGCCCCCCGGTGCGGCGCCCGCCACTACAATGGCTGGACAATCGACCGACCAGGGTTCGACACCGGCCGCGACGGATCAAACATCGAAGCGGGCGTTTCTTCAGAACGGCGGAAATCGAACGACCGTCAGCATGGAGCGGCTAACCTCGCCGATCTCGCCGAACATCGTACAGGCCGGAAGCGTCATCCCCGCGGCGCTGATCAGCGGCATCCGATCCGACCTTCCCGGCCAAATCACCGCCCAGGTAACGCAGAACGTCTATGACAGCCCCACTGGTCACATCCTGCTCATTCCACAAGGAGCACGCCTGATCGGCGAATATGACAGCCAGGTCTCCGCTGGCCAGAACCGTGTGCTCCTCGCCTGGGACCGCTTGATCATGCCAGATGGCCGATCAATCCTGCTCGACCGCCAGCCCGGTGCGGATGGGCGCGGATTTGCCGGGCTTCAGGATGGCACGAACTATCATTGGGGCAGCATGCTGAAGGCGGCGCTGGTATCGACCTTGCTCGGCGTCGGGACAGAGTTCACCACCAACAACGATGATGAGCTGTTTCGTGCGCTGCGATACGGCTCCCAGGACACGATTAACCAGACCGGGCGGCAACTCGTCCAGCATCAGATCAATGTCGCGCCGACGATCTCGATCCGGCCGGGCTTTCCGCTGCGTGTGCTGGTGACCCGTGACCTGATCCTCGAACCGATTTCAGGAGTGGGGTAATGGCGAAGTTGAAGCTCGGTCCAATCGAGGATGAAAAGCCGGTGAAGCTCACGATTGAGCTGCCAGCAGCTGTCCATCGCGATCTTCTCGCTTATGCTCAGGCTCACGCAGCGGAAACCGGATTGCCGAGTCAACTACCACCCGAACGACTAGTCGCCCCCATGTTAGAGCATTTCATGTCAAGCGACCGGGGATTCGTCCGCACGCGGCGTTGCCGATGATCTAGCTCTCTGATGCCAAATTATAATCGGATTATAAAATAGATAGCGATCGACGCATCCGGCAGGCTTCGGATTGCGACCGTGGAGTCGCATTAAAAAGGAGCCTGAACATGGAACGCACCGAACCTCGCGACGAGATCCTCGATCTTGGCGCCGTCACCTCCGAGACGCGGGGCACCGCGCCCCTCGGCATCTATGATGCCGAGCAAGGGGGTTATTTCCCCTATGCCGGCCTCGACGACGAGAACTGACCTGAGGCGGCGCACGGCCGATCTGGCCGCGCGCCGCCCATTGGGTTGCAAATGCACATGCCGTTGGTCATTCGAACCAGCCTATATCTGGCGAAGGTGCTCGATTCTTGGATTGGGCTTGATCTCGCATCTGGCCGTTACCTCCTGTTCCAAGGAATGATTGGCGAGCAGATTGATAGGTTCACCGCTCAACAGGCGACGACAGCGGATGTCGAATCATTACACGAACGAGGCATTCTAGAACCAGATCAAGGGCAGCAACGGCTTTTTGCGCCGTCGATCTGCTCTCCAGCTGATCAGCTTCACCAAGACACGACAATACGACCTTCACTCGGATTAACGATGAAGGCCGTCTGGAACCAGACATCCGCTAAACGCCAACTTGCTCGGCTGACGCTTTGCGACGCGCTTGAGAGGCTTAACCTGGAAATGTCGGAGGTGCGCTTTGCGGAAGCGGATCAATGTCGCGATCTTGTTCACGCGTTTAACTGGAGCAAGCGGTTTGTCTCCCATCAAGACCAATGTCTCGTCCGCGGCGTAGCAATGTGCCGAATGCTCGCGCAGCGGGGCGGCCGAACTCATCTGGTTATAGGCGTTGCCTTGCCATTTATCGCGCATTGCTGGGTACAGGCCGGGGAAATCGTGTTGTCGGATACGATCGATCGTGTTCGAACCTATGTTCCGATCTTGGCTGTATGACCGTTGGCTATCTTGTCATCGCGGGTAATCGTGGGAGCCTCAAAAAACTCCAACATGCCCCTCGATTGGCGCCGGTGCATGTCAGCCAGAACCTATCGATTTGGTCGGACGCCGCGCCAATTCAGGTAGGGCATCGAGGGTGGGTATTTGGCCATCTCTTCACACGCACCCTCCCGAGCAGGCGCGTCGATCAATTCTCTGAAGACGAAAGCCGCCGTATTTGTGAAACCGCCGGCGAGTACCTCTTTGAAGCGTATTGGGGCGGCTACGTCGCCGTGTTTCAGGATGAACGAGGTGAGGTTCGGGTTTTACGTGACCCGTCCGGGACTGTTCCTTGCTTCTTTTCCCAAACCGATGCTGCTCTTGTAGTCTCAAACGAGGCGATGCCGCTAATCAGGTTAAGCAGGCCTGTCAGCAACGTAAATTTTCATGAACTCGCGCGATATATTGCCTCGCCGGATTGGCAGGGCCGCGAAACATGCTTGTCCAGCATTTCGGAACTTATCGGCGGTGAAGTCCTATTGTTGTCGGCTCGACAAATCGAAATCAAAACACTTTGGTCACCTTGGAAATTTGTGGGTCAGGCGAATTCAGCCGGTGACCCGACGGAGCAACTGCTCGATATATTGAGTGACACGATCGGAGTTTGGGCCAGATGCTTCGAACAAATCGCAATTGGTGTGTCGGGAGGCCTCGATTCGTCAATTGTGGCAGCGTGTAGTGCGCCGACCGATATAGGTATCCAATTTTTCTCGATGGTTGGACCAGATCCAGACGGGGACGAAACGCGATACGCAAATTTGCTAGTCGCCCAACTCGCCGCACCGCTTAAGCAAATTCCTTACGAGGTCGCGCAAGTGTCGATCGACCGGCCTACAATGCCGCACCAACCCCGGCCGTCCGCAGCATATTTTGCGCAAAGCATTCAAGTGGCGCATCGAGCGCTGGCGGCGGATCGATCGATCGACGCGCTTTTCGTCGGAAACGGCGGCGATGGCGTATTCAACAGCTCACGCACCGCGTCCCCGTTGACCGACCGCTGGATGGCCGAAGGTTTAGGGTACGGATTATATGAAACGCTTCGCGATATTGCGAGGCTGACAGATGCCTCGTTCATGGAAATCGTTCGTCAGGCGACAAGGCGGCACCGCGTGCGCGCGACCGCCTCACAACCGAAATGCGACTTCACCGGCTTACGGAAGGACATGATCGATGCGCTCGGCCCCCCGTTCAAACGGCATCCCTGGATGAACGTGACACAAACCGCGTTGCCGGGAAAAATAGCTCACGTCGCAAGCATTATGCGTTCACAAAAGAATATCACCTTTTACCGGCATGGCGATGGGCCGCCCCAGATCGCCCCGTTACTTTCCCAGCCGATCGTGGAAACCTGTCTCAGCATTCCAACCTGGGACTGGATTTCTGGCGGGCGGGATCGAGCCGTGGCCCGCCAAGCAGTCAAGAACTTGCTGCCCCAGCCGATCATCGACCGAGCATCAAAGGGTGGTCCGGACGGCTTCATGCACATGCTGTGTCGCATTCGCTGGCGCGAACTGACGGACTTCCTGCGTGGAGGAGTTCTTGCCAGCGAAGGCCTGATCGATACCGACTTCCTCGACCGTCCATTCGATCCCAGCTGGAAAGGGAAAACCAGCGCGCGACGACTGTTGGCCTTTGGAGCCGCCGAAGGCTGGGCACGTTATTGGCTTCGGGTCGGGGAAGAACAATGATTTGGTTTCAGCGCCTGCCCTGGCCATGAACGCGCCATCGCGTCCCACGTTGCGTAGCGCGCGGGAAAAGGCATCTCGGCAGATCGGCGACCTCTTAACCAGAAATCGAACCAAGCCAAATTTTCGCCCATCGCCTCAATACGATTTGTAGGCACATGAAATAGATGTGTTTCATCCGAGATTGGCGATTCGCCAGGGTAAAAGGATACTTGGGAGGGTACATCGGCCGCTCGAAGTGCCCTATAAATATCGATCGCTCCTGCAAGCGGCGTAGCGAGCTGGCGCAGAACCGGACCCGACGCATCGTTCGCGCGAAGCGAAAGAGAAATCTCCTTGTATTTGCTCAGAGCTGGCCCGAACGGCGAACCTCCGAATATCGCGTTGTATGACTGCTGCATCCATGAATAGGCGTAGGGCTCAAGATAGCTGCCATCCCCGCTCGACGCTGCGCTAAAGACACAGGAACGCGTGATCGCGACGTCAGCCAGCTGGGCGCCTCGACTGAACCCGGCTATTCCGACCCTCTTGGGATCAACTATGCCCACGGCGACCAGATTCTGAATAGCTACCTCATAGGAATAGATACTGTTGAACCAGATCAGCTTCTGCATTTCGTCCGGGACCAGGTTTCCTGTTCCGGTACTCCACTGCTCGTAAGCTTTGCTCAAAAGAGAGCTCTGGCTCGGGGCCGGGTCGTTGATCAGCAGAACGACGTACCCTTCCTCTGCGAATATCTGAGCGGGGTAGTTCCACTGAATATCCTGCCGGGCAAAACGCTCGTCGGCGTCACTGCCGTGCGTGATCACGATCGCAGGATAGCGACGTCCTGCAACATAGTCTCGGGGCCAGACGACGAAGCCGCTGGCGAAATATCCGAGCTTGTTCGTCCACTCTTTCGCCGTGATCCGTAACGGCGTGATCGCGCTATGCCGCTCCGAAACCGGCGCAATCACGGTGATCCTGCGCTCCTTCGGGCGGACAAGGACAAGCTCCGGCGCCTTTGCCAAGCCTTCTCGAACGCAGGCGCCCACCGATAAATCCGCCGCAAAGTCGCATTTGGTGAAGCTGTTGGGATCGTCAATCAACCGGGCGCTATGCTCGTCGACGCGCAGCAGCGCGTACCGCGGGCGGTTGATCGTGCGGACACCGATTAAAGACATTCGGCCATCCACCGATCGCCAGCTCCCGGCGGCGCGCAGGTCGTCTAACAGAAAGCCGGCCCGACCGTAAGCGATCCGCCTGCCGCTTTCCAATTCTTCGAACAGTTGGCGGGATTGCCCGAAGCCCACTGTTATTAACCTGCCGCCCCTTGGTCCGACCGGCGGTGGCAAGAACGGTGAGGATGGCGGATCCGGTAGATCCTTGGTTACGCCTGAAGCGAGATCGACTGACGCCGACACAAATCGGCTTTGTCCATCTTTAGCGACATTTTCCATTTCGTATCGGAGCGCAGATGGCCCCCAGCTGATATTTCCGCCGAAATAGAGCGCGATCCTGTCGCTGACGGGCCGTCTCGCGATTATACGGTCCTGTCCCTCCTGATCTCGAAGGTGGTATTCCACCTCCGCATCGATGGGGGGACGCCGCACATTGAACTCGGGCGTAATAGCTTCATCGAAGCGCACCTCACGCTTGTCGGGCATCTCCTTTAAGACGGCATACCAGAGCCACCTCCCATCGGGCGACCAGCCGTAAGAGGAAATTCCGATCTTCTTGGGCGCATCGTAAATTATCGAGTGAACGGAATGATCGCTGTTGCCGAAACCAACGGCCGGATCGTGTGCGGCAATCGGCGTCGCACGCCCTTTGGTCGTCACGCGATAGAGCTGAATGCCCGCGCCTAAATCGGCCAGAACGCTCCAGTCAGAAGAACCCGGAATTTTTCGAAGCTGCTCGATGCTGGAGCTTCGCAGCAATCGGCGTTTGCGACCATTGATATCGGCTATCCAGAGCGTGGAAACCATTGCGTTCTGCGCCACATCAGCTGCACGGACGACATAAGCGATCGATTGCCGCCCATTGGTCAACAGAATGTCGGTGACGACGGGCGTCGTGGCGATGTCATCAATCGACCAATGCTTCACCGGCGGCACAGACGTAGAACTGCCAACCGCCGCGGACCCATAAGCCAGAGCGGCGGCTGCAATCGAGATTCTGCCGATCACCACGACTGGCTCACTGTGATGCTGAGGAAACGGCCGATCGCGGAGTAATTCGTGTTGTCGAAAGGCGTATCGGACGCCGAACTCGTGTAAATGGTTTCGGGCTTGGCATTCAGCAGATTGAGCGCGTTCAAACTCAATTCCGTTCGCGGCGCAATTCTCAACCTTGCGGTGAGATCGAATGTCGTCATTCCCTCGACGTCGACAGGTGTGGTTTGTCGGGCATCGAGCACGTCGCCGGTGAAATTAGCGTATGCCGACAGTGAAAAGCGCGCCTTGCTGAAAGTAACCCCGCCCCGCGCCTTGAAGTGCGGCGGATTGAAGATTCGTCCGGCAAGAGGTGTCGAGGGCTGTCCCGGCAACAGCACCTGCGCGCTTTCGATCCAGGTTCCCGCCGCGGAAATGATCAGCGTGCCCCCGATGCCGAGCTGGCGCGCGTAGCGCAGCGCGAGGTCGATGCCGCGAAATTCTTGCTGCGAGATGTTGCGGTCTCGACCATCAAGGATCGCCACCACGCGAGCGGGATCATACGGACTGGCAGTCCCGTTCTGCAGCCCAGGAACCTGGGTAGCGCCGGCGATCGCGGCGTTCATCTGCGCAAGCGACGGATTGATCGTGACGAGCTGCGCGTACAGCGGGTTGGTCAACGCGCCAACATACGATGTCAGCGGAGCAGAAACCCGATCCGTATAGTTAATATGGAAATAGCTCACCGCGATACTTAAGTCTTTGATCGGCTTCAGTTCCGCGCTGAACGTGTAGTTTTCCGATCGCTCAGGCTTGAGTCGGTCATTCGCACCGACGATATAAATCAGCGTCGAGTTGGTGGGAAAGGCGCTTCCGTAACCGCTCGCCGGTAGCAGAACCGCTGAGTATCCTGAATATTGCTGATAAAGTGTGGGAACTTTAAACGAGCGCCCCCACGACGCCTTTAATGTGAGCGGCTCGACCGGCTGATAGATTAGCCCGACCTTCGGCGTCGCGATGCCGATCGAGTCTGAATAATCCTCGAATCGGACCGCGCCTGAAATCGACGCGCGTCGGATCAGCGGAATGTTCTGAGCCGGCTCAACAAGAGGAGCGAACAATTCTCCATAAATGTATCTGTTCGTGCGATCGCGATCGATCGTCAGTGTGGGCAGAACACCAATAAAAGAATTAGTTCGGATACCAGCGCCAACGGCTAGGCGAACGTCGCCCGCAGGCAACTGGAACAGCGGACCTTGAGCGCTCAGTTCAAGAGACTTCGCGGCATTGTCGTATCGCGCCGGCGTCGCGCGGCTAAACGCGCCGGCCGAGTAGAAGCGACTCAACCCGCCGGTGTTATCGGTGCTGTAGATGCCGGTAAGCTTCGCCGACCATCCACCAGGCAGATCGACATCAACCGACGGCGCAATCCCAAATGTTTCGAAGGTCCGTTTCGTGAGCACGCCCTGGAACGCGATGGGCTTGTCGACAAGCGTACCGTTCGCGCTGTTCATCTCCCCAGCCTTGAACAGGAGGTCGGCCGACAAGCGCATGAAGCTTGCCACAGCTTGATGGCCGCTGAGAAGAAAGCTTTGCCGGATCAGATCGGGGTAGGTTGTGGAGTCGGGATTGGACGGCCGTTCATAAGAGCGATGCCCGGCGAGGATCGCCGTATTGCGGAAGAGATCATAAGTGGCGAGTACGCCTCCGCTCGACCAGTGGCGGCCCACGACCCCCGAGAACTGTTGCTCGAAATCGCCCCCGTCAGTGGAAGTGCCCAGCCGACCGCTGACATAGCCGCCAGAATAGTCGCGCTTCAGGATGACGTTCACGACGCCGCCGACAGCATCCGCGCCGTAAATGGCGGATGCCCCGTCAGCGACCACCTCGACACGATCGACCGCCGCTACGGGGATGCTGCTTAAGTCCAATGCCGCGGAGATGCCGCTGTTGCTGTAGCGGTTTCCGTTCAATAGCGTGAGTGTGGCGTTCTGGCCGATACCACGTAGGTTGAACGTCGAAGCACCATTGACGTTCAGGTTTCCTGCGGCACCGCCTCCAGAGAAATTCAACCCGGGGTTTTGACCGCCACCGAAATTCTGCGGAAGGCTGCGAGCCATCTCTCCAAGATCGGCTTGACCCGCATTTCGCATGTCTTCTGATGTTACGACTGCCACAGGAGCGGCAGGCGGCGCGCCCTGAATTCGGCTGCCCGTGACCACGATGTCCTTGCCGGACGCGCCGTTACCAGCGGCTACCTCCGATCGCCCCCGGACAATCACTGCCCCCTTGTCGAAACGAACCGAAAGATTGGTGCCCCGTACAAGTCTTTCGACCGCTTCGCGCGCAGTGAACGTGCCGTGCAACCGCGGCGCCGGAACGCCATTCAGATCGTCGGCGGACGCATAGAGTTCCCAGCCAGCTTTGGCTGCCACGGCGCGCAACGCATCGCCGAGATCCTGGGCCGGGAGATCGAACTGATAGACCTGCCGGTCGCTTGCTGTAGCGCATTGAGGTACGAAACCGCACGCGACACTCGCCATCAGCACCGCGATCACATGAAACCGTTTGCCCGCCATTATCCCCGTCCTTCCCAGGCGAGCGCACTCGGCTCGCTTCTCGGAAGGAAGGTGACGACGATAATTTTCGGAGGGTCAGAGCTCTCCCGAAAATCTTATCGGCTCAGATGTATTCCATCACCGCGTCGAGACACGCGCAGGCCGAACGGCTCCGCGATACGCTTGGCGAAGTTCTCGGTATCGGTGAGCTTGAACCGACCCGAGGCCTGCAAGCTCGCAAGGCTTGGATCATCGAGGATAATCGGCGTCTTAGCGTAACGGTTGGCTTGCGTCACCAACGCGCCCAACGCGATCGTCCGGTATTCAACCCAGCCCGACGGCCAATCGCGCGTATCATCCGGTGGCGCCACGACAGGTGTCGGCCTCGCGCTCGCTGCCGAGAACACGATCGGCTGGTCGACCACCAACGGCTTGGCATCGCGTCCCTCGACTTGCAGGCTCGCGGAACCCGCTCGAAGCCGAACATCAGCCTGGCGCGCCTTATCGACTTGCACATCGACCGTCCCCTGGCCGGATAGCACCTTCCCGTTCGCCGCCTCGATCGTGAATGGCCGCGAATCGGGTTTGACGATGAATCGCGCCCGACCTTGGCGAAGCAGCGCCTGACGGTGTTTGCGATCGATCGTCACCTCCACGCGCGTATCAGCGTCGAGCGTCATGGCCGAACCGTCCGACAGCGAGAATGAGCGAATCTGGGCGTGTCCGGTTTCGAAGGTTTGAGCGTTTGCCGGCGTGGCGATCGGGCTGAACAAGGAAACCGAGGTGAGTCCGACCGCAAGCACAAGCACAGCCGCCGATGCCGCGGCGACTACGCCAATCAAAACGAGGCGACGTCTGCGGCCTCCGACCGATGGTCTTGCTCCCATCGGCGATCTCCGTGGACCCCACGGCTGAGCGCGTGGGCTCGTCGCTGTCGCCCGCGTCTCATCGGCACCGGCGCCGGGAAGATTTGGCATCACCTCAAACTCTCGTCCGAGGGTTTCCTCGATCCGACGGCGAGTGGACTCTTCCATCACCGACGAAAACATCGCCGAGGCGAAAGTCCGCCGATGGTCCACCGAAGCCTCGTACCAGGCCTTCAACGCCGTGAAATTTTCCGGTGACGGGTTTTCATCGAGATCAGAGATCAACGACGTCGCTTGCTCCATGAGCGGCGTCGGCTGGATATCGTCCGGCCAATTTTCATCGCTCATCGATGCGCCTCCACTGCCGAGGCGATATAGGCATTCGCTCGCTTGACGTGATATCTCACCGTATCCACCGCGATGCCAAGTTCCTCGCTAATCTGCTGATAGCTCAGCCGATCGTCCCTGCGCATCAGCAATACCTGACGCGTCTTTTCAGGCAAGCGCGCGACTGCCTCGTTGTAAACACGCAGAAGATCCCGTGCCTCGATATCCAATCCCTGCTCGGGTGCAACGCCAAGGTCGCGTTGATCATCCAGGGGAAACGTCACGAATTTGTTCCTCTCGCGGTGGCGCGCCATATCGATCAGCAAGTTGCGGGTGATCCTTCTGATGAACCCGATCGGATTGGCGAGCTGCGGCGCCTGCTGGCTGCCGGCAGCGCGCGCGAAAATCTCCTGCACCACGTCGGGCGCCTGATCCCAGCCAACGCGGCGCGCAATGTAGCGAAGCATGCGAGCCCGCTCTGCCCGAAACATCTCTTCGAGTGTCGGCACCTTCGGCGCGTCGACCTCCACCGCCGCAAACTCGGATCGGCTATTATGGCAGCCAGACGAAGCCGACAGCGGCGGACGGTTCGGAGACAAAGGCGAGCAAGGCGAGGAAGACACAAGACGGCCCTACGCGGCATCGTCCAGCCCGAACGGTGTCGGTCTGCCGCACTCCCAGGGCCATGCCGCGACCAGGCGACAATCGGCGCCGTGATTTCGATGCGGCCGACGGACCGTTCTGGTCTGTCGTTCATAATGCCTGGCTATGGTCAAAGCACCGCGGCTGCCAGAATGTCGCGGCACGGTGCGAGCATGAGTCAGGCTGAACGAAAATGCAATATAGGGGGGCAGCGCGGCCGACTCCCATGCAGCAGCGTTCTGTTCGCGGAGCTTACCGACAGCGCGGTAGTCGAAGCCGCCGCACAGATTGCCGGCATATCGACACCAATGCACGTTGGAAACCGAGCCTTGGCGCAGTCTGTCGCGCCGAAATCTGCCCCGGTCCGGCACCGTTTCGGCTTGCCTGTCATCGCCCCCAACCCCAATATCTCCAATGCCTCCCGGGCCTCCCGCGGAAGGCATGACCGGGTAGCCGGCGCGCATGTCCAGGCTGGAGCTAAAGGCGTCGGTGCGTGCATCCAACGCGCGTTGTCACCACCCGGTCATTTCCGCCCTTCAGGCTGAGCGGAATCACAAATCCTCGCCGCGCACGAGCTCAGCCAACCGGTCGGCGGCCGCCTTCCGGCGCGCATGATAGTCGCCGATCGCCGCCAGCAACGCAGCGCGGGACCGGCCGCCGGTCAGCGCTTCGAGCGCGGCAAGCTCCTTTTCGGGGTCATCGAGCGCCTTCAGCTCCAGTTGCCGATAGGGGTTGAGGCGCGCTGCAGCCTGGCTGACCGCGCGGTTCAGCTCGCCATTGCGCGCCGTCGCGGCGATCGAGCCGAACAGCAATGCGGTGCGCTCTCCAATCCCGTCATGGCCTCGCGGAATCTCGATCGCGGGAAACGGTCCTCCCCGCCACCGGATCGCCATTGCCATCAGGCGGTGGTGCCACGCGAATGTCGTCCTGAGATCAGCGCCGTCGAGGCGTGGAACGCGGAACCCCTCGCCCGGCTCGGACTCGACCAGACGCTCGCCCGTCAGGCGATTGAGGGCGTCGCGCACAGGGGTGATGCTTACACCGAGTTCCTCCGCCAGCCGCGCTGCCTCGAGCCGGCAACGTGGCGGCCAGTCGCCAGCGACCAACCGGCGCCGCAACGCGTCATAAGTCGGTTCGAGTACATGCGCCGGGCTCATGGCTCATTCTCGTCCGAGAAATTTTCCAGCATCGCCTCTTGATCCAGCCGCAAGGCGTCGATTGCTCCGATGCGGTCAGGGATCTCGTCTCCCAGCAGGATCGACGGACACTGGCCTTCATAATTGCCGAGATTGGGGCGATGCTGGACATAGCCGACCAGCTCGGCCAGCTCGCGCGGGAAAGTCCGCGCGATCGGAGGGGGATAAGCGAGCCACTGATTTTCGTAAGGTTTGAGCCAGCCCAGGCAATAGCCCACGACTATGGCGCGACGTGGAAGGTCGGTCAGGTTCGCTCCGGCACCGTGCGCGGTCGAGCCGAGGAAACAGATCGCCGCACCGGGATCGCATTCCGCCGCGATCGGATCGCCGAGATGCTCGCGCGCCATCCCGTCGCAGCCGTGGCTCCCGGGATAGATCAGCGTCGCCCCATTCTCATGCCGAAACGGCGATAGCGGCCAGATTACGTTGACCAGATATTCGTGTGTGCCCTTTTCACCCTGCCACATGTCATGGTCGCGATGCGGGAACTGGCGAACCTCGCCGGGGTGGATCTCGATCGCCTGCGCGACATTGAGTTGGATACGATCGCAGGCCGAACCGAGAACCGCCTCGACCATCATCAGGATCGTGGGATTCATTACAAGCGCCGATGTCCGCCCTGAACGGCGCAACAGGCTGCCGAACCGCTTCGTCCGCTCGCCGTAGAACCGTCCCTGCGATAGCGGGGTAGCGCGGAAGTCCTCGTCGAGATCGCGCTGCAAGGCACCAAGCACCGACCGCGGCAGCGCATCCGGGATGATGCAATAGCCATCGCGCAATAGCTGCGCCGACCAATCGGCGGCGCTCCGCGCGAAGGAGGGGACCAGCTTCACCGCACACCCCCCGCCGCCGGCATGGCGAGCAAATGGGTCAGCTCCGCATAGACACCGCCACGGCGCAGGCGTTCGATCGTATCAGGCTCGATGACAATGTGGAGCCCCGTCAGCCAACGACCATCGTGGCCGACCGGTTGGCCGAGCGGTTCGCAGGTCCAGCCGAACCGCCGAATCTGTTCGAACCAGTCCAGATCAGCGACCCCGGTATAGCCGGAAAGGCCGTTCTCCTGCGCATATTCGGCGAGCGTGGTGACGAGCTGGTTCCGGGCGGCGCGCCGCTCAGCCGCGCGCTGATGCCGATCAAGGCAAAAGCGCGTGATCTCCCTGATCGTCGGTCCGGACGGAACCGGCCCGGCGCAAAGGTGCGGATACAGATCGCCGAGCAGATGCGGACGATCGGTCCGCAGCAGCCGGGCCGACGCGCGATGCCTCCCGTCGCGGCCCATCAAGATCAGATATGCGGCATCCCGATCGTCGAACTGATCGATCTCGAACTCGCCTGCCAGCGTCGGCAAATCCCATTGCAGCAGGTCGATGAAGACTTCCTTGCGGGCACGGAACATCGCCCGCAACGCCACGTCCTCATCGATCGCCGGCCTCTCCTCGGTCGCTCGTAACATCCTGCTCTCCCACGCGGGCTATCCGCACGCGCAGGAGAGCATCGGTCCGGGCAGTTCGCCCATACCCAGAAATGGGGAGGCGACCGGGAGAACGATGGTCTTTCGGTCACGCATTCTCCCGCCATCGGAAGATGTCTGCAAAGCTGATCAAGCCGTCGAACAGCGCCCACAGGATGAGCGACGAACGCTTATGCGCATCATAGCGATCCCGCGCTTCCTTCACGTGCGTCGTCACCGTGTCGTGGCTGATTCCGAGGATGCGCGATATTTCCCAGTCTGACTTGCCGCGCGCCGCCCACAATACGCAATCCCGCTGGCGGTCGGTCAGCTTGGGTCGATCTGACGACGGCGCCCAGCCTGCGATCCGGCGAGCACCGGCTATCGCAAATGCGCCAATCAACTCTGCTATCAACAGCATGGACACGGGCAGCTCAGTGAGCGGTCCAGTTACAAAACTGCACGATGCCGTCACCTCGCCAGGCAAATGTCTTGGGACGGTATAACCGTCCGCGATGCCGTGACGGCGGCTGGTATCGAACATCGCCTGTTCCAGATCGCTAACCGGAATCAGTGTCGGTACGTCATCCCATCGGAACCCCAACAGACTGCGTTCGGCCGCGCGTCGGATCGGGTCGCTGGCTCCGAGATTGAAGCCGACATAAACGTCGGCCCACGAGGACGGATAATTGTGGATCAGCACCGACGTCCCTGCATCACCGCCGGAACCGATCTCCAGCGAGAGTGCGAAATGGCCGAAGCCCATTTCTCGCGCCGATCGCAACAGCGCCTCATGGAGATCGTCAGCTGATGTCGCGGACAGGATGCCTCCGCCGAGGTCTTCCGCCAATTTGATACGCATAGTTCGCTGCTACGGCCTTGGGCGCGTATCCAACCCGCAAGCTCCGTGGCACGCCTTTCATGCTTTGGACCCGCGACATCAATTGTCACGTTGAGCGTCGGGTCGTCCTCTATCTGGAGGATCGGGTGTGGGTCCGCTTTCCACGACAAATTGAACGCCGCGGCCACCGTGACGCAGCCAGGGACTGGCCGAGCGCGGCAGATAGAGCGTGCCTAGAAGCAGAGCGCCGAGAGCAAGGTACGCATAGAGCCCTAGCCCCGTGAGATAGGCAAAGAGCGGCATTCGCGGCACCCACGCGCCGGCGACGTTCGTTGAGATGTTGGCCAACGCGAATCCAAATGCCCAGATCGGCCAAAACCGCACAGTGGCGATCGCCAACCAGAAGAAGCCAACGGTTACGCTGGAGTCGATCACCACGATGACGATCTCCGCCGGTGTATTGAAGTGCGAATCCGCCAGCCTCAGTCCGGTCGTCAGATAGGAGCCGAGCAAGTTGATGCACGCGCCGATGCGTTCGGGACGGCCCCCGCGGAGCAACGCAAAGCCACATACCCCGAGGAGCACGACATTGTATGTCACCGCGAGGGGCCATCCCGAATTCATTCGGCAGACCGAAGCGCGATCAAGCCGCCACTGCCTCTTCCATCGCCGCGAGGGCAGGCTTCGGTGAGCCCGACCCCCAGGCGATTTCGTCGAGGCCGAGACCCTGTCCCGCGCGCTCGGCGCTGATATGGGCGCGGACGGACATTTGGCTCTGCCCGTCGGCAAGCGCGGTCAACGCACCCAGCGTCGCACGCACGGTAGGAAGCGATATCGCAGGGGAAAGCTTGTGGGCTTCGGTTGCGTCCAGCGTCGTCAGCAGGAATTGCGCCACGTCGCGCTGCGCCAGATTGATCGACCGCTCTGCCTGCCGCAGCTCGGTTGCGATGACCCTGCTTGTGTTTTTGAGCTTTTCCATATGCCTCTCCGATGGCGCCTGGACGCCACTCATCTCGGGTTAATGCCGAACAACAACGAAAGGACGATGAGCACCATAGCCGCGACAGTCAGGGCGATCGGCGTAACGATGCCAATGATGGCGCCCCACGCCAGCACCTGCCGCCACGACAAGGTGTTCAACGCCGCCCGCTTGGTCGGCAGGGGCAATGGAAGCGGCCAGAATTCCGGCCGGGTAGGTGCAATACTTGCAGGGTAGAATCTTTCTACCCCTGCCTCGAACTCGGCGAACATCCTTGCAGCCTCGAACCGGCTTGTCGCACCCAACAAGTCCTTGGCGAGGAGAAGCTGCTTGTCGACCGCACGCGCGCTGACCCCTTCGAGATGCGCGATCTCGTCCGACGTCCGATGCTGGAACACATGGCGAAGATAGATGCGTTGTCGTTCGGACAGCTTGTCGAATGGCGGGGTCGTCGCGGAATCCCTCCCACAGTTGAGATTTGTGCTCAGAGCGAATCAATATCCCGCAAGCGCCAGTCCTCTGCAACGTCATCATTTTCCTGGAGTCGCAGCGCTACATCACGCTGGGGAAGGCGCTCGAACAGGACGGGTCGCCTTCGATCCCGGATCGGCCCGGACTTGCGCATGGCGGTCGCGGGATTCCCGGCCTACTTTGCCCACTACGCGAAGCCGCGCACGCCGAAAGATCTCACGAACCACAATTGTATCAACCTGCGTACACCGACGCACGGTGGGGTGTATGTGTGGGAATTCGAGAAGAACCGGCGCGAAGTGAACGTGCGCGTCGACGGACAGTTTGTGTTCAACACCAGCATGATGATTCTGGAAGCCGGCCTCGCCGGCCTTGGCCTGATCTATCTCACAGAGCGACAGGTGCAGCCCCACCTACAGTCAGGTCGGCTGATCCGCGTCCTCGAAGATCGGTGTCCACCATTTCCAGGCTACCACCTCTATTACCCGAGCCGTCGCCAACCCACCGCTGCATTCACGCTTCTGGTCGATGCACTCCGCTACCGGGAGTCTCAAGCGGATAAGCCTGTCAGCAAGTGACAAAATTAACGCGATTCGCCGGTCGAGCGATTTTCAACGTCATAACAACGTCATAAAACGCCAAATTATGACGACACAGATTTCGCCATGTCACCCAGGCCATTGAAATAACTTTGGAAAAAATGGCGCGCCCGGAACGATTCGAACGTCCGACCCTCAGATTCGTAGTCTGATGCTCTATCCAGCTGAGCTACGGGCGCGCAGGGTGGTGGCGACATAGAAGGGGTCGGCGGATTGCGCAACCCCGTTGCGAGGGGCTTTCGGGCACCATAGACCATTTGCGATGACAAGGTTCCCCTCTGCCCTGCTCGCCGCGACGATCCTGATCGCAGCTTGCACCCCGACCACCGTCGACGCGCCGTCGCTGCTGCCGCGCGCCAATGAGAAGCTGAGCTTCGACGAGCCCGACGCACCGCCGCTCGCAGCGGTCGTGCCCGATCCGGCGCTCGACGCCGCGATCGGCGGGGCGGCCAAGGCGCTGACGGCGGCCGCCGACCGATTCGCCGGCGACGCGACCCGCGCCGAAGCGCTGATCGACGCGGCGCGCGGCGCGGCGCCCGGCAGCGATTCGTGGCTCGACGCGCAAGTCGCGCTGGCCGGGCTCGACGACGATCGCGCGACCAGCCTCGCGATCCTGAGCGACCTCGACCAACGCGCCGCCGATCACGGCATCACCGGGGCGCCGGCCTATCCCGCGCTCGAACGCTTGCGCGCGCGGGCACAGGCGCAGGTCGCGGCGCAAACCGCGCGAATCGCGGCGCTGTCAGCGCGGCTGCCTACCGGTTAAAGTTGGATTCAGCTACGCTGAATCGGGGTACGGCACCGGCCCACTCCCCCACCCGGCCACCCATAGGATAATTACATTGGGTGGCCGGGTGGGGGAGTGGGCCGGTGCCGCTTCCACGCAAGTGGATCAAACTCTAGGGTCGCGCGATCCGATAGAGGATGTGGCGTTTGAGCGGACTGCCGTCGGGCACCGCGGGATGATCGAAATCGCCATCGGCGACGCGCGCCATGCCGAGCCGCTCCATCAGCCCCCAACTGCGCGTGTTGGCGGCAACGGTGATCGCGGCGATGCGCGGGGCAGGCGTGTTGGCCCAGCCCCAGGCGAGGCTCGCCTCGGCGGACTCGCGGGCATAGCCCTGCCCCCAATAGGCGCGGCCGAAGCGCCAGCCGATTTCGACATCGTCGGCGATCGGAGTGTCGGGGGCGCCCGGCTTGAGCCCGCAAGAGCCGAGCAATGCCCCATCCGCGCGGCGCTCGACCGCCCAGAAGCAATAGCCGTGGCTTTCGAGATAACCGTTCTGCCGATCGAGCGCGGCGTCGGTTTCGGCGCGGGTCAGGCGCGGGCCGAGGAATTCCATCACCGCAGGATCGCTGCAATGCGCGTGAAAGACCGGCCGATCGGCCGCGCGCCAGCGCCGCAGAATCAGGCGCTCGGACTCGATCACCCGGCAAGCAGCCGCGCGGCGTGGAGCGCGTGATAGGTGAGCACCCCCGAACAACCGGCGCGTTTGAAGGCAAGCAACGTTTCGAGCACCACCGCATCGCGATCGGCCGCACCAGCGGCGACGGCGGCCTCGATCATCGCGTATTCGCCGGAAACTTGATAGGCGAATACAGGAGCTTCGAAGGCGTCTTTTACACGCGTGATGATATCGAGATAGGGTAAGCCCGGCTTGACCATCACGCTATCGGCGCCCTCGTCGAGATCGAGTTCGACCTCGCGCAGCGCCTCCTGCCAGTTGGCGGGATCCATCTGATAGGTCTTCTTGTCGCCCTTGAGCAGCCCGCGGCTGCCGACCGCGTCGCGGAACGGGCCGTAGAAGCCGCTCGCATATTTGGCGGCATAGGACATGATCTGGACGTTGATATGGCTGTCGCGCTCCAGCGCGTCGCGGATCAGGCCGATGCGGCCGTCCATCATATCGCTCGGCGCGATGATGTCGGCGCCGGCGGCGGCCTGGTTGAGTGCCTGCGCGACAAGCACCTCGGCGGTCATATCGTTGATGACATAGCCGGCCGCATCGAGCAGCCCGTCGTGGCCGTGGCTGGTGTAGGGATCGAGCGCGACATCGGTGAGCACACCCACCTCGGGCACCGCATCCTTCAGCGCACGGATCGCCTGGCACATCAGATTGTCGGGATTAAGCGCCTCACGCCCGTCATCGCTGCGGCGATCAGGCTGGGTATAGGGGAACAACGCGACGCACGGGATGCCGAGATCGCGCGCCTCTTTCGCGCGCGCGACGATGCCATCGACCGACCAGCGCGAGACGCCCGGCAGGCTCGCGATCGGCTGTTCGACGCCCTTGCCTTCGACCACGAACAGCGGCCAGACGAGATCGGCCGGGGTCAGCACGGTTTCGGCGTGGAGGCGGCGGCTCCACCCGGAGGCGCGGGTGCGACGAAGGCGAAGGGCGGGATAATGACTCATGGGATGATCCTGTGCGTCCATGCGCAGAAAGGTGCAAGCGGCGCGGCGGCTGCCGACCGCACCCATCAAAGGTTACAAAGGCTACGGTAGCGCCCCTTGGGTTTTCCCATACCCAAAATTCGAAACATTGAAACGGGCCGAGGTGTCGAAACAAGCGTGCGGTCGCATCGGGACCGCTGTATCAAATCGGGCTCGTGTAGGACAGCGCGAGTGAATCCATGACCATCCGATCGGCCGCGATGATCGTCAACGCCCAGTCACGCAAGGGGCAAGCGCAGTTCGACGAGGCGTGCGCGGCGCTGGAGGCCCTGCCCTTCCCGGTCGATGCCCATGCCGTCCACGATCCCGGCACGCTCGACGATATCATCAAGGCAGCGCTCGCGAAAAAGCCCGATCTGCTGATCCTCGGCGGCGGCGACGGCACGATTTCGGGGCTGGTCAATCATCTGGTCGGCACCGGGACCGCGCTGGGCGTGCTGCCGCTGGGCACCGCGAACAGCTTTGCGCGCACGCTCGGCATTCCGCTCGATATCGCGGGCGCGGTCGAGGTGTTGCGCACCGGCAAGCGCAAGCGGATCGACCTCGGCATGATCGACAAGGATTATTTCGCCAATTGCGCCGCGATCGGGATTGCCCCGCAGATCGCGCAGTCGGTGCCGCACGGCGTGAAGAAATATCTCGGCCGCGTCGGCTATCTGAGCTGGGCGGCGCTGCAATATGCCAAATTCAGGCCTTTCGAACTGACGATCGAGGACGCGGGCGTGCGGCGCAACGTCGATGTGGTCGAGGTGCGGATCTCCAACGGCGGCTTCCACGGCGGCACCGAGATCGTCGACGAGGCGCGGGTCGATTCGGGCGAGATCATCGTCCAGGCGGTAACCGGATCGTTCAAGCGCCGCCTGCTCAAGAACTGGGCGGCGAGCGCGCTGCGGCTGGCGGCGCGGCACGACGATACGGTGAGCTTCACCGGCAAGGCCTTGCGCGTTTCCACGCGGCCGCCGCTGCCGATCTCGATCGACGGCGAGGTGCTGGCAACGACGCCGGTGACCGCGCGGATCGCGGCGGGGGTGATCGAGGTGATCGTGCCGGCGTAGCTCCGAGGTGGCGCCGCGAATCCGTCACCCCAACGCATGCTGGGGTTCATGTCCGTTGCGATTTGTCCATCCGCCAGTCGCCATCGAGACAGCGATGGACCCCAGCCTTCGCTGGGGTGACGGTGGGGGCGGGTTAGCCCAGCCGCGCGAGGGCGGCGTGCAGGCGTTCGGCTTCGGCCGCCTTGTCGGCGTGGTCGGCGCGGGCCTTTTCGACCGCTTCGGGCTTGGCGCGTTCGACGAAGCTCGGGTTGCCGAGCCGGGCGGCGAGCGCATCGCGTTCCTTTTCCGCCGCCGCAACGCCCTTGGCGAGCCGCGCGCGTTCGGCGTCGAGATCGATCACGCCGGCCAGCGGGAGGACGAAGGTGGCTTCGTCGACCACCACCTGCGCGGCACCACCGGCGCCCACGTCCCCTTCGGCGACATCGACACGCGCCAGCCGGGCGAGCGCGGCCGCCTGGCGGGCGAGGCGCTCAGCCGTCTGTGCCGAGGCATCGCGGACGTGGAGCGGCATCCGCGCGCCCGGCGGCACGTTGAGTTCGGTGCGCGCGGTGCGCAGATCCGAGACCAGGCGGATCAGCCAGTCGATTTCCTTCACCGCCTCGGCATCGAGGCTCCGCGCGTCGGCGCCGGGCCAGTGCGCGACGATCAATTCGTGGTCGCGCGCGCCGCCCGCGTGCCACAATTCCTCGGTGATGAAGGGCATGAACGGGTGGAGCAGCACCAGGATCTGATCGAGCACCCAGCCGGCGACGGCGCGGGTTTCGTCCGCCTCAGCGCCGATTGCAGGGCCATCGGCGGTGCCGAGCAGCGGCTTGATCAGTTCCAGATACCAGTCGCAGAAGCGGTTCCAGACGAAGTGGTAGAGCGCGTTCGCAGCCCCATCGAAGCGCAGGTCGGCCAGCGCGAGATCGACCGCCTGCACCGTCTCGACGGTCTCGGCGATGATCCATTTGTTGACCGCGAGGGTGGCCGGCGGCGCATCGCGCGTCGTGCTCGCGGCGATGCCGTTCGCCTGGCAGAAACGCGTCGCATTCCACAGCTTGGTCGCGAAGTTGCGATAGCCCGCGACGCGGCTCTCATCCATCTTGATGTCGCGGCCCTGGCTTTCCATCGCCGCCATGAAGAAGCGCAGCGCGTCGGCGCCGTACTGATCGATCAGCCCGAGCGGATCGACCGTATTGCCCTTCGACTTGGACATTTTCTGCCCATCCGACGCGCGCACAAGGCCGTGGAGATACAGCGTCTTGAAGGGAACATCGCCCATGAAGTGCAAGCCCTGCATCATCATCCGCGCATCCCAGAAGAACAGGATGTCGAAGCCGGAAATGAGGATATCGTTGGGGTAGCGGCCGGCGAGTTGGATGGGATCATCGCCCTCACCCTTCCCACCGCCTTCGGCGGCGGGCCCCTTCCCTCTCCCATCGGGAGAGGGAGGGAGCGGCGAAGCCGCGGAAGGGTGAGGGTGAGCCGTGACGTCGGGCCAGCCCATCGTCGCGAACGGCCAGAGCGCGGAGGAGAACCAGGTGTCGAGGACGTCCTCGTCGCGGCGGAGCGGTACGCCCTCGCCTGCTTCGCGCTGCGCTTCTTCCTCGCTCTCGGCGACGATGATGCGGCCGTCGTCGGCATACCAGGCCGGAATCCGGTGGCCCCACCAGAGTTGCCGCGACACGCACCACGGCTGGATGTTCTCCATCCAGTTGAAGAAGGTCTTTTCCCACGTCTTGGGGACGATCTTGATCTTGCCCGAGCGCACCGCCTCGATCGCCGGTTTGGCCAGCGTGGCGGCGTCGACATACCATTGGTCGGTCAGCCACGGCTCGATCACCACGCCCGAACGATCGCCGTAGGGGGTCTGGATGACGCGATCCTCGACGCGCTCGAGCAGGCCAGCCTCGTCGAGCAGCGCGACGACGCGCGTGCGGGCGTCGAACCGGTCGAGGCCGATCAGGTCGGCGGGGATCAGCCCATCCGCGGTCTGTGCGACCTTGGCCGTGGCGTCGAGCATGTTCAGCATGTCTGACGCCTTGAACCCGGCGCGCTTGCCGACCTCAAAGTCGTTGAAATCATGGCCCGGCGTGATCTTGACCGCGCCCGAGCCGAGTTCGGGATCGGCGTGCTCGTCGGCGACGATCGGAATTTCACGACCGGTGATCGGGAGCCGCACCATCTTGCCGATCAGGGTCGCGTAGCGTTCATCGGTGGGATGCACCGCGACCGCCATGTCGGCGAGCATCGTCTCCGGCCGCGTGGTGGCGACGTGGATGAACCCGGTGCCGTCGGCGAGCGGATATTTGAGGTGCCAGAAGCTGCCCTGCAACTCGCGTGTCTCGACTTCGAGGTCGCTGATCGCGGTGCCGAGGCCCGGATCCCAGTTTACGAGGCGCTTGTCGCGGTAGAGCAGCCCTTCCTTGTGAAGATCGACGAAGACCTTGAGCACGGCCTTCGAGAAGCCCTCGTCCATCGTGAAGCGTTCGTTGGCCCAATCCATCGAGCAGCCCAACCGCCGCAATTGCTGCGTGATCTGGCCGCCCGATTCGGCCTTCCATTCCCACACCTTGTCGATGAATTGCTCGCGCGTGTAATTGGTGCGCTTGTCCTGCTTGAGCGCCATCTGGCGTTCGACCACCATCTGCGTCGCGATGCCCGCGTGATCGGTGCCGACCACCCACAATGCGTCCTTGCCCTTGAGCCGCGCGTGGCGGACGAGGATGTCCTGCAAGGTGTTGTCGAGCGCATGACCGATATGGAGGCTGCCCGTCACATTGGGCGGCGGGTTGACGATCGTCCACGGCTCGGCGCCCGGCCGCGCGGGATGGAACAGGCCGCGTTCCTCCCAATGCGCGTACCAGCGCTGTTCGATTGACGCGGGGTCGAAGGTCTTGGCAAGCTCAGTCATGCGACGAGCCCTTAGCGGGGCGAGGCGCGGTTCGCCAAGCCTGTGGCCGCGAGAATTACTCCTGCCCGGTGATCCGCGTGATCTCGCGCGCCACCATCTTCTCGACCAGTTCGGGCAGATGCGCGTCGAGCCAGTCGCGCAACATCGGGCGAAGCATATCCTCGACCAGCCCTTGCAGCGTGTCGCTGCCCTCGGTCTCGGGCTTGACGATCAGCTTCGAGAGCGACGCGAGCGCGCCGCGGCTGGCCTGCGCGGCCTGTTCGGAGAGGATCTGTTCGCGCCGCCCCTGCGAGGCGAGTTTGGCGTCGGGTTTCGGAGTCGGCACCGGATCGCTCAGTTCGAGCACTTCCTCGCTATCCTCATGCGCCTCGTCCTCGGCGGCCGCGGGCTTGGGCGCGGGCGCCCCGCGCGCGGCACGGCGCGCCTTGGCGGAGGCGGACACATCGCCTTCCTCGGCGATGATGCGTTTGATCGAGGACAGGATGTCCTCCATCGACGGCTCGGCGCTCACGTCCCCCATCCTCAACCCCACGCGCATGGGACCGCCCTCATGGACGATCGGAAAGCGTGTCACCTGCGGGATTCGCAAGGCTCCTGTCAACCGGCGTATCGAGGATCGGATCGAGCGTGTCGTGCACTTCGGCGCCCTGCGCGGGCGTTTCGGCGGTGCCGGTGCTGACCGCTTGCGGCCGGGGATCGCTATCCCAATCCCAGATGCGATGGTGGACGCGATCGTAATTGGCGACCGGATCGTAGAGCACGCCGCCGTCGAGCCCGAGATCGCGCGCCTCGGCCTTGCCCATCGCCGCGAGCAGCGAGAAGCCCGCGACATAGGCGTCGCGCCGCGCGGTGACGAGCGTGACCTGCGAATTGAGCAATTCCTGCTCGGCATTGAGGATATCGAGGATGGTGCGGTTGCCGACGCTGTTTTCGGCGCGCACGCCTTCGAGCGACAGCCGGTTGGCGCTCACCGCCTTTTCGGACGAGGCGATCACCTGCTGCGCCGATTGCCACACGGCATAGGACGAGCGCGTGTTGGCGATGACGGTGCGCTCGATGTCGATCGCGTGCTCGATCGCCTCGCTGTGCTGCGCCTGCGCCTGGCGCACCTGCGCGGCGGGGCGGCCGCCCTGAAAGAGCGGGATCGAGAGCGTCACGCCCCCCGTCACCCCGAGACCGGAATTCTGCGCCGTCCCCGCGCTCGTCCCCGGCGACGAGCCGAGATAGTTGAAGTAGTTGCTGCCCGCGACAACGCTGACCGTCGGCAGCCGCTGGCCCTTCGCGACGCCTACGTCAAACCCCGCCGCCCTGCTTTGCTTGACCGCGGCGAGCAGCATGGGGTTGTTCTCGATCGCCACATCCACCGCCGAATCGGGGCTGGCCGGAAGGCTGGAAAGCGCCGGCGGCGGCTCCAGCTCGCCGGGAGGGCCGCCGACCAGGCGGACGTAGTTCTCGCGGCTGCTGATCAGATTCGCCTCGGCCGTCTGGAGATCGCTGCGCGCGAGCGCCAGCCGGGCCTCCGACTGGGCGACGTCGGTGCGTGTGAGATCGCCGACCTGGAAGCGGTCGTTCGTCGCCTGGAGGTTGACGTCGAGAACGTGGACGTTCTGCTGGTTCAGCGAGACGATCGCCTCGTCGCGGATCACGTCCATATAGGCCGCGACGACGGCGGCGAAGAGATCGGCCTCGGTGCCGCGCAAATTGGCGCGGCCGGCCTCAACGCGCGTCTTTGCCGCCGCGACTCCATTGCGCACCGCGCCGCCATTGAACACCGGCAGCGACACGTTCGCCTGCGCGTCGATCGAGCGCGGCGTCGAGGCGAAGATGTTGCTCGCCGAGCGCAGCGTTTCGGTATAGCCGCCGTTGAGCGACGCCTGCGGCAGCCCATAAGAGCGCGCGATCGGCACATTCTCGTCATTCGCGCGCTGGTTGGCGCGCGCGGCGTTGAGCGTGGGGTTGGTCTGATAGGCCTTGAGCAGCGCCTCGCGCAGCGTCTCCGCCGAGGCCGGGCCGGCGATCAGCGCCAGCGCGGCGCCGGCAAGCAGGACAGGTCGAAGCGTCAAGGGCATCCCCCAATCAGAACCGGAAGCTTTTCGGTTTCGCGAAACCCGGCAGCGCAACGCAATCCATGTCCGCGAACGCGCGCAGCCCGAAGCCGCCCTCGGTCCGCACCCCGGCCGCGAGCCGGGTCACGCCGCGATCGATCAGCCCGGCGACGACGGTGCCGCCCGGCCGGACCTGCGCGACCAGCGTATCGGGCAGATGCTCGACCGCGCCATCGACGACGAGCACGTCATACGGCGCCCCGGCGGGCGCCCCCGCCTCGAGCGGACCTTCGACCAGCGTGACGCGCGCATCGCCGAGCGCGACACGCGCCGCCCCGGCGAGATCGGGATCGGATTCGACCGCCGTCACCGTCGCGGCAAGCTCCGCCAGCACGGCCGCGGTATAACCGCCCGCAGCACCGATCAGCAGCACCGAATCGGTCGGCGCGATATCGGCAGCAGTGAGCAGCCGCCCGGTGGCGACCGGCACGTTGGCGGCACGATTGCGCCCGAGCGGCACCGCGGTGTCGCGGTAGGCGAGCCGCGCCACGCTTTCGGGCAGATAGGCTTCGCGCGGCACCCGCAGCATCGCGGCCACGATCCGGGGATCGTCCACCGCGTTGGTGCGCAACTGGCTCGCCACCATCGCCTCGCGCATGGCGGTGAAATCGGTCGTGTCGGTCGCTTGCTGAATCATGATCGCATCCCTGTCGCACAACTGTTTTAGTCATGCAATACACTTATTGGTTCGAGCGGCTTGTATCGTGCGCGCCGCTGCGCGCCAAGAACGTCACGCCACTTTCATGGGCATGACGGTTGACATGCGGCGCGGGCTTGCGCATCTGCCCCCGCTCCGGCCCGATGGCGGAGTGGTGACGCAGAGGACTGCAAATCCTTGCACCCGGGTTCGATTCCCGGTCGGGCCTCCAGATGTTTTGCACGAAGGCGGCTGACGCGATGACCGCTGCGCCGACCACCGGCCTCGAAGCCATCCTCCTCGACAACCGCGCCCGGCTGGTCCGGTTTCTGGCGGCGCGCGGCGCGGGCGACCATGCCGAGGACGTGTTCCACGAACTCTGGCAGAAGATCGCGGGCCAGCCCGAACGGCCGGTCGCGCAACCGATGTCGTACCTGTTCCGCGCCGCCGAGAATTTGATGCGCGATCGCCATCGCGCCGATCAGGCGCGCGCGCGCCGCGAACAGGACTGGCAAGAGAGCGACGGCGCCCCTGCCCCGCCGCCGAGCGGCGAGCGCGTGCTGCTGGCGCGCGAGCGGCTGCGCCAGGCCGAGGCGGTGCTGACCGGGCTCGGCGAGCGCGCCGACGCCGTGTTCCGCCGCTATCGCATCGACGGCATGGGCCAGGCCGAGATCGCGCGCGACCTGGGGGTCAGCCTGAGCACGGTGGAGAAGGATCTGCAAAAGGCCTATCGCGCACTCGACGAACTTCGGGAGCAGTTCGATGCGGAATGACCCACCCCGCTCCGTCGTGTCCTGGATATGGCCATGACCGCACCTTCGGACCAGCTTCGCGAGACCGCACGCTTGTGGGCGATTCGCGTCGCCGACGTCGATTTCAGTGATTGGGACGGCTTCACCGACTGGCTCGCCGCCGATCCGGCGCACGCCGCCGCTTATGATCGCGCGGCCGACGCGCACGCCGCCGCCGACGCGCTGTTCGATGCGCCACCGACGCCCCTCGCCGAGCCCGCCGCCGCACCGAGGCCGAGCCGCCGCCGGTTCCTGTGGCTGGGCGCGGGCGGCGCGATCGCGGCGGCGCTGGCGGTGACGCTGGGGCTCGACATGACCGCGCCCGACCCGAGCGCGCCCTATACGATCGCGACCGAACCCGGTGCGCGCCGCACGATCGAGCTTGCCGACGGATCACGGATCGAACTCAACGGCGACACGCGGATCACGCTCGACAAGGCCGCCCCCCGGTTCGCGAGCCTCGATCGCGGCGAGGCGATGTTCCATGTGCGTCACGACGATTCGGACCCGTTCGTCGTGATGGTCGGCGACGACAAGCTGGTCGACGCGGGCACCGCGTTCGACGTGATGCGCAGCGCGCGCACGACGCGTGTCCAGGTCGCCGAGGGCAAGGTGATCTACAACCCCGATCTCGACAAGCTCGCGCTCGATGCGGGCGCGACGCTGCTGATCGAACCCGACGGCGTCACGCTCGGCCGGATGACGCCCGGCGATATCGGCGGCTGGCGCACCGGCACGCTCGTCTACGCTGGCGCCTCGCTGGCAACCGTCTCAGCCGATCTCGCGCGCAGCCTGGGGCGGCCGATCGACGTGGCGCCGGCGATCGCGGCGCAGCGCTTCACCGGCACGCTCACGCTCGGCGACGGCGAGCCGAGCGCGACGCTGGCCCGGATCGCGCCGTTGCTCGGGGTCGTGCCGGCGCCTAAAGGCGAAGGCTGGATCCTGACCAGCCCGAACCGTGCCCAGCCTTAGTCGCTATCTCATCCCGCTTACGCTCGCCGGGATCACCCTCGCCGCCCCGGCCGAAGCCGGGCAACGCGCGTCCATTTCGGTAAGCGAGACCCGGCTCGATCGCGCGATCATCGCGATCGGCAAGCAAACCGGCACCAGCATCGGGCTGCGCGACCCGAGTCTCGCCCCGCTCCGCGTCCACCCCGTCAAGGGCGATCTGAGCGCCGCCGAGGCGCTCGCCAGGCTGCTCGCCGATACCGGCGCGCGGGCGCGGCGGATCGCCGACGACACTTTCCTGATCGAGCGCGCGGCCGCCCCCCGGCGCGCGCCGGTGCCGCTGCCGCGCACGGCGCCGCTCGAACCGCCGCCGCCCGAGGAGATCGTCGTCACCGCGAGCAAGCGCGAGACATTGCTCTCGCAATTCGCGGGCAGCGCGAGCGTGATCGACGGCGCCGCCTTCTCGACCGGCGAGGCCGGGCTGGGCACCGACGGCATTGCCAATCGCGTCGCCAGCCTGACCTCGACGCACCTCGGCCCCGGCCGCAACAAGCTGTTCATCCGCGGGGTGGCCGATTCGAGCTTCACCGGGCCGACGCAATCGACCGTCGGGCAATATTGGGGCAATGCGCGGCTGACCTACAGCGCGCCCGACCCCGATCTGAAGCTCTACGACGTCGCCTCGGTCGAGGTGCTCGAAGGGCCGCAGGGGACGCTCTACGGCGCGGGCTCGCTGGGGGGCATCATCCGCGTCGAGCCGATGCCGCCCGATCTCTACGCGGGCGGCGGCGGCGCGTGGGCGGCGGGACAACTCACCGAACACGGCGATCCGGGCGGCGACGCGGGCGCGGTGCTCAACGTGCCGATCGCCGAGGGCAGCGCCGCGTTCCGCGGGCTCATCTATGGCGGCATCGACGGCGGCTATATCGACGACCGGCGGCGCGGCGAAAACGACGTCAACCGGGTGCGAACGCTGGGCGCGCGCGGGGCGATCCGCGTTTCGGTGGCGCCCGACTGGACGGTCGATCTGACGGGCACGTTCCAGAGCATCAAGGGCGACGATGCCCAATATGCCGACCGCGCCGACGGCGGGCTGAGCCGCGCGAGCGCGGTCGCGCAGCCGTTTCGCAACGATTATCTGCTCGGTGAATTCACCGTGCGCGGGATGATCGGCGACGTGCGGATCGTCTCGGCGACCGGCGTGTCGGACCAATATGTCGCCGAGACGTTCGACGCGACCACCGGCGATACCCCGCGCGCCTTTTCGCAGACCAGCAAGATCCGCATGATCACCTCCGAGACGCGGGCCTCGCAGCGCGCCGAGGACGGCAGCGGCTGGCTGATCGGGGTCAGCCTGCTCCACAACAGCGCGAAATTGAACCGGGAGATCGGCGCGGTGACGATGCTCGCGCCCGCCGCGGGGGTGCGCAACCGGATCGACGAGGCGACCTTGTTCGGCGAGGCGACGATCGCGCCTTTGCCCCGGCTCGCGATCAGCGCGGGCGGGCGCGTCACCTATTCGTGGCTGTCGGGCACCGCCGAGGACGTGCCCGCGACCTATGCCTTCCGCTTCGACGCGGCGGCGCGCGCGAGCCGCGGCGAATGGCGGGCGCTGCCCTCGGTGTCGCTGCGCTACAATCCGCTCGACGATCTGATGGTGTACGCGCGCTATGAGGAGGGATACCGGCCCGGTGGACTTTCGATCGACAGCGATTTCATCCAGCGTTTCGAGGGCGACCGCATCGGCACCGCCGAAATCGGCCTGCGCTGGGGCGGCGCGACCGACGGCAATGTCGAGATCGGCGCCTCGCTCGCGGCGACGCGCTGGAACGACATCCAGGCCGATCTGATCGACGGCGTCGGTTTCCCGACCACCGCCAATATCGGCGACGGCCGCATCCATTCGGCGGGGATCAACGCGACGTGGCGCGTGGTGCCCGCGCTCAAACTCGACGCGTCGGTCTATCTCAACGACAGCAAGGTCACCGCGCCCGCGCCGGTGCTGATCGCGGCGCTGATGCGCCCACTGAACGGCGTCGCGCTCGATTCGGCGGCGGCCGCGCGCAAAATCGCCGATTCGCTGCCCAACATCGCCGGGGTGAGCGCGCGCCTGGGCTTCGATTACGGCGCCGAGATCGGGGGCGGCATGCTGCTGCGGCTGAGCGGCTACGGCCGCTATATCGGCAAGTCGCGGCTCGGCATCGGCCCGCGACTCGATCAGCCGCAAGGCGACCTGCTCGACACCGGGCTCGAACTGCGCGTGGGCGCCGCCAATCGCGCCGTCTCGCTGGGGATCACCAACCTGTTCGACACGCGCGGCAATCGCTTCGCACTCGGCAGCCCGTTCCTCGTCGGCCAGAGCGACCACATCACCCCGCTGAGGCCGCGCACGGTGCGCCTCGGGTTCGAATTCGGATTTTAGAAAGTCTTTTACGGGATCGGCGGCGCGGGTTCGTCAACCTCCTCGAAACCACAAGGTTCAGAGGAGCGACATGCGTATTCTTTTGTGCACCACCGGCCTGACGTCCGCGGCGCTGCTGGCCGCGTTTCCGGCCATCGCGCAGACCAAGATCGAGACTAAGATCACGACGCCGGTCGCGACCTCGACCGCCAACGACGGCGCACCCGACGATATCGAGATCACCGACAAGGGTTCGGTGGTGCCGACCGGCGGCACCGCGGTGACGCTCGACAGCGGCAACGACGTCAAGAATGCGGGCACGATCCAGATCACCGGCGCGAACAACGCCGGCGGCATCCGCGCGGCCACGACCGGCAGCGGGACGATCACCAACAGCGGCAAGATCATCCTCGACGAGGATTACACCCCCAAGGACGATGACGACGACGGCGATCTCGACGGGCCGTTCGCCAAGGGCAGCAGCCGCTTCGGCATCGTGACAGACGGGGCCTTCACCGGATCGATCGCCAATTCGGGCGAAATCACCATCGAGGGCAACAATTCGGGCGGCATCGTCGCCAACGGACCGCTCACCGGATCGCTCAAGAACGACGGCAAGGTGACCGTCACCGGCGATAATTCGATCGGCATCGGGCTCGGTGACGTCAGCGGCGACGTCACCATCAACGGCACCGTCCAGGTGCAGGGCAAGAACGCGGTCGGCGTCGCGCTCGACGGTGATATCGGGGGCGCCGCGGTGTTCCAGGGCGCGGTCGCGACGACGGGCTATCGCAGCACGACGGCACCGTCGGACGCCTCCAAGCTCGACGCCGACGATCTGCTCCAGGGCGGCCCCGCGGTGCGCATCGCGGGCAATATCGACGGCGGACTGATCTTCGCCCGGCCCCCGGCGGACACCGACAAGGACGACAAGGACGAAGACAAGGACGGGATCGACGACGACAAGGAAGGCACCGCCTCGATCACGTCCTACGGCAGCGCGCCGGCGGTCGAGATCGGCTCCGCCACGCGCGATATCGCGCTCGGCGCGGTCGCGGGCGACACCGGCGGGCACGGCCTCGTCGTCGATGGCGGGATCGCGGCCAACGGCGTCTACGAGGGCGTCGACGCGGTCGCGGTGTCGATCGGCGGCAAGGGTCATGCGGTCGATCTTGCGGGCGGCATCGCCGTCGGCGGCACCATCGCCGCGCAGGGCCAGGCGAGCGCCACCGCGCTTCGGATCGGCGCCGGCACCTCGGCGCCCGACCTGACCGTGACCGGCGCGATCGGCGCCAAAGGCGGCAGCGGCGAAGGCTATGCCGCGCGCGCGATCGACATCGCCGAAGGCACGACGGTGACGCACCTCACCAACAGCGGCGCGATCACCGCATCGACCAGCGGTAAGGGCGTCGCGACCGCGATCCACGACGGCGCGGGCAACCTCGCGCTGATCGAGAATTCGGGCGCGATCGGCGCCTCGGCCTCCGACACCACCGCCGAGGCGATCGCGATCGACCTGTCGGCGAACAATAATGGCGCGACGATCAAGCAACTCCTGGTCGAGGAAGGCGCCGCGCCCGCGATCGAGGGCGATGTCCGCTTCGGTTCGGGCAACGACGTATTCGACGTCGCCGACGGCACCGTCGCGGGCGCGGTCGATTTCGGCGCGGGCGCCAACCGGCTCGCGCTGTCGGGCGACGCCAGGCAAACGGGCAGCGTCGCGTTCGGCGCGGGCGCCGACACGCTGAGCCTCGCGGGCACCTCGCAGCTTGCCGCCGATGTCGATTTCGGCGGTGGCGCCGATATCCTGACGATGGCGGAAGGCACCGCGTTCAGCGGCAAGCTGAGCAACAGCGCGGGCGTCGCCGCGACCATCGGCGGCACGTTCGATCCGACCAACACCGGCAATGTCGCACTGGCGTCGCTCGATGTCGGCGCGAAGGGCGCGCTCGGCGTCACGATCGACAGCGAGAACGACACCAATACGCTCTATCAGGTCGTGGGCGCCGCCAATTTCGCCGAAGGATCGACGGTGCGCGTCCACCTGACCAGCATCGCGGGCTCGCTGGGCGATCACGTCATCGTCCAGGCGGGCACGCTGACCGGCGGCGACAAGGTGACGAGCACGAACACCGACCTGCCGTTCCTGTTCAAGAGCGAGCTTTCCAGCGATGCCGCCGCAGGCACCGTGACGCTCAGCATCGACCGCAAGAACGCCACCGAACTCGGCTTCAACCGATCGGACGCGGGCGCCTATGACGCGGTGTTCGCGGCACTCGACAAGGATTCGGACATCGCCGGCACCTTCCTTGCGATCGGCGACGGCGACACGTTCCGCACGCGCTATCGCAGCTTCCTGCCCGACCATGCCGGCGGGTTGTTCGAATCGGTGACGCAGGCATCGCGCGCCGCCGCGCGCTTCCTCGGCGACTATCAGCCGATGGTCGAGCGCGGTGGCTGGAACTTCTGGCTCCAGCAGATCGCCTGGGGCACCTCGAAGGATCTCGGCGACACCGCCGCCTACGACATCGGCGGCTGGGGCGCGACCGCGGGCGTCGAACGCGCGCTGGGCGGTGCGGGCTTCGCCGGCATCACGATCGGCGCCGCGCTGGGCCATGACGATGACGGCTCGACCGACAATGAGGTGTCGAGCGAGCAATATGAGATCGCCGCGCATTGGCGCGGCCGCTGGGGCGGCTTCGCGCTCGCCGCGCGCGGCGGCATCGCCAAGGTCGATTTCGACGGCCAGCGCCGGTTCGACGCCGCAGAGTTCAGCCGCGTCGCTTCGGCCGACTGGGGCGGTACGCTGGTGTCGGGGATCGCCCGCGCCTCGTACGAGCTTGCGCTCGGCAAGCGCCTTTACGTCCGCCCGACCGCGCAGTTCGATTATTACAAACTGAGCGAGGACGGCCATACCGACAAGGGCGGCGGCCCGGCGTTCAACCTGATCGTCGCCAAGCGCACCAGCGATGAGGCAACGGCATCAGGCCTGCTCGCGCTCGGCTACAATCTGGGCAATACCGACGCGGCCGACGGCTGGTTCCGGATCGAGCTCGAAGGCGGGCGGCGCGAGATCGTCGGCGGTTCGATGGGCGATACGATCGCTCATTTCGAGGACGGCGATCCGTTCACGCTCCAGGCCGACAAGCGTGAAAGCGGCTGGGTGGGTCGAATTCGCGCCGGCGGCGGATCGGACCGGTTCAGCATCACCGGCGAGGCGGGCGCCGAGCAACAGCTCGGCCACGCCGCGGTATCGGCACGGGTCTCGCTCAACTTCGGCTGGTGAGACGCGTTTGAGAATGCGCCTTTCGGCGCATGGCGGCACCGGCCCACTCCCCCACCCGGCCACCCACAGGATCATACTGGATGGGTGGTCGGGCGGGGGAGCGGGCTGGTGCGGCTCCAGAAATCGCCCTTCCACGGTTTCTCAAACAGGCCACCGCAACACCGTTGCAATGCTGCAACAACTATCGGCGGATAAAGCCACACTGCGTTGCAATATAGTGACAGCGGTATGACATTCCCCCCGAACGACCCGGCATCGACCCGGATCGAACAGGGAGAATGTCATGCGCTCGACCTTGCTTGTCGCCCTTGCCTGCGGCACCGCCGCCATCGCCACGCCGGCGCTTGGCCAGACGACCGACGATCAGGCGACGACCGGTAGCGGCGCGTTCGATCCTTCGCAGACGATCATCGTCACCGGCAGCCGCGTCAGCGACCGCACCGTTGCCGACAGCCCGGTGCCCGTCGACGTGATCGGCGGCGAGCAGCTTCAGAACAGCGGCTATTCCGAGACCAACAAGGTTCTCAACCAGCTCGTCCCCTCGTTCAACTTCCCGCAGCCGTCGCTGACCGACGGCACCGATTCGATGCGCCCCGCCACGCTGCGCGGCCTCGCGCCCGACCAGACTCTGGTGCTGATCAACGGCAAGCGCCGCCACACCTCCGCGCTGCTCAACCTCAACGGCTCGGTGGGCCGCGGTTCGTCGTCGGTCGATCTCAACGAGATCCCGCCGATCGCGATCGACCGGATCGAAGTGCTGCGCGACGGCGCGTCGTCGCTTTATGGCTCCGATGCGATCGCGGGCGTGATCAACATCGAATTGTCGAAGCGCGTCGGTGTGCGCGGCACGGTGACCTACGGGCAGTATCGCACGCGGATGGACGGCGTCGACGCGGTGACCGGCGTCGTCACCGGCCCCGGCGGCCTGCCCGTCGTGACCAGCGCCGGATCGTCGCCGTCGGGTGACTTCCTCGAGCTTCAGACCACGGGCAAGGATCGCGTCCGCCACGACGGCGAGACGGTGACGCTGGCGACCAGCATCGGCCTGCCGGTGGAAAACGGCTATTTCGTCTTTTCGGGCCAGTTCAGCGATCGTGACCCCACCAACCGCTCAGGCGCCGATCCGCGCCGCCAGTTCAACAACGTGGGTGACCCGCGCGAACTGACGTTCGATCGCTACAACCACCGCTTCGGCGACGGCAAATCGACCGATTACAACTTTTTCGTCAATGCCGGGCACGATATCGGGACGCTCGAGCTGTACGCCTTCGGCAGCTACGGCATCCGCGACGCCAATGCGGCGGGCTTCTATCGCCGCAGCAACGACAGTCGTAACCGCGATTACGGCGCCTCGCTCACCGATTTCGTGCCTTATTATCCCAACGGTTTCCTGCCCGCGATCACCAGCGAGATCGAGGACGTCTCGGGCGCCGTCGGCCTGAAGGGCGAGATCGGCGGCGGCTGGAACGCCGACCTGTCGGTCGTCTACGGATCGAACCAGCTCGATTACGGCGTGGTCAACAGCTTCAACACCTCGATCGGCAGCCCCGACAGCCCCGAGCGGTTCGACGCCGGCGGCATGGCGACGGGCCAGACGGTGGCCAATCTGGACCTCACCCATCCGCTCAACGTCGATTTCATGAAGAGCCTGGGTGTCGCTGTGGGCGGCGAATATCGCAACGAGAACTTCAAGATCCGCCCCGGCCAGGAAGCGAGCTACATCAATGGCCCGTACAGCGCCTATGGCGCGCCGGGCGGATCGCAGGTGTTCCCCGGTTTCCGCCCCAACAACGCGGTCGACGCCTCGCGTGACAGCTTCGCGGGCTATGTCGAGGTGGACGGCGACGTCAGCGACGCGCTGTCGTTCCAGCTTGCCGGGCGGTACGAACATTATTCCGATTTCGGCGACACGCTGAACGGCAAGGTCGCCGCGCGCTTCGAGATCGTACCGGGCGTGGCGCTGCGCGGATCGGCCTCGACGGGCTTCCGCGCGCCGAGCCTCGCGCAGCAATTCTTCGCGACCACCTCGACCAACAACGTCGCGGGCACGCTGATCGAGGTCGGCACCTTCCCGGTTTCCAATCCGGTGTCGGTTGCACTCGGATCGAAGCCGCTCAAGGCCGAGAAATCGACCAATCTGGGCGGCGGTATCGCGCTCAACCCAATCGCAGGGCTCAGCCTGACGGCCGATTACTACAACATCAAGGTCCGCGACCGCGTGACGCTGACCGAGAACCTCCAGGGCGCCGACGTGGTGACGATCCTGCAAAATGCCGGGATCAACAACGTCACCTCGGCGCGCTTCTTCGTCAACGGCGTCGACACGCGCACGCAGGGTATCGACATCGTCGGCACCTATCACCTGCCCGACACCGGCTTCGGCAGCGTGACGCTGACCGCGGGCTATAATTACAACAAGACCAAGATCACCGATCGCGCGTCGCTGCCCTCGCTGCCCGGGCTGATCCTGTTCGGGCGCACCGAATCGCTGCGCCTCACCCACGGCCAGCCGCGCGACAAGATCAATCTGTCGGCGGATTGGAGCCTCGACCGCTTCGGCATTACCGCGCGCACCAACCGGTATGGCAAGGTCCTGAGCCCGGGCGGCTCGAACGATCTCGCGGTCGGCCCCGGCGACGGCCCCGCCGATTACACGCTGGGCGCGAAGTGGATCACCGACATCGAAGGCCGCGTCACGCTGGTCGACGGGCTCCAGGTCGCGGTCGGCGCGGATAACGTATTCGACGTCTATCCCGATCATGTGCCGGTGGGCGGGGCGTTCGGCACCGCGGGCTATTACCTGCCCTATTCGAGCTTCTCGCCGTTTGGCTTCAACGGGCGCTTCCTCTACGGACGGCTCTCGATCAACTATTGAGCGAGGACGATATGCGGCACGCCGGCACCTTCCTGACGCCGCTGGTGTTGGCGCCGCTGGCGCTGCTGGTGGCGGGGTGCGCGACCCAGAGAGTCGCGCCCCCGCCCGAGCACGCGATTTCCGAGCGCGCGCTCGATACGTCGAGCGCCGCGGCGGTCGACTGGCGCCAAAGCAAGCCGGTGACGGCGCCGCACGCGATGGTCGTCTCCGCGCAGCATCTCGCGACCGAGGTGGGCGTCGAGATCCTGAAACGCGGGGGCAATGCGATCGATGCCGCCGTCGCGGTCGGCTATGCCGAGGCGGTGGTGCATCCGTGCTGCGGCAATATCGGCGGCGGCGGATTCATGACGATCCACCTCGCCTCGGGCGAGAATCTGTTCCTCGATTTCCGCGAGAAAGCGCCGCTCAAGGCGACCGCGACGATCTTCCAGGACGAAAGCGGCAACGTCGTGAAGGGCCGCAGCACCGGCACCTGGCTCGGCATCGGCACGCCCGGCACGGTGATGGGGCTCAACGAGGCGCTGAAGCGATACGGCACGATGCCGCTCGCCGAGGTGATCGCGCCCGCGATCGAACTGGCCGAAAAGGGCTATGTGCTGCTGCCGGGCGACGTGAAGATCCTCGACAACCGCACCAAGGATTTCGCGACCGAACCCAATGTCGCGGCGATCTTCCTCAACGACGGCCGCCCGTTCGTGGCCGGCGAGCGGCTGGTGCAACGCCAACTCGGCGCGACCTTGCGCACCATCGCCGAGGGCGGCACCGACGCCTTCTACCGCGGCGAACCGGCTGCGGCGGTGGCGGCGGCAAGCGCGGCCGGCGGCGGGCTGCTGACCACCGACGATTTCGCGAAATACACCGTCCGCTGGGACAAGCCGGTGCTGTGCGATTATCGCGGCTATACCGTCGTCTCGGCCCCGCCATCGAGTTCGGGCGGCACGACGCTGTGCGAGATATTGCAGACGATCGAGGGCTATCCGCTGTCCAAATGGGGCTATGCCTCGGTCGAGGGGACGCACCATATCGTCGAAGCCGAGCGCCGCGCCTATGCCGATCGCAACACCGATCTCGGCGATCCGGCGTTCGTCAGGAACCCGGTCGCGAAGCTGATCTCCGAAGAGCACGCCGAGAAGCTGCGCGCGAGCATCCTTCCGAACCGCGCCACGCCATCGAGCGAGATCAAGGGCGGCGTCAGCGCCGACGAAGGCACCAACACGACGCATTATTCGGTGGTCGACAAGGACGGCAACGCGGTCGCCGTCACCTACACGATCAATTACCTGTTCGGGGTCGGCAAGATCGCCGGCGACACCGGCTTCTTCCTCAACAACGAGATGGACGATTTCACCTCGAAACCGGGGGTGCCGAACAGCTTCGGGCTCGTCCAGGGGGCGGCCAACGCGGTCGCGCCGGGCAAGCGGCCGCTGAGTTCGATGACGCCGACGATCCTGCTCAAGAACGGCAAGGTGTTCATGGTGACGGGCAGCCCCGGCGGCTCGACGATCATCACCACCGTGCTCCAGAGCATCATCAACGTCGTCGATTTCGGGATGAACATGCAGCAGGCGGTCGATGCGCCGCGTTTCCATCACCAATGGCTGCCCGACGTGGTGATGATCGATCCGCAATATCTGACGCCGGAGAAGCGCGCGGCGCTGGAGGCGATGGGGCACAGCTTCCGCGAATCCGGGCCGTGGGGCGCGGACGAGGCGATCCTCGTCGATCCCGTGACCGGCGAGCGCCAGGGCGCCAACGACCGCAGCCGGCCGGCGGGGCTGGCCAAGGGATATTGAGCGGCCTGCACCGAATCTGCACCTGAATTCCCGCGCCGCTGCCCGCCGGGCGCGGGCGCGGCTCGACCCCGCCATGCGACATACCTTCGGACACGATCCGGAGGAAACGCATGTCCGCTGCCCGCCACACCTTCCTTGCCAAGCCGATCGCGGCCATCGCGCTGATCGCGCTGGCGCAGGCACTGTTTTACGATCAATGGTGGGGGGCGACGCTGGGCGGGTTCGCGCTGGCGTGGATCGTCGCGCTCGTCGTCGTGCGGCGCGACGTGCGGCGGAGCGGCCCCGCGCTGCTGGCGCTGGGCGGCGCAGTGGCGATGGCGGCGGTGCTGGTCGACGATCCGTCGCTGCTTGCCTGGGTGCTGTTCTGGAGCGCGGTCGCCACCGCGGCACTGGTGCCGCGTCGCGGAATCGACAACGCGGCGATCTGGATCGTCCGGCTGCTCGCGCATGGCACGTTCGGGCTGGCGCAACCGTTCGGCGATCTGGTGCGGCTGACCCGGCGGCGCGTGCCTTCGCAGGCCGCGTCGGTCGCCCGAATGCTCGCCATGCCGCTGATCGGCGGCGGGCTGTTCCTCGCCTTGTTCGCCTCGGCCAACCCCATCCTCGCGGACGCGTTCGCGGCGATCAGGCTGCCCTCGCTTGCGAGTGCTCTGCCGCACTTCTTCTTCTGGAGCATCGTTCTGGTGACGATCTGGCCGAGCCTGCGGCCGGCACGGACTGTCACGCGCGCGCCGATCGCGGTCGCGGGGCCGTCTGGCCTACCGCGCGTACCGACCGGCACGCTCGTGCTGTCGCTCGCCACGTTCAACGCGGTGTTCGCCCTTCAGAACGCGCTCGACATCGCCTTCCTGTGGAGCGGGGCGCCACTGCCGGGGCATCTCACGCTCGCCGAATACGCGCATCGCGGCGCCTATACCCTGATCGCCACGGCGTTGCTGGCAGGGCTGTTCGTGCTCGTCGCGCTACGGCCGGGCGATGCGGCCACGCGGAGCCCGACGGTACGCGGGCTGGTGATCCTGTGGGTCGCGCAGAATGTGTTGCTGGTGGCGTCGAGCATCCTGCGCACCGGCGATTACGTCGCGGCGTACGGGTTGACCGAGCTTCGGATCGCGGCGCTTGCGTGGATGGCGCTGGTCGCGATCGGGCTGGTGCTGATCTGCTGGCGGCTGATCCGTGCCCGCTCGCCGCGCTGGTTGATCAACGCCAATGCGATCGCCGCGCTGGCGGTGCTGGTTGCGGCGAGCGTGGTCGATCTGAGCGCGGTCGCCGCGACCTGGAACGTGCGCCATGCGCGCACCGTGGGCGATGCCGCCGGATCGCTGGACCTTTGTTATCTCCGCACGCGCGGCGCCCCGGCGCTGCTACCGCTGATCGACCTCGAACGGCGCGTGAAAGGGGCGGCATTGCAGGACCGCGTCACCTTCCTGCGCGCGCAGGTGCTGGAAAGCGTCGAGCGACGCCAGGCCGACTGGCACGGCTGGACATGGCGCAACGCGCGACGGCTGGCGGCAGCGAAGGCGGCGTTGGGGCCGGCCGCGCCGACACCGGCGCGCGCGCGCTATGGTCGGGAGTGTGACGGGACCGTTATCCCGCCGCCGCTCCCTGCCCCGCCCCCTGTTTCGCCCCCAGCTTCACCATTGACCGGGGACGTGAAACGATGATCCTGTGCCCCATGCCGCGCACCATCCTGATCGCCGATGACGATCCGCACATCCGCCAACTGCTCGTCTTCGCGCTCGACAAGGCGGGGTTGACCGCGATCGAGGCCGGCGACGGCGAAGCAGCGCTGGCGATGGCAGCGACGCACGCACCCGATCTGGTGATCCTCGACATCAACATGCCGCGCATGGACGGGCTCGAGGTTTGCCGCCGGCTACGCGCCGATGGCGAAATGCCGATCCTGTTCCTGTCCTCACGCGACGACGAGATCGATCGCGTGCTCGGGATCGAGCTGGGCGCGGACGATTATGTCGTCAAGCCGTTCAGCCCGCGCGAGGTGGTGGCGCGGGTGATGGCGATCCTGCGCCGCACCGCCGCGCGCCCGCCCGCCGCCGACCATGCGGGGACGATCCGGCAGGGCCGGCTCAGCCTCGATCTCGAAGGCTGGCGCGCGCATTGGGCGGGCGCCGAAGTGCCGCTGACGGTCACCGAATTCTCGATCCTGCGCACGCTCGCGTCGATGCCCGCCAAGGTGTTCAGCCGCGACGCGATCATCGATCGGCTCCACGGCCCCGGTTTCGCGATCACCGATCGCACGATCGACAGCCATATCCGCAACCTGCGCGCCAAGTTCGTCGCGGCGGGCGGCAGCGACGTGATCGAGACGCGCGCCGGGATCGGTTACAGCCTCGGCGCGTGTGCCGGGGGATGATCCGCACCGCGAAGGAATGGGTCAAGCGCCGCTGGCCGCGCCTGCGCCTGCGCCTGCGCACGATCCTGTTCGCGAGCCTGTTCTTCGTCGCCGCGCTGCCCGGCGTCGGCGCTGTGTTCCTGCGCGTCTATGAGAACACCTTGGTACGCCAGACCGAGGCCGAGCTGGTCGCGCAAGGGGCGGCGCTGGCGGCCACCGCCGAGGCGATCTGGCCGGGGGCGCCGCCGCTCGACGTGCCGCCACGCGATGCCCTGACGCCCGAGCCGCCGCGGATCGACCTCAACGCGACGCCGATCCTGCCCGAGCGCCCTACCCCCTCGCCTGCACCGCCGCCCGAGGCCGATGCGATCGCGGCCGGGCGGCTGCTCGCGCCGATCGTCGGCCATACGCGGCAGACGACGCTCGCGGCGATCGTGCTGCTCGATCGCAACGGAGTCGTCGTCGATGGGGACGGCGGGAGCCTCGCGGCGCTACCCGAGGTACACACGGCGCTGGCCGGGCAGCCCGAGACGGTGCTACGGCGCAACGCCGGCTATCGCGCGGTCTATCGGTTCGAATGGCTGTCGCGCGCGGCGGCGATCCGGGTGCACCATGCGCGGCCGATCGTGGTCGACGGCAAGGTGGTGGGCGTGCTGCTGCTGTCGCGATCGGCGCGGGCGCTGTTCAAGGGACTGTACGAGGATCGCGGTAAGATCGCGATCGGGATCGGGGCGATCCTGATCGTGCTGATCGTCTTGAGCGGCGTGCTCTCGCGTGGGATCGCACGGCCGATCGAGGCGCTGGGCGCGGCGACGCGATCGGTGGCGGCGGGGCGTGGGCGCGTCCCCGAGCCGCCGCCGACCGCCGCGATCGAGATCCAGGGGCTGTATCGCGACTTCGCTGCGATGGCCGAGGCGATCGAGCGCCGATCGCGCTATCTGCGCGATTTCGCGCACGCGATGAGCCACGAGTTCAAGACCCCGCTATCGGGAATCCGCGGCGCGATCGAACTGCTCGAGGATCACGACGCCGCCATGTCACCCGACGAACGGCGGCGTTTCCTCGCCAATGCCGATGCCGACGCGCGGCGGCTGGCGAACCTCGTCTCGCGGCTGCTCGATCTTGCGCGCGCCGATATGATGCGCGGCGACGGCGGGCGGCTCGACGCTCCCGCCGCGCTGCTCGCGCGCATCGCCGATGGCGCGACGCGGCCGGGCTTCGCGGTGACGCTCGACACGGCGCCGGCACTGCCGGGCATCGCCGCCGCACCCGCGACGATCGAAGCGGTGCTGGTGACCTTGCTCGACAACAGCCGTCAGGCAGGCGCAACGCAGGCGACGATCGCCGCGACCACCGCCGATAGCCTCGTGCTGCTTCGCGTCGAGGACAACGGCCCCGGCATCCCGCCCGCCGATGCCGAGCGGCTGTTCACGCCCTTCTTCACCTCGCGTCGCGCCGAGGGCGGCACCGGGCTGGGGCTGGCGATCGCACGCTCGCTGCTCGATGCGGTCGGCGGCACGATCGCCCTCGCCGCGAGCGATCGGGGCGCCGCGTTCGTCATCGGCCTTCCGGTCGCCGACGGCTGAGCTTCAGGCGGTCTCCGCCTCGCCCAGCCGCGACGACACGCCCCAGATATTGATGTCGCCATCGGTGGCGTAGCGATCGATTTCGGCCAGTTCGTCGACGGTGAAATCGAGCCGTTTCACCGCGTCGAGCGATTCGTCGAGTTGCGCCACGGTGCGCGCGCCGATCAACGCCGAGGTGACGCGGGGATCGCGCAGCACCCACGCGATCGCCATTTGTGCCAGGCTTTGCCCGCGCCGTTCGGCGATCGCGTTGAGCGCGCGGATGCGCTCGATATTGTCGTCGCTCAGCATGTGCTGGCCGAGCGACCGCCCACCCGTTTTGGCGGCGCGCGCGTCGGCGGGGATGCCGTTCAGATATTTGCTCGTCAGCATCCCTTGCGCGAGCGGCGAAAAGGCGATGCAGCCGGTGCCGAGATCGGCGAGCGTATCCAGCAAACCGTCTTCGACCCAGCGGTTGAGCATCGAATAGCTCGGCTGATGGATCAGCAGCGGCACCTTGTAGTCGGCGAGGATAGCGGCGGCCTTGCGCGTCAATTCGGGCGAATAGCTCGAAATGCCGACATAGAGCGCCTTGCCCTGGGCGTGGAGGTGCGCGAGCGCGCCCATCGTCTCCTCGAGCGGGGTCTTGGGGTCGACGCGGTGCGAATAGAAGATGTCGACATAATCGAGCCCCATCCGCTTGAGGCTCTGGTCGCAGCTCGCGATCAGATATTTTCGGCTACCGCCGACATCGCCGTACGGGCCGGGCCACATATCCCACCCCGCCTTGGTCGAGATCACCAGTTCGTCGCGATGCGCGGCCAGATCGGTCGCGAGGACGCGACCGAAATTCTCCTCCGCCGAGCCGTAGGGCGGGCCGTAATTGTTCGCGAGATCGAAATGCGTGACGCCGCGATCGAAGGCGCGGCGCAGCATCGCGCGGCCGGTTTCGAACACGTCGGCGCCGCCGAAATTCTGCCACAAGCCAAGGCTGATCGCGGGCAGATCGAGCCCGCTCAGCCCGCAGCGGCGATAGGGCATGCGGCCGTCGTAACGATCGGCATCGGCGGCAAAAGGCGGTGAATACGGCATGGCGAATCCCTTCGACATTGTGATGCCGCGGTAAGCCTATGCACGCTTTCGTGTCAAAATCCCCTCACCCCCCAATCAGCGCCCGATCACGCCCATGAAACGATTGCGACGCCCGACGAAAAGGGCCGCCGAGCATTGCCCGGCGGCCCGTTCGGTCTTGGCGATCGACGCCGCCTTATTCGGTGGCGCCGCCCGTGGCAGCACTAGCGTCGGGCGCGTCGGCGGCCGGGGCGCTCGAACCTGCGACGGCCGCGTTGAAGTTCGCCGCGGTCATCGCGATCATCAGCCCGCCGCTCTGGCCCATCGAGAAGGCGTTGGCCGGCAGCTTGACGTCGACGCCCTGCGAGGTCGTCACCGTCACATATTGCGGATCGGCCGCCTTGATGGTGCCGACCGGCTGGCCGTCGGAGCTGTTCACCGCCGTGCCGGCCGTCAGCAGCGCCTGGAGCTGCGCCTGCGCCTCGGCCTGCGCGTTCGCCGCGGCGGCATCGAGATCGGCCTTGGTCGTCGATGCGACCAGCCCCTTCTCATTCGATCCGATGGCCGCCGGCGGCAGCGCGACCTTGTTGGTGCCGGTGTTCACGACCACGGCGTCTGCCGTCACCGTCTCGATCGTACCGATCGCGGCGCCTTGCGGATCGAAAATGGTCGCACCGGCGACCGGCTCGGCCACCTGCGCTGCGATCGCCGTTCGGCCCGGAGCGTTTTGCGCCGCTGCCGGCGATACAGCGAGCAACGACGCACCAATAATCAGGGCAGCAGAAAACTTCATCCAATCGACTCCTCAGGTATTTGCTCGTTGCGCGTGGGAACTCGTCGGCATGGCTGACATTTCTCGGCCATCGAATCAAGTCTCGCGCGCGACAAAGCGTGCATCATCCACACACCACATCACATGCGGCGATGATAGCATCGCCAACTTAATCGCGGCCGAACGACACGTTGCCATCGATACAGGTTCGGCTTGACGAAAACCAACCGGGATAATCTTCATTATCAACAACATTCATAACGGCGAGGCACTCGCTGCATTGCATCATAAGTGCTTGACGCATCTCGTTCAGCGGGCCAATCACCCTTGGCCATTCCTTGACGAGCGGCAGTGAGCCCGGATTGTTCGCGTCGCCCATCGATGGCGTCCCTATCGCGGGCGTGGATTGGCATTTTGTCGTCTCAGCGTTTCGAGGATCGCCTCCATGCCTTCGGTCGCCCCCTTCGCCCGATCGATTCGTCCTCTGATCGCCGCCGCCCCCTTGCTGGTGCTCGTGGCCTGCGGCGGCGGGGACCGGAATGCCGCGCAAGACGGGATGGCAGGGCAAACGCCCGAGGTCGGTTATGTCGTCGTGCAGCCGACCCAGGCGCCGGTGACGACCGAGCTTGCGGGCCGGACGTCGGCGTACAAATCGTCCGAAGTCCGGCCGCAGGTGACCGGGCTGATCACCAAACGCTATTTCACCGAGGGGGCGATCGTGCGGCAAGGGCAGCCGCTCTATCAGATCGACCCACGGCTCTATCGCGCGAGCACCAATCAGGCCGAAGCCAATCTGGCGAGCGCGCGGGCGACCGCCGAGGCGGCCCGCGCACGCGCCAATCGCTATAAGCCGCTCGCCGAGCAGCAGGCGGTGAGCCAGCAGGATTATACCGACGCGCTCGCGCAGGCGCGCGGAGCCGAAGCCGCGGTCAAGCAGCAGCAGGCCGCGCTCGAAAGCGCGCAGGTCAATCTCAAATTCACTACCGTCCCCGCCCCGATCACCGGGCGGATCGGCCGATCGCTGGTCACCGTCGGCGCGCTCGTCACCTCGAGCCAGGCCGATCCCCTGGCGACGATCCAGCAGCTCGACCCGATCTATGTCGACATCCAGCGATCGAGCGGCGACCTGCTCGCGCTGCGCCGGTCGCTCGCGGAAGGCGGCGCGGTGCCGGCCTCCGCCTCGGTGCAACTGATGCTCGAGGACGGCAGCGAATACGGCCCGCGCGGGACGGTCGAATTCTCCGAGGTCGTGGTCGATCCCAACACCGGCACGGTCACGATGCGCGCGCGCTTCCCCAACCCGAAAGGGCTGCTGCTGCCCGGCATGTTCGTCCGCGCGCGCTTCACCCAGGCGATCGATACGCGCGCCTTCCTCGTCCCCGAACAGGGCGTGACGCGCGACCCCAAGGGCAATGCGACCGTGCTGATCGTGGGGCCGGAGAACAAGGTCGTCCAGCGCACGGTGAAGGCCGTGCGCATTGACGGGCCGAACTGGGTGATCACCGACGGGCTCAAGCCCGGTGACAAGATCATCACCCAGGGAACCGCCAAGGCGATGCCGGGCCAAACGGTGAAGCCAGTGCCCGCATCGAGCCGGCAGCAGATCGGGGCGCCGCCCGCGCAGCAGCAGGGTGCGGCCCCGGCGAAGGGGAACTGATCCCCTATGCTGTCACGGATTTTCATCGATCGGCCGATCTTCGCCTGGGTCATCGCGATCATCACGATGCTGCTCGGCGTGGGCGCGATCATGTCGCTGCCCATCGCGCAATATCCCGATGTCGCCCCGCCGCAGGTGAACATCCGCGCCAACTATCCCGGCGCCTCGGCCGAGACGCTCGAAAATTCGGTGACGCAGGTGATCGAACAGCAGCTTACCGGGATCGACGGGCTGCTCTATTTCAGCTCGTCGTCGAGTTCGTCGGGCCGCGCGTCGATCTCGGCGACGTTCGAGAAGGGCACCGATCCCGACATCGCGCAGGTACAGGTACAGAACAAGGTGCAGCAGGCGTTGCCCCGGCTGCCGCAGCAGGTGCAGCAGCAGGGCCTGACCGTCACCAAATCCAACCCGGATTTCCTGCTGATCGCGGCGGTCTACGATGTCACCGATCAGCGTTCCAACGTCGACGTTTCGGATTATCTGTCCGCGAATCTGCAAGATCCGATCGGCCGCCTGCCCGGCGTCGGCGAAACCAACGTGTTCGGGTCCGAATATGCGATGCGCATCTGGCTCGACCCCAACCGGCTGCGGTCGTACTCGCTGATGCCCGGCGACGTGATTTCGGCGATCCAGGCGCAGAATACCGAAGTTGCGGCGGGCCAGTTGGGCCAGCAGCCGATGCCCCCGGGGCAGATGCTGAGCGCGACGGTGACCGCGCAGTCGCGGCTCCAGACGCCCCAGCAGTTCCGCGACATCATCCTCAAGACGCAGGCGAGCGGCGCGACGGTGCGGCTCGCCGACGTCGCGACGGTCGAACTGGGCGCGCAGAGCTACAACGTGCTGAGCCGCATCGACGGGCATCCCGGCGCAGGCCTCGCGGTATCGCTCGCCCCCGGCGCCGACGCGCTGACGACCGCGGAGATCGTCAAACAGGCGATCACCGAACGTGCGAAATCCTTCCCGCCGGGTTTCGAGATCGCGTTTCCGTTCGATCAGACCGACTTCATCAAGCTTTCCATCGAGGAAGTGGTGAAGACGCTGTTCGAAGCGATCATCCTCGTCGTGCTCGTCATCTTCGTTTTCCTGCAAAGCTGGCGCGCGACGCTGATCCCCGCGATCGCGGTGCCCGTCGTGCTGCTCGGCACGTTCGCGGTCTTTTCCGTCGCGGGCTTCTCGATCAACACGCTGACCTTGTTCGGGCTCGTGCTCGCGATCGGCCTGCTCGTCGACGATGCGATCGTCGTGGTCGAAAATGTCGAGCGCGTGATGGAAGAGAATCCAGGCATGAGCCCGCGCGACGCGACCATCCAGTCGATGGGCGAGATCCAGGTCGCGCTGATCGCGATCGCGCTCGTGCTGTCGGCGGTGTTCCTGCCGATGGCGTTCTTCGGCGGCTCGACCGGGGTCATCTACAAGCAATTCTCGCTCACCATCGTCTCGGCGATGGTATTGTCGGTGTTCGTCGCCTTGATCCTGTCGCCGGCACTGTGCGCGACGATGCTCAAGCACCCGCAGGATCACCATGAGGGTTTCCTTGCACGGCGTTTCCCCCGGGTCGCCGAATGGGGCACGGCCGCGGCGGACAAGTTCAACCACGGCTTCGAACGGATGGTCGATCGCTATCAGGGCGCGGTCCGCTACACCGTCGACAAGAAGATCATCTTCCTCGTCATCTACGCGCTCGTCGTCGCCTTGCTCGCGCTGATGTTCTTCCGCCTGCCGACCAGCTTTCTGCCGACCGAGGACCAGGGCGGCGCGATCGTGCAGTTCCGTCTGCCCCCGGGCGCCACCCAGCCGCGCAGCCTGGAGGTGCAGAAGACGATCGAGCAATATCTGCTGCAAGACGAAGCCGCGAACACCTCGCACGTCTTCACCGTCTCGGGGATCGGCGGCGGCGGCTCGCCGGGCGGCCAGAATACGGGGCTCGGCTTCGTCTCGCTCAAGAGCTGGGATCAGCGCCCCGGCAAGGAAAACAGCGCTGATGCGATCACCGGGCGGATGCAGGCGGCGCTGGCCGGCCTGCGCGACGCCCAGGTGTTCGCGCTGGTGCCGCCCGCGGTGCGCGGCCTCGGCCAGTCGAGCGGCTTCACGCTCGAACTCCAGAATTCAGGCGGGCTGAGCCGCGAGGAATTCCAGGCGGCGCGTGACAAATTGCTTGCCGCGGCGGCGCAGGACAAGAGCTTCGTCGGGGTACGGCCGAGCGATCTTCCTGATGTGCCGACCGTCCATGTCGACATCGATCAGCAGAAGCTCGCGGTGCTCGGGCTGAACCAGAGCGACGTCAACACGACGCTGTCGGCGGCGTGGGGCGGGCGCTACGTCAACGATTTCATCGATCGCGGCCGCGTCAAGCGCGTCTATGTGCAGGGCGACGCGCCCTATCGCACGCAGCCGAGCGACCTTGCGCAATGGTATGTGCGCGCCAACGACGGCAGCATGGCCCCGTTCTCGTCGTTCGCGCAGGTTTCGTGGGAGACCGCGCCGACCTCGCTCTCGCGCTTTTCCGGCCTGTCGGCCTATGAGATCCAGGGCCAGGCCGCGCCGGGGGTGAGTTCGGGCGAGGCGATGGACCGGATCGCGGCGCTCGCCGCCAAGCTTCCCGGCACGACGGTGGCGTGGAGCGGCCTGTCGTATCAGGAACGGATTTCGTCGGGCCAGGCGCCGTTGCTCTATGGCCTGTCGCTGCTGGTGGTGTTCCTGTGCCTCGCCGCGCTTTACGAAAGCTGGTCGATCCCGGTCGCGGTGCTGCTCGTGATCCCGCTCGGGCTGGTCGGCGCGGTGTTCGCGGTGACGCTGCGCGGGCTGGAGAACGACGTCTATATGCAGATCGGCCTGCTGACGACGATGGGGCTCGCGTCCAAGAACGCGATCCTGATGATCGAATTCGCCGAACAGGCCGAAAAGCAGGGCAAGCGCGTGATCGACGCCGCGCTGGAGGCCGCGCGCATCCGGCTTCGCCCGATCCTGATGACGAGCTTCGCGTTCATCTTCGGCGTGCTGCCGCTTGCGATCTCGACCGGCGCGGGCGCGAACAGCCGCGTCGCGATCGGCACCGCGGTGATCGGCGGGATGCTGACCGCGACGATCCTCGCGATCTTCTACATCCCGCTGTTCTTCGTCCTCGTGCGCCGGACCACGCGCGATACGCTGAAGAAGCTGCACCATCATGACGACGACGGCGCCGCCCCGCCGCCGAGCGCCCCCGAACCGGAGCCCGCCGCATGATGCGCCGCGCCGCCCTTTTCCTCACCTGCACCGCGCTCGGCGCGTGCTCGATGGCGCCGCATTACGAGCGGCCGGCAACGCCGGTGCCGCCGAGCTGGCCGGTGGGCGACGCCTATCTCGCCGCGCAGGAAGCCGCGCTGCCGAGCGTGACCTACGATCAGGTGTTCCGCGACGCCCGGTTGCAACAGCTTATCGAGCAGGCGCTGGTCAACAATCGCGACCTGCGTGTCGCCGCCGCCAACATCGCCTCGGCGCGCGCGCAATATCGCATCCAGCGCGCCGGCATCCTGCCCCAGATCGATGCCAGCGCAGGCGCCACCTTCCGCGGCGGCGACGGCGCGACGGGGCCGGACGAATCGTACAGCGCCGATATCGGCGCCACCGGGTTCGAACTCGATCTATTCGGGCGGCTGCGCTCGCTGAGCGACGCCGCGCTCAACCAGTATTTCGCCACCGAAGCAGCGGCGCGCGCGACGCGGCTGGCGCTGGTCGGCGACATCGCCAACGCATGGCTGTTCTATGCCGCGGACCAGAGCCTGCTCCGGATCGCGCAGGACACGGTGGCGAATGCCGGCCGCAGCGTCGAGCTGACGCGCGCGCGGCTCGACGGCGGGATCGCGCCGCGCACCGATTTGCGCCAGGCCGAATTGGTGCTCGCGCAGGCACAATCGGACCTCGCCGAACAGACGACCGCGCTGGCGCAGGACGTCAACGCGCTGCAATTGCTGGTCGGCGCGCCGATCGATACGGCGCTGCTGCCCGCCTCGATCGACGAGGCCGCGCCGACGCTGGCCGCGCTTCCCGCCGGGCTCGATTCGAGCATCCTGCTGCGCCGCCCCGACGTGGTGCAGGCCGAATATCAGTTGCGCGCCGCCAATGCCGAGATCGGCGCGGCGCGCGCGGCAATGTTCCCGCGCATCTCGCTCACCGGGCTGCTCGGCTTCGCGAGCAACGCGCTCGGCTCGTTGTTCGACAACGGCGCGTTCAGTTATTCGGGATCGCCCGGCATCACCTATCCGATCTTCCGCGGCGGCGCCGGCCGGGCCGGGGTCGCGCAGAGCGAGGCCGATCGCGATGCCGCGCTGGCGACATACGAAAAGGCGATCCAGACCGCGTTCCAGGAAGTCTCCGACGCACTCGCGCGGCGCGGCACAATCGCCGACCAGGAACACGCGCAGGAGCAGCTCGTCGCCTCCGCGACCGACAATTACCAGCTCTCCGACGCGCGCTATCGCGGCGGGATCGACAGTTTCCTGCAAAGCCTCGACGCGCAGCGATCGCTCTACAACGCGCGGCGTTCGCTGATCGCGACCGAGCTGACCAAGGCGACAAACCTGGTGACGCTTTACCGCGTCCTCGGCGGCGATTCCTCGCTCGAGGCGACGAACGACGGGCCGCAGCAAACAGCGGTTGCCGAATAGACAAGCCGCCTCCTGCGAAAGCAGGAGTCCAGGGTTACAAGGCGCTGTCCCTCGCGACTCTGGGCTCCTGCTTTCGCAGGAGCGCTGGCTTGTCGGGCCATTTTGAGCGCTTGCTTCGACGGCCTTTTGCCGCCAGCATGACTCCCGCTTCGCGATTCGCTGGCGACGGGGAATTTCATATATGCACAAGAGCGCCCTTCTTGCTGCCGTGCTCGCGCTTTTGTTAGCGCTACCGGTTGCCGCCCAGACACCCTCGATCGCCAACCGCGACGGGCGCCACGCGCTGATCGTCGACGGTGCCCCGTTCCTGATGCTCGGCGCGCAGGCCAACAATTCGAGCAATTACGCCGCCGCGCTGCCCAAGGTGTGGCCGGTGCTCGACGCGATGCACGCCAATACGCTCGAAATGCCGATCGCGTGGGAACAGATCGAGCCGCAAGAAGGCCGGTTCGATTTCAGCTTCGTCGATACCTTGCTCGAACAGGCCCGCGCGCACGACAAGCGGCTGGTGCTGCTGTGGTTCGCGACCTGGAAGAACGGCAGCCCGAGCTACGCCCCCGCATGGGTCAAGACCAATGACACGCGCTTTCCGCGGATGCGCACCAAGGAAGGCAAACCGCATTACGCGCTGTCGCCGCTGGGGCAGAACACGCTGGCCGCCGACAAACGCGCGTTCGTCAAGCTGATCGAGCACCTCAAGGCGGCCGATCCCGACGACACGGTGATCATGGTGCAGGTCGAGAACGAGACCGGCAGCTATGGTACGCCGCGCGATTATTCGCCCGAGGGCAATCGGTTGTTCGCGGGGCCCGTGCCCGCTGAACTGGTGAAGGCGCTCGGCAAGCAACCCGGCACATGGCGCGCGGTGTTCGGGGACATCGCAGAGCAGGCATTCAACAGTTGGTATACCGCGCGCTACGTCGACGCGATCGCGGCGGCGGGCAAGGCGGTGAAGCCGTTGCCGATGTATACCAACGCGTCGCTGAGCGATCCGTTCGTCGAGCCCAAGCCGACCGGCGTGCAAAGCGGCGGGCCGAACTGGAACGTGATCCCGATCTGGAAAGCCGGCGCGCCGCATCTCGATCTGGTCGCGCCCGATATCTACAATCGCGACGCGCGAGCGTTCGTGAAGTATCTCGATCATTACGCGCGGCCCGACAACGCGCTGATGGTGCCCGAACTCGGCAATTCGGCCGATTATGCGCGCTTCTTCTGGCCCGCGCTCGGCAAGGGCGCGATCGGTTTCGCGCCGTTCGGGATGGATGCGACCGGCTATAATAATTATCCGCTTGGCACCAAGACGCTCGACGACGACACGATCGCGGCATTCGGGCGCGCTTATGCGCTGTTCGCGCCGATCGCGCGCGTTTGGGCAAAAATCGCGTACGACCACCCGACCTGGGGCGTCGCCAAGGGCAAGGACGGCGCCGACCAGTCGACCGTGATGGGCGGCTGGAAAATCACCGCGCAGTTCGACCAATGGCAGATGGGCGAGCGCGACTGGACGTGGATCGAGAAAGACCCCACGCCGACCACGGGAAAGCCCGTCGGCGGCGCGGTGGTGGCGCAACTTTCCCCGGATACATTCATCGTCGCGGGCAGCGACGTCCGGCTGCGCTTCGGCCCCGCCACCCCCGACGATCGCGCGATGATAATCCGCGCCGAGCAAGGGCATTACGACGCGCAAGGGCGCTGGGTGTTCGAGCGCGTCTGGAACGGCGACCAGACCGATTACGGGCTCAATTTCACGACCACGCCGGTGATGCTGCGGGTCACGATGGGGAGATTCAAATGATGCGTGCATGGATGCTGGCAGGGGTCGCCGCGATCGGGCTGGCGGGCAGTGCGCAGGCAAGCGAGGTCGCGCGCGTGCCGCACGGCGTGGTGGTGACGCCCGACGACGGCCCGGCCAAGCGCGTGCGCGTGCTCGCTTATGGCGACGATCGTTTCCGGATGAGCGCGGTGCCGGGCACCGATCTCGGCGTGCTACCCAAGAGCCTGATGGTGGTCGCCGAGCCCGCGGGCGATCCGGCAATCAGCGAAGCGCAGGGCTATGTGACGCTCAAGCTCCCCAAGGCGAGCGCGCGGGTGCGGCTGTCCGATGGCCAGGTGAGCTTCCTCGACGCTGCGGGCGCGCCGGTCCTCACGGAATCCGCGCGGGGCGCCTTCGCGCCCGAGACGATCGAGGGCCAGCGCTATTTTACCGTCAGCCAGCAATTCAATCGCGGCACCGGCGAGGGGTTCTACGGCCTCGGCCAACACCAGAACGGCCAGATGAACTACAATGGCGAGGACGTCGAACTCGCACAGCACAATATGGACATCGCGATCCCCTTCGTCGTCTCGACCAGGGGCTACGGGTTGCTGTGGGATAATGACGGGATCAGCCGTTTCGGCAACCCCCGCCCCTATCACCCCGTCGGCGAGGATCTGGCCGTCACCAGCGGCGGCAAGGCGGGGTGGAAGGCCGACTATTATCTCGACGGCCGCCTCGCGGTCAGCCGGCAGGAAGCGACGATCGATTATCAGTTCATTCGCGATCAGAAGAATTGGCCCGAAGCCGCGAAAGCAACGACCAAAGCTTCGGCCGATACGGGGCAGAACACCGCCGGGGTCGCGACGCAGCAGCAGAAGGTCGTCTGGAGCGGCGACGTCACCGCCAAGACCAGCGGTGTCCACAAATTCCAACTCTACGCATCGAGCTATTTCAAGCTCTACGCCGACGGCAAACTGGTGCTCGATCGCTGGCGGCAGAACTGGAACCCGTGGTTCCACAATTTCGAGCTAAGCATGACCGCGGGCAAGCCGGTCGCGATCCGCATCGAATGGGAGCCCAATGCGGGCTATATGGCGTTCTTCCACAACACCCCCCTGCCCGCGCCCGATCGCCATTCGCTGTGGATGACCTCCGACGTCGCCAAGGGCGTGGATTATTACGTCACGCTCGCGGGGAGCGTCGACGGCGCGATCGCGGGGTATCGCGCGCTCACCGGCAAGGCGACGCTGATGCCCAAATGGGCCTATGGCTTCTGGCAGAGCCGCCAGCGTTACGAGACGCAGGAGCAGTTGCTCGGCGTGCTTCGCGAGTATCGCAAGCGCCGCATCCCGATCGACAATATCGTCCAGGACTGGTTCTACTGGCCAGAGGATGCCTGGGGCAGCCACGATTTCGACAAGACCCGCTTTCCCGATGCCAAGGCGATGGTCGACGAGGTCCACGCGCTGAATGGGCACGTCATGATCTCGGTCTGGCCCAAATTCTATCCCACCACCGACAATGCCAAGGCGCTCGCCGCACACGGCTGGCTCTACCAGGGCAACCTCAAGATGGGGAACAAGGATTGGGTCGGCCCCGGCTACCTCAACACCGATTACGATGCCTATGCGCCGGGCGCGCGCAAGATGTATTTCGAGCAGATCCGCGACAAGCTCGTCGCCAAGGGGTTCGATGCGTGGTGGATGGACGCGACCGAACCCGACATCCATTCCAACCTGTCGATCGACGAGCGGATCGAGACGATGGGGCCGACCGCGTTCGGCCCGGCGGCGGCGCTGTTCAACTCGTACCCGCTCGTCCATGCCGAGGGCGTCGCCGAGGGCTTACGCGAAACGCAGCCCGACAAGCGCCCCTTCATCCTGACGCGATCGGGGTTCGGCGGGTTGCAGCGCGCCAGCGCCGCGCTCTGGTCGGGCGACGTCGCCGCGCGCTGGGCCGATCTGCGCGATCAGATTTCGGCGGGGGTCAACATCTCGATGTCGGGCATCCCCAATTGGACGCACGATATCGGCGGCTTCGCGGTCGAGCAGCGCTACACCGATCAGCGCCCGGAGGCGCAGGCCGAATGGCGCGAACTCAACCTGCGCTGGTTCCAGTTCGGCGCCTTCTCCCCCCTGTTCCGCAGCCACGGCGAATTCCCGCATCGCGAGATCTACGAAATCGCGGCCGGCGACGACGCGATGTACGATTCGATGCTGTGGTACGATCACCTGCGCTACCGGCTGATGCCCTATCTCTACACCAATGCCGCCGACACCTGGTTCAACGACGGCAGCATCATGCGCGGGCTCATCAGCGATTTCGTCGCCGACCCGAAAACCTGGGGCATCGACGACGAATATCTGTTCGGCCACGCGTTCCTCGTCGCGCCGGTCACCACGTTCGAGGCGCGCAGGCGGGAGGTCTATCTGCCCGCCGGGGCCGATTGGTACGATTTCAATTCGGGCGCGATCCATGCCGGCGGCACCACGATCACCGCCGCCGCCCCGCGCGAGCGGATGCCGCTGTTCGTCCGCGCCGGATCGATCATCCCGACCGGCCCGGAGCAGCAATATGTCGATCAGGATGCCGACGGGCCGATCGTCCTCCACGTCTTCACCGGCGCCGACGGAGCGTTCTCGCTCTACGAGGATGACGGCACCAGCCAGGCGTACCAGCAGGGCAAGTTCGCACGCATCCCGATGGCGTGGAACGAAGCCACTGGCACGCTGACGATCGGCGCGCGCACCGGCGATTACGAGGGGATGCCCGCGAAGCGCGCGATCTCGGTGCGGTTCTACGGGAAGGATCGGGCGACGGCGCCCGATTTCGCGGAAAATCCGGCGATCAGCCTTGTCTACGATGGCAAACCGCTAGTCGTGAAGCGGCGTTAGAGCAGCCGTTCGATATCGGCGGCGATATCCTCGGGCTTGGTCGTGGGGGCATAGCGCGCGACGACCTTGCCCGCGCGATCGACGAGGAATTTGGTGAAATTCCACTTGATCGCCTTCGAGCCGAGCAGCCCGGGCGCCTGATCCTTGAGCGCGCGGAACAGCGGATCGGCGCCATCGCCATTGACCTCGATCTTGGCGAAGACCGGGAAGGTGACGTCGTAGGTCAGCGAGCAAAAACTGGCGATTTCCGCGGCGTCGCCCGGCTCCTGCGCGCCGAACTGGTTGCACGGGAACACCAGCACCTCGAAGCCGCGCGCCTCATACGTTCGATGAAGCGCCTCCAGCCCCTCATATTGCGGAGTAAAACCGCATTTCGAGGCGGTGTTGACGATCAGCAGCACCGACCCCGCATAAGCGGCGAGATCGACGTCCGACCCATCGGCCGCCGAAACGTGCAGATCGGTGATCCTTGTCATCACAAAGCCTCCTCATGGCCGGCGAGCAGCGCATCGAGATTGCGGCGCACGCCGGGCCATTCGTGCGCGAGAATCGAATAGACCACCGTATCACGTACATGCCCCGGCATCACCTTGTGGCCGCGCAATACGCCGTCCTGCCGCGCACCCAGCCGCTCGATCGCCCGCCGCGACTGACGGTTGAGCGTATCGGTGCGCAACTGGACGCACTGGCAGTCGAGCGCCTCGAAGGCGTAGGTCAGCAACAGCCGCTTGGCGTCGGTATTGAGCCCGGTACGCTGGACGCGGCGCGCATAGACGGTGCCCCCGATCTCCAACCGTCGATGCGCCTCGGCCATGCGCAGGAACCGCGTTGTCCCCGAGACTTGCCCGGTCGAATCGAGCACGGTGAACACCATCGCCCTGCCCGCCGCACTATCGTGCTCGATCTGGTCGAACCAGCCGTCGATCGTCGCTTCGGCGGGAACGATGGTGGCGAAACTGTTGTCGAGCCCATCGGCGAACGCTTCCAGCAACTCGGCGCGGTCAGCGCGATCGATCGGGCGCAGCGTGACGTACCGCCCGGCGAGCGTCACGGGTTGCTGCCAGGCGCTCACTCCAGATGCCCCTCGTGCAGCCGCACCACGCGGTCCATCTTCTCCGCCAGCCGCTCGTTGTGCGTCGCGATCAGCGCGGCGGTGCCTTCGTGGCGGACGAGGCGGAGGAATTCGCCGAGCACCACGTCGGCGGTCGCCTCGTCGAGGTTGCCGGTCGGCTCGTCGGCGAGGACGAGCGCAGGCTGATTGGCGAGCGCGCGGGCGACCGCGACGCGCTGCTGCTCGCCGCCCGACAATTGGCTCGGCCGGTGCGTCAGCCGATGGCCGAGCCCGAGCGCGGTAAGCAGCGAGGCCGCGCGATCGTCGGCCGCCGGCCTTTCCGCGCCCGCCACCAGTTGCGGCAGCACGACATTTTCGAGCGCGGTGAAATCGGGCAGCAGATGGTGGAACTGGTAGACGAAACCCAATGTATCGCGCCGCACGATCGTGCGCGCGTGGCTGTCGAGTTGCGCCGCCTCGGCGCCGGCGATGCGGATCGAGCCACCGAATCCGCCTTCGAGCAGCCCCACCGCCTGGAGCAGCGTCGATTTGCCCGAGCCCGAGGGGCCAAGCAGCGCGACGATCTCGCCCCGCGCGATCGCGAGATCGACGCCGCGCAGGACCTGGATCGTCTGCCCGCCCTGTTCGAAGCTGCGGGTCAGGCCGGTGGTCTGGAGAACGGGATCGAACGTTTCAGTCATAGCGCAATACCTGGACGGGATCGGTGCTCGCCGCCTTGAACGCCGGGTAGAGCGTGGCGAGGAACGAGAAAAGAAGCGCCATCAGCGCGATGCCGACCACCTCGACCGGGTTGGTCTTCGCGGGCAGCTCGGTGAGGTAGCGGATCGAAGGGTCCCAAAGGTTCTGCCCCGTCACGAACTGGATCAGATCGACCACGTCCTGCCGGAAATAGAGGAACACGAACCCCAGCACGAGCCCGGCGGCGGTGCCGAGCGCGCCGATCGTCGTCCCCACCGTCACAAACACGCGGATCAGCCCGCCGCGCGTCGCCCCCATCGTCCGCAGGATCGCGATGTCGCGCGTCTTGGCGCGCACCAGCATGATCAGCGACGACAGGATGTTGAACACCGCGACGAGGATGATGATCGACAGCACGGTGAACATCGCCACCCGCTCGACCGTCAACGCCTCGAACAATTGCGCGTTGAGCGAGCGCCAGTCGGCGATCACCGCCTCGCCGCCGATCTTGCCCGCGAGCGGCAGCAGGATCTGCCCGATCCGGTTGGCATCGACGGTATTGACCTCGATCATGCCGACGCTGTCGCCCATCAGCAGCAGTGTCTGCGCATCCTCCATCGGCATCACGACATAGGTCTTGTCGTAATCGTAGATGCCGATCTCGAACACCGCGCCGACCGTGTATTTGACGATCCTCGGCACCGTTCCGAACGGCGTCGCCTGCCCTTGCGGGCTGACCAGCGAAATCTCGCTGCCCAGCTTCACCCCGAGCGTCTCGGCGAGCCGCGCGCCGATGGCAATGGTCCGGCTGCCCGGCGTCAGCCTGTCGAGCGAACCCGCGATTACCTTTTGCCCGATCGTCGCGTTGGTGCGGATGTCGTCGGCATGCATCCCGCGCACCAGCACGCCTTCGACCCGGCCCTGATAGGTCGCCATCAGCGGCTGTTCGATCAGCGGCACCGCGCTGGTGACGCCGGGCAGCGCGCGCGCTTCGGCGGCGATTTTGCGCCAGTCGCGAAGCTGGCCGTTATAACCTTGCACCACCGCATGGCCGTTGAGCCCGACGATCTTGTCGAACAATTCGACGCGGAAGCCGTTCATCACGCTCATCACGACGATGAGCGCGGCAACGCCAAGCATCACCGCGACGAGGCTGATCGAAGCGACGAGGAAGATGAAACCCTCGCCCTTCCCCGGAAGCAGGTAGCGCCGCGCGATCATTCGTTCGTAGCGCGAAAGGATCATGCGATTGCGGTTCCGGCCCGGAAAAACGGCGATGAACCGCTGCTCTACGGGGCATGGGCCGGGCTGGCAACCGCGCGCTCGCCGCCGCCGGGCTGTTGCGAATTCACCACAGGAGCGGCGCAATCGTACCCTGAACGCAGCATTTACGGTGGCACCCCGCCCCCCTGCTTGGTAGCACGCCCGTGCTGATCATAGGCAATGGCCGTGGTTTGGGGAGCTTCAATAGCCCCGTCTGGCAAACAGGCGCGCGGGCAGAGGCAATCAAGGGGGCTGACGAGCAATCGTCACGCAGGCGCCCGGGCTGGAAACAGCCCGGGCGTTTGCCGTTTCAGGAGCGATCGACGGTATGCATTGCCCCGGACTGGATACCGATCGACCAAAGCTTCTGCGTCATGCCGGACTCGTTTCGGCATCCAACCATCCCCGAGCGCCGGCGCTCGATGCACGTTGGACCCCGGAACAAGTCCGGGGTGACGACTGTCTCTTTGGAAGATCGGAACGATCCCGGCATGACGGCGGGTTTGAGCCGATCGGCTCTACACCATGCGGCTCTGCTTGACCGCGGCGGCGATGAAGCTCGCGAACAAGGGGTGCGGATCGAACGGTTTCGATTTCAGCTCGGGGTGGAACTGGACGCCGACGAACCACGGATGATCGGGCCGCTCGACGATCTCGGGCAAGGTGCCGTCGGGCGACATGCCCGAAAAGACCAGCCCGCCGTCCTCCAGCCGTTCCTTGTAGGCGGTGTTGACCTCATACCGGTGGCGATGGCGCTCGCTGATCCCGGTGGTGCCGTAGATCGACGCCACCACGCTGTTGCCAGCAAGCTGGGCCGGATAGGCGCCGAGCCGCATCGTGCCGCCGAGATCGCCGCCGGCCTCGCGCTTTTCGAGCCCCGATTCGCTCATCCACTCGGTGATCAGGCCGACGACGGGTTCGTCGGTCGGGCCGAATTCGGTCGACGACGCCTTCTCGATCCCCGCCAGGTTCCGCACGCCCTCGATGCACGCCATCTGCATCCCGAAGCAGATGCCGAAATAGGGCACCCCGCGCTCGCGCGCGAAGCGGACACTGGCGATCTTGCCTTCCGCGCCGCGCGATCCGAACGCGCCGGGCACGAGGATCGCGTGGCACGGTTCGAGCCTGGAGGCGATGTCGCTGTCGCCGGTCTCGAACAATTCGGCATCGATCCAGCGGATATTGACCTTCACCCGATTGGCGATGCCGCCGTGGACGAGCGCTTCGTTGAGCGATTTATAGGCATCCTGAAGCCCGACATATTTGCCGACGACGCCGACCGTGACCTCGCCCTCGGGATTCTCCAGTCGCTCGACGATCTCGGTCCAGCGCGACAGGTCGGGGGCGCTGCCGGGCGCGATCCCGAACGCCTTCAATACCTCGCGGTCGATCCCTTCGGCGTGATATTGCAGCGGCACGGCATAGATGCTCGCCGCGTCGAGCGCGGGGATCACCGCTTCCTTGGGTACGTTGCAGAACAGCGCGATCTTGGCGCGCTCACCATCGGGTAGCGGATGTTCGCAACGGCAGACGAGCAGATCGGGCTGGACGCCGAGCGCCGCCAGTTCACGCACCGAATGCTGCGTGGGCTTGGTCTTCAATTCGCCCGCCGCCGAGATGTACGGCACCAGCGTGACGTGGATGCTGATCGACTGGCCGCGGCCAAGCTCGTTCCTGAGCTGGCGAATCGCCTCGATGAAGGGCAGCGACTCGATATCGCCCACCGTCCCGCCGATCTCGCACAGCACGAAATCAAGGTCGTCGGTATCGTCGAGCGCGAACGCCTTGATCGCGTCGGTGACGTGCGGGATCACCTGGACGGTCGCGCCCAGATAATCGCCGCGGCGCTCGCGCTGGATGATCTGGCTGTAGATCCGCCCCGAGGTGACATTATCGCTCTGGTGCGCGGCGACGCCGGTGAAGCGTTCGTAATGGCCGAGATCGAGGTCGGTCTCCGCCCCGTCGTCGGTGACGTAGACCTCGCCGTGCTGATAGGGCGACATCGTGCCGGGATCGACGTTGAGATACGGATCGAACTTGCGGATCCGCACGCGATAGCCGCGCGCCTGCAACAGTGCCGCAAGGCTCGCCGCCATCAAACCCTTGCCGAGCGAGGAGACCACGCCGCCGGTAATGAAAATAAACCGCGTCATGGGGTTTACTGCCTAGCGTCAGAACACATGGAAGGACAAGCGCCCGAATCCACGGACACGCGAATATTTATGCTGCCGGCGAACCGGCGGCGGTTATTGCTGGAGCGGAACCGGGCCGTTATCGGCCGGCGCCGCGTCGTTCGCGGGCGCCGGGGCCGCCGCATTTTGCGCGGCGCCCGCAAACGGGGCCGCGTCGGTCTGCGGCGCTGCGGCGGTGGGCGCCGGTGCGGGGGCACTGGTCGCGAGCGAGGTATCGATCGTCGTCGAGTGCCGCGTCGCCGCCAGCGTCGCAAGAGCGATGCTGAGCAGCACGAACACGCCCGCGAGGATCGCCGTCGCCCGGCTCAGGAAATCCGCCGCCCCGCGCGCCGACATCAGGCCCGACGGGCTCCCGCCCATGCCGAGGCCACCGCCCTCCGAACGCTGCATGAGGATGACGGTCACCAGCGCGGCGCCGACGATAGCTTGCAGGACGAGGAGGAAAGTGAACATCGAAAGCCTGAATAAAACGGATGCGGGAACCGCGAGGCACATAGGCGCGAGGACCATTCCGATCAACCGTGATCACGAGTCGCGCCCGTTTCCGGTAATATTTCGGCAGCGCACTGAAACCCGCACGGCCCAAAGGCGTTAATGGCCCAGGTGAAACGCCCGATACGGGACGGACAAGAAGCGGAATGTTTCGACGGTGGCAACGCTAGCGCAGAATTCGCTCACCACATGGATGCAGGCACTGGTCGATTACGTCCGGTCGGGCGAGCCTGACCTGACCAATCGCCAGATGGCCCTCTTGCTGGTCGTCTACCTTCGCCCCGGCCCCCATACGGTGCGCGGTTTGGCACGCTGTCTCAACGTTTCGAAGCCAGTTGTGACCCGCGCCTTGAATAGACTTGGCGCGCTGGGCTATCTGCGCCGCCAACGCGACGACAGCGACAAACGTAACATCTTCGTCGCCCGCACGTCTGAAGGGGCAGATTTTCTTGAAGAGTTCGGCCATTTTATCGACGAAAGGCCCCTGCCCGACGTCCGCCCGGCTTCCGCGTAAGACCTTCGCGCTGGTCGGCCCGCGCGTGGCGCTCGACCCGCGCACGCATGCCGCGCGCCGCGATCTCGCCGATATCCGCCTCGCCGAATACGTATTCGCGCCGCATTATGTCGAGCCGCTGGCGCGCATCGTGCTACGCGACGGCGTGCTGCGCGAATCCCCCGCCGCCGACGCCGCGATCGTCACGCATGTGAAGGCGGGCGAGGCGTTCGACCTGCTCGATACGGTGGGCGAGACAATGTGGGGAATCGCGACGCAACAGGGCTTGGTCGGCTATATCAAGGCCGAGGCGATCGGCGCCGGCCCGCAGGAGGCACAAGCGTGAGCATTCCGGTTTTCATCGACGGCGCGGCGGGAACGACCGGGCTCGAAATCCGCGAGCGCCTCACCGGACGCGACGACTTGTCGCTGATCGAGATCGACGCGACGCGGCGCAAGGACCCCGCCGCGCGCGCCGAGGCGCTCAACGCGGCCGATTTCGTGATCCTGTGCCTGCCCGACGATGCCGCGCGTGAGGCCGTGCGGCTGATCACCAATCCGCAGACGCGGGTGATCGACGCCTCGACCGCGCATCGCACCGCCGACGGCTGGCTGTTCGGCTTTCCCGAACTCGAACCCGGCCAGCAAGCGGCGATCGCCGCCGCGCCGCGCGTCTCCAACCCCGGCTGCTATCCGACCGGCTTCCTCGCGCTCGTCCGCCCGCTGGTGCGCGCCGGCCTCGTCCCACACGACTGGCCGCTCAGTGTTAGCGCTACTTCGGGCTATTCGGGCGGGGGCAAGGCGATGATCGCCGAATTCGAAAGCGGCGGGGGCTCTGCGTTCCGCCCCTATGCGCTCGACCTCGCGCACAAGCATGTCTCCGAAATGCAGCGCCACGCCCGGCTCGCGCATCCCCCGATCTTCGCGCCCGCAGTCGCGAATACCTATCGCGGGATGGTGGTCGAGGTGCCGTTGCCGCTTCATGTCCTGCCGCGCCGGCCCGTCGTCGAGGCGGTGCGCGAGGTGTTGCTGGCCGCTTACGAGGGCAGCCAGGTGGTGCGCGTCGCCGACGATATGCCCCCGGTGGTGCGGATCGAGGACGATGCCGGCAGCGACCGGCTCACCTTGCGGGTCCGCGGCAACGATGCCGCGGGCCAGGCGCTGCTGATCGCGACGCTCGACAATCTCGGCAAGGGGGCGGCGGGCGCCGCAGTGCAGAATCTCAACATCATGGCGGGGCTCGACCCCTATGCGGGTCTCCGGTTGTGAGCGCGCGACCCACGGCAAGAAAAGGAGACGCTATGCGCCATCCCGTGGCGAAACTACTGTTGTTCGGCGCCACCGGCGATCTCGCCCAGCGCATGTTGCTGCCCTCGCTTTACGGCCTCCATGCGGACGGCCTGCTGCCCGACGGCCTCACCATCACGGGCACCGCGCGCTCCGAGCATGACGATGCGAGCTATCGCAGCTTCGCGGCGGAAGCGCTCGACGAATTCCTGCCCGACGACCGCAAGGACAAGGCGGCGATCGCGAGCTTCCTCGACCGGCTCGGCTACCAGCCGCTCGACGCCACCAAGATCGAAGGGTTCGCCGATCTCGCGACCAAGATCGGCGATACCTCGGGCGGGCTCGCGATCTTCCTGTCGACCGCGCCGACGCTGTTCCGGCCGACGATCAAGGGGCTCGAATCGGCGGGGCTCGCGGGCACCAACGTGCGGATCGGGCTCGAAAAGCCGCTCGGCAACGATCTGCAATCGAGCTGCGAGATCAACGATGCCGTCGCCGAGGTTTTCCCCGAGGACCGCACCTTCCGCATCGACCATTATCTCGGCAAGGAGACGGTGCAGAACATCCTCGCGCTGCGTTTCGGCAACGCGCTGTTCGAGCCGATCTGGAACGCGCGCGGGATCGAGCATGTCCAGATCACCGTTTCGGAGACGGTCGGGCTCGAAGGCCGCGCGGGCTTTTACGACGATACCGGCGCGCTGCGCGACATGGTGCAGAACCATATGCTCCAGTTGCTCGCGCTGATCGCGATGGAGCCGCCGTCGCTATACGACGGCACCGCGATCCGCGACGAAAAGGTCAAGGTGCTGCGATCGCTGCGCACGATGACCCCAGGGGAAGTGCCGCACCTGACGGTGACCGGCCAATATAACGCCGGTGCCGTCAACGGCGAGATCGTCCGCGGCTATGCCGACGAACTCGGTCATGCCTCGGGCGCCGAGACCTTCGTGGCGGTGAAGGCGCATATCGACAATTGGCGCTGGCAGGGCGTGCCCTTCTATCTGCGCACCGGCAAACGGCTGCCGACGCGGCAATCGGAGATCTTCATCCAGTTCAAGCCGGTGCCGCATTCGATGTTCGCGCAGCGCGGCGGCACGTTGCAGGCCAACAAGCTGGTGATCCGCCTCCAGCCCGACGAATATGTCCGCCTGCTCGTGATGGCGAAGGAGCCGGGGCTCGATCGCGAAGGTATCCACTTGCGCGAAGTGCCCCTCGACCTCAGCTTGGACGTGCAGTTCGCGGGCACGCGGCGGCGGATCGCGTATGAGCGGCTGCTGCTCGACCTGATCGAGGGCGATCCGGCGCTGTTCGTGCGCCGCGACGAGGTGGAAGCGCAGTGGCAATGGATCGACGCGATCCGCCGCGGCTGGGCCGAGAATGCCGTCAAGCCCAAGCCCTATCCCGCGGGAAGCTGGGGTCCATCGGCGGCGATCGCGCTCACCGAGCGCGACGGGGTGACGTGGCACGACGATTGACGTCGGCCGTTACCCGTCATGATTGAAACAAATTGAGGATGGCATGACCGAGATCGAATGGTGGGATTATGACGACGCCGACGAGATGGCCGAGGCCGTCGCGGGCGACGCGGCGTTCGTGATCGAAAGCGCGCTCGATGCGCGCGGCCAGGCGGTGATCGCACTGCCCGGCGGCAAGACGCCGCTGCCGATCTACCAGAAGCTCGCCGACAAGCAGCTCGACTGGAAGCGGGTGACGATCATCCCCACCGACGACCGGCTGGTGCCGATGGGCGATCCGCTGTCGAACGTCACCGCGATGGCCAAGGTGTTCCTGCCGGTGAAAGCGCGCGTGATGCCGATCACCAGCGAGGCAGCGACCGATTACCGCGCCGCCGGCCGCGCCGCAGACGCGCGGCTCCAGGATGTCCACTGGCCGCTCGATCTGTGCCTGCTCGGCGTCGGCGCCGATGGCCATACCGCCTCGATCTTTCCGGGCGAGGACTTCGAGGAAGCCGTCGCCGGCCCGCGCGAACGCCGCGCGATCGGGGTGATGCCGGGCGATCTACCCGCCGAGGCGCCGGTGGCGCGCGTGACGCTGACCCGCGCGGCGATGGTCACCGCGCGCGCGCTGACGCTTGCCGTCACCGGACAGGCCAAGCGCGACGTGATCGAACAGGCGATCGCGCAAGGCCCGTCGTCGCCCTATCCGATCGGGCGCGTGCTCGCCGATGTCGAACTGCCCGTCGACATCCACTGGAGCCCCGCGTGATCGCACCATCGTTCGCCCTGAGCCTGTCGAAGGGCGTTCTTGATTTTCCGGGCTGCGGCAGGTTCAGCCCGAACGAAGGAAAGGCCCGTGCCTGATCTCCACCCCGACATCGCCGCCGTCACCGATCGCGTCATCCAGGCATCGATCGCCACCCGTCGCGCCTATCTCGACCTGATCCGCCGCGAGCGCGAATCGGGTGTCGACCGCCCGATCCTCGGCTGCGCCAATCTGGCGCACGGCTTCGCAGGCACCGAGGAGGATCGCGACACGCTCAAGACCGGGCGGGCGATGAACATCGGTATTGTAAGTGCTTACAATGATATGCTGTCGGCGCATGCGACCTATTATCGCTACCCCGAACAGATGAAAGTGTGGGCACGCGAGGTCGGAATCACCGCACAGGTGGCGGGCGGCGTGCCGGCGATGTGCGACGGCGTGACGCAGGGCTATCCCGGCATGGAATTGTCGCTGTTCAGCCGCGACACGATCGCTTTGGCCACCGCGATCGCGCTCAGCCACGGCATGTTCGAGGGCGCGACGCTGCTCGGCATCTGCGACAAGATCGTGCCCGGCCTGCTGATGGGCGCGCTGCGTTTCGGCCATCTGCCGATGATCTTGATCCCCGGCGGGCCGATGCCCTCCGGCATTTCGAACAAGGAAAAGGCGCATACGCGCGAGCTTTACGCCGAAGGCAAGGCGAGCCGCGGGGAACTGCTCGATTCCGAAATCGGCGCCTATCATACCAAGGGCACCTGCACCTTCTACGGCACCGCCAACACCAACCAGATGATGATGGAGGCGATGGGGCTGCACATCCCCGGCGCCGCCTTCGTCAATCCCGGCACCAAGCTGCGCCAACAACTGACCCGCGCTGCGGTCCACCGGCTCGCCGAGATCGGCTGGAACGGCGACGATTACCGCCCGCTCGGCGAGTGCGTCGACGAAAAGGCGATCGTCAACGCGATGGTGGCGTTGCTCGCGACCGGTGGGTCGACCAACCATCTGATCCATTTGCCCGCGATCGCCGCCTCGGCGGGGATCGTGATCGACTGGGAGGATTTCGACCGACTCTCGAAGGTCGTGCCGCTGCTCACGCGCGTCTATCCCAACGGTTCGGCGGACGTGAACGCGTTCCAGGTCGCGGGCGGGCCGCCGTTCGTGATCCGCGAATTGCTCGACGCCGGGCTGCTCCACCGCGACATCCTCACCGTCGCGGGCGACGATCTCGGCGCCTATGCCCGGATGCCCGAGATGGACGGCGATACTTTGGTGTGGCGCGATCTGCCCGCCACCCCGATCGACGACGGCATCGTGCGCACCGTTGCCGCCCCTTTCCAAGCCGAGGGCGGGATGCGCATCCTCACCGGCAATATCGGCCGCGCGTGCATCAAGATCAGCGCGGTCGAGGAGGATCGCTGGACGATCGAGGCGCCCGCGCGCGTCTTCACCGACCAGCAGCAGGTGCAGAACGCCTTCAAGGCGGGCGAACTCGATCGCGACGTGATCGTCGTCGTCCGCTTCCAGGGGCCGCGCGCCAACGGCATGCCCGAATTGCACAAGCTCACCCCGCCGCTCGGCGTGCTCCAGAATCGCGGGTTTCGCGTCGCGCTTGTCACCGATGGCCGGATGTCGGGCGCGTCGGGCAAAGTCCCTTGCGCGATCCACATCAGCCCCGAGGCGCTGGGCGGCGGCCCGATCGGCAAGATCCGCGACGGCGATATCGTCCGCGTGTGCGCGCAGACCGGCACGATCGAGGCACTGGTCGACACGGCAGAATGGGCGGCGCGCGACCACGCCGTCGCTCCGCCGCCCGCGATCGGCACCGGCCGCGAACTATTCGGGTTGATGCGCCACCACGCGACCGAGGCGGAAAAGGGTGCGTCCGCCCTGCTCGCCTCGGAAGATTTGTAAACCAGGGCCGTCAAGCACCTGAGGAGATTGCCGAATGCAAGTCGTTGCGGTCGATATCGGCGGCACCCATGCGCGCTTCGCCATCGCCGAGGTGGAGAAGGGCCGCGTCGCTTCGCTGGGCGAACCGATCACGCTCAAGACCGCCGAGCACGGCAGCCTGCAACTCGCGTGGCGCGCCGCGCAGCGCGAGCTTGGCCGGCCGTTTCCCCGCGCTGCGGGGATCGCGGTCGCCTCGCCGATCAACGACGATCTGATCAAACTCACCAACAATCCGTGGATCATCCGCCCGGCGCTGATCAATGATCGGCTCGAGGTCGACGATTGGGTGCTGATCAACGATTTCGGCGCGGTCGGCCACGCGGTGGCGCAGCTTCCCGACGACGAGTTCGTCCATCTGTGCGGGCCGGATGAGCCGCTGCCACGCCGTGGTTCGATCACGGTGTGCGGCCCCGGCACCGGGCTCGGCGTCGCGCAGGTGTTCCGCGCGAAGGATCGCTACCACGTCATCGAGACCGAAGGCGGCCACATGGATTTCGCCCCGCTCGACGGTATCGAGGATGCAATCGTCAAGCGGCTACGCGCGACCTACACCCGCGTCTCTGCGGAACGGATCTGCGCCGGGCCGGGAATCGTCCCGATCTACGAGACGCTGGCAGCAATCGAACACAAGGCCGTGGAAAAGCACGACGACAAGACGTTGTGGAACATGGCGCTGGAGGGCAAGGACGATCTCGCGGTCGCCGCGCTCGATCGCTTTTGCCTCGCGCTGGGCGCGGTTGCGGGCGACCTTGCGCTCGCGCACGGGCCGAAGGGCGTCGTCATCGCGGGCGGGCTCGGGCTCCGGCTCAAGGACCATCTGCTCAACTCGGGCTTCGGCCAGCGCTTCGCCGCCAAGGGGCGCTTTCAGGGGCTTATGAACTCGATCCCCGTCAAATTGATCACCCATTCGCAGCCCGGCCTGCTCGGCGCCGCGGCGGCTTTTGCGCAGGAGCATACATTGTGAACAACATCGAGACCATCATGCGCACCAGCCCGGTGATCCCGGTGCTGGTAATCGACGACGCCGCCACCGCCCGGCCGCTCGCCGAAGCGCTGGTCGCAGGCGGGCTCAAGGTGCTCGAAGTGACGATGCGCACCCCCGCCGCGCTCGAGGCGATCGCCGAGATGAAGAAAGTCGACGGCGCGATCGTCGGCGCGGGCACGGTGGTCAATACCGATCAACTCCGCCAGGTCGCCGATGCGGGGGTCGAATTCATCGTCTCGCCGGGGCTCACCGACCGGCTGGGCAGCGCCGTGGACGAGACCGGCATTCCCTTCCTGCCCGGCATCGCCAATGCCGGCGACATCATGCGCGGCCTCGATCTGGGGCTGACGCATTTCAAATTCTTCCCGGCCGAAACTTCGGGCGGTATCAAGGCGCTCAAGAGCCTCGCGGCACCCTTCTACCAGTGCCAATTCTGCCCGACCGGCGGGATCAGCGCCGCGACCGCGCCCGATTGGCTCGCGCTCGCCCCCGTCCTGTGCGTCGGCGGTAGCTGGGTGACCGGCGGCACGATGGCCGAGGTGGAGGACAAGGCCCGCGCGGCATCGCTGCTCGGGCGCTGACCGGCCATCGTTCCATTGACAAAACACTGTTCCATATGAGATTAGACGAAGCGCTCGAAGCGCAGGCGATCCGCGCCTGATCCCTCTCCCCGCGAACCGGAGACACCGCGTGCCCGCCGATGCCCAACGCCGCATGGAACTCTTGCGGTCGCTGCGCCAGATCGCCGGCAAGCGCCACGTCCTGACCCGGCCCGACGCCACCCGCCGCTATCGCACCGGGTTCCGCTTCGGCAGCGGCAAGACGCTCGCGGTGGTGCGCCCCGGGACGCTGCTCGAACAATGGCGCGTGCTCGATTGCTGCGTCCGCGCGGGCGTGATCGTCATTTCGCAGGCGTCAAACACCGGGCTCACCGGCGGCTCGACTCCCGACGGCGACGATTACGATCGCGATGTCGTGATCGTCAGCGTCGCGCGGCTGGCGGGCATCTTCGTGCTCGACGGCGGGCAGCAGGTCGTGTGCCTGCCGGGCGCGACACTCCACGCGCTCGAACGCCGGTTGCAGCCGTTGGGGCGCGAGCCGCATTCGGTGATCGGCTCGTCGTGCTTCGGCGCCTCGGTGATCGGCGGCGTGTGCAACAATTCGGGCGGCGCGCTCACGCGGCGCGGCCCGGCCTATACCCAGATGGCGTTGTTCGCGCAGGTCGATGCCGGCGGCACGCTGCGGCTGGTCAACCATCTCGGGATCGACCTTGGCGACGCGCCCGAGCAGATCCTCACCCGCTTGCAGGCCGGGCGGTTCGACGATGCCGATGTGCGCCACGATGACGCGGCCGCCAGCGCGCACGATTATCCCCGCCACGTCCGCGACGTCGATGCCGACACCCCGGCGCGCTTCAACGCCGATCCGCGCTGCCTGTTCGAAGCATCGGGATCGGCGGGCAAGATGATGGTGTTCGCGGTCCGGCTCGACACGTTCGAAGCCGAGCCGCAATCGCAGACCTTCTATATCGGCTGCAACGACCCCGCCGAACTGGGCACGCTGCGCCGCCTGATCCTGACCGAATGCGCCTCGCTGCCGATTGCGGGCGAATATATCCACCGCGACGCGTTCGATCTTGCCGATCGCTACGGCAAGGACCAGTTCGTGACGATCGAGCGGCTCGGCACCGGGCGGCTGCCGCGCTTCTTCGCGCTCAAGGGCCGGGTCGACGCGGCGCTCGCGCGGCTGCGCTGGCTGCCCGAAAACCTGAGCGACCGGTTGCTGTTCGCGCTCGGCAAACTCTGGCCCGATCATCTGCCGCCGCGGCTGCGGAGTTGGCGCGACCGGTTCGCGCACCATCTGCTGCTGCGCGTCTCAGAGGATGAAGCGGGCGAAATGCGCGCGCTGCTGGATCGCTGGCGCGGCACGGCGAACGATTATTTCGACTGCACCGCCATCGAGGCGCGCAAGGCATTCCTCCACCGTTTCGTCGTCGCGGGCGCGGCGGTGCGCTATCGCGCGATCCATCCGCGCCAGACCGCCGGGATCGTCGCGCTCGATATCGCGCTGCGCCGCAACGACGCGGACTGGTTCGAGGCGCTGCCCGCCGATCTCGACGCCGCGCTGGTCCACAAAATCTATTACGGCCACTTCCTGTGCCACGTCCTGCACCAGGATTATATCGTCGCGCCAGGGCAGGATTGCCTCGCCATCGAGCATCGGATGTGGGCGCTGCTCGACCAGCGCGGCGCGCGTTACCCGGCCGAACACAATGTCGGCCATCTCTACCCCGCCGAACCCGCACTCGCCGATTTCTACCGCACGCTCGATCCGGGAAACCGCTTCAATGCCGGCATCGGCGGCATGTCTAAAAAGCGTGATTACAACGATTAGCACACTCTTATTTACTCCATGATCGAAGGAACCGACCCATGAAACTCTGCCGTTTTGGAAACGCCGGCGACGAAAAACCTGGCGTGATCGACGCCGATGGCCGGATTCGCGATCTCTCGGGCGTGATCGCCGATCTCGGCCCCGCCGAACTGGCACCCGAGCGCCTGCGCGCGCTCGCCGCCATCGATCTCGCGACGCTGCCGCTGGTCGCGGCGAGCGAACGGCTGGGGCCGCCGATCGCCGGCACGCGCCAATTCCTCGCGATCGGGCTCAATTATTCGGATCACGCGCGCGAATCGGGGATGGATATCCCGGCCGAGCCGGTGCTGTTCACCAAGGGCGTAAGCTGCATCCAGGGGCCGAACGATCCGATCGTCATTCCCCGAGGCTCGACCAAGACCGATTGGGAAGTCGAACTCGGCGTCGTGATCGGCAGCACCGCCTCCTATGTCAGCGAGGCCGACGCGCTTGGCCATGTCGCGGGCTATTGCGTCGTCGATGACGTGTCGGAGCGCGCCTATCAGCTCGAACGCTCGGGCACGTGGGACAAGGGCAAGGGCTGCCCCAGCTTCGGCCCGATCGGCCCGTGGCTGGTGACCGCCGACGAGGTCGGCGACCCGCAGGCGCTGTCGATGTGGCTCGACGTCAACGGCGAGCGCGTCCAGACCGGCAATACACGCACGATGATCTTCGGCGTCGCGCACCTCGTTTCCTACGTCTCGCATTTCATGACGCTGCTGCCGGGCGATGTCATCACCACCGGCACCCCGCCGGGCGTGGGCATGGGGCAGAAGCCGCCACGCTATCTCAAGGCGGGCGACGTGGTGACGCTGGGGATCGAAAAGCTCGGCGATCAGCGCCAGGACGTGATCGGCGGGTAGCGCGGCGATCGCTCGGCCGTACAGTCTGTTTCGGTTATACTGGAACAGAGGCGGTACCGGCCCGCTCCCCCGCGCAAGTGTAATAAACTCCAGGCTGATGACTTTACATCGAACCGTTCGCCCTGAGCTTGTCGAAGGGCCGTTCTTCTTTCGACCGGCCAAAGAACAGAACGGTGCTTCGGCAGCCCCGGATCAAGTCCGGGGACGAACGGGTTTTAGGACGCGGCTCGACGTAAAGTCATCAGGCTCTAAGGCAGCCGCGAGGAGATCGCGGCCGCGACGCCGCAAGCCATCCTCGTCGCCTCCGCCTGCGACACCGGCACGCCGCTGCGCTTCATATAGGGAATCGCGAGCGACGCGACCGCCGCGCCGTTGCTCATCACCGGCACCGAGATATCGGTGATCCCCGGCACGACCGTGCTCTTGATCGCGGCATACCCTTTGCGCGCGATGTCGACGAGCCTGTCTTCCAGTTCGGCGCGGCTCTTGGCCGTCATGTCGGCGCCATATTCCTCCACCCAGCGGCGCCGCACGGGCTCGAGCTGGAATGCGGTGAGCACCATCCCCGACGTGCCTTCGAGGATCGGCCGGCGGTGCCCGATCCGCACCACCAGCCCGAGATCGGCCGGCGGATCGATGCGCGCGATCACCACCATGAACTGTTCGGACGGCACGACGAGATGGCTCGATTGCTGGGTGTCGTCGGACAATTCGTGCAGCATCGGCAGCGCGATATCGAGCAGCCCCTTGAGCGGCGGGCGCTCCATGCCGAGCAGGAACAGCCGGTTGGTCAGCGTATAGAGATCGTTACCCTGCGCGCGCTCGATATAATGCCGCTTCTCAAGCACATGAAGCATGCGGAAAATCTCGTTCTTCGAGCGCCCCACCGCCTGCGAAATGTCGGAAAGCCCCATCGGCCGCGACACGCTCGACAGCAACTCCAGGATATCGAGCCCTTTTTCGAGCGCCGGGGCGGCATAGGTCGTGGCCTTCGCCGGGGTCTCCTTCTTGGGCATCGTTCGTGCTTCTTTCGTCTGCCTCAACCTTCGAGCGATAACGGTAACACCGACAAATCCCCCGCACCACACGCCATATGACACGAAATGAAATGCGGTTCCACGCCAGTGGATCAAACCCTACACAAGCCGATAGACGCGCTCGGCATTCTCGCGGAAGAACCGGTCGCGATCGCGCCGATCCCAGGCGGACGCGAGGGTTTCGGCGAGTTGGAACCACCGCCCATAGCCGCCCGCGACCTCGTTGACCGGCCAGTCGCTGCCGAACATGATCCGTTCCGGACCAAATACCGCGGCGGCGGCGCGCGCGTACCAAAGCACATCTTCCGCCTGCCAGTCGGCCCAATCGGCCTCGGTGACGAGGCCGGAAATCTTGCAGACGACATTGGGCAGCGCCGCCATCTCGTCGATCTGTGTGCGCCAGGGTTCGCGCAGGCCGGTCGCGATATCGGGCTTGGCGCAATGATCGAGCACGAAGCGCACCTCGGGGCAACGACGCACGAGTTCGATCGTCTCGTCGAGCTGATGGTGTTTGAGGCAGAGTTCGAAATGGAGCCCGCGCCGCGCCACCTCCTGCACCCCGCGCACGAACGATTCGTGCAGCGCGAACCCCGGCTCATGGCCCTGGATATTGTCGCGCACGCCGCGCACCAGCGGCATCGCCGCCACCGCATCGAGCCGCGCGGCGGCATCGTCGGCGAGCAGCGGCACGCGCGCGACGATCGCATGGATGCGGGGATCGAGGTCCGCAAGCCCGGCGACCCATTCGGCCTCCGCGATCGAGCAGCGCGGATGCGCATCGCATTCGACGAACACCATCCGTTCGACCGGCACCTCGGCCGAGGCGCGCTGATAATCCTCGAGGTGGAAGCTGCGATCGAACGGCGATCCACGCTCGATCCACGGGTAATCGAGCCGCTCGACATCCCAGAAATGGGCGTGGGTATCGACGATGCTCATCGGCGGTGTCCCTCCATCAGCGGCATCAGGCAGACCAGCCGCCGTCGATCATCACCGCCTGTCCGGTCATGAACGCCGAGTCGTCCGAGGCCAGGTAGAGCGCCAGCGCGGCGATCTCTTGCGGCTGGCCCAGCCGCCCCATCGGCTGGCGCGCGCGAAACGCCGCCAGCGCGCCTTCGAAATCACCGGTCTCGCGCAGGCGATCGTGCAGTGACGGGGTTTCGATCGTGCCGGGGCAGATCGCGTTGCAGCGGATGCCTTGCGTCACATAATCGGCCGCGACCGATTTGGTGAGCCCCACCACCGCGGCCTTCGACATGCCGTAGGCGCACCGGTTGGGCGCCGCCTTGGGTGCCCCCACGATCGAGGCCATGTTGATGATCGATCCGCTCTGCCGCGCGATCATCCCCGGCAGGAACGCACGGATGAGCCGGAACATCGAGGTGACGTTGACGTCGAGCGAGCGCGCCCAATCGCTTTCCGAACAGTCGAGCACGGTGCCGCTCACGACCATCCCGGCGCAATTGAACAGCACGTCGATCTCGCCGATGTCGTCGACAAGCGCGCGGACCGCCTCGGCGTCGGTCACGTCGAGCGCGATCGGGCTGCACCCCGTCAATCCGTCGAGCGCGGCGACGTTGAGATCACTCGCCCAGACGGTCGCGCCGTGCGCGGCGAACAGCGCGGCCGTCTCGCGGCCGATCCCCTGCCCCGCCCCGGTGATGAGCGCGCGCTTCCCAGCGAGGCGCGCGGTGCCCGATCCTGCCTCACCCATCATCGCGCGCCCGGAAAACACGCCGGCCCCACCGCCTCGATCGACTTGTAGCCGAGGATGAACTCGCGGTGCCCCAGCGTTTCCGATTTGGAGGGCGCGCCGCCGGCGACCGCGAGGACGAGATCGAAAATGTCCTCGCCCACCGTGTCCAGCGTCGCATCGCCCAGCATGATGCGGCCGGCGTCGATATCCATATCTTCGCCCATCCGCGCGAACGTCTCCGGATTGCCGGTGATCTTGATGACGGGCGCGACCGCCGATCCCACCACCGATCCGCGCCCGGTGGTGAACAGCGTCAGATGCGCACCGCACGACATCAACTCGACGATCTCGGCATTGTCCGAGATGTTGGGAAAGCCGAATTTGGGCGGCGTATCGGGAACGACATCGAGCAGATAAAGGCCGGGGTCGCCGGGAATCTGGGTCGGGCGGATCACGCCGTTGATCGGCCGGCTGCCCGATTTGACATAGGCGCCCGCCGACTTCTCCTCGAGCGTCGAGAGGCCGCCTTCGGCATTGCCGGGCGCGAAGCTGCCATAGCCCATCGCGCGATAATAGGTCTCGGCATTGCCGATCGCCTGGTCGATCGCCGACGCGATCTCGGGCGAGGCCGCGCGCGTCGCCATCGGGCCTTCGCAACCGATCATCTCGCCGGTTTCCTCGAAGATGCAGATCGCGCCCGCATCGATCAGCCGATCGAAGGCGCGGCCCACCGCGGGGTTGGCGGCGATGCCGCTGGTGCCGTCCGATCCGCCGCAGATCGTGCCGACCACCAGATCGGAAAGACGCATCGGCACCCGGCGCTCATCCTGCCGCATCTCCTGCTGGACGCGGCGCACCGCGGCGACCGCCGCCTCGATCGACGATCGCGTGCCGCCGGCCTGCTGGATGACGACCGTTTCCACCGGCCGCCCGCTCTGCGCGATCGCCGCCGCCAGCCCCTCGCGGTCGAAGCCCTCGCACCCCAGCGAGACGAGCACCGCACCGCCGACATTGGCGTGCGTCGCCAGCGCCTTCATCATCCTGAGCGCGTAATCGTTGGGATAGCAGCCCGGAAAGCCCAGCAGGTGCACCTCGGCATCGTCCGCGAGATCGACCACGCGGCGGGCGACATGGTGCGCGCATTCGACGAGATAGATCACCGCGACGACGTTGCGGATTCCGATCCGCCCGTCACCACGGGCATAGCCGTTCGCGATGATCATGCCGGCACCGCCGAGGCGCGCGTGTGGCTGGAAATATAGTTGCTACGCATATTGTGAAGATGCACCCAATCGCCGGGTTCGATATCGGCAGTCGCCGACCCGATCGGCATTCCGTATTTGACGACCAGCGCGCCCGCCGGGATGAACGCCCGCGCCACCTTGTGCCCCAGCGGCATATCGGCGCGCGCGGCGACGACATCGCCGTCCATCGCCAGCGCTTCGCCGGTCGCGACATTGCGGCGGCAGACGGCGACGTTGTCCGCCGTGTCGAGAACGATCACCGGCGATCCTGCCGCCGCGGCGAGCCCCGGCCGCGCCACGGCGGCATCGTCCCTGGGATCCTTGGTGAAGCCACGCATCGCGATCACGCCGGCCGGCGCTGACGGGCGCGGCCCCTGATCAGCGTTCGAAGCTGCTTGAGCACGGCGAACGATTCCTCGCCGATCGTGCCGTCCTGATAGATGCCGACCCCCAATGTCACCGGTGCGCGGTCGCCCTGACAGGTGCGGATATAGTCGGCGAGTTCGGCCGCGGTGTAGCGCGGCGGCTCCATCGGTTTGTCCTGCGTGATGTGAAACCACGGCGCGTCGAACCGGATCGCCGAATGCGCCTGCAATCCCGCCCCCGCGCCGCGCCCGATATAGCGGGTCTTGAACGGCTTGGCGGGCAGGTCGGTGATCTCGCCGCTCCAATAATCCTGCCACTCGACCTCGATCGGGAACGCCCAGTAATTGAGCGCGACCATACGATCGGGATTGCCCGTCTTGACCGCGTCGAACAGCGCCTCGTGCGGCAGATTGGGATAGCTCTCGGTGGTCTGGAACCACGAATCGAACCAGTAGCCCGCAACGCGCGTGCCATATCGGTTTCCGAATTCGCGGAAAACATCGGCCAATTGGTTCGAATATTCAGCCTCGCTGAACGCCGGAAGATCGAGCGCGGTGCCCGCCTGCTGCTCGAGCTTCCCGATGCCCGGACAGTTCATATAGAGCATCAACCGGATGCCGTGCTTGCCCAGCGCATCGGCCAGTTCGCCGATGAAGTCGCGCTTGGTGGTCCAGCCGGAGTGCAATTTCTCCCAGCTCTTGATCGGCGCCGGGCAGGTCGGGTGGCCGTGATTGACCGCCCAGATCAGATAGCTCGCCCCACAATCGGCCACCATCTTCGCCAACTTTTTGGCGTCGAGCGCGTTGATCGACTGTTCGTACGGCACCGGCGGCCCCTGCCGCGGCGTCGTCAGATCGAGGAAATGGAACCACATGCCGTAGCCCGCATCGGCGAACCAATCGGTGTTGGCGCGGCGCGATCGCGCGCGCTGCTTGTCGGCTTCGATCGCGGCGCGCTGCGATGCCGGGGTCAATTCCAGCGAGCGCAGGCGGAAAATCTCCTTGCTCTTTTCGCCCGCCACCTTCAGCCGCACGACGTTGACGCCGCGCACCAGATTGATCCGGCCGGGCACGGGCACGCGCTCGAACAGATAATATTCGCGCATCGTCCAGAAGCTGTCACTGTCGGGATCGCCGGGGTTGGCCGACGGCCCGTTGGGATCGGGGTAGAAATATCCCTCGGTCACCCGTGCCGCGAACTCCACCTTCGATGCGCCCGCCTCGATCGTCACCGGCGTGCCCGCCTGCGTGGTCGAATAGCACAAGGCGAGATCGTACTCGCCCGGCTCGGCCACTTCGACCGTCCACAGCACCTCGCCCGCGCCGAGGAACGGCAGCATCACGCTCAATTCCGCCGGGCCGAAACGCAGCTCGCCCGAACGCGACGCCGCCTTCGCCGGATACAGCCGGATTACCGGATCGAGCCTGGCGACCGTGAGCGGCCCGCCCTGCCCCTCGGGTGCGCCGAAGGTCGCGGCCGCCGCGGCCGATGCGGGCAACCCCGCGACCGCCATCGTCGACAGGCCGGTGCGCAGAAATTCCTTACGATTCATCGTCAACATGGCGTTCCCCGTCATGATATTGTGCCCGCGACACAGGCGCGGCTCTTGCGTGGTGAGATTGCGTGAAGCCGGATCATGCCTTTTTGCGCTTGCCGCGCACCAGCCGCCCCACTTCGCGGAGCACCGGCAGCGCCTGCGGCCCCAGCGAGCCATCCTGGAAAATCCCGACACCCAGCGTCACCGGCACCTGTTCGGCCTGGCACTGCTTGATGAAATCGGCGAGTTCCTGCGCCTTGAAGCGCGGCGGCGGCATCGGCGTATCCTGCTTGATATGCAGCCAGTCCGCATCGAAGCGCAGCGCGACGTGGCTTTGCAGCCCCTTGGCGGTGCCATAGCTCACATAACGGCCGCCATAGGATTTGACCGGCAGATCGGTCAGCTCGCCGGCGAAATAATCCTGCCATTCGGTCTCGTGCGGGAACACCCAGTTGTTCCAGGCGACGAGGCGATCGGGATAGTTGGTCTTGATCGCGTCGTTGAGCTTATCGAACGGCAGGTTCGGATAACATTCGGTGGCCTCGAAGGTGGAATCGAACCAATAACCGGCGACGCGCGGGCCATAGCGTTCGCCGAATTCGCGGAACACGGCGATCAACTGGTTGGCATATTCGTCTTCGTTATAGCCCGGGATGCCGTTCACCGTGCCCGGATTGAGCGCCATTCCGCCCACGCCCGGCGGGTTCATGTAGAGCATCAGCCGCATCCCGCGTTTGCCCAGCGCGTCGGCCATTTCGGCGATCAGATCGCGCTTGGTGGTCCAGCCCGGATGCAGTTTCTCCCAGCTCTTGATCGGCGCCGGACAGGTCGGATTGCCGTGATTGACCGCCCACATCATGTATTTGGCGCCGGTTTCCGCCACCTGCCCGACCAGTTTTTCGATATCGAGTTCGTTGACCGCCTGTTCATAGGGCTTGCGCGGGCCACTCGGCGGCGTGGTCAGGTCTAGGAAATGGAACCACAGGCCGTAGCCGGCGCGCGCGAACCAATCGGTGTTGGCGCGGTGCATGCGGGCGCGCTGCTTGTCGGCCGCGATTGCAGCGCGGGCGCCGACCGGCGTCAGCTCGACCGAGCGCAGCCGCAGGATTTCCTTGCCCTTGGTGCCCGCAACGCGCAGCCGCACCATGTTGACGCCGCGGACCAGATCGAATTCGCCCACCGGTACGCGATCGAAATTATAATATTCCTTGAGCCTGAAGAAGCTCTCGCCGCTGGGGTCGCCGGGGTTCTCATCGGGCCCATCGGGATGCGGATAGAAATAGCCGTCGGTCACCGGCACCGCGAAATCGATGCTGGTCTTGCCGGCGGTGACATTGACCGGCTGGCCGGCGTTGGTGGTCGAGCAGCACAAGGCGAGGGCGTAGCGCCCGGCCTCGGGCACGGACACGGTCCAGGTGATCTCGCCTTCGCCCAGAAAGGGCATCATCGTGCCGATTTCCGCGGTTCCGAACCGGATGTCGCCCATGCGGCCCAGTGCCTTCACCGGATACAGCCGGATCGTCGGATTGAGCGTGGTGATCGTTACCGGGCCGCTCTGAGCCGCAGGGCCGGCCCCTGCCACTGCGGCGGCGGCAACGCCCGTCGTCGGCAGCCCCGCGACTGCCATCGTCGACAGACCGGTGCGCAGGAACTCCTTGCGACTCATGTTCATTTTGGGAACCCCCTTCATTGTGCCCAGCCGCCCTGCGCCATAATGCCGCCGTCGACGGTGACGCACTCGCCCGTCAGGAACGACGCGCCGTCGCTGGCGAGGAAGGCGACCACGCGGGCCAGTTCGGCGGGATCGCCGAAGCGCTTCATCGGATAGGCCTGGCGCAGCCGCTCCATATATCCCTTGTCGGGGATGCCGGCGGCGACATCGCGCAGCAGCGGCGTATCGAACGTGCCCGGCGCGATCGCGACGACACGGATATTGTCCTCGGCATATTCGAGCGCGAGCTGGCGCGTCATCGAGATGATCCCGCCCTTGGAAGCGGCATAGGCCGCCGCGCCCTTTTGCGATTGCAGCCCCTGCACGCTGGCGGTGTTGATGATGACGCCCTTCCCCTTGGCCTGCATCATCGGCACGCAGCGCTTCACCATCCAGAAATAGGATTTGAGATTGACGGTGAGGATCGCATCCCAGAGCGCATCGTCGAGGTCGTGCGCGGGCACGTAGCTGGTCGGCGGCTGGATGCCGACATTGTTGCAGAGAATGTCCACCCCACCGAGATCGCGCGCCTTGGCGGCGAGCGCGTCGCATGTCTCGGGCAGCCCCATGCTGCCGCCGACGAAGTGGATGCGGCCCGGCATGTCCGCAGCTTCGGCGATCACCGCCTCGCCCGCCGCCGGATCGAGATCGTTGCACACGACCTCCGCCCCAGCGGTCGCGAATTCGAGCGTGAACGCTTTGCCGAGCCCGCCCGCGCCGCCGGTGATGATGACGACCTTGCCGGTAAAATCGATGCGCATCAGCGGGCCTCCTTTGCCGGCCGGTCGCTCCACAGCGACAGGATATCTTCGAGGGGCAGCCCCTTGGTTTCAGGAAGCTTGCGCGCGACCACGACGAACTGGATCGCGAGGAACACCGCGCAGCCGAGGAACATCGCCGAGACGCCGAATGTGTCACGCACGATCGGAAAGGCCTGGTTGATGACGATATCGGTCAGCCACACCGCGACGGTCGCGATCCCCATCGCCCGCGCGCGGACCGCGGTCGGGAAAATCTCGGAGATCACGATCCATTTGATCGGCCCCAGCGAGAAAGCGAAGAAGGCGACGAACATGCACAGCAAGGCGATGATCACCGCGCCGTCGGTGACGCCGACCGCGAAGCAGAGCCCCGTCAGCGCGAGCGCGACCGCCGCGCCCGCGCACCCCGTCAGCAGCACCGGGCGGCGGCCGAACCGATCGACCACGAACAGCGCGAGCACGGTGAAACAGGCGAGCACGATGCCGATCACCGCATGGCCGCCAAGCGACGATCCCGCCGAAATGCCGGCGCGTTCGAGGATGACGGGGCCGTAATACATCACCACGGTGATGCCGCTGAGTTCGGAAAAGACCGCGAGGAAGATCCCCAGCGACAGCGGCCGGCGCATCCCTGCAAGATGCGCGCGGCCGTCGGCGCGGGTCTCGACGCGCAGCGATTCCTCGATCTGCCCAAGCTCGCCCGCCGCGGCGGCATCGTCGCCCCGCAGCCGCGCCAACACATTGCGCGCCTGTTCGGGCCGCCCGACGAGGCTCAGCCAGCGCGGGCTTTCGGGCACGATCAACGCGAAGCCGAGGAACAGCAACGCCGGCACCACCTGCCCCAGGAACATGCCACGCCAGACCTCGCCGACGAACAGCCAGCCCCACAGGCCCTGCGCGGCGGCAGGCGTCGCGGCGAGCGAATGGTCGAGCAGCCCGGCATTGACGAGCATCGCCGCGACGATGCCGATCGTGATCGTGAGCTGGAACAGCGACACCAGCCGCCCGCGATATTTGGGCGGCGCGACTTCGGAAATGTAGAGCGGCGAAACGACCGAAGCCAGGCCGACACCGACCCCGCCGATGAAACGCCCGACGATCAGCCACGACGCGGCGGGCGCCGCCGCGCACGCCACCGCCGCGATCGCGAGCAATGCGGCCGAGAGCAGCATGACCTGCTTGCGCCCGGCCCGATCGCACAGCCGGCCCGCCGCCAGCACGCCGAACACGCACCCGAGCAGGCCCGAACTCACGAACCAGCCTTCCATGATCGCCGAGAAACCGAATTGCGCCTTCACCGGCGCAAGCGTGCCCGCGATCACCACGGTTTCGTACCCGAACAGGAACCCACCCATCGCCGAGACAAGGCTGACGAGCGTCACGAAAACGAGATTGCCCCCGCCCGACGCCGCGTGTGCGGCGTCGGACCTGAAAGCGGCGGGATCGATGCCATGCGCCATATCGCGATTATCTTTCGTAGATTTCGAAGGCGTGGATCGCCGGTGGTGCGACCATCTTGAGGACCTTCACCCGCACATAGCGCGCGCTCACCGGCGTGAAGCGTATCTCGGGCTTGAACACCGAGATCGGCCATTCGAAGAAATCTTCTTCCTCGCTGGTGTCGAAGCCCCAGGTCTTGACGTCTTCGACACGCTTCCAGTCGTCGGTATCCTTGGCGCGCACGTCAACCTGATAGCGGTGGATATCGGCAAGCTCGCCCTCATACGCCCCTTCGAACAGGATCGCGCGGCTGATCGTCTTTTCGGCGCCGAGGTCGAACTGGATCCACGGTTGCTTGGTGCCGGTATCGGCTTGCCAGGCGGTGCGCATGTCACCGTCGCAGGCGAAGCGATCGGTCGCCGGATCGGCGTTGGATGATGTCACCTTCACCCCGCGGTTGAGCGGCACGTCGCCCACCGGCGCCAGCGCCTCGGCCGGCCGATCGAGGTCGAGCACGACGATCGTCGAGGGCGCTTCCATCGCGTTGGGATCGATCGTCACCGTGATGCCGTCGGGGCCTTGCGTGAAGCTTACTTTGCCGCCGTGGAGCATCGAGCACGCCACGATCTTCGCCGGCAGCGGCGGCAGCTTCACCGTCGTCAGCTTCTGATCGAAGACGTGGAGATAGACGCGCTTGCCCTTGCACGTGGCGCCGTAACCGCTGGTGCGCTTGAACGGGCCGCCGCGCGTCTCAAACAGGCTTTGGCCGTGGCGTTCGAGCCACAGATTGGCGCGCGCGAGCTTGTCGACCAATGCGGGGTCGAACCGGCCGGTCGAGGGCGCGGAAATCCCGAGCAGGTAATTGCCGTCGCCGCACGCCGAACGGACGAAATTGTCGATCCACACGTCCTGATCGAGATACGCCCCCGCCGTCCAGCAATAGCTGCGGCCGTTGGCGGGCGTGGTATATTCCCACGGAATGTCACGGTTGAAGCGCGGCATATCGACTTCGAGCACCGCGAAATCGCCGACATAATCCTTGTCGGTGGGGAACCAAGTCGGCAGATAGACGCGCCCGTTATACGCGCAGCCGACGCGGTGATCGACGATCGTGTCGCGCTGGAGCATCCGCATGTATTTGAGCAGATCGACGCCGCGCTCGTGCGTCCAGTCGCGCATCCAGCCGCCGTCGAACCACCAGGCCGCGACCGGCCCGTAATTCTGCGACAGTTCCTTGAGCTGCATCTTCATATAGGTGACGTAGCGATCGAAATCGGGCTTCACGCCCGCCGGCAATTCATAGCCCTTCGGGCCAAGATACATGCCGTTGGCATGGTTCGCGCCGATGCAATCGGGATGGTAGAAATCGGCGATCGAATAATAGAGGCAGAACGCCATCTTGTGCTTCTTGCACGCCGCCGACACTTCCTTGACGACATCGCGGCCGAACGGCGTGTTCATGATCGAATAGTCGGAGGTCTTGGTATCCCACATCGCGAAGCCGTCGTGATGCTTGGGCACGAACGTCAGGTAGCGAAACCCCGCGTCCTTGAGCATCTTCACCCACGCATCGGCATCGAACTCAACCGGGTTGAAGCGCTTGTAGAGCTGGTCGTATTCGGCCGAGGGGATCTCGCGCTCGCGGGACCAGCTTATCTCCTTGCCCGCAACCGTGGCCGGATTCCAATGGATGAACACCCCGTAGCGCAGCCCCATGAAGCGGGTGAGCGCCTGCTGATCGGCGGGGATCAGCGGTCCGACATCGGGCGGCGGGTTGTTGTACGCCTGCTGCTGGCCGCCGCCCGCGAATGCGGCCGGGACTCCCGGCCACATTCCGGCGATCGCCGCGCCTGCGGTCGTCTGACCGAGGATTCGTCTACGCGTGATCATCGTTTTCGCTCCCCCCGATCGTCAGAAACTGGCGCGCACGCCGAAATTGAAACGGCGGCCGCTGAGTCCGTAATAACGGGTGATGCCGTACTTGTTGACCAGATGCATCCCCGTCTGGGTGACATTGGCGACAGACGCCAGGATGCTCACCTTGTCGTTGATCTTGAAGCTGGATGACATATCGAGCTGGCCGTAAGCGTTGACGAAGCTGCCATCGCCGAAGAAGCTCAACGGATCCTGCACCCAGCGGCTGCGATAGTTGTAGCCGGCATGGACCGAGAAGCGGCCGTCGTCGTAATAGCCGGTGATATTGTACGTATTCTTCGAAATGCCGGTAAGCGGCAGCGCGGGCTGCCCTTGATCGAGCACTACCTTATCCGACCAGATGTGCGTGTAATTGACCTGCACACCCAGATGGCTGAGCGGCCCGGGCAGGAAATCGAGCGCCTGCTGGAATCCGGCTTCGACGCCCTTGAGCGTGGCCTTTTCCGTATTCATCGGCTGCGCGACGGCAAGCGTGATCGGACGCGTGCTGCCGTCGCTCTGCGTCACCACCGCGGGCATGTCGTAATAGCTCGTGAGGACGAGATTCTTGACGTCCTTGACGAACACGGCGGCCGCCAGCAGCCCGCGCTTGCCCATATACCATTCGAACGAGAGGTCGAACTGGTTGGCCAGATAGGGCTTCAATGCCGGGTTGCCGAGGCGCAGGTTGCCGCGCCATTCCTGATCGGGGGGCGGCACGGTCGGCGCGCTCGGGCTGCTGGCGGCGGCGAGCAGGTTCATGTCCGGCCGCTGCATGACCTTGGCGGCGGCGAAGCGGACGACGATGTCGTTGCCGACCTGATAGGCGAGGTTGAGCGACGGCAGCAGGTTCCGATAGGTGAATTTCTGCGCCTGCAACGCGGCATCGGTATAGCCGAGCGTATTGGAGCCGAAATAGCCGTAGACCAGCTTCGCGTCGGGCGTCGGCACGAAGCCCGACGACGCCTCCTGGGTGATGACATAGCGCACGCCGACATTTCCGCGCAGACGACTGTTGGCGCTGGCGAGATCGAGCCGGACATAGCCCGCGCCCGAACGCTCCTGCACCTTGGTCGTCGTGCTGAGCACCTGCGTCGGCGGGTTGTTCTTGGTGATCTCCGACATCGGGAAATCGTGGAAGAACTTATCGAGATCGACGGTCAGGAAACTCCTCGGAAATTCCGCCGGGCCGTCATACGACTTGAAGTAGGTCGGGTTGCTGTAAATGCTCAGATACGAATCCATGTCGGCCGGGAAGCCCGCGGCCGATGACGGCATGGCGTTGGGCGTCGACGCCAGCGTGCGGTCCTGATACGTCCCACCGAACCGGATCGCGCGGATCAGCCCGAGATCGACCTCGCGCGAGACATCGATCCGCCCGTTCCAGATCTTGTCGGTGGTCGGCTGCTTGTAGGAGCCCTGCACGCCGGTGAAGTAATAATGCGATTTGTCGGTCGGATCGAAGTCATTGTAGAAACCGATGCTGATCGGGCCGTCCGGGTCGACCGTCGTATCATACCACATGCTCGCACCCGGCGCTTTCGTCGCCCAGGAAACGAAGGTCTGCGTCGTCCGCTCGGTCGCCTTGCCGTAGGATCCCTCGGCATCGACCTTCCAGCCGCCGAAATCGTATTTGGCGCCGAACGCGGTCGACCACATGCTCTGCTTGAACGCGAACCGGTTGGATTGCGTCCACGCGAACACGTTGGTGCCGCGCCACGCGGTCTCGACCCCGTTGTCGTCGACCGTCACCGTATCGGTCGGCGACGGGCCGAGCGCGCCGGCGCCGGCATACCATTGGTTGCCCTGGAAATAATTGTACCGCTGATCGAACTGCGACACGATCGTGTCCATATACAGCTCAAGGCTGTCGGTCGCCTTGAATTGCAGCGCGCTGGTGGCGCTGATGCGCTCATCATCGCCGACCAGATCGTTCTGGTGGACCGCGAAGATGCGATAGCGCGGGTCCGGCCCCGCCCAGGTCGAATCCTGGATCACGCCATCGGTGACGAACTGCTGGTCGTCGATGTTGCGCTTGTTGACATCGACGGCGATCGACCAGCCGAGCCGGTTGTCGAGGAAGGTATCGGTATAGAGCGCCGAGATGTGCGGGCGGATGCTGCCGCGCGCCTGCTCGTCATACGTGCCCTCGGCGGTGATCGCGACGCGGCGCTTGCCCACCGTCAGCGGCCGGATCGATTGCATGTTCACCGTCGCGGCGAGCCCGCTTTCCATCAAGTCCGCGGTCGGCGACTTATAGACGTCGACCTGACTCGCGAAATTCGCGGAGAGCACCTGGAAATCGAACGCGCGCGTGCCCGATCCCGACGGGAGCTGGCGCCCGTTATACAGCGTGTTGGTGAATTTCGGATCGAGCCCGCGCACGCTCAGGAACTGGCCCTCACCGAGATTGCGGCTGATCTGCACGCCGGTGACGCGCTGGAGCGATTCGGCGATGTTCTGTTCGGGATATTTGCCGATATCCTCGGCCGCGATGCCGTCGCTGATGACGTCGAGATTGCGCTTGTTCTCGATCGCGCGCTGAAGGCTGGCCGCGAAACCGGTGACGATGATCTCTTTGCCGGCGGCGTCCTGATCGTCCGATGTCACCGACGAATCGTCGCTCTGATCGCCCGAATCCTGCGCCCATGCCGGCGCCGCCAGCGCCAGGGCGGAAAATCCTGCGGAAAATACGATCGCTGCGCGAACCGCGCGCTTAACCTCCAAATGCCTCATGATCCCCTCCTCCTTGAAAACGACTCTACCTGGCCTTGCCCCTTTGTGTCACCCATGATACGCCGTGTCAATTATGAAACAACACGAACGGGGCTGACGGATCGGGAGAAGCGGGAACCCCCTTCTTCCATGCCACAGTCACAGGCAGGGGATTACATGCATGCGGATTACATCGGTCGAACCGTTCATTCTCCACGCCCCGATCGCGCGCGGCGCCATTTCGGATTCGACGAACACGATCACGCATTGGGGCATCGCCGGGGTGCGGATCGCGACCGATGACGGGCTCGAAGGCTATGGTTTCACCGGCACCCACGCGCATCTGGCATCCGATCGGTTGATCGCGGCGTGCATCGGCGATTGCTATGCGCCCCTGCTGCTGGGCGAGGATGCCGCCGATGGCGACCGGCTGTGGCTCAAGCTCGCGCGCTATCCCGCGCTGCAATGGGTCGCGCGCGCGGGCATCGCCCATCTCGCCCTCGCCGCGATCGACATCGCCTTGTGGGATCTGCGCGCCAAGAAAGCGGGCCTGCCGCTGTGGAAGCTGCTCGGCGGCGCGACCAGCGCTCGGCTCGAGGCTTATAATACCGATATCGGCTGGCTGTCCTTCGCCAAGGACAAGCTCGTCGAAGGTTGCGTCCGCACGATCGAGCAGGACGGCTTCCGCCGGATCAAGCTCAAGGTCGGGCACGACGATCCGATGGTCGATGTCGATCGGATCGAGGCGGTGCGCAAGGCGGTCGGCCCCCATGTCACGATCGCGCTCGACGCCAACGGCAAATGGGATCTGCCGACCTGCAAGCGCTTCTGCGCGCGCGCGGAGGCGCTCGACATCTTCTGGCTCGAGGAGCCGATGTGGTATGACGACGTCGGCTCGCACGCCGAACTGGCGGCATCGACCGCGATCCCGATCGCGCTCGGCGAGCAGCTCTATAGCGCCGACGCCTTCGCAAGCTTCATGGGCGCGCACGCCGTCCACTACGCCCAGCCCGACGTGACACGCCTCGCCGGGATCACCGAATATATCCGCGTGGCGGACGCGGCACACGCGCGGCGCCTGCCGGTGGTCGCGCATGTCGGCGACATGGGGCAGGTCCACGTCCATCTGTCGTTCTGGCACCCGGCGACGACGATCCTCGAATATATCCCGTGGATCCGCGACTGCTTCGTCGAGCCGATCGCGATCGATGACGGCCATTATGTGCGTCCGCAGGCTCCCGGTGCGGGCTGCACGCCCACCGATGAGGCGATGGGGGCTTATGCCAAGCCGCTGCGCGATTAAGCGCGGCGGCGGCTACGCCTATTCAACCGTGACCGATTTGGCGAGATTGCGCGGCTGATCGACATCGGTGCCCTTGGCGACGGCGACGTGATAAGCAAGCAACTGCACGGGGATCGCATAGACCAACGGCGCGATCAGCGGGTGGACCTTGGGCATCGCGATCGTGGCGAGGCATCCCTCGCCCGCCGCCGCGATCCCCTCGTCGTCCGAGATCAGCACCACTTTGCCGCCGCGCGCCTGCACTTCCTGCATGTTGCTGACGGTCTTGTCGAACAGCGGTCCCGACGACGCGATCACGATCACCGGCACGGCGTCGTCGATCAGCGCGATCGGCCCGTGCTTCATCTCGCCCGCGGCATAGCCTTCGGCGTGGATGTAGCTGATTTCCTTGAGCTTCAATGCTCCTTCGAGCGCCAGCGGATAATCGGTGCCGCGCCCCAGATAGAGCACGTCGCGCGCGGCCGCGATCGTATGCGCCATCGCCTCGATCGCCCCGTCCTGCGCCAGCGCGGCGTTGAGCGCGGCCGGCGCCTCGGCGAGCTGCCGGACGATCTCGCTCTCCTCGCCTTCGGCAAGCGTTGCCTTGGCGCGCGCAAGGTTGACGGCAAGCGCGGCCAGCACCGCGAGCTGGCAGGTGAATGCCTTGGTCGAGGCGACGCCGATCTCGGGGCCGGCATGGGTGGGGAGCAACAGATCGGCCTCGCGCGCCATCGTGCTCGTCGGCACGTTGACGACGACGGCGATCCGCTGCCCCTCGCTGCGCGCATGGCGCAGCGCCGCGAGCGTGTCTGCCGTCTCACCCGATTGCGAGATGAACAGCGCGAGCCCGCCCTCCTCCATCACCGGCGCGCGATACCGGAATTCGGAGGCGACATCGAGATCGACCGGCACCCGCGCGAATTGTTCGAACCAGTATTTGGCGACCATCCCGGCGTAGAAGCTTGTCCCGCACGCGACGATCGTGACGCGGCGGATCGCGCCGAGATCGAAATCGGGGATCGGCAGCGTCACGCGATCGTCCATCCGCTGGAGATAGCTGCGTAGCGTCTGCGCCACGACGATCGGCTGCTCGTAAATCTCCTTGAGCATGAAATGGCGGTGGTTGCCCTTCGACACCAGCTCGCCGGTCACGCCGGAGATCGTGATCGGGCGCTCGACGGGATTGTTGTTGCGGTCGAAAATCCGCGCGCCCTCGCGCGTCACGACGACCCAGTCGCCTTCCTCGAGATACGCGATCCGCTGCGTCAACGGCGCCAGCGCGAGCGCATCCGAGCCGAGATAGGTTTCGCCCTCACCATAGCCGACGACCAGCGGCGACCCGAGCCGCGCACCGATCAGCACGTCGGGATGCTGGCGGAACAGGATCGCCAGCGCGAACGCGCCGTGGAGCCGCGGCAGCACCTCGCGCACCGCGTCTTCGGGCGACATTCCCGCTTCGATCTTCTCGCTCACCAGATGCGCGACGACCTCGGTATCGGTCTCGCTGTCGAAATGGCGGCCGCGCGCGATCAGTTCGTCGCGCAGCGGCTTGAAATTCTCGATGATGCCGTTGTGGACCAGCGCCACCTCGCGCGTGGCGTGCGGGTGCGCGTTGTTTGTCGTCGGCCCGCCGTGCGTCGCCCAGCGCGTGTGCGCGATGCCGACATCGCCCGGCAGCGGCTCGGCCACCAGTTCCTTGCCCAGATTGACCAGCTTGCCCGAGGCCCGCCGCCGTTCGATCGCGCCGTCGAACACGGTCGCGATGCCGGCCGAATCATAGCCGCGATATTCGAGCCTTTTCAGCCCGTCGAACAGCCGCTCGGCGACATTGTCCCTGCCGACGATCCCGACAATTCCGCACATGCTATTTCGCTGCCTTCCGGGCCTTCATCCGCTCACGGAATCGGCCTGCCCAACCAGATTTTTGCTGTTGCTCGCCGCGCGCCACCGCCAGCGCCTCCGCCTCGACATCGCGCGTCACCACCGATCCCGCGCCCACGATCGCCCCCGCGCCGATCGCGACGGGCGCCACCAGCGCGCTGTTCGATCCGATGAAGGCCCCGTCGCCGATCTTCGTGCGATATTTGAAGAAACCGTCGTAATTGCAGGTAATCGTGCCCGCGCCGATATTCGCGCCCGCCCCCACCTCGGCATCGCCGAGATAGGTCAGATGGTTCGCCTTGGCGCCTGCCCCCAGCACCGCCTGTTTCATCTCGACGAAATTGCCGGCCCTGGCACCCTTGCCCAGCACCGCGCCGGGGCGCAGCCGCGCATAAGGCCCCACGCTCGCGCCCTCCCCCACGGTCGCACCTTCCAGATGGCTGAACGCGTGAATCACCGCCTTGCCCGCCACCGACACGCCGCGGCCGAAGACAACATTGGGCTCGATCGTCACGTCGCGGCCGATCGCGGTATCGTACGCGAACCACACCGTCTCGGGCGCGATCAGCGTCGCGCCATCAGCCATCGCCGCCGCGCGCCGCCGCTGCTGCCACGCATGTTCGACGGCGGCGAGTTCGGCGCGACTGTTGACGCCGGCGACCTCGTGCGCGTCGGTCTCGATTACCGCCGAGGCGCGGCCATCGGCGGCCGCGAGCATGACGATATCGGGCAGATAATATTCGCCCGCCGCATTCTCGTTGCCGACGCGCGCCAGCAGCGCGAACAGATCGCGCGCGCGCACCGCCATCAGCCCCGAATTGCACAGGGTTTCGGCGCGTTCCTCGGGCGACGCGTCCTTGAATTCGACCATCTTGACGATGCGGCCGTCACGATCCGCGATCACGCGGCCATAAGCGCCCGGATCGGCCGGCCGGAACCCGAGCACCACCGTGGCGGGCGCGTCGTCGCTCTGCAGCCGATCGAGCATCGCGCGCATCGTTTCGGGCGAGACCAGCGGCACGTCACCATAAAGGATCAGCACATCGCCGTCGAAGCCCGCAAGCGCGTTTTGCGCCTGCTGCACCGCATGGCCCGTGCCGAGCTGCTCAGCCTGGAGCGCGGTCGCGACGCCGAGCGGCGCCACCGCCGCCTCGACCTGCGCGCTCGCCGCCCCCGTCACCACCACCGTCCGCGCGGGCGCGAGCGTGTCGACCGCAGCGATCAGGTGGAGCAGCATCGGCCGCCCCGCGATCGGATGCAGCACCTTGTGCAGATCGGATTTCATCCGCGTGCCCTTGCCCGCGGCAAGGATGATCGCGGCGACGGGTTCGGTCATGCGCACTCCCTCACGAACCCGCGCCCTGCCATGAATGTCTTGCCAATTCCATAGCGACGCTGGCAGGCGGGCGGGCGATGACCGACTTTCCTTTCGCCATCGTCGGGTTCGATCTCGACGGCACGCTGCTCGATACCAGTGCCGACCTCGCCGCCGCGGTCAACCACACGCTCGACGGCGCCGGGTGCCCGCGCCTCGCGATCGATCGGGTCAAGGCCCATATCGGCGGCGGCGCCAGGCGGATGCTCGCGCTGAGCTTCGCCGAAGCGGGGCACGACGAGGCGGGGCTAGACGCGCTCTACGACCGGATGCTCGCGTTCTACGCCGACAATATCGCGGTGGAAACGCGGGCCTTCGACGGTTGCCTCGCCGCGCTCGACACGCTGGCGCGGCGCGGCGCGCGAATCGCGATCGTCACCAACAAGGCCGAACATCTCGCCCGCAAGCTGCTGGACACGCTCGGCATCTCATCGCGGTTCGCGTGCGTGATCGGCGGCGATACGCTGGGGCCGGGCAATGCCAAGCCCTCGCCCGCCCCGATCCACGAAATGATCGCGCGTTGCGGCGGCGGGCGCGCCGCGTTCGTCGGCGATTCGATCTACGACATCACCGCCGGCCGCGCCGCCGGGGTGCCGACGATCGCGGTCAGCTTCGGCTTCCTCGACCGGCCTGTCGCCGATCTGGGCGCCGACGCGGTGATCGACTCCTACGCCGATCTCGTGCCGACGCTGGAACGGCTGGGTTAACCCAAAACCGGTGTCGCGCCGAGCGGGATCACGGTGCGACCGAAAGTGGCGTTGGTCACGATCCCGAAGCTGCCGTACATCGCCAGCCCGCCGCACACGATGCCAAGCATCCCGCCCGCGTGCGTCAGCCCTTGCGCGCCCGTCGCTGCGCCGAGCCCCAGCAGCAGGAACGTCACCCACAATGTCAGGAAAATGAGGAACAGGATCTTGGGCAACCGGAAGGTGCCGATCCACATATAAAGCGTGAACACACCCCACAGCAGCAGCGCCACGCCCACCGTCGGCCCGGCGGCGCTCAGATCGATCACGCCGTTGCCCGCGAACAGCAGCAGCAACGCGAACCACCACCAGAACGCGCCATAGCTGAGGAACGCTGTCATCCCGAAGGTGTTGCGGACGCGAAATTCGAAAATGCCCGCGATGATCTGGATCAATCCTCCGAACGCGAGCGCCAGCGGGATCACCACCGGCTCGCCACCCGCAGGGAGCAGCCCCGCGTTGATCAGGCTCAATAGCACCGTCGTCAGCCCGAAACCCACCAGCCCGAGCGCGGCCGGATTGGCCTCGGGCGTGCCTTGTTGCACCACGTCCGTCATCATCCCCTCCATCATGATGCCGGCCGGTTTCGGTCTCGGCGGACAGGAGGCTATGGTAGCGCTATCGAACGGTCAAGCAGCGATCGTCAGACGGGCCGATAGCCCTTGCGCCATTTGGTCCACAGGTGCCGCGCGAGCATCGCAGGCGGCATCCGAAGCCAATGCGATCGCAGGTAGAAGCCCTGCCGCAGCAGCGGCCGCGTCGGCCGCCCCCAGCCGTCGCGCGCGGTGAGGCGGCGGCGGTAGAGCGCGTCGGCGCGGTGCCGCGTCCGCCATGCCTCGGGGATGGCGGTATCATAAAGCGCGTGCGCCAGCCGTGCCGCGCGATGCACCTCGGCTTCCAGGCCGTGATGGCTCGCGCGCTCGGCAAGTCCATCGGTGCCGAATTGCTCGATCAGGCAGTGGATATCCCACAGATTGCGCATCCCCCCCGCCAGATCGCCATCGGCGAACAGATGCGCGGCGGCGTGGACGAGCATGTCGGCAGGCGACAGCATCCGCAGGCCGTTCCCCAGCGCCACGCTGTCCGCGATCAGCGCGGCGGCGTCGGGGGTGATCCGCGCGGTCAGCGGCAGGATCGTATGGTGGACGTCGATCATCCGATCGCGCTCGCGGTGGATCAGCGGCGGCAGCTCGTGCATCCAGCGGCGATAATAAGCGTCGTCATAGGGATCGGGCTTCACCCATTCCCACCCCGCCCCCAGCAGCGCCGCCTCCACCGCATCGATCCGATCGCGCGGCACCAGAATGTCGAGATCGCCGATCGAGCGGCCGACGCCGGCGCTCAGCCCTGCAGCGGCGAACGCGGTGCCCTTGAGCAGCACGACGGGGCAATCGAGCGGCGCCAGCACGCGCCGCGCCATCTCGGCTTCCCACAAGGCCGCGATCCGGCCCTGCGCCGCCGACGCGCGCGCATCCACCATGATCCGCGCGACGGCGCCGGGCATCGCCACGCCCTCCAGCCGGTGCGCGAGCGTGCCGGCGAGCTGCTCGGCGCGCGCGATCCCGATCAGCGCCGTCCAGCCCCCGGCATCGAGCGATCCGGTCGAGGCGGGGTCGCGCAGCGCCCGCGCGAGAAGGTCACCGTCGTATCTCACAGCGCGGCCCACAAACGCTCGACCTGCGCGATCGCGCTCTCGGCATCGGGATAGTCGATCGCGCGCGCGGGCAGCGTCTCGACGAGGCGGGTCAGCGCGGCGAACCCCGGCTCGCCGAGCGCGGTGTAGTTGGTCGACGCCTGCGTCAGCCGCACGAACACTTCGCTCGGCGCCACCGGCCGCTCGGCGGGCTCGAAGCCGTAGCGCGGGAACAGGATCAGCGCCGGCCGCGCGGGCTCCTCCATGCGCGCTATCGCCTCGGCGGCGGGGACGAGATGGCGGATGTCGCCCTTGGGGGTGGCGCGCATCAGCGGCCCGAACCGCGCGTCGGGAATCGCGCGCTCGACCACCCCGATCGCTGCATTCTTCAGGCTCACCAGCCGGGGGAAGGCGTGGACCAGGCCGGTCTCGGGATCGATCAGCGCGAACTCATCGCCCATCAGCCGCCAGCCCCGGCGCCCGAGCAGCGCGGCAAGCGTGGATTTTCCCGCCCCCGACATCCCTGTCATCAACAGCGCGCGCCCGTCGCGCTCGACCGCCGAGGCATGGAGCAGCAGATAGCGCCGCTGGCCGAGCGCCATTTGCAGGTTCATCCCCATTTCGGCGGCAAGCAGCCCCTGCGCGAGCGGCAGCGGCGCGGCCTCGGGCAGCACGTAATCGCCCCCGATCATCACCGCCGGGCGCACGAATCGCCGCCACGGCCGCCGCGCGAACAGCCGCACGCTGAAATCGGGCACATCGTCGGCCGGCGCGGGATAATCGGCGTAGAGCGTTTCGAGCGCCGCGATCGGCGTGCGCCAGTCCGATCCGACGCGGAAGCCCACCGGGCCGATGCGGACGGCAAAGCTATGCCTCACGGCCGGGCCCGCGACCATCATCGTCATGCCGGACTTGTTCCGGCATCCAACCCTCCCCGAACGCCGACGTCTGCGGCATGTTGGACCCCGGAACAGGTCCGGAGTGACGAAAGGTGTGAAAGCCCTTCACGTCCGAACCACCAGCCCCGCCGCGACCAGTTCGTCGAGCCGCACCGCCAGCGCATCCTCGTCCTCGACCTCGAACACCGCCGCGAGCCGCGCCGCGATCTCGCCGAGGCCAAGCGGTGCCTCTTCCAGCACGTCGAGCAATTCGGGCACCGGCGAGGTCACCAGATGCGTGATCCCCGAGGCGCGGTGATAGAGCGCGGTGAAATCATCGAGCGCTACGCTCACGATCTCCGCGGCGGGCACGCGGGCATAGCCGGTCACGGCCTCAGCCGCGCGGCATTTGCAGCGATGCGAAGCAGGTGAAACCGCTGGTGCCGCGCTGCAGCCGGCGGATGTAATTAACATAGGCCTTGCTGCGCTCGGAATCGACGCCGGGCAATTGCCCGCCGTTGATCGCGCGCTTGACGTCCTCGCCCTTGAAGCGGGCGCCGGCGGGCGCGAACGCGCCGGGCGTTCCGGCCGGCACCACCGAGCCATCGGGCGCGATATAGCTGCCCGCGCGGCCTTCGTCGGGCACCGGGATCTCGCACGTCAGGATCGAGGCGTTGGTCTGTGCCAGCGCGGGCCGAATCGAGACGACCGCCGCCGCGCCCACCGCGCCCAGCTTCAAGGCGCGGCGCCGCGTCGTGCCCTTGGCGGGCGTATCTCCGGGATGCTGCTCGCTCATGGTCGCCCCTTATCGCGCCTTCTGTCTTTCATAATCGTAAAGCATGGGGCGTAATGCATCGGCAAGGCCAAGGCTGTTCGGATCACCCCCTCCCACGCTAGAGACGCACCGTTATGGCACAAAAGAAGACGTTCGCGGCGATCGGGCTGGTGCTGGCAGGCGCGGCGGCGGCGTTGATCTTCGCGCACAGCCCGCAATCGGCGCTGTTCATGCTCGTCGCCGGGGTCGCCGCGGTGCTCGTGCTGCGCCATCCCGAAGCCCCCCCGCCGGCGACGATCGACGGCGACGGGGACGCGCGCGATGCCGTCAACGATCTGATCGAGGCGCTCGGCGATCCGATCCTGGTGCTGGCCGGGAACCACGTCGTCCGCGCCAATACGGCCGCGCGCGCGCTGCTGGGCGCGCATGTGCTCGGCCAGGACGTACGGCTGGCGGTGCGCCACCCCGATGCGGCACGGCGTCTGGGTGAAGCCGACGACACCGGCGGCGGCGAGCCGGTGACGCTGATCGGGCTCGGGCGGCGCGATTCGCACTGGCAGATGCAGGTCGCCGCGATGGGCAGCGACCGGCGGCTGGTCCATCTCGTCGATCGCTCGCGCAGCGCGGCGGCTGAGAAGATGCGCGTCGATTTCGTCGCCAATGCGAGCCATGAACTGCGCACCCCGCTCGCCTCGCTGCTCGGTTTCATCGAGACGCTGGAGGACGACGCCGGCGCCGACCCCGCGCTCAGGGCGCGCTTCCTGGGCGTGATGGCGGGCGAGGCGCGACGGATGCAGCGGCTCGTCGTCGATCTGCTGTCGCTGTCGCGGATCGAATCGGACAAGGATCGGCTGCCCACCGCGACGATCGATCTCGCGGCGATCACGCGCACCGTGGTCGACGAGCTTCGCCGGAGCGATCCCGATCGCGGCGCGGATCTGGAGATCGATTGCGCGCACGCGATACCGCCGATCACGGGCGATCGCGCGCAGATGTCGCAATTGCTCCACAACCTCGTCGGCAACGCGATGAAATACGGGCGCGCCGGCACCCCGGTCACCGTGCGACTCGAGCCCGGCGATGCCGGCGACGTCACGCTGACGGTCGCCGATCGGGGCGACGGCATCCCGCCCGAGCATCTGCCGCGGCTCACCGAACGCTTCTACCGAGTCGATTCGGGCCGCAGCCGCGCGCTCGGCGGCACCGGGCTGGGCCTCGCGATCGTCAAGCACATCGCCGAGCGGCATCGCGGCCGCCTCGTCATCACCAGCGCGCCCGGCGAGGGCACCACCGTGACGGTGCATTTCCCCGCCGTACAGGCCGATCCGCCCACGCTGTCATAAAACTATCATGTCTGTGTCACATAGCGCGCCTCACCGGCCACCCGATACGGCATCGCCGGGATCGAACTTCCCCAGGAGGGCCTTGCACATGCTTCGTTCGTTCGCGCTTCTCGCGGTATCCGCGCTCGCGCTTGCCGCCTGCAACGATCAGGCGTCGACCGGCGGCGGCGCCCGCGATCAGATTCGCGTCGTCGGTTCGTCGACCGTCTACCCCTTCACCCAGCTCGTCGCCGAGCAGTTCGTCAACAAGAACCCCGGCATGAAGGCGCCGGTGATCGAATCGACCGGCACCGGCGGCGGGATGAAGCTGTTCTGCGCCGGCGTGGGCGCGCAACATCCCGATATCGTCAACGCCTCGCGCCCGATGAAGGCGTCCGAATACGCCACCTGCAAGGCGAACGGCGCCGCCGACGTGATCGAGGCGCAGGTGGGCATCGACGGCATCGCCTTCGCCGAGGCCAAGAACGGCCCCCGGATCGCGCTGACCACCGCCGACATATACAAGGCGCTCGCCGCCAATCCGGGCGGCAAGCCCAACGCCGCCAAGACGTGGAAGGACGTCAACTCGGCGCTGCCGGCGATCCCGATCCAGGTCTACGGCCCGCCGTCGACCAGCGGCACGCGCGACGCGCTCGCCGAACTGATTCTCGCCAAGGGCTGCGAGGAAACCGACGCCGGCGCCAAGGCGCTCGATTCGGACGCGTTCGACAAGCGCTGCAAGGCGGTGCGCGAGGACGGCGCCTATGTCGATGCGGGCGAGAACGACAATCTGATCGTCCAGAAGCTCCAGGCCAATCCCAATGCGCTCGGCATCTTCGGCTATTCGTATCTCGAGGAGAATGCGAACAAGCTCGAAGGCGCGCCGATCAACGGCGTCGCGCCGACCTACGATACGATCGCGGGCGGCAGCTACCCCGGCGCGCGGCCGCTGTTCATCTACGTCAAGAAGGCGCATCTCGATGCGATCCCCGGCCTGAGGCAGTTCCTCGCCGAATATGCGGCCTCATGGGGCAAGGACGGTCCGCTGGTGAAGCGCGGCCTGATCGCCGCGCCCGATGCCGTGCTCGCGCATTCGGCCGAACTGCTCAGCAACGCCACCCCGCTCGACCCGAGCACGTTGAAGTAACCCAGCCGTTCCTGCTGAGCTTGTCGAAGCACCGTTCTTCTCCGCCGTCAGAAAGAACGGCCCTTCGGCAGGCTCAGGGCGGACGGTATTGATCGTGTAGAGGCCCACCCTGTCCACCTTCGCCCTCTTTTTTGTCATCCTCGGCCTGGGCCTGATCGGCTGGCTCAGCGCGCGGGCACGGGCGATGGCGTTCCGGCGCGGCGGGGTGCGGCGGTTCAGCGCGCTGCCCGGCCATTACGGCTGGTATGTCGCCTTGTGGGCAGTGATCCCCGCGCTCGTCTTCCTGCTCGTCTGGGCGTCGGTATCGCCCGCGCTCGTCACCGATCAGGTGCTCCACGATCCCGCCGCGCAGGCCTTGCCGCAATTCGATTTCGCCCGCGCGTCGATCCTGTCCGAAGCGCGGCATATCGCGCGCGGCGACATCGCGGCGGGCTTCAACCCGCTGTCGACGACGCTGGCGCCCGCTTATGCGGCGGCGCAATCGCGGTTCGACGGGATCGGCACCGTGCTCGCGCTGATCCTCGCCTTTGCCGGCGGCGCCTTCGCTTATGTCCGCGTCCGCCCCGATTTCCGCGCCCGTACGCGGGTCGAGCGGATCGTGATGGTCGCGCTGCTCGCCGCCTCGCTGATCGCGATCCTGACCACCGTCGGCATCGTCGTCTCGCTCCTGTTCGAATCGGTGCGCTTCTTCCGCATGGTGCCGATCACCGATTTCCTGTTCGGCACGCACTGGAGCCCGCAGGTGATCGACAGCAGCGATCCCGGCGCGACGCTGGGCGCGGTGCCGCTGTTCTGGGGCACCTTCTTCATCGGCGCGGTGATCGCGATGGCGGTCGCGATTCCCTTCGGGCTGATGAGCGCGATCTACCTCACCCAATATGCCAACCCCCGCGTGCGGCGCTGGATGAAGCCGATCCTGGAGATGCTCGCGGGCGTTCCCACCGTCGTCTACGGCTATTTCGCCGCGCTCACCGTCGCACCCGCGGTGCGCGACGCTGCGGTGGCGATCGGCATCCAATGGGCCTCGTCCGAAAGCGCGCTCGCGGCCGGCATGGTGATGGGGGTGATGATCATCCCCTTCGTCTCGTCGATGGCCGACGATTCGATCGCCGCCGTCCCTTCGGCGATGCGCGACGGCAGCCTCGCGATGGGCGCGACCAGTTCGGAGACGATTCGGCGGGTGTTGCTCCCGGCCGCGCTGCCCGGCGTGGTCGGCGGCATCCTGCTCGCGGTCAGCCGCGCGATCGGCGAAACGATGATCGTCGTCATGGCCGCCTCCGGCGTCGCGACGCTGACGCTCAACCCGCTCGCCAGCACCACCACCGTCACCAAGCAGATCGTCGACCTGCTGACCGGCGAAGCCTCGTTCGACAGCCCCAAGACGCTGGCGGCGTTCGCGCTCGGGCTGACCTTGTTCGTGGTGACCTTGCTGCTCAACATCGTCGCGCTGGCGATCGTCAAAAGATACCGTGAAGCCTATGAGTGACGCGCCCGTCCCCGCCCGGCAGCCGACCGACTGGAAGACCCAGGCGATGCAGCGCCGCATCCGCCGGCGCTACGCCGCCGAGCGGCGCTTCCGGCTGATGGGCCTTGCCGCGATCGTGATCTCGGCCGGGTTCCTCGCCTTCCTGCTGGTGACGATGCTCGGCGGCGGGCTGCGCGGCTTCACCCGCACCGAGATCGCGCTCCCGATCGATTTCACGAAAGCGGCGATGATCGTCGATCCCGACGTGATCGCCGGGGGCGGTGACGTCGCCGATCGCGCGCTCGCCAATGCCGGCTTGCCCCGCGTGACGCGCGACGCCGCCGACCAGGCGTTCGGCCCCGGCGCCGAGCGCTGGTTGTCCGACGGCGCCTGGCTCAGCGTGCGCGACGCGATCAAGGCCGACCCCGCGCTGCTGAACAAGCGCGCAGTGATCGACGTCCCCGCCTCGACCGATATCGACAGCGCCGCCAAGGGCGATCCCTCACCCGCCGCCACGACCGCACTCGCCAAACTGCGCGGCGCGGACGCCATCCATACCGGCTTCAACACCGCATTCCTGAGCGAGGCCGACGCCACCGATCCCACCGTCGTCGGCATCTGGGGCGCGCTCAAGGGCTCGTTGCTGACGATGTTCGTGACGCTGCTGCTCGCGTTCCCGGTCGGCGTGTTCGCGGCGCTCTATCTCGAGGAATATGCGCCGCGGAACCGCTGGACCGATCTGATCGAGGTCTCGATCAACAATCTCGCGGCGGTGCCCTCGATCATCTTCGGCCTGCTCGGCCTCGCGGTGTTCCTCAACACCTTCCATCTACCGCGCTCGGCGCCCGTCGTCGGCGGGCTGACGCTCGCGCTGATGACGATGCCGGTGATCGTGATCGCGGGCCGCAACGCGATCAAATCGGTGCCGCCCTCGATCCGCGACGCCGCGCTCGGCATCGGCGCGAGCCCGATCCAGGTCGTGTTCCACCACGTCCTGCCGCTGGCGCTGCCCGGCATCCTCACCGGCACGATCATCGGCATGGCGCGCGCGCTGGGCGAGACGGCGCCGCTGCTGATGATCGGGATGCGCGCCTTCATCGCGACGCCGCCGTCCGGGCTCACCGACCCCGCGACAGTGCTGCCGGTGCAGATTTTCCTGTGGTCCGACGAGGTCAGCCACGGTTTCGTCGAGAAGACGTCGGCGGCGATCATCGTGCTGCTCGTCGTGCTGCTTACGATGAACGGCCTCGCCATCTATCTTCGCAACAAGTTCGAGACCCGCTGGTGATGACCGACGTTTCCCCTTCCCCGATCAAGATGGCGGCGCGCGACGTCAGCGTCTTCTACGGCGCCAAGCAGGCGCTCAACCAGGTGTCGATCGATATCGACATGGACAATGTCACCGCGTTCATCGGCCCGTCGGGCTGCGGCAAATCGACCTTCCTGCGCACGCTCAACCGCATGAACGACACGATTCCCAGCGCGCGCGTCGAGGGCACGATCACGCTCGACGGCGAGGACATCTACGATTCGTCGATGGACGTGGTGCAATTGCGCGCGCGCGTCGGCATGGTGTTCCAGAAGCCCAATCCGTTTCCCAAATCGATCTTCGAGAACGTCGCCTACGGCCCGCGCATCCACGGGCTCGCGGGATCGAAGGCACAACTCGACGCCACGGTCGAACAGGCGTTGCGCAAGGCGGGGCTGTGGGACGAGGTCAAGGATCGCCTCCACGACAGCGGCACCGCGTTGTCGGGCGGGCAGCAGCAGCGGCTGTGCATCGCGCGCGCGATCGCGGTCGATCCCGAGGTGATCCTGATGGACGAGCCGTGCTCGGCGCTCGATCCGATCGCGACCGCGCGGATCGAGGAGCTGATCCACGAACTGAAGGGCCGCTACGCGATCGTGATCGTCACCCACAATATGCAGCAGGCCGCGCGCGTCTCTCAGCGCACCGCCTTCTTCCACCTCGGCACGTTGGTCGAATACGGGTCCACGTCGGATATCTTCACCAACCCGCGCGAGGATCGCACCAAGGACTATATCACCGGCCGCTACGGCTGATCGATGAGGCAGCAGCAATGACGGAACATACAGTCAAGGCATTCGACGAGGATATCGGCGAACTGCGGGGGCTGATCGCAGAGATGGGCGGGCTCGCCGAACAGGCGATCGCGCGCGCGATCGACGCGCTTGCGAAGCACGATCTCGACGCGGCGCGACGCGTTATCGAAGGCGACAAGCGGATCGACGGGATCGAGGAAGAGGTCGAGCGGCTGGCGATCCGGCTGATTGCGCTGCGCGCGCCGATGGCCGACGATCTGCGCGAGGTCGTCGCCGCGCTCAAGATCGCGACCGTCGTCGAACGGATCGGCGATTACGCCAAGAACATCGCCAAGCGCGTTCCCGCGATCGAGGATCACGGGCGTATCGAGCCGCTGTCGCTGCTGCCCGCGATGGCGCGGATGGCGGGCGAGATGGTCCACGACGTGCTTGATGCCTTCGCCGCGCGCGATGCCGAGAAGGCGATCCGCGTCTCCGACAGCGACCGTCAGGTCGACGATTTCTACAATGCGATCTTCCGCGTGCTCGTCACCTACATGATGGAGAACCCCAAGAGCATCGGACAGGTCGCGCACCTGCTGTTCGTCGCCAAGAACCTCGAGCGGATCGGCGACCATGCCACCAATGTCGCCGAAATGGTCCATTACGCCGCCACCGGTGAACGCATGGCCGAGCGCGAGCGCGGCGGCAGCCCCGCCGTGACGCTGTAAAGGGAGCCGATCGATGACCACCGCCCGCATGTTGCTGGTCGAGGACGACGCCGCGCTCGCCGAACTGCTGACCTTTCATTTCGAGCGCGAGGATTTCCTCGTCCAGCATACCCCCGACGGCGAGGAGGCGCTGCTGTTCGCGCGCGAAACGCCGCCCGATATCGTCCTGCTCGACTGGATGGTCGAGGGGCTGTCGGGGATCGAGGTGTGTCGCCGGCTGCGCCGCGCGCCCGATACCGCGAACGTGCCGATCATCATGCTCACCGCGCGCGGCGAGGAGGAGGATCGCGTCCGCGGGCTCGATACCGGCGCCGATGATTACGTCACCAAGCCGTTCTCGCCGCGCGAACTGGTCGCGCGCGTCAACGCGGTGCTGCGCCGGGTGCGCCCCGCGCTGGCGGGCGCCGAGTTGCGCTACGATGATCTCGTCATGGATACCGTCGGCCACAAGGTGCGCCGCGACGGCCAGGTCATTCCGCTCGGGCCGACCGAATTCCGGCTGCTGCGCCATTTCCTCGAACATCCCGGCTGGGTGTTCTCGCGCGAGCGCCTGCTCGACGCGGTGTGGGGGCACGACGCCGAGATCGAATCGCGCACCGTCGACGTTCATATCCGTCGGTTGCGCAAGGCGATCAACGCCGGCGGCCGCACCGATCTGATCCGCACCGTCCGGTCGGCGGGATACGCCCTCGATTCGGTGCAGTAAGCGAAGGACCGTTTGGCCGAACCGTGCGTTACCCCGTCTGCGCGACAGCATTTGGCGCACAGCATTCAGGAGGTACGCATGAAGCTCTTGTTCCTGGCAGCAGCCGCGGCGATCGCGATCCCCGCGGCCGCCCAAACCACGCCCGATCCCGCGACGCAGGATCAGGCGACGATGCCGACCGACGATTCGGCGGTGGATCAGACGACCCCGGCGCCTGCTACGGCGACAGCGGCGGCGCCGTCGGCGGATGCGCAGGATCCGGCGGGCGGATACGAACCCTCGGCCCCGCCGATGAACGGCACGCCGGAACCCGGTGCGAACGTGGTCTTCCAGCCGTCGGCCTCGCCCGATCAGGCGTTTCCCCCGCCCCCGCCGCTTGCCGAATATCCCATCTGCAAGAAGAACCAGACCGACAATTGCCGCCAGCGCGGCGGCTGATGCTGGTGACGCGTCTTTGATCTGTTTCAGTTTTCCTGAAACAGAGGCGGCCCCGGTGCCGCTTCCACGCAAGACGAATACACTTTAGGAGGGGCGCTTTCCGAAAGCGGGGAGCGCCCTTTTCCATGTCCATCCGTTTCGATAATCGCGTCGCCATCGTCACTGGCGCCGGCGGCGGGCTGGGCCGCGCCTATGCGCTCGAACTCGCGCGGCGCGGCGCGAAGGTCGTCGTCAACGATCTCGGCAGCACGCGCGACGGCACCGGCCATTCGGACGCCGCGCTCAAGGTCGTCGAGGAGATCGAGGCCGCCGGCGGCGAGGCGATGTCGAACGGCGGCAGCGTCACCGAATATGATCACATGGTCGATATGGTCGCCCGCGCGAAGGAGCGCTGGGGCGGCGTCCATATCCTGATCAACAACGCGGGCGTGCTGCGCGACAAGAGCTTCGCCAAGATGGAGCCCGCCGATTTCGGCTTCGTCGTCGATGTCCACCTGATCGGCTCGGCCAATTGCACGAAAGCGGTGTGGGAGACGATGCGCGAGCAGCAATACGGCCGCGTGCTGATGACCGCCTCGTCGACCGGACTGTTCGGCAATTTCGGGCAGGCCAATTACGGCGCCGCCAAGCTCGGGCTCGCGGGGCTGACCAAGACGCTCTACCTCGAAGGCGCCAAATACGGGATCAAGGTCAACACGATCGCGCCGGTCGCCGGCACGAGGATGACCGAGGATCTGTTCCCCGAGGAGGCGTTCAAGGCGTTCGCCCCCGAAAAGGTCGCGCCTGCCGCGGTCTATCTCGTCTCCGAAGATGCCCCGACCAACGCGATCGTCGGCGCGGGCGCGGGCGTGTTCCAGGCGTCGTACGTCACGCTCACCCCCGGCGTCGCGCTCCACGGCGACGATTGTTCGGCGGAGGGCGTCGCGGCGCACTGGGCGACAATCATCGACCGCACCGGCGAGATCGTGCCCCAGTCGGGCGCCGAACAGGCGATGCTGATCCTGAAGCAATTGCAAGCCTAGAATACGATGACTTTACATTGATCCGTTCGCCCTGAGCTTGTCGAAGGGCCATTCTGCGATAGGCCCGGTGGTCGCTTGCGGCGCAAAGTACGGTGCTTCGACAAGCGATACCGCTCGAGCGATACCGAAGCCGCTTCGCACAACGCCGCCCATCCGTCCTGCCGTATTGCTTCACTAATACACTAATGGTATAGCTGCCGGCCATCCAACAGGAGGATGGCCCGATGTATAGCGAGAGCGATATCGACAACGCGGTGGCGGCGGGGGCGATCAGCCGCGATACCGCGCTGGCGTTGCGCAACCACGTCGCCCGGGCTCGGCTCGCGCCGGCGGTGGACGAGGAGCATTTCCGGCTGCTCAACGGCTTCAACGACATTTTCGTGACGATCGCGATCGCGCTGCTGTTGGTCGCGGTCGCGCAGATCGGCGCCAGCGTCACCGAGGCGCTGGGCGGCGTCGCGGTCGCGGGCACGAGCTGGCTGCTCGCCGAATATTTCACCCGCCAGCGGCGGATGGCGCTGCCCAGCATCGCGCTGCTGCTCGCCTTCGTCGGCGGCGTCGCCGCGGCGCCGATCGGCTTGATGGTGAGCATCGATCCCACGCTGTCCGATCGCGCCAGTGCCGGGATCGCCGCCGCAATTGCGCTGGCGAGCGCGGGCGCTGCGTGGCTCCATTGGCGGCGCTTCGCGGTGCCGATCACCGTCGCGGCGGGTGCCGTGGCGGCGGTCGCCGTCATCGCCGCACTCGCGCTGACGGCGGTGCCCGCGGCAAAGGACGCGATCTATCCGATCCTGCTCGTCGCCGGGATCGGCGTGTTCGCGCTGGCGATGCGCTGGGACATGAGCGATCCCACGCGCGAGACGCGCCGCGCCGATATCGCCTTCTGGCTCCATCTCGCCGCCGCGCCGTTGATCGCGCATCCGGTGTTCCAGATGCTCGGCGTGCTCGACGCCGATGTCGGGATCGGCACCGCGATCGTCGTGGTGGCGCTCTATCTGGTCTTCGCCTTCGTGGCGCTGGCGGTCGATCGGCGCGCGCTGCTCGTCTCGTCGCTCGCCTACGTGCTCGTCGCGCTTTACGCGGTGATCCGCAGCGCGGGCGCGGTCGACCTGGGGGTCGCGATCGCGGCGCTTATCATCGGCTCGGCGCTGCTCGTGCTGTCGGCCTTCTGGCACCCGATGCGCCGCCGCGTCGTCGCCACGCTCGGCCATTTCGGCGACCGGCTGCCGCCGGTGCAGACCGTGCTGGCCGCCTGAGGGGCTTCGTCCCCTACCCGGTCACTCAACGCCAGTATCCTATGGGTGACCGGGTGGGGGAGCGGGCCGGGGCCGCAAAAGCCCGAATCCCGCGCCGATCAATCCGAAACGAGCTTGAGCAGCCGCCGCTCGATCGGCGCGAGCACGCCGGCGAGATCGTGTCCACGCTTCAACGTCATCCCGGCCTCGGCGACGAGCGCCCACATGCCCTGCCGCTGGCGCAGCGCGGGCCGTTTCTCGATCCGGTATTCGGGGCGCTCCGACGCGCGGCGAAAGGCGGCGAACACCGCGGCCTCGTGGCCGAGTTCGATCGCATAGTCTTTCCAGTGCCCAGCCGCGACCATGCGCCCGTAGAGATCGAGGATGCGCGTCAGTTCGATCCGGTCGAACCCGATCTGGCTCGGGCGCGCGGCGGCGCTGGGGAAAGGGGTGACATTTCCCATCAGGCGCGGTCGCGCTGGTCCTCATGCTCGGCAAGCAGCGCGTCGAGCCGCTTGCGCAACGCCTCGATCTCGCAGCGCATCAATTCGATTTTTTGTGTCTGGGGATCGAAAATCTCGCTGCACGGCGTGCCATAGGGCACGAAGCCGCCTTGGACCTGCCCACCCTCGACCATCGTCGCGCGCGCCGGGATGCCGACCATCACCGCGCCGTCGACGACGTCTTTGGTGACGACCGCATTGGCGCCGATCCGCGCACGCGCGCCGATCACCACCGGGCCGAGCACCTGCGCGCCCGAGCCGATGATCGCGCCGTCGCGGATCGTCGGGTGGCGCTTGCCCGCCACCCCGTTGTCGGGGCTGGTGCCGCCGAGCGTGACGCATTGGTAGATCGTCACGTTGTCGCCGATCTCTGCGGTCTCGCCGATCACCGTGAAGCCGTGATCGATGAAGAAATTGCGCCCGATTTTCGCGCCGGGGTGAATATCGATCGCGGTCAAAAAGCGCGCGAAGTGATTGATCGCCCGCGCAAGCAGGAATAGCCGCGCCTCGAACAGCCAGTGCGCGACCCGATGCAGGCCGAGCGCCCAGACGCCCGGATAAAGCATGACCTCCCACCGCGATCGCGCCGCAGGATCGCGCGCCTGGATCGAATCGAGATAACCGGTCAGCCGGTTGAACATGGCGGTCCCTTCTCTTGGCCCTTCCTTCGGCCCCTGCTTCGGATCGCGGCAATTTAGGACCTCGCACGGTCGAATTCCAGCATCGACGCACATCTGCCCAGCGAAACGCGAAAGAGCGGATTGTTTGAAGCGGCACCGGCCCGCTCCCCCACCCGGCCACCCAACAGGATATTCTATGGGTGGCCGGGTGGGGGAGCGGGCCGGTGCCGCATTCCCAAAGCCGACTCTTACCGCTTCTTCATTCCACTAAATATCTAGTGGCATTGTAGGGAATTATATTTCAGCGATACGCGAGGCCCCCGCAACGGCACGGATACCCACGATGGATGTACTGACGGCGGTCGATCTCGAGATGCTGCTCGCCTTCGCCGCCATCGGCTTTGCAGCGCAGATCGTCGACGGCGCGCTCGGGATGGCGTTCGGGGTGATCTCGAACACGCTCCTGCTCTCGCTAGGCGTGCCGCCCGCCGCCGCCTCGGCGGGGGTCCACGCGGTCGAGACCTTCACCACCGCGGTCTCGGGCATCAGCCACGCGATCCATCGCAATATCGATTGGCGGCTCTTTTTCCGGTTGCTGATTCCTGGGATGATCGGCGGCGTGCTCGGCGCCTATGTGCTCTCCAACGTCCATGCCGATGCCGCAAAGCCCTTCATCCTTGCCTATCTGATCGCGATCGGGCTCTACCTCGTCTATCGCGGCTGGCGCTATCCGCCGCACGAGCGCAAGCCGAAGGTGGTCGAGCCGCTCGGCCTCGTCGGCGGCTTCCTCGATGCCGCGGGCGGCGGCGGCTGGGGGCCGGTCGTCACCTCCAACCTGCTCGTCCAGGGCGCGAGCCCGCGGACGACGGTGGGCACCGTCAACACGGTCGAATTCTTCCTGACGCTGACGGTGTCGATCACCTTCATCACCCAGCTCGGGCTCGCCGCGGTGACGCTTGCGACCGTCGGCCTGCTGATCGGCGGCGTGCTCGCCGCACCGTTCGGCGCGATCCTCGCCAAGCGCGTGCCGGCGAAGACGCTGCTGCTGCTGGTTGGCGCGATCCTGGTGCTGACGAGCCTGTTCAACCTCGGCAAGGCGTTAATCTGATTTCACACTTTATAGGCCGATGATAATCGACCCAATCGATCACAACGAACGACGCTTCCCGTTTGTTTGCTGCACCGCGTCACCTATATGTCGCATTGCATCATTGCACCCAGACATTGCATCATTGCACCCAGACGAGGAGATATTTTCATGGCGAAGATCGGCGATACCCTGAAACCCTTCAGCACGCAGGCGTACAAGCAGGGCAAGTTCGTGCCCGTCACCGACGCCGACGTGGGCGGCAAATGGGCGATCTTCTTCTTCTATCCGGCCGACTTCACCTTCGTCTGCCCGACCGAACTCGAGGATCTGGCGGGGATTTACCCGACGCTCCAGAAGATGGGCGTCGAGGTGTACAGTGTCTCGACCGACACGCATTTCAGCCATAAGGCGTGGCATGACAGCTCGCCCGCGATCGGCAAGATCGATTTCTTCATGCTCGGCGATCAGAACCACACGCTCGCGACCAATTTCGATGTCCTGCGCGATGGCCAGGGCCTCGCCGATCGCGCGACCTTCGTCGTCGATCCGCAGGGTGTGATCCAGTTGATGGAGATCACCAGCGAAGGCGTCGGCCGCAATGCCGCGGAGTTGCTGCGCAAGGTCAAGGCCGCGCAATATGTTGCGGCGCACCCTGACGAGGTCTGCCCCGCCAAGTGGGAAGAAGGCGAACAGACGCTCGCGCCGTCGCTCGAACTCGTCGGCAAGATCTGATCCTCGGCGATGCTGGGCCTTGTGCTCCTGCGAAAGCAGGAGCCCAGGGTTTCAACAGCCATCGCCCGAAGCCCTGGATTCCCGCTTTCGCGGGAAAACGGGGCATGCAGCGGCCCGGGCGCCCTCCCCCTCCCCGTCCGGGCCGCATTCTCTTCACCTACAGGAGTTTCGTGGTCGTGCTCGACGCCAATCTGACGCAGCAACTCAAGGGCTATCTTACCAGGATTCGCGTGCCCATTGAGCTTGTCGCCAGCCTTGGCGACGATGCCAAGAGCCGCGAACTCGATGAATTGCTGAACGAAATCGCCGCGCTGTCGGACATGGTCACCGTGCGCCCCGCCGATGGCGATGACGACGCCCGCACGCCCAGCTTCCTGATCCGCCGCGCCGGCACCGATACGGCCGTGCGCTTCGCCGGCATCCCGCTGGGCCACGAATTCACCTCGCTCGTGCTCGCGCTGCTCCAGGTCGGCGGGCATCCGCCGCGGATCAGCGACGAAGTGATCGGGCAGATCGAAGCGCTCGAGGGCGATTTCGTCTTCGAAACCTATTTCTCGCTGTCGTGCGCAAATTGCCCCGATGTGGTGCAGGCGCTCAACACGATGGCGGTGCTCAACCCGCGCATCCGCCACACCGCGATCGACGGCGCCTTGTTCAAGGACGAGGTCGAGCGCCGCGAGATCATGACCGTCCCCCAGGTGTTCCTGAACGGCGCGCCGTTCGCGCAAGGACGCCAGGAACTTGAACAGATTCTCGCCCGGATCGATACCGGCGCCGAGGCCAGGGCGGCCGAAAAGCTCGCCGGCAAGGAACCCTTCGACGTCCTCGTCGTCGGCGGCGGCCCGGCGGGCGCGGCGGCAGCGATCTATGCCGCACGCAAGGGCATCCGCACCGGCATCGCGGCCGAGCGCTTCGGCGGGCAGGTGCTCGATACCGTTTCGATCGAGAATTTCATCTCGGTCTCGCACACCGAAGGCCCAAGGTTCGCGACCCAGCTCGAAAGCCATGTCGGCGATTATGACGTCGACGTGATGAACCTCCAGACCGCGACCGCGCTCGTCCCCGCCGCCGAGGAAGGCGGGCTGCACGAGATCGTGCTCAAGAACGGCGCCTCGCTGCGCGCGCGCACGCTGATCCTGTCGACCGGCGCGCGCTGGCGGCAGATGAACGTGCCGGGCGAAAACGAATATCGCAACAAGGGCGTCACCTATTGCCCGCATTGCGACGGCCCGCTGTTCAAGGGCAAGCGCGTCGCGGTGATCGGCGGCGGCAATTCGGGCGTCGAGGCGGCGATCGATCTCGCCGGGATCGTCGGCCATGTCACGCTGATCGAATATGACAGCCAGTTGCGCGCCGACGCGGTGCTCCAGCGCAAACTCGGCAGCCTCGCCAACGTCAAGGTCATCACCTCGGCGCTGACCACCGAAGTGTTCGGCGACGGCAACAAGCTGACCGGGCTGACCTACAAGGATCGCGACCGCGGCACCGAGCATCAGATCGAGCTGGAAGGCATTTTCGTCCAGATCGGGCTCGTCCCCAATACCGAGTGGCTCAAGGGCGCGGTTGCGCTCACCCCGCACGGCGAGATCGGGATCGACGCGCGCGGCGCCACCTCACAACCCGGCATCTTCGCCGCCGGCGACGCGACCACGGTGCCCTACAAGCAGATCGTGATCGCGGCAGGCGCGGGCTCGGCGGCGGCGCTCTCGGCGTTCGACTATCTCATCCGCCTCCCCGCCGAGGAACGCGAGGCGGCGTAACTTCCCCGTATTCCTGCGAAAGCAGGAATCCAGAGTCACGAGCCCCAAGCTGCGAGACCCTGGATTCCCGCTTTCGCGGGAAAACGCCCGTTGGCGTTGCGAGCCGCTGCAAATGGGCTAGATGTCATCCCGTCATCGACGGAGACGATCACTGGGCACCACCTACCTGCCGACGCTCAAGCAGCTCCAATATCTGGTGGCGTTGCGCGATCACGGCCATTTCGGCCGCGCGGCGGAGGCGTGTTTCGTCACCCAATCGACGCTGTCGGCGGGGATCCGCGAGCTTGAGACGCTGATCGGCATCACGCTGGTCGAGCGCACCCGCCGCGTCGTCCGCTTCACCCCGCTCGGCGATCGCATCGCCGCCAAGGCGCGCCGCGTGATCCGCGAGGCGGAGGAACTGGGCGATCTCGCCCGCGCCGCCGGGCGGCCGCTGTCGGGCGAGATGCGGATGAGCGTGATCCCGACGATCGCGCCCTTCATGCTCCCGCGCATCCTGCCCCGTCTCCGGCGCGATTATCCCGATCTCAAGCTGTTCCTGCGTGAGGAGCCGAGCGGGCCGGCCTGCGAAGGGCTCAACAACGGCCGCACCGATTGCGTGCTGCTCGCGCTGCCTTACGCCTGCGGCGAAGTCGCGGCGCGGCCGCTGTTCGACGATCGGCTGTTCGTCGCCTTTCCCGAAGGCGAGGAACCGCCCCCGGCCTCGATCAGCCCCGATCAGATCGACGAGCGGCGGCTGCTGCTGCTCGAGGACGGGCATTGCCTCAAGGATCATGCGCTCGCCGCGTGCAACCGGCCCGAATTGCGCGCCGAAGCGACGATGATGGGCACCTCGCTCCACACGATCGTGCAGATGGTCGATAACGGCCTCGGCGTGACGATGCTGCCGCAGATGGCGATCGACGCGGGCATCCTCGATCACACGCGCGTCACCGCGAAACCGCTCGCCGCCGAACACCCGTCGCGATCGATCGCGCTCGTCTGGCGGCGCGCCTCGCCGCGCGAGAAGGATTTCCACCTCCTCGCCGATGTATTGGCGGAGGCACGATGAGGGCGCGGCGAATTCTATCGGTGGCGGTCACGCTCGCCGTCGCCGGCTGCGCCTCGGCGCCCACCCCGGTCAAAGCCCCCGCCCCGCCCCCCAATCCGACCGTCGGCGGGGTGGCGATGATCGCAACCTGGACTGCGGTCGACAACGCCCGCGCCGCGCCGCCGCTCGCCACCTTCGCGCGCGCGATCGATGCCGCAGGGCTTGCCGACACGCTTGCCGCTACCGGGCCGTTCACCGTCTTCGCGCCGACCGACACGGCGTTCGGCCGTCTTGCCCCCGGCACGCTCGACGCGCTGCTGCTGCCCGAGAACAAGCCCGCACTCGCGAAGCTGGTGACCTATCACGTCGTGCCGGGCCGGCTGACGGTCGCCGACCTCAAGGCGCGGATCGCCGCGGGCGGCGGCACCGCCACGCTCACCACGCTCGAAGGCGAGCCGTTGACGCTCGGCCTCGTCGGCACGGGAATCGCGCTCACCGATGTCGGCGGCAACAAGAGCTATGTCGAAACCGGAGACATCCGTGAGGCGAACGGCATGATGCATGTCGTCAACGGCATCATGATCCCGACGATCGGATAGGCCGCGCGCCTCGAACCGTTTCGCAACCGCGTTCCCCCGCGAAAGCCGGAGTCCAGGGCTACATCACCCTGCTCGAAGAAGATTGATTCACGCGGAGACGCGGAGACGCGGAGACGCGGAGGTGTATCGTTCGTGGTGCCATCGCCCGCGCCAGCGGCCAATCACTTTCCGGCAGCCTCGGACTTCAAGGTCTCGCTGACGCGAGACGGAGGCAAAGCACGCGGTCTCTCTCCGCGTCTCCGCGTCTCCGCGTGAACCATTCTTCTTCACGCACCGGCCGCCCCCATCGCCAGCGCGATCGCCCCGAGCGGCCCGGCCATCGCGCCAAGCTGCGGCGCGACGACATAGGGGCCGTCGTCGGGCAGCGGCATGTAGCCGCCCAGGCTCTCGATCAGCCCGGTGTTGATCCGGTCGATCAAATGCGGCTGGCGTGCCGGCACGCCGCCACCGATCGCGACGCGCAGTGGCCCCGTCGCGCACACCAGCGCATGCGTCATCGCCGACAGTGTGTGGACGATCGGTTCCCACACCGGGTCGTCGGCGGCGATGTCCGCCACCGGCCGTCCGCCGGCGCGCGCCTTGAGCGCGCTTCCCGAAGCCAGCCCTTCGACGCAATCGGGATGATAGCGGCAGACGCTGGCAACCGTGTCGCCGGCCAGCCGCGGCACGCGGATATGGCCGAATTCGCTATGCCCGATCCCGCGCGTGGGCTTGCCGTGGACGATCAGTCCGACGCCGACCCCGGTGCCGACCGTGACATAGGCGAAGTCGTCGAGCCCCTGCCCCGCGCCCCAGCGGATTTCGGCGAGCGCGGCGCCGTTGACGTCGGTATCGAACCCCACCGGCACCGCGAACGGCGCGGCGATCTCGCCGAGCACGTCGGCGTTGGGCCAGCCGGGCTTGTTGGTCGCCAGGATATGCCCGTAGCGCGGCGATCGGGGGTCGAGATCGAGCGGCCCGAACGACGCGATCCCGAGCGCGGCGAATCCGGGGTCGCGATGCCACGCCGTCAGTGTCGCGACGATCGCGGGGAGCGTCTCCTGCGGCACGGTCGTCGGGATGGTGCGCTGGTCGAGCACGCGGGTCGGGCCGTGGGCGAGCGTACAGATGCACTTGGTCCCGCCCAGTTCAACGCCGGCAAAGGGACGCGCCTTCGGGTCACCGCCGGGCGGCGGCGCTGCGCTCACGAACGCGCTCCCGCGTGCGCAACCGGCGCGACGCGTGGCGCAACAGACAAACTCGGAACCATATTATCTCCCGTCACGGCCCGTCCGCCCCCACAAGAATTCGCGCCGCGATCGATTTAATACACCAATTTTCATAATTCAAATGGCCGTCCGCCTCAGCCGACATCGCGGCCGAAGGACGGCGGCCGATCCGCCTTTGCGCTGCCGAAGGACGACGGTTTCGGCCCCATCTCGAACACCAGCTCACCGCCCTTCGCCAGATCGGCGTGCGCGATCCAGTTCCTGGTCCACGGCGCGCCGTTCCAGCGTACCGACTGGATGTACGGATTGCCCGGCGCATTGCCCTCGGCGCGCACCGTCAGCGTCTTGCCGCCGCCGACATCCATCTCGGCGACATCGAACAGCGGCGATCCGAACACATAGACCGCGCTCACCGGATCGACGGGATAGAAGCCGAGCGCCGAGAGGATGAACCACGCGCTCATCTGCCCGCAATCGTCGTTGCCGATCACGCCGTCGGGATCCGCCTTGTACATTTCGGTGAGCAGCCGCCGCACCATCGCCTGCGTCTTATGCGGCGCTCCGCAATAGGTATAGAGATAGGCGACGTGCTGATCGGGCTCGTTGCCGTGCGCATATTGCCCGACCAGCCCCGAAATGTCGGGCGGCGCATTGTCGGGCAATGTCGACGGGCCGTTGAACAGCGCGTCGAGCTGCTTCTCGAACGCCGCGTCGCCGCCGAAATGCTCGATCAGGCCATAAAGGTCGTGCTGGTTGAGGAAGGTCGCCTGCCAGCCGTTCGCCTCGGTATAGTCGCGCCACTTGGGCACGTCGTGGCCGATCTGGATCGGATCGTACTCCTTCCACCAGCTCCCGTCCTTGAAACGCGGCCGCGCGAAGCCGATGCTCGGGTCGATGACGTTGCGATAGTTCTGCGATCGCTTGCGCAACGCCGCTGCATCCGCCGTCGCGCCCACCGCCTCGGCGATATGCGCCATCGCCCAGTCGTCATAGGCATATTCCTGCGTGCGGCTGACCGATTCCCACACCTCGTCGCACGGGATATAGCCGAGATCGTAATAGAGGCCGCGCCCCAGCGTGCTGTCGATATCCTTGAAATCGCGGTCGAAAGCGCGGCGGCGGATATTGGGCCACGCCGCCGCATAATCCGCCGCGATCCCCTTGGCGTGCGCCTCGGCGAGCACCGAGACGGCGTGCCAGCCGATCATCGTCCCCGTCTCGACGCCTTGCAACGGCCACACTGGCGGACCCACCGGGCTCTCCGCGGTCTGGCGGCACAGGTCGCGCGTCAACAGCGCGGCGCGCTCGGGATCGATCAGCGTCAGCAGCGGATGCAGCGCGCGATACGTGTCCCACAGCGAATAGGTGCTGAACGCCTCCTCGCCCCTGGGCGCCTGATGCACCTCCCGGTCGAGCCCGACATAGCGCCCGTCGCGATCGGTGAAGAGCGTCGGCGCAAGCTGCGCATGATAGAGCGCGCTCGCCATGATCGTGCGCTGCGCCTCGGTGCCGCCTGAGACGCGCACGCTGCCCAGCGCCTTGGCCCAGGTGGCGCGCGCGGCCTTCGCAGCGCCATCGAAATCCCAGCCCGGCACCTCGGCGGCAAGCGCGTCGCGCGCGCCCTTGAGATCGACCGCCGACAGTCCGGTCTTGATCAGGATCGGCTCGCCGCCCGCCTCGTCGAAGAACAAGGCGACCTTGGTGCTGTTCCCCTTGATCGCAGCCGCACCGTCGTGTGCCGCCTTGTCGCCGTCGCCGAAGAACTGGACGCGGTCCGGCTTGCGCGAGAGCTGCATCGCGAAATGGATGTGCCGCCCCCGCGCCCAGCGATTGACCTGCCGGCTGCCCGTCAGCATGCCGTCGTCGCCGAGCGTCAGCGATGCATCCTCGACGACGTTGCCCTTGCCCTTGTCCCAATCGTCCTCGATCGCGTGGGCGAAATCGATCAGGATATGCCCCGGCCCTTTCGCGAAGTGATAGCGATGCATCCCGCAGCGCTCGGTGACGGTAAGCTCGGCGAGCACGCCCGATTCGAGCTTGACCCGGTAATAGCCCGGCTCTGCTTGCTCCTCGGAATAACGCTGGCGATATCCCTCGTCAGGATTCTCGATCGATCCGGGAGAGAGCTTCAATTCCTGCCGCGTCGGCACCACCAGCACGTCGAGCATGTCGCCGATGCCCGTGCCCGAGAGGTGCGTATGGCTGAACCCCATGATCGAGCCATCCTTCTGGTGATAGCCCGAGCACGCGTCCCAGCCGTGCGTATTGGTATCGGGGCTGAGCTGCGCCATCCCGAACGGCAGCGACGCGCCGGGAAAGGTATGGCCGTGCCCACCGGTGCCGACGAACAAGTCGGGCTTGCCGGGCGTCGGCGACGGCCCGCGCGACATGGTCCCGGAGCAGCCCGAAATCGCCCCCCCGATCGCGACGAGGCCGGTGGTGACGAGAAGCTGGCGGCGGTTGGTGGTGATCATCATATCTTCGTGCTCCGGGAGCGATGGTCGCCCTCACCCTTTCGCGCCTTCGGCGCTCTTTCCCTCTCCCAGCGGGAGAGGGAGGGAGGCGCGAAGCGCCGGAAGGGTGAGGATGATCCCATTGTCAGATGTTGCGCGCGAGCAGCGCCGGGCGCTTGTCGGCGATTTCGACGATCAACTGGCCGAACAGCGCGTTGGCCCAGGCGAACCAGCTTCGCGTGAAATTGGTCGGATCGTCCTTGTTGAAGCTTTCGTGCATGAAGCCGGTGCCGCCGTGCGTGCCCTTGAGCCAGCGCAGGCATTGCAGGATCGTCGCGTCGTCGTCGGCGTTGATCGCCCGGGTGATGATCGACATCGGCCAGATCATGTCCATGCCGATATGCGGCCCGCCGATCCCCTCAGCGGCGCTGCCCTTGAAGAAATAGGGGTTGCGATCGGACCAGGCGAGATCGGCGGTGCGGCGGAACAGCGGATCGTCGCGCCTCACCACGTCGATCAGCGCGAGCCCCGACAGGCTCGGCACGTTGGCATCGTCCATGAACACCCAGTTGCCGAAGCCGTCGATCTCGAACGCCCAGACCTGCCCGCCCTTCCCATCCGGGATCAGCGCGTGCTGCTTCAGCGCTGCTTCGACCTCGGCGGCGAGCGCTTCGGCGTTGGCGGCAGCCTTCGTGTCGCCCCGTGCCTCACGATGCACCTCGGCGATCTTGCGCAGCACCGACACCGCGAACAGGTTCGACGGGATCAGGAACGGATAGAGGCACGCATCGTCCGACGGCCGGAACATCGAATGGATCAGCCCGATCTTCTTCGTCGGCCGGCCATAGCCACCGAGCATCAGGCTATCGGTCGGGTTGAGCGCCTTGCGTTGGAAATGATACGGCCCCGGCCCATCCTTACGCTGCTGCACCCGAAAGGTCTCGACCGCGAGCGCCATCGCACGGCTCCACGTATCGTCGAACGGCGCCTTGTCGCGCGTGCGCCGCCAATATTCGTGGGAGAGCCGCATCGGATAGCAGAGCGAATCGATCTCCCATTTCCGCTCGGCGACGCCGGGCTTCATCTCGGTCTGGTCCGATTGCGACCATTCGAGCTTCGACGGCGCGCTCGGATCCTTGTCGAAGGCGTTGGCATAGGGATCGATCAGGATGCACCGCGCCTGGCGCTGGATCAGCCCCTGGAACAGCGTCTTGAGCTTCACGTCCTTGTCGACGAGGTGAATATAGGGCTGCACCTGCGCCGAGCTGTCGCGCAGCCACATCGCATGAATGTCGCCGGTCAGCACGAAGGTATCGGGCTTGCCGTCGATCGTGCCGGTCTCGACCGTGGTATCGAGCGTGTTGGGATAGCAATTCTCGAACAGCCACGCGAGTTCGGGATCGGCGATCGCCGCCTTCACACGCTTGATCTCGGCCTCGATCGCGGGGCTGGTGAAGTTGCGTTTGCCCGGCGCGGGCCGTTTGCTGACGAAACTCGCGGCGTGCGCGGCAGCGGGCAACAGGCTGGCGACGGCAAGCGCACCGGCGCCCGCCACGACATCGCGTCGGCGAAGGATCATCGCGGCAACTCCGTGATCGTAGGGGCGGAGCGCTCTCGGGGCGCGGGGCACGGCGTGCCGATCATGTCTCTCTCCCTCAATGACCTGCGCCTTCATCGCGGCGCCGCTGTCGATGCCCGACTGTAAGCAGCGGCGGCCTCCGAAAACAATAGCCAATTTACTTTATCTAATTATCGAACCCGATGCTTGTGTCCGCTGCGCGCGTGCAGGATGAAGGGAGAGTATGGCGAGAATCCTTGAAATCTGCGTGGACAGCATGGCAAGCCTCGAGGCGGCGCGCGACGGCGACGCCGATCGCATCGAATTGTGCAGCGCGCTGGGCCTGGGTGGGCTGACTCCCTCGTCCGGCCTGATCGCGCTCGCGGCGGCGCAACCGCTTCCCTGCCGTGCGATGATCCGCCCGCGCCCCGGCGACTTCACCTACGACGCCACCGAGATCGCGCAGATGGAGCGCGATATCGATCACGTCGCCGCCGCGGGCCTCGCCGGCGTGGTGTTCGGCGCCACACGGCATGGCGCGCTCGACGAACCGGTGCTGCGACGCCTGCTCGACCGCGCCGCAGCGCACGGCTTGCCGGCCACCCTCCACCGCGCGATCGATACCGCGCGCGATCCCGTAGCCGCGATCGATACTGCCATCGCGCTGGGCTTCGATCGCGTGCTGTCCTCCGGCGGCGTGTCCACCGCGATCGAGGGCATCGAAACGCTGCGGGCGATGCACGCCCGCGCGGGCGACGCGATCACCGTGATGGCCGGCAGCGGGATCGATGCGGCGAACGTCGGCCGATTGCTCGCGATCGGGATCGACGAGATCCACGCCTCGTGCAACCGGTCTTGTATTGCCGAGGACGTGCAGCTCGTTCGACTAGGCTTCGCCGCGCCGATCCTCCTCACCCAAGCCGCCCGCGTCCGCGCGCTCCGTACCGCGATCGTTCGGGCAGTTTGAATCGTCACCCCGGACTTGATCCGGGGTCCCGCTTTCTCTGGAACCGAGCAAAGAAAGAAGCGGGCTGCCGGATCAAGTCCGGCATGACGATCACAATGACATACTGCTACATCGGGGTTACTTCGCCGCGCTCATCGAAAACGGCGCGTCCGCGGGCGCGTTGCCCCACGCCTTGTTGGGCGTCGGCCCCATCACGAACTTCAGCGTCCCGCCCTGCGACAGCGCCGCGTGCGTCAGGTACGTCTTGCCATAGGGCTGGCCGTCGAGCGTCACCGACTGGATATAGACATTCTCCGGCCCGTTGTTCTCGGCCTCGATCGTCAGCGTCTTGCCGTTCGGCATCGCCAGCGTGACCTGCCGGAACAGCGGGCTGCCGATCGCATATTCGCCCACCGCCGGCGTCACCGGATAGAAGCCCAGCGCCGAAAACACATACCAGGCCGAGGTCTGGCCGTTATCCTCGTCGCCTGGATAGCCGTCGGGCGCGGACGAATAGAGCTTCTTCATCACGTCGCGCACATGATATTGCGCCTTCCACGGCGCGCCCGCCCAGTCGTACAGATAGATCATGTGCTGGATCGGCTGGTTGCCGTGGGCATATTGGCCCATGTTGACGATCTGCATCTCGCGGATCTCGTGGATCACCTGGCCGTAATAGCTGTCGTCGAACACCGGCGGCGTGGTGAACACCGAATCGAGCCGGTCGACGAACTTCTGCCGCCCGCCCATCAGGTCGATCAGCCCTTGCACGTCCTGCATGATCGCCCACGAATAATGGACGGCGTTCCCTTCGGTGAAGGCATCGCCCCATTTGTACGGATTGAACGGCGTCTCCCACGATCCGTCCTGGTTGCGGCCGCGAATCCAACCGCTTTCGGGATCGTAGAGCTTGCGGAAATTCTGCGCCTGCTTCGCGAACTTCTCCGCATCCGCCGTCTTGCCCAGCGCCTTCGCCATCTGCGAGATCGAGAAATCGGCAGTGGCATATTCGAGCGTGCGCGCGGCATTCTCGTTGATGCCGACATCGTAGGGCACATAGCCGAGCCGGTTGTAATATTCGACGCCCTCGCGCCCGACCGCGCCGACGACGCGACCCTTCTTGTCCTTCGGCCGGCCCTCGCTGGTCGTCGCGTTCTTGATCATCGCCTCGTACAGCGCCTCGGCGTCGAAACCGCGCACGCCGTTCACATAGGCGTCGGCGATCAGGTTCGCCGAGTTGGAGCCGATCATCACGTCGCGATAGCCGGGGCTTGCCCATTCGGGCAGCCAGCCGCCCTCCTTGTAGGTGTTGACCAGCCCCTGCATGATCTGGCTGTCGCGCTCGGGATACATCAGCGCGAAGAAGGGGAACACCGCGCGCCACGTATCCCAGAAACCGTTGTCGGTGTAGAGATAGCCCTCGTGCACCTTGCCGTCATACGGGCTGTAGTGGACGATCGTGCCGCTCGCGTCCTTTTCGAAGAATTCGCGCGGGAATTGCAGCATCCGGTAGAGCGCCGAATAGAAGGTGCGGCGGTTGTCCTCATTGGGATCGTTCACGCGGATACGCGCGAATTCCGTCTCCCAGGCCGCCTTGGCCTTGGCCTTGGTGGTGTCGAAACTGTCGCTGCCGATCTCTCTCTTGAGGTTGAGCAACGCCTGTTCGGGGCTGATGAACGACGACGCGACCTTGACGTGGACCTGCTCGCCGGGTGCGGTCCGGAAGCTCACCACCGCGCCGACATGCCCGGCCTCGCGGGTGGTATCGGCGCTGAGTTGCCAATTCTCGTCCCAGGTGCGCGTGACGGTGAAGTCGCGATCGAACTCGGCGACGAAATAATTGTGGAAATTATCCGGCACGCCGCCGTGGTTGTTGCGGACATAGCCGGTGATACGGCGGTTCTTGGCGTCCACCTTGACCATCGATCCGCCGTCGAGCGCATCGAGGATGATGTGCGCATCATCGCTCTTGGGGAAAGTGAAGCGGAACTGCGCGGCCCGCTCGGTGGGCGTCACCTCGGCGGTCACATCGTAATCGGCGAGATAGACCTTGTACGAATAAGGCCGCGCTTCCTCGGCCTTGTGGCTGAACCAGCTCGCGCGCTCGTCCTCGCGGATTTTGAGCGGCCCGGTCTCGGCGAACAGCGCGAAGGCCGCGTAATCGTTCATCCACGGGCTGGGCTGGTGCGTCTGCTTGATGCCGTTGATCTTCTCGCCGTCGTAAGTGTAGCCCCAGCCGCTGCCGGGCTCGCCCGTTACCGGCGTCCAGCTATTCATCCCGAACGGCACCGCGACCGCCGGATAGGTGTTGCCGTACGACAGCCGATAGCTCGAATCGGTGCCCATCAAGGGGTTGGCGAGATCGACAAGCGATTCCTGCGCGGTGGGCGCGCTCTGCGCAAATGCCGTCGCCGGGATACCTCCGGTAAGGACCATCGCCGCCGCTGCGGTGCCAAGCGCGATGCGCCGGATCGTGTTCAATTCGCTTCTCCTGTCGCCGCCGAACGCGGCAATGGGCGCGGCTGCACGCCCTCGTTGGTCATCTTCACCGGCGCGATCGTGCCGTCGGCGTTGAAGATCATTTTGTCGATCGCCATCTCGCGATGCTCGCCCTTGGTCTCGCCAAGCGGCCGGCGGTGATAGACGATGTACCAGTCGTCGGTGCCGGGAACGTTGACCACCGAATGGTGCCCCGCCCCGCGCGCAATCTTGAAATCTTGGCTCAGGATCTTGCCCATCGGCTTGAACGGCCCCGTGGCGCTCGGCCCCATCGCATAGGCGACGCTGTAATCGGGGCCGGTCCAGCCGCCCTCCGACCACATCAGGTAATACACGCCCTTGCGCTTCACGAGGAACGACCCCTCGACATAGCCGGGCGGCGTGATCTCCTTGTAAATCTCGCCGTCCGGGAACGGCTCGATCGAGGTCAGATCGTCGCCGAGGCGCACGACGTTGCAATGCCCCCAGCCGCCATAATAGAGATAGAATTGCCCGTCATCGTCGCGAAAGACGAACTGGTCGATCGGCTGCGCGCCGTTGTGGAAGCTCGAGATCAGCGGCTTGCCGATCGCGTCCTTGAACGGCCCGGCCGGGCTGTCCGACACCGCGACCCCGATCCCCCCGGTCTCGCCATCCTTCTGGATATCGTTGGCGCCGAAGAAGAGATAATATTTGCCGTCCTTCTCGATCGCCGACGGCGCCCACACCGCATAGGCCGCCCAGGAAACGTTCGCGACGTCGAGCACATGCTCGTGTTTGGTCCAGTGGACCAGATCGGGCGAGGAGAAGGCGTTGAAGAAGGTCTGGATGCCGTAGGACGGCCGGACCATCTTGTTCTTGCGCAGATCCTGCTGCGCGTCGGTGAAATCGGGCGACGTATCGGGCGTGCCGTAATGATCCGAATAGGTCGGGTAGATCCAGTACTGGCGATCGAAGATGCGGATTTCCGGGTCCGCGTACCAGCCCTTCACGATCGGGTTGACGGCAAGCACCGGCACCGCCGCCAGCGCGCACAGCCCGCCGATCAACAAGGTCTTGAAGTTGCGCTTCATGCTGCTCCGGCTCCTGTCTGTCGTCGCAGCGCAGTCCGCCACGCATCGGCGCCGGCTGCAAGTCCGACGCGAGGGGGCGGCTCCCACGCAGAAGCCGCCCCGCCGTCGTCGATGCTCAGGTCATGTCAGAACTTGAACGACATCCCGACGTAGAACCGGCGTCCCGAATAGACGTTCGAAATGAACCGGTCCTTGGTGTCGTTGCCAAGATGCTGGCGCTGTTCCGACTTGGTCAGGTTGATGACCGAGGCCGTCAACTGAAGGTTGTCGAACAGATCGTACGACGCGTTGAGATCGACCTGCTCATACGGGTCCGAATAGATGTTCAGGCCCGACGACAGACCACCCACGACCTGGCCGCGACGGTTATACGACGCGCGAACCAGAACCGGTCCGTGCTCGTAGAACAGCGACGCGTTGACCTGCGTCTTGGCGCTGCCGACCAGCGGCGAGGTGCCCACCTTCTCGCCGTTCAGGCTGACGTCGGCGACCGAGGTGTCGTTGTAGGTGAAGTTCACCTGCGCGCCGAGCCCGAAGTCCAGCGTATGCTGGGCGTAAAGCTCGATGCCCTGCGACACCGCCGACGAGCCGTTCGCCTGCGTCGAATATTGCTGGATCGTCACCATCTCGCCGGCGACTTCGCTCTGGATGTCCATCACGATCGGCACGATGAAATCGTGCACGTCCTTGCGGAACAAGGTCGCGCCGAGCACCGAGCCGCGATGGAAATACCATTCGACGCCAAGGTCGTACTGCCATGCGTTGAACGGCTTCAGGTTGAAGTTGCCGCCGTTGCCGAACCAGCCGGGCAGCGCCCCGAACTCCGCCCGGTCGAACACGAACGGATCGGAATTGAAGGTCAGCGACCGCGCGCCGGCGAGATCGCCATAGCCGGGCCGCGCGACCACCTTCGCCACCGCGCCGCGAACCAGCAGGTTCTGCATCGGCTCCCAACTGATGTTGAAGCTGGGCAGGATGTCGGTGTAGCTCTTTTCCTCGCTGTTCGGGCTGAAGACCTTGACCTGACGGGGCGGCACCGGCGGGGTCGCGGTAGGATCGCCGTCCTGCGGGATCACGAGGCAGTTGCCGTCCTCGCCCTTCGGCTTGTTCGGATCGAAATGGCCACCGGGGCCGTCGACGCAATATTCGTTCTCGTACGTGATGACGTCGGTCGAGGTGCCCGTCTGCTTGGTATGGGCGACACGCACGCCGATGTTGCCGCGAATGGTGTCGGTCTTGAAGTTGAGCTGGGCATAACCGGCCCAGATCCGCTCACCGATATCGTAACGATTCTGCGGCTCGGGCACGCGCACCGGCCCGTTGTACGTCTTGGTCAGATAATCGATGTAGTTTTCCATGTTGATCGCGGGGAAAGCGGTCGTCTCGAATCCGCCCGCGATGTTGCCCATCGATTCGGGATAGAAGAATTCGGGCAGCGCCAGCGCCCCGCCCGGCGTATCCTGGAAACGCCGCGTGTTCGCCGCGTCCGAATACCATTCGAACCGCCCGGTCTCGCGATGGATCGCCGCGTCGCGCCATTTGGCGCCCACCTGCACCGAATCGATGAAGGTGTCGAAGTGACGCGTCACGTCGACCTGCGCATAACGCTGCGAAAGCGTGCTGTTGGAGAAGCCCGATCCGGTCGAACCGAGGTCGATCTGCGCGGTGCCGTCGAGCATGTTTTGCAGCACGTCGGGCGAGAACGCCATCGCCAGGCCCTGATTGGTGAAGTTCCATGCGCTGAGGTGATTGCCGTTGTCGCTGCCGTTGCGTGGCTTGGCCTGCGCGAAGAACTGGAAGGCCGGGCCACCCTTGGAGCGCGTCTTGCCGATCGCGAAATGAACGTCGAGGCGATCCTTGGTCCATTCGCCCTGGACGTCATACGTGTTCGAGACGGTCTTCTCCCGCGTCAGCGTATTCTGCGGCGCCGGCGTCTCCATCGTGCACATGTTGCCGGGCACGCGGCATTCGGTGCCCTCGGGCGGCACCTCGAACGACGCACCGGTGAAGATCGTGCCGCTGGGGTCGAGCGTCGCGCCGGTGAAGAAATTACCATAGCCCCATTCCGGAACCTTGATGGTGTTCGACCGATAATTGCCGTCGAGCTGGAACCGGAAGTAATTGGCGGTGATCGTCAAATTGTCGAACGGTCGCATCTGCGCCGTCGCCTGGATGCCGAGCCGCTTGCGCTTCTGGTCGAAGATGTTCTCGGCGACCGATTGCGGGGCCCAATAGCCGCTGTAATGCTGGCCGTCGCGCGTCGTCGTGCCCGCGTTGTTGCCGCTGTTCCAGTACGAGATGGCATCGTCGTTCGCGAACGGATTGCCGTTCACGTCGACCGCGGGATTGGTGCTCTTGTCGTCGGTCCACCAATGCCAGGAATCGCCCGACGCGCTCAGCGAGCGGTTGGTACGCTCCTGATAGGTCGCACCGACCAGGAAGCCGATCCGCTCGCTCGGATCCTTCCAGGAGATGAGGCCCGAAACCGACGGTTCGATCTTGTCGGTCACATCGGCATAGGTGCCTTCGACCTGGACGTTGCCCGACCACGGCTTGAGGTCGAACGGCTTGCGCGTGTGGTTGATGATGACGCCACCGACGCCGCCTTCGTCGAGCCGCGCCTCGGACGACTTGTACACCTCGACGCTGCCGATGAAGCTCGAGGGCAGCAGCAGGTAATCGAACGAGCGCGACGGATTGCCGCCGGTCGAGGCGATGAAGTTGCCGTTGAGTTCGGTCAGCGTCAGATCGGAGCTGAGGCCGCGGATGCTGACGCGGCTGCCCTCGCCACCGTCGCGCGAGATGATGATGCCGGGCACGCGCTGGAGCGAGTCGGCGACGTTCTTGTCGGGGAACTTGCCGACGTCCTCGGCGGTGATGACATCGATGAAGGCATTGGCGTTGCGCTTCTGCTCGAGGCTGCGTTCGATCGACTCGCGATACCCCGTGACGACGATCGAATCGTCCGCGCCCTGCGCCGCTTGACCGGTCTGCGGCTGCGCGGTCTGCGCGTACGCCTGCCCCGCCCCGCACAAACCGACGACCGCCCCCGCGGTCAACATCAGATCGCGCACCAGCGCCGCGCGCCGATCAGTCGATCGATACGAATTTCGAGCCCTCATTACGATGTTCCTCCTCCCATGACGGAAGCTCCACGCTTCCGTTCGTTCTCGCCGGCACCCATCACCGGCTCGCGTCCATTGGACCGATGCGGTACTGAATTCATAATATGAAAAGCAATTTGTCAAATAAATTCTTTGGGCCGAACGATGCTTCCCGCAACCCGTTGCAAAGACCCCACAGTCGGGCATCGGATCGTCGCATTTCCGCGCCGTTTCACGGCAGGCAGCCGACATCCGCCGCCACGACAACCGCCGCAGCGTCACACTCGTCAACCATGCCGGAAGGGCTGCCCCCTTGCTTGTTTCAATCTCCCCAGAGCGGTTCGGCGATGCGTGACAACGCCTCCGCGGGCGCCTTGGGCGCCGCGCGGTCATAGGTCAGCAAGCCGTTGATTTCGTCCTCGACATCGGTGGTCTGGGTGTAGACCGAGGCGCTCAGCCCCTCCTCCTTCGCCTGCCGGATCACCTCGTCCATCTTGCGGCGGAAGCGGGCGAGATAATCCTGCTCGCCGGTCGCGACCTGATAGCCCCAGTTCTTCTTGCCCGGTCGCCAGATATGGCCCTCGACCGGAAGCCCGATGCCGCCATATTCGCCCATCACGATCGCGCGATTCGCCTGATGTGCCGGCGTGTGCGGCACGTCCTCATAGGTGTGGATATCGAGCACGTCGGACGCCTCGGGCGCGACGTCGAGCCACCCCGAATCGGCGTCGACGAGCCGCGACGGGTCCATTCCCTTCACGTAGCGCGCCAGCGTCGCCGAATCGTACTGGCCCCAGCCCTCGTTGTTGACCACCCACATCACGATCGACGGGAAGACGCGCAGTTCGCCGATCATCTCGGCGAGTTCCTTTTGCTGCTCGGCGATTGCCTCGGACGGGAAGATCGCCTGATACTGGCTTGTCCCGGCAAGGAATTGATCCTCGCCGCCGCCCGAGGGCATGTCCTGCCAGATCAGCATCCCGAGATGGTCGGCATCGTAATAATAGCGCGCGGGCTCGACCTTGATGTGCTTGCGCAGCATGTTGAATCCCGCCTTTTTCAGAAAGACGAGATCGCTCTTCATCGCCTCCTCGGATGGCGGCGTGTAGAGCCCGTCGGGCCACCAGCCCTGATCGAGCGTGCCGTTCTGGAAGACGGGCCGGTTGTTGAGCAGGATCGCCGGCTGGCCCTTCACCTTGCCCGGCCCGATCGAGATTTTGCGCATCGCGAAATAGGCCTGGACGCTGTCGCGCGGGGCGCCGGTGACGCTCGCGCCCGCGTAGACCTCGCTTTCGTGCTGCGTGAAGCGCGAATCATAGGCCGCCCGGTCGCGCTCCTTTTCGCTCCTATAGGGATCGCGCACCGTGACCAGCTCGGCCTTGAGATCGTAGAGATACGGGTCGTCGGGCGACCACAGATGTGCGTTCGGAATGCGAATCGTCGCGCGGCGATTGGCGCGGATGATCGTCTGCGCGATCTGTTTGCCGCCCGCGCTCGCGGTCAGCCGCACCGCGTCGGTGTCGTTCGCCCACCCGCTCAGCGCGACCGCAACGTCGATCACGCCGCGATCGATGTCGGGCGTCGCGCGCACGTCGGCGATGTGGAGCTTGGGTACCGGCTCGATCCACACCGTCTGCCAGATGCCGCTGACCGCAGTGTACCAGATGCCCGACGGATCGAGGATCTGCTTGCCGCGCGGCTGCGTGCCTGCGCTGGTCGGATCGGTCACCTCGACGATGATCTCGTTCGCGCCCGATTTCAGATAATCGGTGATGTCGAAGCCGAATGCATCGAACCCGCCCTTGTGGCTGCCGACGACCGATCCGTTGACGCGCACCGTCGTCGCATAATCGACCGCGCCGAAATTGAGCATGACATGCTCGCCCGCCCAGTCGGCGGGCACGGTGAAGCTGCGCCGATACCAGATCCGGTCATCCGGCGTGACCTTGCGGGTGACGCGCGAGAGCTTCGATTCGATCGGGAACGGCACCAGCACCTGCCCGTCCATCCGCGCGGGCAGCGGCGCGGCCTTGGGCGCGATCGCATAGTCCCACAGCCCGTTGAGGTTCTGCCAGCGCGTTCGCTGCAATTGCGGGCGCGGATAGCTGCGCCACGCATTGTCGGGCGTCACTGCCTTGCCCCAGCGCGTCATCAGTTCGGTGGCCGGGATCGGGCTCGCTTGTGTTGCGGGGGTCTGCGCCGATGCCGCAGCGCCGGCCGCCGACATCGCCAGCAAAGCCACGAAACCGAACGCAGTACGCATAGCTGTCTCCTGTGGCGCAGCGCGCCCTTGTCGTGAACTGGAGCCCGGGATCGCAAGGGGAAGGAAGGGACGATCCCGGGCTCCGGCCTCCGCCGCAAGAGGATGGTACGGCGGAGGTGTCGGGCAGGTTGGTGTCAGCGCGCCGTCATCGATGGCGGCGCGGTGTCGGGGGCGGCGCCCCATTTCTTGTTCGGCGTCGGCCCCATCGTGAAGACGAAGGTCGCGCCCTGCTTGATGTCGTCATGGCTGAACCACGTCTTGTTCCACGGCTTGCCGTTGAGCGTCGCCGACTGGATGTAGACGTTGGTCGGCGAATTGTTCTTCGCGACGATCCGCAGTTTCCGGCCGTTGCCCATATCGAGACTGACATCGTCGAAGACGGGGCTGCCGATGATGTAATCCTGGCTCGACGGATCGACCGGATAGAATCCCATCGCGCTCAGCATGTACCACGATGAGGTCGCGCCCTGGTCGTCCATCCCCGGATAGCCGTACCCGGCCGCATCGCTGCCATAGGTGAGGTCGAGGATCTTGCGCACCAGTGCCTGCGTCTTCCAGGGCTGGCCGCTCCAATTGTAATAATAAGGCGCCTGCTGGTCGGGCTGGTTGCCGTGGACATATTGCCCGATCAACCCCGTGCAATCGCGGCAGATGCCGTTGGGATTGTAGGGCTTGGTGAAGAATTCATCGAGCTTGGCGTTGAACCTGTCGCGCCCGCCGAGCAGCCCGATCAGCCCCTGCACGTCGTGCGGCGCCAGCCACAGCGTCGACCACCCCGACGCCTCCTTCATCATGAAGTTATAATAAGGCTCCTGCGGATCGAACGGCGCTATCCATTTGCCGTCGGCGGTGCGCCCGCGGATGAAGCCGATCGATTTGTCGAACACGTTGGCGTAATTGCCCGCGCGCTTGAGGAACATCTTGTAATCATCGGTCTTACCGAGCTTTTTGGCATATTGCGCCAGCGCATAATCATCCCACGCATATTCCATCGTGGTCGCCGCGCCCGCCTTGCCGCCGGCATAAGGCGGGCTGGGATTGTGATCGGGGACGATGTCCGAAATCCAGCCCTGCTTCATATATTCGGCGAGGTAGCCTCGCGGCCCCTTGGGATCGACCGCGTTCTTGCGCAGATATTCGTAGACGGCTTCGTAGTCGAACGGAATGCCGCGCTCCCACGCGCCGAGATACAGGAACACCGCATTATCGCCGTGAAACGAGGTATTCATATACCCCTTCTCACGTGCCATATCGAGTTCGGAGGCCATGATGTTCTGGACGACCTCGGGCTCCATCAGCTCGAGCAGCACGATCTGGTTGCGCCCCGTATCCCAGAACGGCACCGGGCCGTAGCGGTCGTGGGTCGCGGTCTGCACCTTGCCGTTGGTGTCGGCGAATTGTTCGCCTTTGGCCGCGATCAGCCGCGGCGAGGCGAACGACTGGAACAGCGTCGAATAGAACAGCTTGCGCTGCTTCTCGGTGCCGCCCGTCACCTGGACGCGGTTGAGCAGGTTGGCCCATTCGCTGCGCGCGGCGGCGTGGACGCGATCGAAATCCCAGCCCGGCACCTCGTCGCGCAGCCGCTGCTCGGCCTGTTCGTAGCTGGTGCCGTGCGCGATCTTCATCAGCACCTGCTCGCCCGCCGTCGTCTTGAAGGTGACGTAGCTGCCCGCATAGCTACCCGAGACGTCGCGGCGGCCGGGGACGACATCGCTATTGCCGATCCCCCAGCCCTCATGTTCACCCGGCGCCTTGCGGAACGTGCCGAGCGCGGTGAACGGCTTGGAGAATTCGGCGACGAAATAGGCGCCATCGGTCGCCCGGCTTTGCTCCGAAACGCCCCGCACCTTGGCATCGCCGACGATCTCGACCGTGCCGCCGTGGCGCGGGAAGTTGATGATCACGTTCGACCGCTCGCTTGCGGGGAAGGTGAAGCGCATCACGCTCGCCCAGCGCGTCGCGGTCAATTCGGCCTGGGTTTTGAACGTATCGAGATAGACCGAATAATAACCCGGCGACGTCTTCTCGCGCGCCTTGTCGTAATAGGCTTCCTTATACGCCGGCGCCGGCGACCAATCACCCACCACCGGCATGATGATCGGCTCGGCCCGGCCGCCATAGGTCGAGCCACCGCCCGCGGTGAAGCCGATCATCGTCGGGTTGGTGTAATAATAGGGAACGGCGACGCCGTTGGGATATTGCAGTTCGATATTGTTGTTGACCGGCGACGCCGCGACCGATCCGTGCGGCAACCGCGCGCCCGGCGAGGTCTGCCCCGAATAGACCGGCTCGCCCGGCGGCGGCGCGTTGCCGATCAGGTCCTGCCGATCGAGCGCCGCGGTGCCGACCAGCGGATCGGCGAGGTCGACGGGTGCCTGCGACGGCACGTCCTGCGCGTGGACGGCCACGCCCAGACCAGCAGCCGCCAGCGTAAGGCCACTTACGGCCAACGCCAGATTGACCATCCTGCGGCGCCTTCTTCCTGAAATCCGGTGCTCCGGCATCGACCCCTCCCTGCTTCTGCTTCGTGGCCGCGGCCCGCACTGTCGTGCCGGCATCCGCGTACCGTCGGGAGAATAAGTAAAACAATTTTCTTGTCAATTAAATCGCGCATGCAGCCGCTTGTTGGAGAAGCGGCTCGCGAACAGCGACCCTGCATCGAACGGTAATCTCGCTTGGAATCAGTGCTCCCGCGAAAGCGGGAGCCCAGGAGGCAATGCACGCCCGACTCTGCCCCCCCATGCGCGGGGGAACATGAGTCGGCTGATCGCAATCGGCCTAGTCGGCGGTCGCCCCCAATGCTGCGCAGTCCTGCCCGAGCACCGTCGCGGCGGCCGCCTGCTGGAGCCGCACGGCCTGCTCGCCCGACAGCCCCAGATCGCCGGCGGCCTTTTCCCCCTTGCCCAGCGTTCGCGGATCCTTGCCCGTTATCCCGGCGAACACGACCAGCGCCTCCAGATAATAGCCTGCGATGCTCGCGTGATAATGGTCGTACGACCACAGATCGAGCTGGTCGTAGGCGATGCCGTCATACGGATTGGGATCGGCGAAGCCCGCCTGAATCGCGCAGTTGAACGCCTGCCCCACCGGATTGACGCGATCAATCGCATCACTCGCGGCATCCGCCGCGTCATAGCCGCGCCTGAGATCGAGCGCCATCTGCGTCACTGGCTTGCCGTACCAATGCCCCTCGGGCCGATAGGTCTGGTCGGGTCGCGTCCATGTCGCGGTCATGCTGACGTCGACCTTGGGATTACGCGCCGCCATCATCGCTGCGAGCCGGCCCGCATAATCGATCGTCACCGTCGGATCGCCGGGATGCGCGTAATCGAGCACGCTCAATTCCTGCATCACGACGTGATCCCAGACGCGATCGATCCGGTCGCGGCGATTTTCCCAATGCCATTTGAGCGTCTTGCCGGGCGATGTTTCGAGGCTGACGCGATAGTCGAGCCCCGCCTGCTCGGTGAACGCCTTGAACAACGCCGGCACGCCGCCGATCCCGTCGCCGTTCAGATCCTCGACGCTGTCGGCGCGATAGCGGATCGCGGCCGAATTGGCGCCGAAGGTGAAGCTGTTACCGATGAACAGAACCGTTTGCGGCTCGGCCGACCAGGCCGGTGCTGCCGCCGCCAGTGCGCCGGCGATCGCCAGTGCCTTGCCGAAAAACGTCATCCTCATCCCTCTCGATGGCGCGACAGCCGCCCGGTCCATTCGCCATGTGCGGGGACATTGGCATCGAGCCAGCCCGGATCGAAGGCGCTGTCGAGATAGCGTTCGCCCGAATCGCAGATCAGCGAGACGATGCTGCCCTGCTCGCCCCGCGCCGCCATTTCCTCGGCCAGGTCGATCACGCCGATCAGGTTGGTTCCCGTCGACGGGCCGACGCGACGCCCCAGGCGTTCGGAAAGGAACCGCGCGGCGGCGAAGCTCGCCGCATCCTCAACCTCGATCATGCGATCGATGACGTGCGGCTGGAACGAAGGTTCGACCCGCGGCCGCCCGATCCCCTCGATCCGGCTGCGCGCATCGGTGGTGAGGTCTGTGCGCCCGGTCCGCCAGCTTTCGGCGAACACCGATCCTTCGGGATCGACCACCGCGAGCAGGGTGCGACAGCAGCTCGCGCGGGTGTAGCGCACATAGCGTCCGATCGTCGCCGAGGTGCCACCCGTCCCTGCGCCGACGACGATCCAGGTCGGCACCGGATGCCGTTCGCGCGCCATCTGCTCGAAGATCGATTCGGCGATATTGTTGTTGCCGCGCCAGTCGGTCGCGCGCTCGGCGAAGGTGAACTGGTCCATGTAATGGCCCCCCAGCTCGCCTGCGAGCCGCTCGGCCGCCGAATAGATGTCGCCGCCCTCGGCGAAATGACATTCGCCGCCCAGCCGTTCGATCTCGGCAACCTTGGCGGCGGCGGTGCCGGGCAGCACGACCGCGATGAAGCGCAGCCCCAGCAGCCGCGCGAAATAGGCCTCCGAGATCGCTGTCGATCCCGATGACGCCTCGATCACCGGGGTGCCCTTATGCACCCAGCCGTTGCACAGCGCATAGAGGAACAGCGACCGCGCCAGCCGGTGCTTGAGCGACCCCGACGGATGCGTCGATTCGTCCTTGAAATAGATCTCGATGCCGTCGAGCCCGGCCAGCGGCACCTTGATCAGATGCGTATCGGCCGATCGCGCCGCATCCGCCTCGATCTCGCCAACCGCCCAGTGCAGCCACACACGGCCGTCGCCATCGGTTTCCTCACGGCGATCGCGCAGGTTTGGAGTCGCCGAAACGCCGTTCATGTCGCGATGCCGTCCCTATCAGCCGATCCTCCCCGCATCCAAGCGGGCGGGGCATCAGCTTGTCAAGCAAAGCGATTTCAGGCCGCGAGGCTCTCGGTCTCGATCGCGAGCAGCGCGACACCGTCATATTTGGGATCGTCGCGAACGAACAGTTCGCTCGGCTCGAACTTGCGCGGGGTCAGCCGCAACGCGCCCAGCCCGTCGAGCTTGAACGCCCCGATCTTGGGCTCCTTGGGCGGCTTGCCGTCCCGCGCCAGCGTCAACGCATCGACATACATCTCGCCGTGGCGCGTATAGATGATATGCGGCGCCAGCGTCACCTCACCGAGATTGTAGGTGGCGGCAACCGCCTGCTGCTTGACGATGGCTTCGAAAATCGTTGGCGCGTGACTCATGATGCCGGCGATATAATCCTTTTGCTGCGGTGCAGCAAGAGGATTTGTCCGACAAAGCCGCACGCGGGTCAAGCGGCGAGGAAATCCGCGATCGCCCGCCCCAACTCGGGCTTGGTCACCGCACTCATATGCCCGCCCGGCACGCTCGCGAGCCTGGCGTGCGGCAGCAGGTCCGCCAGCGCCTCGTGTGAACCGTTGTCACCGTCCTCGTCGCCCGCGAGCACCAGCGTCGGCTGATCGATCGCCGCAATCGCATCGCGCGGCGTATCGACGAAGGTATCGAGAATACCGAGCAGCGCAACCGGATCGCCCCCGGTCGTCTTGAGGAATGCCTCGGCCAGCCATTCGGGGCTGCCGCGCTCGAAACTGCCGAGGTGGGTGAGGATATTGCGGAAATGCCCCGCCCGCTTTCCGGTATCGAGCAGTCCGGAGAGCCCCATCCCCGAAACGATCACGCGCCGGGGCGCCGCCCCGAATCCAGCCAGCATCCGCACCGTCGTGCGCGCGCCGAGCGAATAGCCGCCGAGATCATAGTCGGTCAGTTCCAGATGCTCGATCAGCGCCATCCCGTCGCGCGCGAGCGTATCGGGCGGATAGGCGGCCGCATCGTGCGGTTTCCCGCTCTCGCCGTGCGCGCGCAGGTCGGGCATGATCACGCGGAAGCCTTTGGCCGCGATCGCCGCCGCGTGGCCGAACCGAATCCAGTTGGTGAACGCGTCCGAGAAATAACCGTGGATCAACACCACCGGCCGCGCGTCTCCGGTCTCCGGGCCCAGTTCGCGCCACGCCAGCCGCGTGCCGTCGAAACTCTCGAAGAACCGCGTCTCAGTCGGGGAGTTTGCCAACGGTCTTCATCCAGCGATCGACGAGCGGCTTGTGCTCGTCGGTGCGGTATCGCGGCAGGTCGCGCGTGTCGAGCCAGGCCTCATGCACGCTCTCGGCGCCAAAATGGTGCTTGGGGACGAAGCGCGAAGGATCGTCGAAACTGCCGATCGTCAGATCCATATTCTCGCTGCCCTCGTCGAAGGCGAAGCCCAGCGGCGTCCCGCACGCCGAGCAGAAAGGACGCTTGGCGAACGGCGAGGAGGCATACCAATCGGGCGCTCGCTCCCACGTCACGTCGGCGCGCTTGACGTTCTTGAACGCGATCGAGACGCCCCCGGTCGCGCGCTGGCACATCCGGCAATGGCACAGATACGCCTCGTCGTCATGCACCGCGACAGCGTAGCGCACGCGCCCGCACTGGCACCCGCCGGTCATCGTCTCGGTCATGTCGCCTCCCCTCGCACGGCGCGACTCAGGATCGCTGCGAACGCATCGGCCGGCGCGTTCTCTGCAAAGGCCGGCACGCCGTCGGGCAACGTGATCCACCGCTGCATCCGCTTTGTCCAGATGTGCGCAATCGGCATCACCGCATCGCTGGCATCGAGCGTTCCCGCCCGCAGCGTCAGCATTCCCGGCCGCGAGGGGCTTGCTGTGTAGAGCCGCGAGAAGCAGGCCGGGCAGCCGAACTGCCGGGAGATCACGCCGATCGGCGTCGTGAACGCCTGCTCGGTCGGCGCGCCCTTGGTGATCGACAGCGCATTGGCCGGCACCACCGCCTGCTCGACAAACGCACTGCCCGACCAGGTCTGGCAATCGCGGCAATGGCAGCAATAAACCGGCGGCAGACGATCGGGCGTGAGGTCGTACCGAACCGCGCCGCAACGACAGCCGCCGGTGACGCTACGGCTCATGCGCAGCCGCCCGCCTCGGCAATCGCCGCATCGAGCGCTTTCGTCAGCGCCGCTCGCGCGGCACGATGGTCCATGTGGTCGATGTCGCTGAGCGAATGATGTTCGCCGACCCGCTGCAACAGCCGATAGCCGACATAATAGCCCCAGCGCGCCGGGAAACGTCCTGCGCCATCAGCCAGGAAATAGCCCGAATAGGCATCCCGCGTGTCGGCATCGAAATCACGCTTCGTCGTGCAGAGCGCGGCGCGCCAGTCGGCGTCGACCGCAGCGCGAATAGGTTTCGGCTGATCGAGCATCAGCGCATGATCGTCCGCCCCCGGGTTCATCTGCGCCGCGGCATAGGTCGCTCCGCCTTCTTGCCACAACGCGCACCACACCGTCGTTTCGGGCGCGCAATCCTTGAACCACCGCCCGTTCTCGACGTGGAACAGTTCGTGGTCGAGAAACGGCCCGATCGTGCCGTCGCTGTGGATGCGCGCGATGACGTCGGCGCCGAAGACCAGATAGGTCGTACCGCGGATCGTCCGCGTGCCGCCGTCCATCCGCCCCAGCGAATGGATGAACCACACCGGAAGCGTCGGCCGGAAACCGGGAAAGAAGGTGCGGAAATGCTCCATCGCCTTGGCATAGGCCGCCGGAAAATCGTGCTCGACGCGTTCATATTGCGGGCGGATCGCGGCAAAGCCGTTCAGCGCCTTTGCCACCTGCCGATCGAACTCGACGTCGCTCTGCCCGGGCGAGGGTTCGTAGAAGCCGGGAAACAGCCGGTCGAAACTTTTACGGAACAACGCCACGCGCGCCGCCTCGGGCATCTCCGCCGTGCGGTCGTGGAACCGCTCGAAATCATGAGTCAGCGCATGATAAGGCGCGCGTGCCGGCGCCGCGCCCGACAGCGCAAGGCCCGCAAGAAGGAAAAGGACGGAACGGCGCATCGGGCGTGTCTAGCACGACACGCCCGTCTCAGAAAATACGACGAGAGCCGCGGCGTTATGCCGCTTTCTGAAGATGCCGCCGCCCGAGCAACTCCGCGATCTGGACGGCGTTGAGCGCCGCACCCTTGCGCAGATTGTCGCTCACGCACCACAAGGCGATGCCGTTATCGACCGTGGAATCGTCGCGCACACGGCTGACGAAGGTTGCATATTCGCCCACGCACTCGACCGGGGTCACGTAGCCGCCGTCCTCGCGCTTGTCGACGAGCATTACGCCGGGCGCCTCGCGCAACAGCTTCTGCGCCTCATCGGCCGAAAGCTCGTTCTCGAATTCGATCGTCAGCGCTTCCGAATGGCCGACGAACACCGGCACGCGCACGCACGTCGCCTGCACCTTGATACTGGGGTCGAGAATCTTCTTGGTCTCGGCCACCATCTTCCATTCCTCCTTGGTCGAGCCGTCCTCGAGGAACGAATCGATGTGCGGAATGACGTTGAAGGCGATCTGCTTGGTGAATTTCTTGGCCTCGGCCTGGTCGCCGACGAAGATGTTGCGGCTCTGCTCGAACAGTTCGTCCATCCCCGCCTTGCCCGCGCCCGAGACGGACTGATAGGTCGACACCACGACGCGCTTGATCGTCGCCGCATCGTGCAGCGGCTTGAGCGCGACCACCATCTGCGCGGTCGAGCAATTCGGGTTGGCGATGATGTTGCGCCGCGTATAGCCGTCGATCGCCTCGGGGTTCACCTCGGGCACGATCAGCGGCACGTCGGGGTCCATGCGATAGAGCGACGAATTGTCGATCACCGTGCAGCCCGCCGCGGCGAACTTGGGCGCATAGACCTTGGTCGCCTCGGAGCCGATCGCGAACAGCGCGAAATCCCAGCCCGCGGGATCGAAATGCTCGATGTTGCGAATCTTGAGCTTGCGGCCGGATTCGCCGAAATCGACCTCCTCGCCCGCCGAACGCGACGAGGCGAGCACCGCGATCTCGTCCGCCGGAAACTCGCGCTCGGCGAGGATGTTGAGCATCTCGCGCCCGACATTGCCAGTCGCGCCCGCGACCACCACCCGATAACCCATGTTTCGATCCATTCCATTCTCGTCGCCCGCGCCGATCGGGCGCGCGCTGCGCTGTTTAGGTGGTGACGCCGGGAATGGAAGCAAGTTTTGCTTGCGGCGCGCGCCGCATCGGCATCAATCGCTGATAAGCGAGCGAGCGCCACGCCCATTCGAGCGGCCCGCTCGCGAAGTAGCGCAGCCACAGATTGGCGAGCACGATCTCGCCCGCGATCACCGAAACGGCGATGGCGCTCATGCTCGCCCAGCCAAACCGGCCCCACAGGTTGAAGCCCCACGGCGCGAACAGCACCCACATGCCAAGCACCTGCTGGAGGAAATAGAGGCTGAACGCCACCCGGCCGGCCGCCTTGAACGGCTGAAGCAGCCCACTCCCGAATCGGGTCTGCACCGCCAGGTTGATCAGCGCAACATGGCCGAGCCCCAGCGCCAGCCGCGCGACTTCGGCCGTGAACCAGATCGTCCGCGGCCCCGGCGAAAACGACAGCGTCTCGGCAAGCCCGATCCCGCGCAGAGTGAAGCCGATCGCATAGCAGCCGATCAACAGCCGCAGGTAGAAACCCCGGTCGCGCTGCCCCTGGATGATGCCCCATTTCCACAGCGCCATGCCGATCAGCATCGTGCACACTGCCTCGATCACGCTCCAGACGAGCCATTCGGAGATCAGATCGCGCCACATCCGCCAGAAATGCGCGGCATAGGCAAACGGGCTGCCGGCGTGCGCGGCCTGTTCGTCGGCGATCGCCGTCGCGGTTTCCGCTGGCCGGTCGAGCGCCTCCATCGTCCGCCGCCAATCGACCAGCGCCGATCGATCGGCACGCGTCAGCGGCAGCCCCGCTTGCTCGGTGGCGACGGCGCGATTGACGTCGTGCACCAGCTCGGTGCGCGTCACATATTCGCGCACGCCGTAATCGGGGATGCCGAGCGCGAACAGCACCGACCAGCCGAGCCCCAGCGTCAGCAGCAGCTTCGGCCCCAGCCGCCGGAACGGGAAGATGAACAGCGCGGCGAGTGCGTAGATATGCAGGATATCGCCGGGCCAGAACAGCACCACCGCGTTCACCACGCCGAACGCGAGCAGCCACAGGTTGCGCCGGTAATAGAGGTCGGCGACCGCCACCGGCCCGTCGGGCTCCATCGCCCTGGCGGTCAGGATCATCATCCCCGCGCCGAACAGGAACTGGAGCACGCAGCGCATCGTGCCCGACCAGACGAGATAGTTCACGCTCCACGCGATCCGGTCGGGCAGCGTCCAGCCGATCGCGCGCACATCGGCGCTGAACTGCGCCACCGGGGCGGCCATATACGGAATATTGATGAACAGGATGCCGAGCAGCGCGATTCCGCGCAGCATATCGAGCACCTCGATCCGCGCCGTGCCGCGCACCGGCGCCAACCCGGGGGCGCCGACCGTCGTTATCGCATTCATCACCATTCCCACGCGGCCCATCCACCGGCCACGTGGAGCGATTACGCCCTGTTCGGACGCCGATTAGCTAATGTTTTTGGTTAACGGCGCATTAGGCGCCAGCCGCCGCCCGCGTCGCCATCGGCGATCGCTCCCCGTTCGGGCTGAGCCTGTCGAAGCACCGCCCTTCTTGCGATCGGCCAAGCAATAAAGCAGTGCTTCGGCCCGAGCGGAGCGGGAGCGATTCCGATTGAACGCACCCCGCTCCGGGCGTCAGTCGCCGCTCGCCTCCCCATCCGGGTCCACCGGCGGCAACCCGACATGCCGGTTGAGGAAGTTGAGGATCGTCAGATAGACGTGCGCGCTCACGCCAGAAATGCTGTGCGTCTTGCCCGGATAGAGCATCGTCTCGAACGGCTGGGTCGCGGCCTGCATCTTCGCCATCAACTGGCTCGAATTGTCGAACACGACATTGTCGTCGGCGAGGCCGTGGATCAGCAGCAGCGGATCGACGATCTTCGCCGATTCGGCGAGCGCGCCCGACGCGGTATAGGCGTCCGGCACCTTGCGCGGATCGCCCATGTAGCGCTCGGTATAATGCGTGTCGTAGAGCTTCCAGTCGGTCACCGGCGCCACCGCGACCCCGGCCGCGAACACACCCTTGGTCTTTTCGAGCAGCTTGAGCGTCATATAGCCGCCATAGGACCAGCCGAAGGTCGTGATCTTGTCGGGCGCAACGAACGGCTGGCGCTTGAGGAAATCGACGCCCTTCAACTGATCGGCGACCTCGACGGTGCCCATCGCGTGCCAGATCGCATCCTCGAATTTCTTGCCACGGTTGGCCATGCCGCGATTGTCGACCTCGAAATACACATAGCCCTGATCGACGATATATTGCGGCAACCCGCCGCTCCATCGATTGATCACATTCTGCGCGCCGGGGCCGCCGTAATGCTGCATGAAGACGGGATATTTCTTGCCCGTCTCAAGCTTCGGCGTGATCATCTTATAATGCAGCACGGTGCCGTCGTCGGCCTTGATCGTGCCGAAAACGGTCGGGCGCAGATCGGCGACATAAGGCGCATAGGGATGGCTGGCGTCGATGTCGTTCTCGGCCAGCCACGCGATCCTCTTGCCCGCGGCATCGGCGAGATAGACCTGCGCGGGGTGATCGGTCTTCGAGCGCGAGACGACGATCCTGCTCGCAGCACCATCCATGCTCGCGCCGTTGGTCCAACCGTTTTCGGTCAATTGCGTGAGCTGGTTCGGCCGCGCGATATCGACCGAATAAAGCTGCTGCTCGATCGGCGTATTCTTGTTGGCGGTGAAATAGAGCCGCCCCTTCACCTCGTCGACGCCGACCAGGCCGGTCACTTCCCACGGCCCACTCGTCAGCGCGACGAATTTGCCGTTGGCATAGTGATACAAATGCCCGTGGCCCGATCGTTCGGACCACCAGATCAGGCTGCCGTCGCTGAGCGCACGGAACGAATCAGACAGATTGATCCAGCTCTTCGGCCCCGATTTCTCGGAAAACAGCACCCGCGATGTGCCCGTCGCGGGATCGACGACGAGCATATCGAGTTGGGTCTGCGCGCGATTCTCGCGCTCGACGTACAGCGTATCGCCGTCGGCCGACCAATGGACTCGGGCGAGGTAGATATCGGGGTCGGCCCCCATGTCCACCTTCACCTTGCCCGACCCGTCGGGTTTCATGACGTAAAGATCGACGAGCGCGTTGGGCGTGCCCGCCGCCGGATAGCGCTGGTCGTAGACCTTGGTGCCCGCCGCCCCGATCGCCGCGCGGCTGACGATACCGACCGGGCTCTCGTCGGTGCGCTGGACGGCGATGTAGCGGTCACCCGGCGACCACCAGTAACCGGTGCGCCGGCCCATTTCCTCCTGCGCCACGAACTCGGCGGTGCCCCAGCTCACCGTATCGCTCGCGCCTTGCGTGATCTGCCGCTCCGCACCGCTGCCAATCGGCGCGACGAACAGTTCATTGTCGCGCACGAAACTGACATAGGCGCCGTTGGGGCTGATCGTGGGATTGAGTTCGCCGGCTTCGGTGGCGGTCAGGCGGCGCACCTTGCCGTCGAGGCTCGCGAGATAGAGGTCGCCGTCGAGCGGCACCAGGATCGTCCTGCCGTCGGGTGCCCAATCATAGGTGACGATGCCCCGGTCGCCGCCGATGCGCAACCGCTCGCGCTGCATCTTCTCGGCCTCGGAGAGCTCGGCGCCGGTGCCGATCTTCTTCGAATCGACCAGCATCCGCTCAGCGCCGGTCGCGGTGTCGATCGCCCACAGGTCATAGCGCGCCTGCTCGTCGGGCCGCGCCTTGAGCAGTGTCACCAGCGTGCCGTCGGGCGAGAGCTTGAGCCCGCGCAGCGACGGCCCCGCCAGGCTCGGCTCGCCGAACACGCGATCGAGCGTCAGCTTCTTGGGCGCCACGTCCTCAGCATGCGCCACGCCCGCGATCGACGCGAGCATCACGCCCGCCAGCAGCCACGTTTTCGGCATGTTTCTCTCCGGTATATGATCGATTGCCCCTCGTGCCCCGATCGGGGCCATGCCGCACTATCGCCGCGCCAGCCGCCGGCGTAAAGGTTGCGGATGAAACGAACCGGCGTGCGCAATTCGATACCGTGACAAGCGTTCTAATCAGGCAAGGGAATCAGTGAATCAACGTCGCGTGCCGCCTCCGCCCAGCGCCATACCGCATCGCCAATCCATATGCGGAAAGCCGTAGCATCGACGACCACTTTCTTTGGACTGCCCAGGCAAATGCGCCCGATGCCGATGATCGCCGCCTGAAGTCGCCGATGAAGCTCCGAATTGACCGGCGATTTGACCAGCCGCACCGACAGTTCAGGCGCCTCGCGCACCATGCACAGCGCAATTTCGAAATGACGGTAGTCGACGGGCAGGCGCCACCGGTTACGCGGCGCTTCGCGCTCGTTGAACCGCCGCCGCACCGCCGGGTCATGCGTGTCTGCCGCCGTCAGCAACAGATCGGGAGCGTATCGTTCGAGCGCATATTCGAGTAGCGCCCCGCGATCGAACATGGAGTCGCCGCGCGACTTCACGTCATCGAACGAGAGGGGCGAATAGCCCAGATGACAACCGATATGTTTGCTGACGAGAAGGCCCTGCGCATATTGTGTCGAAGCTTTATTCGGCGGCCCATCGAGAATCTCGCGCAGCACGCCCGGGTCGATATCGCCCAGGCAATGCACAAATATCTGCGCCTTATCGAGCGCGATCCTGTTGTCGATCATCGCAGCCCCACCCGCCAGAACAATCTTCGTCGGAGTCTTGATCACCGGCACTCGCTCGCCTTCAACGACGATCTCCTGCCCTTCGGAATCGCCCACCGTGATTTGCGGCTCAGCGGATCGTGGAGCGGCGGCTGTCTGCGCTGCGGCGACGTTTGCGTGGCCCGTGACCAGCAACGTCACAGCCAGAATCGATACCTTTCCCCTCATTTCAGAAACTTAGGCCGGATCGCACCCGCCGTCAAAGCGCCGTGGATGCCGGAACGCGCAGACGAAAAGAGCGTGGGAAGCATCCTTCCCACGCCCCTTCGGAAAGTTCGATGATCGATCGCTCATTCGGCGGCAGTGGCCACCGGGCGATTGTCGCGGCGTTCGGCGATGCGCGCCGCCTTGCCGGTGCGGCCACGCAGATAATAGAGCTTGGCGCGACGCACGGCGCCCTTGCGGACGACGGTGATCGAATCGACGTTGGGCGAATAGAGCGGGAAGACGCGCTCGACGCCCTCGCCGAACGAAATCTTGCGGACGGTGAAGTTCGATCCCATGCCCTTGCTCGACCGGGCGATGCACACGCCCTCGAAATTCTGAACGCGGGTGCGTTCGCCTTCGACGACCTTCACGCCGACGCGCAGCGAATCGCCAGGACGGAAATCGGGAATCTTCTTCTCGGCGGTGAACTTGGCGATCTGCTCGGCCTCGAGCGTCTGGATGAGGTTCATCTCATTCGTCCTTCGTCTGTCGCCGCGCGCCAGAGGGAGACTGGACCCGAGCGCCCTCGTGGCGCTCCCAAAGATCCGGCCTCCGTAGCCGTGTCTGTTCCTCCGCCATCGACTTGCGCCAGGCGGCGATTTTCGCATGATCCCCCGATCGCAGCACTTCGGGGATCGTGCGCCCTTCCCATATCTGAGGTCGGGTGTAATGCGGGTATTCGAGCAACCCCGTCTCGAAGCTCTCGTCCTCCCCGCTCGAAGCCGCGCCCATTACGCCGGGCAGCAAGCGAATGCAAGCGTCGAGCAGCACCAGCGCGCCCATCTCGCCGCCCGACAGGATATAGTCGCCGATCGATACCTGCTCGATGGCGCGACCCTCGAACAGCCGCTCGTCGAACCCCTCGAAACGCCCGCACAAAATCGTGACGCCCTCGCCCCCGGCAAGCGCCCGCACCCGGCCCTGCGTCAGCGGCGCGCCGCGCGGCGTCATCGCCAGCACCGGCCGCGTATCGGCGACGCTGTCGAGCGCCGCCGCGACGACATCGGCGCGCAGCACCATCCCCGCACCGCCGCCCGCGGGCGTATCGTCGACGGTGCGATGCTTGTCGGTCGCGAAGTCGCGGATCTGGACGGTATCGAGCGCCCACCGCCCCTCCTCCCGCGCCCGTCCGGCCAGCGACAAGCCAAGCGGCCCCGGGAACATCGCCGGGTAGAGCGTGAGGACGGTAGCACGCCAGGTCACAGCGGGACTGTCCAGTTTTCGACACGCAATCCCGGCACATCGGCGAAATCGCGCTCGTTGTTGGTGACGATCGTCAGGTCGCGCGACAATGCCTGCGCCGCGATCAAGCGATCGAGCCGCCCGCGCCGGAAGGGTATCGTCGGAAAGACGCGCGCCGCCTCCAGATCAAACGGCAGCGCTTCGAAGACCTGAAGCACCTCGGCCAGCGCCTCTTCCTCATCCATCCCGAACAGCGCCTCGGCGACGCACAGCGTCGAGGTCACTGCCATACCGGGCATGCATTGTTCCACTCGACGACGCAGTTCCTCGGAAGCACCGGCCGCGATGTAGATCAGGATGTTGGTATCGAGCAGAAAGCGCGGATCATCCACGACGGAGCAGCTTTCCTTCCCGATCGAGTTCACGGGGCTCCATCGGCAAGCGTTCAACCGGCTTCAAGCCTGGATGCGACCCATAGACCCCCGTCAGATCGATCCGCCGAGGCTCATCCTCCACCGGCTCGAATTCGAACTTGCCGTGTTCTTCGCGCACGATCATTTCCTCGCCGGCCTTCAGCCCGAGCGCCTTGGGCAGCCGGAGCGCGACCGAATTGCCCGATTTGAACACCTTGGCGCGATATTCCTTCGTCATCGCCTCCTCCGTATATACATTATGTATATACATTCCCACCCACCCGCAAGCGGCCGGGGGTGGAATCAGCCCCCTCCCGCGTTCTACAACGCCCACCACCGATTCGGCTGCGGGAGCGCGCGATGGCGAAAACCGTACCTCAGGAACCGACGCTGCTTTCGGGCGGTAATCCGCAGATCGCCAAGGGCAACGGCGATGCGCCTGTGCAGGCCTATATCGCCGCGATGCCGGGCTGGAAAAGCGACGCCGGGCGCCGCCTCGACGCACTGATCACGCGCACCGTTCCCGATGTACAGAAGGCGATCCGATGGAACTCGCCCTTCTACGGGGTCGAGGGCCAGGGCTGGTTCCTGAGTTTTCATTGCTTCACGCGCTACATCAAGGTCGCGTTCTTCAAGGGTGCCGCGCTCGATCCGCTCCCGCCCGTCGATTCGAAGGACAAGAACGCGCGTTATTTCCACATCCACGAAGACGATTCGCTGGACGAAAAACGGGTCGCAAGCTGGATTCGCCAGGCATCCGAACTGCCCGGCTGGATCCCCTGAAGGCGAAACACGCATGACCGAAACCGCCAAAACCCCTGCCCAACTGATCGACGATCGCATCGCCGCGCTGGGCGACTGGCGCGGCGAGATGCTCGCCCGCCTGCGCGGCGTCATCCTCGCAACCGATTCCGACATCGTCGAAGAATGGAAGTGGCGCGGCGTTCCCGTCTGGTATCGCGACGGCATGATCTGCACCGGCGAGACCTACAAGACCCACGTCAAGATGACCTTCGCCAAGGGCGCGTCGCTCGCCGATCCGGCCGGGCTGTTCAATTCGAGCCTCGACGGCAACGTCCGCCGCGCGATCGACTTCCACGAAGGCGATACGGTCGACGAGACAGCGTTGAAAGCGCTCATCCGCTCGGCGATCGACCTCAATACCGCCGGAAAGCGCCGCTGAACCCTATTCGGGTGGCGGCTCGCCGTTCGCCACCGCCAGAAAGCGATCGAGCAACATCAGGCGCACCGCGATCTCGGGGCGATAGCTTGCATCCCCGGGCGTCAGGTCGAGCGCGCGCGCCCAATAAGGCCGCGCTTCGGCGAACTCGCCCGCGCGCACATAAGCGAGCCCGAGAAAGAAAGGCGGTGCCGGATGCTTCGGCGCCAACGCCATCGCACGCCGAAAAGCGAATAGCGACGCGGGCGACACTACCCCGCCGTCATGCTGCGCCAGCGCGTCGCCCAGCCCCGTCCACAGCACCATATCCCTCGGCATCTTGCGGATGCCGGCGAGCATCACCGCGGCACCGGCATCGGGTGCGCCCGACCGGATCATCGCATCGGAAGCCGCCAGATACGGGGTTTCGGCGGTGAAGTTGCCCATCATCGCGCCGCGCAGCTTGACGATGCCGGGATCGATCTCGATCCGCTGGGCATCGGCCTCGGCCGGGCTGCCCGCTTCACCGGGCCGACCTTGCAGCGCATAGCCGGTCGCGCCGAGCATCAGCGCCGCGCCCACCAGCGACCACAAGCCGCGCCCGACACCGAGCAGCGCCAGCGCCCCCGCTGTCCCCGCACCGATCACGATCAGCCACACCCAGCCCATCAGCGCCGCCTCCGCTGCTTGAAGCTCGCACGCGCGATCCACACCCCTGCCAGCAGCAGCACGATCGGCGCCAGCCACAGCGGCGCCGTCACCGCGCTCATCGGCGGATCATAGGTGATATAAGCGCCATACCGGTCGATCAGCCAATCGCGGATCTGGTCCGGGCTCTCGCCCTGCGCGATCCGTTCGCGCACCAGCGCGCGCATCTGCCCCGCCATGTCGGCATCGCTGTCGGCGATCGCCTGTCCCTGGCACACGACACAGCGCAACTCGTCCATCAGCGCCTTGGCCTTGGCCTCCTGCCTCGGATCGGGAAGCTGCGTGTCGGCCATCGCCGCGGGCGGCAGCGGCGTGTCGGCAAACGCAGGCGCTGCGACCAGCAGCGCGAGGGCCACCAACCGCTTCATCGCGCACCCCGCACGGCGGCGGCGATCGTCTCGACATCCTCGGCCCGGATGTCGCCGATATGCTGGAGCACGATCCGGCCCTTGCCGTCGATCACATAGCTTTCGGGCACCCCCGACGATCCGATCGCGAGTTGCAGCCGCCCGTCACGATCGTCGCCGACGCCCACGAACGGATTGCCGTAGCGGCGCAGAAAAATGCCGGTATTCTCCGGCGTATCGCGCACCGCGACGCCCTCGATCGGCACGCCCATCGCCTTCAGCCGCATCAGTTGCGGCGATTCGGCGATGCAGGGAATGCACCAACTCGCAAAGACGTTGAGCAGCCGCGGCGTGCCTTGCGTGAAGCGCGCCTTGTCGACGCCCGGCACGCCCTCGACCATCGCAGGCAACGCAAATTCGGGCAATTCGTGGCCGACCAGCGCCGACCGCACATCGCGATCGGCGGGCCGGAACAGCCCGATCGCCACCACCGCAAGCACGCCGACAAAGGCAACGAACGGCAGCCAGATCAGCGCCTTCCTCATGCCTCCTCCTCGCGCCGCGCCACGCGGCCTTCGCGCACCAGCCGCCCGAGCAGCGACAACAGGCCCCCCAGCGCGATCAGCGCGCCGCCAAGCCAGATCAGCGTCACGAACGGCTTCCACCACAACCGCAATTGCCAGCGGCCCTGATCATCGGCTTGCCCGAGCACGGTATAAAGCTGTCCGTCGAGCCGCGTCGCGATCGCCGATTCGCTCGTCACCGTCGGCGGCGCGGAAAAGAAGCGCGATTGCGGGCGCAGCACGAACGGCGCGCCTTCGCCGCGCCGCGCGACGAGCTTAGCCTCGAGCGCCGACCAATTGTCGCCGACGACGGGGCGGATTCCTTCCAGCGTCACGCTGAACGGCCCGACGCGATGCGGCTCGCCGACGCGCGCGGCCACCAGCGTTTCCTTGGTGAACGCGCTATCGCACGCCATGCCCGCAAGGCTCACCGCGATCCCGAGATGCGCGATCACCATCCCCCAGGTGAACAGCGGCGTCCGCCCGAGCGCCCGGCCCCACAGCGGCGCCACGCTCGCCACCGCGAGCCCGGCCGCAAAGCCGAGGCCCAACAGCGGCAGCACCCGGATGCCGGGCACCGCCACCAGCACGATTCCCAGCACCGCGACCGTCACGATTCCCGGCACCGCCACCCGCCGCGCCACCGCGCCAGCGCGGTCGCGCCGCCAGCGGATCAGCGGCCCCGCCGCCATCACCGCGACCAGGGCGAGCGCGATCGGCCCCGCGGTCTTGTCGAAAAACGGCGCGCCGACCGAAAGCTGCACCCCCATCCCCGCCGCGACGATCGGGTAAAGCGTCCCGATCAGCACGACCGCGAGGATCACCGACAGCAGCAGGTTGTTGATGACGAGCGCGCCCTCGCGGCTCACCGGCTCGAACGTCGCGCCCGCGCGGATCGTCCCCACCCGCAGCGCGAACAGCGCCAACGCCCCACCGATATAGAGCGTCAGCAGCGCAAGGATGAACTCGCCGCGCGTCGGATCGAGCGCAAAAGCATGCACGCTCGTCAACACCCCCGACCGGACGAGGAACGTCCCCACCATCGACATCGAGAAGGCGACCACCGCGAGCATCACCGTCCACGCGCGCAGGCCGTCGCGCGTCGCCAGCACGGTCACCGAATGGAGCAGCGCGGTCGCCGCCAGCCACGGCATCAGCGACGCATTCTCCACCGGATCCCAGAACCACCAGCCGCCCCAGCCAAGCTCGTAATAGGCCCAATAACTGCCCGCAGTGATCCCCAGCGTCAGGAAAATCCACGCCCCCAGCACCCACGGCCGCATCGCCCGCGCGAATGCCGGCCCCACGTCGCGCGTCACCATCGCGCCGACCGCGAACGAAAACGCCACCGACAGCCCGACATAGCCCGCGTAGAGCGTCGGCGGATGGAACGCCAAACCAGGGTCCTGCAACAGCGGATTGAGCCCGTTGCCGTCCGCCGGCGCCGGCAGCAGCCGCGCGAACGGGTTCGAGGAAAACAGCAGGAAGGCGTAGAAACCCAGCGCGATCGCGGCCTGCGCGCCCAATGTCGCGATCAGCGTCGCCGGCGGCAACCGCTTTTCGAGCAGCGCCACCGCCGCACCCGCCGCGCCCAGGATCGTCACCCACAGCAGCATCGAGCCTTCATGGTTGCCCCACGCGCCCGCGAATTTATACAGCCACGGCTTGGCGGTGTGGCTGTTCTGCGCGACCAGCAGGACGGACATATCGCTGCGCAGGAACAGCGCGATCAGCAACCCCATCGCCAGCACTGCGAGAGCACCTTGCACCACCGCCACCGGCCGGACCGCCGCAAGAAGCTGATCCGCCACCCCCCGTTCTCCCGCGAAAGCGGGAGTCCAGGAGTCACGAGCGCCGTCCTCGGGGGCCTGGGCTCCTGCTTCCGCAGGAGCACGCGTCGCCCGCACGCCCATCGCCGCCAGCACGAGCTGCAACAGCGCCAGCGCTGCGGCGAACCACAAGGCGGCAAGACCGGCTTCGGCGATCATGGCTCGAGCGACTTGGTCTCGTGCATCGCTCCCGCGACCTGCGGCGGCATGTACTTCTCGTCATGCTTGGCGAGCAGATTGTCGGCGACGAAGCTGCCGTCGGACTGGAACTGCCCTTCGGCGACCACGCCCGAATCCTCCTTGAACAGGTCGGGCACGACGCCGCGGAAACGCACCGGCACCTTGGCCACGCCATCGGTGACGACGAAGGCGATCGACACCCCGTCCGCCTGTCGCGCGATCGATCCCTTTTCGACCATCCCGCCCAGCCGCACATGCTTGCCGAGCGGCAGGCCGTCGCGCGCCACATCGCCCGGCGCATAGAAGAACGCCGCCTGATCCTTGAGCGCGGAGAGCGCGAGCCCGCTCGCGCCCAGCACCGCGACCAGCGCGAGCAGCACGAGCACCAGTCGCTGATGCTTGGCCTTCATCGCCGCAGATCCTCGACCGCGCGTTCGGCCGTCACCATCGCGCGCCAGCTCGCCAGCGCGAGCACCGCTGCGGCGGTCAGCGTCACGCCGTAAGCGGCCGCGACGAAGCCCCAGTGGGTCATACCGCGAGCCGCCGCAATCGCGCCTCGACGCGCTGCGCCGCCACCAGTGCGCGCATTCGCATCAACACCACGCCCGCGAAGAACAGGCTCGCCCCCGCGAGCGTCCAGAACAGCGGCCACAGGATCGCCGAATCGATCGTCGAGCCGGTCAGCCCGATGCTCTGCCCCTGGTGCAACGTGTTCCACCAGGTGACCGAATAGCGGATGATCGGCAGCAGCACCGTGCCCGCAATCCCGAAGATCGCCGGAATACGCCCGTCGCCGCCGCGGTCATGATCGGCGCGCGCCAGCGCGATATAGGCGAGATAGACGAAGAACAGCAGCAGCATCGAGGTCAGCCGCCCGTCCCATTGCCACCACGTCCCCCAGGTCGGCCGTCCCCAGATCGATCCGGTAACGAGGCACAGCGCTGCGAACACCGCGCCCGGCACCGCGATCGCGCGCGCCGCGACGCTCGCCAGCGGATGCCGCCAGACGAGAAAGACGATGCTCGAAATCGCGATCCCGCTCCAGCCGCCCATGCCGAGCCACGCGGTCGGCACATGGATATACATGATCCGCACCGTCTCGCCCTGAAGGTAATCGGGCGGCGTCCGCATCAGCCCGCCCCACGCGCCGACCGCGAACAGCGCGACGCCGAGCCATAACAGGATTGGCGTCAACGGCCGCGCGATCTTCAGGAACCGCGTCGGGTTGGCAAGGGCGTGGAGCACGGGCACCGCCGATCGTTAGGGGATCGCCGAGCGCGAATCCACCATCACTTGCCGTCATGCTGAACTTGTTTCAGCATCCATTCTGCCGTTCGCATCGACGTTGCCCGCTGCACGATGGACCCTGAAACAAATTGGCGTTCATCCCCTTCGGATACGTAAGCGCCGAATTACCCCCTCTTCCCACCCCGGCGAAGGCCGGGCCCCAGGTGCGCGCCGCCCGATGCTGGACCCCGGCCTTCGCCGGGGTGGTGAATGAAAGTACGTATCTGAAGGGGATAGTCGCCAAACAAGTTCAGGGCGACGGAGTCGAGGGTGATTCCTACCCCCGCCCGATCAGCCGCTCGGCGATCGCGTCGGCGACCTCGGACGCCGGCCGGCCGGCGCGCAGGCTTTCGTCCCACACCTCGGTCAGCCGTTCGGGAATTTTGTCGATCCGCGCCATCACCTCGGCCTCGTCGCCATGTCCCAGATATTCGAGCCCGACGTTGATGATCCCGCCCGCGTTGATCACATAATCGGGCGCATAGAGAATGCCGCGCTCGAACAACCGCTGGCCGTCGGCAATCGTCGCGAGCTGGTTGTTGGCGCCCCCCGCGATCACCGTGGTCCTGAGCCGGGGAATCGTCCGCTCGGTCAGGATCGCACCCAGCGCGTTGGGGCTGACGATATCGGCCTCCAGCGCCAGCACCTCGGCGGCGTCGACCGTCTCCGCGCCCAATTCTTCGGCAAGCGCCATCGCCTTGTCGGCGTCGACGTCGGCAAGCGTCAGCCTCGCCCCGTCCTTCGCGAGCAGCCGCGCCAGCCCGCCACCGACCGAGCCGACGCCCTGGATCGCGACATGAACCCCCTTCATGTCGTCCGCGCCGAGCCCACGCTTGGCGGCCGCCTTGACGCCCAGATAGATGCCGCGCGCGGTATACGGCCCCGGATCGCCGCCCGCGGCACCGCTCGCGACTGGCAGGCCGGAGACGTACCGCGTCTCACCGGCGATCACCTTCATCCGCGCTTCGGACATGCCGACATCCTCGGCGGTCACGTAACGCCCGCCGAGCGAATCGACCGCGCGCCCGAACGCCTTCAACTGCGCCTCGCTGATCGTCTCGCCCGGCCTGGCTGCCAGCACCACGCCCTTGCCGCCGCCGAGCGCCAGCCCCGCCATCGCATTCTTGAAGCTCATCCCGCGCGACAATCGCAGCGCATCGGTGATCGCATCGTCCGAATCGGCATAATGCCAGAAGCGCACGCCGCCTGCCGCCGGGCCGAGCGCGGTCGAATGGATCGCGATGATCGCGCTCAGCCCCGAGGCCGGATCGGTGAACAGGTGAACGCCTTCGTGCGCATCGAAATCGGGGAAGCCCCAGCTCGCGGTCATGGCTCTCCTTCGATGGGGCCTTCGACGGGGCGGCAATCGGCGACGCCGACCCTGAGCGATAATGGGGCGACCGACGGGACTTGAACCCGCAACTTCCGGCATCACAAGCCGGCGCTCTAACCAATTGAACTACGGTCGCCGTGATCGCGTGGCCCCTAGCGGCGCGACCGCCCCAGCGTCAAGCGCCACGCACCCTGCCCGCGTCGATCCTCCCCCGCAAGGGGAGGTGGCACGAGACCACGCGCCTCATGCTCCCCGATACCCGCATCGGCGCTGGCGATCGATCGCGAATTTTGGCACAGATGGCGCATGTCCACGCCGCCCGCCCGCGTCGCCGATCCCGGCTCCGGCCTGCCCGCCGATCACGTCCTCGAAACGCTGCGCGCCCAGCCCGCGATCCAGCGCGTTCCGACCCCCAAACTGACGCTGTTCGCCAGGCGCGGCTTTCTCGATCCCGAAACCTGCGCCGCGGTGATCGACCGGATCGACGCCCGCCGCCGTCCCTCGACGATCGCCGACGCCAACGGCGACACTGCGTTTCGCACCAGCGAGACGTGCGATCTCGATTCGGCCGATCCGGTGATCGATCGCGTCGAGGCGCTGATCTCGGCGTTCACCGGGCTCGATCGCGCGTACGGCGAGCCGGTCCAGGGGCAGCGCTACGCGGTCGGCCAGGAATTCAAGGCGCACACCGATTATTTCGAGCCCGGCGGCGAGGACTATAAGATCCATTGCCGCCACACCGGCAACCGTACCTGGACGGTGATGATCTACCTGAACCAGCCCGGTGCCGGGGGCGCCACCCGCTTCAAGGCGATCGACAAGACCATCCAGCCCGAAACCGGCAAGCTGCTCGCCTGGAACAACCGCCGGCCCGACGGTCTGCTCAATCCGGCCACGCTCCATCACGGGATGAAGGTGCGCAGCGGCACCAAGTACATCATCACCAAATGGTTCCGCGAACGCCCCTGGCCCCGCCCGCGCACCGAACCCGACGCCTGAGCGCGTTTCGGATGCGCCTGTCGGCGCATTGCGGCGCCGATCCGCTCCTCACCCGGCCACCTATAGAATACTGCCGTTGGGAGGCCGGGTGGGGAGCGGGCCAGCACCGCTTCGAAAACCACGGCTGATCGTCGTTGAGGCACAGCTAAGCCACATCATCGTCCATCCGATCGCCCGATGTGCTAGAGTGCGATGACTTTAGGTTGATCCGTTCGCCCTGAGCTTGTCGAAGGGCCGTTCTGCGATGGGCTCGTTAATCGCTTGCGCCATGAAGTGCGGTGCTTCGACAACCCCGGATCAAGTCCGGGGACGAACGGGTTTGGGGAGCGGTTCGACTTAAAATCATCAGGCTCTAATGGAAATCGATCGCGCGCCGCGGGGGCGCGTCAGCGGGCATCGGGGGCGTCGCAGGAGAGACATCCGATGGCCGCATACCGGCGCCTTCACCACCGCGGGCCGCGGCCATGATCACATTGCTCGTGCTCGATGCCGCGCGCGATTGCCTGCGCCGCCCCCACGATCCGCCGAACTGCATCTGCCGCGCGCCCAGGCATCATGCCGGTCCGCACGAATATGTCCCCGTCGATATGGTCGTCGTCACCGGCGAAGACGCGGCCGAACCCAGGCTCGAACAGCCGGTCGCCGACTGAGGAGACGTCCATGCCCGACGACCCTCCGGTCCATCTGACGGCGCGGCAGGCGCGTGGCGGCACCATCATCCTGCGCACGCGCCGCCGGCGGCTGATCTTCATCGCCGGGCTGGTAGCGCTGGCGCTCGTCGCGGTGGCAATCGTTTAGAACACGGGCCATCAGCACACGAGTGTCAGACCCCGACCCGTTCGCCCTGAGCTTGTCCGATCCGACGCAACCGGCTTCCAAAATCAAAGGCTCCGAACCAACTGGAAAATCCAGTCAATTCGAAGCCTTGGATGGTGGGCGCGGCTGGGATTGAACCAGCGACCCCTGCGGTGTGAACACAGTGCTCTACCACTGAGCTACGCGCCCGAAACGACAAAGCGGCGGATCACGCCGCCGCTTCGCGTTCGCAGCCCTTTAGCAGGCGGCCGGCACTTGTCCAGACCGCCTGCCAATGGCGTAACGGTCTTTTAGTTGACCGCGTCCTTCAGGCCCTTGCCCGCCTTGAACTTGGGCTGGGTCGATGCCTTGATCGTCATCGGCTCGCCGGTGCGCGGATTGCGGCCCGTCGATGCCTTGCGCTTCGAAACCGAGAAGGTGCCGAAGCCGACCAGGCGAACCTCGTCGCCCTTCTTGAGCGCACCCGAAATCGAATCGAACACGGCCTCGACCGCTTTGCTGGCGTCGCCTTTGCCGAGACCCGACGCATCGGCCACGGCGCCGATCAGTTCTTGCTTGTTCATTCCCTGGGAACCCCCGTTTGATGGTCAAAAAAGGAATCGCGGCCTAAGCCGGTGGCGCAGTAAGGCCATTCGACCGGCCCGAGTCAAAGGGAAATCGCCGGAATCCGGGGCAAGTCGTCCCAAATTCCGGTGATTATGCCGCTCAATGGTGCATTTCGCCGCCGATCCCCGGGGTTCCGGCGGGTGGCTGGGCCGCAAGTTCATCCGCATCGGTCCAATCGATCGCCTCGATCGGCGCGGTCAATGCGAGTCGCAACACCTCGTCGACATGGCCGACGGGGATGATTTTGAGCCCGTCCTTGATGTTCTGCGGCAGCTCAACGAGGTCCTTCTCGTTCTCCTCGGGGATCAGCACCGTCTCGATGCCCCCGCGCAATGCCGCGAGCAGCTTCTCCTTCAAGCCACCGATCGGCAGCACGCGCCCGCGCAGCGTCACCTCGCCCGTCATCGCGATCTCGCGCCGCACCGGCACCCCGGTCAACGTCGAGACGATCGAGGTCACGATCCCGATCCCGGCCGACGGCCCGTCCTTGGGCACCGCGCCTTCGGGCAGGTGGATGTGGACGTCCTTGCGGTTGAACAGGCTCGGCTTGATGCCATAGCTCGGGCTGCGCGCCTTGATGAAGCTGAACGCGGCCTCGACCGATTCCTTCATCACGTCGCCCAGCTTGCCGGTGGTCTTGGCCTGGCCCTTGCCGGGCACCGTCACGCTCTCGATCGTCAGTAATTCGCCGCCGACCTCGGTCCAGGCGAGCCCGGTGACCGCGCCGATCTGGTTTTCTTCCTCCGACAGCCCGTAGCGATATTTGCGCACCCCCGCGAACTCGCCGAGGTTCTCGGGCGTGATCGTCACGCTCTCCGCCTTGCCTTCGAGGATCCTGCGCAGCGCCTTGCGCGCCAGCTTGGCGATCTCGCGTTCGAGCGTGCGCACCCCCGCCTCGCGGGTGTAGAACTGGATCAGCGCGCGCAGCCCCTCGGTGGTGAGCGTGAACTCGCCTTCCTTCAGCCCATGCGCCTCGATCTGCTTGGCGAGCAGGTGCCGCTCGGCGATCTCGACCTTCTCGTCCTCGGTATAGCCCTCCAGCCGGATGATCTCCATCCGGTCGAGCAGCGGCTGCGGCAGGTTCAAGGTGTTCGCAGTGGTCACGAACATCACGTCCGACAGGTCGATATCGACCTCCAGATAGTGATCCTGGAACTTGTTGTTCTGTTCGGGATCGAGCACTTCGAGCAGCGCCGACGCCGGATCGCCGCGAAAATCCTGGCCCAGCTTGTCGATCTCGTCGAGCAGAAACAGCGGATTGCTCGTCCCCGCCTTGCGCAGGTTGCTGACGATCTTGCCCGGCAGCGAGCCGATATAGGTCCGGCGGTGACCGCGGATCTCGGCCTCGTCGCGCACCCCGCCCAGCGATTGCCGCACGAACTCGCGACCCGTCGCGCGCGCGATCGACTTGCCGAGGCTCGTCTTACCCACCCCCGGCGGGCCGACGAGGCACAGGATCGGGCCTTTGAGCTTGTTGGTGCGCGCCTGCACGGCCAGATATTCGACGATCCGGTCCTTGACCTTCTCGAGCGCATAATGGTCCTCGTCGAGCACCTCCTGCGCGATGGCGATATCCTTCTTGAGCTTCGATTTCTTGCCCCACGGCAGCCCCAGCAGCACGTCGAGATAATTGCGCACGACGGTGGCCTCGGCCGACATCGGCGCCATCGTCTTCAATTTCTTCAATTCGGCGGTCGCCTTGGCGCGCGCTTCCTTGGAGAGCTTCAATTTGGCGATCTTGCCCGTCAGCTCGGCGATCTCGTCGCCTTCTTCCTCGCCCTCGTTGCCCAGTTCGCGCTGGATCGCCTTCAACTGTTCGTTGAGGTAATATTCACGCTGCGTCTTTTCCATCTGGCGCTTGACGCGACCCTTGATCTTCTTCTCGACCTGGAGGACGCCCAATTCGCCTTCCATGAAGGCATAGGCCATCTCCAGCCGCTTGGCCGGGTCGCGCTCGACGAGCAGCGCCTGCTTGTCGGCGACCTTGATCGAGATGTTGCCCGCTACCGCGTCGGCAAGCCGCGAAGCATCGTCGATCTCGCTCAGTTGCACCGCGGTCTCGGCGGGCAGCTTGCGGTTGAGCTTGGCATAATTCTCGAACTGGTCGACCACCGAGCGCATCAGCGCGGCCACTTCGGTTCCCTCGGCCTCGGCGTCGTCGATCAGCGCGACCGTCGCCGTCAGATGGGTGCCGGCCTGCTCGATCGCCTCCAGCGAGCCGCGCTGCTTGCCCTCGACGAGCACGCGCACCGTGCCGTCGGGCAGCTTGAGCAACTGGAGCACGGTCGCGCTGACGCCCATGTCGTACAGGTCGTCGCGCTCGGGATCGTCCTCGGCCGGGTCGAGCTGCGCAACGAGGAAAATCTCCTTGTCGGCCTCCATCGCCGCCTCGAGCGCGGCGACCGATTTGTCACGACCGACGAACAACGGCACGATCATGTTCGGGAAAACCACGATGTCGCGCAGCGGCAGAACGGGGAAACGCTGGGTCATGAACACTCCAATGGCGCCCGACCGGGGCGCTCCTCGCCGCTTATATGGGAAGCGTGCTGCCGCCATCAATCGCCTGCTGGACTTCATCCCCACGCGGAAGCCATAAAGGCCGACATATCAAAGGGGGGACCGATGATCGCACGCCTTGCCGCCGCCTCGCTGCTCGCGCTGGCCGCCACCACACCCGCGCTCGCCGCCGAAAAGGACCAGCCGCCGATCACCGCGCAGACCGCGTCCTCGGGCGGCCCGCTTGCGCCCGAACAGAAAGCGGTTCGCTTCGACACCGCCGATCTCAGTTTCGAGGTGTTCCCCGATCGCGAGGCGATCGCCGGCGTCGCGACGCTCAACTTCACCGCGGAAAGCCCCGTCTCGCGCCTCGTGATCGATCTCGATCGCAACCTGCCCGTCTCGGCGATCGCGATCGACGGCAAGCCGCTCGCCAAAGGCGCGTGGTCGAACCCCGAAGGCCGGATGACGATCGAACTCGGCAAGACGGTGCCCACAGGCGGCAAGGTTTCCGCCAGGATCACCTACGCCGGCACCCCGCACGTCGCGGTCCGCGCGCCGTGGGACGGCGGCTTCGTCTGGGCGAAGACCCCCGGCGGCCAGCCCTGGGTCGCGACCGCGGTCCAGATGGAAGGCTGCGACATGTTCTGGCCGTGCATCGATTATCCGACCTACGAGCCCGATCGGATCGATCTCCACATCACCGTGCCCGCCGGGCTGGTCGCGCCCTCGAACGGCGTGTTCAAGGGCAAGCAGACGCTTCCCGACGGCCGCACCACCTGGAACTGGAGCGTGAAGCACCCCACGCTCTACGGCATCGCGCTCAACGTCGGCCCGTACGAACAGATCTCGGACACCTACAAAAGCCGCTTCGGCAACGAGATTCCGATGTTCTATTGGTATCTGCCGGGCGAGGAACAACAGGCGAAGGAACTGTTCGCCGAATTTCCCAAGACGCTCGATTTCTTCGAAAGCGTGATCGGCCCCTACCCCTTCGGCGACCAGAAGCTCGGCGTGGTCGAAACCCCGCACAAGGGCATGGAGCACATGACGATCAACGCGTACGGCAACGAATACGCGAAATCGCCCTACGGCTTCGACAATCTCTTCCAACACGAATTTTCCCACGAATGGTTCGCCAACCAGATGACCGCGGCGAACTGGGACGATTTCTGGCTCCACGAAGGCTTCGCGGCCTACATGCAGCCGCTCTACGGCGACTGGCTCGACGGCGAGTGGGCCTATACGGGGATGCTCGCGCAATCGCGCCAGGGTATCAGCGCGGAGGCGCCGCTGGTGCGCGGCAAGCCGCAGACCGCCGAGGACGTGTACGTCCGGGATCCGGGCCGCGGCGGCGACATCTATACCAAGGGCGCGTGGACGCTCCACACGCTCAGGAACCTGATCGGCGACAAGGCCTTCTTCGATGCCGTGCGCCTGCTCGTCTACGATCGCACCGATCCGAAGCCGGGCAATTATCAACAGACATCGCGCGCGACGCCCGATTTCGTCCGCTTCGTGAAGCAGACCTCGGGCACGGATTATCAGTGGCTGTTCGACGTCTACATCTATGATGCCGCGCTGCCCGAACTGGTCGAAACCCGCGCCGGCGACAAGGTGACCTTCACCTGGCAGGCGCCGCACGGCAAGCCCTTCCCGATGCCGCTCGAGGTCCGCGTCGGCGACACCATCGAGACGCTGCCGATGACGGACGGCACCGGCAGCCTCACCGTTCCGGCGGGCGTCCACGTCCTCGCCGATCCGGGCGCGAAGATCCTCAAGCAGTCCGATACCGTCGACGCCTTCCGGGCATGGCGGAATGCCCAGATGGAAAAGCGAAAGGCCGACTAGTGCATCGTACGCCCACATTCCTCCTCGCCGCCTCGCTCCTCGCCGCCTCGCTCCTCGCGGTCGCCACCGCTGCGAGCGCGCAGGCGCTGCCCGAAAAGGGCGAGCCGCCGATCAGCGCGCAGACCGAAATATCGGGCGGCGAGCGGCCGCCCGAGCAGCAGGCGATGCGCTTCGACGTCGCCGACCTCGCGATCGAGGTGCTGCCCGAGATGCGGCAGTTGAAGGGCGTCGCGACGCTCACGTTCACCGCCACCGCGCCGCTGGCAAGGCTGGTGATCGATCTCGACACCAATCTGGGGCCGCAGGGAATCGCGATCGACGGCAAGGCGCTGCCCGCCTCGGCCTGGTCCAACCCCGACGGCCAGCTCACGATCGCGCTGCCGAGGCCGATCGCCAAGGGCGGCACGGTGACCACGACCATCACCTATGGCGGCACCCCGCACGTCGCGGTGCGCGCGCCGTGGGACGACGGCATGGTCTGGTCCCAAACCCCCGACGGCCGCCCGTGGATCGCGAGCACTGCCGAAGGCTATGGTTGCGACCTGTTCTGGCCGTGCCTCGATTTTCCGAAAGGCGAGCCGGGCCGCGTCGATCTCCACATCACCGTGCCCAAGGGGCTGAAGGCGCCCGCCAACGGCGTGCTCGTCGGCGTCGACACGCTTCCCGACGGCCGCACCACCTGGAACTGGAGCGCCAAGAGCCCCAATCCCTATAGCGTCGCGCTCAACATCGGCCCGTATGAGGAGATTTCGGGCACCTACAAAAGCCGCTTCGGCAACGAGATTCCGATGTTCTATTGGTATCTCCCGGGCGAGGAGCAGCAGGCGAAGGAACTGTTCGCCGAATTCGCGCCGACGCTCGATTTCTACGAAAGCGTCGTCGGCCCCTATCCGTTCGGCGACGAGAAGGTCGGCGTGGTCGAAACGCCGCACAAGGGCATGGAGCACCAGACGATCAACGCCTATGGCAACGAATATGCCAAGGCGCCCGAGGGGTTCGACTGGCTGTTCCAGCACGAATTCGGCCACGAATGGTTCGGCAACCAGCTCACCGCCGCCAATTGGGACGATTACTGGCTCCACGAGGGTTATGAGAGCTACATGCAGCCCTTCTACGGCCGCTGGCGCGAGGGCGAGGCGCGCTATGCCGCGATGATGCTCGGCCAGCGCAACAACATCATGAATCAGGCGCCGATCGTCTCGGGCAAACTGCGCACCGAGGAGGAAGTGTACGAAGCCGACAAGGGCGGCCCCGGCCAGGACATCTACATGAAGGGCGCGTGGATGCTCCACACGCTCCGCAACCTCATCGGCGACGATGCCTTCAAGCAGGTGACGACGCTCGAAGTCTATGGCCGTCCCGATCCACGGCCCGGCAATTTCAAGCCGCGCTTCGGCTCCACGCAAGAATATATCGCCAACGTGAAGAAGGTGACGGGCAAGGATTACGGCTGGTTCTTCGACGTCTATCTCAAACAGGCGGCACTGCCGAAGCTGGTCCAGCAGCGGCGCGGCGACCAACTCACGCTTACCTGGCAGGCGCCGGCGAACCTGCCCTTCCCGATGCCGGTCGAGGTCCAGGTCGATGGCAAGGTCACCAAATTGCCGATGACGGGAGGCACCGGCACGCTCGCCGTCCCCGCAAACGCGCACGTCGTACTCGATCCGTGGGACCGCATCCTCAAGCAGAACGACGCGATCGATCGTTATCAGGCGTATATGAAAGCGCAGATGGCCAAGCGCGCGGCGGCGGCGAAGAAGGAATGATGTTGCGGCAAACGATGCGTCACCCCGGACTTGTTCCGGGGTCCAACGTGCCACGAACGCAAGCGCTGGTGGATAGTTGGATGCCGGAACAAACCCGGCATGACGGTTGAGGCGCCACGGTCGGCATGACCACCCCCACCGGCCTCCCCGCGCTCGCCGCCCTCGCGCTCGGGTTTGTCGCGTTCCTCGTCGCCCTGATCGCCGCCTGGTTGCGGCGCGCGCCGGAAGCAAAGCACCGGCAATCGCTCCGCTCGATCCTCGGCATCGTCATTCAGGGCATCGCGATCGCCATCGTCGCGGGCGCGGCGTGGACCCCGACGCTCGATCCGCTCGGCGCGCGCGCCTTGCTTCAGGCGGCGGCCGTCGCGCTGCTGATGGCGGCCACCGTCGGCCTGTTCGTCTGGGCGTCGCGCACGATGGGCCGGAACTGGAGCATCGTCGCGCGCACCCGCGCCGATCACCAACTCGTCACCACCGGCCCCTTCGCCCATGTCCGCCACCCGATCTACGTCGCGTTATTCCTGTTCATGCTGGCGATCGCGATCGGCCTTGGCACCTGGCCGCGGCTGATCGTCGCGATTCCGCTCTACGCGCTCGGCACCTGGCAGCGGATCATGGTCGAGGAGGCGCTGCTGCGCACCATGTTCGGCGCCGATTACGATGCCTATGCCGCGCGCGTGCGCCGCTTTGTGCCGGGGCTGTTCTGAGGCCCGCGAGCCTCCTATGCTCGCGCCACGACAGTTTCTGATCCGGGGAAATTCCATGAAGCCGTTCCGCTCCGCCGTCGCCGCGCTGGCGCTGTTCGTCTCGGTCCCCGCGTTCGCGCAGGCGCTGACGGCCGAAGAATCGCAACAGATCGACACGCTCGTCACCACGACGCTCGCCGATACCGGCGTCCCGTCGGCCTCGGTCGCGATCGTGCGCGGCGGGAAAATCGTCTTCACCAAAGCGTGGGGCAAGCAATCGCTCGACATCGCGCAAGCACGCACCGACGTGCCCTATCAGATCGCCTCGATCTCGAAGCAGTTCACCGCCGCCGCGCTGCTGCTGCTCGAGGATCAGGGCAAGCTCACCCTCGACGATCCCGTGAGCAAATACGTCCCCGGCATCACGCAAGGGGATCACATCACGATCCGCCAGCTTCTCAGTCACACCTCCGGCCTCCAGGATTACTGGCCGCAGGATTACAGCTTCGCCGCGATGGAACATCCCGTCACCCCGCAGCAGATCGTCGATCGCTGGGCGAAGAAGCCGCTCGATTTCCCGCCGGGCACCCAGTGGCAATATTCGAACACGGGTTACGTCGTCGCGGGCATGATCGTCGAAAAGGTCTCGGGCACGAAGCTGCTCGATTTCCTGAAGGCGCACATCTTCTCGAAGCTCGACATGCACCCGATCAACCAGGATCTCGCGATCGGCAAGGGCTATCCGGTCGGCTATCATCGCTACGCGCTCGGCCCGGTGCGCCCGGAAAAGCCCGCCGCGCCCGGCTGGCTCTACGCCGCGGGCGAACTGGCGATGACTGCGAGCGACCTCGCCAAATGGGATATCGCCCGCATCGACCGCACCGTGCTCCCCGCCGACGATTGGGCCGCGCAGGAAACCGCGATCCTGCTCACGAACGGCAAGGATACCGGCTACGGCCTCGGTGTCGACGTCGGTGAGAAGAACGGCCATGCCTATGTCGAACACAGCGGCGAAGCGGTCGGCTTCCTCTCGGAAAACATCGTCTTTCCCAAAGACAAGGCGGCGGTCGTCGTGTTCGTCAACAGCGATTTCTCGAACGCGTTCCTCACGATCACGCAAGGGATCGTCAAGACCGCCTTCCCCGCCATCGCGAACGCCGCCGCCGACACCGACGAAACCGTCAAGACCGCCGAAGCGCGCAAGGTCTACGACCAGCTCGTCACCGGCACGCTCGATCGCACGCTGATGACCGAGGATGCCAATTACTATTTCACCGACGAGGCGCAGAAGGATTATCAGACCAGCCTCTCCGCGCTCGGCGAACCCGTCAGCTTCGAGCCGCGCGGCAGCCCCAAGCTGCGCGGCGGCTTCGTCTATCGTGGCTACACCGTCACCTATCCCGACCGGAAGCTTTCGGTCAGCACCTATGCCGAACCCGGCGAGAACGGCCGGTACGAGCAGTTCCTCGTCGCCCCCATGAGTTGATATCCCGATGACCGATTTCGCCGCCCTCCTCCAGCCCGACAAGAGCCAGCCCGCCCGCACGCTCCACGTCGTCCACCCTGACGATTGGGCCGATTGGCTCGCCCACCAGCCGCCGCGCGTCCGCGCGATCGCGGCCGCCAACCGCCTCACCGGCAAGCCCGGCAACGCCGCGATCCTGCCCGGCGACAATGCCGAGGACTGGTCGGCGCTGCTCGTCTGTAACGAAGCCGAAAGCTCGCCCTGGCGGATCGCCTCGCGCGCCAGGGCACTGCCCGAGGGCACCTACCGCCTCGCCGCCGGCGATCCCGGCGCCGCCGCGCTCGGCTGGCTGCTCGCGCAGCATCGCTTCACCCGCTACCGCACGCCCGAGGGCGATACCGGCGCGCGCGTCCTGCTCACCTCCAATCCGGCCGCGATCGCCGATGCCGTCCGCCTCGCCGAGGCGACCGCGCGCGTCCGCGATCTCGTCGATACTCCGGCCGCCGATCTCGGCCCGGCGGAGATCGAAGCCGCCGTCGGGGATCTGGCGAAGGCGCACGGCGCCACCGTTACCACCACCCACGGCGACGCACTGGTCAAGGGCTATCCGATGATCCACGCGGTTGGGAAAGCCGCCGCCAAGGGTCGCGAGCCGCGCCTCGTCGAACTCGAATGGGGGCCGGCCGATGCGCCCCGCGTCGCCATCGTCGGCAAGGGCGTGGTGTTCGATTCGGGCGGGCTCGACATCAAGCCCGCCGCATCGATGAAGCTGATGAAGAAGGATATGGGCGGCGCGGCGCATGCGCTCGCGCTCGCTGGGCTGGTCATGGCGAACCATCTCAAGGTCCGCCTCCACCTCGTCATCCCCACGGTCGAGAATGCGATCGCGGGCAATGCCTTTCGCCCCGGCGACGTGCTCCGCTCGCGAAAAGGGCTGACGGTCGAGAACACCAACACCGACGCCGAAGGCCGGCTGATCCTCGGCGACGCGCTCGCCAAAGCGGGTGAGTCCGCGCCCGAACTGATCCTTGATTTCGCGACCCTCACCGGCGCGGCGCGCGTCGCGCTCGGCCCCGATCTCCCCGCGACCTTCGTCAACGACGACGCGCTCGCCGCCGATCTGGTCGCGGCGGGCACCGCGGTTCACGATCCCTTGTGGCGGATGCCCTTGTGGGACGGCTATGACGAAATGCTCAAATCAGACATCGCCGATATGGTGAACGCCCCCGAAGGCGGGATGGCTGGCGCGGTCACCGCCGCCCTGTTCCTGCGTCGCTTCGTGCCCGAGGGCGCGCTCTGGGCGCATTTCGATACGTTCGCGTGGCGACCGGCTGCCCGGCCCGGCCGCCCCAAGGGCGGCGACGCCTACGGCCTGCGCGCAGCATGGGAGCTGCTTCGCCGGCGCTACGGCTGATCGCGCCGATCGATCGCGCGAGCGCAAATATTACACGGGTATTACACGGGGATTGCTCGCTTGTCCCAACGCGCCGATAAGGCGCCATGACTCCATCCCCCGAAAACCCGGCTCTGGCGCGGATCCAGCAGAATGTCCTCGCCCGGTCGGAACGTCGCCTCCTCACCTGGCTGTGCGCGCATCTGCCCGCCTGGGTGACGCCCGACAAACTCACGGTGACGGGGATGGTCGGGGCGGTCGCTATCTTCCTCGGGTACGCGCTCAGCACCTTCTCCGCCGAATGGCTGTTCGTCGCGCTCGGCGGCTATGTCGTCCAGTGGCTCGGCGACTCGCTCGACGGCAGCCTCGCGCGTTTCCGCCATATCGAGCGCCCGTCCTACGGCTATTTCATCGATCATAGCTGCGATGGGCTGGCGGTGCTGCTGATCCTCGCCGGCATGGGCCTCAGCCCGTTCGTGACGATGGATATCGCGCTGATCGCACTCGCGGGCTATCTTCTGCTCTCGATCCACGCCTTCCTGTCGGCGCGCGTGATCGGCGAACTCAAGCTGTCATACCTCGCTGCCGGCCCCACCGAGCTGCGCGTGCTGCTGATCGCGCTCACGATCGCGATGTACGTCCAGGGCAAGGCGGCCGACGTGCTTGGCGACTATTCGGGCTACGATCTGCTCATCGGCGGCGTCGGCACGATCCTGATCGCGCTGTTCGTCATCCAGACAATCGCCACCGGCCGCCACCTCGCCAACGTCGACCGCCGCTGAGGCTTTCCTCCATCCGTCGCCTCGGGCTTGCATGCCCCTGCACAGCCAGGGGTTCCGGGGGCCGATGAGCCGTGAACGCTGGCGCTCTTGGAAGACGTCGCCCCCCGGTTTCGTCACCCCAGCGAAGGCTGGGGTCTATCTCTCGCGGATAGAGTCATGGGTGCCAGCCTTCGCTGGCATGACGGTAATCGATGCGTTTCTCCTCACTCCGCCCGGCACCCCGCCGCCGCCTCGATGATCGGCACGAACTTCGCCGCCGTCAAACTCGCGCCGCCGACCAGCGCGCCGTCGACATCGGGCGCGGACAGGATCGCGCCCGCATTGGCCCCGGTCACCGATCCGCCATAGAGGATGCGGATGCCCCGCGCCTCGTCGCCCACCAATTGCCTTAACTTGGCGCGCGCGATCGCGTGGATCGACGAAATCTCCTCCAGCGTCGGCGTCCGCCCCGTCCCGATCGCCCAGCGCGGCTCATAGGCGAGCGTGAACCAGCGCGCCGCCGCATCGTCGGGCACCGATTTCTCGATCTGCGCCTGCACCACGCGCTCGGCGCGGCCGGCGTCGCGCTCGGCCTCGGTTTCGCCGCAGCACAGGATGACGTTCAGCCCGTGGCGATGCGCGGCGGCGGCCTTGCCCCAGGCGTCCTGGCTGGTCTCGTTCTGGTCGCCGCGGCGCTCGCTATGGCCGACGATCACCGTGCGCGCGCCGGCCTCGACCAGCATCGGCGCGGCGACGCAGCCGGTGTGCGCGCCCCAATCGGCGTCGTGGCAATCCTGCGCGCCGATCGGCAGCCCCGGCGCCACCCGCGCCGCCGCCTCGATCAGCGTGAACGGCACGCACACCGCGACATCGACCCCATCGTGCGCGGCGGCCGCCGCGGCGATACCCTCGATTTCGGGCAGGTCGGCGCGCAGCCCGTTCATCTTCCAGTTCGCCGCCACAAATTTACGCCGCGTCATCGATCACCCTCCACCTTTGCGTCCTGCCGGACGAGCGGCGCCGGCCCTCTCCCCCACCCGGCCACCCAATGCGATTATCCTAGTGGGTGGCCGGGTGGGGGAGAGGGCCGGCGCCGCGCCCGGATTTGGTCCGGCTAAGACGCCTCTAACAACGCCGCCCGCGCACGCAAGCTTGAAGCGGGCTTGCTCCGCCCGTAAAGCGGCCCTTTCGCTTCTCCAACGATCGGTCAGGCATGCTCGGCATTATCCGCAAAATCACCGGTTCCAAGATCGGCCTGGTGATCACGTTCATCGTGCTCGGCGTGATCGCGATCGCCTTTGCGGCGGGCGACATGATGGGAATCACCCCCAGCAGCGGCGGGATGACGCCAACGACGGTCGCGACCGTCGGCGGCACCAGCATCGGCGAAACCGCGCTGCGCGACGGCGTCCAGCAGGATTTGCAGAATTATCGGCAGCAGCAGCCCTCGCTCGATATCGTCAGCTTCGTCGAGGGCGGCGGGATCGAAGGCTCGCTGTCGCGGCTGATCGATGGGGTGGCATTCCAAAAATTCGCCGAAAGCCAGGGCATGCGCGTCAGCAAGCGCCTCGTCGACGGGCAGATCGCCAGCATCCCCTCGCTCCAGGGCCCGGACGGCAAGTTCAGCCCGGAAATCTACAAGAGCGTGCTCGCGCAGCAGCGGCTGACCGATGCGGCGCTGCGCGCGGATATGACGCGTGAGATCGTCGCGCGCCAGCTCATCGTGCCGACGGTCGGCGCCAGCCAGATTCCGATGCAGGTCGCGCTGCCCTATGCGGCGTTGCTGCTCGAAAAGCGGCAAGGCCATGTCGGCTTCGTTCCCGCGGCCGCGATGGCGGCGGGCAAGGCGCCGACCGATGCCGAGATCGCGACCTTCTACAGCCACGAAACCGCGCGCTACACCGTCCCCGAACGGCGCGTGATCCGCTACGCGGTCGTCATGCCCGATCGCGTCGCCGATGCCGCGAAACCCAGCGATGCCGAGATCGCGCAGGCCTATAGCCAGCAGAAGGATCGTTTCGCGGCGAAGGAAACGCGCACGCTGAAGCAGGTCATCGTTGCCGATCGCGCCGCTGCCGATGCGCTCGCCAAAAAGGTCGCCTCGGGTACCGCGATCGACGCCGCCGCGCGCGCCGCCGGGCTCGAAGCCTCGACGATCACCGATGTCGAAAAGCAGGATTACGCCAAATCGGCGTCGGCGGGCGCGGCCGATGCCGCGTTCGCGGCGGCGCAGGGCGCGGTGGTCGGGCCGGTCCAGACGCCGCTTGGTTTCGCGATCGCGCGCGTCGAAAAGATCACCAGTGTTCCCGGCAAGACGCTCGCCGAGGCGCGCGACACGCTGGTCGGCGAACTCACCACGACGAAATCGCAGGAAGCGATGGCCGATCTGCGCGATTCGATCGACGAGGCGATCGTCGGCGGCGCCACCTTCGCCGAGATCGCCGCCGACAAGAAGCTCACCGGGCAGACGACTCCCCCGCTCGCCGTCACCGGCGTCGATCCGCTCGATCCCACGAGCAAGCCCGATCCGGCCTTGTCGCAGGTCGTCGCCGCCGGCTTCGACGCGCAGGAAGGCGATGCGCCGCAGATCGTCGCCGTCGGTCAGGACGGCGGCTTCGCGGTGGCCGCGCTCGAAAAGATCGTCGCCGCCGCGCCCCGGCCGCTCGCCGAGATCCACGATCGCGTCGTCGCCGATTTCGAGGCCGATCGCGCGCGCCGTGCCGCCCGCACCATCGCGACGGCGATCGTCGCCAAGATCAACAAGGGCGAAACGCTGGCCAAGGCGCTGGGCGAAGCGGGCGTCAAGCTGCCCCCGGCCGAACCGCTCGGCGCGACCCGCGCGCAATTGCTCCAGAACCGCGACGGCGCCCCGCCGCCGCTCGCGCTGATGTTCGCGATGGCCGAACACAAGGCCAAGCAGCTCGAAGCGCCCGGTGGCCGCGGCTATTTCGTCGTCGTGCTCGACAAGATCGAACGCGCCGATCCCAAGGGGCATGATGACGTCATCAACGCCGCGCGCGCCGATCTCTCGCGTCAGGTCGGCGCCGAATATGCCGAGCAGTTCGCCGAATCGGTGCGCCGCCATGTCGGTGTCCAGCGCAACGCCAAGGCGATCGCCGACGTCCGCGCCGCGCTGACCGGCCAAGACACGCAATAACCTCCCTCCGTTCGCCCTGAGCTTGTCGAAGGGCCGCTCTTGTTCGACGAAGGAAAGCAGTGCTTCGACAAGCTGAGAGCCTGTTTGGGAATGCGTCTTGCGACGCATGGCGGCACCGGCCCACTCCCCCACCCGGCCACCCACGAGTGTATCCTGATGGGTGGCCGGGTGGGGGTGTAGCCCCACAAAGTAATACTTTGTGGGGACCCCGTGGGGGAGTGGGCCGGTACCGCTTCGGAAATCGCTCTTCCGCGATTTCTCAAACAAACCCTCAGCACGAACGGATGAGCATGAGCCCCCGACCATGATCGACGGCACCCCCGCCGCCCGCGCCGCGCTCGTCGCCGGTCGCCCCGCGCTCATCTGGCAGCGCACGGTCGAGGACCGCCAGACCCCGGTCGCCGCGGCGCTCAAGCTGATCGAGCCGGGGCGCGGCGATTTCCTGCTCGAATCGGTCGAAGGCGGCGCGGTGCGCGGCCGCTACAGCCTGCTCGGCCTCGCCCCCGATCTGGTGTTTCGCGCAGCCGGCGACCAGGCCGCGATCAACCCGCGCTGGCTCGCCGATCGCGATGCCTTCGCGCCCTGCCCCCAGCCCACGCTCGACGCGTTGCGCGCGCTCGTCGCATCGTGCCGGATGGACGTCCCCGCCGAGCTTCCGCCCGCACTCGCGTGCCTCGTCGGTTATTTCGGGTATGAGACGATCGGGCTGGTCGAGGATCTGCCGCGCCCCGCCGCCGATCCGCTCGGCTTGCCCGACATGATGTTCGTGCGCCCCACGGTGATCCTGATCTTCGACCGGCTGAGCGACGCGCTGTTCGTGGTCGCCCCCGTCTGGCCCACCGCAGGCCGCGATCCCGACGCGCTGATCGCCGCCGCGCGCGATCGGATCGAGGCCGCGCAGCACCGCCTCGCCGCCGCCGATCTGCCGCCGCCCGCGCGCACCGAGGCAGTGACACTCGATCTCGCGCCCCAGCTTCCGCCCGGCCGCTATGCCGAGATGGTCGCCGCCGCGCAGGACTATATCGTCGCCGGCGACATCTTTCAGGTCGTGCTCGCGCAGCGCTTCACCGCGCCGTTCGCGTTGCCGCCGTTCGAGCTGTACCGCGCGCTGCGTCGCGTGAACCCCTCCCCCTTTCTCTATCATCTCGATCTGCCCGGCTTCGCGCTCACCGGCTCGAGCCCCGAGATCCTCGTGCGCGTGCGCGACGGCGAAATCACGATCCGCCCGATCGCCGGCACTCGCCCGCGCGGCAAGACCGCGAGCGAGGACGAGGCCAACCGCACGAGCCTGCTCGCCGATCCCAAGGAGCGTGCCGAGCATCTGATGCTGCTCGATCTCGGCCGCAACGATGTCGGCCGCGTGGCGGCGGCCGGCAGCGTCCGCGTCACCGACAGCTACGGCATCGAATTCTACAGCCACGTCATGCACATCGTCTCGAACGTCGTCGGCCGGCTCGATCCCGCGAAGGACGCGCTCGACGCGCTGTTCGCCGGCTTCCCGGCGGGCACCGTCTCGGGCGCGCCCAAGGTCCGCGCGTGCCAGATCATCGCCGAGCTGGAACCCGAGGTGCGCGGCGCCTACGCGGGCGGCGTCGGCTATTTCTCGCCCGACGGCTCGATGGATTCGTGCATCGTGCTCAGGACGGCGATCGTGAAGGACGGCGTCATGCACGTTCAGGCCGGCGCGGGCATCGTCGCCGATAGCGATCCCGCCTACGAACAGCGCGAATGCCAGGCCAAGGCTGGCGCCCTCCTCGCCGCCGCCCGCGAAGCCATCGCCCGCGCATCGGAGCCCGATTTCGGCCAGTAACCCCCGCGCCGAACCGCTACTTCCGTTCGCCCTGAGCTTGTCGAAGGGCCGTTCTTCTTCTCTTTCTCTCGCGCTGAAAGAAAGAACGGTGCTTCGACAAGCTCAGCACGAACGGAAAGTGGCTCGCAGCCAAGCCGCTTCCTACGGAATCGATTCCGCCGCCCGCTTGCGCTCGCGCTTCTCGGCCGCGGCGGCGCGCCCGGCCTGCATGAAGCACCCCGTCTGCCCGCCGGTGCCCACCGGCGAGCAGGTGTCGGGCAATCCGCCCGCGGTGCGGCTCACGTCGTCGACCACCTGCGCCTTGTTGACCCAACTGTTCTTCGCGGGGCTGTAATGCGTCTCGCGCAATTCCTGCGGGATGCGGAATTGTTCGTCGGCGTCGCGGCGGCTGCACACCACCACTTCGCCGTCCTCGGCCTTGGGGCACGGTTCGTCGCCATAAACGGTGACGTTGCGGATTTTTTCGGGCGGCGTGCCCTGCTGGCCATCGCCGGTCGGCGTCGCCTGTGGCGTTTCCTGCGCGACGCCGATCGCGGGCGCGGCGATCAGCGCGAGGGCAGCAAGCGAACCGAACATGAGCAATCTCCCGGGGGTCAACGTCTGTCCAGCCTGATTGCTCCGGGCTGAACAGCCCTCATCTGGTGCGCCTTCGCGGCCAAACCAAGGCAGCGCCCCAACAAATGGCACGGGGCCGCTCGCAAAGCAGCGCTGCGGTTGCGCTCGCCCGCGCATCGGCTATGGCGTCGGCCATGATCCTGGTCGTCGACAATTACGACAGCTTCACCTGGAACCTGGTCCATTATCTGATGGAGTTGGGCGTCGAGGTGCGCGTCGAGCGCAACGACGCACTCACCGCCGCCGACGCACTCGCCACCGGCGCGCAAGCCTTCGTGATCTCGCCCGGCCCCTGCACCCCCGACGATGCCGGGATATCGCTCGATCTCGTTGCGGCCTGCGCCGAGGCGGGGAAGCCGCTGCTCGGCGTGTGCCTCGGTCATCAGGCGATCGGCCAGCATTTCGGCGGCAAGGTCGTGCGCGGCGGGCTGATGCACGGCAAGACCTCACCCGTCAGCCACGACGGCAGCGGGGTGTTCGCCGGCCTCCCCTCACCCTTCACCGCGACCCGTTATCATTCGCTGGTCGTCGAGGACGTGCCCGGCGCGCTGATCGCCAACGCCACCGCCGCCGATGCCTCGGTGATGGGCCTGCGCCACGCCACGTTGCCGATCCACGGCGTCCAGTTCCACCCCGAAAGCATCGCCACCGAGCACGGCCACGCGCTGCTGGCGAACTTCCTCGCGATCGCCGGCATCGCGCATGTCGCTGTCCCACCTGCGGGAGCGGACGATTGACCGCCTTCGTTACCCTTCCCGATCCGGCCACGCCGCTCTCCCGCGAATCGGCCGCGCAGGCGTTCGCCGACATCCTCGACGCACGCGCGAGCGACGACGCCATCGCCGATTTCCTCATTCGCCTCAGCCAGCGCGGCGAAACCAGCATCGAGATCGCCGAGGCCGCCCGCGCGCTGCGTGAACGCGTACTCCCCATCACCGCGATGCCCGGCGCGATCGACGTCTGCGGCACCGGCGGTGACGGCCATCACACGCTCAACGTCTCGACCGCGGTCAGCCTCGTCGTCGCGGCGTGCGGGGTGCCCGTCGCCAAGCACGGCAACCGCGCCGCCTCGTCGAAGGCGGGCGCCGCCGACACGCTCGAAGCGCTCGGCCTCGATATGGAACGCGCCGGCGCGCTGGCGGAGGCGACGCTCGCCGATCTCGGCATCGCTTTCCTGTTCGCCGCCAACCACCACCCGGCGATGAAGCGGATCACCCCGATCCGCCGCAAGATCGGCCGCCGCACGATCTTCAACCTGATGGGGCCGCTCGCCAATCCCGCGCACGTCACGCGTCAGTTGATCGGCATCGCACGCCCCGATTACGCCCCCGTCTATGCCGAGGCGCTCGAGCAACTGGGCACCGAGGCCGCGCTCGTCGTCTCGGGCGAGGAAGGGCTCGACGAAGTGTCGGGCGCCGGCCCGACGATCGCGGTGTCGGTGGGCAGCCTTGCCATGCCGCCCAGCATCGCCCCGGAGGACGCCGGGCTGCCGCGCCACCCGGTCGCCGCGATCCACGGCGGCGATCCCGCCTATAACGCGCTCGCCTTGCGCCGCCTGCTCACCGGAGAACGCGGCGCCTATCGCGACGCGGTGCTGCTCAACGCCGCCGCCGCGCTCGTCGTCGCCGCTCGCGCCGACACCCTCACCGATGCCGCCGCGATCGCCGCCGAAGCGCTCGACAGCGGCGCCGCCAACACGCTCCTCGATGCCTGGATCGCTTATTCATGAGCACGATGCTCGACAAAATCCTCGAAACCAAGCGCGCCGAGGTCGCCACAAGGATGGCGACGATTCCGGTCGCCGATCTCAGCGCGCGCGCCGACGCCCAGAGCGCCCCGCGCGGTTTCCGCGCCGCGCTCGATGCGAGGCGCCGCACCGGCCATGCGCTGATCGCGGAAATCAAGCGAGCAAGCCCCTCCAAGGGATTGATCCGCGATGATTTCGATCCCGCCGCCCACGCCGCGGCCTATGCAGCGGGCGGCGCCGCGTGCCTCTCGGTCCTCACCGACGAGCGCTGGTTCCAGGGCGCCAACGCCTATCTCGCCGCCGCGCGCGAGGCATGTTCGCTGCCGGTGCTGCGCAAGGATTTCATGGTCGATCCGTGGCAGGCGCTCGAATCGCGCGCGATCGGCGCCGACGCGGTCCTGCTCATCGTCGCCGCGCTCGACGACGGCCTGATGGCCGAGATCGAGGCCGCCGCGATCGAGTGTAACCTCGATGTGCTGGTCGAGGTCCACGACGGCGACGAATTCGATCGCGCGCTCAAGCTACAATCGCGTTTGATCGGCATAAACAACCGTAATCTCAAGACGTTCGGTGTCGATCTTGATCGCACGATCGAGCTTGCCTCACGCGCCCCCGAAGACGCCACGCTGGTCAGCGAAAGCGGCCTTTCGACCCGCGCCGATCTCGATGCGCTCGCGACCCACGGCATCGACTGCTTCCTGATCGGCGAAGCGCTGATGCGCCAGCCCGATCTCACCGCCGCCACGCGGGCGCTGGTGGCCCCGTCTTCCCTTCTCCCTTTGCGAGCGGAAGGGAGTGCCGGAGGTGCGGAAGGGTGAGGCCGGATGGTTGATCTCACCCATCTCGACGCGACCGGCGCCGCCCGCATGGTCGATGTCGCCGCCAAGGCCGTAACAGCGCGCGAGGCGATCGCGACCGGCCGCATCACCATGTCCGCCGAGGCCGCGACCGCGATCCGCAACGGCACCGCGACGAAAGGCGACGTCCTCGCCGTCGCGCGCGTCGCGGGCATCATGGCCGCCAAACGCACCAGCGATCTGATCCCGCTCTGCCACCCCCTGCCGCTCACCCGCGTGGCACTCGATCTCACGGTCGATAACACCGCCGTCACCGCCACCGCCACCTGCGCCACCGACGCCAAGACCGGCGTTGAAATGGAGGCATTGACAGCAACTTCGATCGCGCTCCTCACAATCTATGATATGGCCAAGGCGCTCGATAAAGGCATGACGATCGAGGGCATGCGCCTGCTCAGCAAGACGGGCGGCAAATCGGGCGATTTCACCGCGCCCTGATCCCGTCATGCCGGCCTTGTTTCGGCACCCGCACTGGCGCAGGATCACCCCATGACGCCATCCGCCGCCGTCCCGTCCCGCACCGCCACCTGTCGCTGCGGCGCGCTCCGCGCCACCTGCACCGGCGAGCCGGTCCGCATCTCGGTCTGCCACTGCCTCGATTGCCAGAGGCGCAGCGGCAGCTCATTCGCCGCACAGGCGCGCTGGCCCGACGCGCAGGTGCAAATCGACGGCGACGCGCACCGCTGGACCTGCACCTCCGAGAACGGCAACCGCGCGATCTTCCTCTTCTGCCCGACCTGCGGCGGGACGATCGCCTACACCAGCGAGGGGCTACCCGGCGTCACCGCCATCCCGCTCGGCACCTTCGCCGACCCCCAATTCCCGCCACCGCATTACTCGGTCTACGAGGAACGCAAGCACGCCTGGGTCGCCATCCTCGGCGACGCGATCGAGCATTTCCCATAGGCCCGCGCCGCGCCTGATCCTCCCCCGCCAGGGGGAGGTGGCGTTCCCCGCAAAGGCGGGGAATGACGGAGGGGGAGGACAGAAGGCCATCGGCGGCGAACGCTCTTTCCTACAACGCCCCACCTGTGCCATGATGTTCCTGCTTTGACCTCATCCTTCGCCTCTCCCGAACGTAACTCGCGTCGCCCCTCACCCGCGCGTGCGCCGCCGTTTCGCGTCACCTGTCCCTCGCTGCACCGTCAACTTGGTCAACTTCGCGCGCGTCATGCCTGAATCGCCCCTTCTCCCCGTCGCCGAGGCGCAGGCCCGTCTGTTCGCGATGGCGGCGACGGTCGCAGTCGAGAACACCCCCTTGCGCCACGCCGCCGGCCGCTGGGCCGCCGAGCCCGTCCACGCCCGCCGTACCCAGCCCGCCGCCGATCTCTCGGCGATGGACGGCTATGCGATCCGGCACGCCGATCTCCCCGGCCCCTTCCGCCTGATCGGCGAAAGCGCCGCCGGGCATCCCTTCGCCGGCAATGTCGGCGCGGGCGAGACGGTGCGCATCTCCACCGGCGCCGCGCTTCCCCTCGGTGCCGACACCGTCCTCGTCCAGGAAGAAGCGCGCCGCGAGGGCACCCTCGTCCATCTCGACGGCGACGGCCCCGCGCACAAGCGCCGCAACGTCCGCCCGCGCGGGCTCGACTTCCACGACGGCGACCTGCTGATCGACGCCGGCGCCCGGATCACGCCTGCGCGCCTCGCGCTCGCTGCCACCGCCGGGCTCGCCGCGCTCCCCGTCCGTCGCCCGATCCGCGTCGCGACGCTCGCCACCGGCGACGAACTGGTTCCCGTCGACACCCCCGCGACCGGCCTCCAGCTCCCCGAATCGAACACGCTGATGCTCGCCGCGCTGCTCGCGGACCTGCCCGTCGAGCTGATCGAGTGCGGCATCGTCGCCGATTCATGCGACGATCTTGGACTAACCTTCGCCTCACTTTCCGCGGCCACGGATCTGATCGTCACCACCGGCGGCGCGTCGGTCGGCGATCACGATCTCGTCCGCCCCGCGCTGCGGGCAGCGGGCGGCAGCATCGATTACTGGCGGATCGCGCTGAGGCCGGGAAAGCCGATGCTCGCCGGGCGGCTGGGCGGCGCGGTCGTGCTCGGCCTGCCCGGCAATCCGGTCTCCGCCTTCGTCACCGCGCTGCTGTTCGTGCGCCCGGTGATCGCCGCGATGGCGGGCGCCGCCGATCCGCGGCCCCGCACCGTCACCGCGCCCCTTGGCGAAGACCTGCCCGCCAACGGCCCGCGCACCGATTATCTGCGCGCCGAGCTGCGCGATGGCCGCGCCTTCGCCTCGACGATCCAGGATAGTTCGATGCTCGCCACGCTCGCCCGCGCAGGCTGCCTCATCCACCGTGCACCCGGTGCACCGGCCGCGCGGGCCGGCGAGAGCGTGGGAATCCTGCCGCTCGCTTGACAGGTCCACGAACAATACGTAAACGTTCCGTGTCTGTTCCTTTGGAGGACTGGGAATGCTGACCGCAAAGCAGCACGAACTCATCTGCTTCATCCACGATCGCCTTGCCGAAACGGGCGTCTCGCCCTCGTTCGAGGAGATGAAGGACGCGCTCGATCTCAAGTCCAAGTCGGGGGTTCACCGGCTAATCAGCGCGCTCGAGGAACGCGCCTTCATCCGCCGCCTGCCCAACCGGGCGCGCGCGCTCGAAGTGCTGCGGATGCCCGAACGCCCCACCCCGCACCGCAAGGGCGTCGCCCGCATCGTCTCGAAGGCGGAGATCGCGCGGACGATGCCCGAACCCGCCAACGACGTGCTCGAAATCCCGCTCCACGGCCGGATCGCCGCAGGCGTCCCGATCGAGGCGATCGAGGGTCAGTCGAGCCTGTCGGTCCCCGCCGCGTTGCTCGGCAACGGCGATCATTACGCGCTTGAGGTCGCGGGCGATTCGATGGTCGAGGCGGGCATCCTCGACGGCGATTACGCGCTCATCCGCCGCACCGAGACGGCGCGCGACGGCGAGATCGTCGTGGCGCTGATCGAAGACAGCGAGGCGACGCTCAAATATTTCCGCCGCGAAGGCGCGATGATCCGGCTCGATCCGGCCAACCGCGCCTACGATCCGCAACGCTACGCCCCCGCGCAAGTCCGCGTCCAGGGCCGTCTCGCCGGCCTTCTCCGCCGCTACGACTGAGGGAAAGGAATAGGAAGGCAAGGTCCGGAGCCCCCCGTTCGCCCTGAGCCTGTCGAAGCCTGTCATGAGCGCCTGCCTTGGCAGGCAGTCGAAGGGGGCCGTTCTTCTTTCTCATTACTCGGCGGGATCGACCCCGCCCTCTTCGTTATTTACGCTGTCCTACAACTCCGTCTTCGTGCGGTGATCCGCACTGTTCTGCGATCCGATCGATCTCACCCTCGTCGGCGGCGGCTTTCGCATATTGCTGCGATTCCTCGCGTCCTGTCGCCGGTGCCGCGGCGGTGCGATCGTCGGCGGATCGCGCCACGGTTGTTCGGCGCCGGGCCGCCGCACCGTCACGATCCGCCCGCTCGCCAGCGAGATCGCCACGCCGCCGGTGCGCGCCAACGTCTGCCGGTCGAGCCGTAGCCAGCGCGGCCGGCACGCACGCGGCAACCCGCGGGCGCTGACGACAATGTCCGCATTGGTGCAGGCCCGGATCAACTCGTCATAATCGACGAAATTGTCGCTCCGCGTCGCCATGATCCGCCACGTCCGCCCGCCCGCGCGATGGTCGGCGAGGCACAGGTCACGGCTGCACCGCGCCTCGGCGAGGTCGGCGAGCGCCAGCGGCTCCTCGGTCACGCCGCTGTTCTCGGCGAGCGTCATCCGCGTATAATCCCCCGCCCGCTCGCGCAGCAGCGCCAGCCCCTTGGGGGTCGCGATCGCGAGATGCTCGCCGTCGCCGGTGACGAGCAGATCGGGCGCCGGGGTCGCCAGCGCCCAGGCCGCGCCGATCGCAAGCGGCACCGCGCCCAGCCGCCGCCACCGCGTCCGCCACAAGGCAATCCACAGCCCGCCCGCGACCATCAGCCCGAACGCGTCGTCGGGCATCGCCGGCAAGGCCGCGCTTGCCCCCGGCGCGTCGGCCACCACATGCGCCAGCCACAGCAACAGCCGCAGCGCATGATCGACCACCCACCAGAAAGGCGCCCCCAGCCCCGCCGCGTCGAGCACCAGCGCCAGCGCCTCGGCGGGCATCACGACGAAGGTGGTCAGCGGGATCGCGACGATATTGGCGAGCGCCCCGTACACCCCCGAACGATGGAAATGGTACAGCGCGATCGGCGCCAGCGCGATCTCGACGACAAGCCCGGTCAGCAACAGCGAGAGCAATTCCCTGCCCAGCCGCCGCGCCGCGCCGTCGCCCCGCGCACTGAACCACGACCGCACTTTGGGATGCTCGTGCAAGGCGATGATCGCGGTCACCGCCGCGAACGACAGTTGAAAGCTCGGCCCCGCGAGCGATTCGGGCAACGCGACGAGCACGATCAGCGCCCCCGCCGCCACCAGCCGCAAGGTCAGCGCCTCACGCCCGATCGCGATCGCGAGCAGCACCAGCAGCGCGGCGACGCACGATCGGATCGTCGGCACCTCGGCGCCCGTCAGCCACGTATAGCCGACCGCCGCGATCGCGCCCGCCCCCGCCGCGATCAGCGGCAACCGCAGCCGCAATGCCAGTGCCGGGCTCAGCGCGAGCAGCTTGAGCACGATCAGCATCGTCGCACCGACCACCGCGGTGACGTGCAGCCCACTGATCGAGAGCAGGTGCGCCAGCCCGGCACGGCGCATCGCCTCGGCATCGCTATCGCCGATCGCACCCCGGTCCCCGGTCGCGAGCGCCGCCGCGATCGCCCCCGGCCCGCCCGCGACCTCGCCTTGAATGTGTGCTGAAAGCCGCGCACGCAACGCCGATCCGGGCGACGTTCCCGGGCTGACGAGCGTCACCGGGGCGAACGCCCGCCCGGTCGCGCCCAGCCGGTCGAACCAGGCGAGCCGCGCGAAATCATAGGCACCCGGAACGGCGGCCTCGGGCGGCGGCATGAACCAGCCGCGCAGCCGGATGACGGCGCCGGGCGCGAGGCCCGCCGGCACGTCCTTCTCGGCGATATTGGCGCGGACGTGCGGCGGCATCCCCACATTCCCAAGCGGGGCAAGCCGCACCCGTACCAGCCCGCGTGCCGGCAGCGGCGCGACCGCCTCGACCCGCGCCTCGAACGCCGCCACCGTCGGATGCGCCAGCACCGGCGCCGCGACCCGTTCGGCGCGCCACCAGATCAGCGCCAGCCCGATCGCGGCGGTGACGGCGACGATCGTGAGCGCGCGCCCTGCCCGCCCGCCGCGCCCCACCGCGACCCCGAACAGCGCGAGCGCGCCGAGCAGCAGCAGCGCGGCGATCCACCGGCCGGAATCGGGCAGCACGAGCCACGCCGTGATCCCGCCGCCCAGCATCACCGGCACCCACAAGGGAAGCTGGTCGCGCTCGGCTTCGAGCCAGGTTTCGAGCGCGTCCCGGGCACGGCCCAGCCGCCGGGATGCCGCGAATTGAAGCGGCCCCGATGCCGTGCTAGGGGCGTCCGCGGCTGAACTGGCCATCTTTTTTCCAGCTTGGGAGCAGGCGCAGTTGAGCGCAAGGTCTGATACCGGCGTCGTCACGCGCTTCGCGCCGTCGCCGACGGGTTTCCTTCATATCGGCGGCGCGCGCACCGCGCTGTTCAACTGGCTGTTCGCGCGCCATCACGGCGGCAAGTTTCTGCTGCGCATCGAGGATACCGACCGCGCCCGATCGACCCAGCCCGCGATCGACGCGATCCTAGACGGGATGCGCTGGCTCGGGCTCGATTGGGATGGCGATGCGGTCCACCAATTCGCGCGCGCCGGGCGCCATGCCGAGGTCGCCGCGCAATTGCTTGCCACAGGCCACGCCTATAAATGCTACGCGACGCCTGAGGAACTGGCGGCACTGCGCGAGGAACAGCGCGCCGCGGGCCGGCCGATCCGCTATGACGGCCGCTGGCGCGATCGCGATCCCGCCGAGGCGCCCGAGGGCGCGCCCTTCGTCGTCCGCCTCAAGGCCCCGCGCGAAGGCGCGACGACGATCGCCGATCGCGTCCAGGGCGACGTCACCGTCCAGAATGCCGAGATCGACGATTTCGTCCTGCTGCGCTCCGACGGCACGCCCACCTATATGCTCGCGGTCGTCGTCGACGATCACGACATGGGCGTCACCCACATCATCCGCGGCGACGATCATCTCAATAACGCTTTCCGCCAGCTTCCCGTGATTCGCGCGATGGGCTGGGCGGAACCCGCCTATGCGCATATCCCGCTGATCCACGGCAGTGACGGTGCCAAGCTTTCCAAGCGCCACGGCGCGCTCGGCGTCGATGCCTATCGTGACGAGATGGGGATTCTCGCCGAGGCGCTCGACAATTACCTGCTCAGGCTCGGCTGGGGGCATGGCGATGCCGAGATCATCAGCCGCGCACAGGCGATCGAGTGGTTCGATCTCGCTGGCGTCGGCAAGTCGCCGTCGCGTTTCGATTTGAAGAAGCTCGAGAATCTCAACGGCCATTATATCCGCGAGGCCGATGATGCGCGGCTCACCGATCTCGTCGCCGGCAGGCTCGGCTTCGCCCTCACCGATGGCCAACGCGCGCTCTTGCAACGCAGCATGTCCTTCCTGAAGCCGCGCGCCGCCAATTTGCTCGACCTCGCGGACGGTGCGCAGTTTCTTTTTCGCAGGCGCCCACTGGAAATGGACGACGACGCCGCCAATCTGCTAGGGGGCGACGCACCTACGTTGCTGGCGCGCATTCACGACGCGCTCGCGGCCCTCGCCGATTGGAACGCCGCCGCGGCCGAAGCCGCAGTGCGCTCGGTGGCCGAGGCCGAGGGTGTGAAGCTGGGTGCCGTCGCACAACCGCTGAGAGCGGCGCTGACCGGACGCAAGACGTCGCCCGGCATCTTCGATGTGCTCGATCTGCTCGGGCGTGAGGAGAGCCTGGGACGCATCGCCGACCGGATGGTGTCCGCCGCTTGAGAAGAACGAACGAAAGGAAGCCGCATGAGTGACTCCGCGAAGCTGAGCGTGGCCGGAAAAGACCATGAATATCCGGTGCTGCCGGGCTCGGTCGGGCCTGAGGTCATCGATATCCGCAAGCTCTACGCGCAAACGGGGACATTCACCTACGATCCGGGCTTCACCTCGACCGCGAGCTGCGAATCGGGGCTCACCTATATCGACGGCGATCAGGGCATCCTGCTCCATCGCGGTTATCCGATCAGCCAGCTCGCGGAGAAGTCGTCCTTCATGGAGGTCTCCTACCTGCTCCTGAACGGCGAGTTGCCCACGCAGGACGAACTCGACACCTTCACCCGCACGATCACCCGCCACACCATGCTGCATGAGCAGCTCGCGACCTTCTATCGTGGGTTCCGGCGCGATGCGCATCCGATGGCGATCATGTGCGGCGTCATCGGCGCGCTCTCGGCCTTCTATCACGATTCGACCGACATCTCGGACCCGCAGCAGCGGATGATCGCCAGCCACCGGCTGATCGCCAAGATGCCGACGATCGCGGCGATGGCCTATAAATATTCGGCCGGCCAGCCGTTCGTCTATCCGCGTAACGATCTGTCCTACACCGCCAATTTCCTGCGCATGACGTTCAGCGTCCCGGCCGAGGAATATGAGATCGACCCCGTCGTCGAACAGGCGATGGACCGGATCTTCATCCTCCACGCCGATCACGAACAGAACGCCTCGACCTCGACCGTCAGGCTGGCGGGCTCGTCGGGTGCGAACCCGTTCGCGTGCATCGCCGCCGGCATCGCCTGCCTGTGGGGGCCGGCGCACGGCGGCGCCAACGAGGCCGCGCTCAACATGCTGCACGAGATCGGCACCCCCGATCGCATCCCCGAATATATCGCCCGCGCCAAGGACAAGGACGATCCGTTCCGGCTGATGGGCTTCGGCCACCGCGTGTACAAGAATTACGATCCGCGCGCGAAGGTGATGCAGAAGACCGCCGCCGAGGTGCTGAAAAAGCTCGGCGTCACCGACCCGGTATTCGATGTCGCGCGCGAGCTGGAGCATATCGCGCTCAACGACGAATATTTCATCGAGAAGAAGCTCTATCCCAACGTCGATTTTTATTCGGGCGTCGTGCTGTCGGCGATCGGCTTCCCGACCTCGATGTTCACCGCACTGTTCGCGCTCGCACGCACGGTCGGCTGGGTCGCGCAGTGGAACGAGATGATCTCGGATCCGGCGCAGAAGATCGGCCGCCCGCGCCAGCTCTATACCGGGCCGACGCAGCGGGATTATGTTCCCGTCGCCAAGCGCTGAGCGATGCGCCGCGCGCGGCCTTTCCTGATCGCCATCGGCCTCGCGTTGGCCGCGTTCGGGGTTCTGTTCCTGCTCCAGGGCCTCGGCGTCGTCCGCTGGCCCGCCAGCAGCGCGATGGTCGGCGATCTGATCTGGGTGAATTACGGCGCGGCGATCGCGGTGCTGGGTCTTTTCCTCGTGCTCGTCGCGCGGCGGCTACGGTAACGGCGGCCGATCGATCATTCGCTTTGGCCGCAAGAAGCGGGCAGCGGCACATCGGGCGATCGCTTATGTTCCCCTCATCGATCAGAGGGAGACGCCCCGTGCCGCTTCATACCAAGACGATTGCATCGCCCGTCGGCGCGCTGACGCTCGTCGCCGGCGACCGCGGGCTCGCGGCGGTGCTGTGGGAGAATGATCGGCCTAGCCGCGTCCGGCTCGGTCCATTGCACGCCGCGTCCGATCATCCGATCCTCGTCGAAACCGAATATCAGCTTGCCGATTATTTCGCCGGCCGCCGCACACGCTTCACGGTCGCGCTCCAGACCGCCGGCACCGATTTCCAGAAGCAGGTCTGGGCCGCGCTACGCGCCATCCCGTTCGGCGAGACGCGCAGCTACGGCGAGATCGCGCGCCACATCGGCCGGCCCGGCGCGTCGCGCGCCGTGGGCGCGGCGAACGGCCGCAATCCGGTGTCGATCATCACCCCTTGCCACCGCGTCGTCGGTGCGAACGGATCGCTCACCGGTTTCGCGGGTGGATTGAAGGCGAAGCAATTCCTGCTGGCTTTGGAACAAGGGCAGGCGTGCGCGGGCTTGGAATAAACGGCGACGCGAACTACCGGCCCCTGGCCGGCCGCCGCAGCGCCATCGGGCCGTAGACTAGCAGGAACAGCACGAAGGCCGCGCCCCACAATCCCCCGGCGAGATGGATCGCCCCCATATAGTCGACGGGGAGAAGCGGCGCGGTCACGCGCAGCAGCGCGCCCATATGGACCAGGAGATAGATCGCCACCGTCGCCCGATCGGCCTCGAGCGGCCGGCCGGTATGCCCGCGCGTCGCGCGCGTCATCACCGCCAGCGTCATCGCCGCCATCGCTCCCGCGCCAAGCGCGTGGATCGCGCTCGACACTGGAAAAGCGGGATGAAGGATCGCGCCGCCGAGCAGGATCAGCCCGAGCGGCAGCCACGCATAGGAAACGTGCAGCACGAACACCAATGGGTCGCGCAGTGCTTTCAGTCCCGCCCAGCGGGCCAGCCGGGCGATCTGTAGCGCGCCCGCGACGAGCAGCAGGGCGCCCGTCGCGGCGCTGTCGGGCGACACCACCCATCCGGCGAGCGCAAGCGCCATCGCCCCGATCACGGCGATGTCGAACCGGTTCGCCATCGTCGGCAGGCCCGCGGCGTGCCCTTGCCGCATCAACCAGTTGCGGGTGAAGGCGGGAATGATCCGGCCGCCGATGATCGAGATCAGCATCAGGATCAGCGCGAAGCCCATCCGCACCCCCAGCGCGGAATCGGCAAGCGCCCCCATCGCCGCGGCGTGATCGATCATGCACGCGACCAGAAACAACAGCAGGACGATCAGGATCGGCTTGTTGCGATTGCCGGAGGCGATGATTTCGCGCGCCGCATAGGCGAAAAGCAGCAGCAGGAACGCGCTATCGAGCGCCGCACCGACGAGCGGCGGCACCGTCCCCGAAAAGAGGATCGCGAGCCGCGCAGCCAGCCACAGCCCGACAGCCGCGGCGACGCGCCATCCCGTCACGGCGGGGCGCCCGGTCCAATTGGGGATGGCCGCGCTCAGGAAGCCGCCGATCACCGCGCCCAGATAGCCGAACAGCATTTCGTGCTGGTGCCACGCCAGCGGGTCCATCGCCGTGGGCAATGTCCAGCGTCCGTCGAGCGCGCCGACCCACAAGGTGACGACGATCACCGCCCATAACGCCCCGCCCGCGAACAGCAGGCGAAAGGCGCCCCGCAACCAGAACGGCGTCGCGGCACCCGTGTCCGGACGGCTCGCCGCGACCGCCGTGTTCATGCCCGCGCCCCCTTGCGCCACAACCCGAGGATGACGACCTGCCACGCGACCGCGATCGCGCCGAGGATGAACACGACGTCGCCGAACGTCCGGATCCAGCGCAGCGTTTCGAGGAAGCCCTGCTGGAGGAACTCGGCGCTGCGCGCATACCACATGCCCGTCGTCACGCTCGCTTCGAACTGGAACAGCCCGACCGGCAGCAGGCTGGTGAAGATCATCAGCACCAGCCCGGCGTTCAACCCCCAGAAGCCGATCCGCATCAGCCGCTCGTTGAACGCGATGTCGGGCCGGATATAGTGCAGCACCAGCAGCGTGAAGCCGAGCGCGAGGAAGCCGTAGACCCCGAACAGCGCCGCATGGGCATGCACCGCGGTGGTGTTGAGGCCCTGAAGGTAGAACAGCGCGATCGGCGTGTTGATCATGAAGCCGAACACTCCGGCACCGAGCATATTCCAGAACGCGACCGCGATGAAGCACATCAGCGGCCAGCGCAGCGGGCGCATCCACGGCGCGCGGTCGCGCAGGCTCCAATGCTCCCACGCCTCATAACCGAGGACGATCAGCGGCACGACCTCAAGCGCGCTGAAGGCGGCGCCAACCGCGAGGATCGGCGTCGTCGTCCCCGAAAAATAGAGGTGATGGAAGGTCCCCGGCACGCCGCCGACCATGAACAATGAGGCCGAGGCAAGGCTCGCCGCGGTGGCGATCCGCCGTGACACCAGCCCCATTGAGGCGAAGATGAAGGCGATGGCGGCGGTGGCGAACACCTCGAAAATGCCCTCCACCCACAAATGGACGACCCACCAGCGCCAATATTCCATGATCGTGATGTGGGTGCGCTCGCCGTAGAAAAGGCCCGTGCCGTAAAAGAGCCCGATCGCGATGGTCGAGACGGTGAGCAGCGCGAGCAGATTCTTGTCGCCGCCCTCCTTGCGGCGCAGCGCCGGCAGCATGCAGCGCAGCATCAGCACCAGCCAGAACAGCAGTCCGGCGAACAGCGCGATCTGCCAGACGCGGCCGAGATCGAGGAATTCATACCCCTGATGCCCCAGCCAGAAACCGATCCCCGCCGGCATCACCTGCGCGATCGACAGGTAATTGCCGACGAACGAGCCGACGACGACCAGGATCAAGGCCCAGAACAGCAGGTCGACGCCCAGCTTCTGATGTTTCGGATCGCTACCGTGGATGACCGGCCCCAAGAACAGCCCCGCCGCCAGAAAGGCGGTCGCGATCCACAGCACCGCGCTCTGCACGTGCCAGGTGCGGGTCAGCGCGTAGGGGAACCACTGCGAGACATCGACGCCGTAGAAACTTTGCCCCTCGATCGTATAATGCGCGGTGAAGCCGCCGATAAACACCTGAAAGACGAACAGCGCGACCACCACGAACAGATATTTGCCGAGCGCGCGCTGCGACGGCGTAAGCGCTGCGAGCGTCAGCGGATCCTTGTCGGCGGCGACCAGCGGCGTATCGTCGTGCCGGCGCAGGAAGGCCCAGCCCCAGATCAGCGTGCCGACGCCGGCGATCAGGATGACGACGCAGGCGAGCGACCAGAGGATATTCTCGGGCGTGGGAAAGTTGCCGACCAGCGGCTCGGGCGGCCAGTTGTTGGTATAGGTCGCCACCGTTCCCGGCCGTTCGGTCGAGGCCGCCCAGGCGGTCCAGAAGAAGAAGTCGGTCATCGCCGCGCGCTTCGCCCCATCGGGCAGCGTGTCTTCCTTCATCGCATAATCGTCGCGCAACTGGCGCAGCGCCGGGTCGGCGCCGTACAGCCCCTCGTAATGATCCGCGGTCAGCGCGACCGCCCGCGCGCGGCGGTCCGACAGCGTGACGACGCCGGTTTCGGGATCGAGGCTGTTGTGGCGATATTCCTGCCGGAGCCGATAGGTCAGCGCGGCCTTCTGCTCGACGTTGAGCGCGTCGAACGCCTCGCCGTAGGTCTCTTGCGCCGCGAGGCCGAGCCATGCGGTGAGCTCGCGGTGCAGCCAGTCGGCGGACCAGTCGGGTGCCTGATAGGCGCCGTGCCCCCAGATCGAGCCGAGTTGCATCCCGCCGGTGCTCTGCCACGCCGATTGCCCGGCCAGAATATCGTCGCGGGTCATCAGCACCTCGCCCGAGGTGGAGACGACCTGTGCGGGAATCGGCGGCGCCTTGCGGTAAATCTCGACGCCGGAGACGCCGAGGATCGCGAACGTCACCGTCAGAACGGCGATCAGCACCCACCAGAGTTTACGATATTCGCCCACAGTCCCCTCCCCCTGTCGTTGCCCTACCGTAGCAATACCCGCTTTACGCCCTTTCCGCGCCCACCATCTGCCGGTCATCGTATCCGTCGACTATATCATCAGAAGCATGATGCAACTAGGTCACGTCAATCGCGCGACACCTGCCCAGGGGACGGAGCGCCATCGAACCGGCGGCGCGATGTGGGGCGATCTGCCGGCCCGCAACGGGGCCCCGCCACGGATCAATCCCCGGGCCGTGGCGCTCCCGGCGAGCGGCGGCGCCCCCACAGCGAGCGGATCGTGGCGGCAAGCCATCGTCCAAGCGCCTTCGCCGGACCGTCATCGTGCCTGATGTGCAAGGCGCGCCGCACATCGAGCGGCCCCGATCCGATCACTTCACCGCATTCCGGACAGAACATTGCCTATCCTCCCTTCGCGCACGGCCGGATCGGCCGCATCGACGATCCATCAAGCGCAAGATAGCAAAGCCGGTCGGAATGATTTTGCGCCAGCGCAAACAGCATCGATATGCCGCCGCCATCTCCTGAATGTCGATCGGTCCTAGATCCTGGGTGGCCTAGCCGCGCCATCGCTGCGCGCGCGATCGATGCCGCGGCGGGGGTTTATCGCAGCGTGCGATACGCTTTTCGTCTACTCCCCCTTGACGTTCGGGTTGACGGGTGACAATTGGCCTGTCAATTTATTCACACTGCTCTTACCAATTTTTTCGGGTGCGTGGATAGCGCTACCCTCGAAGGAACATTCGTGACTCTCTCGGGCAAGGTGCCGTCGTCGTTTCCCGCCGTTCGTATCCATCCGAGGGACAATGTCGTCACCGCGTCGCGGCGAATTGCCGCCGGCGAAGCGATCGGCGACGGCGTGACGGCGGAAACCGCCGTCCCGATGGGCCACAAGATCGCGGCGGTCGCGATCGGGGCCGGCATGCCCGTCCTCAAATACGGTCAGGTGATCGGCGCCGCGACGCGCGATATCGCAAGAGGTGCCCACGTCCATGTTCATAATATGGAGATGTGCGACGTTCGCGCGGAGATCGCGGTGAATGCCGCCCCCGTACCGACCAACACGGCGGCGGAACGACACTTTCGAGGCTACCGCCGGCCAAACGGCACGGTGGGGGTCCGCAATTATGTCGGCGTCCTCACCTCGGTCAATTGCGCTGGAACGGCGGCGCGGCTGATCGCCGAGGCCGCCGAGAAGACCGGCCTGCTCGCCGATTATCCCGGCATCGACGGCATCGTGCCGATTTCCCACGGCACCGGATGCGGGCTCTCCGACAAGGGCGAAGGTTTCGACATCCTGCGGCGGACGCTCTGGGGCACGGCGGCCAACCCCAATTTCGGCGCCGTGCTGCTCGTCGGGCTCGGATGCGAAGTCGTGCAATCGGCCCAGCTCGCCGCCGATTTCGGCCTGCGGGGGCGCGACGACTTCCAGACCTTCACGATCCAGGACGTCGGCGGTACGCGCAAGGCGGTCGAACGCGGCCTCGACGCGCTGCGCGAGTTGCTCCCCGTCGCGGCGGCCGCGCGACGCACCGAATGCCCGGCGTCCGAATTGCGGCTCGGCCTTCAGTGCGGCGGTTCGGACGCATGGTCCGGGCTCACCGCCAACCCGGCGCTCGGCAACGCCGTAGACCGGCTCGTCGCGCTCGGCGGAACGGCGATCCTCTCGGAAACGCCCGAGATTTTCGGGGCCGATCATCTGCTCGCCGCGCGCGCGGTGCATCCCGATGTCGCCCGGCGGCTGGCGGCCCGCCTCGCCTGGTGGGAAGAATATACCACGCTGCATGGGGCGCAGATGAACAGCAACCCGTCGCCCGGCAACCTCGCAGGCGGCCTCACCACGATCCTCGAAAAGTCGCTGGGCGCGGTCGCGAAGGCAGGTACGTCGCCGCTCGTCGACGTCATCGAATATGCCGAGCCGTTGCGTCGCAACGGGCTTGTCTTCATGGACAGCCCCGGCTTCGATCCGTGTTCAGCGACGGGCCAGGTCGCGAGCGGCGCAACGCTGATCGCGTTCACCACCGGGCGCGGATCGGCGTTCGGCTTCAAGCCGTCGCCGTCGATCAAACTGTCGTCCAACACCCCGCTTTACGAGCGCATGACCGACGACATCGACATCGACTGCGGCGGGATCATGACGGGCCGGACAACGATCGAGGACAAGGGAAAAGACATTCTCGATCTGCTGCTCGACGTCGCCTCGGGAACCCGCACCAAGAGCGAGGAACTCGGCTATGGCGGCATCGAATTCGTCCCGTGGCAGATCGGCGCGGTGATGTAGGTGATTGTCCGCCGGCGTCACCGGCGAACGTCGAGCCCCCCGCGCAGGAACGCGTCGATATCATTCTGGTCGAAATAGCTCGCGTCGCCGGGAAGCGAATGTTTCAGCGCGGCAAGCGCAAGGCCCGTCTGCGCCGCAACCTTGATGTCGCCGTCGCTCGTCAGCAAGCCGTGCAGAACGCCTGCCGCGAAGGCATCCCCTGCCCCGATCCGGTCGACGATATTCGAAAGCACGACCTCGGGGGTCTGGAACTGCTGGGCTGCCGTATCGATGCGCGCGGCAAGCCGATGGCAATCGGTATCGACGATGTGCCGCGCCGTCGATGCGATCGCCAGAAGATTGGGAAAGGCGGTAAAGGCGGCCTCGGCGGCTTCCCGGCGTCGGTCCGGCCCATCTCCTTTGAAATCGCGATCGAGAAGCAGCGCGACATCGCGATGATTACCGAACAGGATGTCCGCCATCCCGACCAACTCCCTCAGGATCGTCCGAGGATCGCTGTCCCAGGCGCTCCACAACTGCGCGCGGTAATTGCCGTCGAAGCTGACGACGATATCTCTTTCCTTCGCGGCCCGCACACCGGCAAGCGCAAGCGCGGCCGAACGCGCGCCGAGCGCCGGCGTAATCCCCGACAGGTGGAGATGCGTTACGCCGTCGAGCGCGCCGTCCCAGTCGATATCGTCGGCATCCGCGAGCGCGAACACACTGTCGCCGCGATCGTAAACGATCTCGGACGCGCGCAAACCGGCGCCGGGCGTCAGAAAATAGAGCCCCATGCGTCCGGTCGCGCGCGTGACATGGCGGCAATCGACGCCTGCACCGCGCAGAACGCCGATCGCCAGATCTCCCAGCGCGCTGTCGGGGACGCGGCCGATCATCCTCGCGTCATGCGACAGTCTGGCGAGCCCGATCGCGACATTCGCCTCGGCGCCCCCGACGTGAAGGTCGAGGGCGCGTGTTTGCTTGAGCAACTGGCGGCCCGGCGGCGACAGCCGCACGAGCAGTTCGCCGAGAAAAGCGAGGCGCGCGGCGGGCCGCTGCGCGCCGGGCACGATCATCGCCCCGCCAAGGACGCCCGGAACGATCACAATTGTACGCGATCGAGGCGCGGCGACAAGAGGTGGACCGCGGCAAGCGCCAGGAAATAGGCACAGGCGGCCACCGCAAACAGAACCGTATAATTGTCGGGATTGGCATCGAGAACCCAGCCGGTTCCCTTCGCCATCACCATGCCGCCGATGGCCCCCATCGTGCCGCCGATGCCGACGACCGATCCCACGGCGCCGCGCGGAAACGTATCCGAGGGGAGCGCGTAGAGGTTCGCTGAGAACGCCTGGTGCGCCGCCGTGGCCAGGCCGATCACCAATACCGCCAGCCAGACATTGTCGATGCTCTGGGCGAAGAAGATCGGCACGACCGCACAGGCACAGATGAACATCGTCATCTTCCGTGCGAAATTGGCGGTTCGCCCTGCCTTCATCAGTCGCGACGACAGCCACCCGCCGGCAACCGATCCGACATCGGAAAGCAGATAGATCGCGGCCAGCGGCAAGCCGAAGGTGAGCAGGTTCAGATCATAGCGCTCGAGCAGATAGCCCGGCAGCCAGAACAGGAAGAACCACCAGATCGGGTCGATGAAGAACTTGCCGAGCGCGAAGGCCCAGGTTTCGCGGCGGGTAAAGACCGCACCATAGCCCATCGGCGTAACGGGATCGGCGGGGTCCTGTTCGATCCAGGCGAGTTCTTCGCCGCTCACCTTCTTGTGCTCGCGGGGGCTGCGATACATGACCAGCCAGAACCCGAGCCAGATGAACGCGAGCGCCCCGGTCACGACGAAGGCCGTCCGCCAGCCCCAGGCCACCACCATCAGCGGCACAACAAGCGGCGTCACGACCGCGCCGATATTCGCGCCGGCGTTGAAGATGCCGATCGCCAGCGCGCGCTCCTTCGCGGGGAACCATTCGGTCACCGCCTTGATGCCCGCGGGGAAGTTGCCCGATTCGCCGATGCCCAGCCCGAAGCGGGCAAGCGCGAACTGCATCGTCGTATGCGCGCCGCCGTGCGCGATATGCGCGAGCTGCCAGATCACGAACGCGATCGCATAGCCCAGCCGCGCGCCGATGGCATCGACGACCTTGCCGAAACCGATATAGCCGATGGCGTAGGCGAACTGGAACCAGACGATGACGCTGGCATAATCCGCCTCGGACCAGTGGAGATCCTCCATCAGCGTCGGCTTCAGGACACCGATCATCTGCCGGTCGATATAGTTGATCACGGTCGCGGCGAAGAGCAACGCAACGATGCCCCAGCGATAGCGCCCTGCCCGCTTCACGGCGGACTGAATATGCTGCTCCCGTTCCATACCTCTCCCCGATTTCATTATTTTCGGATCGCGCATCGTGTCGCGACGTGCTTCTCGTTCGGCCCTTGGCTACACAATTGCCAGCGCTGGCACAAGGGACTATAGGGACCGCCCATTGAGCCCTGTCCGGCTGATCGATGGAGAGATGGATGCCCGAACTGTCCCTGAACCCCGACCGGTTGTTCCCGGCCGACTCATCGACCCGGGCGCTCGCGCGATCGCTGTACGAATCGATTGTCGATCTGCCGATCATCTCGCCGCATGGGCATACCGACCCCGCGTGGTTCGCCACCGACGCGGCATGGGACAATGCGACCGAACTGCTGCTCGCGCCGGACCATTATATTTTCCGCATGCTCTACAGCCAGGGCATCGATCTCGACGCGCTGCGCGTGCCGCGGCGCGACGGTGTGCCGGCAACCGATCCGCGCGCAGCGTGGCGGCTGTTCGCGAGCAATTACCATCTGTTCCGCGGCACCCCATCGCGGATGTGGCTGGATCATGTCTTCGCCGACGTCTTCGGCTGCGACCGGCTGCTCGATGCCGCGACCGCCGATGATTATTACGATCGTATCAATGCGGCGCTGGCGACCCCTGATTTCCGCCCCCGCGCGCTGTTCGACCGCTTCCGGATCGCATTCCTCGCGACCACCGAAGGCGCCGACGATCCGCTCGACCATCACGCCGCGATCCGCCGCTCGGGCTGGAAGGGGCGCGTCGTCACCACCTATCGCCCCGATTCGGTGATCGACGTCGAGCACGAAGCCTTCGCCGGCGCGCTCGCGACATTTGGCACGCTGACCGGCGAGGATGTGTCGAGTTGGAAGGGCTATCTCGCCGCCCACCGCAAGCGCCGCGCCGATTTCCGTGCCGCCGGGGCAACGGCGACCGATCACGGCTTCGCCACGGCGCAGACGGCCAACCTGACGCCGACCGAGTCCGAGGCGCTGTTCGGCCGCATCATCGCGGGCACCTGGTCGCCCGCGGATGCCGAACTCTTCCGCGCCCAGATGCTGACCGAGATGGCGAAAATGAGCGTCGACGACGGCATGACGATGCAGATTCATCCCGGCGCCAGCCGCAATCACAACGCGGCGCTGTTCCACAGCCACGGCCGCGACAAGGGCGCCGACATCCCGATGCGCACCGATTACGTGCAGGCGCTCAAACCCCTGCTCGACGTCGTCGGCAACGAACCCGGCCTGACCGTGATCCTCTTCACCCTCGACGAAAGCACCTATACGCGCGAGCTTGCCCCGCTCGCCGGCCATTATCCGTGTCTGCGGCTCGGCCCGCCGTGGTGGTTCCACGACAGCCCCGAAGGCATGCGCCGCTTCCGCGAGATGACCACCGAGACCGCCGGATTCTACAACACCGTCGGCTTCAACGACGATACGCGTGCCTTCCTGTCGATCCCAGCGCGCCACGACGTCGCGCGCCGCGTCGATTGCGCCTTTCTCGCCCGCCTCGTCGGCGAGGGCCGGCTGACCGATTGGGAAGCAGCCGATCTCGCGCATGAACTCACCGACGGTCTCGTCCGCAAAGCCTATAAGCTCGATGCCCCGCTGAGCGCGCCGGAGGCCGCATGACGCGCTTGTCCAACGCGACGCTCGATCGCGTGCCGCCTGCCGTCGCCCGGCCGGGTTATGACCGGGCAGCGATGGTGCCTGGCGTGGTCCACTTCGGCCCCGGCGCCTTTCACCGCGCGCATCAGGCCGCGGCGTTCGACACGCTGCTCGGTGACGATCCGCGCTGGGGCATCACCGGGGTCAGCCTCAATTCGCACGGCGTTGCCGACGCGCTGAACCCGCAGGACGGACTCTACACGCTCGCGCTGCGCGAGGCGGAGACCGATTATCGCATCATCGGCTCGATCGCCCGCGTCCTGACCGGCGGCGAGCGTGCGGCGATTCTGGCCGCCCTCGCCGCCCCCGCGACGCGCATTTTCAGCACGACGGTGACCGAGAAAGGCTATTGCCTCGGCGCCGACGGCACGCTCGATATGGATCACCCCGCCATCGCCGCGGACCTGATCCACCCCCGCGAGCCGCGATCAGCGATCGGCTGGCTCGTCGCCGGCCTTGCGGCACGGCGGCACGCGGGGTTGCCCGGCGTCACCATCCTGTCGTGCGACAATCTCGCCGACAACGGCCGCAAGGTCGGCGCCGCGGTGCGCGCCTTTGCGCAAGCGACCGACCCCGATACCGCGCGATGGATCGAGCAGGAGGTTCGCTTCCCCAACGCGATGGTCGATTCGATCACCCCGGCGACCGACGACGCGCTCCGCGCGAGCACCATCGCGGCGATCGGCATGGAGGACACCTGGCCGATCCAGCGCGAACGCTTCACCCAATGGGTGATCGAGGACGATTTTGTCGGCGAACGCCCCGAACTCGACCGCGCGGGCGTCACTTTCACGCGCGACGTTCATGGATATGAGGCCGCCAAGCTCCGCCTGCTCAACGGCGCGCATTCGACGCTCGCCTATCTCGGGCTGGGTCTCGACCACGCGACGGTCGCCGACGCGATGGCGGATGCCGGGCTTGCCGCCTTCATCGAACGGCTGATGCGCGAGGATATCGCGCCGTCGCTCTCGCCGCCGTCCGGGTTCGACGTCCCCGCCTATATCGCCGACATTCTCGCCCGCTTCGCCAACCCGGCGATCGAGCACAAGTTGTCGCAGATCGCCTGGGATGGGTCGCAAAAGCTGCCGTATCGTATCCTCGACACGCTGCGCGACGCGCGCGCCGCCGGCCGCCCGATCGATCGCCTGACGATTTCCGTCGCCGCGTGGCTGCGCTTCATCGAGCACGCAGCCGCGACCGGACAGCGCATCACCGATCCGCTCGCCGATCGCTTGCTCGCGCATGGCGGCGACTGGCGCGCGATCCTCGCCATGCCCGAGATTTTCGCTGATCTGTCGGCGGACGCTTCCTTCATTGACGCCGTCGGCCGGGCACGGGCCGCGCTCGCCGACCCGCGGGGCTTCGCCTGATCAACCCTGTGGAGGCGGCGCGGTGGAGCCGCCCTCGACAATGGTGAGCACGGCGCCGAGATCGGCCGGCTCGGTCACGCCTTCGATCAGGTCGAGCAGGCACCGCGTCGTTTTTTGCGCCATCTCGCCGAGCGGACGATTGACGGTGGTCAGCGCGGGCGTGAGCATCTCGGCGATCATGCTGCCGTCGAAACCGACGACCGACAGCATGTCCGGCACGGATATCCCGCGCGCGACGGCAGCCTTGAGCACAGCGGCGGCCATGATGTCGTTCGCGGCGAAGATCGCCGTCGGCCGCGGCTCGACTGCGAGCAATCGTTCCGCCGCCGCATAGCCCGACTCGAAATCATAATTGCCCTCGTCTTCCCCGCTAAGCGACAGGCCGCGTTCGGCCAACGCTGCGATAAATCCCGCACGCCGTTCGGACGCCGAAAAGAAGACGGTCGGTCCGTTGATCGTGGCGATATGCCGATGCCCGAGGTCGACGAGGTAATGCGCGACCTCGGCGGCGATACGGCGCTCGTCGGAAACCAGGATGGCCGAAAAACCCTCGATCGGCACCGACGAGATCGCAACGGCGGGGACGCCTTCTTTATGGAGCGCCGCGCCCATGCCGACCACACCGGAGACCGGCGACAAGACGACGACACCATCGACTCGCGACCGCCGCACGAAATCGAGCACGTCCTCGACCGATCCGTCCGCACCGGCAGGCGCGGGATGAACGACGAGTTCATACCCTCGCCCCGACGCTTCGGCGACGACGCCCCGCTGGACGGCATCGAGCACCAGCGCATTGCGGTCGTTATGGACGACACCGATGAGATAGGATCGCCCGGTGGCGAGCCCCCGCGCCCGCGGGCTCGGCTTGAATTCCAGATGCGCGATCGCCGCTTCGATGCGCGCGCGCGTTTCCCGATTGACCTTGGGGCTCTTGTTGAGGACGCGCGAGACGGTCCGGATCGAAACCCCCGCTTCGTTCGCGACGTCATGGATGGTGACCCCGGCTCCCGCCCGGTCGCGCGGCAAATATCCCATAGCGCGATGTGCTACCCGGATCGCCTTGCGCGTCAAGCGACGCCACACCGAACGGCGCCGCCCCCCGACATTGGGGGCGCTATGGCTTGCGGCTACTGACCTCCTTCAGCCAGTCGTTGTACGCGCGATCGAGCCGAGCGACGATCTCGGGATGCGCCGCCGCAAGGTCGTGCGTTTCCGTCCGGTCGGTCGCGATGTTGTACAATTCCCATGTGCCGTCTTCGGCCTCGCCTTGCGGGACGATCGACACCAGCTTCCAGTCGCCGTCGCGAACCGATCGGCTCCAGCGCCAGCGGTTGAAGATCGGGCGCGGTCGCGAAACCGTTGGGCTGCCTTCCAACAGCGGCACCAGGCTGATGCCGGGAAGCGGCGCCGCGCGTCCCGTGGCATCGGCGGTCGGGATATACGACAGGCCCGCCAGATCGAGCAGCGTCGGATGAATGTCGATCAGGTTCGACAGCGCCTCGACCCGGCGATTCTTCGATCCGAGCGCGCGCGGCCAATGCACGATCAGCGGTGAGGCGGTCCCGCCTTGATAGCTGTCGTTCTTATAATAGCGGAAGGGCGTGTTCGACACCTCGGCCCAGTCGGGTCCAAGGCTCGCCCACCGCCCTACCGACCCGATGGGATTGTCGGCGCCGATCTCCCGCCCCGTCTTGCCTTTGGTCACCAGTTCGGCCGAGCTGCCGTTATCCGACATGAAAAGGATCAGCGTGTCGTCGAGCGTCCCGTTCGCTTCGAGGAACGCGACGATGCGTCCCACCTGTTCGTCGAGCCGGTGGATCATCGCGGCATAGATTTCCATGCGCGCGGTCTGATCGGCCTTTTCGGCGGCCGTCATCTTGTTCCAGTCGCGATAGACGGCGGTGGGGCGCGGATAGCGATCGTCGACCAGCTTCAGACGCCGAAGATTGGCCCAGCGCTTGTCCGCGATACGCGCATAGCCGCCGTCGAACTTTCCGCGATAGGGTGCCCGCGCCTCATCGGGCGCTTGCAGCGGATCGTGCGGCGCGGTGTACGCGAGATAAAGCAGATAGGGCGCCTTGTCGGCCGTCGCCTCGCGAAGATAGTCGATCGTCCAGTCGGTAAAGGCGTCGGTCGTATAGAAGTTCGGATCATCAGGCGTGTAGCCCTTGGCGCACTTCCCCTCGAAGCACCAAACCCGGCCGTCCTTTTCCTTGCGTGCGGGCTCCGGCTCGCCCGGGCGGGCCTTCGTGCCCGGATTGAAATAATTCCCCGCGCCGTCGCGCAGCCCGACATAATGATCGAACCCGCGCTCGATCGGGTTTTCGCTGCCGTGATGCTTGCCGACCATATAGGTGTGATAGCCCGCGCGCCGGAGCGATTCGGCAAAGGTGGTGCCGCCTATCATCCGGGTGTTCGAGCTTTTATCCTTGCCCACCTGCTGCGGGTAGAGCCCGGTCATCAGCGACGCGCGCGAGGGGAAGCATTTGGACGTATTGGTGAACTGCGTGAATTGCAGGCCCTCACGCGCCAACCGATCGAGGTTCGGCGTCGCGATTTCCGATCCATAGGCGCCGAGATCCGACCAGCCCATGTCGTCGGCCAGAATGAGGATGATGTTGGGCTTGCTTCCCGTGAGGTCGTGCAAAGGCCGTGTATCGCCCGAAGGCGACGTATCGGCCGCCATTGCCGGGCCATGCCGGTCGACGCAGCCCGAAACCGCCATCAGCAAGGCGATCGACAGAAAGGCGGCACTTCGCTTCATCGACGGACTCCGATCAATGTGGATTCGGACAACAGGTCTGGCCAGTTAGATAACTTGGGTCATACTGAATCAATTCCCCGAGCGCAAATGATGCGCGCTGATCCAATATCAAAAACCTGACACTTCCGGCATTTTTCTTGCGAAATCAGTGCAAGAGGCACCGAAAAGGCGCCCACGCCCCACAGGGACGCCTACCTCGCTCCCGGCCAAATAACATTCGGCCATCGGTTGATTCCGTCGATATCCGCTGATACTGGTCAGGCCAATAAGGGAGGGGCAGGATGGATATCCAACGTCGAAAATTGCTCAAGGGCGCTGTCGGTACGGCCACAGCCGCGACATTGGCGGGCTGCGCGGGGATCGAGAGCAGCGGCAGTTCGATCCGCAAGCCGAATTTTCTGTTTCTCTCGCTCGACGATTGCAACGATTGGCTCGGCTTTCTCGGCGGAAATCCGGATACGCGAACGCCCAACCTCGACAAGCTGGCGGCGCGCAGCACCATTTTCGATCGTGCCTATTGCTCGGCGCCCGGCTGCAATCAGTCTCGCGCCTCGTTGATGACCGGCCGCAATCCGGCCTCTACCGGCGTCTACGGCAACCGCCAGCCGTTCCGCATGTCGCCCTTGGCCAAGGATGCGCTTACCCTGCCCCAGCTTCTCAAGGCGAACGGCTATTATACCGAGGGCGCGGGCAAGATTTTCCACAACAAGTTTCCCGACCCGCCGTCGTGGGATAATTTCTTCCCCGATCGCGACACCCAATTCCTGCCGCGGGTGCCGCCGCCGCGCGAAACCACCGGCCCGCGCGACGCCAAGGGCAAGATTCTCGGCGAGCTGGAATGGGGCAGCTATCAAGGCAAGCTCGATCGCACGCGCGATTGGGTGAGCATCGCCCATACGCGCGCGGCCTTCGCCCGGGGGCTGCAAGAACCCTTCTTCTTCGCTTGCGGCATCAATCTTCCGCATGTCCCCTGGTTCGTGCCCGCCAAATATATGGAGATGTTCGCCCCCGATCGGATCACGCTGCCGCAGGTTCTCGACGGCGATGAGGATGATCTGCCGGCGCTGGGCAAGAAGGCCTTCAACCGTATGCGCGTGCCGAACAAGGCGCTGCACGACCAACACCTCGTGCGCGAGGCGGTTGCCGCCTATCTCGCCAGCATCGCCAGCGTCGACGTGATGGTTGGGCATGTGCTCGAAGCGCTCGCGGCCAGCCCCTATGCCGACAACACGGTCATCGTCGTCTGGAGCGATCACGGATATCATCTGGGCGAAAAGACCAACTGGTCCAAATTCACGCTGTGGGAAGAGGCGACACGTGTGCCTTTCCTGATCCACGATCCGCGTCGCCCGGCGGCGCGCGTCGCGGCCCCGGTGAGCCTCGTCGATATCTATCCCACCATCGCGGCTATGGCCGGCGTCGCGCCGCCGCCGGGGCTCGACGGTCGCTCGCTGGTGCCGCTCCTCGACACCCCCGCGCTCGACTGGAACGATCCGGTCATCACGACCAATTATCGCGCCAATCACGGCGTTCGGGATCGTGACTGGCGGTACATCCGCTATTCGGACGGCGGCGAAGAACTCTACGACCATCGGGGGGATCCGATGGAATGGCGCAACCTCGCCAACGATCCCCAATACCGGTCGATCATCGAACGCCTGGCGCAGAAACTGCCGGCCTTCGACGCGCCGGATGCCCCCGAAGTTGAATGGCCGGAGGACAATCCGGCGCTCATCGCCGCGCTGGAAGCGGAATAGGAGATATCGACAGTGAAAAAGGCAATATTGGCGATCGGCTGCGCGCTTGTCGCCCTCGCTCCGGCAACGCTCAACGCGGCACCCGCCACGCAGGCGAAGGCCGTCGCGCAACCGGCCGCGGATCGTGACGCGGCGGTGCGCCAGGCCGTCCGCGAGATGGCCGATTATGCACAGAAAATCCTGTTGCAGGAAAACGGCCAGGGCCGGGCCGATTACAATTATGTCGTCAGCGAATGGTACGAATACGAACCGCAATGGCATACGGGCCAGCTCATCTGGGCGCTCGTGTCGGCAGGCCAGTATCTGGAGGATCCTTCGTTGATCGCCTCGGCACGGCATGCCGGCGACTGGTGGATTTCACGCGAGTTCAAGGCCCCTCATCCCTTTGCGGGGCTGGTGAATGCCTATCACGGCGATCGGCTGCATCACCTCATCAACTGGACGACGATCTCGGACGGCACGCCCGGGCTGTTCGTCCTGTCCGAGGCCACCGGCGACCGCCGCTATGCGGACACGGCGACGCGCTCGGGGCGCTGGCTATGGGATCACACGCGCGTTCCCAAAACCGTCAAAGGGGGCGAAGGGCTTTTCTACAATCTGTTCGATCCCGAACGCGGCGTGATCCTGACCGATTGGAACGCGCACAAACAGGGCGTCGTCTACGACGCCAAGGAAGCCGCGCGCGTCGGCACGCCGCCGATCAACGAACTCGCCCGGCCCAATATCGAGGGTTTCCTGTTCGCCGACATGTGCCAGCACACGGGCGACAAAACCTGGTGCAAGCGCTTCATCGAGCAGGCCGATTTTGCGATTTCCAAACAATATCCCAACGGACTGTGGATGGATTTCGAACCCAATGACCTCAAGACGGGCAAGGTTCACCCCCGCTTCAACATCTGGAACGCGGAAGCGCTGGTGAAGGCCTTCGACCTGACGGGCGATCGCAAATATCTGGAGGCCGCGGCCAAGACGGCCCGCTTCCACCGCGACACCTCCGCCAGCGACGGCACGATCTACTACACCACCCGAACCGACGGCAGCGCCGATCGCGATTCGGTGACCGGATCGGGCGTCGCCTTCAACGGCACCCTGATGCTGCTGCTGAAGGAGCGCGGATACACGGAGTTCGACAAAGCGATCGAGCGTGCGGCGACCTGGATCATCAAGAACCGCTTCAGCGCCAAACACCCCGATCCCAATCTGGCCGGCGCGGTGATCGATACACGCTATAAGGTCAAAAGCGGCACGACCCGCCTTCTCAATCGCGACGTCGGGACAACCTTCGGCCTCCGCTTCCTGGTCGACTATGCCCGCGATCGACAGAAGGCCGGGAAATAGGCCGCGAGCCGAGATCGGACACCGAAGATCGGATAACGGCGCGTCTTCGATGGGACGCGCCGTTCGTTCGCCCGGAGAATTTCAAACGAAGATTATCGCTTCAACGTCCCCCCGCAACGCCCGCAGGTAATGGCCGCCCGATTTCCTAAAGCGAATCCGTACCCGCATAGCGGCTGCGCTGCTCGGCCATGCGATCCTTTACCTGCTGAATCGTCTCGGTCTCGGTCGCATCGAGAAGATAGTCGAGCACCCTGTTCAAATGGGCACGCATCGCCGCGCGCGCCTTGGCGGGTTCGTGCTGCTTGAGCGCGTCGACGATCGCCCGATGCTCGCTCACCACCGGCACACGGCCCTTATCCCGAGACTTCTCGAAAGTCCGCACGCATTGCGGCGATCGGCTACGAATGGTCCACAGGAGATCGACCACCGCAGCCATCGCGCTGTTGCGCGTGCACCGGGCAAGCGCGGCATGGAAACGCTGATCGACGCGTTCCCCGGCCTCCGCGCCCGCCGTATTGGAGGCCTCCATCTCGTCGAGGAGCGCTTCCAGTTCCTCGATGTCCGCGTCGGTGACGTTGACGGCGGCAAGTGCCGCCACTTCGCCTTCGATCAACAGCCGGGATTCGGTCAGTTCGAACGCCCCGATATCCATGGCGACCTTCGCGGAGCGTGGCGATTGGCTGACCACGTACACGCCGGAGCCGACGCGCACCTCGACCAGGCCGTCGATTTCGAGCGCGATGATCGCTTCGCGGATCGTCGGGCGGCTCACGCCGAAGTCGGCGGCGAGATCACGTTCCGCCGGCAGGCGTGATCCGACCTCATACTGCCCGATCGCAATCGAAAGCGCGATCTTCTCCGCGGCGAATTGGTAAAGCCGGCCACTCTTGGGCGGAGGCGACATAGATCGGGTCTCTCTCATCAAAAGGATCACTCAAGGGCTAGTGATGCGCACCAAATTGGTCAATCAAGCTGTCCTTGGCCGTATTGCCCGCCACGTCAACCATACCACTTTCATCAACTATCACAGACGATCAAAATGTCGGTGCCGTCGTCCGGTCCGCTCGATCCAACAGGCTCTCGCGGGCCGGACGACGGCGCGCGCCTTAGAAGCGAACGCGAACGCCGCCCTGATAGGTCGCACCATATTGCTCGTTGCGCCCAACGATATTCCCGGTCAGCGCCATATTGCCCCCGCGGAAGAAGCGGCGGTCGCCCGCATTGGTGATGTTGAGCGCGTCGAAGTAGAACTGGATATCCTTCGTCACGTTGACGCGTGCGCTGATATCGAACTGCGTCCGCTTGTCTTCCAGAAGGTCGCCGGCCATGTCGTTGGCATCGCGCAACCGCCCTTCGTTCAGCACGCGCAGCCGCGATCCCTGATAGACGGCGGCACCGCGAAGCGAGAACAGGTCGTTTTCATAGCCGACCGACAGGTTGCCGATCATGTTCGACTGATCGGGGAACGGAAACGTGCGATCGACGAGCGGCGCGGTTGCCTCACTATCGGCAAGCGTCACGTTTCCTTCGACGTAAAAACCATCAAGCGGCTTCGGAAGAAAGCGAAATGCCTGATAGAAACTGAATTCGACGCCGTAAATCTTGGCCTTGTCGCCGTTGACGAAGGTGTTGAAACGATCGACGCCGAAACCCGTCGCCGTGCCGTCGTCGGGCAGATAGCCAAAGGCTTGCACATCCGCGCCAGCGACACCGACCGGGAAGATGAAGTTCTTGATCTTCTTGTAGAAGCCCGAAACCGACAGGACCGTGTTGCGTGACGGATACCAGGCCACCGACGCGTCGAAATTCTGCGACGTCAACGGATCGAGCGTCGGATCGCGCAGCGAATCGCCCTCGGTCACGAATTGCGGTTTCCCGCCTGCCGCCACGGCCGCGGCGATGGCCGCCTCGGCTTGGGCGACGCTCGTGAGCGTCCCGCCATAGGTCGTGGCGATCACATCGGAGATCAATTCTTCTTCGAGGCCCTTCTCGTTGGTGACAAACTGCTGGACCGCCGCGGCTTCTCGGAATTCGGGCCGCTTCAACCCTTCCGAATACGACAGTCGCACCACCAGATTATAGAGCGGCTCCCACTTGAGATTTACGCTGGGAAAGAATTCCAGGTAATCGTTGCCGCCCTGAAAAGGCACCACGGGCACGACCGGCAAGCGCGATTGGCGAAACACATCGATCTCGGCCTGGGAGACGCCCCCTGCGGTCAACGCATCGACGATCGCCGTCGTCGCGACATCGTTGTAGACGAGGTCCCGGACACGCGAGCCCCAACTCGAGAAATCGCTCGCCTCCATTCGGACACCGGCGATGACCTGCAAATTCGCTGCCGGCCGGACGGTGAACTGCGAATACCCGGCAAGGATTTCCTCCTTGCCCGTATAGTCGTCGCTCACCGATGCCAGAACCGAGGAATTGCCGATTTCGGATCCGAGGATCGTCCCGCCTGCACGAAGCTCGCTGAGCTTCGCTTCAACCTCACTCCTTGGCGGGTCGAACAAGATCGGAAGATCGCTCATGGAGAGCGTGGGATCGAGCCTGGAGAAGTCGCCGAGGCTCTCCCCCGGCGTTACCGCAATCTCATTGCGGTCGAAATTGAATTCCCTCGTCCTGTTACGATATTTGGCGCCGATCTTGACCGCCGCATCGTTGCCGAACATCGAGAATTTACGCTCTATATCGTAATAGAGCACCCAGTTCTTATCGACGGAATTCTGGAATCGTTCATTGATCCGGTCACTGACAAGCGTGTAGCTCTCGGGGAGCAACGGGTCGACCTTGCTCGCGCTCTGGCGCCCCAGAGCGGTGTTGATCCCGTACCGGTCCATGTGATCGTAGAACAGGCGAACGTCGTCCGCGCGATAGCGCAGCTCCATTTCCGCCATATCTTCCTTGTTCCGCGCGTAATAGCCGCCATACGTCACCGTCCAGTCGCCGGCCTCGGTCTTGCCGTCGAAGCCCAGCGTATAAACGGTGTTCGAAAAATCCGTCGGCCGCATGCGCCGCTCGGTGCGCGAGTCGATGAGTTCGCCGAAATCGGGGCCCATCTCGATAATTTCGGCCTTCTCGGAACGCTCCATGATATACGTCTGGCGATTGGCATACCGGTCGGTATCCGCCTGCGAATAAGTGCCGCGGAACTCGAGGACCGTATCCCCGAATTCGAATTCGAGCGCGCCGTTGACGGACAAGCGGTCGGTATTCCGCGTTTCGCCCCGGAAATCATATTGCTGCGGGCGAAGGAAACATTCGACGACCTTGGATCCGGTGCAATCGTCTACGATCACATAGCGGGGATCGGCGAGTGACCGATCGTTCGCAACAAACTCCAGCCCATCGTCCACTCGCACATCGTCGGTGAAGGTCTTGCGCTGTGACCAGGTGACGCTCCCCGCAAGACCGATGCGGTTGCCGCTGGGGAGGTTGAAGATCTTCGTGAAATCACCGCTGACTTTGGGATTCCAGCTTTCCCGCTTTTCATCATAGGCGACTTCCGCCCGGCCACCGACGCTGTCCTTGCCACGCCGGAATGCCGAATTGGTCTTGAGATTGATCGAGCCGGCGATCGCATCCGCATCCTGCTCCGGCGTCAGTGCCTTCGTCACCTCGATCTGCGACAGATTGTCTGCCGAGAAAAAGTCGAGGTTCGTGGAATTGATATCGGGGTCGGTCGTGCCAAGCCGGGCACCATCCACGGTGACGGTCGCAAACTCGGTCGGAAGGCCGCGGATCGACACCTGCTGGCCTTCGCCGTTCTGGCGGTTGATCGACAAGCCGGGAATACGCTGCAGCGATTCGGCGACGGTCGGATCGCCGAACTGGCCGATATCGTCGGCGGTGACGATGCTCTTCAGAACGTCGGAATTGCGCTCGAGATCCGCCGCCGCCTCGATCGAACCACGGCGGCCGGTCACCACGATCGCATTCTCGCCGTCCACATCGGCGGCTTGCTGTCCATCGGCGGCGGATGTTTGCGCCGCTGCCGGTACAGCGAGCGCAAAGAGCGGCAATGCGGACACCGAAACCAGAAGTGCTCCAACTTTCCCACGAACCATCGTTTCCTCCCCTTTTTCCCAATCTGGTAAGGCCAATCTAAGGCGGCCTGTCTAACCCTTTTATGATAATGTTGGACCGAATGCAAACATTTGGTCAACACCCCTCGGCGCGGACCACATGGTATCGATATCGCGGTCTATTTACCTGAAATCTCGAATTGGCTTGGCCGATTCTCAGGGAATATCGCGGGCCGGTCACCGGGCGACAGCGCCCTCGGGCATCTGCGTCACCATCTCGCTCGCGCCGTAGCCGTATCGAATCGCCCGGGTTTCGATCGCCCCCCTCTCGATCGGTTCGAAAGGCCCGGTGTACAGCGACCACACCCCTGCCCCGGCATCGCCGCGCCAGCGATATTCGATCGACGCTCCCGGCGTCGCCGACCGCAGCCTGATCCGCCCATCCGCATCCCGTGAAATCCGTGCGGGCGCTGTCTGCGGCTGGATTCCGCCGGGCCACATCGACAGCATCATGGCGCGCTCGTCCATCGCGCTCAGGTCGGGCGTTCTGCGCAGCCACTCGTCCAGTGCCCCGCGTAGGCGATGCAACGCGGCCGCATGGCGCGCCTCCCCGGCCAGGTTCACCGTTTCGAACGGATCCGCGACCACGTCATATAACTCCTCGGGCGGCCGCGGGGCGGCGAAGAGCGCGCGCTGTACCGCGGTCAGCGTTCCCCGTTCGCGCGCGGCCCACAGATCGCGCATCGTGGGCATGACATCCCGATAGGCCAGCGGGCGGAAATAGGGCTCGTTCGGCACGTAATTGCGGATGTATTTGTATCGCGCGTCGCGCGCCGCCTTCTGGCGATCGAAGACATTGATCATGCGATCGGCGGCCGCGAAGATATAATCGCGCTTCGGGCCGTCTCCCAGAAAATCCCGGCCCTGGAGATAGGCCGGCAGCGGCGCCCGCGCCAGGGCGAGCAGCGTGGGCGCAAAATCCACGAAACTGATCAACTGGCGGTCTTCGTCCCCCGCTTTTCGGTGATCGGGCCAGCGAATGATCAGGGGGACGTGAATACCGCTGTCGTAGATCGATCGCTTTGCGCGCGGCAGCCCGTCGCCGTTGTCGGCGGTCCAGATGACGATGGTGTCATCCGCCAGTCCGTCGGCGTCGAGTTGCGCCAGTATCGCGCCGACCATCCCATCCATCGCGTGGATATTGTCATAGTGGCGCGCGATATCGCGGCGGGTCGCGGGCGTATCGGCCAGCCACGGAGGAACCATCACTGCCGCGGGATCGGTGCGGCTGGGGTAACGGGCATGGTTCTTCCTGTTGCGCACGATCACCTTCGCCTCGCCGGCGTTCCGCGGCTCGAGGTCGCCCGGCCAGATGTAGCTCTCATGCGTCTGCATCAGCGTGATCATCTGGAAAAAGGGCTTGTCGCGCGGAACGTCACGCCAGCGGGCACCCTCCGCCGACCGATCCCAGACCGAAAAGGGCTCGCCGAACTGATAGTCGGTTTTGGTGTCGTTGAGCGTCGTGTAGCCCGCGCGACGAAGCAGCTCCGGGAACGCCTTCACCTCGGCTGGCGGCACCGCTTCGTAGGCGAAGGCCGCGCCGTTGGGCTTTCCCCCCTTGTTGGTCCGCATGTGCTGCGTCCCGAGGGTCTGCTGATGCACCCCCGTGATCAGCGAGGAACGGCTCGGCGAGCAGACGCCCGAGGTCGTGAAGGCATTGGGATAGCGAACGCCCTCCGCCGCCAGCCGATCGATGTTCGGCGTGTCGGCGAGCGTGTCGCCAAAGGCACCGACCCGGAGATTCATGTCTTCGGCAACGATCAGCAGGATATTGGGCCGCCGGTCGACAGGCGCCGCCGGCCGCTGCGCCGACATGGTCGGCGCGCACCCGCACAGCAGCGCCAACGCTGCGGCCGCCCCCGGCAGCGCATGACTCATTTTGGTCAGTCCACTTCGCGACAAAAAATGCCCAACAGAATCAAATTTTCTCCCCTCACCTTCTTGATACCCCGGTGCGACGGGAAGGATTTTGGCTAAAATTAGCGGTAATTTGCGCTTTTCCATCATGGGTTGCCAATCAAAAACTGGTCAGATATGCCGTCATACAACTATCGACAAAAGACCCGATCGACAATCGGCAAATGGGAGGGCTCCATCACATGGGGGAAGCACCGCGCAAGCTTATGCTCGCCATCGCGACGCTCTGCGTCATGGCTGGCCCTGCGGCCTTCGGACGGCCTCAAGCCGCAGACCCTGCGACGATTGCGCAGGCCATCGGCGACCGCATCGTCGCCGACACGGTGTTTCACCTCGAGGTTCAGCCGGCGAACGGCCTGCAACAGGGCTTCTACCCGCTCGCTGCCGAGCCGGGCGACGCGCATAATTTCGTCCTGTTCGCCGCCGACATCGATTGTCGCGCACATTGTGCCGAAGCGCCTGTCGACCTGCGCTACGCCGCTTCGCCCGGCGACTTGCGCATCCTCGTCGACGGACGCGAGATTTTCCGCACCCGGATCGTCGACCCGATCGACGTGCGCGAGCGCGATTACAATGTCGTCGACGTGCCGATCGCGAAGCGCGATTTTCTGGCGTCCGGGCCGTCGCGCCTGGTGATCATGTTCCGGCCGGAGCACGACGACGGCTTCGTCCTTCCCGGTCTGACCTTCGGCAATGGCATAGGCGCGCAGGACAAGGTGACGCTTCGCCCCGCGGGATTGACCGGAAGCCTCGACAAATCGGTTCGTTTCCTGCGGACGCGCATCGCCAGCGAAAGCGAATTGCCGGCCGCGCTGGCCGACCTCGATGCCAGGGCGTCGGCCGGCGCCGGTGCGGCGAACCGCTGGCGCCCGGTCAGGCGCGTCGATCGCCTCCAGAATGCCGATCCGCTGGCCATCTCCGACTGGCGCTATTTCAGTGGCGCGATCCAGTCGGCGATGCTCGAGACGGCCGATCGGTTCGACCGTCCCGACTTCGAAAACTATGTCGCCCGGCACGTCGCCTTCTTCCTCGACAATATCGAAATCGTGCGCGCCGAACGCGCGGCGAAGCACCAGCTCGACGGCCCGTTCGCCCATTATTTCCGCTTCGCCCTGCTCGATGATGTCGGGCCGCAGGCCACCGCGATGATCGAATGGAACGCGCGCTTGCCGGAACGATCGCGCGTCGCGCGGATCGACGCGCTGATCGCCCCCGCGATCGACGCGATCCTGGGTGTGCCGCGTCTCGCGGACGGCACGATGGCGCGGCTGACGCCGTCGCGTCACACAATCTGGGCCGACGATCTTTATATGGGCGCGGCATCGCTTGTGCGGATCGGCACCCTCATGCACCGCCCCGACCTGCTCGACGAAGCCGCGCGACAGGCGCTGCTTTTCGACAGGCACCTGCGCGACGATCGAAGCGGGCTCTATTTTCATGGATGGTTTGAAACCACGGCAAGCCCCTCGTCGAGCAAATGGGCGCGCGCCAACGGCTGGACGATGCTCGCCAAGCTCCAGATCCTGAAAGCCCTGCCCGCCGACCATCCGGATCGTCCCGCGCTCCAGCGCGCGTTTGCCGCGCACGCAAGCGCGCTGAAGGCGGCTCAATCCCCCGATGGCCGGTGGCACCAGGTGCTCGACAACCAGGACACCTACCTCGAGACCTCCGCGACCGCGATGTTCGTGGCCGCGATGGCCGAAGGCGTGACGCGCCGCTGGCTCGACGCTGCCACATTCGATCCCGTGATCGCCCGCGGCTGGGCGGCGGTTGCGAAGCAGGTGCGGCCCGACGGTCGTGTCGAGGGAATCGTCGTGGGAACGCCGATCCTGTCGAACGACGACGAGTATAACGCACAGAAAATCAGGCTGAACGATCCCAGGGGGCTGGCGGCGATGTTGTTCGCCAGCATTGCCGTTGCCGATTGGCAGGCGTTTCGGGCGGCCGAGGGACGAGGAACCAAATGACATCTCGCTTCAAACGCATGGTGCGGCGCAGCCCGCATCTGACGCTGGCGCTCACCCTCGCGATTGCCTGCCCCGCCCCTGCTTTCGCGCAAGACGTGCTCGCGCTCGATTTCGGCCCCGTCGCCTCGAACCGGAGCGGCATGCACAACGTGGGGTTGGATGGTTCCCCAGCCGCCGGCGCGACCTGGATCGTGCGTCCCACCACCCAGAACGTCCACAAGGCCGTGGAACGAAGCCGCGACGCGGTGACGATCGACAGCGTCGGCGGCGACGAGCTGGCGCTCCGCGTTGCCGCACCCGCCAAATTCGCCCACATCGCCTTCTTTACCGAAGCCGGCACGCAGGACAGTAGCGAGCTGCTCCTGTCGATCGACGGCACGAAGCGGGATCTGGGATGGCTCGCCTTCGATGCGTCGAACGAACCGCGCACCAACCCCCGGCCCGAGGTCAGGCTCTTCTCGACGACCATCGAGACGACGGGCGACCATATCGACCTGCGCTGGTCCAACCCGGCCGATCCCGTTCTTCTGGGCTGGCTGCAAGTCACGCCGCTGGCCGCGCCGAGGATCGCCGACGCGCGATTGCTCCGGTTGCTGGCACACGCCGGCGACACCGACAGGATGGAGCCGCTCGCGGGGATTCGGGAACAGCTCGGGCAAGCGACGCCGACTTTGGCGGGCGAGGCCGCGGTCGTCGATTTCTGGCTCGACACCATGATCAAGGCCGATCGCTATTTCGAGGAATATCGCGGCTGGACCTGGGCGGACCAGAAGACCGGCCTGTCGATGTTCGGCCGCTATCCGCAGGCGATCATGTGGCTCGACGGCCTGATCGCGGACCCGATGTTCCGCGCCACGCCACTTTATCCGCGCGCGCTCCTCCAGCGCGCACGGCTCCAATATTGGATGTGGATGGAAGGGTCTGACAGGGGCGGCATACCCGCGGCGTCCGTTCGCGACTGGAAAGCGCTCGCGGCAATGGGCGTCCGCCCCGATCTGACGCCCATGTATCTGGGCGAAAAGGTTCCCCACGCCAGCCCATGCGATATGCTGACCAATGCCCGGGAAAGCCCCCTTTGGGCCGTCCGGCAGCGCGAAGCGCTGTGCCGGCTCGACGAACTGCTCGGCTGGTGGGTGACCGAACGCCAGGCGGAAAACGGTGAGCTCGGCGGCAAATGGGGTGACGATGTCGAAATGCTGCGCTGGTGGCAGATCCCGCTGCTCGCCGGCAGCAAGCAGGCGTGGCAGGGCTGGACGCGCGTTGCCGAGGGCGTCTGGGCGAGCGATCTCGTCGCCGACGGCTATCATCGTCGAATCTCCGACGTCGAGCACGCCGCGGAGCCGATCTCGGATACGATGCTGATCTACGCGCTTTCGGGCGAGCCTGAACGGCTTGCCCGTCTTGAACCTTCGGCGCGCCAGTTCGCCCGATCGTGGACGGGGCAGGTCGGCAAGAACGAGCGGCGCTTCCACAGCGCCTGGTTCGGAACCGAGGGCGTCGACGATCGCCCGCCGCGCGACCGCGACGTGCCGATGAACGCGCGCGCGGTGAAGGCAGTCCGCTTCTACGCCAACACCACCGGCGATGCGGCCACCAAGCGCGCGCTGCTCGATTGGTCACGCATGTGGGCAAAGGCCACGCTGTCGATCGACAAGGGCAAGCCGGCCGGCGTGGTGCCGCCGTCGATCCGCTTCGCCGATGGCAAGATCAACGGCGACGAGCCCAATTGGTATCAGGCGAATATGTTCTGGCGCTATTTCGAATGGAGTGGCGACGCCCAGATCTACGATCAGTTGCTGTTCGCCTCGCAAATCGGCAACGATCCCGCATTGCGCGCGCCGCTTATCGAAGCGTTCGATCTCGCCGCGCGCTATGGAAGGGAGACCGATGCCGATGCGGCGACGGGCTCCGCTCCCTGGGCGGCACGCGCGCTGTTCGACGACGAATCGTTTCACGCCATCTGGGGACAATGGCGTCTGCTGACGGGGGACAGCCGCTACGACACCCTGCTCAAGCAGGTCACGTCGAGCCAGTATCTGCGGTTCCGCCTTACCGGGGACGATACCGTGCTCGCGACGGCGGGACAGGGGATCATCGATCGGTTGAAGATCAACTGGCCGCTGCTGACGAGCGAGGTTCTGTTCACTGACCGCGTCTACGCCTCGACCCGCCGGGGCCACGCCGATTATACCGACATGATCGCGATGATGACCGGCGCCATGACGACCGACTCCCCTTATTATCACGTCACCTGGCACGATCGCAGCGGCGATCTCGCCTATCTCGTCCGCGACGCGCAGCCGGACATCCTCCGGGTGGATATCGCGTCGTTCGCGCCCAACGCGTCGGTGACCGCCAAATTCTGGCAGCTCGCCGACGGGGCCTATTGCCTGGCGGTTCGCGATCCGTCGGGCCGGTCGACGCTGGAGACGCTCGCGGTATCGCACCGCGGGCAGGAACACGGCTTCGAATTGCCCGCTGCCGGCGTCTACCATATCGACGTGTCCCCGGCCGACACGACAGGCCGCTGCTCCGCCACGTAAGCGGCCGGGGCGCCGGAGGCCTGCCCCTAGAGCCTGATGACTTTACGCCGAGCCGCATTCTAAAAGCCGTTCGTGCTGAGCCTGTCGAAGCACCGTTCTATTCTTTGGCCTATCGAAAGGAGAACAGCCCTTCGACAAGCTCAGGGCGAACGGTTCGACGTAAAGTCATCAGGCCCTAATCCAGCGGCGGCGGGAATTTCCGCGTTACGCCTTCGAGCCTGGGATATTGCTCCCATTGCTCGGGATAACGGCCGACGCGCGGGTCTCCCGTCTCGACGAGGTATCTGATCAGCTTCAGATCCATCTCGTCGGCGATGCGCGCATATTCAGGCTGATCGGCGACATTGTGCTGCTGATCGGGATCGTTGCGCAGATCGTATAGTTCGCGCGGCGGCCGCGGCGCGACCGCGAGGTCGAAAAGGCGCCGGACGGTAGCGTCGTCGCGATGCTCGAACATATCCTTCTGGATGCCCGATCGATCGATGTCGAAATAGGCCATATGATCCTGCCCGGGGCTGTTATCGTCCGACAGCGCACGCGGCGCGCCCGCCGGACCGCGCTCGGGATGAAAGTTGCGGATGTACAGGAAGTCCCGCGTCCGAAGCGACCGCGCCGGGTAGCCGAGATTGTGCCAGCGCGACGACGAATGACGCTCGCGGCCGGCCGCAACGAAATCGCGCGCCTTGAACGCCCTGGCGCCATCGCCCCCCAGCAACGGCAGCAAGTCCACGCCCGCCATCCGATAGGGCGGCGCCACCCCCGCGGCCGCGTAGATCGTCGGTGCCAGATCGACGAGGCTGACGAGCTGATCCAGCCGGCGGCCGCTGTCGACATGCCCCGGCCAGGCAATCGCGAGCGGCACCCGGAGCCCCGAATCGTAAAGATTGGCCTTGGCCCGCGGGAACGGCATCCCATTGTCCGAGGTGACGATGACGATCGTATTGTCGAGTTCTCCCCGCCGCTCGAGTTCGTCGAGCATCCGCCCGAGATGGCGGTCGAACCATTCGATCTCGAACGCATAATCGGCAAGGGTCGAATGCGCCGCGGGGGTATCGGCAAGAAACGGCGGCACCGTCGTGCGCCCGGCGCGCCACGTGTCGACCGATCCCGCGCCCGGCGTGAAGGGCAGATGCGGCTCATGCGCGCCGTACCAGAAGAAGAACGGGGCATCGCCCTGCCGCGCGTCGAGAAACGCGTTGAAATTGGCGGCATAGTCGACCGGCGAGATCGCCTTGCTCGGGGGGGTGAGGCGGATGCGATCATAGACTGGGCCGGCGGGATTGTTCTGTCGCTCGTCCTGCCATCGCCCCGGCCCCCATCCCTTGCCGGTATACCCCACATGATAGCGTTCTTGCGCGAGCCTTTCGGGGATCGTCGTGAAGATCGCGGGGAAATTGCTGGCATGCGTGCCTGCCGCGCCGGTGGACCAGCTATTGAGGCCCGTCAGCAGCGCCGCCCGGCTGGGGCTGCATCCGGGCGACGAGGCAAAGGCGTGGCTGAACAGCGCGCCCCGGGCGGCAACGCGATCGAAGGCCGGTGTGCGGACAAACCGGCTGCCATAAGCGGAGGCGTAAGGATAGCTTTGGTCGTCCGAGATCGCGATCAGGATGTTCGGTCGCTTCGCCGGCGCCGCGACGGCGGCCGGCAGCGTGCCCGCCGTCAGCGTCAAGGCAACCGCCGCCCCGATCAGAAGCCGCCGTGATATCAGATCGCGTCGACGCCGGATGCGCGCGGTGCCATCCCCCTCAGAGCCATCGCCGTCGGTCGACGAGCTTGCACCGGTCAAGCAGCTATGTTGCGCCATTTCTCAAATCGCTCCCCTGCCCCAGCCCGCCCGACAAGCCACCATACGCCGGAAACGCAATCGATCGCGGAGTCGTTGTCAACCGCTTTTGATACTGGACACGGATATATTGGTCAGATAGGTTTCGTCAACGCTTCATGACCAGTTAGAGATGTCCAGGCTGGTCTTTATCGGAAGCGCGTTTTTGACGAGGTAAAGGGGCGCATGGCCGACGCAGACCATAAGAAACTGGCAACCGAAGCCGCCGGCACGACAAAGGAGCGCCGCATCACCGACGCGCGTGTCGTGGTGACATCGCCGGGCCGGAACTTCGTCACCGTGATCATCGAAACCGAAGGCGGGGTAACGGGGATTGGCGACGCGACCCTGAACGGCCGCGAACTGGCTGTCGCCTCCTATCTGGTCGAGCATGTCATTCCGGCGCTCATCGGGCGCGACGCGGCGCAGATCGAGGACATCTGGCAATATCTGTACCGGGGCGCCTATTGGCGTCGCGGCCCGGTCACGATGTCGGCGATCGCGGCGATCGACGTCGCGCTGTGGGACATCAAGGCCAAGATGGCGGGGATGCCGCTTTACCAGTTGCTCGGCGGGCGCAGCCGCGAAGGCGTCCTGGTCTACGGCCACGCCAACGGCGGCGACATCGAGGAAACGGTCGATGCGGTCGGCAGATATATCGACATGGGCTATAAGGCGATCCGCGCGCAAAGCGGCGTTCCGGGCATCAAGGACGCCTACGGCGTCGGACGCGGGACGATGTATTACGAGCCGGCCGACAATTCCCTGCCGAGCGTCACCGGCTGGGATACCCGCAAGGCGCTAAACTACGTCCCCAGGCTGTTCGACAAGCTGCGCCTGACCTACGGCTTCGATCACCATCTGCTCCACGACGGTCATCACCGCTACACGCCGCAGGAAGCAGCCAATCTTGGCAAGATGCTCGAACCCTATCAGCTTTTCTGGCTCGAAGACGCGACGCCTGCCGAAAATCAGGAGGTCTTCCGCCTGATCCGCCAGCATACGGTAACCCCGCTGGCGGTCGGCGAGGTTTTCAACACGATCTGGGATTGCAAGGATCTGATCGAGGAACAACTGATCGATTATATCCGCGCCACGCTGGTCCACGCGGGCGGCATCACCCATCTGCGCCGGATCGCCGATCTGGCAAGCCTGTATCAGATACGCACCGGCTGCCACGGCGCGACCGACCTGTCGCCCGCATCGATGGGCGCGGCGCTGCATTTCGACACCTGGGTGCCCAATTTCGGGATCCAGGAATATATGCGCCACAGCGACGCGACCGACGAGGTTTTCCCGCACGATTATCATTTCGCCGACGGCTATCTCCATTGCGGGGAAACGCCGGGGCATGGCGTCACGATCGACGAGGCGCTGGCGAAGAAATACCCTTATGATCCGAAGCAATTGCCGGTCGCGCGTCTCGCCGACGGCACGATGTGGAACTGGTGATGGCGCACATTTCCCGCCGCCAGGCGCTGCTTCAGGGCGGCGCGGCCTTCGCCTTGAGCGCGTGCGCATCGCAAACGTCCGGCCTTTCGGCGGGCAGGCCGTCGACGGGCAGCGACCCGTGGGCGCGCGTCGATGGGCTGGTCGCCTCGATCGGCACCACCCGTTTCCCCGAAGCGGACTTTCCCGCGGCGGATCACGGGCTCGCGGCCGGGCGCGACGCTCGCCCGGCGATCCTCGCGGCGATCGCCGCATGTCATGAGGCGGGCGGCGGCCGCGTGCTGGTTCCGGCCGGGACATGGCGGATCGACGGGCCGATCAACCTCAGGTCGAACGTCAACCTTCATCTCGCGGAAGGCGCGATCCTGCGCTTCTCCCCCGATCCCGAACGCTATCTTCCCCAGGTCTTCACCCGGTGGGAAGGGACCGAACTCTACAATCTCTCGCCGCTTTTCTACACCGCCGATGCGGAGAATGTCGCGATCACCGGCAAGGGCACGATCGACGGCCAGGGCGAGAAACACTGGCTGCCGTGGCGCGACGATCAGGTCGAGGCGCAGAACCGGCTCCGCAAGATGGGCAACGAGTTGGTCCCGGTGAAGGACAGGGTCTTCGGGATCAAGGATCGGCTGAGACCGCACTTCGTGCAGTTCATCAACTGCAAACGGGTGCTCGTCGAAGGGATCACGCTCGTCGACGCGCCTTTCTGGGTTCTGCATCCGCTCTATTGTGAAGATGTCACGGTACGCGGCATCACGGTGATCAGCCGGCACGTCAACAGCGACGGGATCGATCCCGAAAGCAGCAACCGCATCCTCATCGAAGGATGCCGCTTCGACGTCGACGACGATGGCGTGGCACTCAAGGCCGGGCGCGACAACGACGCCTGGCGCGTCGCGCGCCCGTGCACCAACGTCGTCATCCGCAACTGCACCTATGTCGGCCGTCAGGGTGGCGCGGTGTCGATCGGATCGGAAATGTCGGGCGGCGTCAGCAGCGTGTTCGCCGAAAACCTGCACATTCCGCACGCCCGGCATGGCCTTTATTTCAAGGCCAATCTCGATCGCGGCGGCGAAATTCGCGACATCCATATCCGCGGCGTGCGCGCGGGGGAGATCGACGCGATGATCACCTTCACCAACGCCTATAAGGGCTATCGTGGCGGCGACCATCCACCGCGTTTCGAAACGATTTCGATCGAGGACGTCCGATGCGAGAGCAGCCGGATCGGCATCTTCATCAAGGGCGACCCACGTGCGCCGGTACGACACATCCTTCTTCGCGACATCGCGATCGGCCGCGCGGAAATCGCACTCGCTGCAACCGATTACGAGGATGTGATCATCGACAATGTAACCGTTGCCGGCGCGCCGGTGACGCTGGCGAACGCTCGCGACACGACCATCGGCGGGATCAAGGATTGACTCGTCCCCTGGGCTGCTTTCGCATCATGGCGGCCCGCTTCCGGCCGGTATCGCGCGGCGTCGCCATGATTGCCGCCGCCGCGTTAGTCGCCCTCGCCGCCGGCTGCGACCGACCCCCGCAACCGAAACCCGATGCGATCGCATCGAGCTGCACCCAGGGCATCATCGGGCAGCGGATCGATATCCCGGCAGGAATCACCGAATTGGGCGCGGGCGCGATCTACCCCGAGGAAGCACCCGCCAAAAAGGCCCATGTCCAAGCTTTCTCGATTGACGCGACCGAAGTGACCAACCGCCAGTTCCGCTCGTTCGTCGAGGCCACGGGCTATCGCACGCGGGCCGAACGTGGGCTGGTGGAGGAGGAATTCGCCGATTTGCCGGACGCGCTTCGCGTTCCCGGCTCGTCGGTCTTCATCGCGCCCAAGGCCGGCGAACGATCGGATATCACCAGATGGTGGCAATTCGTGCCCGGCGCGAACTGGCGCCACCCCGAAGGCCCGCGGAGCGACATCTCGGGCAAGGATGATTTTCCTGTGGTGCATATCGGGTGGGAAGATGCGAAAGCCTATGCCGATTGGGCGGGCCGGCGCCTGCCCACCGAGGACGAATGGGAATATGCGGCGCGCGGCGGACGCGACGGCGCGACCTACGAATGGGGCGAGGAAAAGCCCGAGGCCGGCACCCCCCGCGCGAACACCTGGCAGGGCGTCTTTCCCTATGTGAACGAGGCCAAGGACGGGTTCAAAGGGCTCGCCCCCGTTGCCTGCTATGCGGCCAATGGCTTCGGGCTCTATGATATGACCGGCAACGTGTGGGAATGGACCGAGTCCGCCTACACCCAGCCTCGCGACGCAGCGCCCGTCGCCGACGGCCCCGAGAGTCCGTCACCGGTCGTAACCTTCAAGGTTGCCAAGGGCGGCTCGTTCCTCTGCGCCGAAAATTACTGTGCCCGCTACCGACCGGCGGCGCGGCATCCGCAGGATGCGGTGCTGGGGACATCACACATGGGATTCCGTACGGTCGGCGCACCGCTGCGGCCGACAGGCGACGCAAGCGACGGCTGATCGATCGAAGGGAGCGATAGGCACGATGCGTAAGATGTATAAATCGATGAAGGTATTGGCGATGGCCGCAACGATGATCGGGGGAGCGTCGCTCGCCCAGAACGCCCCCAAATCCTATGGGCCGCCGGTGACGCTCGCCCGGGCGCACGCGATCGTCGATGCCGCCCACCGCGAAGCGAAGGCGCGCAACATGGCGATGGCATTTGCCGTCGTCCTCCCCTCGGGTGATCCGATTCTGCTCGAAGTCATGGACGGAACCCAGGCGGCCTCGATCACCATCGCGCCGGCAAAGGCCCGCTCGGCCGCCCGCTTTCGGCGGCCAACCAAAGTTTTTGCGGACGCGGTCGCCGCCGGGAACATGGGAATGCTCACGCTCGACGAGATCGTCGCGATCGAAGGCGGGGTGCCGATCGTCGACGATGGCCGGGTGATCGGCGCGCTGGGGGTGAGCGGCGGCACCGCGGCCGAGGACGGCGAGATCGCCGCCGCCGCCCTCCGCGCTGTCGCCAACGACTAGCAGTGCCCGCCCAGCGGCGCGTGGGCACCGTCGCGGCTTTCCTCGCTACGGCAGAAAATCCGGCCGCTGGGCGGTCACATAGGCTTCCCAGGCTTCGCGCGTCGCAAAGTCGCCACCGCGATCCCAGGCGCCGCCGCTGTAATAGACGAAGGGTTTGCCCGGCGTTACGCGCACGAGCACGAGATAATTGTCGGCATCCTCGGCAAAACCGGCGAACGCTGTGGGGTCGACCATGATCGCACCCGCCATGCGTCCCTTGTCGCCATCGGCCGGCCCCCACCAACTGATCCGTGCCGCCGCGGCGTCCTTTCGCACCTCGCCCAGCTTCCTCGTTCCCATCGGGCGCTTGGAAATACCGATGCCGACGATCAGCTCGGCATCGCTGCTCGACGTGATCGTCGAGGTCATCCGCGTGAAATTGGTTCCCGCCGGCAAGGTGAAGCGGCGCGTTTCGCGCACCGTGCGCGTCGTATCCACCGGCCAGGGATCGTAATCGACCGTGAAGTCGGCAATATCGGGGCCTGCGCTCAGGATGTGCGGGCGCACATAGTTGCGCGACGTCCACAATTTGTTGTCATGCCAGATACCAAGGCCGCCAATGCCGCGCCCTGTCCCCACCTGATAGAAATCGAGCCCCTCGCCATAATCGCTATGCTGGTCGCCCATGCGGAGTTGGCGGTCCATATAGGGCCAGCGGACGCGCTTGCCCCAGATGTCGATCCCCGACGACGACGGCGGCTCGGCCGCTTCCAGCGCGCGGCCATAGATGCGGAACGCGGCCCGGTCGTTTTCCCAGAGCAGATCGTCGAACCGATAGTCGGCGAGGACCACCGCCGCCTTTGCTCGCTGCTCCGCGGCGGTCGCGGGGCGCAGCGTCGGCGTGGGCGCCTCCTGGGCCATCGCTGCCGCTGCCGACAGACCGGCGGCGATCGCGGCTGCACCCGTCGCCAACGTCAGGAAAACGTGCCTGATACCGTTCTTTTTGCCCAATCTCGAAGCGACCTTCATCATTCCATCCCCTTTCTCGTTGCTTCGCCCTTCTTGCGTGCGTCCGATAATGCCCACGTCTTCAAAGCCCGCCATCGGCAGTATCCGCCAGGCCCAGGGCGTCGCGGATCGTGAAGAACAGATCGGTTTGATCGGTCAGCCCCAGGACGTTCGCGGCCCGCGGCCCGTAAGCCGCGATCCGCAACTGCGTGCCGGTGTGGCCCATTTTCACTTCGGACGTGCCGTAGCTCACCGTCATCAGGCCGCCTTCGAGCGTGTTGAGCGTTGCCGTCAAACCCGGCGCACGGGCACTGTTTCCGATGATCTGGCTCGCATGCGCATGGTCGGCGGTGACGATCACAAGCGTGCGGCCATCGGCCTTTGCGAAATCCAGCGCGACCTGGACCGCCTCGTCGAGATCGACCGTCTCACCGATCTGGCCGCACGGATTGGCGGCATGGTTCTGCTTGTCGATCGACGCCCCTTCGACTTGCAGGAAGAAACCTTTCGGATTGCTGCGGAGCAAGGCGATCGCCTTTTGGGTCATCGCCGCGAGGGTGGGTGCCGCGGCGTCGCGGCCCGGATTGTCGACGCAGGTGATTGCCGGCTGATCGAGATTGCCATGATAGCTGGCGCGAGGCCCAAGCCACCGGACGGCCATATTCTGCGGCGCAAACAGGCCCAGCAGCGGCCGATCGGCATCGGCCCGATCGACGGCCACCAGTTCGTCCGCGGTTTCGACGACGCGGTAACCGCGCGCCCGCGCCTGGTCCAGCAGGTTCATCCCCTTCCACTTGCCGGCGCGGGCACGCTCACGAAACCCCTCCATGCCGCCGCCCAGGCTGACATCCGGGCGCGTGTCGAGAAGCTGCTCCGAGATCGAGCCGAGGCCGCCGTTTTCGAGCGCGGCTTCGGGGCATCGCTCGGCGGTCGCCGCGGGCGCATCGCACGCGCGTGCGGAAACATGGGCGACCTGCGCCCCCGGTGTCGCCCCCTGCAAGGCGTCGGTCGACACGTTTCCGGTCGCGAGGCCCGCCTTTCGCGCGAGCTGAAGCAGCGAACTGTGCGGCCGCCCCGCGATATCCACGCCGAGCGCACGATTATAGGTTTTCACGCCGGTCGCCCACGCCGTCGCGGACGCCGCGGAATCGGTCACATAATTCGGCTTCCCGGTTTCCCGGTCCAGCGAATAATGCGTGTAATGGCCGCTGAAGGGGAGCGCATCCAGGCCCCTGAAATAGCCGCCGGCGCCTTCCGCATAGTTGCGCGCCAGGGTGATTTCCGAATCACCCATCCCGTCGCCGATCAACAGGATCACGTTACGCGCCGGGCCGGCAACGAGCAGGTCGCGATAGGCGTCGGTGCGATCGCCGGAGACCCGGCGCGCGCCGCCCGGTGCCGCGAGATCCCCGTTGGCTGCGCGCTCGAGCAAATCCGGCGCCGGCCTTTCGCGCGTCTGTGCGACGGCAACCGTGGCGAAAAAAAGCGGCGCCGCAACGGCGGCCAGTGCCCACAATCCACCTCTCGACATTCCCGCTCCCGTTACCGCAATTGGTAAGGCCAGTCATACTCTGAACCTTATCAATAAGCCACCCAAAATGGCGGATCACCCCGCGCCTCTGCCGCAAAATTACCAATTCCGTGACTTTCCGCGCTAATTTTCCCGAGACTTTCTAACCGCAGGCATATATGACCGGTTGAATCATATGGCTTGGCCACCTTGGCAAAAGGATGCCAGATCAACTACCGAACAGGGGAGTCGCTATGTCATCGAGAAAAGGCATGTCGTGCGCGTCGATCAGCGCGAGATCGATCATTGCGGCCGGCGCCGCCGTCTGCCTCTCGGCGCTGGCCGGCCCGCCCGCGGCGGTCATCGCGAGCCCGGCAGCGGCGGATCAATCCCTTGCCCCCTGGCAGGACGTGACGCCGCGTGCCGATCTTGCAGGTTGGCACCGCGCCGGGGGTGACGCGATCTTCGACGTCCAAAATGGTGAGGTGATCGGGCGCGCCGTGCCGGGGACGCCCAACAGTTGGCTCGTCTCCGACACCCAATATGGCGATTTCATCCTCGAATATGACGCCAAGACCGATCCCGTATTGAACTCGGGCATGATGATCCGCGGGCAGAGCCGCCCCGATTACCGGAACGGCGTGGTGCATGGCTACCAGGCCGAGATCGATCCTACGGTGCGCCGTTGGAGTGCCGGACTTTACGACGAGCAGCGCCGCCAATGGCTGTACACGCTCACCCGCAACGTCGCCGCGCAAGAGGCATTCCGTTCCGACGACTGGAACCACTACCGCGTCGAGGCGATCGGCAACCGCCTGCGGACCTGGATCAACGGTGTCCCCGCCGCCGACATCGCCGACGATACCGACGCGCGCGGCTTCATCGCGCTTCAGGTGCATTCGATCTCCGATGACCTGGCGGCCCGCAAGCCCGAGGTCCGTTTCCGCAATATCCGGATCATCACCGAAACACCCAAGCGTTTCGCGTTGCCGGAAAATAGCGTGGCGCAGCACGGATGGCTCTCGAACCGGCTATCGGACGTCGAGCGTCGCGCGGGATGGAAACTGTTGTGGGACGGCAAAACCCGCACCGGCTGGCGCGGCGTCAAGACAGCCGGCTTCCCCGATAGCAGTTGGGCCATTCGAGACGGCACCCTCACCGCCACGGGCGCGAAGCACGACGACATCGTCACCAGCGGCGCCTATCGGAATTTCGAACTTTCGGTCGATTTCCGCTTGTCTCCCGGGGCGAACAGCGGGATCAAATATCTGCTCGACCCCCAGCGCTTGCAGGCCGGTGAGGGATATGGCCTCGAATATCAGTTGCTCGACGATCAACTGCATCCCGACGCGAAAAAGGGCCGCGACGGCAATCGCACGCTGGCGTCGCTTTACGATCTCATCCCTGCGAGCAACCTCGCCGATCCTCGGCGTCCGGGGAAGCGCATCAACCCTCCCGGTGAATGGAACCGCGCGGTGATCATCGTGCAGGGCAAGCACGTCGAGCATTGGCTCAACGGTTTCAAGATGGTGGAATATGAGCGCGGTTCGCCCGAATTCCGCGCGCTGGTCGCGCAGAGCAAATATGCCGGAACGCCGGGCTTCGGTGAAGGCGATCAGGCGCCGATCCTGCTCCAGGATCACGGGGGCGTTGTGGATTTCCGGTCGATCAAGCTGCGCGAATTTTGAAAGGGAATGGGACCATGCTGAACCGCCGTACGATGATGGGAGGCGCCGGCGCGGCGCTGGCCGTGGCGATGAGCGCGCGCAGCTATGCACGGATCAAGGGAGCCAATGATCGCCTGCGCGTCGCGGTCGTCGGCGTCAATGGCCGCGGGCAGCCGCACATGAGCGCCTTTTCGGCGCTGCCGAATGTCGAGGTCACCCACCTCGTCGACGTCGATTCCAAGGTGCTGGCGACGCGCGCCGCCGAATTCGCGGCCAAGGGGAATCGTCCGCCACAAACCGAGCGCGACTATCGCCGCCTGCTCGATCGCAAGGCCGTCGACATCGTCACCGTCGCGACGCCCGATCACGCGCACGCCAGGATCGCCATCGACGCAATGGACACCGGCCATGATGTCTATCTCGAAAAGCCCATCGGCATGGCGCCCGCTGAAGGCGAGGCGCTGCTCGCCGCGCAACAGCGCACCGGCCGCATCCTCCAGGTCGGCAATCAGCAGCGGTCGAGCGCCGAAACGCAGGCGCTCGCCGCGCTGGTCAAGGCGGGTGAACTCGGCGACATCTATGAAGCGCAAACCTGGTACGCGAACAATCGCGGTTCGATCGGCCACGGAAAGGAGATGCCGCCGCCGGCTCATCTCGACTGGAACCTGTGGCAAGGGCCGCGGCCGCGCGCGCACTATCGCTCCAACCTGGTCCATTACAACTGGCACTGGTACTGGCAATACGGCACCGGGGAGACCTGCAACAACGCGATGCACGAACTCGATGTCGCGCGCTGGATGATGGGGCTCGCCTTTCCGTCGCACGTCTCGGCACGCGGGGCGCGCCATTTTTACCGCGATGACGATTGGGAGATGTACGACACGCTGGCGCTGGAGCTGGCCTATGCGGACGGCCGGGTGATCCGCTGGGACGGCCATAGCTGCAACGGGGTCCGGCGCTTTGGCCGCGGCCGCGGCGTGCTGCTGCTCGGCACCAAGGGCTCGGCGGTGGTCGATCGCAATGGCTTCGAATTGTTCGATCTCGCCGGCCAATCGACCCGCATCGTCAAATCGGCCGCGACGTCCGCGACCACCAACACGGTGGGAGAAGGTGCCCTCGATGGCCTCCACGCCGGCAATTTCGTCGATGTGATCCGTGGCCGCGCCGCCGCGCTCGCGTCCCCGATTCGCGAAGGCCATATCAGCACGACGCTCTGCCATCTCGGCAACATCGCCTATCGCACAGGGTCGCCGCTGACGATCGATGCGGCGACGGGCAAGCCATCGAGCCCGGAGGCGATGAAGCTCTGGTCGGTCGATTATGAACCCGGCTGGGAAGTGAAGGCCTGACCCGACAAGGGAGACTCTGATCGTGACACATACCGACCGCCGTGCGATTCTCGGCCTGTCCGCCGGGCTCGCGATGGGCTTTGCCGCTGATGCTTTCGCGCAATCGACGGCGCGCGGCGACGCGCCGACCGAGGGCGCCGCCGCCCGCCCCGCGCCGGAGGCGAAATATCGTGTCCCCTTCGCCGTGATCGGCCTCGATCACAATCACATCTACAGCATCACCGATGCGGTCATCCGCGGCGGCGGCGTGCTCACCGCCTTCCACGCGACCGATCCGGGGCAGATCGCGATGTTCCGCAAACGCTATCCCGGTGTCCCGCTGGCGCGTTCCGAAGACGAGATAATCGACAACCGGAAGATCAAGCTCGTGTGCAGCGCGGCGGTTCCCAGCCTGCGCGCGCCGCTCGGCATCCGCGTGATGCGCGCCGGCAAGGACTATCTCAGCGACAAGGCGGCGGTCACCACGCTCGAGCAACTCGCCGAGGTTCGCCGGGTGATCAAGGAGACCGGCCGCAAATACGGGATCATGTATTCCGAACGCCTGGAGGTGCCCGCCGCGGTGATGGCCGGGCAGCTCGTCCACGACGGCGCGATCGGCCGCGTGATCCAGACGGTGAACCTCGCACCCCACCGCCTCGCCGCGCCCTCCCGGCCCGACTGGTTCTGGGATCCCGCGCGCAACGGCGGTATCCTGACCGATATCGGCAGCCATCAGGCCGACCAGTTTCTCTACCTGACCGGCAGCACGCGCGCGCATGTCGTCGCCTCGCAACGCGGCAATTTCGCGCATCCCGAACATGCCGGATTCGACGATTTCGGGGATATGCTGCTTACCGGCGACGGCGGCACCGGCTATGTCCGCGTCGACTGGTTCACCCCCGACGGCTTGCCCACCTGGGGCGACGGCCGCCTCTTCATTCTGGGCAGCGAGGGCTATATCGAGCTTCGCAAATATGTCGACATCGCCGGGCGGCCGCAGGGAAACCACCTCTTCATCGCCGATCGCAAGGGCGTGCGCTATCTCGACTGCTCGAAAGTGCCGCTGCCGTTCGGGCCGCAATTCGTCACCGACATCGTCGAGGGAACGTCGGTGGCGCAAGATCAGGAGGGCGCGCTGCTCGCCGCCGAACTCGTCCTCAACGCCCAGGCCCGCGCGACCCGCGTAACGTCCCCCGCCCAAGGCTGAGCGCAGACATTACCCTTCGTTTCACGCTCCATCCGGAGTGAACCGCCCCGGATTTGCCGGAGGCGGCTCACTCCTGCTCGTTCAGGAACATTTGGATTTGATATAGGCCGCTCCACCGCGAACCAATCCAGGGTTGGGTAGACGCTGTGCATGGGCTGACGACCGCCCCCGTACAGGAGAGACCTCATGCGACCGGTCGCCGTCCCCGCCATCCTTGCCGCCACGCTCAGCGCCGGCGGCGCGACTGCTGCCCCCATGCCGGCCCACCCGCACCCGACACCTGTGACGACTGTCGAGACAGGCGTCGCTCAAGACTGTCTCGACCTGTTCGACCGGCTGGCGCTGGGTCGCCATATTCGATGAACATTGGGTCACGACAGTAGAACGCGAGTTCAAGCCCTCACCGCCGGTGATCTACGCGCTTGGCTGGGGCGGCAGGATTCGAACCTGCGAATGGCGGCACCAAAAGCCGCTGCCTTACCACTTGGCGACGCCCCAACGGAGCGGGTGGCTTTAGTCGGATGGCGCCCCGCTGAAAAGGGGGCGCCGCCGCCTTTTTACCCGCGCCTCAATCCAGCCGCTCGAGCCAGCCGTGCCGATCTTCGGCCACGCCCGTCTGGATGCCGACCAGCGTCTGGCGCAGGCGCTGCGTCGTCTGGCCGGGGCCGCCGCCGCCGATCGTGAAGTCGCCCTGGCGTGACAGCATTCTGCCGATCGGCGTGACCACCGCCGCGGTGCCGCACGCAAACGCCTCACGCAGCCGCCCGCTTTCGGCGTCGGCGCGGCATTGGTCGATCGCATAGGGCTCCTCGCGCACCTCGAACCCCAGGTCGCGCGCGATCCGCAAGATCGAGTCACGCGTGATGCCAGGCAGGATCGTGCCCGTCAGCGGCGGCGTCGCCAGCATGCCGTCGTCGAACACGAAGAAGATGTTCATGCCCCCCAGTTCCTCGATCCAGCGGCGCTCGGCCGCATCGAGGAACAGCACCTGATCGCACCCCTGCCGAATCGCCTCGGCCTGCGCGACGAGGCTTGAGGCGTAATTGCCGCCGCATTTTGCCGCCCCGGTGCCGCCCGGCGCGGCGCGGGTGTAATTCTCCGAGATCCACAGCGACACCGCGGGCGCGCCGCCCTTGAAATAGGCGCCGACCGACGAGGCGATCACCGCGAAGATATATTCCGCCGAGGGCTTCACGCCGAGGAACACCTCGCTCGCGATCATGAACGGCCGCAGATAGAGCGCGCCGCCGTCGAGCGTGGGAATCCACTCGCGCTCGGTCTGCACCAGCCGGCGGATCGATTCGAGAAACAACGCCTCGGGCAATTCCGCCATCGCCATCCGCCGTGCCGAATCGCGAAAGCGCGCGGCGTTGCGTTCGGGCCGGAACAACGCGGTACCGCCATCGGCAAGGCGATACGCCTTGAGCCCTTCGAAAATCTCCTGCGCGTAATGGAGCACCGCGGTCGCCGTATCGATCGTCAGCGGTTCGCGCGGGCCGATCCGCGCGTCGTGCCAGCCTGCCGCGCTGCTATAACGGATCGTGACCATGTGGTCGGTGAAAACGCGGCCGAAGCCCGGATCGACGAGAAGCCGTGCGCGCTCATCGGCGTCGACGGGCGACGGATGCGGATCGAAAGTAAAGGCCGGCAACGCCATCGGCGCGCTCGGTGAGTCGTGTGGCATCATCCTCGTCCGGGCATGTTTTTGGGTTGAAGCCTTCTACGGATGGCGGCAAAACCGGTCAACATGGCTGCCCCAACCCAGTCCGCCTCGCCGCTCTTCCTGCGCGAGCCCGAAATCCGCCGCGGCATCGAGCTGCTCTATTTCGGCTACAGCCACATGACGCGCTCGATCGATCGCGGGCTGGCGAATCAGGGGCTCGGCCGCGCCCACCACCGCGCGCTCTATTTCATCGCGCGCCAGCCCGATCTGACGGTGAGCCATCTGCTCGCCTTGCTGGCGATCACCAAGCAATCGCTCGGGCGCGTGCTCAACGAGCTGACCGAACGCGGGCTGATCGAATCGCGCCCCGGCGAGCGCGATCGCCGCCAGCGGCTGTTGCGGCTGACAGAGACGGGCGCGGCGCTCGAATCGGAGCTGTTCGAGGCGATCCGCGCCAAGCTGTCGGCAGCCTATGCAAGCGCCGGGCAGAGCGCGGTCGGCGGCTTCTGGGCGGTCCTCGAAGGCTTGATCCCGGAAAGCGAGAAAGCACGCGTGCAGGCGTTGCGGGAGTAGCTCTCCCCAGAACGGCGACTATCCCCTTCGGATACGTATTTTCATTCACCACCCCGGCGAAGGCCGGAGTCCAGCATCGGGCGGCGCGCAACTGGGCCCCGGCCTTCGCCGGGGTGGGAAGTAAGGGGTATTTCGGCGCTTACGTATCCGAAGGGGATAAACGCCCAACATTTGTTCGTTTCGCTGTCCCACAACCCCGCACCTGTGCCATGCTGCGCATCGCTCTTGATACGGTTGATCTTGCACGCGCCGGCGATGTCGCCGGCCGAATGGCCGCGCCCGTGATGACGCGGCATCGGGGAGAGGCAAAGCAGCGGGGACGTAGTGTAACCTTTGTAACCTTCCACGGGGTTGCGCGTCCGTTTCGGAGGCTGTCAGCGCGCCGCCGCGGCAAGTTCCCCATTGCGCTTCTCCGATGCCGCCAGCGTGGCCTTCATCAGCGCCTTCAGCGCATCGTCGCGGTCGAGCACATTCATCCCCTCGCGCGTCGAGCCGCCGGGGCTGGCGACGCGGTCGGCGAGCGTCGCGGGGCTGTCGTCGGATCGCGCCGCCAGCTCGGCCGCGCCGTTGACGGTCGCGGTCGCGAGGCGAAGCGCCTGGTCCCGCGGCAGGCCCAGTGCCGCACCCGCCTCGGCAAGCGCATCGATGAAGCGATAGACGAAGCCTGGTCCGCAACCCGACAATGCCGTCACCGCGTCGAACTGATCTTCGCGCGCGATCCACTCGACCAGGCCGAGCGACGCCATCAGCGCCGTCGTTTGACGGCCCGGCGTGCTTTCGGGATCGACACCGTGGAGTGCGACCACGCCCTTGCCCAGCCCGACCGGCAGATTGGGCATCACGCGCACGATCGCCCCCGCTTCGTATCGCTTCGCCAACGCCGCCACCTCGACGCCCGCCAGGATCGACAGCAGCAGCGGCACGCCCTTGATGCGCGGCGCGATCGTCGCCGCGACCTCGTCGAGCTTCTGCGGCTTGACGCCCAGCATCAGCGCGTCGGGCAGACCATCGGCGGGTGGCGCCGTCAGGTGGCGAACGCCTGCGGGCACGCCGCGCGGGCTCGGCTTGATCACGGTGACGCCGGCCGGATCGACCGCGCCGCTCGCCACCCATTGGCGCAGCATCGCGCCTGCCATGTTGCCGCACCCGATCAACCAGATGCTCGCAGGAACCTCGGTGATCAGGCTTCTCCCTGGGTCTCGATCAGCGCCGCCGCGATCGCCTCACGCGGGGTCTTGCCGCCCCACAGCACGAACTGGAACACCGGATAGAAGCGCTCACACTCGTCGATCGCCGATTCGATCAGCAGCTCGGCGGCGGCCAGTGACAGCGTGCCCTCCTCGGCGCCGTCGACCAGCGCGGCGTGGCGATAGAGCAGGATCCCGCTCGACGACCACAATTCGAAATGGCCGATCCAGAGCTGCTCGTTGACGAGACCGATCGCCTCGTACAGCGCCGCGCGGCGATCGTCGGGCACGCGGATGTCGGGAAAGGCGAGGAACTGGAGGACGCTGTCCTCCTCGCGCCAGAGCGCGCGCAGCTCGTACTGCGTCCAGCTCCCCTTGACCTCGACGATGATCTCTTCGTCCTGGCGCTCGTACGACCAGCCGTGCGCCGCGACATAGCTTTCGAGCATGTCGATCGGCGCGGCCACGTCGTCGCGTTCGAAATCGCTCTCGTCCAGCATCAATCGGCCTCCTTCGGCCAAGCGTGCCAAGCGGCGGCGCGGGCTTCAACCCGGCAAAGCGCGTCGGATCGAATATTCCTGTGGAAAGTGATGGGGCTCAAACCTTCTTGCGCGGCGTGCGGGGGGCGGCCTTCTTGGGCGCGGCGTCGCCGGCTTCGAGCGCGTCGAGCCGCGCCTTGAGCGCATCGGCCTCGTCGCGCGCGGCGGCGGCCATCGCCTTCACCGCCTCGAATTCCTCGCGACTGACGAAATCGAGCCCGCCGATCCATTCCTTGGCACGCGCGCGCATTCCGGCCTCGGCCTCGCGCCCCATGCCTGCGAAGGTGCCCGCGGCGCCGTTCACGAACTTGGCGAAATCATCGAATATCTTGTTGTCGGCCTGCATGATGTTTCCTTACTCGTCGCCGCACAGCAGCCATCAAAGCTCGATCTGGGTGGTCGACGACGGCGACACAAGGGTCTCGGCATTGGGGTTGAGCCGGTGGATACCGAACGTGAGCATCCCGGCGAAACAAATCCAGGCGAGATAGGGCACCATCAGCCACGCCGCAGTGCGCCGGATGCGCCCGAACATCAGCGTCGCCGCGATCGCCAACACGATCATCGCCGCGATGATCGCCAGCGCGAGCACCACCCGGTGCGCCCCGAAGAAAACCGGCGTCCAGGCGAGGCTGAGCACGAACTGGGCGACGAACAGCGCGATCGCCAATCCCCGCCCCCGCGCGCGCCGCGCATGCAGGATGATCGCCAGCGCAACGCCTTCGAGCAGGTAGAGGATCGTCCACGCGACCGGAAACATCCAATCAGGCGGGGTCATCGACGGCTTGGCAAGCGCGGCATACCATCCGTTTTCCGAACCGCTCGGCACCAGCCTTCCTGAGAGGAAGCCGAGGAACAGCACCAGCGGCACCGTCACCACCGCCCAGCGCAGGAACGACAGGCGCAATTGGGCTCGGGACGCGATCTCGGTCATGCACGTTCTTTCGGTTCGTCGGGGCCCAGCCCCGTTTCGGCGCCGTGCGCTTACACCGAAACCGTGCGGCGCGAAAACCCACCCCTTCAGCGGGATGCCGCGAGCAGGAACTCGATATTGCCTTCCGGTCCCGTAATGGGACTTCGCGTCACCCCCTCGATGCGCCACCCCTGCCCGGCAAACCACGCGGCCACCTCATCGCAGACGCGCGTATGGATCGCGGGATCGCGCACCACCCCGCCCTTGCCGACCTCGCCGCGCCCCGCTTCGAACTGCGGCTTGACCAGCACCATCGCCCGCGCGCGGTCGCGCGCAAAGCCGAGCGGCACCTCCAGCACCTTGGCGAGCCCGATAAAGCTCGCATCGCACACGATCAGGTCGACGGGTTCGGGAATATGGGCCGGCGTCAGGATGCGCGCGCTGGTCTGTTCGTGGACGATGACGCGGTCGTCCTGCCGCAGCTTCCACGCGAGCTGGTTGGTGCCGCTGTCGACCGCATAGACGCGCGCCGCACCGCGACTGAGCAGCACGTCGGTGAACCCCCCGGTCGACGACCCGACATCGATCGCAACCGCGCCCGTGACATCCCAACCGAAATGGTCGAGCCCGTGCGCGAGCTTGATTCCCCCGCGCGACACCCACGGATGATCGCGCCCGCGCACCTCGATCGCCGCATCGGCCGCGACCTGCTGCCCCGCCTTCTCGATCTTGCGCTCGCCGGCGAACACCAGCCCCGCCATCACCAACGCCTGCGCCCGCGTCCGCGATTCGGCGAGCCCGCGATCGACGAGCAGTTGATCGATGCGATTTTTGGCCAAAATCCGACAGCCCCTTCTTCGGGAAACGACAGCACGCCTCCCTGTATATCGGCTGCGCGGAATGCACCAACAGCTTGCACCCGCGATGGGGCGCACCGCGTCGCGGTGCCCGCTTGACGATTGCATATATTTCCTATCTAATTAGTAGGAATTAATATCTGGCCTCGCGAGGGCGCAGCGGCGACGATTCCATGTGGGGGCGACGATTCGCAGCAAGGGAGCCACTCATGGCCAATTTCTCCCCGATCGACGAACGATACCCGGTTGTGCTCACGGTGCCGGGCCTCGGCGGATCAGGCCCGTCGCATTGGCAAACGCTTTGGGAAGACGCGCGGCTGGATACGCACCGCGCCGAACTCGGCATGTGGGATCGGCCGCATCGCAACGTCTGGGTCACAAAGCTCGATCAGGCGATCCGCGCCGCGGGCGCGCCGGTCGTGCTGGCGGCGCACAGCCTGGGATGCCTCGCCGTCGCCTGGTGGGCGAGGCTCGCCGGCCAATCGCAAGGCTGGCCGGTCACCGGCGCCTTGCTGGTTGCGCCGGCCGACGTCGATCGCACCGATGCCCACTCGCCTCTGCGCGCCTTCCGCCCCTCGCCGCTCGAACCGTTGCCGTTCGCCTCCATCATGGTCGCGAGCGAGGACGATCCGTGGGTCTCGCTCAACCACGCGCGCACCCTCGCCGATGGATGGGGCAGCCACCTGGTCGAGATCGGTATGCACGGGCACATCAACGCGGACAGCGGGCTCGGCTGGTGGGCCGAGGGGCAGGCACTGCTCGAACGCGTGATCGACGCGGCCCCGCGCCGTCCGGCACGCGCGAGCGGATTTGCGAATGCGAAGCCGCCGCCTCCGGCCCGTTCCCGCGCCTCCCGACGGTGCCCGCCAGCCTGATACCCGCGCGAATCGTTCAGGCGCGCGCGCCGACCGCCGTCACGTTATGCCGCAGCGCCGCCAGCACCGTCGCGACGATGTGATCGGCGTCCAGCCCCGCGTCCGCATATTGCTTCTCGGGCTTGTCCTGATCCTGGAAGCGATCGGGGAGCCGCATCGTGCGCAGCTTGAGCCCCGCGTCGATCAGCCCTTCGTCGCTGGCATAGGTGAGGACATGCGCGCCGAGCCCCCCCACCGCGGCCTCCTCGATCGTCACCGCCACCTCGTGCGTGGTCAGCAACTTGCGGATCAGCGCCTGATCGAGCGGCTTGGCGAAGCGCAGGTCGGCAACGGTCGTCGACAACCCCTTGGCGTCGAGCACGTCGGCCGCCTTGATCGCCTCGGCGAGCCGCGTACCGAGCGACAGGATCGCCACCTTCTTGCCCTCGCGCACGATCCGCCCCTTGCCGATCGCGAGCAATTGCGGCGTCTCGGGCAGCGTCACGCCCACCCCGCTGCCGCGCGGATAGCGCACCGCGATCGGCCCGCTGTCATGCTCGGCGGCGGTATAGGTCATGTGGACAAGTTCGGCCTCGTCGGCGGCCGCCATCACCACGAAATTGGGGAGCGTCGCCAGATAGGTGACGTCGAAGCTGCCCGCGTGCGTCGCACCATCGGCGCCGACCAGCCCGGCGCGGTCGATCGCGAACCGCACCGGCAGATTCTGGATCGCGACGTCGTGGACGACCTGATCATAGGCGCGCTGGAGGAAGGTCGAATAGATCGCGCAGAACGGCCGCATCCCCTGCGCGGCCAGCCCCGCGGCGAAGGTCACCGCGTGCTGCTCGGCGATCCCGACGTCAAACGCGCGATCGGGGTGCGCCTTCGCGAACTTGTCGACGCCGGTGCCTGAGGGCATCGCCGCGGTGATCGCGCAGATCCGCGCATCGGTCTCCGCAAGCTTCGCCAGCGTCTCGCCAAAGACGTTCTGGTAAGAAGGCGGCCCTGGCGGCGCCTTGGCCTGCGCGCCGGTGATGACGTCGAAGCGCTGGACGCCGTGATATTTGTCCGCCGCATTCTCGGCCGGGGCATAGCCCTTGCCCTTCTTGGTCACGACATGGACGAGGATTGGCCCTTCCTCGGTGTCGCGCACATTCTCCAGCACCGGGATCAGGTGGTCGAGATTGTGGCCGTCGATCGGGCCGACATAATAAAAGCCCAGTTCCTCGAACAGCGTGCCGCCGGTCACCATCCCGCGCGTATATTCCTCGGCCTTGCCGAGCGACTGGTACACGCGGCGCGACACTTTCTTGGCGACGCGGCTCGCGAGGCTGCGCAGCCCCAGATATTCGGACGACGAGATCAGCCGCGCGAGATAGGCCGACAAGCCCCCCACCGGCGGCGCGATCGACATGTCGTTGTCGTTGAGAATGACGATCAGCCGGTTGCCCGCCTGCTCGGCATTGTTCATCGCCTCATAGGCCATGCCCGCCGACATCGCGCCGTCGCCGATAACGGCGATCGCCTTGCCCGGCCGGTCGGCGAGCTTGTTCGCCACCGCGAAGCCCAGCGCCGCCGAGATCGAGGTCGACGAATGCGCCGCGCCGAACGGGTCGTACTCGCTCTCGCTGCGCTTGGTGAAGCCAGACAGCCCCCCGCCCTGCCTCAGCGTGCGGATGCGGTCGCGCCGCCCGGTCAGGATCTTGTGCGGATAGCATTGGTGGCCGACGTCCCAGACCAGCCGGTCGCGCGGGGTATCGAAGACGTAATGGATCGCCACCGTCAGCTCGACCACGCCCAGCCCCGAGCCGAGATGTCCGCCCGTCGCGCCAACGGCAGAGATCGTCTCGGCGCGCAGTTCGTCGGCGAGCTGCCGGAGCTGGCCGGGCTTCAACCCACGCAAATCCGCGGGCGTCGATACCGTATCGAGCAACGGCGTTTCGGGAAGATCGGTCATTATGAGGCGTCTAGGGTCCGTACTCGATTAGAACAAGGATCGACCGCGAAGCGGCGGGCCGATTTCCAATCGAGTGCGGACCCTAGACCAGTCGGCACATGGTGTCGATTGCGACGAGATCGGTGCACCGCTTCTTGACCGCCGCTGCATCGCGACGGAAAGCGGCTTCATGATCGCCCTCCGCCTCGCCGACGAAACCGACATCGCCGCGATCGATGCCCTGATGGCGCGCTCGATCGCGATCCTCCAGCGCGCCTTCCTGTCCCCGGCCGAGATCGCGGCCAGCCGCGCGGTCATGGGGCTGGACAAGACGCTGATCGCCGATCGCACCTATTGGCTCGCCTCGATCGACGGAACGCTCGCCGGCTGTGGCGGCTGGAGCCGGCGCGCCACGCTCTACGGCGGCGATCACTCGACGGGGCTGCGCGATGCCCGCCTGCTTGATCCGGCACGCGAGCCCGCCCGGATCCGCGCGATGTTCACCGATCCCGCTTTCCCCCGCCGCGGCGTCGGGCGAGCGATCCTCGCACGGTGCGAGGCCGAAGCGCGCGCCGCCGGGTTCGGCCGCGCCGAATTGATGGCGACGCTCGCCGGCGAACCGCTCTACCGCGTCTGCGGCTATGCGGCGATCGAACGCACCACCGCCGCCCCGATCGACGGCATCGCCGTTCCCCTCGTCAGGATGGCGAAGGCGCTGGCTCCCCAGGCACGGGATTGATCGGGGCGCCCTTTCTCTCTGCGCCGGCGAGCTTCGACCCCAATATTCCCTATTTGTTCTTTACACTGTCCTACACCGCCGCCTTGTGCGATGGTGCGATCCGCTCTTTGAACCGGTTGATCCACGCGCATCGGCGGCGTCGTCGGCCAAACGGCTGTGCCCGTCATCGCACGCCCCGCGCAAAGGAGACGTCCGGGAGCGAGCAGCGATGAGCACGGCAAGCGTTTTGGCCTCACCTTCGCCTAACCTTCCGCGCGTCAGGGCTGAATGTCGATACAGCCTAATATGGAGGGCCAGAAGTTCGTCGTGTCATGGCCGTCATGCTGAACTTGTTTCAGCATCCATTCCTCCCCATTCGGCGTCATCGCTTGCGGCACGATGGACCCTGAAACGAGTTGGCGTTTATCCCCTTCAGATACGTACTTTCATTCACCACCCCGGCGAAGGCCGGGGTCCAGCATCGGGCGGCTCGCAACTGGGCCCCGGCCTTCGCCGGGATGGGAAGAAGGAGGTAATTCGGCGCTTACGTATCCGAAGGGGATAGTCGCCAAACAGGTTCAGGGTGACGGCTCTGGATTGTGGCGAACTTCAGTTCCAGGTGATTAGTCGCAGTCGGCGCACCGGCCGCGCACCTCGATCACCGGGCGCTCGGGCGAGAATCCCGCCGCCTCGGCGGCATGGCGCACGCCGGCGGTCACCGAATCGTCGTCCAGATGCACCGTCTGCCCACACACGTCGCAGACGAGGAAGATGCAATCGTGCAGGCACCCCGGATGCGCGTTGGCGATATAGGCGTTCGAGCTTTCCACGCGGCGCACGAGGTTCGCGGTCACGAACAGGTCGAGGATGCGGTAGACGCTGTTCGCCGCGACGCGCCGCCCTTCCGATTTCGATACCGCCTCGGCGATGTCATACGCGCTCGCCGGCTTGTCGAATCCCGCCAGCGCGTCGAAAATCCGGGCGCGCATCGCGGTCCATTGCTCACCCGAACGCTCGAGCGTCGCCTGCGCGGCCTGGGTCAGCGCGGCGCCGTGATGCTCATGATGATCGTGCCTCGGCATGAACGGAATTTAGGGTGCCGCGGCGTCCACGGCAAGTCGGACGAGGCGGGTTCGGAGTCCGTTTGAGAAATCGCGAATGGGCGATTTTCGAAGCGGCACCGAAAGACGCATTCTCAAACCAACTCTCAGATCACCGCGCGGCGATTGAGATCGTGGCCGAGCGCGAGCACGCCGACCCCGATGACCGTCCAGATCGCTTCCATCCCGCCTTCGTGCGGCAGCGTCAGCGCGCCCGCCATCATGCCGAGCCCCAGCGAGCCGACCGCCAGCGGCATCATATAGCCGTGGATCAGCGCGCCGCGCCCCAGCGCGATCACGCCCAGCCCGATCGCGAGCGAAAGCCCGACCTCGTGATAGATCGGGTCGAGCAATACCCCGCCGGCCGAGGCGAGCAGCGCCAGCAGCACCGCGCTCGCCAGGCAATGGACCACGCACAGCCCCGACAGGCCGATCGCCAGGCGATCGATGTGTACCGACAGCCATTGCGTCCAGGAGCGGAGGGCGTGAGTCATCGGCAGCGATATGGCACGATGCGCACGAGGTTACAATATATCATTTGCTCCGATCACAACTCGGGTCACAACTCGGGTCACAAATGGCCATGACGGGTGACCGCAAAATAGCTAGGCACGATAACCATGCTGCAAATGTCCTCCGCCGTCGCCGAGTCGCGTCCGCGCGCGCTTGCCACCTGGTTGTTCGCGGTCGCCGGGCTGATCGTCCTGATGGTGATCGTCGGCGGCATCACGCGGCTCACCGAATCGGGGCTATCGATCACCGAGTGGAAGCCGATCAGCGGCATCATCCCCCCGCTCACCCACGCCCAATGGGTCGCCGAATTCGAGAATTACCAGCGCATCCCCGAATATACCGAGCTTAACCGTGGTATGACGCTCGCAGGGTTCAAGGCGATCTTCTTCTGGGAATATGTCCACCGCCTGCTCGGCCGGCTGATCGGCGCCGCCTTCGCGCTGCCGCTGATCTGGTTCTGGCTGCGCAACCGCATTCCGGCGGGCTATGGCTGGCGGCTCACCGCGCTGCTCGCGCTTGGCGGGCTGCAAGGCGCGATCGGCTGGTGGATGGTCACCTCCGGGCTGTCGGTGCGCACCGACGTCAGCCATATCCGGCTGGCGGTGCATCTCGTGACCGCGCTCGTGATCCTGTCGGGCATCGTCTGGACCGCGCTCGACCTGCTGGCGCTGCACGCGAGCCCCCTCGCCCGGCCCGCGCGGCTACGCCCCGTCGCCGCCGTCGCGCTGCTGCTGCTGTTCGCCCAGATCGTGTACGGCGCCTTCACCGCCGGGCTCGGCGCCGGCTATGCCTTCGCGAGCTGGCCGCTGATGGGCGACAGCCTGTTTCCCGCAGGCGTGCCGATGCTCGATCCCGGCTGGACCAACGCGATCGACAATCCGGTCGTCGTCCAGTTCATCCACCGCTGGCTCGCCTTCGTCGCGGCGGCGGGGCTTCTGGTGCTGGCGCTCAAGGCAAGGGCGGCCGGCACCCGCTGGCCCGGCGCGGCGGTGCTCGGGCTCGTGGTCCTCCAGATCGCGCTCGGCGTCGCGACCCTGCTCAGCGGCGTCGCAATCGACATCGCGGTCGCGCATCAGGCCAATGCCGCGTTGCTGCTGATCGCGACCGTCGCCGCCGCGCACGCGATCGGGCGGCGCGCATGACCGATATCGCGCTGGTCCGCGTCACATTCGACACCGCCGCCGAGGCCGATCGGATCGCGCGCCACGCGATCGGCGAGCGCCTCGCCGCCTGCGTCAATATCGACCGCCCCTGCACCTCGATCTTCCGTTGGCGCGACGTGGTCGAAACCGCCGAGGAAGTGACCGCGACCTTCAAGACGACGATCACGCTGGCCAGCGCCCTGGCCGAACGGATCGCGGCGCTCCACCGGTACGACCAGCCGGTGATCGAAAGCTGGCCGGTGGCGGTGGATACGGCGGTCGCGCAATGGATCGACGACGCCACGCACGCCTGACTCAGCCCTCTGGTATCATAATACCCGCTCGCTAACCCGCACAGCCGCTTGACTTCCGGCACGCACCCCGTATTAGCCCATCCGTTCGCGCCGTCCCTGCTGGGCGGCGCGCGTCGTTTCAAGCAAGAGGTCTAGGCCCCATGAAGGCGCTGATGAAGACCACCAAGTCGGTCAAGCCGCACGAGGTGGAGAAGAAATGGCATATCGTCGATGCCGATGGCCTGGTGGTCGGTCGCGCGGCGACGATCATCGCCAATGTGCTGCGCGGCAAGCACAAGACGAGCTTCACCCCGCACGTCGATTGCGGTGACAACGTCATCGTCATCAACGCGGACAAGGTGCGCTTCACCGGCAACAAGCTGGCGGGCAAGGTCTATTACCGGCACACCGGCTATCCGGGCGGCATCAAGGGCGTCACCGCCGGCAAGATGCTCGAAGGCCGCTTCCCCGAGCGCGTGCTCGAAAAGGCGGTCGAGCGCATGATCCCGCGCGGGCCGCTGGGGCGCCAGCAGATGCGTAACCTGCGCATCTATGCGGGTACCGAGCATCCGCACGTCGCGCAGAACCCCGAAGTGCTCGATATCGCGAGCATGAATCGCAAGAACAAGGTGGGCAAATAATGTCCGACAATCGTCAATCGCTTTCCGATCTGGGCGCAATTGCCGGCAGCCAGGAACAGGCACAGCAGCCCGCGACCGACACCGCTGCCACTGCCGAGGCGCCCGCTCCCGTCGTTGCCCAGCCGGTCACCCCGCTCCGCGAGCAGGAGATCGACAAGCAGGGCCGCGCCTATGCCACCGGCCGCCGCAAGGATGCGGTCGCGCGCGTCTGGCTCAAGCCGGGCTCGGGCAAGATCGTGATCAACGGCCGCGACCAGGAAGTCTATTTCGCGCGGCCGACGCTGCGCCTCGTCATCAACCAGCCGTTCGACGTGGCGTCGCGGCAGGGCCAGTATGACGTGGTCTGCACCGTCAAGGGCGGCGGTCTTTCGGGCCAGGCCGGCGCGGTCAAGCACGGCATCAGCCAGGCGCTGACCCGCTATGAGCCGGCGCTGCGCGCACCGGTCAAGGCGGCGGGCTTCCTCACCCGCGACAGCCGCGCGGTCGAGCGCAAGAAGTACGGCAAGGCCAAGGCGCGCCGCAGCTTCCAGTTCTCGAAGCGCTAAGCTGGAACCTAAGCTTAAACGCTTGGAAATTAAGGAAAAAGGGGTCGGAAACGGCCCCTTTTTTCATTTACACGTTCTTACACGTGTCGCGCTGAATTGCGCTGCCGTGGGTTAGCGAAAAACACGTTCTTAACACGTGCGATTACACGTGTTCTGGTTTTGATCGCGAAAATCAGCGCGCAGCTTACGGATTAGTCATCTTTACACGCAAGGATGGCTAAATGACCCAGGCGCAGAAAAAGCAACATCAAGAGGACACGATCAAGCTGCTTGACGGCGCAATCGTGCTTTACAAACGCGGCGATCTGCAACGCAAAGCATCGTGGCAATGCCGCTTGGAGCTTGGCGGCGGGAAGCGCACGCGAAAGAGCCTGAAAACGAGCAACCAAGCTGTGGCAGAACGGCTTGCGATGGATCTCTACACGCAGCTTAAGGGGCGCGTTGCTGCTGATCTTCCCATCACATCAACATCGTTCAATGATTTTTGGGATACGCGATGGCTACCGTATGTTGAGAAGAACCTATCTCAGCATCGCTACAAGCTGCATAAAGGGGCAGGCGAACTTTACATAAAGCCTTATTTTGCCAACTGTTTCCTTGACGCCATAAATGTCAACAAGGCTGAAAGCTACGTAGATTGGCGACGAGATCGAGGCACAAAGCGGCCATCAAAAAAGACACTTACGATTGAGCTTGGATTAATCAGGCAGGCACTGGATCGTGCAGCGCGATGGAGTCTAATAAAGCCCATACCCAAAATTAAGATGCACGCGCTTGCTAGTGACCCCAACAGAGAGCGGCGATACGGCTTTACGGCTGAGGAATGGCTTAAGCTAGCGGAGCATATGGAAGGCTGGCAATTTGAGGGTCAGCACGATCTTCATAGGCGACAAAGACAAATAGTGCGTTGTTTAATATGGTTTTACTATTTGACTGGCATGCGACCACGGGAAGTGCAGTTATGTAAGTGGGATCATATAAGTTGGACCCCAAGTAATCTTGCAAAAATTCAGATACAGAAACAAACTAAGACAGGGGAGAGATTGTCTGTAAGTCAGCCAAACTTAAAGCCATTTCTCAACGAGCTAAAAAAGCTTAGATCTGCTGAGAGTGACACGGCAGAAGGACGTAAATGGTTATTCAAGCGCGGCTGGGACCCTTCGCATACAATACGTAATCTTTTTAAAGAATGCGGCTTGTTGAAAGGTCCAGATGAACAAAATCGAACAGCTTATAGTTTGCGGCATACGTACATCACAGACCGCTTGGTGAACGGGGTGGCGCCAGTAGATATTGCTCGCAACTGCGGTACGTCTGTGGTTCAAATCCAGCGACACTACGACCACGTTTTGCCAGATGATCGCATTCCTGAACTAACGCAGAATCGTGCATGGGATGCTGCGACGATTATTAACGCGCTCAGATTTGCAAATTCAGGTCCAGCAGCAACGATGAGCGAAGAGGAATGGGAGAAACTGGTGCTGGATGCGCTCGCGAAACAGGATGCTGAAAAGATGGGCGCTTAGCGCGCGCTGTCGCACTGTCTGAGCGCCTGAAGCGGGTTTTGGAGCAGTCAGGCAGCGCGACAATGTTCCTGGCGCTGTCTGACGCTCAAAAAAATGCCCACCAATTTTAGGTGGGTATTTTTCGTGCACGCTGGCAGCGGGTATCACGGCTTGGCAGCAGCTTTCGCTTTGCGCGAAGCGGCCATAGCTTGACCACGCTTCTTTGCGTTGGCAGCGAGTTCAGCAATCTGCGCATCGAATTCTCCATTCAACACGGCTTCCTTGATCGCTGCATACACGCTTTCAAACTTGTCAGCGGCAGCGACGAATTGCGTGTCGCTGCCAACAAGTCTGAGGGCGCGATTGCCATAGCGGACGCAGAAGCGAACTTCGCTACCTTTCTGAACGATTGCAGGGCGCTTCTTGATGCTTTCATCATTCTTGAAGGCGGCAAGTGCAACGTCCATTCCGTTTGCGATACGTTCAGCGGGGTTCATCTGGACAGCAGCGGACTTGAATTCCATGCTCTGAGCGGCAGGCTTTATAGCGGTCTTCCAATTCACGGCCATAACATTTCTCTTTCCAATCTTTAGCACTGAGCAACGATCTATTTTCGTCGTTCATTATGTCGATCTCAGAAGCGAAAAATCAGACACGGCTTGCGGCTTAGGATTGACTGATTGCGCGCAGTGCATTCGACGAAAACGGCAACGGTAGAGATTGGACGTGCGACAGGAATATAGGGACAGAACGGGCAAGCTGCTTGGCTGGCGAATTCAATCAGCTAGGCGCGTTTGTGGTCATATTCATACGGGTGCGTTGATTGGCTGGTATGATACAGTGACAAACGAGACGAGGGATCAAGCAGGTAGGCTTGTAGGCAGAGGCGATATGCTGGCCACGCTGATCGTCAGGTAACATTGGATTTGCGAATGCGCAGGGCCATTTTCGCACTGGCCTGCAACGATTTTTTAAAACTAGGTCGCTCATCAGATTTTTTCAGAATGAACGGGTTCAGTGCCAATTTTGCACCGCCAAATTTGCGTGAGACGCAAATATGTCATTTGTGTAAAGTTCAGGCCGATATATTTTTATTGCGATTGGCATCACTGCTGCATAGATTCTTAATTCTGTAAACCTTGGGGGAATGTAAGTGACGAGAAAAAAATTCATCAGGATTTTTATTGTTTCCTTTATTCCCCTACTCATTTTGGGATTTGTTTTCGCAAAAACGGTCGCTACTTACGATCCATATGCATATATAACTTGTGCGCCATTCCAGTTGTCTGGTGTAACTCTAGATGAAAATTGCAGGAGCGTGGGAGACCCAGATGATCCTCTCCACAAAAGCGTACGTAGCGAGCATCCATCGTGGTTTGATATCATGGAGCCACGCTATGATGCGGATGCGCCGCTGCATAACTTCATTGCAGGATCACAAAGAATAATAAATCAGATAGAGATTGTTGATGCGAGTCCGTTCTTTGGATACGGAAAAGACGTTGCTGGATATATGAAATCCCTGACGGGAAAAAAGGCGATATTGCAGCTTGGAATTCCAGGGAATGAGAGATCGGTAATAATCGATAACGGAATTAGCTCTCTATACTGCAACAATCTGAATTTCGAAGATGCTCCTGGTCTGTATATGTCGCAATGCTATGGTAATGGATGGGGAGGTCCAATAGTATATCATGTATCAGATTTAGATAGACCCAAAATGGACGAACTAAAATCGGCAATAGAAAAAATTATCTCGGAAAGAGAGGGTGATTATTTTCTATACAGAATTATAATGTATCCATTATTCATATATGCCTTCTTATTAATATCACTTCTGATATGGATTTTTCGCAAGGCAGTTCGTTTCGTTAATTCTGATTAAATTTATGGCTACAAGCAGGAGAGGAGCATATATGGCGACGCTGGATGAGCTGCTTAAGCAGAAAGACGACCTTGATAAGAAGATTGAGGCGGCACGCAGCGCAGAGCGTGCGAAAAGCATTTTGGAAGTCGTCGCAATGTGTGAGCGCTACGGTATCAAATATGCTGACCTCAAACCACATATGACAAAGCAGCGCGCAAAGCGGGGCGGCAAGGCAGCGGCAAACAGCAGCGCAGTTTGAAGGCGTTTATTGCGTGAGCGGTGAGAGTGATGCACGCGCAGCAAAGCTTCGTGTTCTGTTAGGACGGCTGCAAGACGGGCAGCACGTTCAAAACCGCGAGATGCGTAAGGCATTGGGCGATAGCGCATATGCGGAATTTGAAAGCGCATGCCGTGAGCAATTGGAATTGCGAAAACAGCTTAAGGATAAGCCAGACGAAATTCGCGATTATGAGGCGAAGCTTAAGCGGGCGATCTTTTTTGAGAACAGGGCGAAAGCATTACGTGGCAAAGGTTCGCAGGGTGCGAGCAAACTTGCACGAACTGCGGAAACGGCATTTGAGCAGCTATATGAAAAGTTGGACGAGATTATCAGCGCAGATCGTGGACTGAGTGGTTGGTTTGACCGTGAGGTGGGGCGTGATGCGTCAAATGCTTCAGACCTGTCATCAATTGATGCTCCACGAGTTGTCACGGCAAAGAGTGGCAGCGGTTATGCAAGCGGGATACGCAGCAAGCGCGATACCAAAATTGCGGCCATTGAGCACGAAATCGATCGAATTGAAAATCCAGTTTCAGATGATGAGTTGCAGGACGATATGCAGCGGCGATTAGAAAGGTTGTGGGCGCGAAAGTCGTAAACGGGTAAACACTAACGTGACGGCGAAAAACCGTGCAGCGAATGTCACATTTAGGTCGATTTTCAGCTTTTGCGACATCAGACGGGTTGGGTCTTAGAACCTATAGTGACGGTGGAACATGATCGTAGGCTATGCGCGTGTCAGCACAACAGGCCAATGCTTGGATGTGCAGTTGAGCGAACTTGCTGCACAGGGATGCGAACGCATCTTTGAAGACAAGGCGACAGGCACAAATTGCGAACGCGCTGGGTTGATAGAGATGATGGGCTTTGTGCGTGAGGGTGATACGATCATCGTCAGCAGGCTTGACCGTTTTGCGCGGTCGCTGAGCGATCTGTTCCAGTTGCTAGATCAGCTTGCGGTCAAAGGCGTTGCGTTTCAATGCGTGCATCAGAACATAGATACGAGCAGCAGCACGGGAAAGCTGACGTTGGCTATCCTGGGCGCCGTGGCAGAGTTTGAAAACGATCTACGACGCGAGCGACAGCGCGAAGGCATTGCAAAAGCGAAATCCAACGGAATTTACAAAGGACGTAGAGCAACGGTTAGTGCTGAACGCGTGAAGGATTTGATAGCGAGCGGCACAGCGATCAGTGAGATTGCGCGGCAGTTAGGTTGTCATCGTCAAACGGTTTACCGTTTAGCGAAAGCGTGATGCAATTTACTATGTAAATAATTTTTCCAGATGGGTTTTCGGCGCAGATAATTAAATTTCGAGAGAGCTAAATATATTCGTGAAGCGCACAGCGTTGCACACAACATATGCTGCTTTTGAGAAAACACTTGCTGGGACTAAGACCAGATGGATGAGCGCGCAGCACGCGAACGTGAAGACGAATTGGTCATATGACGGCGGTAGCAATCATACGAATTTAGAAATGCGAATTTTTCTAGGCCTTGGAACAAGGCTCAATGGCACACGTAAAAATGCAATCCCAAGATGCAAGCTCTGGCTGTTCCATTGTCAACTTGCACCCATACAGCGAAATTTTGGAAGTTCGTTGTGTGGCACCGTTAGGGCGTCAGCGATGACGCGGTAAAACATCTGAAAACAAGTCAATACTAACCACTTGGCTGCGTAACAGCAGCGATGCTTCCAAAATGCGTGCAGTCCCAAGTTCAACTCAGCGAAAGGCGTTGCAAATTTTACTCTTCGTTCTGCAGAGCAGAGCGGGGGGTAAAAAGCGATTGAAACCCAGTTAATCTAGCGAAGGCATTCATCAACGCATCAAGGAACGTCGAGCAAAAATATCAGCATCAAGACGCAAGCGTTGGCGCAGAGCGCGAACGCACAGCGCTTGGTGCTGTAAATTGTGAGGACGTTAGGTTGCGTAAGCGATAGCGTAGCGCAAGCTATCATCTTTCCAACTAACATCGTAAAAAATCAATTCGACGCAATACAGAGAATCCGTAAATTTCAAATATGAGATGCGAAATTTCCGTGCAAGATTTGCTGGATCACGTCGCGGAATTTCTAGATTTAGACGATCGATTTTGGAATTCGTACCAAGGCAGATTTGAGTGGTGTGGCAGGCAGGTAAATTTTCGTAAGGATGGCGACGTGACTTTCGTTGTCTTGGACGGCGAAGTTTATGCAGTTCCGCGTTTCTGAGAGGCGGCAGTGTAGGTGGCGTTATGGCGCTCCTGTTGCTTTTTTCGCGCTTTCTGACGGTCCTTGACGTTCTGTAGAGCTCGCTTGGCAACATCCACTTGGCGTTTCTTTGCTGCTACGAGAGATTGCTCAGGTGTTAGCGGTTTGCGTGTCTGCTTGGGCTTGCGTGGCTTGATAGTATTGAATTCGTAAAATCTCATATCGTATTTATATGCAACGGTGATCTGGTGCTGTGTTTTGGCATCTACTGAATTCTGGGGGCGATATGAACGATGCTGAACGGGCAATATCTTTGAAGCTTGGAGAGATTGCGAAGCAGGCCGCGAACATACAAAAATCGCTTGATTTGGGGATTGTTAAGCAGGCGCAGGAAGCTGCGAAGCTCACGAAATCTCTCAATCTTGATGCGATCACGGAGGCAACGCAGCGTTTGCGATCTACATTTGTCGAGCCGCAAGTGCTGAAAGGCATTCAAGATACAATGGTCGTGCGGCCATTTTTGCTGCCATCGTTTACAACTGTGATTTCTGATTGGCAGCGGAATAGTCAGGCGATTGCTGAGAGCGTCCAGTCAATAGGAAAAGTTTGGCAGGCTACGGTGCAATCAAGTTTAGCACCGTTTCAGCAAGTATTTGCACGCATTGCGGAGGAGCGGAAGAAGGCTGAGCTTGTTGAGCAAACGGGCTGGTTGCCGCATTATACGACGCCGTTCCATCTGATCGATGTGCAAGAGAGCGACATAGCGGCAGCTAATGAGGCGATCGCAAAGCATTATGCTGAGGCTTGGGATGAGGTCGAGGACCAGTTTTTAGAAAATCTGGATAGCTATCAGATTGATAATGAAGCCAAGGCAACGTTCAGAGAGGCGCTGAGCGCGCATCGTCACGGTCTATATCGTGCTGTCCCAAGGACGCTTTTCCCAGAGATTGAAAGGGTGGCAAGCAACGAAATATACGGCGGCAAGCGGACGATTACTGAACAGACGCCCAGAGGAAAGCTGAAGGCGTTTGGTATAACGAGTTTGCCATGCGTCAGTGAGGCGGCACGTGGTCTGCCAGCAGGCGAGTTGCTGTCTTACGAGTTTGGGATGAACTTATTTACCAAAATGGAAGAGCATCTCTACGCGCGCGTTGGAGAGGATGCAGCGGAGATTTCCAAATTTGCGAATGATCCAGTGCCTAATCGTCACGCATCGTTGCACGGCATAATATCATATAGCAGCAGGCAAACGAGTTTAAACGCTTTGATGATGACGGACTTTATGTTTCATCTTATCAGTAGAATGAAGTCATACATCGCTGATGAAAGTGGGGGCGATGGGGATGGCGAAGTTGCTGCAAAGGAAAATTGAGTGCCTTACGCAATATGCAATGCGGCTGTTGATTGGGCAGCGACGGGAACGATGCTGCAAGGCATTGGCACTGTTGGCGGTGTAGGTGCAGTCGTATGGGCTGCGATCAAAGGCGCCAACACATTTGATACGTGGCGTAGGCAAAAGCTTGTAGAGCGCAAGCTAGACCAAGCTGAGCGAATTCTGACAGCAGCATACAAGGGGCGTCGTGCGCTGGGGTATGTGCGTGGCGTAATGATGTGGGGGCACGAATTGCACGCGGCTCAGGAGCAGATGAAGGAAAAGGATGGCTGGGGAACGCAAACTGAAGCGCGGCAAAAGCGTCTGGTAACTGCTCAAGCTTTCTACAACAGGATCAATCGCACAAAGGATGAGCGCGAGGCGCTTGACCAGTGTCTTCCAATGGCACGAGCGCTATTCAGCGAGGAACTTGAGCAGGCGATTGAGAAGCTGAACCATCAATTTTGGATGGTGCAGGTTGATGTCGACAGCTACGTTGACGACGAAGGCGGCACAGACGCTGAATTTACGAAGAAGCTTCGTCGTGGAATGTATGCGATCAATCCACCAGCAGGCGAGGTTAATGAGGTCACGGAAGCAATGGAAGTTGCTGTGGCGACGATTGAACGGATTTGCTTGCCAGTTTTGCGTTTGGAGGCGAGTGCAGCGGCGGGCTAGGCCGTTACACGTTTCTTGCACGCAAAATTCCCATTCATTCTAATGTGCTGATAAATAGTAAGAAATTTTAGGCCCGATTTAGCGAAGCGCTAAGCCGATCGAGATCGAAAAGAGGGCGGTGCCGGCAACGGCGCCGCCCTTTTTCATGTCGCGCCAAACGCGCCAACGATCGGGAACGCACCCCCGGCGACTCGGCAGTGAACGCGGCGGTTGCCTGCGCGCGGCCCGAACGATACGGCCTCGTTATGGCCGGCGTACCACCTCATCTTGTCGAAACCTGGGTCAGCGGCTGGGCACGGGCGCGGGGCACCCCTCCGCCCGAGCGGCATCGCGACGGCTTCCGCGTCGAGGTCGGCGCCCCCGATCAGCGCACGCGCTATGTCTTCCCTACGGTCTCGGCGACGCTGACGCGGCTGGCCGAGGACATCCGGCTTCCCGCCATCCATCTCAAGGTCTGCGCGCCGCCGGAGACGGTGCGCGTGCTCATACCGCGGCGTTGGCGCCTCGATGCGCCGCGCACCTTCATGCGCCGCGAAACGATCGCGCCGGCGCCCGCGACATTGCCCGACGGCTATCGGTTGGAACGGGACACCGTTGACGACATCGACAATGCCCGCATTCTCGCTCCCGACGGCAGCATTGCCGCCGCCGGCCATGTCGTCGTCATCGACCATAGCGCGATCTACGACCGTGTCATCACGCAGGAGGAGCATCGCCGCCTCGGGCTTGGACGGGCGCTGATGGCGGCGCTCGACCTCGCGGCAGCCGAGCGCGGCGCACAGCGCGGCCTGCTGGTCGCGACCGAGCCCGGGCGAGCGCTCTATGAAGCGCTCGGCTGGAAACCCCTCGCGCCCTATACGAGCATGATGATCCCGCCGCCTCGCACGCAATCGCGATGATGAACGCCGGCCTCAGAGGCTGATTCGAAGTTCGGCCCTGGCCCACTCCCCCACCCGGCCACCCAACGGCAGTATTCTATGGGTGGCCGGGTGGGAGAGCGGGCCGGCGCCGAATGATCCGAAAATCCGCCTTCGACGGAATGTCGGATCAGACATTCAGAGCCGGATGAGCATCTTGCCCGTATTGCCGCCGCTGAACAGATCGAGGAATGCCCGCGGCATCGCCTCCAGCCCGTCATGGATAGTCTCGCGCGCATCGAGCTTGCCCGCCTGGAGCAGCCCCGCCATGTCGCGATAGAACTCGTCCATGCGCGGAAAGAAATCGATCACGATGAAGCCCTGCATCCGGATCCGCGCGCCGATCGCCCGCGCGAGATAGCGCAATCCGGTCGGCCGCGTGTCGTTGTAGATGTCGATCATACCGCACAGGGCGAAGCGCGCGCGTTCGTTCGCGACGGCGAGCGCGGCATCGAGATGATCGCCGCCGACATTGTCGAAATAGACGTCGATCCCGTTCGGCGCCGCCTTGCCCAGCGCCCGCACCAGATCCTTTTCGGCCTTGTAATCGACCACCGCATCGGCCCCGAGCGATGTGACCCAGGCGCCTTTTTCCGCGCCGCCCGCCGAGCCGATCACCGTCATTCCCTTGGCTTTGGCGATCTGCACCACGGTGGAACCCACCGCGCCCGCCGCGGCGGAGACGAACACGGTATCGCCCGCTTTGGCCTCGGCCACCGCGAGCAGCCCGAAATAAGCCGTCATCCCTGGCATCCCGAGCTGGCCGAGAAACGCTTGGTCAGACACTCCGAGTTGGGGCAGCTTCTGGAGCGCGGCGGCAGCCACCACCGCTTCGTCGCGCCAGCCCTCCATGTGCAGCACCCGATCGCCCGCGGCGATGCCATCGGCGCGGCTTTCGATGACTTCGCCCACCGCGCCGCCCTGCATCGGCTCGCCCAGCGCATAGGGCGGGACGTAGCTCTTCACGTCGTTCATCCGTCCGCGCATGTAGGGATCGACCGACAGCCAGCGATTGGCGACGCGAACCTCGCCATCGGCAAGCGCGCGATGCGGCAGATCGATCAGTTCGAAATTCGCTTCGACCGGCATTCCCTGCGGCCGCGACGCCAACGCCCACGCCTTCGCCATCGGCTCTCTCCCGTAATGTTTCGGCTCCGATCTAGGCTCATTAGTTGCATTGTGCAACTTGCTTGCCGTGCCCGATGTCGCGTCGTCACAATGATCGCAGAAGGCGTGTTGCATCGCCCGGCACATGAAGCTACAGGCGAGCGTCCCCGGCCCGGCCGGGGCGCTTGAGGGGCGGGGCCGTAGCTCAGATGGGAGAGCGCTGCAATCGCACTGCAGAGGTCAGGGGTTCGATTCCCCTCGGCTCCACCAATCAGGCCGACACCGCTTGATTGCCCGCCCTTGAAGGTGATCGCGGAAAGCGATCCCCCGGTTCCGCCAGCCGCTACCGGGCGTCGGTGATGACCGGCGCTGCGATACCGACATTGACGAACCACTGCCGGTTGGCCGCGCGGCGCTGCTGCACCACGTGTTCCTGCATTTCGAACATCCCCGGCAAAAGGTCTCTGGCCGGCGTCGCGCTTTTCGCGAAGCGCATGTACGCTTGGCTCTCCGAATAGGCCTGCCACATTGGCGCGTCAGGAGCGGCTGGCGCTCCATCCCGGGCGAAAGCCACCCAATAATCCATCATCACGTGCGACAATCGCTGCTCGTGCGGGCCCTCGGGCCGCGGCCAGTTCGGGGGGAGCGCCGCATCGCTACCGATCTGCCCGAAAACATAGGGTAGCTCGCTGGCATGAAACGCGCAGAGATCGCGCGCCTTCGTTGCGGGGGCGCAATGGTCGAACAGATAGAGATAGGCGGGCATTCCGGCCTCGCTCTGCTTGCGGATCATGCGCTCGGTCGCCCAGCCGTAGATCGCATCGCGCAACGTCGCCAGCATGCTCTCCTCGATGTCCGATGCAGGATAGAGACGCAGGAATTCAGGTGCGAGATCGCCGTAGCGCCGGGTGATCGCGGCCTCATATTCGGCGGCGCTCGCGGGTGGCTTGGGCAGGAACACGCGCTGCGAGCGAAGCTCGCCGCTGTTGAAGCCCGCGAGCAGCGGCACGCGCGCCTGTTCGCCGCGATCGAACGTATCGATCACCTGGCGCGGCAGCACATGGCCATCGATCGTCCCTTGTGGGGCAAAACCGGCCTTGGTTGCGGCAACCGTCAGCGTCTCGCCGTCCATCGCCCGCAGCGCGCCCAGGTCCAACGCTCCCAACCGCCGCGCAAGGTCGCTGCCGATCGTCTCGGCGGAAGGCAGGCCATATACGCTGTGACCGAGTTCGGGCACCGCGCGCGTGTTGGCGCTTTCCATGATCGCCTTGTCGAACAGCCCCCGCGCGAGCGGGCTGGTCAGCAAATAAGTCACGCTGAGCGCGCCGGCCGATTCACCCATCACCGTCACGTTGGCGGCATCGCCCCCGAACGCCGCGATATTGTCGCGTACCCAATGCAGCGCGGCGATCTGATCGAGCAGCCCGTAATTGCCCGACGCGTGATCGGGCGATTCGGCGGTCAACGCCGGATGCGCGAGCCAGCCGAGCACGCCCAGCCGATAATTGATAGAGACGAAGACGATGCCGCGCCGCGCGAAAGTCGCGCCGTCGTAGATCGGCTCGGCACTGCCCCCGATCCGCAGTGAGCCGCCATGAATCCAGACGATGACCGGGGCTTTCTCCGCATGCTCGGGCGCCCAGACGTTGAGGGTCAGGCAATCCTCGCTCATCGCCGCCGGCGGATCGGCGTAGAGGCTCGTCGCGGGCACCGGCGGTTGCAGACAACTCGGTCCGAAGCGGGTGGCATCACGCCTGCCCCGCCAGCGCACGGGCGGCGCGGGCAGTTTCCAGCGGCGCTCGCCGACCGGCGGCGACGCGTAGGGGATGCCCTTGAAGATGTGGAGTCCCGGTTCGACAGCCCCTGAAAGCGTCCCCTGTGCGATCGTCACAAGGGGCGGACCAGAAGCGCGGGCCGGCGTGAAGATCAGGAAGGCGACAACCGTGCTCGTCAGCACGGCGCGGGCAAACGAGCTGATCGATCGCATTATCATCGCGCATTCCTCGTCCTGATCATCGGCTCGGTTGCCAGCCGTCCGGTCTGAACATAAACTCTCATGCGAGTTAATATCAACGCCGGATCGATTGGCGGCGGGAGAGGGATTATGACAATGCCACAGGCCAACCGGCGGCAATTCGTGATGGGTTCCGCTACCCTGCCTCTCCTTTCCCTACCCGCATCGGCCGGAGCCACTATCGCGGCATCGATCGAGAGCGATCTTCACCATTATGTCGGCTTCGGCAACAAGCAGGCCGGCGGCACGGGAGACAATGATTGCGGCGATTGGCTCGCTTCGGCGCTCGAGCAAGCGGGGTTCGCTATCGAGCGACAGGCGGTATCGGTGCCCTGGTTCGCGCCGGATCGCTGCGAGATTGCTGTGGATGGCGCGCGCACAACGCTGTGGCCGCAACCGATCGTACGGTTGACCGGCGCGGACGGCCTTTCGGGCCCGCTGGTGCGCGTCGATGCGGCAGGCAATGCCGCGGCCCCGCTCAAGGGCGCGATCGCCCTGGTCGATCTGCCGTTCGGCCGCTGGTCGACCGCGCTGGCCAAGCCGATCCGCACGCCGATCGAGGCGGCGTTCGCGGGCGGCGCGCGCGCGGTGGTTGCCGTCACCAACGGGCCGACCGGCAAGATCATCGCGCTCAACACCGATGGCCGCCAGCCGATGTTCGCGGGGCCGGTCACGCTCATGGCACCCGGCGATGCCGCCCCGTTCTTCGCCGGGGCGATGCGCGGCGTGCGCGCGACCTTGCACCTCACCGGCACAAGCGGGCGGCGGCCCGCGTTCAATTTCGTCGGTCGCATCGATCGGGGCAAGCGTCGCTGGCTGGTCGTCTCGACGCCGCGATCGGGCTGGTTCACCTGCGCGGGCGAGCGCGGTGGCGGGATTGCGGCGTGGCTGCACCTCGCGCGCTGGGCAAGCCGCAACGCGCCCGATCACAACCTCGCCTTCGTCTGCAACACCGGCCACGAATATGAATATCTGGGCGCGGAAGAATCGCTCAAGGAGATGGCGCCCAAACCGCAAGAGACCGCATTCTGGCTGCATCTCGGCGCCAACCTGGCAGCGCGCGACTGGCACGACGCCGTCGGCGAGATGACCCCGCTTTCCGGCACCGATTCGCAGCGCTACCTCGTCGTCAGCCCTGCGCTGCTACCCGAAACGCGCATTGCGTTCGCGGGGTTGGCGGGGCTGGAATCGCCGTACAGCAGCGACCGGATTTCCGCCGGTGAACTGACCGGCATCATCGCCGCCGGCTATCGTTCGGTCGCGGGCGTCTTCGGCATCCACCGCTTCCACCACGTTGCCGAAGACGACGCACGCTGCCTCTCCACCAAGGCCGTCACCGAAACCACCGCCGCCTTCCAGCGCCTCGTCGAACACGCGCTGAAAGGCGGTTGAGGCGCGCGCTACGCGTCGATCTTGCGGCGGAAGGTCTCGGGCAGGAATAACAGCCCCACCACCACCGTCATCGCGGCGACGACCACAGGATACCAGAGGCCGTAATAGATATCCCCGGTCGCCGCGACCATCGCGAACGCGGTCGTCGGCAGGAACCCGCCGAACCAGCCGTTGCCGATATGATAGGGCAACGACATCGACGTGTAGCGGATGCGCGCGGGGAACAGTTCGACGAGCATCGCCGCGAGCGGGGCATAGGCCGACGTCACCAGCATCATGATCGCGATGATGATGATCACCACCATCGGCTTGTCGATCTGATCGCGATCGGCGGAAAGGGGATAGCCGGCGGCCCGAAGATCGGCTTCCACCGTCTGCTGGAATGCCGCGATCGCGGCATTCTTCGCTTCACCGTCGATCCGCGCGGGATCGGGCGCGGTAATGGCGGTATCGCCGATTCGGATCTGGGCGATCGTGCCGGCGGGCGCACCGACATTGTCGTAGTTCACGCCTTTGCGCGCCAGATAGGCCTTGGCGATGTCGCAACTCGATGTGTCGAACCTGTTTTTGCCGATCGGATCGAACTGGAACGAACATTCGTCATCGTGCGCCACCACGGTGACGGGTGCGTTCTCGACAGCGGCGGCGAGTGCCGGGTTGGCCGCGTGGGTGAGCGCCTTGAACATCGGGAACAGCGTCACCGTCGCGATCAGGCACGAGGTGATGATGATCGGCTTGCGTCCGATCTTGTCGCTCAGCCAGCCGAAGAAGACGAAGGTCGGCGTCGAGATGATTAGCGCGATGACAAGCAGGATGTTGGCGGTCGCGCCGTCGACCTTGGCGATCTTCTCGAGATAGAAAAGCGTGTAGAATTGGCCGGTATAGCCGATCACGCCCTGCCCCGCCGCAGCACCCAGCAGCGCGATCAGGATCATCCGCAGGTTGCGCCAATTGCCGAACGCTTCCTTGAGCGGCGCCTTGGAGGTCGCCCCTTCTTCCTTCATCCGCTGGAAGACAGGACTTTCGGCAAGCTGGAGGCGAATCCACAGCGAGATCGCGAGCAACACGATCGACAGCAGGAACGGCACGCGCCAGCCCCAGGCGGCAAAGGCTTCCTCGCCCATCGCCGTGCGCAGGCCGATCACCAGCAACAGCGCGGCGAACAGGCCGATCGTCGCCGTCGTCTGGATGAAGCTGGTGAAGAACCCGCGCTTGCCGTCGGGGGCGTGCTCGGCGACATAGGTTGCCGCGCCGCCATATTCGCCGCCCACTGCGAGCCCCTGCAACAGCCGGAGCGTCACCAGGATGATCGGCGCGGCGATGCCGATCGAGGCATAGCTGGGCAGGAAGCCGACCGCGAAGGTGGAAAGGCCCATCAGCCCCATCGTGACGAGAAAGGTGTTCTTGCGCCCGACGAGATCGCCGATGCGACCGAAGAAGATCGACCCGAACGGCCGTACCGCGAACCCAGCGGCGAACGCGGCGAGGGCAAGGATGAACGCCGTGGTGTCATTGACCCCGGAGAAGAACTGGCTCGAAATATAGGTTGCGAGCAGCCCGTAGAGGTAGAAATCGTACCATTCGAACATCGTGCCCAGCGACGATGCGATGATGACGAGCTTTTCGCTCTGCTTCGTCGCGGGACTCCTCGGCGATATCTCGTCGCTGACAGTCATGATGGTCCTCTCCTGTCCGGGTAGAGGCGTGCCGCCTTATGGTTCGCGGTCGCGCCGTTTGCTTCGCCTAGCGCGCCACCGCCATTGCCGGCCGGTCGCAGCCGGCGCTCGCAAGCTCGCGCTCGGCCTGCGTGAAGCCGTAGGCGGGCACGATCTCGCCCGCGCGCGCGCCGATCTCGTCCCACGCGGCGGCGACACGATCGGCGGCGGCGGCATCGGTGCCGCCAACATAAGCGCCCTCGGTCAACGTCACGTTGGCGCGCGCGAAATGCCCCCCGCCCGCACACAGGATCGCGCGCGTCGGCGCGTCGTCACCCACCAACGCGAGCAGGCCGGGGCTGACCAGCGCCGGATCGAGCGCGGCAAGCGCATCGGGCGAGAGCACGCCGTCGGTCATCTGCGTCGCCGCGGTGGGGGCGAGGCAGTTGACGCGGATGCCGTATTTCTCCCCCTCGATGCTTAGCGTCTGCATCAGGCCGACGAGCGCCATCTTGGCGGCCCCGTAATTCGCCTGCCCGAAATTGCCGTAGAGGCCCGACGATGACGTCGTCATCACGACGCGGCCGTGGCGCTGCTCGCGCATGATCTCCCAGACCGCCTTGGTGCAGATCGCCGCGCCCATCAGATGCACGTCGACCACCAGCCGGAAATCGTCGATCGCCATCTTGGCGAAGCTTCTGTCGCGTAGGATGCCGGCATTGTTCACCAGGATGTCGATCCGGCCCCATTCGGCCGTCGCGCGCTCAACCATCGCCGCGACCTGATCGCTGTCGGTGACCGACGCCGCGACCCCAATCGCGTCACCGCCCGCCGCCCGGATTTCCCCGGCGACCGCATCGGCGGCGGCAGCGTTCATATCGTTGACGATGAGCCTGGCGCCCAGCCGGGCCAGCAGCAGTGCGTGGCATCGCCCCAATCCACCGCCGGCGCCCGTGACGATCGCGACCCGATTACGCAATTTCATCGCCCTTACCTCCCGATGCTGCTTTCTTATTTCACTATCTAGCGAGTTAATGACTTGGTCAAATAAAGGAGCCCGTTTCCGGTTCAGCCGGATCGTTCACTGCGGCGCTCGGCGCAAATCGCGTGAAAGCCCGCCGCCATGAACCGCGCCATCCGCTGCTTGACCGCTGCGTAGTCGCCGGACTGGCACAGTCCACCCGACAGCTTGTCGATGCGCCCGGTCCGCGCGAGCGTGAGCATCAGCGCGCCGGTGACGAAGTGATAGCCCCAGAAGATGTCCTCCTCCGCGCTGTCGGGAAGCGCCCGTTTGAGCAAGCCGATCAACCGCAGCACGACGGGATCGAAATGCTGGTCCATCATCTTGGCGCCCCATTCGGGGGTATTCGCGACCTGGGCGCTCAACGCGGCGTAATTCTTCCAGCCTTCGCCGCCTTCGATATAGAGATCGAGGTCGGTATCGAGGAAAGCATGGAGCGCGCCTTCAACGGTCGGCTTGCCCCCGGTCGCCTTGTCGTAATCGTTGAGCACCTTCATCCGGCGCTCGCTCGTCACCGCCGCGCGGCGGGCGAACACCGCATCGAACAGCTTCTGCTTGTCGTCGAAATAATAATTGAGCAGCGTGTGATGGACGCCGACGCGCTTGGCGACGTCCTTGAGTGTCACGCCGTACAGGCCATGCCGCGAGAACAGATATTCGGCGGCATCGAGGATCTGCTCGGTCGTTTCCGCGCGGCGTTCCGCCTTGGACAGGCGCTTACTCCGCGGCTTTTCGACTGTCGACACGTGCAACCCCTTCTCTACGCACTACAAACCAGGCCCGGTTCATCCCGCTCGGGCTCATCCGCGGCCATATTCCGATCTCAACCGCATTTTGTCGATCTTGCCCGTCGATGCCAGCGGCATATTGGGAATGCGGACGACGGCATCGGGAATCCACCACGGCGCGACACGCCCGCGGAGCGCCCCCAGCAGATCATCGTCGGCGATCGGATCGTCGCCGCGCATCTCGGCCACCAGGATCGGCCGTTCCCCCCATTTGGGGTCGGCGCGCCCGATCACCGCGACCAGCGCAACTTGCGGCAGGGCAGCGATGATCGCTTCGATCTCCGCGGGGTTGATCCACTCGCCTCCCGATTTGATCAGGTCCTTGGCGCGGCCGGTGATGGTGACGTTGCCGCGCGCATCGATGCGCGCGAGGTCCCCGGTATCGAACCAACCATCGTCGGTCGCGTTCTCGCTGTCGCCGAAATAACGCTCGACGACCGCTGCGCCCCGCACCTTGAGATGGCCTTCGAGCCCACGTTGTTCGGGCAACGCCCGCCCGCCGCTATCGGTAAGGAGCAGGTCGACCCCCACCGCCGGCCGGCCCGAAAGCGAAGCGTCGCGCCCCGGATCGGCAGGCGAAGCCGCCGTGCCGAGCGGCGACAATTCGGTCATGCCCCAACTCGTCTGCACGGTCACGCCGAGCCGCTGCTCAAGCCGCTCCATCAACGCCGGCGGCATCGGCGCACCACCTACCAGAATCCGCCGTAGCGACGGCACGGCGCTCCCGGTCGCCTCGAGATGCTCGAGCAATCCGAGCCAGACCGTCGGCACGCCGACCGCGACTGTCACGCCTTCATCCCGGATAAGTCGCGCCAGCCGTTCGCCATCGGCGTGGCGGCCCGGCAGCACCAGCCTGGCGCCGACGGCGGGCGCCGCGAAGGGCAGCCCCCAGGCATTGGCGTGGAACATCGGCACCACTGCCAGCACCGCGTCCGCTGCGGTGAGGCCCATCACATCGGCCTGGAGCAATCGCAGCGTGTGCAGATAGCTCGACCGGTGCGAGTAGGTGACCCCTTTGGGCGCCCCCGTGGTACCCGACGTGAAACACAGACCGCTGGGCGCGGTCTCGTCGAAATCGCCCCAGACGACATCGGTGCGTGCCGCAGCGATCGCGGGCTTGAGCGCGGCGATCGAACATCCGCGTTGCAGAGGTTGCACGGTCGCCGCCCCGTCGATCATGAGCACGTGCACCACGCGCGGCGCCTGCGCGAGCACCTGCTGCACCAGCGGCGCAAGGTCCGCGCTCGCGATCAGCACCCGTGCTTGTGATTGCACCAGCATCGCGGCGAGTTGCGACGCCATCAGGCGCGGGTTGAGCGTGTGGCACACCGCCCCCATGCCCATGATGGCGTACCAGGCCTCGACATGCGCCTGCGTGTTCCAGGCAAGCGTCGCGACATGCTCACCGCTCGCCACCCCAAGATCGACGAGCACGCCCGACACGCGCTGCGCGCGCGCACGCAACGCCGCATACCCGATTCTATCGACCCCACCCTCGCCACACGCCGTCACCACCTCGGCATCGGGATGCCATTTGGCGGCGTGGTCGATGAATTTGTCGAGCGTCAGTGCGAATGGCTGCATGGCCCCGTGGATCATCGGCACTCCGATGCCTGCGCCGGCAACGGCGGCGCGGCCACGCCGACATTCCAGTTCCACGCAACATCGCCCGCCGCATGGCGGCGGCACATAACCTGTTCGTGAAGCTCGTAATGGCCCGGCAGCAGGCCGGTCGCAATGCTGGGCGCGCCTGCGAAATACATATAGGCTTTCGCGGGCGCGAAGGCCGTCCAGTCGGGCTGGTCCGCAGCCTTCGGCACCGACGAGCGCGCGAACGAGGCCCAATATCCGCGCATCGCCTCGGACAGCTTCAGGTCGGCCGAATAGCGCGGCACCTTCGGCCAACGTGGCGGCATGCGGTCGGTAGTACCGAACACATAAGGAAGCTCGCTGGCGTGGAAGGCGTGCAGCCCGAGGTTGTCGGCCGCGGGATAGCCGTGGTCGAAGATATAGAGATAGGCGGGAACGCCCAGGGCGGCCTGCTTGCGAACCAGGCGTTCGGCCGTCCAGCCGTACATCGCATCGCGCGTGGTCGCGAGCATGCTCTCGTCGAGCGAGGCGGCGGGATAGAATCCGAGAAAGGTGTCGGCCAGATCGCCGTAGCCGGTACGAATCTTGGCCTCATACTCGGCCGCGCTGGCTGGCTTTGGCGGCAGCAGGAAGCGCAACGAGCGGATCTCGCCGCTGTTGAACCCGGCGATCAACGGCACCCGCGCCTGTTCGCCACGATCGAACGTATCGACAAGCTGGCGCGGCAGGATGCGGCCGTCGATCGTGCCCCACGGCAGATAGCCCGTCTTCGGCGCCTCGTTGATCAGCGTCTCGGCATCCATCGCCCGCAGCGCGGCGACATCGGCGGCGCCGAGCTTCGTCGCCAGCGCTTCACCCGCCGCTTCGGCGGAATCGACGCCGAAACGCTTCTCGCGCAAATCGGGAGTCGTGATCATGTACGCGCTTTCGGCGATCGCCTTGGCGAACAGCCCGCGCGCGGCCGGCGACGCCAACAGATACATGACGCTGAGCGCCCCGGCAGATTCGCCCGCGATCGTGACATTGTCGGGATCGCCGCCGAACGCGCCGATATTGGCCTTGACCCATTTCAGCGCTTCGATCTGGTCGAGCAGCCCGTAATTGCCCGACACATGATCGGGCGATTCCGCGCTCAGCCCCGGATGCGCCAGATAGCCGAGCACGCCGAGGCGATAATTGATCGTCACGACGATCATGCCCTCTTTGGCGAGCTTCGTACCGTCGTACATCGCCTCGCTGCCCGATCCGGTGACGAGCGAGCCGCCGTGGATCCACACGAAAACCGGTGCGGCGTTGGCGTGTTCGGGCGCCCAGACGTTGAGCGTCAGGCAATCCTCGCTCATCGCCGGATAGTCTTCGGCATAGATGCTGCCCGGACGCGACTTGGGTTGAACGCACGCAGGCCCGAACGACCGGGCATCGCGAACCCCCTGCCACGGCGCCGGCGGCGCGGGCGGTTTCCACCGCGCATCGCCAACCGGCGGCCGGGCATAGGGAAGCCCCTTGAACACGCGGATGCCGCCACGCGTTTCGCCGCTGACGGTGCCCGCCGGCGCATGGACGACCGGTCGATCGCCCGCCACCGCCATCGGTACGAACGCACCGGCAGCAACCAGGACGGCGCCCGCCAGAAGCCCGCCCGTGGCGCGTCTCAGCTTGTGGATCGGCATCATCGCTTCCCGCTTACAGATTATAGCCCAGCCGGATGCCGACCGTGCGCGGCCTGAGCGTGCCGTAGCGGCTGGCGAGGAAGGCCTCGGGATGGACATAGGTGACCGAATGATCGTCGAACAGATTCTCGACATAAGCGGTCGCGGAAAGCTTGCCGCGCGTGATGCCGGCGTTCAACGTCACGTTGTTGTACGTATCGGTATAGTCATAGGTCGGGTTGACCACCCCCGGCTTGCCCGCGACATATTCGAACAGTCCGGGAAAGGAGCCGACATGCGCCACGTTGGCAGCTACCCAACCTTGCGTGCCGTTGCCGAGATCGAGCGCATAGCGCGCATAGGCCGACCCCTGGAAATGCGGTGAGGCGAGCCGCGCACGCAGCACCGCGCCCGAAATTGCCGCCTCCTGCGGCGTCAACTTGGTCACCTTGGCATCGTTGATCGATCCGTTGACCCCGATCGTCAGCCCGCTGGTCGGCACCGCGGTGATCTCGAATTCGAAGCCGCGGCTGCGCGCACCGCCGATATTGGTCGCGAACTGGACCGAATCGGACACGCGGTTGGCCTGGACCTGGATGTCGGTCCAGTCGATCAGATAGGCGGCGAGATTGGCGGTCAGCTTGCCGTTCAGCCAGCTTCCCTTGAGACCGACCTCATAGTTGACGATCTTGTCCGAATTCGCGCCATAGGGGATGACGATATCGCTCGGATCGACGACGCTGGCGAGCCCGGCGCGCGCGTTCACGATCGGTGTGCGGAAACCGGTCGCGACGGTCGCATAGGTCGTCAACGAGGATGACGGCTTATACGACGCACTGATCTTGTACGACAGCTTGTTGGCCGACACCTTGTCACCCGTCGCGGGCACCACCTCCGTCACCGCGAGCGGCCCTGTGTAAAGGGGGTTGAGCGCCGCCGCGAGATAGTTGCTGTTATAGCCCCAATCCTCGGTGAAGGCCTGCGCGTCGGTGCTGCCGTAGCGCAGACCACCCGTCAGCCAGACATCGTCTGCAAACCGGTAGGTCAGCTCACCGAACCCGGCGAGTTCGTGCGATATCGCGTGCGCGCCGAACCATTGATAGGTGTCGTTCGGCAAGCCCGTGAAGCCGCGCGCGGTGAGATACGTATCGGAGGAGCGATAGGCATAATCGACATCGCGGCGCTTGTAATAATAGAAGCCGCCGACCACCCAATCGAACCGCCCGCCGGGATCGGAAACGAGCCGCGCTTCCTGGACGAACAGCTTGTCATATGCCGATGCGTCGAGCCGGAAGGGGACCGTGAACGCAAAGGTGTTCGCAAGATCGACGAAGAACTTCTGGTTGAACCGCGACACGGTCGTCGAGCTGGTGAGATGTGCCCCGTTGAACTGATAATCGAGCGTGCCGTTGTAGATCGCGAGCTTACCCGAAAAGATGTCGGGCCGGTCCGAAATCCGCTTCTCGCGACCGAGTTGCGGCGCGGTAAGCGACGAGTCCTCGGGATAGCTGTCCTCATACGAGGCAAGCAGCTTGACCGCGAGGCGATCGGTCGGCTCCCAGAGCAAGGCCGCGCGGCCACCCCAATCCTTCAGCGTGTTCGAATTGTGAACGCCGGTGCCGATATTATCGAGATAGCCTTCCTCGTGGCGATAGAAACCGACCACGCGCAGCGCGAGCTGATCCGCGACCAGCGGTACGTTGACCATCGCGTTATAGCGCTGTCGAAACGAATCCGATCCGGTCAGCCCGAGATCGGCCAGCCCCGCCACGTCGAATTTGGTCAGATCGGGCTTCTTGGTGATGATCCGCACCGCGCCCGCAAGCGAGCCGGAACCGAACAGCGTGCCCTGCGGCCCGCGCAGGAACTCGACGCGCTCGACATCGAACAGATTGGGATCGATGATCGTCGAGTTGCCGTTCGCCGAAATCGGCAGCTCGTCGATATAGATCGCAACGGTGCCTTGCAGATTCGCGCCATAACCGTTGGTCGCGATGCCGCGCGCGGTGAAATTGTTGAAGTTTGCGGTCGGCTTGTTGATCACCACGCCCGGCGTGTTCTGCGCCAGCCCTTCATAGCCGACGATGCCCTTCTCGGTCAGGTCCGCCTGCGAGAAGGCGGTGACGCTGAGCGGCACATCCTGAAGGCGTTCGTTGCGGCGCGTCGCGGTGACGATGATGTCATTCGCACCCGTCCCCGCCCCGCTGCGGTCCTGCGCGTCGGATGACGCCGAAGCGTCGGAATCCTGTGCGGTCTGAGAAGATGCAGTCTGCGCCAGCGCGGTGCCCGATAACAGGATGAAGGCGGCCGCCGATGCGGACGCAAGAAGTCGAACCTTCATGCAATTCTCTCCCTCCCACGTGCCGGTCATGATCGCCGGCATGGTGCGGGTGATGGATCAAGAATCGTCGGGAGTCAACATTCACTATCGTGCGTGTGAATATAAAAGCGCGCCGGCGACAGGCTGGGCAGGTGCTCGACATCGAGTCCGTTCACGATCGGGTGTGGATAACGTTCTGGTCCGCGCCAGACGGCCGCTCAGCGGTTATGGGGACGCGCGAGCGAACTCCGCGAAATGCTGCACGCTCGGCGTCGGCTCGCGCGCGATGCTGCGCAACATATCCGGGAGAGTCACCCATCGTCGTCGCCGCTGGCGCGTCCCGCCGGCACAGCGCGTCGCGTCGTCAGCAGCTTCCTCCTGCTGCTGCGCGCGCGGGCTCGGAATCGGCCAATCCAGCCCGCAAAAGTGCCTTGTCGATTTTGCCGGTGACCGCGAGCGGCATCGCGGCGACGCGCACGATCGCATCGGGCAACCACCATTTGGCGACACGCCCTCGCAGCGCGCCGAGCAACGCGGCATCGCTGATGTCGACGCCCTTGCGCGGCTCGATCACCAGCACCGGCCGCTCGCCCCATTTGGCGTCCGCGCGGCCGACGACCGCCGCCAGCGCCACCTCGGGCAGCGCGCCGACGATCGCCTCGATCTCACCCGGGTTGATCCATTCGCCGCCCGATTTGATGAGATCCTTCACGCGGCCGGTGATGCTGACCATGCCGTCGCGATCGATGACCGCGAGATCGCCGGTGTCGAACCAGCCATCGGCATCGGCGGCCGGCTCGTCATGGCCGAAATAGCGGTCGACGACGCTCGCGCCGCGCGCGCGCAGCCGCCCCTCGCGGCCGCGCTGATCGGGCAACGGCGCGCCGTCGGCATCGGTGAGCAACAGATCGACCCCGATCGGCGGCCGACCCGATTGCGACGATCGCCGCACCGGGGCCGTCGGCGGGGTGACGGTGCCCAAAGGCGACAATTCGGTCATCCCCCAACTGGTCTGGATCGTGACTCCCAGCCGGCGCTCGAGCCGATCCATCAGCGCCTGCGGCACCGGCGATCCGCCGAGCATGATCCGTTCGAGCGACGGCACCTCGCCGCCCGTTTCATCGAGATGATCGGCGAGCCCGAGCCACACGGTCGCGACACCGACCGCGATGCTGACGCGCTCCGCATTGATCAGCCTGGCGAGGCTGGCGCCGTCCTGATGCCGGCCGGGCAGCACCAGCGTCGCGCCCACCGCCGGCCCCGCGAACGGCAACCCCCAGCCGTTGGCATGGAACATCGGCACCGCCACCAGCAGCACGTCGCGCGCGGTCACGCCCAGCACGTCGGTCTGAAGCTGGTGCAGCGTGTGCAGATAATTCGACCGGTGCGTGTAGGTGACACCCTTGGGCGCGCCGGTGGTGCCCGACGTGAAGCACAGACCCGCCGGCGCGGCTTCGTCGAACCCGCCCCAGGTCGTCGCCTCGCCATGTCGTTCGAGGAGATTGCCGTAGCGCCACACGCGAACCCGGCCGCCGTTCGGCAAACGCGCTGCGGCACCCGGCTCGTCGAGCACCACGATGTGCTCGATCGTGGCGCAAAGCGGCACCAGCGCCTCGGCCAGTTCCACCAGATCAGGGCTGACGACGAGCACACGGTTGGCCGCCTGCGCGATCATGCCGGCGAGATGCGCGGGCGACAGGCGCGGGTTGAGCGTGTGGCAGACGATGCCGATCCCCATCGCACCGTACCAGCATTCCATCTGCGCCTGGGTGTTCCAGGCAATGATGCCGAGATTGTCGCCGGGCGTAAGCCCAAGCGAACGAAACGCACCCGACAGCCGATTGCTGCGCTCACGCAGCGCAGCATAACCGATGCGCGTGCTGGCGCCTTCGCCACCGGTGACGACCTCGGTGGCGCCATGCCACTTGGCCGCGTGATCGATGAAGCGATCGAGCGTGAGCGCGTAATGCTGCATCGCGCCGGCACGATCGGCGACGGATATCTGGCGGTGATGGTCGGTCATGGCTGGAGCGGCTGGACGATTCCATCGCGCTTGAGCCGGCGGGCGAGCGCGAGATGCAGGGCGATCGCAATCAGATAGAACGGGATGAGACTGTAGAAAGCGAGCTGGAGCGAATTGTGCGGGTGGGCCGGATGAAACCAGTCGCTCGCCGCCCCCACCCAGGTGGGGCCGAGCCCGAGCCCGACCAGGTTCATCACCAGCAACAGCACCGCGCCCGCCAGCGTGCGCTGCCGCGCGGAGACCGAATTCTGCACCAGCGTCACCGCGGGCGTCAGGTAGAAATAATTGAGGAAGGTCGGCACCGCGAGGAAAGCGAGCGCCACCGGCCAGGTCGGCGCGTGGACGAAGCCGATGAAGAACGGCACCGCCAGCGCGAGCGCCAGCCCCGGCAGCAGGCCGAAAACCTGCGGCGCGCGGGCCGCGAAGCGATCGGTCAGCCGCCCCGACAGGAAGATGCCCGCGCTGACCCCCACCCCGAGCACCAGCGCATACCAGATCGCGATTTCGTCAAGCGTCATCGCCTTCTCGCGCATCAGGAACAAGGTGGTGAACCCCATCGTCCCGTAGGTGACGAACTGGGTGGCCGCTGCCGCGAGCGAGACGAGCGCGAGCGTCGGCCGCGTCGCGAACATCCGCAGCGTCGTCCAGAAACTCACCGCTTCTTCGGCAGGATCGGCGGTCGCAGCGTGCAGCACCGGCGCGTCGGTGGCCCCGCGCTTCGGCTCGCGAACCAGCGCCCACACCGCTGCGGCCGCGACCAGCCCGGCACCGCCGAGCAGCAGGAAAGCAAGCCGCCAATCATAAGCAGCGGCGATCATCGCGCCGAACGCCACGCCCAGCGCCTGCCCGATCGGCGGGCCAAGGTTGAACAGGCCCAGCGCCGTTCCGCGGCGCGACGCGGGGAAATAATCCGAAATGATCGAATAGGAGGGCGGCACGCCGCCCGCCTCGCCGATGCCAACGCTCATCCGCGCGATCGCGAGTTGGGGATAGGTATGCGCCATGCCGCAGGCGATCGTCGCCGCGCTCCACAAGGCGCAGGCGATCGTCAGCACGCGCACCCGGTTGCTGCGATCGGCCAGCCACGCGACCGGCACCGCTAGGATGCAGTAGAACAACGCAAAATAGAGCCCGCCCAACAATCCGAGTTGGCCGTCGCTGATCCCGAGATCGTCCTGGATCGGCTTCGCCAGGATCGACAGCAATTGCCGGTCGAGGAAATTGAGCACGTAGACGAAGCAGAGCAGCGCCAGCACGGCGAACGCATAGCGCTCGCTCCGCCCGCCGGGGGTCCGCATCGATGCCTGGTCGGTCGCCATGTCGTCATGCACCTCGATTGGGACGGTGGGCGCCGCACCCCCGGCCGGCCGAGGGGCGTGGTGCACTTCCGGTGGGTGAAGCCCGGCTAACCTTCGTCAGCCGAACCCTTGCAGATTGCCTGGATGCCGGCGGCCATGAAGGTCGCCATGTGCCGTTTGATCGATACGAAATCATCCGACGAGCACAGGCCATGCGACAGCTCGTCGAGCCGGCCGGTGCGCGACATGTTGTGCGTCATCGCGCCCGACACGAAATGATACGCCCAGAAGATCGTCTGCTCGTCGCAATCGGGCATCGCCTTCTTCAGCAGGTCGATCAGCGCCAGCACGACGGGGTTGAAGTAATTGGTCATCTTCTCGGCGCCCCAGCCCGCGGCGCTGTTCGCCTGCGCGGCGATCTTGCCGAACGCGGCCCATTGCGCCGGGTCTTCGATCTGCACATTGAGATCGGCATCGATCCATGCGTGCAGCGCGCCCTCCACGGTGATGGCGTCGCCCACCTTCTCGGCATAGAGCCGCATCGCCTCGAGCCGGTTGTGCACCGAAATCGGCGCCTTGCGCGCCCAGATCGCCTCGTAGATGCTTTCCTTGCCGTTGAAATGATAATGGATCAGCGTCGAGCTGACGCCGACGCGCGCGGCGACATCCTTCAGCGTGACGCCGTGATAGCCGTATTCGGCGAACAATTGTTCGGCGGCATCGAGGATGCGTTCAATCGAGGCTTCGCGGACACGCGCCTTGTGGTTGCGCGCGCGCGGGCGTTTGGGGGCCGGCGCTTGCGTCGGGGCGGCAGGATCGGTGGTGCTCATGGCGTCTCGGGCTGCCGTGTTGCGGCGGGCGCGTCAACGCCGCCATCGGGCATCGTCGCGGAAAAAGCGGAGAAGCCGATATCGAGCCGCCACCCGCGTCCCGCCCGGCGCCGCGCCGCGACCAGCGCATCGGCCCAGCCGAACGCAGCCGGCTGGAAGTCGCGCCGCGGGGACGGGTGATCGCCGATGTCGAGATAGCCCCACTCGTCCGCGGTGAAGCGCGGCCAATCGGGCTCGCCCGCCGCCACCGGGTCGCCGGTGCGGACGAACGAGGTCCAATACCCCATCATGGCGTCCGAAAGCTGCGATTCGGCGGGCGTCAGCGGCGGGCGCGGCCAGTTCGGGCCGAGTACCGCCGACGCGCCGACCTGGCCGAACACATATGGCAGTTCGCTGGCATGAAACGCCGCCAGATCGCGCGCGCGCTGCGCCGGCGTACTGTGGCGGAAATAGTAGAGATAGGCATTCTGCCCCGCCGCCGCCTGCTGCCGCACCACATATTGCGCGGCCCAGCCGTAGAGGCCGTCACGGATCGAGGCCATCACGTCGGCCTTCGGATCGGCGCCGGGATAGACGTTGAGATAGGCATCGGCCTGCGCACCGAAGCGCCGCCGCACATCGGCGACATAGGCCGCCTCGCTTTCGGGCGCCTTGGGCATCAGGAACGGAAGCGATCGGATCTCGCCCTCGTTGAAACCGGCGAGGACCGGCACTCTGGCTTGCTCCTCGCGCGCGAATGTCTCGGCAAGCTGCCGCGTGAGCACCACGCCGTCGATCACCGGTTCGGGTTGCCATCCGGTCGCGAGCCCCGCCTTGAACAGCGCCACCGGATCGGCGGCGCGCAGCCCGGCGGCGGTCGAGATGCCCGCTGCCTCGGCCAGCGCCGCGCCTGCCGTCTCGGCGGATGGCAGGCCGAGCGTCGCTTCGTGCAGCGCGCGATACGACGGCATGTAGCCGCTCTGGGTGATCGCCCTGTCAAACAATCCGCGCGCCATCGGGCTGGCGAGCAGCGCGATGACGCTCAATCCTCCGGCCGATTCCCCGGCGATCGTAACCTGTCCGGGATCGCCCCCGAACGCCGCAATGTTGCTTCGTACCCAGCGCAGCGCTTCGATCTGGTCGAGCAGCCCGTAATTGCCCGACACATGCTGCGGCGATTCGGCGCTCAACGCCGGGTGCGCCAGAAACCCCAGCAACCCGAGCCGATAATTGATCGAAACGACGACGATGCCCCGCTTCGCGAGCGCCGCGCCGTCGTACATCGGTTCCGAACTGCTGCCCCCCACCAGCGCGCCGCCGTGGATCCAGACCATGACCGGCAGCTTGCGCGCATCGGCGGGCGCCCAGACGTTGAGAGTCAGGCAATCCTCGCTGGACGAGGCCATGCTGCCGGCATAGATGCTCGTCGACGGCGATGGCGGCTGCGGGCACGCATGGCCGAACACGCTTGCATCGCGCACGCCCTTCCAGCCGCTCGCCGGAACGGGCGCGCGCCAGCGCAGGTTCCCCGTCGGCGGTTCGGCATAAGGAATCCCCTTATAGGCGACGATGCCGCCGCCCGGCTCGGCAACGCCTCGCAACGACCCCTGGGCGATATGGACCTGGGGCGAGGCGGCCCGCGTATCGGTCGGCGATCCGACGGCCGGCGCAACCGCGAGGCACAGGCCCGCGATCGCACTCCATATACGCGTCCGCCGCGCCAGCCGCCTGCTCGCGCGCGTCGAATTCACAGATTATACCCCAAGCGCACACCGAAGGTCCGCGGTCGCAGGATCGAATAGCGGCTGTACGTGAAGGCTTCGGGATGGATGTAGGTCACCGCCCGGCTGTTGGTGACATTCTCCATGTAGAAGGTCGTGCTCAGCCGGCCGATGCGGACACCGGTCTGTATGTTGATGTTGGTATAGGTATCGGTGTAATCGGTGAGCGGGCTCGGCGTGCCCGGCTGTCCCGGCGTGTTGGGAAAGCCGTTGGGAAACGACCCCACATGCTGCACCTGAAAGCTGGTGAAACCTGTGGCGCCGCTGGGCAGATCATAGCCGTAGCTGCCGAAGAAAGACCCCTGCAAGTGCGGTGATGCCAGGCGCGCGTTCTTCACCGCCCCCGAAATCGCGGCCTCCGATGCCGTCAGCTTGGTCACCTGGGCGTCGTTCAGTGAGCCGTTGAGCCCCAGCACCAGCCGGTCGATCGGGGTGACGGTGATTTCCGCCTCCAGCCCCTTGCTGACGGCCCGTCCGATATTGGTGGCGAACTGGATCGAATCCGATTGCCGGTTGGCCTGAACCTGGATGTTGCGCCAATCGATATAATAAGCAGCGAGGTTCGCGGTCAGCTTGCCGCCGAACCAGCGCCCCTTCGCGCCGATTTCATAATTGGTCAGGCTGTCCGAGCCGGCGCCTTCGGGAATGATGAGGTCGCTCGGGTCGACGGTGCTCGCGACGCCGGCGCGCGCGTTGTAGACCGGCGTGCGATAGCCGGTCGAAACGGTGGCGTAGGTCGTCAGGCTGTTCGACGGCTTGTAGCTCAGGCTCGCCTTCCATGATGCCTTCGCCGCCGACGGATAGTCGGTCGTCGATGCTGCGATCGGCGTCTGCGCGAGTTCGCCGGAAAACCCTCCCAGCACATAGGCGAAATACAGCGAGTTGAACCCGGCATGGACGTCCACCGTCGTGTCGTATTTACCGTAGCGAAGGCCGCCCGTCACCGACAGCTTGTCGGTCAAATGATAGGTAAGCTCCCCGAAGCCCGCGAGTTCGTACGACCGTGCGTCGCTACCGAACTGATAGAAGGTCGCGTCGGCAGGCAACCCGGTGAGCCCCCTTGCGGCGAGGAAGTCAGGCGTCGATGCCTGGCGCCCCTCGAGAAACATGTTGCGGTGCAGATAATAGCCGCCGACCGTCCAGTCGAACCGCCCCCCCGGATCGGAGACGAGCCGCGTTTCCTGGACGAAGGTTTTCCAGACACCGTGATCGAAAAGATTGAAGGGAACCGCCAGGCCGAACGTCCCGCCCAGATCGACTTCGAATAGCCCGTCCTGATACCCGTAGCTCGACGAGCTGGTCAGATGCGCGCCGTCGAACTGATAATCGAGAGTCGCGTTATAAAGCTGCGTCTTCGACGTGTAGAGATCGGGAATCGTGGTGTAGCGCTTGCGGTCCCCCAGTTCAGGCGTGATCAGCGACGCGTCTTCCGGGTGGCTGTTCTCATAGAGCGCCATCAGCCGGATGCTCAGCCGATCGGTGGGTTTCCACAGCAGGATCGCCCGCCCGCCCCAGTCCTTCAGCGTGTTGGAATTCTTGACGCCGGTGCCGATGTTGTCGACATAGCCTTCCTCGTTCCGATAGAAGCCGACGACGCGCAGGCCGAGCGTGTCGCTTGCCAGCGGAACGTTGATCATCCCGTTATAGCGCTGCCGAACGCCGCCGCCGTCGGGCGTCACGCCGATATCGGCCAGCCCGGACGCATCGAAGCCCGTCAGGTCTGGACTTTTCGTCAAGATACGCAGCGCGCCCGACAGCGATCCCGAGCCGAACAGCGTGCCCTGCGGCCCGCGCAGGAATTCCACCCGCTCGACATCGTAAAGATTGGGATCGAGCGTCACCGAATTGCCGATCGTGGTGAGCGGCAGCTCGTCGAGATAGACGGTGGTCGTGCTCTGCAACCCGGCCTGATAGCCGTTGGTCGAAATGCCGCGAGTGGTGATGCTGAGATTGTTGTCGCTGCGCCGGTCGAGCACCACGCCCGGCGTCTGGCGCGCGATCCCCTCATAGCTGACGATGCCCTTCTCGGTCAGGTCCGCCTGCGTGAAGGCGGTGATGCTGAGCGGCACATCCTGGAGCCGCTCGCTGCGGCGGGTAGCGGTGACGACGATGTCTGCGGGGTCGGTGTTCCGTGCAGGCGCGGCGTCTGCGGGACGATTCTCATCGGCAGGCGCGGTAATGGTCTGGGCGGCGGCAGGTGCGGCCGCGACGATCAATGCAACCAACGATGACGTGCAAGCCAAGCGGTTCATATCCCCTCCTTGTCGCTGCCGCGTCTTGATGACGCCGTCCTGCGATCGGTGGCGATAGTCGCACCATCGCGCCGGCGATGTCAATACTGACAGATGAGTCAGTCAGTATTGACATCGCCGGGTATCAATCATCCGTGCCACCGCCTACATCACCGGCATGGCCGATCCGTTGCCCGATCCGATCCCCGCCGCCACGCTGGTGCTGTTTCGCGAGACCGGCGCCGCACCGCCCGATCTGCTGTTCGTCGAGCGCGCCCGCACGATGGCGTTCGCTGCCGGCGCGATCGTCTTTCCCGGCGGGCGCGTCGATCCGGGCGACCGTGACCTCGCGCACGCGCTCGGCGGCGACGCGGACGACATGGCCGCGCGCATCGCGGCGGTTCGCGAGACTATCGAGGAGGCGGGGATCGCGGTCGGCCTCGATCGGCTGCCCGATCCCGATGCGCTCGACCGGCTGCGTTCGGGCCTGAACGCGCACGGTTCCTTCGCCGATCTGCTCGCCGACGAGGGGCTAGCGCTCGATCCCGAGGCGCTCATTCCCTTCGCGCGCTGGTGCCCGCGCCTCGCGCACGTCCGGATCTTCGATACGCGCTTCTATGTGGCGCGCCTGCCCGACGGCGCCCCCGATCCTGTCGTCGATGCGACCGAAAATGTTCGCGCCTTTTGGCGTGGCGCCGCCGACATGCTCGACGATGTCGCCGCCGGCGCCGCGCGCGCGATCTTCCCCACGCGCCGGAATCTCGAGCGGCTGGCCGGGTTTGCGAGCTTCGGCGATGCGGTGGCGAATGCACGCGCTTTCCCGGTCCGCACCGTCGCGCCGTGGACCGAGACACGCGATGGCGACCCGCATCTCTGCATTCCCGACGATCTCGGCTATCCGGTCACCGCCGAACCGCTGGCGAGCGCGATGCGCGGATGATCACGCTCTAGTTGGCGAGCGGCGCGGTATCGATCTTTTCGACCCAGCTCGGGAAGAACGCGGGTTCGCGCGTCGACCATCCCGATGCAGTTGCGGCTGCCTCGCTGATCGACTGGAGCAGGACGCGTCGCAGATCGGGGTGGAGATGCGGCAACGCCGCCGCCGCGCAGAACGCCGCGGGCAGCCACGGCCGCGCATCGGCGCCCAACAGGCGCTCGTAAAGGAAGCGATAGGCCGAAAAGCTCGTCAGGCGCCCCTGCCCCAGATCGAACGCGCTTACCGTCACCAGCGGCGCCATGAACGGTTCGACCGCATCGAGGCCGCTGTCGTCGGGGATCATCACGCGCAGTTCGGGTAGACGATCGTAGAGCCGCGCCTGCGCCCGGATGCTTGCCGCCTCGACGACGTCGCGCGACCAGCGTGCCAGCGCGTCCTCGCGATCGAGCCCGATGTCGAGCGCGCGCCGCACATAACGCTGCGTCGCCGCGCTGAAGCTCGCGAACTCTTTCATTTCGGCCAGCGCCATCGCGCCTCTGGCCTGCTTCATCCGTGATCCCATAGCGTCACCCCGCCCGATCAGATACCGGCAGAGTATGCGCGTTCATGGTTAACGTGGCCCTTAACGCACGCGTCGGCCGATATTCAGGAAGGAATCACAGAAGCCGGGGCATGGCAACAAGCGTTGCGATGAACGGTGGATCGAAGCCGGGATTTGCGGATCGCTGCGGCCCCGACGCAACAAGCCGTGCCGGCCGCCCCATCGCGCCGGCGCGGCGACAGAGTCATTTGCCCTTGGCGCGCTTGCGCTCGGCCTCCTCGTCGTAGCCCGACGACGGCGCCGGCTCGTGCCGGTGGACCGGCTGCGTCGAGGACGGCGGATCGGAGGCATCCATCGACTGGTCGAGCGCGGTATCGAGCCGCGCCTCCTTGCTCTCGGGATTGCGTTCGAGGCGGCGGGCGATCGATTCGTCCTGCCCGGCGTCGCGCTCGCGCCCGTGGCGAGCGTTCGCGGCCGCATCGGGATCGGCGCGCGTTCCCGCCTTGCCGCTCGTCGCCTTCTTGCCGGTCGTATCGTCGCTCATCACTGCTCTCCTGGTTGTCGAAGAAGAACGAGCGACACCCACCGGCGTTCCTCGGGGCTGCACGCATGAAAAAGGCCCGGCAGTCGCCTGCCGGGCCTTTCCCGATGTATTCCCAAGCCGGATCAGCCGCGATTGCTGCCGAACAGGCGCAGGAGGAACAGGAACATATTGATGAAGTCGAGGTACAGGCTCAGCGCCGCCATGATGACGACACGGCCTTCCAACTCGGTACCGGCGACCTGCGCGTACATGCTCTTGGTGCGCTGCGTGTCATACGCCGTCAGGCCCGCAAACAGCAGCACGCCGATGAAGCTCACCACCAGATCGAGTGCGCTCGATTGGAGGAACAGGTTGACGAGCATGGCGACGATCAGGCCGACCACGCCCATGATGAGGAAGGTCCCCATCGCGGACAGATCCTTCTTGGTCGTGTAACCATAGAGGCTCAGCCCGGCGAACGCCGCGGCGGTGGCGAAGAACGCCTGCGCGATCGAGGTGCCCGAATACTGAAGGAACACGGTCGAGAGCGACAGGCCCATGAAGACCGCGAAGCCCCAGAACATGAGCTGCAAGGTGCTCGTCTTCATGCGCGCCTGGCCGAAGCTCATCGCGAACACGAAGCCGAGCGGCGCGAGCATGATGACCCAAGCCAGCGGCCCGCCGCTCATGATGATATTCGCGGCCGGCGAATCCACGCCACCGCGGGCGAACAGCATCGCGACGATGCCCGTCAGCAGCACGCCCGAGGTCATGTAGTTATAGACCGACAGCATGTACGAACGCAGGCCCGCGTCATACGCTTCGGTCTGGATACCGGCGGCCGTCCGGTAGGGCGCGGCGCTCTGCCGGGGGTCGGACCAGTTTGCCATTCGTAAAACTCCTTTGCCCGGCATTAATGCCGGATAAGCCGAATATCGTCGGTCGGCCGCCGCTTTTCAAGCAAAACCGGTTGTGTCGAAATCCACCCGACCTATGCTTCGATACGCCATGCACCGCCTCTTCGTCGGCCTCCGACCGCCTCCCGAGATTCGTGCCGTGCTACTCGCGGCGGTGGGCGGCGTGCGCGCAGCGCGGTGGCAGGACGACGAGCAGCTTCACCTGACCTTGCGCTTCATCGGCGAGGTCGATCGCCCGATCGCCGAGGACGTGGCCGCCGCGCTGGGCAGCGTCCATGCGCCGCCGATCACCGCCGCGATCGCCGGCGTCGGCCGCTTCGAGAAGCGCGGGCGCACCGACGCGATGTGGGCGGGTGTTGCGCCCGGCGATGCGCTTGCCGCACTTCACGCCAAGGTCGATCGCGCGCTCGTCCGGCTGGGGCTCGAGCCCGAACGCCGCGCCTATCTGCCCCACATCACGCTTGCCCGCCTGCCGCGCGCCAGCGGCAGCGAGCACGAGGTCGAGCGTTTCCTCGCCGATCGCGCCGGGCTCGCGAGCCCGTCGTTCACCCTCACCCACCTGACGCTGTTCGAAAGCCGGCTGGGCCAGGAAGGTGCCCGCTACACCGCCGTGGCGCGCTGGCCGCTGGGTTGAGAGGCTGTTTGAGAAATCGTGGAAGGGGCGATTTCCGGTTGCGGCACCGGCCCGCTCCCCCACCCGGCCACCCATAGGATACTAGCGTTGGGTGGCCGGGTGGGGGAGCAGGCCGGTGCCGCAGCGCGCAAAAAAGCAGCCAAAGGTTAGGCGAAGGTTAGGCCAAAACGCTCACCCGGAGCCTGACACCTTACATCGATCCATCCGTGTTCCAGACCCGTTCGTTCCCGGACTTGACCGGGGTTGTCGAAGCACCGCAAGCGACCACCGGGCCTATCGCAGAACGGCCCCCTTCGACTGCCTGCTAAGGCAGGCGCTCAGGACAGGCTTCGACAAGCTCAGGGCGAACGGATCAACGTTAACGTCATCGTCCTCTCATCGAACCGGGAGAGCGGTGCGCACCATCGCGCGTGAGCACGAGCAGACAGGAACGATAGCAGAACATCCGTCTGTAGGACAGCGCGCATTGCTGCCTCACGCCACAGGCAGGCTATAGTCCTTGAACTGCGCGCGCAGCGCGGTCTTGAGCAGCTTTCCCGTCGCCGTATGCGGCAGATCGTCGACGAAGACGATCTCGTCCGGCAACCACCATTTGGCGACGCGCGCGGCCAGATGCTCGCGGATCTGCGCGGCCGTCACCTCGCTGCCCTTGGCGCGGACGACGACCAGCAGCGGCCGTTCGTCCCATTTGGGATGTGCGATGCCGATCGCCGCGGCCTCGGCGACGCCGGGACACCCGACCGCGACATTTTCAAGCTCGACCGAACTGATCCATTCGCCGCCCGATTTGATCACGTCCTTCGATCGATCGGTGATCTGCATCGTGCCGTCGGGATGCAGCACGGCGACGTCGCCGGTGTCGAACCAGCCTTCATCGTCGAGGCAATCGCCGCTGTCGTCCTGGAAATAGCGTTTGACGACCCACGGCCCGCGCACCTCCAGCCGGCCCGCGCTCACGCCGTCGCGGGGCAGCACGACGCCCGCGTCGTCGACGATGCGCAATTCGACCCCGAACGGCACCCGTCCCTGTTTCGACACCTGATCGAGCTGCTGTTCGAACGAGAGATCGTCCCAATCGGGGCTGCGCGCGCCCATCGTGCCGATCGGCGACGTCTCGGTCATTCCCCAGGCATGGTTGACGCGCACGCCCATCCGCATCAGCCGTTCGATCATTGCACGCGGCGCGGCCGATCCGCCGATCGTCACCAGATCGAGATGCGCCGGCGCGCGGCCGGTGGCATCGATATGCTGGAACATCGCCATCCACACCGTCGGCACGCCCGCCGAATGCGTAACCTTCTCGTCATTCATAAGGTCGCACAGCACCTGCGCGTCGTTGACCGCCGAGAACACGAACTTCACGCCCACTACCGCGCCGGCAAAGGGCAGCCCCCAGGCGGCGGCGTGGAACATCGGCACCACGGGCAGTACCACCGATCGGGTATCGAGATCGAACACCGCGGGCTGGATCTCGGCGAGCGCGTGGAGCACCGACGATCGGTGCGAATAGAGCACGCCCTTGGGATTGCCCGTGGTGCCGCTGGTGTAGCAGAGCATGCACGGATCGCGTTCGTCGCCCTCGACCCAGGCGTAATCGCCGTCCTCGGCATCGACGAGCGCGCGGAAGCCGGCGGCGCCGTCATCATCCATGACGATATAATGTTCGATCGAGGTCCAGCGCGCGCGCAGCCGGTCGACGATCGGCTGGAAGGCGCGATCGTAGAGCAGCACGCGATCCTCGGCATGGTTGGCGATATAGGCGAGCTGATCGTCGAACAGCCGCGGATTGATCGTGTGGATGATCCCGCCCATGCCGATCGCCCCATACCAGGCGGCGAGGTGATGGCCGTGGTTCATCGCCAGCGTCGCGATCCGGTCGCCGGGCTTGCACCCCAGCCTTTCAAGCGCTTGCGCGAGCTTCCTTGCATCGGACGCGATCCCGGCCCAATCGGTCCGGCTTTCGCGTCCATCGGCCCAGCGCGTCACGATTTCGCGATGCGCATGTTCGCGCGCGGCATGATCGAGCAGACGCGGCACGCGCAGCTCGAAATCCTGCATGGCTCCCAGCATATCCTCCCCTCCCGCCCCTCGACGGCGAGGGGTCAGCCCGCCAGCGCAAGCCTCGCTTCGGAGGTCTTGAACACCAGCGCCGCGATACCGTGCATTGCTTCGAGGTCGCCCGCAAGTTCCGTATCGAGCAGGAAATCGCGGCCGAGCAGCACGGTGGCCGATCCGCCGCCGGGCAGCGAGGTGCGTACCCGGATTTCGCCGCGCCCACCGCGAGCACCCGCCACCAACTCGGCAAGCTGGCGGATCACCGCCGGGTCATCGATCACGCACTCGATCGTCATCCGCGCCGTCGTCGCCAGGCTGGCGAACGGCTGGAGGCGCTTCACCGTCACGCGCGGGGTTTCTTCACCTGCGCGGCGATCGAGTTCGACCGTCAGCAGGCCGCAGCCGCCGCTCTTCGCCGCCGCCTCCAGATCGGCGGCGACCGCATCGTCGAAACAGGTCGCGATGAACTGCCCGGTCGCGTCGGACAGCGTCGCCATCAGATAGCGCCGGCCGCGCGCCGAGGTGCGCCAGCGCGCGTCCTCGACCAGCGCCGCCATCGTCGCGCCGGTGCGCTGCCCCTCGGCGATCGGCAATTCGCCCAGCGCGGCATAATTGCGCGCGCCGTGCATTTTGGCGAGCAGCCGGTGCCGATCGACCGGATGCGCCGAGAAGTAGAAGCCGAACGCCTCCTTCTCCTGCTCCATCCGCTCGGCCAGCGTCCAGCGCGCGGTGGCCAGCGGCCTGATCTCGGCTTCCGCGACCGCGCCTTCGCCGCCGAACAGGCCGCCCTGCCCGCTTGCGCGCTGTTCGTGGAGCCGCGCAGCGGTGGCGAGCACCGTCTCGGCGACCGCGGCGATGCCCGGCCGGTTGGGATCGATCGAATCGAACGCCCCGCCCGCCGCCAGCGTTTCGAGCTGGCGTTTGTTGAGCAGCCTTGGGTCGACGCGCCGCGCGAGATCGCTGAGCGAGGTGAACGGGCCGCCCGCGCGGCGTTCGGCGACGAGTTCCTCCATCGCCCGCTCGCCCACGCCCTTGAGCGCGGCGAGGGCGTAGCGGACGGTAAATGTTTGCCCCTCCCCTTCAGGGGAGGGGTTGGGGGTGGGGGATGTCTCACCGAGCGCATCGCCTGCGGCACTCCCCCTCCCCAACCCCTCCCCTGAAGGAGAGGGGCTTGAAGCAGTGGTCGCCTCCACCGAAAAATCCGCCTCGCTCGCGTTGAGATCGGGGGCGAGGCAGGCGACGCCGAGGCGCCGCATATCGTCCACGAACACGCTCAATTTGTCGGTCAGCGCCATGTCGAAGCTCATCGACGCGGCGTAGAATTCGGGCGCGTGATGCGCCTTGAGCCACGCCGTCTGGTAGGTGAGCAGCGCGTAGGCGGCGGCGTGCGACTTGTTGAAACCGTAACCGGCGAACTTGTCGATCAAATCGAACAATTCGTTGGCCTTGGCCTCGGGAATATCGTTGGTTTTCGCGCACCCTTCGACGAAGATCGCGCGCTGCGCGTCCATCTCGGCCTTGATCTTCTTGCCCATCGCGCGGCGCAGCAGATCGGCGCCGCCGAGCGAATAGCCCGCCAGGATCTGCGCGGCCTGCATCACCTGTTCCTGATAGACGAAGATGCCGTAGGTTTCCTTGAGGATGCCTTCGAGCAGCGGGTGCGGGTATTCGATCTCCTCATGGCCGTTCTTGCGGCGGCCGAACATCGGGATATTGTCCATCGGCCCCGGCCGATAGAGCGCGTTGAGCGCGATGATATCCTCGAACACCGTCGGCTTCACCGCCGAGAGCGTACGGCGCATCCCTTCCGATTCGACCTGGAACACCCCCACCGTATCGCCGCGCTGGAGCAGCGCGAACACCTTGGGATCGTCCCACGACAGCGCTTCGAGATCGACAGCGATCCCGCGTTTGGCAAGCAGCTCGACCGCCATCTTGAGCACCGACAGCGTCTTGAGCCCGAGGAAGTCGAACTTCACCAGCCCCGCGCCCTCGACATATTTCATGTCGAACTGCGTCACCGGCATGTCCGACCGCGGATCGCGATAGAGCGGCACCAGCTCGCTCAGCGGGCGATCGCCGATGACGACGCCCGCGGCATGGGTCGAGCTGTGGCGCGGCAGGCCTTCGAGCTTCATCGCGAGATCGAGCAGGTGCCGGACGCCTTCGTCGCCCTTATATTCGGCCGCCAGTTCGCTCACCCCGTTGAGCGCGCGTTCGAGTGTCCACGGATCCGCGGGTAGATTGGGGACCAGTTTGGCGAGCCGATCGACCTGGCCGTAGCTCATCTGAAGCACGCGGCCGGTATCCTTGAGCACCGCGCGCGCCTTCAGCTTTCCGAAGGTGATGATCTGCGCGACCTGATCGCGGCCGTATTTCTCCTGGACGTAGCGGATCACCTCGCCACGCCGGGTTTCGCAGAAATCGATGTCGAAATCGGGCATCGACACGCGCTCGGGGTTGAGGAAGCGCTCGAACAGCAGCCCGAGCTTCAAGGGATCGAGATCGGTGATCGTGAGCGACCAGGCAACCACCGACCCCGCGCCGGAGCCACGCCCCGGCCCCACCGGAATATCGTGATCCTTCGCCCATTTGATGAAATCGGCAACGATCAGGAAATAGCCGGGAAAGCCCATCTGAATGATGATCCCGACCTCGAATTCCAGGCGCGTGAAATAGGCCTCACGTTCCTCGGGCGTGAGCGGCTGGCCCGCGAGCGCCTCGATCTTGGCGAGCCGCATCTCGAGCCCGGCGCGCGCATCCTCGCGCAACTTGGCCGCCTCGCCCTCGCGATCGCCCGCGAGGCTCGGCAGGATCGGTTTGCGCCGGGGCGCCGCCACCGCGCAGCGTTGCGCAACGACCATCGTATTGGCGATCGCCTCGGGCAGATCGGCGAACAGCTCGCGCATCTCACGCGCGGGCTTCATCCACGCATCGGGCGAGGACCGAGGCCGATCGTCGCTCGCGACGTAACTCGAACTGGCGATGCACAGCAGCGCATCATGCGCCTCGCTGAAATCCTTGTCGGCGAAACAGCATGGATTGGTCGCGACCAGCGGCAGGCCGCGATCATAGGCGAGATCGAGCAGCAGCGGCTCGGCGCGGCCTTCGATCTCATCGAGCCGGCGGGTCAGCTCGACATAGAGCCGGTCGCCGAACAACGCCTGCAACCGATCGGCATAGGCCAGCGCGCGATCGTGCTGTTCCTCGGCGAACAGGCGGGCAAGCGCACCTTCCCGACCCGCGGTGAGCGCGATCAGCCCTTGGGTGTGCCCTTGCAGGTCGTCGAACGACACATGCGCGGGCTGCTCGATCGGCCGGTCGAGATGCGCGCGGCTGACGAGCGCGCAGAGATTGTCGTATCCGGTCTTGTCCTGCGCGTAGAGCGCGAGCCAGTCGAGCGGCGCCTCGACGCCCTCGGGCATGTCGGGCCGGCACACGCCCAGCATCGTGCCGATGATCGGCTGAACCCCCGACGCCTTGCACGCGTCGGAAAACGCCATCGCCGCATAGAGCCCGTTGCGATCGGTCAGCGCGGCCGCCGGGAAACCCATTTCCTGCGCGCGCTTGGCGATCTGCTTCGGCTCGATCGCCCCGTCGAGCATCGTATAGGACGAAAAGATGCGAAGCGGGACGAAGGCGGAATGGGGCATGGCCGGCACTATGCAGGCTGATGCCGATTCGGGGAACCGTGTTCGGCCACCCGCCCCCCGTGGAACCTGTGGATGATCCGCGTCGTTGGCGTCGTAACAGGGAGGGGACGATCGATGGACGACACGATGACACACGACGCGCCGCCGATGGGCGCCGGCTGGGGCTGGCTGCTCGCCTACGGCATCCTCTCGTTGATCCTCGGCGTGGCGGCGTTCGTCTGGCCCTTCTCCGCAACGATCGCCGCGACCTTGATCATCGGCGCGTTCTTCATCGCGACGGGGCTCGTCTCGATCGGCGCCGGGATTTTCGGCGGCATCCGCGAGGGGCGCGGCTATGCGATCGCCTTCGGCGCCGTCTCGGTGATCATCGGCGCGATCATGGCGTTCGAGCCGATGACAGGGGCGCTGTCGCTCACCTTGCTCGTCGTCTTCTGGCTGGGCTTGCGCGGCCTGCTCGAACTCGCCTGGGCGATCCACTCGCCGGTGCATCGCGGCTGGATGATCGCGCTCGGCATCCTCAACCTGTTGCTCGCGCTGCTGGTGCTGGCGACGATCTCATGGTCGTCGATGACCTTGCCGGGCTATATCCTGGGGCTGAGCTTCCTGTTCGCCGGCGTCGCCGAGGTCACCCGCGCGCTCGCCCACCGCAAGGGCGCGCAGGTATTTTAGAGTGCGATGACTTTACCTTGATCCGTTCGCCCTGAGCTTGTCGAAGCCTGTCCTGAGCGCCTGCCTTAGCAGGCAGTCGAAGGGGGCCGTTCTGCGATGGGCCCGCTGATCGCTTGCGGCGCGGAGGACGGTGCTTCGACAACCCCGGATCAAGTCCGGGGACGAACGGGTTTGGGAAGCGGGCCGGGGTGGCCTCCATGTCAGCGGAGCAAATTTCACCCCGCTCAGCCGATCACGCCGCCGTCGGGTGCGCCGCGCGCCATCAGCCGGCCGATCGCGTCGAACAGCGAATCCATCGCGACCGGCTTGAACAGCACCTCATCCGCGCCCGCCTCCAGGCAGCGCGCGCGCAGATCGTGGGCGGTATCGGCGGTGACGACGATGATCGGCATCGCCGCCTTGGCGTCTCCGCGCGCCCGGATGTGGCGAATCGCGCTCAGCCCGTCCATGCCCGGCATCCGCAGATCGACGAGCGCGACGTCGAAATCCTGTTGTTCGACCAGCGCGAGGCCCTGTTCGGCATCCTCGGCACCGACCATCGCGGCACCGGCCACGTCGAGCATGTCCTTGACGACGCGACGGTTCATCGCGTCATCTTCGATGAAGAGGACGTTCACGCGCGTCCGTCCAAGGTACGGGCGGGTTGTTTCGGTACTGAACTCATTCCTGCGAGGTTATCTTCTCATGCCGCGTGGGATACAACAGCCCCGTCACGAAATTCTGTTTCATGCCGCCCCGATATGGGAAACAGCCGATCGCGCAGTGCGGTTCCGGCGATCGGCTTGTCAATGATTGTATCAACACCAATCTCGCCGACCGCCATATCCTGTGCATCGCTAGCACGCCAGAGCAGCACCGTCTTGGTGCGATACGACATCGCGGTGGCGTTGAAACCGGCCATCACCGTCGCCAGCGGACCGGCCTCTGCGGCGGTATCGTCATCGACGATCGCGAGGCCGATCGGGCGCGTCGCGAGCAACCGCTCGGCATCGGCGATCGAGCCCGCGACCTCGATCCACGGCACGCACGGTTCGAACAAGGCGCGCATCATGCTGCGCGTGATCGGGTTGCGCTCGACGATCAGCAAGCCGCGATCGTCGGCGTCGGACTGCGCCTCGGCCGTATCGCCCTCCGCCTCGACCAGCGGCAGATCGACCGTGAAGGTCGATCCCTCGCCGGGCACGCTCTCGACCCGGACGTCGCCGTCCATCGCGCGCGCGAGGCTGCGGCAAATCGCCAGCCCCAGCCCGGTGCCGCCGAAGCGCCGCGTGGTCGACGTATCGGCCTGGTGGAACGATTCGAAGATCGTATCGAGCTTGTCGGCCTCGATCCCGATCCCGGTATCGCCGACGCTGATCAGCGTGCGGCGCCCGGCATCGCCATCCGTGGCGCGCGCGGCGAGAGTGATCCGGCCCCGGGCGGTGAATTTGAGCGCGTTGGCGAGCAGATTGAACACGATCTGGCGCAGCCGCGCGGCATCACCCATCACGCGCACCGGGCAATCGTTCAGATCGATCACGAAATCGATCCCCTTCGCGCGCGCCTGCTCCTCCCACATCCGCGCGACATCGCGCAGTTCCGCACGCACATCCATCTCGGCGTGCTCGATCGTCATATTGCCGGTCTCGATCTTGGCGACATCGAGGATATCGTCGACCAGCGCGCGCATCGTGATCCCGGCGCCGTGGACGATTTCGATCCGGTCGCGCGTCTCGGCGGCAAGCCGACGATCGGCAAGCATTACCTGGGTCATGCCGAGGATGCCGTTGAGCGGGGTGCGGATCTCGTGGCTGGTCGTCGCCAGGAATTCGGTTTTCGCCGCGAGCGCCTTGGCAAGCGCGGTATTCGATGCGCCGAGGTCGACATTGGCCGCGCGCACCTGGTTGCGGCTCCGGCGGATTGTGAACAGGCCGATGGTGAGCAAGGTCACCAGGATCAGCGTCGCCACCGCGACGCCGACGAAGATGATCCGCTGAAAGCGCGCGCTTTCGCGCTCGTATTTCACGCTGCGGCGAAGCTCCTCGGCCTTGAGCTGCGCGATCCTCAGGTTCTGGTTGGTATAATCGAACCGCGCCGCCATCAGCGCGGTGTTGGTCGAGGCCGCGAGTTGCGCGGTCTGGTCGTCGAGCCGCTTGAGCGCTTCGAGATGTTCGAGCGCCTCCTGCTCGTCGCCGCTCGCCTTGTAGATCTGGTACGCGGTCTCATGAAGGTCGCGATAGGCGAGCGTCGAGGTGTCGATATCGACATCGGCGAGCGCCCGGTCGATCAGCCGCCGCGCGCGCTCGACATGGCCCTGCCGCTGCGCGAGCGTCGCCGAAATGCCCAGGAATTGCGCGCGTGCGGTGGTGTCGCCGTCGGAACCCGCCAGCGCCAGCCCGCGATCGATCGCGCGCGCGGCCGCATTCAGATCGCCAAGTTCGATCTCGGTGCGCGCCATGTTGCGCAGAATGCGCCCCTGCTGCGACCGGCTGCCCATCTTCTCGGCGAGTGCCAGCGCCTGCTGGAACTGGACCAGCGCGTCGGCGCCCCGCTCCATCTGCTTCAGCGCGTTCCCCCGGCTGTTGTAGAGCGCGAGCAGCAGGTTGGGATCGCCCTGATAGATGTCGAGAACCTGATCGTAATAGCGCAGCGCGGTGGCATGATCGCTTGCCTGGACATAGAGCGAGGCGATCTGGAGCAGCGCGACCGCTTCCGCGCGGCGATCGTCGATCGCACGATAGATTTCGAACGCCTTGTGATAGTCGGCAAGCGCCGCCGCCACGTCTGGAATCGCCGAATGCACGCCGCCGCGCGACAGCATGATGTCACCGGCGAGCTTGGACGAGGGCGCGCGCTTGCTGACGGTGCCCCAGGCGCGATCGATCAACGGCCTGGCGCGATCGATCTCGTTGAGGCGGACATAGGCCTCCCCCTGCAACCATTGCGCCGTCGCAAGCGCGATCGCCCGATCGGGAACGGCAGGATCGCTGCGGATGCGCTTTTCGGCCGCCAGTGCCTGCACGGCAGCCTGCTCGGGATTGGCGAGCATCTCTCCCTTTGCCGAGGCGATCAGCGTCTCCACGGCGGCACCCGCGGGGTCGGGCCGCGACGGCGCGGCGACCCGCTCGGCATAAGCGGGCGCGATCACGACCGTTGCCGTCAATATTGCGAAAAGTGCGAGCAATGCCCGTAAAGACGCGCCGATCATGGCGCCATCGTCGCACAGGGGCGTTAAGACCTCGCTAAAGCGCCCGTCAGGCCCGCTTCCAGAAGCTCGCCGGGCGGACGAAAGTATCGCGCGGATCGACCAGCCGCTCGGGATCGTTGCCGCCGTCGAGGAACTGGCGCAGCGCATCGAAGCAAATCGGCCGGCTGATCAGGAACCCTTGCGCGATGTCGCACCCCATCACCGACAGCAGCGCCAGCGCCGCCTGCGATTCGACCCCTTCGGCGGTCACCTCCATCTCGAGCGCGTGCGCGAGATCGATCGTCGAGCGCACGATCAGCGGATCGCGGTTGCTGCTGGTGAGTTGCAGCACGAACATCTTGTCGATCTTCAACTCGCGCGCAGGCAATTGCTTGAGATAGGCAAGCGACGACAGCCCCGCGCCATAATCGTCGATCGCGATCGGGATGCCGATCTCGGCGAAGCGGCGCAAATGGCCGATCGCGGTATCGGGATCGCGGATGACCGAGGTTTCGGTGATCTCGAAGCCGATCCTGGCGCCCGATTCGGACACCAATTGGCACGCTTCCTCGACGAACGCGGTATCGGCGAGCAACTGGCCAGAAATGTTGATCGACAGCACGATATCGTGCCCGTGGCGCGCCAACCGCTGCTGGTCCTCGATCACCTGCCGCAGCGTCCACAGCGTCAGCGGCCCGATCTCGCGCGCTTCCTCCGCCACTTCGATGAAATCGCCGGGCAGGATCAACCCACGGGTCGGGTGCTGCCAGCGCACCAGTGCCTCGGCGCCCGCGACCTGCTGGCGGCGCAAATGCAGCTTGGGCTGATATTGCAGGAACATCTCGCCACGCGCGAGCGCATCCTTGAAATCGCGGGTCAGCGTCAGCCGGTCGAACGCCGGCGTGCCCCGCGACAGATCGCGCAGCACCGTGCGCTGCTCCGCGCGCGCCACCGCGATCGCCTCTTCGGCTTCCTCGATCAGGCGCGTCTCTTCGAGATGGCGCACCTGCCCCATCGCCGCGCCCCACAGCAGATCGATGCGATGCGGCTCGCCGTCGACGACGACCGGCACCTCGAACGCCGCGGCCAGGTCCGCAAGAACGGCTTCCGCCTCGGCGAGCCCGCAGACGTCGACCGTGACTTCCATCAACGTTCTGCCGACCGGCACGGCGTGCGCTCCGTCGATGCGGATCGCGACCCGCGCGACGAGATCGTCGATCAGATGATCGGCGCGCGGGGCGCCCACCAGCCGGCGGATGGCGGCAAAATTGGTGATCTCCCCAAGGCACAGCAGCCGCCAGCCCACGAACGGCAGATCGATCGCCTTGTCCCGCACCGCACCGCGCGACGGCGACAGGCAGATGCCCGAATAACGAGGACGTGGTGCGTGCCCGGCGTGCGCGGTCGCGGCTTCCAGCTCCACCGGCGTCGGGGCCGCCGACGCCAGCAAAGCGTGTTTGCGATGCGCCGTTCCGGCGATGGTCGATTCGCGGGCGTGCGAGCGGATCATCCTGCGGGCCTAGCGGCACACCCCTGAAGGAACCTTTAACCGCAAAAATGACCACCCGAAAAACGAACCCCCGTCCGGGGATGCCCGCGACACGGCGGATCGATTGCTTTATCCTTAAGATTCAGGTAATAATTCCTAACGCTCTGTTGAGCGTGAATCTGAGGGAGAAATCATAATGGCGAGCATGTTTTTCGTGGTCACCCACGGCGAGGAAATCCGCCCCTGGTAACCCGTTCTGATCCGGGAAGAGGCTGATTTCCGCTGATTTCTCAGCAAATCGGCCGCTCCCGGATCATATTTCTCGCGCCGTCAGGGCACCCATCGCCGCCACCTCCAGGCACTGCGGGAGCGCGTTGCCCTAAGCCGGATGTCGCCGATTCGTTCCTCTCGATTTCGAGAGGTTTTTTTATGTATTTTGCAGTCTGCGCCCGCGACTGACCGCCGCCGGGCCGATCACGGAACCCGCGCCGGGCGTCAGTTCACGTGGGTATCGGGCGGTGCCTGCGCCCGTTCGTCGCCGCCCATGCTCCAGCCGCCGCCCAGCGCCTTGAACAGCGACGCGGTGTCCTGCCGCAATTTGGCGTCGCTTGCCGCGATCTGCTCGCGCGTCGCCAGGATGTCGGTCTGCGCGTCGAGCAAGGCGTCCTGCGCCACGAAGCCGGTGCGATAGCGCGCCTGCGTGGCGTGTTCCGCCGCCTGCTTGTCGCTCAGCGCGCGGCGCAGTGCGGCCCCGCGATTGCGCTCGGCCGCGATCCGGGCCAGCGGGTCTTCCACGTCGCTTAGCGCCTGCAACACCGTCGTGCGATACATCTGATAGGCCTGTTCGCGATCCTCGCGCCGGATACCGACATTGGCCTTGCGCTTCCCCCAATCGAGCAGCGGGAAGCTGACCGCGCCCGAGCCCGTCGCCTGGATACTGTCGCTTTCGAACAGCGAGGCGAGCGAGGTCGAGATCAGTTGCGCCGCTCCCGTCAGGCTGAATTTCGGATAGAGATCGGCGACCGCGACGCCGATATCCGCGGTCGCGGCGGCGAGCTGGCGCTCGGCGGCACGAATGTCGGGGCGCCGGCGCAGCAGGTCCGACGGCAGCCCGGCGGGCACGACGGGCGCCGCCGCGAGCGCATCGGGCGCCGCCGCCAGCTCCGCGGTCAGCGCGCCGGGCACCTGCCCGGTCAGGATACCGAGCGCGTGCATCCGCACCCGGATATCGGCGCGCAGCGGCTCGAGCCGCGCCTCGGTCGCGGTCAGGCTGCCGCGCTGGCGGGTGACGTCGATATCGGGCACCAGCCCGACCTTGGCGGTATGCCCTGCAATCTCTAGCGCGCGGCGCTGATGCGCCAGTTCCTGTTCGACGATCCGCACCTGCTCCTGATCGAGCCGAAGCGCGAAATAGGCGTCGGCGACCTCGGCGGCGAGCGTCACCGCCGCATCGCGCCGGTTCCAGACCGCCGCATCGACCCGCGCTGCCGCGGCTTCCCTGCCGCGCCGCGCGCCGCCGAACAGATCGAGTTCCCAGCTCGCGTCGAAACCGAGCGCATAAGTGGTGATGCCGTCGCCGGGCAGCGCGATCCCGCCGCCATTCCCCGAATCCCCGCCGCCGAACTGGCGCGCCAGCGACGAGAAACCGGCGTTCTTGCTGAAATGGACATGGGTCGCGTTGCCGCTCGCATCGACGGTCGGCAAGCCGCGCGCGCCGGCGGCGATCTCCTGCAACCGCGCCTGGCGCACGCGCGACGCCGCAACCGCGATCGTCGGATTGTCGGCAAGCGCGCGGGTGATCAGCGCGTCGAGTTCGGGATCGCCGAACGCCTTCCACCAATGGGCCGGATCGATCTGCGCGCTCGCGCCGGCCGCGGCGGGCGCCTCCTGATAGGCGAGCGGCACCGCGATTTCGGGCGCATGATAATCGGGGCCGACCGTACACGCGCCGACGAGCAGCGCCGGGATCAGGCCTAGGGCGAGTTTCCAGGTCAATGCGCCATTCCTCCTCCACCGCCCCCGCCGCGCTTCGGGCTGCGCATCAACAGCGCGACCGGCGCGACGACCAGCACGACGATCATCAGCACATGGAACACGTCGAGAAAGGCGAGCATCGTCGCCTGCCGCTGGACCTGCTGATAGAGCACGGCCAGTGGCGTCATCGCGTCGCCGAACATGCCCTGCGCGTTGCCGAGCCACTGGGTATAATTTGGGTCGAGCGGATTGAGCCGTTCGACCAGATACGATTGATGCACCTGCTGGTATCCGGCGAGCAGCGTCTGCGACACCGAAATGCCGAACGTGCCGCCCAGATTGCGAAAGACGTTGAGCAGGCTCGATGCCTGCGCGGTCTTGGTCTGCGCCAGCCCGACATAGGCGATCGCGTTGATCGGCACGAACAGGAACGGCAGCCCGACCGATTGATAGAGCCGCGCCATCGCCGCGTCGGCGAACGAGATATCGGCGGTGAGATGCGCCATGTTCCACAACGCCCCCGCCTGCACGAGCAGCGCGGGGAACAGCAGGTATCGCACGTCGACCTTGTCCGAGAGCCTGCCTGCGAACGGCACCGCGACCAGCGTCGCCAGCCCGCCCGCCGTCAGCGCCAGCCCGGCATCGAGCGCGCTGTAGCCCAGCACCTGCTGCAACATCTGCGGGATCAACTGCGTGGTGCCGAACAGGATCATGCCCGTCGTCGCCATCACGAGGCACGTCAGCCCGAAATTGCGGTTTTTGAGCAGCTTCAGATCGATCACCGGATCGTCGTGATTAAGCTCCCACACCACGAGCGCGAGCAGCGAGACGACCGAGATCGTCGCGGTGGAGACGATCAGCCCGCTGGTGAACCAGCCCTCACGCTCGCCGCGATCCATCGTGATCTCGAGGAAGCCCAGCCCCAGAAAGATCAGGAGCACGCCGATATAATCGATCCTGAGACCCCGTTTGAGCAGGTTCGCGCGGTCTTTCCTGATCTGCTCGGGCTCGTCGACGAAAATCTCGACGAGCACCAGCGCGGCGATGCCGACAGGCACGTTGATCAGGAAGATCCAGTGCCAGCTCGAATATTCGGTGATGTAGCCGCCCAGCGTCGGCCCGAACACCGGCCCCACCACGACCACGATCGCGAACGCCGCGAACGCCATGCCGCGCTTTTCGGGCGGGAAGGTATCGGCAAGGATCGATTGTTCGACGGGCGCCAGCCCGCCCCCGCCGATCCCCTGGAACACCCGCGCCAACACCAGGGTCGTCAGGTTGGGCGCAAGCCCGCAGAGCAGCGACGAGATCGTGAACAGCGCGATCGAGATCATGAAATAGCGCTTGCGGCCGATCGCGTCGCTCAACCAGCCGCTGATCGGGATCACCACCGCATTGGCGACGAGATAGCTCGTCAGCACCCATGTCGCCTGATCGTTGGTGATCGAAAGCCCGCCCGCGATATGGGCCAGGCTGACATTGGCGATCGAGGTGTCGAGCACCTCCATGAAGGTCGGCAGGCTGATGATCGAGACGATCAGCCACGGGCTGTACGGCCCCGCCGCGGAACGCGTCGGCGTCCATTGATGCACCGCGGCGCTCGCCACCGATCAGCGCACCTTGACGGTCGGGATCGCCGACATGCCGGGGCCGATCGGATAATCGCGCGGATCGGGCGCGTCTTTGGTGTCGAACACGATCCGCACCGGCACGCGCTGCACGACCTTGACGAAATTTCCGGTCGCGTTCTGCGACGGCAGGATCGCGAACGCCTGCCCCGCGCCGCGCTGCACCGAATCGACATGCCCTTCGAACGCGACATCGGGGAAGGCGTCGATCTTGATCGATACCGGCTGGCCGACGCGCATCAGGGTGAGCTGCGTCTCCTTGAAATTGGCGGTCACCCACATTTTGTCGGGCACGATCGCCATCAACTGCGATCCGGGTGCGACATAGCTGCCAACATTAACCTGCCGGTTGACGACCTGCCCCGAGACCGGCGCCGTCAGCTTGAGATCGCCCAGCGTCACTTTGGCTTGTTCGACCTGCGCACGCCGCGCCGCAACGACCGCTTCGGCGGCCTTTACCTGCCGCTCGGCGACCGCGACATCGGCGCCCGCGCTCTCGATCGCCTGCCGCGCCGCCGCCGCCTCGGCCGCGGTGGTGCGGGCCTGCGCGCGCGCCTGATCGAGTTGCTGCCCGGCGACCGCGGCGGGATCGAGCTTCTGCAACGCCTGATAGCGCGTCAGATCGTTCGCCGCCTTCTGCGCGCTGGCGACCGGTGCGCGGGCCTGCGCCGTCGCGCGATCGCGTGCCGCCCTGGCGGCGATCACCTGCGCCTTGGCCTGCTCGGCCTGCGCGATCGCCTGCTGGACGCCCGCCTCGGCTTCGGTGAGCTGCGCTTCGGGGCCGGAGGGCTCGATCACCGCGAGCAGCCGCCCCGCCTCGACATGGCGATTGTCGAGATCGGCGACCGCCTTCAGCGTGCCCCCCACCGTCGGCGCCAGCCGTACGATGTGCGCATCGACATAGGCGTCGTCGGTCGATTCATATTGCCTCGCGTTGAGATAATAGAGCAGCCCGCCGATCACGATCGCGGCGACCACCACGATCAGGATAATCCAGAACAGCGGCCGCCTGAACAGCGACGGCTTCTTCGCGCCCTCGCCTTCCGCCCCATCGTCGCGGCGGTCGCCATCGTGCAGTTGCGCATCGTCACTCATGATTGCCCCTGTTCGGAAATCAGCCGGTCGAGAACGGCGTCGGTGTTGGCGGCGATGCGCGCCTTGAAGGACGGGATGAAATCGGGATCGTCGAGCGGCCCGCCGAGCAGGCGCCCGCACATCGCGCGCGCGGCGCGGATCACGATCACCTGGCCGAACAGCGTCACCACCGCCAGCCGCGCGGCCGCATCGTCCGGCGCGCCGGTGGCGATGCGGACGAGCGTGACGAGCGTGCCCAGATTGCGCCCCATCGGCCCCGCCCAAAGCCGATCGAACGCGGCGGTGGGATTCATCTGTTCGCGCACGATGAACGGCGCCCAGGCTTCGCTGCGCGGGCCGGCGAGTTTATCGATAAAGCCGGCGAACGCCTTGTGGATCGCCAACCGCGCCTCGTCGGGCGTCTTCGGCCGGCTACCCCCCTCGATCGACACGCCATCGTCCATCTGCGAGACGATATAATCGGCCGCGGCCAGATAGAGCCCTTCCTTGCCGCCGTAATGATAGGTGATCGACGACATCGCGGTGCCCGCCGCCTTGGCGATCCCGCGCGTGCTCGCGCCGTCCAGCCCCTTGCGCCCGAACTCGCGCACCGCCGTTTCGAGGAGCCTGTTCTGAATCATGGCGGCGGCCGTTAGTTCGTTCGAACGAACAAGGCAAGTATTTGGTGTAACGGATCGCGCCGAAGCGCCCCGTGCGACAGCCGGAACGCACGCCGGAACGCTCGAATCACCGCCCGGTCAGGCGGCGCGCGCGGAGGCCGGGTCTGGGTTGGAGAATTCCATCGAATCGTCGATCGATCCGAATTTGAGCGCCATCAGATCGAGCGCATAATTCTGGTGCAGCTTCCACGGCTTGCGATCGCCCTGCTTGGGCAGTTTGTGAAGCGCGCGCTGGACGTAGCCCGAGGTGAAATCGAGGAACGGCTCCTCCCCCACCTCGTCGCCGATCCGCGGCGTCGCCTGCCGCATGCCCCGCGCCTTCATCGTGTTGAGCAGCCGGCAGACATAGCCCGCCGTCAGATCCGCCTTCAGCGTCCACGAGGCATTGGTATAACCGAACGACGACGCCAGGTTGGGCACATCCGAGAACATCATGCCCTTGTAGTTGAGCGTCTTGGCGATATCGGTCGCCACGCCGTCGATCGTGAAGACGACATCGCTGAGCAACTGCATTTCGAGCCCTGTCGCGGTGACGACGATATCGGCCGCGATCTCGGTGCCCGAGGTCAATTTGATCCCGGTTTCGGTGAAGGTGTCGATCGTGTCGGTCACGACCGCGGCGCGGCCTTCGCGAATCGCGACGAACAGATCGGCGTCGGGCACGAGGCACAACCGCTGGTCCCACGGATTATAGCGCGGCGTGAAATGCGTGCCGACATCGTATTCGGGGCCAAGCTCGGCCTGCACCATATCGATGATGCGCGCCTTCACCTTGGCGGGCTTGCGCCGCGCGAGCTTGTAGAAATACATGCCGAACAGCACGTTGCGCCAGCGCACCAGCCCATAGGCGAGTTTGGCGGGCAATTTGGCGCGCAGCCAGTTGGCGAGCCCATCCTCGGCGGGGCGCGACACCACATAGGTCGGCGAGCGCTGGAGCATCGTCACCTGCGCGGCCTGCTTCGCCAATTCGGGCACCAGCGTCACCGCGGTCGCGCCCGATCCGATCACGACGACCTTCTTGCCCGCGTAATCGAGGTCGTCGGGCCAGAATTGCGGATGGACGATGCGGCCGTGGAAGCGATCGGCACCCGCAAGCTCGGGCGCATGGCCGCGCGCGTAATTGTAATAGCCCGCGCACATGAAAAGGAAATTGCAGGTGATCTCGATCGCCTCGCCGCCTGTCCCGCGCGCCTTCACCGTCCAGCGCGCGTCCGCACTCGACCACGACGCCGCCTCGACATGCGTATCATAACGTATGTGCCGATCGATCCCGTTCTCGCGCGCGGTCTCGCGGATATAGTTGAGGATCGACGGCCCGTCAGCGATCGCCTTCGCCTCGGTCCACGGTTTGAAGGCATAGCCGAGCGTGTACATATCCGAATCGGATCGGATACCCGGATACCGAAACAGATCCCACGTCCCGCCGCTCGCGCTGCGGCTTTCGAGGATGCGATAGCTGCGATCGGGGCATTCGGTCTGCAAATGGCGCGCCGCGCCGATGCCCGAAAGCCCGGCGCCGACAATGATCACATCGACATGCTCGCTAGCCATCCATACCGTATATTCAGTTTTGATGTGCAACGCAAAGATAATTGGCTCCTCGTCATGCCGGACTCGTTCCGGCATCCAACCATCCGCGAGCGTTACCGATTGGGGCGCGTTGGCCCCCGGAACAAGTCCGGGGTGACGTAGCCTCAATAATCCTTCTTGTAGCGCAGCGTGACGTTCGAGCCGCCGAACGAGCCCGTCTGCGACAGCACGCTCAGCGCCTTCGACAGCGCGATCTCGAGCTGGGTCGCGGTGAAACCGCGCGCGTCGGTGATGATCTCGATATAGATATCGTCGGTCAGATACTTGCCCGCCGCCAGCGCGGTGCCGCGCCCGCCCGCCTCATCGGCGCCGAGGATGCGCAGCCGATCGATCCCGGTCGCCGAGCGCAGCGTGCCGAGCGGGTTGAGCCCACCCCCGCCGCCACGCAGCGAATTGAGTGCGGCGGCAAGCTGGATCGCCTCGGTCGCGGACAGATTCTCCGGCGAGTTGCCGAACAGCAGCCGGCTCAGCACCTCGTCCTGCGGCATTTCCGGCGTCGAGGAAAAGGCAATGTGCGGATCCTGCGCGCTGCCGGTGATCGCGATCGTCGCCTTGATGTCTTCCTGCTCGGTGGTCGCGGCAATGTCGATCTGCGGGTTGGTGAGCGCGCCGCCCTCGAAACGCACGATCCCGTGATCGACATCGAACCGCTTGCCCGCAAACGAATAGGTGCCGCGCACCATTTCGAGCGTGCCGCTGATCCGCGGGTCGCTGGTGGTGCCGCGCACGCGCAGGTCGCTCTTCCATTCGGATTCGAGCCCCATGCCCGAGACGAAGATGCGGTTGTCCGCCTTGACGTTGATGCGCAGGCGGAAACGGCTCGGCACGCCGCCTTGCGCCGATTCCTGCTGCGGCGCGGCACCCTTGCGGCGCACGCCCTGGAGTTCAGGCACGTCCGCCGCGCCTTGCCAGATGATCTTGTAGCGCGCCTCCGGAATCGTCAGGTCACCCGCGATCAGCCCGCCGCGTTCGGCGCCGTTGGTGACGCGCAGCGTGCCACTCGCGGTCGCGCCCAGCGCATCGCTCTTGGCGAGTTGCGCATTGTCGAGCTGCGCGGTGATGTCGATGGGGAAGCCGCTGTCGGCGGCGAAGCCCACCGATCCCTGCGCCGAGACGCTGCCCTCGCCCGCGCGCGCCTGCAGCGTCGTGATCTCGAACCGGCTCGAGGTGAAACGGCCTTGCAGCTTCATATTCGTCAGCCGCGTGCCGTAGGTCTCGTTGGTGTAGGTGAGGTTGTCCGCGCGCACCACGCCGTTGAAATCGGGCGCGCGTAGCCGCCCGGAGAAATCGACCCCGACCGCGATCGGCCCCGTCAGTTGCTGGCCCGGCAGCGCGGCAAGGCTGAACAGCACCGCAGAGGGGCCGCTGTAGCGGATGCCACCGGATAGGGGCGCGCCCATCAGCCGTTCGCTCCACGATCCCGCGCCTGGCGGCAGCGGCGACAGCCGCGCGACCATCCGCCCGATCGTGGTCGGGCCGCGCTTGAACAGCGCGCGCGCATCGCCGCCGTCGGGCAACAGTCGGCCGTTGAGCACCACGTCGACCGGGGTCGACACCGCCGCGATCCCCGATCGCGTGAAGTTCGCGATGTTGAGCCGCGCATCCATCTGCGGGAAGGTGGCCGCATCGGGCTGGCTGAAATCCAAGCTGCCCGTCGCCGCGCCGCCGATGTTGAGATCGGGCACGAAGGCGTTGAGGATCGACAGATCGAGCTTGTCGAGCCGCGATTGCACCGCCATCCCGCTGCCGTAGCTGCCCGCTAACCGCAGCGATCCCTTGTCGAAATCGATCCGCGTCGGCGCCAGCCGATAGGTGTCGTCGGCGGCGGTGATGTGTGCAGGATTGGCGGTCGCGAAATTGATCCCGCTTGCCATGCCCTTGAGCGCGACGAGATAATCGTTGGGGTTGAGCCGCGCGTTGGCGGCGATGCGGAAAGGCACGCCGTTCGATCCGTTGGCGACGAGCTGCGCGGTGCCGTTTCCGCCTTTGTAGTTCACCTTGGCGCGCGCCTCGGCGATCGTCGTCACGCCGTAGCGCAGGTCCGCCACCTGCGCGTCGGCAACGATCGACGGCGCGGCGGGGTAGAGGATCGCGGTTCCCGTGATGATCGCGCGGCCAATCGTAAAATCGACCGCGCCGGGGATTTTGGCGGCAAAAGCGCGCGCGTTGACATCGGCGCGCTGGACGTCGCCCGCCGCGGCAAGCTGCACCCGACCGTTCAGCCCCGAGCCTGCGAAATCGAGCGCGCCCGCGAATGGTCCGGCCGCGGTCTGTTGCACCCGTCCGTGGAAGTCCACGCCCGCGAACAGCAACTTGTTGACGTCCACGGTCAGCGCGTTCCCCGGCCGCACCAGCACGTCGGCGCTGAACGGCCCGTAATTGGTGCCGCCGGTCGCGAGTACCGCATAGGCACCATCGCGCCCACGCACCCGCGCCTCGAGATCGACCAGCCCCACGCCCACGCCCGGTCGCGGCGCGCGCAACACCACCTGCGGCGATGTCGTCGTGCCCGTCACCCGCGCGGTGATCGGGCCGTATTGGGTCGACGTGGCATTGGCGTTGAACAGGATGCCGCCCGCCGGATCGTAGCGCCCGCTGCCCGAGGTGATGCGGAATTGCGGCGCGCTCAGCCGCAGCCGTTCAAAGGTGACGATCCCTTCGGGGCTGTAGCCCACGTCGGTCGAGACCAGGGCGTTGCCGCCCAGGAAACTCCGCACGCCCGAATTGAAGATCTGCGACGTGCGCGCGACGACATGCCCCGCGATCCCGAACCCGCCCTTCGCGCCCGGCACCAGATGCGCGTCGGTCGTCAGGTTGACGATCCCGATGCTCTCGATCCGGTAATCGTTGACCCGCCCCTTTAGCGCGCCGGTATAACGCCCGGTCGAGACATTGGCGGCGATGATCGCGGTCGCGTCGATCTTGTCGGAGCGGATCTTGAGATTGTCGGAGAGGATCTGCGGCCCCGTGATCGCGAGATCGCCGTTGATCCGCACGTTGGTGAGCAGCCCGCCGGCCGCCGCGTTGAGCCCGCTCACGCGGCGCGCGCGCGCGTCGATCGGGATCAGGATGCGATCGGCATCGACCCGCGCCAGCCCGCTCGCATAGACTTGCTCGACCACCGTATCGCCGAAGCCGATCGCGGCGGCGCGCACGACATAATTGACCGTCGGTGTCGCCATCGACCCATCGAGCGCGAGGCTCGCCATCACGTCGCGGCCATTCAGGTTTTCGGCGATCGCGCCGGGGGTCAGCAGCCGCGCATCGACACGGAAATTGTCGAACCGGCTATTGCCGAAATCGATCAGCCCCTGCGCCGCGACCGCCAGCGCGGCCGACCGCAGCCGAAGCTGGCTGTCTGCCTTGCGTTCGTTGAGCGTGGTATCGAGCGCGATGTCGAGCTGCGGCGCGGTCAGCCGCTCGACCGGCCCGGCCATGTAAAGCCCCGGATGCGCATTGCCGCGCACCTTGATCGCGCCCTCATGCGCGGCGAGATCGAGGTCGAGCAGCGACGCGCCGCCGAGCGTGGCGCTGGCCTTGCCGGCCCATGCCTTCCAGTCGCCGCGCCCGGCGAGCGTGAACGTCAGCGGCTTCTTGACCCCGGTATAGCCCGCGACCGCGCCGTTGGCGGGCGCCACCAGCCGCACGTCGGCGGCGAGCCGGTTGTCGTCGGGCACCGCATCGAGCACGAGCTTGAGCCGATCACCGCCCACCGCATCGGCGGCATTGAGCGTGGCGGCGTCGACATTCAATTGCGCGCGCCGATCGGCGATATGCGCGTCGCCGGCGATGCGGATGATGCGCTTGGCGCCGGTGAAGCTCGGGGCGAGTATGAAGCGATCGATCTTGAGCTGGTTGACGTCGATATCGATGTCGGGAAGCAGCGGCGCGTTTTCCTGGGTCGGCTGCACGATGAACTCGGGCGAGCGCTGCAACGTTACCAGCGGGCTGGTGAGCGCGCGCACGTCGATATGGTTGTTCAGATATTCGAACGGCCGCCAGTCGATCGCGAGCTGCGGCGTGGTCAGGAACACGCCCTTGGGGTCGCGCACGCGCACGTCGCGCAGCTCCATCTTCCCGTAGATCGATCCCTCGATCCGCCCCACCTGCACGTTGAGCCCGGTCGCGGTGGTATAGGCGCCGATCTGGTTGACCAGGAAGCGCTTGCCCGGCCCGGTATTGAGCCCGAGCAGGATCGCGGCCGCCAGCACCAGCAACCCCAGGATCGCGACGCCGATCCATTTGAGCAGGCGGAACCACAGCGGCCGCTTCTCTACGACCACCGTCTCGGTCGCGCCTTCACTATCGCCGATCGCGTCGTCCCCGGCCATCAGAACGCCTGCCCGATCGAGATATAGAGCGCGATCCGCCCGTCACCCGGCCGCGGATTGAGTGGCGTTGCCACGTCGATCCGAAGCGGCCCGAAATTGGTATAATAGCGCGCGCCGATCCCCGCGCCGAACCTGAGGTCGGAGCCTTTGGGGAAGGTGCTTTCGTACGCATTGCCGGCATCGACAAACGGCACGATCCCGAAATTGCCGAACCGATAGCGCGCCTCGAGCGCGAATTCGTTGATGCTGCGCCCGCCGACCGGATCGCCGTTGGGATCGAACGGCCCCAGCCGTTGATAGCCGTAGCCGCGCACCGATCCGCCGCCGCCGCCGTAATAGCGCCGCGAGGGCGCCAGATCGTCGCGGTCGATCCCGAAGATCGAGCCTGCGCGCACGCGCCCGGCGATCGTCAGGCTGTCCGACACCGGATAATAAGCGCTCGCCTCGACCAGCGTGCGCGCATAGGGGCGCACCGCCCCGCGCACCGACGTCTCCGGGCTCAGCACCAGCTTGAGCCGGTAACCCGTCGTGGGGTTCATCAGATCGTCCGAGGTATCGAACTGCACCTGCCCCGGCAGCGCGAGGATGCCGTAGGTGCCGCGTTTCCGTTCGCCGGCGGCGAAATCGTAGACGCTTTCGTTGGTGCCGATCAGGTCGACGCCGTAGGAATAGGTGAACTTCTTCTGCCAGATCGGCGTCGAATCGTAGCTCCACCGCGCCGAGAGCGTGCCGGTGAAGGCATCGAACGCGTCGTAATTGGAATGATCCGCGCGCGCGATCAGCGAGAAGGTCTTGTCGCGCCGCCCCGCATTGGATCGCCGGAAGGTCACGCCCGCGCCCTGCTGCTGCGTGCCCAGGATGCCATCGACGATCAGCGCGCCCTCAGGCGGGAACAGGTTGCGATGCGTCCAGCTTCCGCGCACCTGCGCGCCTTCGCCGGTGTTGTAGCCGATCGCGCCCGCCAGCGTGCGCGGCGGCCCGGCGTTCTGCCGCACGACGAAATCGACGCGTTCGGTATCGTCCGGCCCGGGCTCGTGGCTGCGCCGCGGGATCACCGACACGGTCGAGAACAGCCCCGTCGCCACCAACGCGTCGCGCAGGTCATCGACCTTGCGGCTGTCGTAGAGGTCGCCCGCCTCGAACCGCTTGAGCACGTCGACATGCTCGGCATCGAAGGCGAGATCGCCGCGCGTCGAGATCGTCCCGAACGACGATCGTGGCCCGGTATCGACCGGGAGCGTGTAATCGCCGACATAAGTCTCGCCGTCGAGCAGGATGTCGCGCGTGCCGAGCTTGACGAACGGATAGCCCATCTGCGGCAGCGTGAGGCTGACATTGGCCTCGGCGCCCTGAATACGATCGGCCTCGATCGGGTCGCCGGCCTTGAGCGGCAGGTTGGTGCGGATCAGATCGGGCGGCACGGTCGGCGCCGCCTTCACCGCGATCTCGCCCAGCTTGTAGAGATGTCCCGGCGTCGCCGACAGCGTCACGCTGACGCGGCCGGGCTGGTTCGGCACTTGGTCGATCGTCGAGATCGCGCTCGCATCGTAATAGCCGCGCGCCTTCATGATGCGCACCGCGAGCGCCTCGTCCTCGCGCGCGCGCGCCGCGATCATCGCCGCGTTCGCCGCCTTGCCGTCACCTTCCTCGAGCGCGGAGAGCGAGCGGAACTGATCCTCGGCATCGATCTCGTCGAGGCCCTTCACCACCACGCCGTAGCGGATTTCCACCGCTTTCTGGTTCGCGCCTTCGTCGGCGACCTCGGCCGGCGGCGTCGCATCGAAGGTCGAGAGCGGCGGCAATGGCTGCGCGAGTTCGGGATCCTGCGCCGGCGCCGCACCGAGCGCGTCGGAAGCGGCGGCCTCGGGCGTGCCGGGCACCTGCTGCACCATCTCGCCGGGCGGCGTCGTCTGCGGCTGATCGAGTGTCGGCATCGCCTCGAGCGGCGCGTTCAGATCGTCCGACAGCGGCGGCAGCGCGTCTTCGAACGTGGCGTCGGGGATGATCGGGGCGGCGGCCTCGGTGGTGCCGTCCTCGGGCGCGGTCTGCATGGCGGGGGCCGCTTGGCCGGGCTCGACCGGATCGGGGGTGACCTGCGCGAACGCCGCCAGCGGGACCATCGACACGCCCGCCAAAGCCGAAATCGCGAAACCCCTATACCCCACGAATACTCCGTTTTGCCGTCGCGGCGCCAGCACGCGCGCGACCGATCCCTGTTCGCACCTGCAACGAGCGAAGCGTGTTTTCGCTCCTCAGGCAAGCGCAAAACGTTGAAATCGGCTCCTCCCGCCGCAGCGTGCACGGAACCGCTCAGGGGCTTGCGCGTCGTGCGATGCTCATGCCGTTCTCATCGATCTATCCCTGGCAACACAAAGCACAGCGCGACCTTGAGGCCCGGCTGTTCGCGCAGGTCGAGGCGGCCACCTTTCCCTGCGTCGACACCAAAGCGGCGCTCGCCAGCAACGGCGGCAGCTTCAAACCGATCGACTACCGGATCGAGCGGACAGGTCGCGCCCTATAGCCCCTCCGTCACCCCGGACTTGTTCCGGGGTCCAACGCCCCTCAAAGGTCTGCGTGCGTGGAGGGCTGGATGCCGGAACAAGTCCGGCATGACGGGAGAAGCGTTTTGACGCTCACCCCTTCATCTGTCGCCGCGCCGCCTTGATCGTTCCCGGCCCGTAAGGCGGCTTGATCCCGGCGAGTTTGGCGACGTCGAGCTTCGCCTGTTTGAACACCGCCTTGGCATGGCTGAACGTCCGAAAGCCGTCGCGCCCGTGATACGCGCCCATGCCCGACGGCCCGACGCCCCCGAACGGCAGATCCTCCATCGAGACGTGGAACACCACGTCGTCGAGCGTCACCCCGCCCGAGATCGTGCGATCGAGCACCTGGCGGCGTTCCTTCTCATCACGCCCGAAATAATAGAGGCCCAGTGGCCGCGCGCGCCGGTTCACCTCGCCGATCGCGCCGTCGATCGTGTCGTAGCGCCTGACCGGCAGGATGGGCCCGAAAATCTCCTCCTGCATCAGGATCATGTCGTCGGTCGCATCGCGGACGATATGGAGCGGCATCTTGCGCGCGTTGGTGCCGCCGAAATCCTCGCCCGCCGGGTTGACGGTCTCGATCGTCGCGCCCTTGGCACGCGCATCTTCGAGCCACGACGACAGCCGCTCGAAATGCCGGTCGTTGACGATCGACGTATAGTCGGGATTGGCCAGCAATGTGGGATACATCGCCGACGCCGCCGTCTTGATCCCCTCGATCACGCGCGGCTCCTCCTCGGCGGGCACGAGCATATAATCGGGCGCGAGGCAGATCTGCCCGGCGTTGAGCATCTTGCCCAGCGCCACGCGCTCGGTGGCTTGCTTCAAATCGGCCGAACGCCCGACGATCACCGGCGATTTGCCCCCGAGTTCGAGCGTCACCGGGGTCAGATTGTCGGCCGCCGCGTGGAGGATGTGCCGACCGATCCCGGTCGCGCCGGTGAACAGCAGATGATCGAACGGCAGTTCGGAAAACGCCTTGCCGACCTCCGGCCCGCCCGACACGAACGCCAGTTCCTCGGGCGCGAAATACTGCGCCGCCAGTTCCTCGAACAAGGCGGCGACGCGCGGGGTATATTCGCTGGTCTTGACCATCGCGCGGTTGCCCGCCGCGAGCACCCCGGCAAGCGGGCTCATCACCAGATTGACCGGGAAATTCCACGGCGCGATCACGCCCACCACCCCCTTGGGTTGGTATTCGACCCACGCGCGCGCGCCGAGCAGCCCGAGCGGGAATTGCACCTTCCGCTTTTCGCGCGCCGCCCAGGCGTCGACATGCTTGATCGCGTGGTTGATCGGCGCCACCGAGCCCGCGATGTCGGTCACCAAGGATTGCTCGCGGCTGCGATGCCCGAAATCCTCGGAGAGCGCGTCGCAAAAGCGCGTCGCATGATCCGCGATCATCGCCGCAGCACGCCGCAACCGATCCTTGCGCACCGCGATTCCCACCGGCAGTTCGTCCATGAACGCCGCGCGTTGCCGTGCCAAAAGGTCGTGCATCTCGATCATCGCCGCATCCTCTCGCGCGCTTGTTGACATTGATGTTAGCACGAGATCGACCTTCGGTCAGGCTGGTTTCTCGCGTCAAAACCCACCTCAAGGACGCTGTTTCCGCCACCCGGACTCGTTCCGGGGTCCAACGCGCCTCAAGCGCTGGCGCTCGTGGAGGGTTGGATGCCGGAACAAGTCCGGCATGACGAACGAGGAACCTTTGTAAACGCTGCCGTACACCCCTAAATCGCGCACAGCAGATCATAAACGGAGCCGCCGATGCCCACCGATCCGATCGTCATCCTGTCCTACGCGCGCACCCCGATGGGTAGTTTCCAGGGCAGCCTTGCCGGCGCGTCGGCGACCGATCTCGGCGCGGCGGCGGTGGGCGCGGCGGTGGCACGCGCGGGCGTAGACACACAGGCGATCGAGCGCATCTACATGGGCTGCGTGCTCCCCGCCGGGCTCGGCCAGGCGCCCGCGCGGCAGGCGGCGCTAGGCGCCGGGCTGCCGCAGCATGTCGAGGCAACGACGGTCAACAAGATGTGCGGATCGGGGATGCAGGCCGCGATCATGGCCGCCGATGCGCTCGCGGCGGGCTCGGTCGATCTGCTGATCGCAGGCGGCATGGAGAGCATGACCAACGCGCCCTATCTCTCGATGAAGCACCGCTCGGGCGCGCGGCTGGGGCATGATGTGCTCAAGGATCATATGTTCCTCGACGGACTCGAGGACGCCTATGAGCCCGGCCGGCTGATGGGCAGCTTCGCCGAGGAAACCGCCGCCGAATATCAGTTCACCCGCGCCGATCAGGATGCGTTCGCGATCGCCAGTCTGGAGCGCGCGCAGCAGGCGCAGAAATCGGGCGCGTTCGACCGCGAGATCGTCCCCGTCGAGGTGGCGACGCGCAAGGGCGGCACCACGATTACACTCGACGAGCAGCCCGCCAAGGCCGACGCCGCCAAGATCCCGACGCTCAAGCCCGCCTTTGCCAAGGACGGCACGATCACCGCCGCCAACGCCTCCTCGATCTCGGACGGCGCGGCGGCGCTGGTGATGACACGCCAGTCGGTCGCCGATCGGTTGGGGATCAAGCCCGTCGCCCGCATCATCAGCCACGCCGCCCACGCGCACGCGCCCGCCAAATTCACCACCGCCCCCGTCTCTGCGATGCAGAAGGCGCTCGACAAGGCCGGCTGGCAAGTCGGCGATGTCGACCTGTTCGAGGTCAACGAGGCGTTCGCGTGCGTCGCGATGATCGCCATGCGCGATCTCGGCATCGCGCACGACGTGCTCAACATCCACGGCGGCGCCTGCGCGCTGGGCCATCCGATCGGCGCGTCGGGCGCGCGCATCATGGCGACGCTGCTTTCCGCGCTGGAGACCACCGGCGGCAAGCGCGGCCTCGCTTCGCTGTGCATCGGCGGCGGCGAAGCGACCGCGATCGCGGTGGAACTGGTGAGCTAGGGTCTGCACGCCGACCTTCGCCGGGGAGGAGAACAATCGCGCGGTGCGCTATCAGTCCACCGCCTCGCCCTCATCGACACCCCAGAGGTGACTCTTCTCCACGAACCCGCCGCGACGGCCAACAGTGAACCAGCACCAGCTCGCCGAACATTTGCTGATCCGCCCGACCACGCCCGGCTCGGCGCGCCAGTTGACCGCGGCGCCGGCGTTTGGCGCCGCCCGCAGTTCGGCGATCGCATCGCGGACGATCGCGGTGCGCTGCGACGACAGCAGGTTGACGAGCATCCATCCTTGCGTGCCGTCGGGATCCTCCACCTTGCGCCAGTCGCGATAGACCGCGACCACCTTGATCGGCAGATCGGCACGCACATAGAGCCAGGTCGCCGGATAGGTGCGTGCGGGGCCGGTGCGCATCCGCGCCTTGCTCGCAGCGATCGACGCATAATAAGGCGGCTCGCGCTTCTGCGCCGCGACATCCTGGGTCGCGATCACTGCAAGGCCCAGCACCGTCACGAGAAAAACGAACCAGGCCCACAATCGCATTCACTGTCCCCTGATGCACGCGTCGCGCCGACCCTAGGACGAAGCCCGACCCGCCTTCAACCACCGTTGACGCACGCGCTTACTCGCGCCAAGCCGATGCCATGCCCGAAACGAGACAAGCCAGGCCAAGGGTAGTGGTCACACGCGAACTCACCGACGCGGTGATGGAGCGGATGGAGGCGCTGTTCGACGCCACCAACAACCGCGCCGACGTGCCGATGACGCGCGACCAACTCGCCGAGGCGATGGCGACGTGCGACGTCCTCGTCCCCACCGTCACCGACGTGATCGACGCCGGGCTGATCGAAGGCGCGGGCGAACGGCTGCGCCTCATCGCCAATTACGGCGCGGGGATCGATCACATCGCCTTGCAGGCGGCGCGCGCGCGCGACATCATCGTCACCCACACCCCCGGCGTCCTCACCGAGGACACCGCCGACATGACGATGGCGCTGATCCTCGCGGTGCCGCGCCGGCTCGTCGATGGCGAGAAACTGATCCGATCCGGCGACTGGAGGGGCTGGAGCCCGGGCGGGATGCTCGGGCGGCGGATCGGCGGCAAAAGACTCGCGATCGTCGGCATGGGCCGGATCGGCCAGGCGGTCGCCGCGCGCGCGCGCGCGTTCGGGCTCTCGGTCCATTACCACAACCGCCACCGGCTGCCGCAGGTGCTCGAGGCGCAATTGGGCGCGATCTGGCATGCCGATCTCGACGACATGCTGCGCATCGCCGACATCGTCTCGATCAACGCACCGCATACCGAACAGACCCAGCATCTGATCGACGCGCGGCGCCTCGCGCTGCTGGGCAGCCACGCCTATCTGATCAACACCGCGCGCGGCGAGATCATCGACGAGGCCGCGCTGATCGAGGCGCTCGAACAGGGGCGGCTCGCGGGGGCCGGGCTCGACGTCTACGAACGCGAACCCGCGGTCGATCCGCGGCTGCTCGCGCTCCCCAACGTGACGCTGCTGCCGCACATGGGCTCGGCGACGATCGAGGGCCGCGCGGCGATGGGCGACAAGGTCATTGCCAACATCCGCGTCTGGGTCGACGGCCATCGCCCCCCCGATCAGGTGCTCGAAGGCTGGATCTGACGACAAGCCACGCGCAACCAACATCCCGCTACATCGTTACGGTGCTGTGCCATTTCCGGCAGCGGGAGGGGGCCTTCGGCCACACGCCATGTTCGATCGCTTCTTCACCGTCATCGCAAGCAGGATCGCCGGGTTCGCCGGCCGGCCGGCGGCCTTTATCCTCGCGACCGTCTTCATCTTCGTGTGGGCCGTCACGGGGCCGATCTTCGCGTATTCGGACACCTGGCAACTCGTCGTGAACACGGCGACGACGATCGTCACCTTTCTGATGGTATTCCTGATCCAGAATTCGCAGAATCGCGACGCCGCGGCGATGCAGGCCAAGCTCGACGAGCTTATCCGCACGCTCGACGGCGCACGCAACGGCTTCATCGGGATCGAGCACAAGACCGATACCGAGGTCGAGAAGATCCGCGATGCCCTCGAAAAAGAGAGCGAGAACGAGGCCGTCCGCGCCAGCACCAGCCAAACGCTCGCCAAGCTGCTGAGCCGGTAGAACCGATCGACGGGAAGCGGAACCCATGCCGCGCCCGCGACATTGTTCTGATCGAGATCAAGGGAGACCAATGATGCGATTCAATCGGAACGTGAGCGTGATCCTGCTGTCGGCGGTGGTGCTCGCCGGATGCGCGACAGCGCGCGGCGCGGCGATCGGCGCCGCCGGCGGTGCCGCAGTCAGCGCGGCGACCGGCCACAGCGTCGAAAAGGGCGCGGCCGTCGGTGGCGTCGCGGGTGCGGTGGTCGGCACGGCCACCGACTGAACAGCGGTTTTTCCTCGGTGCCAACTCTCAAACAGGCATCAATCCCCGGTCAGGATGCGATCGACGAGCTGCTTCACCGTCGGCACGAACCCGTTCGAATAGAAGGGGTCACGCTTGAAGTTCGACGCGGCGTGGCCGGCGAACATCAGGTTGTTCTCGATCGGGCCACCGTGCGCGATATCCTGCAACGTCTTCTGGATGCAGAAGCTGCGCGGATCGGCGAGGCGGCCGGTCGAATTGGTGTCGGTATCCGCCCATGACGAGAACAGACACTGGCTGAGGCAGCCCATGCAATCGGCCTGATCCTTGCGGATTTCCTTCTTCTCGGCATCGGTCACGAAGACGAGCGTGTTGTCGGGCGTCTTGAGCGCCTCGGTAAAGCCTTCGCCGAACCATGTCCGCGCGCGCAGCAGATCGTTGCGCGTCACCCAGAAATTCTTGCCCTTCACGCCGACGTCGAGCTGGAACGTATGGTCGCCCGCTTCCTGCGTCGAGAACGGGATCTGCCGTTCCGATCGCGCCTCGAGATTGCGTAGGAACGGGGTGCGCACCGCGCTCGAATAGAAGCCGGTCGGCGAGAAGCGGTGCAGCAGCACCTCGTCATCGTCGATGTCGAGCAGTTTATCCTTCCACCCCTGCGGGATCGGACTTTCCTTGGTGAGCAACGGCCGGGTGCCGAACTGGAACGCGATCGTGCCCAGTTCGGGATTGTCGATCCAGTTGTTCCAGTCGCGCAAGTACCAGACGCCGCCCGCCATCACGATCGGCACGTCGTCCGAAATGCCGCCCTCGCGCATCGTCTCGCGCAGCGCCTTGACGCGCGGGTACGGGTCTTCCGGCTTCAGCGGGTCTTCGGCGTTGGACAAGCCGTTGTGTCCGCCAGCGAGCCACGGGTCTTCGTAGACGACCGCCGCCAGCCATTCGGACGCCTTCGAATAGGCGCGCTTCCACAGCGCGCGAAAGGCGCGCGCCGAGCTGACGATCGGCAGGTAATTGACGTTGTACGACGCCGCGATCTCGGAAAGCTTATAGGGCATGCCCGCCCCACAGGTCACGCCCGCGACCAGCCCGCGCGTGCGTTCGAGCACGCCGTGGAGCACCCGCTGCGCGCCGCCCATCTCCCACAGCACGTTGATATTGATCGCGCCCTCGCCGCCCGCGATCTCATGCGCGCGCTGCACCTGCTGGACGGCGCCTTCGACGGCAAAATCGATCAGTTCCTCATGCCGTTCGCGCCGCGTCAGCGCCTTGTAGACCTGGGGGATGATCTTGCCGTCGGGATCGTAGCTGTCGGCGTTGACGGCCGAGACGGTGCCGATGCCGCCCGCCGCCGCCCAGGCGCCCGCGCTGGCGTGATTCGTCGCGGAAACGCCCTTGCCCCCCTCGATCAGCGGCCAGACTTCACGACCGTTGTAGATGATGGGCTTCACGCCTTTGAACACGCATACCTCCAAATGAAACTGCCGACGCTTATAACGGCGCGCCGCCGGGACGCGAATACTTTCACGGGTCAGAGTTTGATTCGACGTTCAGCCGAAAACACCCGGCCGGCCGATCGCGCCGGCGTACAACGCGGCGTAGCGCGCGATCATCACGTCCTCGTCGAACGTCGCCTGCGCCTTCGCTTGATTATGCGCCCCCACCGTCTTGCGCACCGCCTTGTCGCGCGCGAGCATGGTGATCATGTCGCGCAACTCGACCGCATCGACATGCGGCGCGATATACGGCCAGTTCGCCTCCGCCACCATCTGCCCGACATCGCCGACCGAGGGCGCCGCGACCGGCAGCCCGGCCGCCATCGCCTCGATCACCGAGATCGGGAATTGCTCGCTTTTGGACGACAAGGCGAAGATATCGAACAACCCGACGAAGCGATGCGGTTCGGGCAGGAAACCGGGCAAATGCACGCGATCGCCGAGCCCGAGCAAGGCGGCGGCACTTTCGATCGCCGCGCGTTCCGGGCCTTCGCCGACGATCACGATCCTGAGCTTGCCCGGCACCCCCGCGCATGCGCGCAGCAGCATCGGCAGGTTCTTCACCGCGCGCAGCCCCGCGAGCGAGCCCACCACCAGTTCACCCGGCTTGCGGCGGAAGCCGGGGATCGCCCGGGGATCGGGCTTTACTGCATAAAGCGCGGTCGGGATGCCGTTGGGGATGCGGTGCAGCTTCGCGGCGGGCTGCTTCCAATATTGGATCGCGATCCGTTCGAGCAGATCGGAGGGCACGACCAGCGCCGCCGCCGCGCCCAGCGCGATCCGGCGATACATGTTGCGTTCGACCTTGAGGTGATCGGCCTCGTCGGCGTTGAAGCCGTCCTCGTGATGGATCAGCGGCGGCATCCCCTTGGTGAAGGTGCAGCGCGCCATCACGGCATCGACCGCACCCCAATTATAGGTCAGTATCAAATCGAACCGCCGCATGTAGCGCGTCAGCGCCTCGAACCGCTTGACCGAGGGCCGGCCGGTGAGCGGCGGCGGATCCTGCGCGATCTCGTATTTGATGCCGGGCGCGATCGCGTCGCGCGCCGACAGCGCGTCGGGCACCCCCGACACGATCGTGTGCCGCGCCGCATCGCCGAATGCGTTCATCAGCCGCACCGCGCGCGCTTCCTTGCCGCCGAGGTCGAAGGCCGAATGGAGGTGAAGGATGTGCACCGGCATGTCGGGTGGCGCGCTTAGCGGGATTCGCTCGCCGCGTCATCCCGTTCGGACATCGCGTGCAGCCGCGTGGTCATATCGCAGTCTTGCCGAATTCCTGCCGCGTCACCGGATGGCTCGATGACAGCCCGCCATCGACGACGATCGCCTGTCCGTTGATATAGCTTGCCTCGTCCGAGGCCAGGAACAGCGCGACCCGGCCGATCTCCTCGGGCTCGCCACCGCGCCGCAGCGGGTTGAGGCCGCCGATCCGATCCTCCTTGCCGTGCTCGCGCGCGTAATCATAGGCGCGTTTGGTCATCCCGGTCTCGATCAGGCCGGGGCAGATCGCGTTGACGCGGACATTGGAGCCCGACAATTGCTGCGCCGCAAGCTGGACGAGGTTGATGACGCCCGCCTTCGAGGCCGAATAGGCCGGGCCGCCCGCCCCCGAACGCAGGCCCGCGACGCTTGCCGTACACACGATCGCTCCCTTGCCGCGCGCGACGATCCGGGGTGCTGCGTGCTTGATCGCGAGGAACGGGCCAATCAGATTGACTCGCAATACCTCGGCCCAGGTCTCGGGCGTATCCTCGAACAGACCGGGAATGCCGCCGCCGATCCCGGCATTGGCGTAGACGATGTCGAGCCCGCCGAACCGCTCGCACGCCAGCGCGACGGCGCGCGCCACATCATCCTCATTGCCCGCGTCGATCCGAATCGCCTGCGCGGTGCCGCCATCCTGCACGATCATCGCGGCCGTCTCGTCGGCGCCGTCGGTCTTGTCGGCGCAGACCACCTGCCCGCCCTCGCCCGCGAACAGCCGCGCGGTCGCCCGCCCGATCCCCGACCCCGCGCCGGTGACGATGATCGATTTTCCGGTAAACCGCATTTGCACCTCCGTCATGCCAGCGCAGGCTGGCATTCATGTCTCTTTCGATCTGCCGCGCCGTTGCGAGCCGTCGCAACAGACATGGTCCCCAGCCTGCGCTGGGGTGACGGTTGCTATTCCGCCCCCGCCTTCACCGCGAAATCCCAGCTCGCCTTCGCCAGCCGATAGACCTGCCCCGCCGATTTCTCGGCCTGCGCGCTCGAGGCGGTACCGTCGACGATCCGTTTCTTGATCCCCTGGACGATCCCCGTCAGCCGGAACAGGTTATAGCTGAAATACCAATCGAGATCGGGCACGCCGTCGCGCCCCGTCGCCACGCAATAGCGCTCGGTCATCGCCTCGATCGTCGGGATGCCGGTCTCCGCCCCCGTCCGCCCCCTGACCCCCGAACGGCCCTCGGGATCGGTCACCCAGCTCATCAGGAAATAGGAGAAATCGGCAAGCGGATCGCCCAGCGTCGACAATTCCCAGTCGAGCACCGCGATGACGTGCGGCTCAACCTTATCGAAGATCATATTGTCGATGCGGTAATCGCCGTGGACGATCGACGTCCGCGTCTGCGGCGGGATCGTCGCGGCGAGAAAGTCGATCAGCCGCTCGACCTCGGGCATGTGCTCGGTTTCGCTCATGCGATATTGCCTGGTCCAGCGCGCGACCTGGCGTTCGAAATAATTGCCCGGCTTGCCGTAATCGCCGAGCCCCGCGCGGACGAAATCGGTGCCGTGCAGCGCCGCCAGCGTATCGCACATCGCATGGTAGAGCGCGGTGCGCTCGGCGGGGCCATAATCGGGCAACGTCCCGTCCCACAGGTTGCGCCCGTCGGCATAGCCCATGACGTAGAACACCGCGCCGATCACGCTCTCGTCGGTGCACAACCCATAGGGCCGCGCGACCGGGAAGCCGGTCGGGTGCAGCCCCGCGATCAGCCGATATTCGCGATCGACCGCGTGGGCCGAGGGCAGCAGCGGCCCGAACGGCTTGCGCCGCAGCACATAGCGGCCCGAGGGGGTGTCGAGGCGATAGGTCGGGTTCGATTGCCCGCCGGCGAACTTGGCATAGGTGAGCGGCCCGCGGAAACCCGCGACGTGCGCTTCCATCCACGCGGTGAGCGCCGCTTCGTCGAGTCGATCCTTTTCGGCAACCGCGACGGTGTCGATCTCGCCCGTCATATCCCGTCATTCCCGCGAAAGCGGGGGCCCATCTCCTGCCGTCGACGCCTGGCGTGACCATCGGGAGATGGGTTCCCGCTTTCGCGGGAATGACGATGAAGAAGCGGGTCCATCAGAACACCACCACCGATCGGGTGGCGTCGCCCTTACGCAATTCGTCGAACGCGTGGTTGATCTGCTCGAGCGGCAGCCGCTCGGCAATGATCGTGTCGAGATCGAGCGCACCACGCAGATAGAAATCGACCAGCCGCGGGATCTCGACCGGAAAGCGGTTCGCCCCCATCAGCGCGCCTTGCAGCCTCTTGCCCGACAACAGATCGAGCGCGGACAGGCCCACCGTTTCGGCCAGCGGCATCATCCCGAGGATCGTCGCGGTGCCCCCGCGCCGCAGCACCTTGACCGCGGTCGCCGCCGATTGCGGTCGCCCGACCGCCTCGATCGCGTGATCGACGCCGCCGTGCGTGATCTCGATCACCTCGTCGGCCGCTGTCTCGGACAGCGCATCGACGACGTGCGTCGCGCCCAGTTTCTCCGCCAGCGCGCGCTTGTCGGCGACCGGATCGACCGCGATGATCTTGCCCGCACCCGCGATTTTCGCCGCGTTGATCGCCGCCAGCCCGACGCCGCCGCAGCCGACGACGCACACGCTTTCGCCCGGCGTCACGTCGGTCGCGTTGAACACCGCGCCCGCGCCCGTCGTCACCGCGCAGCCGAGGATCGCGGCGCGATCGAGCGGCATGTCGCGATCGATCGCCACGCACGCATGTTCGTGGATCAGCATCTGTTCGGCATAAGCCGACAGGTTGAGCATCTGGTGGACGATCTGGTCGCCCATGCTCAGCCGCGGCGGTTGGCCCTTGGCGCGCTTGGTGTCGGGCGCGATGCACAGCGACATCCGCCCGGTGACGCAAAATTCGCAATGCCCGCAATAAGCCGACAGGCAAGAAACGACATGATCGCCGGGCTTGACCGTGCGCACCTCGTCGCCCACCGCCTCGACCACGCCGGCCGCCTCGTGTCCCGGGATCGTCGGCATCGGATGCGGATAGGCGCCATCGACGAAATGGAGGTCCGACCGGCATACGCCGACCGCGGCGGTGCGGATCAGCACCTCGTGCGGGCCGGGTTTGGCGATCGCCACGTCTTCGATGCGAAGAGGTTGCCCGGCTTCAAAAAGAACGGCTGCTTTCATCACCTACCTCGTCACCCCAGCGGAGGCTGGGGTCCCTGTCTTTCGCGGGCGGCACTTCGATCAGAAATAGACCCCAGCCTTCGCTGGGGTGACGGATCACCGCCGCGCCATGTCCTTCGCGGCCACCGCATCGGGCAATGCGGCATATTTCCCGAACTCGTGCCGCGCGATCGCGCGGTTGTGGACCTCGTCGGGCCCGTCGGCGAAACGCAGCGTCCGCATCGCGGCCCAGGCGTGCGCGAGGCCGAAATCCTGGCTCACCCCACCGCCGCCATGCGCCTGGATCGCATCGTCGAGGATCTGGAGCGCCATCATCGGCGCCGCCACCTTGATCATCGCGATCTCCTGCTGCGCCGCCTTGTTGCCGGCCTTGTCCATCATGTCGGCGGCCTTGAGGCACAACAGCCGCGTCATCTCGATATCGATCCGTGCCTTGGCGATCCGCTGTTCCCACACCGAATGATCGGCGATGCGCTTGCCGAAGGCGACGCGCGTCAGCAGCCTTTTGGCCATCGCCTCGATCGCGGTTTCGGCGACCCCGATCGTGCGCATGCAATGGTGGATGCGCCCCGGCCCCAGCCGACCTTGCGCGATCTCGAACCCGCGTCCTTCGCCGAGCAGCACGTTCTCGGCGGGCACGCGCACGTCCTTGAGCAGCACTTCGCCATGCCCGTGCGGCGCGTGATCATAGCCATAGACCGACAGCATCCGCTCGATCGCGACACCCGGCGTCTCCATATCGAGGATCAGCATCGATTGCTGGGTGTGGCGGTTGGCCGCCGTATCGGTCTTGCCCATCAGGATCGCGACCTTGCAGCGCGGATCGCCGACCCCGCTCGACCACCATTTGCGGCCGTTGACGACATAATGGTCGCCCCCGGAATCCTTGGCCCGCACCATGCTGGTCTGGATATTGGTCGCGTCGGACGAGGCGACCGCGGGCTCGGTCATCAGGAAGGCGGAACGGATCTCGCCGTTCATCAGCGGCCGCAGCCAGCGTTCCTTCTGCGCGCGCGTGCCGTAGCGATGGAACACTTCCATATTGCCGGTATCGGGCGCCGAGCAGTTGAAGCACTCGCTCGCCCAGCCGATCTTGCCCATCTCCTCGGCGCATAACGCATATTCGAGATTGGTGAGTTGCTCGCCCTCGAACACGAACGAATCGTCAACATGCGCGCGGCCCGATTGCGGCGGCATGAAGAAATTCCACAACCCCGCCGCCTTTGCCTTGGCCTTGACCTCCTCGATGACACCGAGCACTTTCCAGCGCGCACCTTCATGCGCCTCGGCATCGTGCTCGGCCTGGCGCGGACGGATTTCGCGATCGATGAAATCGCGCACGCGATCACGCCAGTGCGTCTCGCGATCCGAAAGCGTGAAATCCATACCGCCGTCCCTATCCCGTGTCGCCTCAGCCGCAGCCTAGTCCATACCCGATATTCGGTAAAGTCGCCTTACCGGCCCCCAGCGTCGCCTGAGGTGTTCGAGCGTGCCAATATAGGCGGGGTGCAAAAAGCTACTGTTTCTTCGAAACGAAGCTGGTAATCTGGCGTGATGCAGGGGGCGCAACCGGTAACGCAGAGCGACGAAGGGGGCGCGAAGGGCATGACCTTCGCCGATGTCGCGCGGCGGGTCGGGTTGAACACCACCAGCGTCACGTATTATTTCAAGCGCAAGGACGATCTCGCCGCTGCCTGTTTCGAGCACACGCTCGATACGCTGATGGCGATGCTCGACGAGGCGCAGCAAGAGCCGACCCCCGAGGCCCGCGTCTCGCGCTATCTCGCGATCAACATGGAGCGCTTCGCCCGGATCGAGCGCGGCGAGGAGACCGCGTTCGCGGTGCTTTCCGATCTGCGCGCGATGGAGGAACCGTATCGCGACCCGCTGCTCGCGGGCTGGCGCGAGGTGTTCCGCAAGACGCGCGCGCTGTGGGGCGACGACACCGACAAGGCGCGCCACGATCTGTTCGGCGCGCGCGCGCACGTCCTGCTCGAGAACACCTTCTGGCTGCCGGTCTGGCTGGTCCGCTACGATCTCGATCAATACGATCGCGTCGAAATGCGGCTGATGGAGGTGTTCGCGCACGGCATCGCCGCATCGGGCGAGCACTGGGCGCCCGACCTGATCGATCTCGAACACGATCAGGCCGAGCCGGGGCGCGAGCAATTCCTGCGCGCCGCCACGCGGCTGATCAACGAACTCGGCTATCGCGGCGCCTCGGTGCAGCGGATCGCGAGCGAATTGAACGTCACCAAGGGCAGCTTCTACCACCATCTCGACGCCAAGGACGATCTCGTCATCGCCTGTTACAAGCGCAGCTTCGACACGATCGCCGAGGCGCAACGCCTTGCCGACGAACGCGGCGGCACCCATTGGCGGCGGCTGTCGAGCATCATCGCGACGCTGCTCGACGTCCAGTTCTCGGAACGCGGGCCGCTGCTGCGCACCACCGCGCTCCACGGCCTGCCGCCCGGCGTGCGGCAGGCGATGGTCGACCGATCGAACCGGATCGCGCGCCGCTATGCGGGCACGATCGCCGACGGCATCGCGGGCGGATCGGTGCGCGCGATCGATCCACTGATCGCCGCGCAGACGCTGATGGCGCTGCAAAACGCCGCGTTCGACATGCGCAAATGGGCCTCGACGATGCCCCGCGACCGCGCGGTCGCGCTGTACGCTTCGACGCTCGCCTTCGGCCTGTTCGACGATCGCGTGCTGGCCGAGTGAGGCAGGCGGCGCTTCTGCGGAAGCAGGAGCACGAATGTTGGCGTCGAAAGCTCCGCTACCTCTCCCCCAAGCAAGCATGAATTGGCACGCGGCGCCGCGCACGCCAGATTCGCCGCCATGCCAAGTCTTCTCGATCCTGGCGCGCGTGGGCGCGTCATTCTTGTCGGTGCCGGTCCGGGCGATCCCGGCCTGCTCACCGTGCGTGCCGTCGAGGCGCTGCGGTCGGCCGATGTCGTCGTTCATGATGGGTTGATCGATCCGCGCGTGCTCGATCTCGCGCCGGTCTCCGCGCAACGCATCTCGGTCGCGAAGCAGCGTGCGCGCCACACCGTGCCGCAGGACGCAATCAACGCGCTGATCGTCGCGCACGTCAAGGTCGGCTCGATCGTGGTGCGATTGAAGGGCGGCGATCCCTTCATCTTCGGTCGCGGTGGCGAGGAAGTCGAGGCGGTTCGCGCCGCCGGCCTGCCCGTCGAAGTCATCCCCGGCGTGTCGGCGGCGCTCGGCTGCGCGGCGGAGGCGATGCTGCCGCTCACGCATCGCGATTACAGCTCGGCGGTCAGCTTCGTCGCGGGGCAGTGCAAGGGGCTCACCGATCAGGATTGGTCGGGGCTCGCCGGGCGGGGCCGCACCCTCGTCATCTACATGGGCGTCGCCACCGCGAGCGACATCGCCGACAAATTGATGGCCGACGGCGTCGCCCCCGACATGCCCGTCGCGGTGCTCGAAAAGGGCACGCTCGACGGCGCGCGCGCGCTCAGGACATTGCTCGCCGATCTCGGCGCGATGGTGACGCGCGAGGCCGTCCAGAGCCCGGCGATCATCATCGTCGGCGAGGTCGTCGACCTGTCCGACGCCGAGGACAAGCTCGCCCGCTGGGCGCGAATCGCGGAGACCGTGGCGTGAAGCTCCTCACCGGCAACGATCTCAAGACCGGCGCGGTGACGTGGTGGACCGGCCGCGACTGGTCGATCCACATCGAGGACGCCGTCGATGTCGGCGAGGAAGGCGATGCGATCGGATCGGCCGAGGAAGGCGCGCGCCGCGTCAACGGCCCCGTCGTCATCGACGCCGAGGCGACCGCCGACGGGCCGCGCCCCGCGCATATCAAGCACCGCATCCGCGCATTGGGGCCGACCGTGCGCCCCGATCTCACGCTCAAGCCCGCCGACCCGCAGGCCGGCAACTGGGTGATCTGACATGTACCGCTACGACCAATACGACCAGCAGATCGTCGACGCGCGCGTCGAGGAATTCCGCGATCAGGTGAAGCGCCGCATCGCCGGCCATATGACCGAAGACCAGTTCAAGCCGCTGCGGCTGAAGAACGGGCTCTATCTCCAGCTTCACGCCTATATGCTGCGGATCGCGATTCCGTATGGCACGCTAAACCCCGCACAGGTGCGGATGCTGGCGCATGTCGCGCGCACCTATGATCGCGGCTATGCGCATTTCACCACGCGCCAGAACATGCAGTTCCACTGGATCAAGCTCGAGCAGGTGCCCGACATCCTTGCCGATTTCGCCAAGGTCCAGCTTCACGCGATCCAGACCTCGGGTGAGAGCATCCGCAACATCTCGGCGGATCAATATGCGGGCGCGGCCGCCGACGAGATCGCCGATCCGCGCCCCTGGGCCGAACTGCTCCGCCAGGTGACGACCTTCCACCCCGAATTCAGCTATCTGCCGCGCAAGTTCAAATTCGCTTTCACTGCCGCGCCGGGCGACCGCGCGGCGATCCGCTGGCACGACGTGGGGCTTCGCCTCGTACGCAACGACGCGGGCGAGGATGGGTTCGAAGTGTATGCCGGCGGCGGGATGGGGCGCACCCCCTTCATCGCCGAGCTGATCCGCGCGTTCTGCCCGGCGGACAGGTTGTTCAGCTATTGCCAGGCGATCCTGCGCGTGTGGAACCGGCACGCGCGGCGCGACAACATCCACAAGCAGCGGATGAAGATCCTCGTCCACGATCTCGGCGTCGAGGAATTCACGCGGCAGGTGGAAGAGGAATTCGCGCATATCGCGACGCTCGGCAACGATCCCCCGCGCGCCGAATTCGATCGCATCGCCGCGTATTTTGCGCCGCCGCCGTTCGAGACCGGGCTCTCCGACGAGATCGATCGATCGGACCCCGATTTCGCGCTCTGGGTCGATCGCCAGACCGCCGCGCACAAGGCGCCCGGCTATGCGATCGCCAACATCAGCCTCAAGGCGATCGGCGGCATCGGCGGCGACATCACCGCCGATCAGATGGACGTGGTCGCCGACTTGGCCGAACGCTACAGCTTCGGCGAAACCCGCGTCACCCACGCGCAGAATGTGGTGCTGCCCCACGTCCGCAAGGCCGATCTCTACGCGGTATGGCAGGCGCTCGTCGCGGCGGGACTGGCGGACGTCAATCTCGATCTCGTCACCGATATCATCGCCTGCCCCGGCCTCGATTATTGCAGCCTCGCCAATGCGCGCTCGATTCCGGTCGCGCAGAAGATCGCCCGGCGCTTCGCCGATCTCGAGCGGCAGCAGGATCTGGGTGAGCTGAAGATCAAGATCTCGGGCTGCATCAACGCCTGCGGGCATCACCATGCCGGGCATATCGGCATCCTCGGCGTCGATCGGAAAGGCACCGAAAACTACCAGCTCCTGCTCGGCGGATCGGGCGCGGAGGATACCACGCTCGCCAAGATCACCGGCCCCGGTTTCGACGAGGACGGCGTAGTCGACGCGGTCGAGAAGGCGATCGAGACCTATCGCGGCCTGCGCACCGACGGCGAGCGCTTCCTCGACACCTACCGCCGCGTCGGCATGGAGCCGTTCAAGGAGGCGATTTATGGGTAAGCCGTCCATCGTCACCCCAGCGAAGGCTGGAGCCCATCTCTATCGCGAGAGGGATCAACTGAATCGCCGATCGATACAGACATGGATGCCAGCCTTCGCTGGCATGACGGAGGTGTTGTATGGCTGACGCCTTGCGTTTTCGCACCGACACCCCGGCCGACGAGCCCGCCGTGTCGCTCGATTCATTCCTCGATCAGGACGATTCCGCCTCGGTCCGCATCGAGGCGGGCGACGACGTGCGCCGCCTGCTCCCCGTCCTCGATCGCGTTCGGCTGGTCGAAGTGGATTTCCCGCGCTTCCGCGACGGGCGCGGCTATTCCTCGGCGCGGATCCTGCGCGAATCGGGCTATACCGGCGAGATCAAGGCGACCGGTGACGTGCTGGTCGACGAATTGCTGTTCATGCGCCGCTGCGGCTTCGACAGTTTCGCCCCCGATGCCCCGCTCGATCCCGACACCGTCGAACGGCTGCTGACGATCTACCCGCACGTCTATCAGCACGCCGCCGACGATGCGGTGCCGGTGTGGAAATTGCGGCATGGCTAGTCGCGCGCGCGACGTGATCGACACCGGCCCGCGTTTCAGCCAGGCCGATGCGATCCGGCTCAACAATCTGTTCCGCGGCAACGACGCGGGCGAGATGCTCGCGGCGGTGATCGCCGACGGCCTCGTCGGCAGCGCCGCGATCGTCTCGTCGTTCGGCGCCGAATCGGCCGTGCTGCTGCATCTGGTGACGCGGGCCGCGCCCGATTTGCCGGTGCTGTTCCTCGACACCGGCAAGCATTTCGCGGAAACGCTCGCCTATCGCGACCTGCTCGCCGATCGGCTCGGCCTCAACCTTGTCAACCTCACGCCCGACCCGGCCGACCTTGGCGCGCGCGACGAAACCGGGCTGCGCTGGTCGTACGATCCCGACGGCTGCTGCGAGATCCGCAAGGTAAAGCCGCTCGCCCGCGCGCTCGCCGGGTTCGACGCGAGCTTCACCGGCCGCAAGGGCTTCCAGTCGACGACGCGGGCCGGCCTGCCCCGCTTCGAGATCGACACCACCGACGATGTCGGGCGGCTCAAGATCAACCCGCTCGCGAGCTGGGCACGGCAAGACATCGCCGCCTATTTCGAGACGCACGCGCTACCTGCGCACCCGCTGGTGGCCGATGGCTATCCCTCGATCGGTTGCGCGCCGTGCACGAGCAAGGTCCAACCCGGCGAAGACCCGCGCGCGGGCCGCTGGCGCGGCTGGGACAAGGTCGAATGCGGCATCCACGTCCCCGACAAACCGGGCGAGGAACCGTTCCTCTAATTCGCAGTCACCCCAGCGAAGGCTGGGGTCCATGTCTCTCTCAATCGAGGTGCAATGTCGGATACAAGTCCGACCAGTCCGGATTGGATCGCCCAATCAGGTTGAGCTTCCAACTCCGCTTCCACGCCTTCAGCGCTCTCTCACGAGCGATCGCTTCCTCAATCGTGTCGTAAGGCTCAACCAAAACGAGCCGCGTCAGCCTATATTTCTTGCAAAAGTCAGATCCAGTGCCCGATCTATGCTGGTGGACGCGTGCTGCAATGTTGCTCGTCACGCCAATATACAGCGTGCCACTTGGCTCGTTGGTCACGATGTAAACGTAGCCACGCCTCATAATTGGCAGCTTGAACCGCAACAGGCATGGATGCCAGCCTGCGCTGGCATGACGAGTTGGCGTCGTCCCTCTCAATAGCTCGCCGAATTGCGGTAGTCGCTCACCGCGAGATCGCTGAACCGCGTCACTTCGGGCTCGAACTTGAGCGTCACCTTGCCGGTTGCGCCGTGGCGCTGCTTGGCGACGATCAACTCGGCGAGGCCGAACACGCGTTCCATGTCGGTCGCCCAGCGCGCGTGATCCTCGAAAATCTTGGCGTCGTCGCCTTCGGTCGGGCGCTTGGGCTCTTTCGAGCCGACATAATAATCCTCGCGGAACACGAACAGCACCATGTCCGCGTCCTGCTCGATCGAGCCCGATTCGCGCAGGTCCGAAAGCTGCGGGCGCTTGTCTTCGCGCTGCTCGACCGCGCGGCTGAGCTGCGACAGCGCCAGCACCGGCACGTTGAGATCCTTGGCCAGCGTCTTCAATCCGCGGCTGATCTCGGAGATTTCCTGCACGCGATTGTCGCTGCCGCCGCGCCCCGAGCCCGAGAGCAACTGGAGGTAATCGACCACCACCAGCCCGATCTCATGGTTGTGCCGCCGCTGGAGCCGCCGCATCCGCGTGTGGAGCGCGCCGATCGAGATGCCGGCGGTATCGTCGATGAACAGCGGCAGGCTTTCGAGCTGCGCCGCCGCCGCGGCGAGCTGGCCGAATTCGCTACGGCTGATCTTGCCCATGCGCAGCGCCTCGGAACTGATCCGCGATTGCTCGGCCAGGATGCGCGTCGCGAGCTGATCGGCCGACATTTCGAGGCTGAAGAACGCGACCTTGGCGCCCACCGATTTCTCGGGCGCGATCCCGTCCTCCATGTCGCGCATCCAGCGGCGCGCGGCGTTGAAGGCGATGTTGGTGGCCAGCGACGTCTTGCCCATGCCGGGGCGGCCGGCGAGGATCAGCAGATCGGAACGATGCAACCCGCCGATCTTGGCGTTGACCGAATCGAGCCCGGTGGTGATCCCCGAAACGTTGCCGCCCGAATCGAGCGCGCGTTCCGCCATCTTGACCGCCAGCGTCGTCGCCTGTGCGAAGGTCTTGACCGCGTTCGCCGCGCCGCCATCAGCCGCGACCTTGAACAATTCCTCCTCGGCGGCCTCGATCTGCGCGCGCGGATTGACCTCCTCGGAGGTATCGAGCGCGCGATCGACCAGCGTCCGCCCCACCGACACCAACGCGCGCAGCATCGCGAGATCGTAGATCTGCTGCGCGAACTGCTTGGCGCCGATCAGCCCTGCACCCGATCCGGTGAGCTGCGCGAGATACGCAGGGCCGCCCAGCTCCTTCATCCCCTCGTCGGCCTCGAACATCGGCCGGAGCGTCACCGGGGTCGCGAGCATGTCGCCGGCGCGCAGCGTGCGGATCGCACCGAAGATACGGCCGTGGACGGGCTCGTAGAAATGTTCTTCCTCGATGCGGTCGAGCACATCGTCGGCGACGCGGTTGTCGATCATCATCGCGCCGAGCAACGCAGCCTCCGCCTCGACATTCTGCGGCAGCGCGGGGCCGTCGGCGGCGGGCGCCGGATGAGCAAGAGCAATGGTGGCCATGCCGTCCTTGTAGTCCGATTGGCTGGGCTCTCAAGGCCGAGATGACGGCGCCATGCTGTGGATAATGTGGAACCGATTGATTCCCCTCGTCCGCTCGCCGATAGGCGACAGCATGGCCGATCCCCGGATCATCGACGTGCAACTCGACGAGCGTACCATTCTGTGGCGCAGCGCGGATGTCGAACAGGAGCGCCGGATCGCGATCTACGATCTGCTCGAAGGCAATCATTTCGCGCCGCAGCGACCGCAGGTTGACGGCTATGCCGGCCCCTATCGGCTCACGCTCGCGGTCGAGGAAGGGCGTCTTGCGCTCAAGATAGATCGCGAGGATCGCAGCCATCTCGAAACGCACGTCATCGCGCTTGGTCGCTTCAAGCGCCCAATCCGCGATTATTTCGCGATCTGCGACAGTTATTACCAGGCGATCCGTGCCGCGACCCCGCAGCAGATCGAGACGGTGGACATGGCCCGCCGCGCGATCCACAACGAGGCCGCCGAACTGCTCCGGGAGCGGCTCGACGGCAAGATCGGGGTCGATTTCGATACCGCGCGGCGGCTGTTCACGTTGCTGTGCGTGCTGCACATCAGGGGGTGATGCGCGTGCTCAAAAGCCGAGTTGGGGTCATCGGCATGGTGGTGATCGTGCTGGCGATCGGCGCCGCCGCGCTGTGGACCAAGGCGATCCACTGGCGCCCCAACCCGGCGACCTACCCGATCCAGGGGCTCCACGTCTCGGCGGCACAAGGCGAGATCGCGTGGAACACCGTCGCCGCGCGCGATGCCGATTTCGCCTATGTCCGCGCGACCGACGGCGCGGTGCGCGATCCGCGCTTCGCCGCCAACTGGCGCGGCGCCGCCGCGGCGGGGCTACGCCGCGGCGCGATCCATCGCTGGTCGTTCTGCACGCCCGCGCGCGCGCAGGCCAACGCCTTCGTCACCACCGTGCCGCGCAGCGCCGACGCGCTGCCGGCGGTGCTCGACATCGCCTTTACCGACGAATGCGCGACCCGCCCCGATCGCGCCACCGCGATCGCCGCGTTCGAAACCTTCCTTCGCATCGCCGAAACGCATACAGGCGAGCCGATGCTGCTCAAGATTTCCAAGGCGGTCGCCAAGGCCTATCAGCCCGCCCGCTCGTTCGCGCGCCCGATCTGGAGCGCGCGCAATTTCTTCGCTCCCGATTACGCCACCCGTCCTTGGCGCGTCTGGCAGGCATCCGACATCCGCCGGGTCGAAGGCGTGGAAGGGCCGGTCGCCTGGGACGTGGTGGCGCCATGAGCGACATCGACATGCTGATCGCCGCAGCGCGCGCCGCCGCGGGCCACGCCCACGCGCCCTATTCGCGCTTCGCGGTCGGCGCGGCGCTGCGCCTCACCGACGGCAGCATCATCACCGGCGCCAATTTCGAGAATGCGAGCTACGGCCTGTCGCTGTGCGCCGAGACGGTCGCGCTGGCGAGCGCCAACGCCCAAGGGCGGCTCGCCGACGTGGTCGAAATCGGCGTGGTCGGCGGCGTCATCGGCGAAGGCGGCGCGACCGGCGAGGCACCGATCCGTCCGTGCGGCCGCTGCCGCCAGATCCTCAACGAAGCCGCGCAGATGGGCGGCCGCGACGTGCTCGTCCATTGCGCCGGCATGACCGGCGACGTGATCGAGACGCACAAATTGTCGGATCTGCTTCCTCACGCCTTCGGCCCTGCCGACCTCGGGATCGGTCGCGCACCGCGCTAACGCCGAGCCGCGCGTCCGTTACACCGCGCTCGAAACCTGCGTTCCGTCACCCCGGACTTGTTCCGGGGTCCAACGTGCCTCGAAAGCCGACGCTCGTGGATAGTTGGATGCCGGAACACGTCCGGCATGACGATGGCCTTCAGGTAAGATGCTCGATCAGCGCTACCGCAGCCGGACCCAGGTCGGCGCGTGATCGCTCGCTTTCTCGCGGCCGCGATATTCCTTGTCGACCCCGGCATCGCTCAGGCGGTCCGCCGCCTGTGGGCTCAGCAGCAAGTGATCGATGCGGAAGCCGGCGTCGCGCTGCCACGCGCCCGCCTGATAATCCCAGAAGGTCCACACCCCGCCGCCCGGATGCCGCGTCCTGAGCGCGTCGGTCCACCCCTCAGCCACCAGCGCGCGATAACCCGCGCGGCTTTCGGGCTGCATCAGCGCGTCGTCCTGCATAGCGCTGACCGAATAGGTATCGTCGTCATTGGGGATGACGTTGTAATCGCCCGCCAGCACCGCCGGCCGTTCCTCGGCGAGCAGCGCCCGCGCGCGATCACGCAACCGATCGATCCATTTGAGCTTGTAGTCGAATTTGGGGCCGGGCTGCGGATTGCCGTTGGGCAGATAGATCGACGCGACCGTCAATCCGTCGACATCGACCTCGAGATAGCGGCTATGCGCATCCTCGGGATCGCCCGCGAGGCCGCGCTGGCGCTCGACCGGATCCATGCCCTTCGCGAGCACCGCGACACCGTTGAACCCCTTCTGCCCGTGCCACACCGCCCCATAGCCGGCGCCGCGAATATCGGCCTCGGGAAAGGTCTCGTCGCTCGATTTCAATTCCTGGAGGCAGACGATGTCGGGCTTCTGCTCGGCCAGATACTCGAGCAGCCGCGGCAGCCGCGCCTTGATGCCGTTGACGTTATAGGTGACCAGCTTCAAGGTTTTTGCCCCGTTGGCCGCACCGGCCAGGTGCGGCGATCAAAAACTCAAACCGCGAAACTGGTGCCGCAGCCGCACCCGCTCGCCGCGTTGGGATTCTCGACACGAAAAGCCGTGCCCCCCAGCGAATCGACGAAATCGACCGAGCAGCCGCGCACCAGATCAAGGCTGATCGAATCGACCACCAGCGTCGCGCCGTCAGTATCCACGCGGATATCGTCGTCGTCGATCCCCTCGGCCAGCCCGAACCGGTATTGAAAGCCCGAACAGCCGCCGCCCTCGACCGAAAGCCTGAGGATCGCCGGCTTGCCCTGCCGTTCGGCGATCGCGGCGACGCGCGCCGCAGCGGCGGGGGTGAGCGCGATATCGGATGCGTTGGTCATACCCCGGAGATAGGGCGCCGCGGGGCGATCGGCAACCGATCCCGGGGTTGGTTTGCGATGCACCTCTTGGCGCATTACGGCATCAGCCCGCTCCCCCGCCCGGCCACCCAACGGCAGTATTCTATGGGTGGCCGGGCGGGGGAGCGGGCTGGTGCCGCTTCTGAAATCGCCCTTTCGCGATTCCTCAAAAACGATCCTCAGTCTTCGACCTCGACGGCGCTCGCCAGCGTCGGCACTGCCTGCACCGATTTGTCCTGCAACGCCGTCAGGTAATCGGCGGTCTGGAGGAAGGGGATCGGGTTGACGGCGCGGCCGTCGATGCGGACCTCATAGTGCAGATGGCTGCCAGTCGAGCGCCCGGTCGATCCCATCAGCGCCACGACCTGCCCACGCTTCACGCGCTGGTTCGGCTGGACGAGGATCTTGGACAGGTGGCCGTAGCGCGTCTCGATGCCCTTGCCGTGATCGATCTCGACCAGATTGCCGTAGCCGCCGGCACGCCCCGCGCGCTCGACGATGCCGTCGGCGGTCGCATAGATCGGCGTGCCGATCGGGCCGGGAATATCGACACCGGCGTGCATCGCCGCGCTGCCGCGGAAGGGGTCGCTGCGCACCCCGAAGGTGCTGGAATAGCGAAGATCGGCGCTGATCGGGTGGACCGAGGGAATCGCGATCACGCCATGTTCGAGCGAATCGAGCTTCTTCCACGTCATGAACAGCGACCGGAACTGCGCATCCGATCGCGCCTCGGCGGTCGCGGCCTTGCCGTCGATCGGTTCGTACGGCCCGCCCATGCCCTCTGCCCTGGGGGTGAAGCGCTGCGGATTGAGGCCGAGCTTGCGAAGCTTGGCAGCGGTCGTCTTGTAGCGCAGCTCGGCGACCTCCTGCGCTTTCGCCGCGAGCGCCGCCTGGCGCTGCTCGACGCGGCCGAGCGAGGCGCGAAGCTCGGGCGTCAGCACCGCAAGCTCCTCGTTGTCCGCCATCGCGGCCTCGATCTCCTCGGGGCTCGACCTGCCGGCGAGCACCGCCGCGATCAGATCCTGGCGCTGCTCGACCTTGCCGACATGCGCCTTCGCCGCGGTCTTCACCTCGGCGAGTTCGGCCTGAAGCGCGGCGACCCGCTCCTCGGGCGAGGTCGGATCACCGAGCCCCGCCGCGGTCGCCGCCGACATCCCCGCCTGTGCGACCCCATAAGCCGAAAAGCCCAGCGTCACGGCGAGCACCGAGGCGAGCGCCGCCTGCGTCTTGCCGCCGATGCTGAACCGGCGCAGATCGCGCCCGTCGTGCAGGATAAAATCGCGTGTGGTGAAAAAAGTCCGGAACCTGGCGCGCCAGCCCGCGTTGGACGAAATCGAGATCGTGTTCATTATTCCCCGGCGACCGTGTGTTGCGGCTGCGGTGAGATGCACCCGCTCCTTCGTTCCGACCGGTATCCCCGCCCTGCCGTGAACAACGGCGAGTTGTGGGCGATAGCGCTATAAATCCGCAATAGGCAGATAATAATCTCGCGTCAGACCGGCAGCACTGCGCGCCGAGTCGTTGAACGGCGGCTTCAGCGACCCGCGAAAGTGTCGCGCCACAAGCATTTGCCAGTGCGTTTCGGGAGCGAATCGATTTTCCGCGCATCCCGATTCGAACCATCTTGTGCCCGCCGCGACGTGCCGGATCTCGTCGCGCACGATGCGTTCGAGGATGCGTGCGCTCGCCTCGTCGCCGGCGGCGCGAAAGCGATCGACCGTCGCCGGAGTCACGTCGAGCCCGCGCGCCTCGAGCACCATCGGCACCACCGCCAGCCGCGCCAGCACGTCGTGCGCCGTCTCGCGCGCCGCATCCCACAAACCGTCATGCGCGGGCAGCGCGCCGTACCGGCTGCCCAGCGCCCGCAGCCGCCGGTCGAGCAGCGCGAAATGCATCGCCTCGTCGGCGCCCACCCCGATCCAGTCGTCGACGAAGCTGCGCGGCAATCCGCCACCGAACCGCCCCGCCATGTCGAACGCGAGATCGATCGCGACGAATTCGATATGCGCCAGCGCGTGGAGCAGCGCGATCCGCCCGCGTTCGGAGCCGCCGCGGCCGCGCTTGGGCATCCGGTTTGGCGGCAGCAATTCGGGCTCGGCGGGCCGCGCCGGCATCGCGGGCATCGGCGCATCGAAATCGTGGCGCACCCGCCCCAGCCGCCATGCCCGCGCCGTCGCGCGCGCGACCCGTACCTTGGCCGCGGGATCGGCGGTCAACAGCACCGCCCGCGCGGCGTGCGCGATCGACTGCGTCATCGCGCCAGCGCGCGCACCGCTTCCAGCACTTCCTCGACATGCCCCGGCACGCGCACCTTGCGCCACGCGCGCACCAGCTTGCCGTCGGCGTCGAACAGGAAGGTCGAGCGATCGATTCCCATATAGGTGCGGCCGTACATCGACTTCTCAACCCAGGTGCCGAACGCCGCCAGCGCCACCCCTTCCTCGTCGGACGCCAGCGGCACCGCCAGATCATATTTTTCGATGAATTTCTGGTGCTTTGCAGGCTTATCTTTCGACACGCCGAGAAGAACCGCGCCCGCCTCTTTGAACGCATCGAGCCGCGCGCTGAATTCCTGCGCCTCGCGCGTGCAGCCGCTGGTATCGTCCTTGGGGTAGAAATAGAGGACGAAGGGCGCGCCGACGAAATTGCGCAAGCGCACCGGCCCGCCATCGGGCATCGTCAGCGTGACGTCAGGAATCTGCGCGCCGGGGTCGAGGGCCATCAGGCGTCTCCAATGATCTGTTGCCAGCAGGAGCGTACCTCCTGCCGTGTCGCGTCGAGTGTCGCAACCACCGCGTCCCAGCTATCGAGCCGCAGCGTGCGCGTGATCAGCGCCCGCGTGGCCGGCGCCGGCGGCTGCGCGTCGGGCGAAAGCAGCCGCGTCGTCACGAGCAGGCGCGAGAGGAAATCGTGCGCGGCGCGCATCGCCGGCGGCATCAGCCCGGCCGCCGCCAGCGCATCGATCGCGCGCCCGAGATGCGGATCGAACCCGGTGCGATGGACGAGTTGCTGTACATGGACCGCGAATTCGAGATCGACCAGCCCGCCGGGCAGCAGCTTGGCATCGAGCGGCCCGGCCGGCGGCTTGTGCGCGGCCATGTCGTCGCGCATCGCCTTTGCGTCGGCGACGATGTCGCGCGGCGGCCGGTCGCCCGCCAGCACGTCGGCGACCACCGCCATCACCGCCGCGCGCGCGCCCTGCGATCCGAACACCGGCCGCACCCGCGTCAGCGCCATATGCTCCCACGTCCACGCGCTCTCGCGCTGGTAGCGCGCGAAGCCATCGAGCGAGACCGTGAGCGGCCCCTGGTTGCCCGATGGCCGCAGCCGCGTGTCGATCTCGTAGAGCGGCCCCGCCGCGGTCGGCACCGACAGCGCCCCCGACACGCGCTGCGCCAGCCGGTTATAATAATGAACCGCGCCGAGCGGCTTGGGGCCATCCGATTCGGCGGCATAATCGCCGGTGAAGACATAGATCAGATCGAGGTCGGACGCGTGCGTCAACGCCGCGCCACCCAACCGCCCGAGTGAGAGGATGACGAGTTCGCTGTCGGGCACACGGCCGTGGCGCGCGACGAATTCGGCGACGGTGGCGGCCGCCCCGACCTCGATCGCCGCCTCGGCGACGCGCGCATACCCCGCCGACACCTCGATCGGATCGCTCACCCCCGCCACGATCTGCGTCCCGAGCGCGAAACGCCGTTCGCCGACCACGCGCCGGATCCGATCGAGCAGCACCTGATAATCGTCGCCGGCCTCGCGCGCGGTCATCTCGGCAGCGAGCGCGGGCACGTCGGGCAGCGGATCGAGCGCGGACGCATCGAGCAGCCCGTCGAACAATTCGGGGCGGCGCCCCAACGCCTCGGCAAGCGGCGGCGCGTGGCACAGGATCGCGCCCAGCAACCGCGCCAGCGCGGGCTGCGCTTCGAGCAACCGGAAGAAATTGATCGCGCTCGACAGCCGCGACAGGATCGTGTCGAGCCGCGCCAGCGCCGCATTGGCGTCGGGCGCCTCGCCCAGCGCCTCGACCAGCCCGCCGAGCACGTCCTCCAGCGCCTTGCGCGCCGCCGGGCTGCGCAACGCCGGATAGGTGCCCGCCCGCCAGCGCTCGATCCGCGCCGCCGCCTCGGGCGGATCGGGATAGCCCAACGCGCCGAGCCGCTCGGCGACCCGCGCCGGATCGCGCGAAATCACCCGGTCGTCATCGGCTTCGAGCGTATCGTAGATGCGCGCGGTCGCCTCGACATGCGGCCGCAGCAGATCGAGCAGCGCCTCGCCATCGGGCAGCCCATGCAGCCGCGCGACGCGGTCCAGCGCGTCGCCGGTGGGCAGGCTGTGCGTCTGGCGATCATCGACCATCTGGACGCGGTGTTCGATCGTGCGGAACAGCGTGTAGGAATCGATCAGCGCCCGCGCCTGGTCGGCACCGATCCGGCCCGCCCCGGCGAGCGCTGCGAGCGCATCGCGCGTCGCGGGCACGCGCAGCGCGGGATCGCGGCCACCGTGGATCAATTGATGGATCTGCGCGAAGAATTCGCACTCGCGAATCCCCCCGCGCCCACGCTTGAGATCGTAACCGGGGCCGAACGCTTGGCCCTGCGCATGGTGATCGCGGATGCGACGCGAGATTGCCATGATCTCGCCGATCGCTCCGAAATCGAGCGCGCGGCGCCACACGAACGGGCGCACGCCGTCGAGGAAGCGCTCGCCGAGCACGATATCCCCGGCGCAGGCGCGTGCACGGATGAAGGCGGCACGTTCCCACGCCAGCGCCTGCGATTCGTAATAGCTCAGCGCCGCCCCGATCGGCAGCGCGATCGGCGTCGCCTCGGGCGACGGCCGCAGCCTGAGGTCGACGCGCAGCACATAGCCGTCGGCGTCGCGCGCCTGGAGCAGTTCGAGCGCGCGCCGCGCGATCCGCACCGCCGCCTCGCCCGGTTCCTCGCGCGCGCGGTGCGGCAACGTCTCGGGGTCGAACAGCAGGATCGGATCGATGTCCGACGAATAATTGAGTTCGTGGCTGCCCTGTTTGCCGAGCGCGATCGCGGCGAAGCCAACCGGCTCGGCGCCGGGGGTGCGCTCGGCGATCGCGGTCCGGATCGCGAGGTCGAGCGCGTGATCGGCAAAGCCCGTCAGCGCGCCGGTAACCGCCGAAAGATCGAAGTGTCCGGCGAGGTCGCCGATCGCGACCAGCAGCGCGAGCCGGCGCCGCGCGATCCGCAGCCGCGTCCCCACCGGCTGGCCGTCATCCTCGGCCCGTGCGGCCTCCAGCCCCGGCCACCCGCCCTCGCCGAGGATCGCCGCCAGCGCCGGCTCACGATCGAGCAGCAGCGATAGAAAGGGCGCGTGCGTGCGCGCCCGGCCGACGGCGTCGACGATCGCTGGCGATGCCTTCATGCCACACTCCGCGCCCATTTGGCCGATTTCCAAGAAAAACCAAGAAACCAACGGTCGATTTGACCGTTTTTATCATCATGACCAAGATGGCCGCCCTTAATCGCAAGCCGATCGTTTCGCGAGGATTGCCTGTGCGACGGCCGCGCGCGGGCGACGGCGTCGGTGATGCGTTGCGCAATGCGTTCGGCACCGAGGCGGGCAATCTTCCGGCCGATATGAAGGCATTGCTGCGCGCGCTCGAATGCGGCGGCGCCCACAACCGGCCTGCCTGACCGCCGATCTCGCCACCACTCCAACCGCCGCTCTTGCCGAGTCTCAGCCGCGATCGCGGCTGAGATCGTCGACCTCCCCCATGATCGTGTCGAGCGCGCTCCGGCCGCCCACATTTTCATAATCGCGGCGCGACGACAGCGATCCGTCGGTGAGGATCGTCTCGAGTGCGACCCGGCCGCGTGCGACCCGGCTCTTGATCGTGCCGACCGCGACCCCGCAAATCTCCGCCGCTTCCTCGTAAGCGAATCCGCCCGCGCCGACGAGGATAAGCGCCTCACGCTGCGGCTGGGGCAGGTGCAGCAGCGCGCGCTGCATGTCGCCCAGCTCGACATGCCGGTCCTGGCTCGCGGGGGCGGCAAGGATGCGATCGGCAACGAGATCGTCCCATTCGCCCTTGAAGCGCGCGCGGCGCATCTGCGAGAGATAGAGGTTGCGCAGGATGATGAACGTCCAGGCGCGCATGTTGGTGCCGGCCTGGAAACGCTTGCGCGCCGCCCAGGCCTTCATCAGCGTTTCCTGCACCAGATCGTCGGCAACGTCGCGATTGCCCGACAGCGACCGCCCGAAGGCCCGCAGATGCGGGATCACCAACGCAAGCTGGTCCTTGAACTCGGGATCGGACAGCGCGACATGCTCGCCCTCCCCCGGTTTTGGCTCACGCTTGTCGGAATCAGTCATCTAGGTCCGTTCGTTGCGGTGCGCCGCCGGTGATCCGGCGATGAAGGGTAGGATGATGCCGCAGCGAATGCCAGCGGCACGTGCCAGGCGGGATGCGCGGTCAGGCGAGCACGATCCAGGCGTAGATCACGATCAACAGCACCAGCGAGATGCCGAGGACGTAGCGCGTCACGTGCGGCGTGGCCCCCGCACGCGCTTCTTCACCGTCGAGATGGATGTGGTCGTTTTCGTCAGCCATGCACCACCAACTCCCGAAACTCGTTTAGGCTCCGTACCGGTTCGGCAAGATTATCCCGCCGGCACGGTCGCCTGGTCGAAGAACAGCGCCTGGCTGATCGCCGCCTTGACGGTCGATCGCTGGAACGGCTTGGTGATGAGGAAGGTCGGCTCGGGCCGTTCGCCGGTGAGCAGTCGCTCGGGAAAGGCAGTGATGAAGATCACCGGCACCGCGAATTCGCTCAGGATGTCCTTCACCGCGTCGATCCCCGAACTGTCGTCGGCAAGCTGGATGTCGGCGAGCACCAGCCCCGGCCGGTCCTCCATCGCCAGCGCCACCGCTTCGTCGCGCGTCACCGCAACGCCGGTCACGTCGTGGCCGAGATCGCGGACGATCGTTTCGATATCCATCGCGATGATCGGCTCGTCCTCGATGATCAGCACGCGCGCGCGCGTCTGCTTCTCGATCTCGGTAAGCGCCTCGCCCACCAGCGTTTCCACCTCGTCGGCGTCGACATCGACCAGATAGGCGGTGTCTTCGGGGGTGAAGCCCTCCATCGCGGTCAGCAGCAGCGCCTGCCGGGATCGCGGAGTCATCCGGGCCAGTCGCGCGCGCGCCACGGCCTCGGCGGCGTCACCCTCGCCGGCCGTATCGGCGGCGCCGTCATCCATATTGGCCGAGCCCCAGATCGCCTGGAAGGTGCGATAGAGCCCGAGCCGCGGATCGACCTCTTGCGGGAACTGCTCGGGGGCCGCGACGATCGCCTCAAGCGTGGCGCGGACATATTTGTCACCGTGGCTCTGGCTGCCCGTGAGCGCACGGGCGTAGCGCCGCAGAAAGGGAAGATGCGGTGCGAGTTGCTGTCCAAGCGACATGATCTGCGGAATCTCCTAGCAAAAGCATTGCTGTTGTGGGAGTGACCACCCCCCAATGCAATCGGTTTCGAACGCGCGGTTGATGATATAGGTATGAAACTTGCGCCTGTTCGGGAACCAACGAGGCCGTTTTTGGTTTCAATGGTTTTCCGCGTGCATACCATGACGGCGTCGTCGTGTTCGTTGTGTTCGTCATGATTCACATTGATCAATGATTGGGCCGGCATGGCGCCGGCAGCCTGAGGGGGATGACGTTGGGTTCGGACCGTAGCGCGCCGAAAGGAAAACCGGACAAGCCGGTATCGAAATCCAGGGTGCAGACGAAGAAACAGGATATGGGCGCGGCACTGCGCTCGGTTTATCGGCGCACGATCGACGAAGAGATTCCGTCCGAGATGCTCGACCTGCTGGCCAAACTGGGATAAACTCCGGGGCAATGCGCGCTTCCAGAGACGGGCGCGAACGCTTCGCCGTCGCGTCGCGTCTCGCCGGATTGCCGACCGGCGCCAAGCTCTTCCTGATCCTGAGCGCGGCGCTGCTGCCGCTGGCGATCATCGCCGTCGTCGCCACGCTTCAGACGAATCGCACCGCCGACGAGGAAGTGCGCGCGCAATTGCGCGTCGCAGCGGCGGAAAGCGCGCGCGCGCTCGGCATCGAACTGATCGGCGACATGACCGCGCTGCGCGTCGCGCTCAACGCGCTCGACACCGATTCGGGCGACGCGCCCAGTTGCGCGCGCGCGCAGGGCGTGTTCGCGCAGCAGCTCGCCGCGGGCGGGCGCTTCATGATCGTCGACCGGTTGGGCCGCGTGCTGTGCGGCAGCAATCTCGGCGAGGATCTCGCGATCGCCGCCCCCGCCGCCGCGGGGCCGATCTCGACCCGCATCATCCCCGATCGCGGGCTCGTGATGTCGATGGCGGGCACCAGCGGGACGACGACCGCGAGCGCCTTCTTTCCGACCGGGATGCTCGCATCGATCGGGCGGCCGACGGGGTTCACCCCGCCTTATGCCGCCGCGCTCGATCACGGCGGCCCCGCGCTGGTGCTTCAGGACCTCGCCCAGCGCGGTCCGCTCGACCGGCGTGAGCGGGTGCGGGCCTCAATCGGGATCGGCGACCTGTTCCTGCAAATGTCGGTGCGCAACGCGCCGATTTCCTCGCCGCTGCTGATCGCGATGCTGCTGCCGATCGTGATGTGGATCGCGGCCGCGGGGATCACCTGGCTCGTCGTCGATCGGTTGATGGTCTATCCGCTGCGGCGGCTGCGCGCGAACGTCTCGGCCTACCGGCCCGGCGAGACGATCGACATGGACGTGATCCGCTCGATCCCCTCGCAGGAGATTCGCGAACTCGGCGAAGCCTTCCGCACCATCAGCCGCACCGTGGCGCTGCATGAAGCCGATCTCGCCGAAGGGCTGATCCGCCAGACCAAGCTCACGCGCGAGGTGCATCATCGCGTCAAGAACAACCTTCAGGTCATCTCCAGCCTGATCAATTTCCACGCCCGCGGCGCGCGCTCGGCGGAGGTCGTCACCGCTTATGCCTCGATCCAGCGGCGCGTCGATGCGCTCGCGGTCGTCCACCGCAACCATTTCGCCGAGATGGAGGAGAATCGCGGACTCAGCCTGCGATCGGTGATCGGCGAGCTGGCGTCGAATATCCGCGCTACCGCCCCCGACGAATCGGCGCGCATGGGGATCGTGCTCGATGTCGAGCCGTTCCTGATCGGCCAGGACGCCGCGATCGCCGTCGCCTTCATCATCACCGAGATCGTCGAACTGGCGATGCTGTGCATGCCCGACGCGCAGATCCGCATCTCCGCGCGCGCCGACGACGACGCCGAGGGCCGCGCGATCTTGCGCGTCAGTTCCCCCGCGCTGATCGCCTGCGACGCACTCCAGGCCGCGATCGACGAGCGCTACGGCCGCGTGCTCGAAGGCCTGTCGCGCCAGTTGCGCTCGCAACTCCACCATGAAGAGATGTCGGGGGCGTTCGAAATCTCGATCGCGATCCTGGGCCGCGATTGAAAATCGCCTCGTTCCAGGCAGATGAAAGCGCCGATAAAAAATAATGCGTCACGCGGGGAACCGGGCGATGGGGTGGGCGTTCTACACTTCGGATAGTGACTATATGCCCCCCCCCGCTCTCGCTATCCAAGTCAATGGGCTCGGACATGCACCTCCCCCCGGTAGCCATGTCCGAGCCCGAATTGCATCAAGGCCCCCGCCAACATCGTATCGCGTCGACCGGGCGACGGACTATTCCGTTGGCATGATGGAACGATTCTCGCCGTGCCGCGCTTTTTTGGTCGCAGAGGGCGTTGGTGCCCTTGGGGTCAGGAGAGACTGATATGCGTAAGATCGCTGGGCTCGCGTTTTTGGCCACGATGTTCATGGTAAGCGCGTGCAATACCGTCGAAGGCATGGGCAAGGACGTGTCCTCGGCCGGCGATACCGTCGCCGGCACCGCCAACGACGCCAAATAAGCCATTTGCTCGAATCGGGTTCGGCGTCGCCGAACCCGATAGCGGCGCCGGCCCGCTCCCCCACCCGGCCACCCATCCAGCATGATCCTGTGGGTGGCCGGGTGGGGGAGCGGGCCGGCGCCGCTATCCACGTTAGTGGATCAAAAAATCAGCGGGCCGGTGACGCGTCCGCGTGAGCGGATCAAAAAATCAGGCCGCCGACTCGGCTTCTTTTTCGCGCTTGCGCCGCCGTTCGGTGAACCAGATCCCGATCAGCCCGAGTTCGTAGAGCCCGCACAGCGGCACCGCGAGCAACAGTTGCGATCCGACGTCGGGCGGCGTCAGCACCGCCGACACCGCGAAGGCGCCCACGATCGCATAGCGCCGCGCGCTCACCAGTTGCTTGCGCGTCACGATCCCCGCGCGTTCGAGCAACATCAGCAGCACCGGCAGCAGGAAAGCGAGCCCGAACGCGAACAGGAACTGCATGATGAACGACAGGTAATTGCCCACCGCCGGCAACGCCTCGCGCTGGACGCCGCCGACATCGCCTTGGAAGCTCAGCAGGAAATGGAGCGCGATCGGCACCGCGATGAAATAGGCCAGCGCCGCACCCGCGATGAACAGCACCGGCGTCGCCAGCAAAAACGGCAGCAGCGCGCGCTTTTCCTTGCGATAGAGCCCCGGCGCCACGAACTGCCACAATTGGTTGGCGATCACCGGGAACGACACCATCATCGCGGCGAAGAACCCCACCTTCACCTGAACGAAGAACGCCTCGAAAATCTGGGTGTAGATCACCTTGCCTTGCCCCGCCTTGAGCAGCGGCTGGAGCAGGAAGCCGAAAATCGCTTCGGAAAAATAGAAACACACACCGAAGGTAACGATCAGCGCGGCGATACAATAGAGCAGCCGCCGGCGCAGCTCGATCAAATGATCGAGCAACGGCGCGCGCGAATCTTCCAGTTCGTCCTCGTCGCTCAGCGGCTCATCGGTCACGGATTCGGTACTCACTGCGCGGCCTTATCGGCGGGCGTCGCATCGTCCTCGCTCGGGTGGACGAGCGGCTTCTCGACCATCACCGGCGCACCATCCTCCTCGCCGGCTCCATCCCCGCCGGTCCTGCCTTCCCCGGCCCCGGCAGGATCGTCGCCGGAACCCTCGGTCGTGTCGGGCGCCGGCAAGGCGGGGTCGGGCGACGGATGTTCGCGCATGATGCGCTCATTCTCTTCCTTCCAGCGCTTTTCCATTTCCTCGAGTTCGGCCTCGCGCACCATCGCGTCGAAGCCTGAGCGGAACTGGCGCGCGACACCGCGCGCCCGCCCGACCCAATGGCCGACGAAGCGCATCGCCTTCGGCAGATCCTTGGGGCCGATGACGATGATCGCGACGAACGCGACCAACAGCAATTCGGTGGGCGCGACATCGAACATTCAGCGAGCCTGGCTAGTCCGCGCGCCGATCGGCGCGCGGGCGGAAGGTTCAGCGATCTTCGTGCAGCGTCTCGCCGTCACGCTCGAAGGCGGGGTCGGCGGCTTTCTTGGTCGCGATACGGTCACGGCCACGGTCTTTCCGCGTATCGTCATCCTCTTCGGCCATGCCCTTCTTGAAATTCTTCACGCCCTTGGCAACATCGCCCATCAGGCTCGAAAAGCGGCCACCACCCAGCAGCAAAATCGCCACCACGGCGAGTACCAGCAGATGGATCGGGCTAAAACTACCCATGATTCGTCTCCTAAACGCCGTTCCTATCTAGGGGGCATCGTCCTCGGGCGCTACCTCGGCTTGCTCAAAAGCAAGATCGACCAGATCGAGCAACCCCGCCGCGCGCAAATCGTCGATTCCGGGCAGGTCGCGGCGGCTCGCGAGCCCGAAATGGCTGAGGAATTCCGCCGTCGTCGCATAGGTCAGCGGGCGTCCGGGAACCTCGCGCCGCCCCGCCGGGCGGATCCAGGCCGCCTCCATCAGCACGTCGAGCGTGCCTTTCGAGATCTGGACGCCGCGAATCGATTCGATCTCGGCGCGCGTCACCGGCTCATGATAGGCGATGATCGCCAGCGTCTCGATGCCGGCGCGGGAGAGCTTGCGCGCTTCCTCGCGATCGCGCCGCAGCACGTGCGCCATGTCGCCCGCGGTCTGGAAATGCCAGCGCTCGCCGCGCCGGACGAGTTCGATGCCGCGCCCGGCATAATCGGCTTCGAGCGCGGCCAGCGCCGCGCGCACATCGATACCGTCGCCGACATGCGCCCGGATCGCGTCGAGCGTCAGCGGCGCCTCGCTCGCGAACAGCACCGCCTCGACCGCGCGCACCCCATCGTCGGGCGGGTTCATGCCGTCCCCCGGACATAGAGCGGCGCGAACGCCTGTTGCTGCCGCAATTCCACCTTCCCCCGCCGCGCCAGTTCTAGCGCCGCGAGGAAGCTCGACGCCAGCGCCGACTTGCGGAACCCGCCGGTTGCGTCTTCGGGCAGGAAACTCTCGATCGTCGCCCAGTCGATCCGCTGGCCGACCAGCCGCGACACACGCTCGATCGCGGCCTCCAGCGTCATCACCGGGCGCTCGGCGACGATATGCATCACCGGCCGCGTGCGCGCACTCACCCGGCCGTATGCCGCGATCAGATCGTAGATTTCGGCCTGCCACACCGATTTGCGCACCGTGCGCAGCCCCTCGGGCGCGGCGCGCGCGAACACGTCGCGCCCCACCCGGTCGTGCGCCATCAGCCGCGCGCCCGCCTCACGCATCGCCTGAAGCCGTTCGAGCCGCAATTGCAGGCGGAGCGCAAGTTCCTCCGGGCTCGGCTCCTGCTCGGGGTCGCGCGGCAGCAGCAGCGCCGATTTGAGGAACGCGAGCCACGCCGCCATCACCAGATAATCGGCCGCGAGTTCGAGCTTGAGCCGCTTCGCCTGCTCGACGAAATCGAGATATTGCTGGACGAGATCGAGGATCGAAAGCTGCCGCAAATCGACCTTCTGCGCCCGCGCGAGCGCAAGCAGCAGATCGAGCGGCCCCTCCCAGCCGTCGATATCGATCGTCAGCGTGTCGTCATCCATCGCGGCGATGGTAGAACAGACTTCGGCCGGACAGAAGCGCTTCATATACGCCGGCACCGTCCCCTTCACCCCGTCTCTCTCCTCCTCCCATCATCAGCACTTCCCCGGCGAAGGCCGGGGCCTAGTATCGGGTCGGTCGCATCTGGACCCCGGCCTTCGCCGGGGAAGTAAGCTGAACGGTGTGATCGGGCGAATCGGCGTTACGCCAGCGCCAGCAATGCGTCGCGCTGGGCGATCAGCGCCTCCAGATCATCGACCCCCGCCCCACGCGTCGCCATCGCCGCGTCGAGCCGTGCGCGCGATCGGTCGGAGATGTCGCCCAGCCGCTCGGCGATCTCGACCATCTCGTCCATCCGCCCCCAGCAATCCAGCGCGACGTCGCATCCGGCGGCCACCGCCGCCGCCGCCTTTTCGCCCGCGCTGCCCGAAAGCGCCTTCATGTCGATATCGTCGGTCATCAGCAGGCCGTCGAAGCCGATCCGGCCGCGGATCACCTCCTCGATCACGATCGGGCTCAGCGTCGCCGGGCGCTCGGCATCCCATGCCGTGTAGACGATGTGGCTGGTCATCGCCATCGGCGCCCATGCCAGCGTGCGGAACGGCGCGAGGTCCGTCTCCAGTTCTTCCGCGCTCGCCTCGACGACGGGCAGGTCGAAATGGCTGTCCACCTTCGCGCGCCCGTGCCCCGGCATATGCTTGACGATTCCGACCACGCCGCCGTCGCGCAGCCCCTCAAGCGTCGCGCGGCCCATCGCCGCGACGCGCATCGGCTCGTGCCCCAGCACCCGGCTCGCGATCGCGTCGGTCGTGTCGGCATGCGCGACGTCGAGCAGCGGCAGGCAATCGACCGCGATCCCCACCTCGGCGAGCGTCAGCGCGATCGCTCGCGCGTTGGCCCGCGCCGCCTCGATCCCCGAAACCGGCGCGATCTCATAGAGTTTGTCGAACGCGGGGCCGGCCGGAAAAGCGGGCCATTCGGGCGGCTGCATCCGCGCGACGCGGCCGCCTTCCTGATCGATCAGGATCGCCAGATCGTCGCGCCCCGCCAGATCGCGCAGGCTGTCGGTCAGCGCGCGCACCTGGGCCCGGTTCTCAATATTACGCTTGAACAGAATGTAGCCGGCGGGCGCGGCCTCGCGAAAGAAGGCGCGCTCGTCGTCGGTAAGGGCCGGCCCCGCAAGGCCGAAGATCACGGGCTTCATGGCCCTGCGGGCTACTCAGTCCCTGGGAATGAAACAAGCCTCGCCCGCGACCTTGAGCTTGCCGCACACCGATTTGGCCTGGTCGGCGCTCCCGGCGTTGACGCGCAGGCGATAGACGGTGTTGCCGTTGACGGTCGCCTTCTCGATCGACTGGCCGAGCGGCGCGAGATAGGCGAAGCGCTTCGACACGCGTGTCCACGCCGTCTTGGCCTGCCCTTCGGTCGGGAACGAACCGAGCTGGACGAGCGCGCTGCCCGCACCACCGCCAGCCGCCGCCCTGGGCGCCGTCACCGGTGCCTTCGCCTGCAACTTCCCACCCGATTCGGGCACTGCGATCGCCTTGCCGTCGCGTGCCGCCGGCTGCGTCTTGCTCGCCGCGCTCCCCGTGACGGGCGCCTCGGGCACCGCGTTCAGGTCGATCGCGCCGTCGCCGGTATTGGCGCCCTCGCTGGTCGCCAGCGCCTGCGAGTTCTCACCGTCGAGCTTCATGCCGCCCGGCTGGTCGGGCTTGACCTTGTAGTCGCCTTCCTGCGCGCGGATGAGGGCGCCGCTGCCCGACGCGCCCGACGGCCGGTTCTGAAACCAGTAGACGGCGTAGACGACGCCCGCGATCAACGCGAGGCCGAGGATCACCAGCGCCGCGATGCGCAGCACCGACGGTCCTGCCTCATATTCCTCGTCCACGGTTTCCAGCCAGGGCAGCCGGTCCTCGTCGGTCAGGTCGCCATTGGTGGCCATCAGTTCATCTCCCGAACCGCCTCTACCCCCATGATGGCGAGGCCATTCCTGATAATCTGCCCGATCGCATCGGCCAAGAAAAGACGCGCACACGTCAGCGCGGCATTATCGACGATCAGGAAGCGCCGTTCGGGGGCATCGTTGCCGACATTCCATAGCGCATGAAACATTGCCGACAAGTCGTAGAGATAAAATGCTATTCTATGCGGCTCCCGCGCGGTGGCGGCAGTCTCAACGATGCGCGGAAACTGCGCCGCCAGCTTCACCAGCGCCAGTTCCTGCGTATCGAGATGGGACAGATCGGCGCCCGGACAGTCGATCCCGGCCTCCTCGGCGCGCCGATGCAGCGACGCGATCCGCGCATGCGCGTAGTTGACGTAGAACACCGGATTATCCTTCGACGCCTCGACCACCTTGGCGAAGTCGAAATCCATCTGCGCATCGGCCTTGCGCGTCAGCATCGTGAAGCGGACGACATCCTTGCCGACTTCGCGCACGACATCGGCAAGCGTCACGAAGTTACCGGAACGCTTGGACATCTTCACCGGTTCGCCGTTGCGCAGCAGCCGCACCATCTGCACCAGCTTGACGTCGAAGCGCGTCCGCCCCCCGGTCAGCGCCTGCACCGCGGCGACGATCCGCTTGACCGTGCCGGCATGGTCCGCCCCCCAGATGTCGATCAGCGCGTCGGCATTCTCGGCCTTCTGGTAATGATAGGCGAGGTCGGCGCCGAAATAGGTCCATTGCCCGTTCGACTTGCGGATCGGCCGATCCTGATCGTCGCCGAACCGCGTCGATCGGAACAGCGGCAGTTCGACCGGCTCCCAATCCTCGGGCGTCTCGCCCTTGGGCGCCTCGAGCACGCCGTCGTACACCAGATCGCGGGCGCGCAGATCGGCCTCCGCCGCCTCGGGCTTGCCCGCCGCCTGCAACGCGGCCTCGGACGCGAAGACGCCATGGTGGATGCCGAGAAGCGCCAGATCGGCGCGGATCATCGCCATCATCGCCGCCACCGCGCGGGTGCGGAACAACACCAGCCAATCGGCCTCGGGCTTATCTGCGAACGCGTCACCGAATTCGCGCGCAAGCTCTTGTCCCACCGGCACAAGATAGTCGCCCGGATAGAGCCCCTCGGGGATCGCGCCGACATCCTCGCCCAGCGCCTCGCGGTAGCGCATATGCACCGACCGCGCGAGCACATCGACCTGCCCGCCGGCGTCGTTGACATAATATTCGCGGATTACCTTGTGGCCTGCGAATTCGAGCAGATTGGCGAGCGCGTCGCCCACCACCGCGCCCCGGCAATGCCCCATGTGCATCGGCCCGGTCGGGTTGGCGGACACATATTCGACGTTCACTGTCGTCGGCGCCGCGCTCGTGATCCGGCCGTAATCGTCACCGGCATCGAGGATCGCCGAGAGCTCGGCGCGCCACGTATCGTCGGTCAGCCGCAGGTTGATGAACCCCGGCCCCGCAACCGCCACCGATGCGACCTCCTCCAGCGCATCGAGTTCGGCCGCGATGCGCTCCGCCAGTGCGCGCGGATTGGTGCCCGCGGGCTTGGCGAGCACCATCGCCGCGTTGGTGGCGAGATCGCCGTGCGTGGGATCGCGCGGCGGCTCCACGGTCACCGCGCGTCGCTCCAGCCCCGCCGGCAAAGCGCCTTCAGAGACGAGCGAATCCAGCGCCGCATCGAGATGCGCGGCGAAGCGCGTGTAGAGTGTCATAATCCATCCAGCGTCGGGAAAGCGCGCGCCTTACCTCATGCGCGCACCGGGCGCAAAGCCCGGCGCCGTATCCGGCTCCGCCTTCCTTCCTGATGACCGCGATCAGAACCCTTCGGGCAGGTCGATCGGGCCGACGACCTCGCGATACCGGGCGATCGCATAGCGGTCCGTCATGCCAGCGATATAGTCGGCGATGTGCCGGCTGCGCCACGGCTCGGCGCCCTCGATGCGTTCGTGCCAGCCCGTCGCCATCCGCGTCGGTGCCTCGCGATACGCCTCGAACAGCCCAGCGACGATCACCCGCGCCGATGCGGCGGCGGCAAGCTGGCGGGGGTGATGGTAGAGGCTGGCATACATAAAGCGCTTGAGGTCGCGCTCCTCGTCGCGCATCGCCGCCGAGAAACAGGCGAGCGTCATCCCGGCGGCACGCACGTCCGCTACCGTTTCGACCTTCGCGGCGCCGATACGCCGGCGGGTTTCCTCGATCACATCGTTGACCATCGTGCCGATCTGCGAGCGGACCAACTCGCGCACCAGCCGCGTTTCCTCGACCTGCGGATAGCGTGCGCGCACCCTCTCCCAGCCGCGCGCGACAAACGGCACGTCGAGCAATTGATCGAGCGTCAGCAGCCCGGCACGCAGCCCGTCGTCGATATCGTGATTGTCATAGGCGATGTCGTCGGCGATCGCGGCAACCTGCGCCTCGAGCGAGGCATGCGTCGAAAGCTCGAGCGGCACCATCGCATCCGCCGCCGCCAGCGCCCAGCCGGGATCGCCCACCGGGCCATTGTGCTTGGCGAGCCCTTCCAGCGTCTCCCAGGTCAGATTGAGCCCGTCCCACAGCGGATAGGGCTGCTCGATCACCATCAGCGTGCGCAGCGTGTGCCCGTTGTGGTCGAAGCCACCCTCGCCCGCCATCGCCGCCTGCAACGCATCCTCGCCGGCGTGGCCGAAGGGTGGATGGCCGATATCGTGTGCGAGGCACAATGCCTCGGTCAGATCCTCGTTGAGCCCAAGCGCCCGCGCGATCGTCCGCCCGATCTGCGCGACTTCGAGGCTGTGCGTCAACCGGACGCGGAAATGATCGCCGTCGGGCGACAGGAACACCTGCGTCTTGTGCCGCAGCCGGCGGAAACTGATCGAATGGATGATCCGATCGCGATCGCGCTGGAAGGCATCGCGCGGGCCGCGCGTCTCCACACGTTCCCCATGAAGACGACCGCGGCTGGCATCGGGGTGCGAGGCCCAGGGCGCCGGCGTCATGCGCGCCGCCGGATCATTTGGCCGACAATCTCGTCACTTTCTGCCCGTCCTTGCTCGTGAACGAGAAGGCCGACACGCCGGCGCCTGCAAGCTTGTTAACGAACCCCTGCGCTTCGGCGCTCGATTTGAACGGCCCCGTGAGCACGCGATTGGTGGCGTTGAGCGGCGTCCACCAGCCTTGCTTGCCCTTCATCAGCGCGGGCGCCTTGTCGACGACCCGGGAAAAAGCGCGCGCCAGCATGGCTTCGTTGGCGCCGCCCGCGACCTGAACCCAGAACCGCGCCGGCTCGGCCCTGGCCTTTTTCGCTTCGGCCGCCTTCTTGGCCGCCGCGATCTTTTCCGCGGCCGCCTTTTTGTCTGCCGCGACCTTTTCCTCCGCGGCCTTCTTCGCCGCCGCCTTGCGATCGGCCTCCGCCTTCGCTGCGCGCTCGGCCTTGCGGTCTGCGGCTTCCTTGATCGCGGCGAGACGATCGGCCTCGGCCTTTGCCGCCGTGGCATCGAGCGCGGCCTGTGCCTTGGCGACCGCGCTGCCTTCGTTGTTCGGCGCAGACGCGGATACGGGCGCGGGCGCGGGCGCGCCCGGCGTCGGTGCGGTGCCAAGCTCGCTCTCGGGAACGTGGATGCCGGCGATGATCTTCGCGAGGATCGAATCCTCACCACCGATCACCGACGGCGTCGCCGATGCCGCCGAATCAACCTCAGCCCGTGTCGGCGCAGCGGCCGTCCGGGACGAAGGAGACGACGCCGTCGATGGAGCGCTCGGGCGATTCGCAATTGGCGCTGCGGCGTCGTTGGCCGCCATGCGGATCGGAGCGGGCCAGGGTTCGGGCGTTGCGGCACGCACCGTAGCGCGATCATCCCCCGGTTCGCGCGCGGCCACCGTCACCGGTGCACTCGCCTCCGGCGTTGAGGTCGCCGCCGGGGCCCGCGTCGGTGTCGCCGCCAGCGCGGTCCGCCCCGGCCGGAGTCGCGCGGTTGCGGGCGGTTTGCGTTGTTCTGTCGCCGACCGGTCGTGCCGCGTCGATCGTGCGACGGGTGACGGCTCGGCCGAAGCCAGCCGCGTCGGCGCTGCCTCGGCCGTCAGCGCGGGCAATGTCGGGGCAAGTTTCGCGTCGGCGATCCGGGCCGCCGTGGGCCGCAATTCCCCGAAATGAACTGCGAACGCGCGATTGACCGCGGACAGGCCCGCAAGCTGCTCGAAGAAGGGCCGCAACCCTTCGGAGACCGGCCCCGGCATCATCGCGGTCGCGATCTTCTCCGCTTCGTCGGCCTCGCCGTTCATCGCCAGGATGAAGGCCCGGTCGCGCCATGCCGCCCTGTCCTGCTTGCGCAGCAGCGGATCGAGCACCGCGATCGCGGCGTCCTTCTGCCCCGAAATGCCGAGCGAGAGCGCGTAGCGCCGCGCCGTCTCGTCGCTCTTGCCCTGATCCAGCGCCAGCCGATAATCGCGCTGCGCATAGGCCTGGGCGCCGATCAGATCGTATGCGAGGCCGCGTTCTGCCGCGAATTTCTCGACGCCATAACCGCCACGCTCGGCCTCCGCGAACAGCCGCAACGCCTCCGCGGGCCGCTCCATCCGCACCAGGGTCGTCGCCATGCCCGCCTTCATCCGGGCATTGTCGGGCGCGATCTTCTCGGCGCGCGAGAACAAGACCGCCGCGGCGGTCGGATCGCCCAGCACCAGCGTCAGTTCGCCGGCACGGATCAGCGCCCCAACGTCTTTCGGATTCTTGGCGAGCGCGCGCATCTGATCGGCGAGTTCGTCGGCATCGGGGGTCGGCGGCGCGATCGTTGCCAGCCCGGTCGCGGTGCGCCCCGTCGGGTGCGTCGTCTGCGCGACCGCGGGCACCACCACCGCTGCCGACATTCCCGCCAGCAGGGCGATTTCGGAAACGAGAGGCGGAAGCTTCATGAAGTCCCAGCTAGGGTCCGACGATGCTTAACATGCACTGACCCACGGCCGCAGCCGCGACGAAGCGAGCCGCGCCGGCGATCGACCGGCGCGGACGCGATTATTGATTGTTCTGGCGGTGGAGGAAACGCGGAATATCCAGCGCATCCTTGTCCTCGGCGGCATCCTCGCCGCGCGTCCCGCGGCTGACGCTCGACATGCGCTCGAACAATGTGCCGCCGAGCTTCACCTTGGGGGCAGGCGATGTCGCTGCCTCCCCTTTTTCGACGACCGGGCTGTTGCCCTCGCTCGCCGTGGCCACGCTCTCGCCCGCCGCCGAGCCGGCCGAGAGCCAGCGGCGGCGGTTGTTGGGCCGCTCGTTCGCCAACGCATCGGCCTCGCTGCCGCTCTTGGGCGCTTCCGGGACGATCGTATCGCTACCGAGCACCAGTTCGTCGTCAGCCGCCGTGATATCCGCGGTGTCGGACAGCGGATCGGCCGCCGTATCAGCGTCGCCATCGCGCACCGGCTCCTCCGCCGCGGCCTCGGCGGCAATCGGCGCTTCCTCGGTGATCGGAGCCTCCTCGACCGGCGAGTCGATCGCTTCGGCCGCCGGTTCGTCCGCCACCGGATCGGGCGCGGGGGCCGGCGCCGTCTTCTTCGGCGTCGAGAAGGAGAAGACGCGCGCGCTATCCTGCGCGGGCGGCTGGAGCGCGGCGTCGGCGTCGATCCCGGTGGCAACCACCGAAACGCGGATCTTGCCGTCGAGATCGGGATTGAACGCCGAGCCCCAGATGATGTTGGCGTCGGGATCGACCAGCTCGCGGATGTGGTTCGCCGCCTCGTCAACCTCGAGCAGGCGCATGTCCTCGCCGCCGGTGATCGAGATGATCACGCCCTTGGCGCCTTGCATCGACACGCCGTCGAGCAGCGGGTTGGCGATCGCCTTCTGCGCGGCTTCGAGCGCGCGGGCGTCGCCGTCGGCCTCGCCGGTACCCATCATCGCCTTGCCCATTTCCTGCATCACCGAACGGACGTCGGCGAAGTCGAGGTTGATCAGGCCGGGCATCACCATCAGGTCGGTGATGCCGCGCACGCCCTGCTGGAGCACCTCGTCCGCCATCTGGAACGCTTCCTTGAAGGTCGTGTTCGCGTTGGCGATCAGGAACAGATTCTGGTTGGGGATGACGATCAACGTATCGACGAACTTCTGCAATTCCTCGATGCCCGCATCGGCCGATTTGGCCCGGCGGCTACCCTCGAACGAGAACGGCTTGGTGACCACGCCGACCGTCAGGATGCCCATGTCACGCGCCGCCTTGGCGATGACGGGCGCCGCCCCCGTGCCGGTGCCGCCGCCCATGCCGGCGGCGATGAAGCACATATGCGCGCCTTCGAGCATCTTGGTGACGTCGTCGATCGTCTCTTCGGCAGCCGCGCGCCCGATTTCGGGCCGCGAGCCCGCGCCCAGCCCCTGGGTGATCTTGGCGCCAAGCTGGATCTTGCTCGACGCGCTCGATTGCTTGAGCGCCTGCGCGTCGGTGTTCGCGACCAGGAAATCCACCCCCTGGACCTCGGCGCGCATCATGTTCGCGATCGCGTTGCCGCCCGCGCCGCCAACGCCGATCACGGCGATACGAGGGGTCAACTCGTCGGCCTCAGGAGTGAGGAATTCGATGCTCATCGGTGTTCTCCGCCCTTCCCCGGCTACTCAGGGGATTCAACATGCCCGACGCCTTTTGCACTATGCGTTTCAGGGACTCTAGTGAAAACAGGGGCGCCGGAACACAAATCCTTAATAATTCGCTTTAACCGCAGCCATCAACCGCCTCACCGCACCCAACCCGCGCGGTTTGTGGATCATCTGGTCCGCCGGCACCGCCGATCGCAGGTCGATCGGGTCGCTCGCGGCGAAGAAGGCGAGTCCCGCCAGCGTCGAAAAGGCCGGCCCCGAATGCGCATCGGGCAGCGCCGTCAGCCCGCGCGGACGGCCGACCCGCACCGCGCGGCCCAGCGCCTGCTGGACGTAATCGGCAATGCCCTTCAACTCGGCGCCGCCGCCCGTCAGCACGACCTGCCGGCCGACCGGCCCATCGAAACCCAACGCCTTGAGCGCTTTCTGGATCTCGCCGGTCAACACTTCGAGCCGCTGGCGGATGACCGCGATCAGTTGTGCGCGCGTGATCCGCGATCCCTCGCCTTCGTCCTCGGCCGAGATCGGCGCGACGTCGATCATGTCGTGATTGTCGCGCGGGCTCATATTGGCCGAACCGTAGAAGCATTTCATCCGCTCGGCCTGCGCGCGCCGCGTGCCGAACGCGGAGGCGATGTCGTCGGTGATGTCGGCCGCGCCGATCGGGATCGATTGGAGCCCCACCAGCATCCCGCCCGCGAACAGCGAGACGTTGGTGATGCCCGCCCCCATTTCGACCAGCGCGACGCCCAGTTCGCGCTCCTCGTCCGAAAGACACGCCAGGCCGGTCGCGAGCGGCGCGGCGATGATCGACTTCACCTCGAGATGCGCCGAGCGGACGCACAGATCGAGATTGCGGACCGGCGATCCGTCCGCCGCGACGACATGGATATGCACGCCGAGGCGATCCGCGTGGAGCCCGAGCGGTTTCTTGACGCCGGTGAGACCGTCGAGCGTGTAGAGCGTCGGCTGGGCGTGGAGCACCATGCGGCCACCCGGATCGATCGATTCGCGCCCGGCATGGAGCAGTTCGTCGATATCCGCCTGCTCGATCCGGTGCCCGCCCAGTTCGACCTCGACGGAGGCAACGTCGGACACCAGCCCGCCCGCGGAGAAGCCGACCCAAACGTTCTCGATATTGATCCCCGCGATCCGCTCCGCCTGCTCGACCGCCTCACGCACCGCGATCTCGGTCGCGGCCATATCCGCGATATAGCCGCGCTTGACACCGCGGCTCTCGCGCTGGCCGGTACCGAGCACGATCAGTTCGCCGCCATCGGCCTTCTGCGCGATCATCGCCGACACTTTCGACGACCCGATGTCGAGCGTTGTGATCAGATCCTCGGGCGCTGCCTTCGCCATTCGACTTCCCCCTGACGCAACACGTTCAGCCGTCCTCGCCGCCCACGGGCGCGTCGGAGGCAATGGGCCTCGGCGACGCGGCCGGCGCGACATCGTGCCGTACCACCTCTCCCGGCTTGCGCGCGACCAGTTTCGTCGGATCGCGCATATCAAACCGCAGAAATCCCTTGCCGAGCAGCCGGTCGGCGCCATCAAGCTCGGCGAACTTGACGAGCGCGCGCGCGGCATCCTCCTCGGGCAGCGCGAGCGTCTCGCCGCTGTCGAACAGCAGGTTCCAGCGCCGGTTGCCGATCCACGTCGCGGCGCGGATGCGCGGGCGCAGCGCGGGCGCCGCATCGATCAGCGCCTGATAGGCGGGCGCCTGCCCGGCGGCGCCCTCGCCGATCAGCAGCGGCAGCGGCGGCATCGCCGCAGGCGACACCGGTTCCAGCAGCACGCCGTTCGCGTCGATCAGCGTCAACTGCCCATTATCCTGCCAGACCGCGGCGGGCGTACGTTCGTCGATCTGGATCAGCAGCGTGTCGGGCAGCCGTCGCGAGACGTGCGCGTCCTCGATCCAGCCGTAGCGCAGCAGCTTCTGGCGCACGTCCTCGAGATCGACGAGCGGCATCGCGCGCGATTGCTGGTCGAGCGCGACCGCATAGACCGTCATCTTGTCCATCCGCTTGAGCCCGGTGACCTCGACCTGCTCGACACGGAAGCCCGCGCGCCCAACGCCCTCGGCGATCGCGGCGCCGACCATGCCCGGAACGCCGATCCACGTCGCCGCGACGATCAGCACCGCGCTCGCGGCGAGCACGATCGCCCATGTTACCGTCCGCCGCAGCGTCTCCTCGCTGATCTGGAGCCATTCGAGGATGCGATCGCCGAACGAGCGCCGCGGCGGTTTCTGCACGCGCCGCTTCGCCCCACCACGCCGGGGTGGCGATCCGCGCCTGATCGTCCGGCTCACCGCGCCACCTCCGACAGTGCGTCGTCGACGATGCGCTGGACGAGGTCGGTGTAGGAGATGCCAAGATGCCGTGCCTGCTCGGGCACGAGGCTGAGCGGCGTCATCCCCGGCTGGGTATTCACCTCGAGCAGGAACAGCCCGTCCTCACCCTGGCTGTCATCCCAGCGGAAATCGGCGCGCGAGCACCCCTTGCAGCCGAGCAGCCGGTGCGCCTCGAGCGCGATCCGCTTGCACGCCGCGGCGATCTCATCGGGAATATCGGCGGGGAAGAGATGATCGGTGAGGCCGTCGGTATATTTGGCGTCGTAATCGTAGAAGCCGCTCTTGGGGCGAAGTTCGGTGACGCCCAGCGCCTGATCGCCCAGCACCGCCGTCGTCAGTTCGCGCCCGCGGATGAACGGTTCGGCGAGCAACTCATCGAATTCCTGCCACGGACCCTTCACATCATGGCCGATCGGGTTGCCGTAATTACCGTCGTCGGTCACGATCGCGACGCCCACCGACGAGCCTTCGTTGACCGGCTTCAACACATAGGGCCGCGCCAGCGGATCGGCTTCGTACAGATCCGCGCTCTTGACGATCCGCCCGCCCGGCATGGGAATGCCGTGCGGCACCAGCGTCTGTTTGGTGAGTTGCTTGTCGATCGCGACCACCGAGGTGGCGAGCCCCGAATGGGTGTAGGCGAGCCCCATCAGATCGAGCATCCCCTGCACCGATCCATCCTCACCGGGCGTGCCGTGGAGGGCGTTGAACACCAGATCGGGCTTTGCCTCGGCCAGGCGAAGCGCGACCTCGCGATCCATATCGATCCGCGTGACGCGATGCCCGAGGCTTTCGAGCGCATCGGCGATACCCGCGCCCGACATCAGCGACACCTCGCGCTCGGCCGACCAGCCGCCCATGAGGACCGCGATATGGCGGGGGGTCATGACAATGCCCCTTCCATCCCGGTGAAGGCCGGGACGGTAAGGATCGCGATGGCGAGGGAAAGGCTCATGCCGGCACCCCCACGCGCTGGATTTCCCATTCGAGACTGATCCCCGAATGCGCCAAGACCGTCGCGCGCACTTCCTCGCCCAGCGCCTCGATATCGGCGCTCGACGCGCCGCCGAGGTTGAGCAGGAAGTTGCAATGTTTCTCGCTCACCTGCGCGTCGCCGCGCCGCAGCCCGCGACACCCCGCGGCATCGATCAGCGCCCACGCCTTGTGGCCCTCGGGATTCTTGAAGGTCGAGCCCCCGGTGCGGCTGCGCAGCGGCTGCGAGGCTTCGCGTTCGGCAGCGATCCGATCCATCTCGGCGGCGATCACGGCCTTGTCGCCGGGCACGCCCGCGAACAGTGCCTCGACCACCACCGCGCCCGCGGGCAAGGCCGAATGGCGATAGGTATAGCCCAACCGCTCGGCGGGCCACGTCTCGACCGCGCCGTCGCGCGTTACCACGGTCGCTTCAATCAATATGTCGCTCGTGTCGCGGCCATAGGCCCCCGCGTTCATCCGCACCGCGCCGCCGACCGTGCCCGGTATCCCGCGTAAAAATTCGAGGCCCGCGATCCCGGCATCGCGCGCGGCGCTGGCGACGGTGATCCCCATCGCCCCGGCGCCCGCGCGGACGCGATTGTCGGGCTCGACCGACACTTTCGCCATCGCCTTGGGCAGCCGCACCACCACGCCCGGCACGCCGCCGTCGCGCACGATCAAGTTGGAGCCGACCCCCACCGGCAGCACCGGCGTATCGGACGCAAGCCCGGCCATGAACACCGCGAGATCGCGGCTATCTTCGGGCCGCACCAGCCATTCCGCCGGCCCGCCGGTGCGGAACCAGATGAAATCGGCGAGGCTGCCCTGATGCTCGGCCGAACCGCGCAGCGGCGGCAGGGCGTAACAGACGCTCATGCCGCCACCTCGGCGCGCGCCGCCTCGATCGCCGACGCAAGACCGGCGGCCCATTTGGTGATGTCGCCCGCCCCGAGGCAGATCACCATATCGCCCGGCTGGATCATCTCGGCGAGCCGCACCGCCAGCGCGTCGGCATCGGTCACGCCCGCCGCCGAGCGATGCCCGCGCCGCTTGAGCCCGTCGACCAGCGCCTGCGCATCGATCCCTTCGATCGGCGCCTCGCCCGCCGCGTAGACCGGCGCCACCAGCACGATATCGGCATCATTGAACGCGGTCTGGAATTCGCCCATCAGGTCGTGGAGCCGCGAATAGCGATGCGGCTGGACGACCGCGATCACCCGGTTCTTCGCCCCTTCACGCGCCGCCGAAAGCACCGCGCGAATCTCCACCGGATGATGACCGTAATCGTCGATCACCGGCACCGTGCCGCCGCCGATCGCCACCTCGCCCACCTTGGTGAAACGGCGCTTGACCCCGCCGAACCCGGCAAAGCCCTGTCGGATCTTCGCATCGTCGATGCCGAGTTCGAGCGCGACGCCGATCGCGGCGAGCGCGTTCTGGACGTTGTGGCGCCCCGGCATCGGCAGCTCGATCCCGTCGATCGTGCGCACGTTGCCGTCGCGATCGCGCACCGCGACATCGAAGCGGTTCGCGCCGCCTTCGGGGGTCACGTTGATCCCGCGCACATCGGCCTGCGCCGCGAAACCATAGGTCACGATGCGCCGATCGCGGATGCGCGGTACGATCCCCTGCACTTCGGCATGATCGAGGCACAGCAGCGCCGCGCCATAGAAGGGCACGTTCTCGACAAACTCGACATAGGCCGCCTTGACGTGATCGAAGTCGCCGTAATGATCGAGATGCTCGGGATCGATATTGGTGACGACCGCGATCGTCCCGTCGAGCCGCAGGAAGCTGCCGTCGCTCTCGTCGGCCTCGACTACCATCCAGTCCGACGCGCCGAGCCGGGCGTTCGAGCCATAGCTGTTGATGATCCCGCCGTTGATCACCGTCGGGTCGACCCCGCCGGCATCGAGCAGCGCCGCGATCATCGATGTCGTCGTCGTCTTGCCGTGCGTCCCCGCCACCGCGACGGTCGATTTGAGACGCATCAGTTCGGCCAGCATCTCGGCGCGCCGGACCACAGGGATGCGGCGTTCGAGCGCGGCTTCGACTTCGGGGTTACCGCGCTTGACCGCGGTCGAGACCACCACCACCGCCGCGCCGTCGACATTCTCAGGTCTGTGGCCGATCTCGACCGCGATGCCGTGATCGCGCAAGCCCTGGACGACATAGCCCTCGGCTACGTCCGATCCCTGCACGCGATAGCCGAGATTGTGCATCACCTCGGCGATGCCCGACATGCCGATCCCGCCGATGCCGACGAAATGGATCGTGCCGATATCGATCGCGACGCCCCTCATGCGTAGGCCGGCTTTCCGTCGGCGCCGGTCGGCAGCGGCACGCCGATCTCGCTCGCCCGCACGGGCCCGCCCAGCGTTTCGACCAGATCGGCGAGGTCGCGCGCGGCGTCGGGCCGCCCACAATCGCGCGCGCGCGCCGCCGCATTGGTCAGCGCCACCGGATCGAGCCCGAGCTTCTGCATCTGCTTGGCGAGTTCGACGGGCGTGAACTGGTCTTGCCGGATCGTGCGCGCGCCGCCCGCCTGCGTGATCTCCTCGGCATTGGCGGTCTGGTGATCATCGGTCGCTGAGGGCAGCGGCACCAGGATCGCGGGCCGCCCCGCCGCGGTCAACTCCGCGATCGTCGAGGCGCCCGCGCGCGCGATCACCAGATGCGCCCAGGCGAGTTGCTCGGGCATGTCGGGAAGATAGGTCGCGAGTTCGGCGGCGATCGACAGTTCGGCATATTTGGCGCGCGCGTTGTCGATATCCTCGATCCGCGCCTGATGCGTCACCTGCAACCGGCGGCGGAACGCAACCGGGAGCATCGACAGCCCATCGGGGACGACCTTGCTCAGCACGCTCGCGCCCTGGCTGCCGCCGGTCACGAGCACGCGGAAGATGCCGTCCTCCTCGATCACCGGATAGGGCCGATCGCGCAGCGCCAGCACCGCCTCGCGCACCGGATTGCCGACGAGGCGCACCTTGTCGGCATATTTGGCGTCGAGCCGATCGACCTCGGCATAAGAGGTCGCGACCGCATCGACCTTGCGCGCGACCAGGCGGTTGACCCGGCCCAGCACCGCATTCTGCTCATGAATCGCGGTCGGAATGCCGGCCTTGAACGCCGCCAGCAGCGCCGGAAGCGCGGGATAGCCACCGAAGCCGATCACCGCCTCGGGCTTGAAGGTGCGATAGAGTTCGCGCGCCATTGCGCGCCCGGCGAGAATATTCCGCCCCGCCTTGATCCAGCCGATCGGCCCGCCCGTCAACCGTCCCGCTGGCAGAACGTGCGTCTGCACGCCTTCGAACAGGCCCGGAAAGCGCACCCCACGTTCGTCGCTCACCAGCGCGACGCGGTGGCCACGCCGGGCGAGTTCGGCGGCGAGGGCGGCGGCGGGGACCATATGGCCGCCGGTGCCGCCGGCGGCGAGGACGAAATGGCGTTCGCGTGTCATGCCCCACTCCATCGCACGCTATAGGGCGATCGCGTCAAGAACGGATTGCGCCGCGTGAACGCGAGCAGCAATCCCATGCCGATCGACAGCGCGATCATCGACGATCCGCCATAGCTGATGAAGGGCAACGTCATGCCCTTCGAGGGCGCCATGCCGGTATTGACGAGCATGTTGATCATCGCCTGTGCGCCGAACTGGATCGCGAGCCCCGCGGCCGCGAGCAACCGGAACTCGTCCTGTTCGTCGAGCAGCTTGACGAACACCCGCGCCACCAGCGCGACGAACAGCAGCGCGACGATCGCACAGCTTATCAGCCCGAATTCCTCGCCGATCACCGAGAAGATGTAGTCGGTGTGTGCCTCGGGCAGGCGGAATTTCATGATCCCGCCACCCGGCCCCGTCCCGAACACGCCGCCGCCGGTCAGCGTCGCGTGCGCCATGTCGGTCTGGTAATGATCGATCATCTGGTTGGGGTCGGCGCTCGGGAACAGAAAGGCGTCGATCCTGAGCCGCGCGGTATCGTAGAACATATACGCCGCGACCAGCCCCACGGGTACGCAGCCGATCAGCGCCCCCAGCAGCCGCATCGGCGTGCCCGCGATCATCAGCAGCGCCAGCCACACCGCCCCGAAGATGATCGTCTGGCCGAAATCGGGTTCGAGCATCAGTAGGAACCCGATGCCGCCGGTCAGCAGCAGCGTCAGCGGCAGCACCGGCAAGTCCTTTTCGCGCGCGCGCAGCGAGAGCAGCCAGGCGATCGTGACGATGAAGAACGGCTTGAGGAATTCGGACGGCTGGAACTGCCCGATCCCGACCGAAAACCAGCGCCGCGCGCCGTTCACCTCGGCGCCGATGAACGGCACCGCCATTAGCAGCGCCACGCACACCGCGCAGCCGATCAGCGCGAGGCGCTTGGCGGTCTGGACGGGCAGCATCGAGACGAAGAACATGACCGGCAGCGAGATCGCGACCCAGGCGAGCTGGCGCCAGAAATAGTAAAGCGGCGCGATATGATGGGTGTCGCCCGAATAGCGCACCGCGCTCGCCGGCGACGCCGCCGCGACCGCGATCAGCCCGATCGCCATCAGGCACAGCGCGATCAGCAGCAGCACGCGGTCGATATCCCAGAACCACATCGCGAGCGGGGTGGCATCGCCGCGCCCCGCGCGCGGCTTCATCCGCGTCCACAGCCCTGCGCGCGTCACGCGACCATCGGTCATGTCAGCCCCTCCACGGCGTCACGAAACGCGTCCCCACGCGCTTCGTAATCGCGAAACTGATCGAACGAGGCACAGGCGGGCGACAGCAATACCGTATCGCCCGGCATCGCGGCCCGATGCGCGCGCGCGACCGCGACGTCGAGCGTGCCGCTTTCGTCCACCGCCATGTGCGGGCGCAGGATCTCGGCGAAGCGCGGCCCCGCCTCGCCTATCGTATAGGCGCGCGCGATGCGATCGAAATAAGGCGCGCAGGCGTCGAGATCGTCCGTTTTGGCGCGCCCCCCCAAAATCCAGTGGATACGGTCGAACGCGCCCAGCGCGGGCGCGACGCTCTCGGGGTTGGTCGCCTTGCTGTCGTCGACATAAGTGACGCCCGCCACCACGCCGACACGCTGCATCCGGTGCGGCAGGCCGGTGAAGGTCTTCAACGCCTCGCTGATCACCTCCTCGGGAACGCCGAGAGCTTCGCACGCCAGAATGGCCGAGATCGCATTTTGCGCATTGTGCGGCCCTTGCAGGGTTGGCCAATCCTGTTGTGTGCTCAAATGATCGCGGGAAGCGGTCTGCCCGTGCTCATCGAAGGCGCCCCACAGGTCGTAGGGGTCCTCCACATTATCGTCGTAATTGGACCAGAACTCGCATGGATGGGTTTCAAACAGCGTACGATATAGCGCTTCACCAACCGGCACATGCCAATTCAGCACGCCGATGTGCGGCGGACGCATCATTTTGAACAACCGCAACTTGGATGCGCGATAGGCGCTGAAATCCTTATACCGGTCGAGATGGTCCGGCGTGATGTTGAGCAACACCGCGACATCGCAATCGAGGCTCCGCGTCAGATCGATCTGGTAGCTCGACAGTTCGAGCACGTAGACGCCGCCTTCGGGCAACGGCTGCTGTTCGAGGATCGGCAGCCCGATATTGCCGCCCATCAGGCTGGGGATACCCGCCGTCTCGAGGATATGGTGGATCAGCGCGGTCGTCGTCGACTTGCCGTTGGTGCCGGTGATCCCGACCACCTTGTGCGGCGGCAGTCCGGCGCGCGCCTCGGCGAACAGCTCGATATCGCCGATGATCGGCACGCCGGCCGCACGCGCCTTCGCCGCGAGCGGATGGCGGTTGATGGGCACGCCGGGCGACACCACCAGCGCGTCGAAGCCTGCAAGGTCGATCGTTTCGAGGTCGGCAAACGCAAAAGCCCTCTCCCCTTCAGGGGAGAGGGTTGGGAGAGGGGAAATACCGGACGATGCGTTTGTAGCTTCCCCTCTCCCCGGCCCTCTCCCCTGAAGGGGAGAGGGAGAAAGAGCACCGCGCCGCGCCGCGTCGCTGTCCCACGCCACCACTTCGGCGCCCGCTGCCAGCAGCGCCCGTACGCTCGCCTGCCCCGACCGCGCCAGCCCGAGCACCGCATAGCCTCTGCCGCGCCAGGCGGGGCTGGTGATCATCTCAACTTGAGCGTCGAGAGCCCGGCGAGCGCGAGCACCAGCGCGATGATCCAGAACCGGATCACGACCGTAGGCTCGCTCCAGCCGAGCTGTTCGAAATGGTGGTGGATCGGCGCCATCTTGAACACGCGCTTGCCGGTGCGCTTGTAGAAGAACACCTGGATGATGACGCTCAGCGCCTCGACGACGAACAGCCCGCCGATGATCGCGAGCACGATCTCGTGGTGCGCCGTCACCGCGATCGCGCCGAGCGCGCCGCCCAGCGCGAGGCTGCCGGTATCGCCCATGAACACCGCCGCTGGCGGCGCGTTGAACCACAGGAAGGCGAGTCCCCCGCCCACCATCGCGCCGCAGAAGATCGCCAGCTCGCCCGCGCCCGCCACATGCGGGATGCCGAGATAGGTGGCGAACTTCACGTTGCCGACGAGGTAGACGATGATCATGAACGCGACCGACGCGATGATGACCGGCATCGTCGCCAGCCCGTCGAGCCCGTCGGTGAGATTCACCGCATTGCCGAACGAGACGATCACGAACGCCGCGAAGGCGACGTAGAACCAGCCGAGATCGATCGACACACCGGTGACGAACGGTAGATAGAGATGCGTGCCGTTCTGGAGCACGATCAGATAGCTGGCGATACCGGCGACGGCGAATTCGCCCAGCAGCCGCATCTTGCCGGAAACCCCCGCGCTGCTCGCCTTCCTGACCTTGTCGTAATCGTCGAGGAAGCCGATCGCGCCGAAGCCGAGCGTCACGCACAGGCACGCCCAGACGTAGGGATTCTTGAGATCCATCCACAGCAGGATCGAGAGCGTCAGGCTGGTGAGGATCATCAGCCCGCCCATCGTCGGCGTGCCGCGCTTGGCGAGGTGCGATTGCGGGCCGTCGCTGCGGATCGGCTGCCCCTTGCCCTGGCGCACGCGCAGCCAGCCGATGAACCGCGGCCCGATGATCAGGCCGATGAACAAGGCGGTCGCCACCGCCCCGCCCGAACGGAAGCTCAAATAGCGAATGAGGTTGAGGACACCCGGAAAGCCGAGATGTTCCGCGATCAGATACAGCATTACAGTTTCCCACCCGCGAGCGCGTCGATCACGCTGGCGAGCCCCACCCCGTTCGATCCCTTGACGAGCACCGTGTCGCCGGGCGCCAGCATTGTCGCCAGCCGATCGCGCGCGGTTGCGGCGTCGGCGACATGGACGAATTCGATGCGGCCCTCAAGCGCGTTTGCAAGGCTCGCCATCGCCTCGCCGACGAGCAGCACCGATTGGGCGCCCGACGCCAGTACCGGCTCGACCAGGTCGGCATGGTAGGCATCGCTTTTGTCGCCCAGTTCGCGCATCTCGCCCAGCACCGCGAGCTTGCGCGCCGCCGGTTCGGCAGCCAGCACCGCCAGCGCCGCCCGCATCGAGGCCGGGTTGGCGTTATAGCTCTCGTCGATCACCAATATCTCGCCGCCGTCGACGCTGGCGGCAAAACGGGCGCCGCGCCCCGGCAGACCGCCGAGTTCGGCCAGCGCGAGCCCCGCCATCGCAAGGTCGCCGCCCGCGGCCTGCACCGCCGCCAGCACCGCGAGGCTGTTCGACACCCAATGCGCGCCGGGCTGCGCCAGCGTATAGCTCAGTTCCTCGTCGCCCAGCCGTGCGGTGACGAAGGTGCCGCCGGTCGCCGTGCGCATCGTCTCGATCGCCTGCACGTCGGCGCCGCGTGTCAGCCCGAACGTCACGATGCGCGCGGCATGGGGCGTCGCCGCGCCGATCAGGCGGTCGCGATGCGGGCTGTCATAGGGAATGATCGCGGTGCCGCCCGGCTCTAGCCCCGCAAAGATCTCGCCCTTGGCATCGGCGATCGCGGCTTCGTCGGGGAAGAACGCCGTGTGCGCGGGCGCGATCGCGGTGACGATGGCGATGTGGGGGCGCACGAGCCGGGTCAGCGCGGCAAGCTCGCCGGCATGGTTCATCCCCATCTCGAACACGCCGAACCGCGTCTCACGCGGCATCCGCGCGAGACTGAGCGGCACGCCGACGTGGTTGTTGTAGCTCTTGAGCGACCGGTGCGCGCAGCCCGGCATGGGCCGATCGAGCGCGGCGAACAACGCCTCCTTGGTCCCGGTCTTGCCGACCGAGCCGGTGACGCCGATGATCGTCGCCCCGGTGCGCGCGCGGCCCGCGCGGCCGAGATCGTCGAGCGCCGCAACGGTGTCCGCCACCAGCACATGCGGGTGCGGGGTCGTCCTGCCGACCACCGCACCCGCTGCTCCCCGCTCGGAGGCCGAATCGAGATATTTGTGTCCGTCGGTCGTCTCGCCCTTGAGCGCGACGAACAGGTCGCCCTTGCCCACTTCGCGCGAATCGAAGGTGACACCGTTCGCGGCGAAATCCAAGGAAGCGGTGCCCCCCGTCGCGGCGGCGATCTCGGCGGAGGTCCAGAGGCTCATCGCGCCGCCTCGCGCGCAACGGTCACGTCGTCGAAGGGCAACACGAGATCGCCGACGATCTGCCCCTGTTCGTGCCCCTTGCCGGCGAGCAGGACGATGTCGTCGGGCCCGGCCAGCCGGATCGCCTCGACGATCGCCGCGCGCCGGCCGCCGATCTCGATCGCGCCGGGCGCGCCCTTCAGGATATCGGCGCGGATCGCCGCCGGCGCCTCGGTGCGCGGATTGTCATCGGTGACGATCACGAGATCGGCATGCGCCGCGGCCACGCGCCCCATCGCCTCGCGCTTGCCGACATCGCGGTCCCCGCCTGCGCCGAACATGACGATCAGCCGGCCGGTCGCATGGGGTTTGAGCGCGGCGATCGCGGCTTCGATCGCGTCGGGTGTATGCGCATAATCGACATAGACGGGCGCGCCGCTGCGCGCGATCACCGCGCGCTCGAGCCGCCCACGCACCGGCTGCAACCGGGCGAGACTGGCCAGCGTCGGCGCGACCTCGCCGCCGGTCGCGATCACCAGCCCCGCCGCCGTCAGCGCGTTCGCCGCCTGATAGGCCCCGATCAGCGGCAGGTTGATCTTGTGCTCGCACCCCGCGGCCTCGACGATCAGCCCTTGCCCCAGCAGCGTGGGCGCGCGTGAGACGAGCCTCAGCGTCTCGCCGTGGACCCCGACGCTGATGATCGGGTTGCGCCGTTCGCGCGCCAGATCGATCACCCGCGCCGACTGGGGATCGTCGGCCCACACCACCGCGGTGCCGTCGGGATCGAGCACTTCGGAAAACAGGCGCAGCTTGGCGGTGAAATATTCCGCCATATCCTTGTGGTAATCGAGATGGTCGCGGCTGAGGTTGGTGAACGCCGCCGCGCGCACGGGCAGGCCCTCGGTGCGATATTGCGACAGGCCGTGGCTCGATGCTTCGAACGCGAGATGCGTCACCCCCTCGCGCGCCAGCCCGGCGACATTCGACAGGAAAGTGACGATGTCGGGCGTGGTCAGCCCGGTCGAGACGCTGTCGTTGGCAGTGGCGACACCGAGCGTTCCGATCGAGGCGGCGTGATGCCCCGCCATCCGCCACAATTGCCGCGCCATCTCAACCGTGGAGGTCTTGCCGTTGGTGCCGGTGACGGCAATTGTCGTCTCCGGGAACGGTGCGAAGAAGCGCGCGGCAAGCCGGGCGAACGCCGCGCGCGGATTGTGGTCGGCGATGTGGATCGCGCCCTCGACGTGCGCTTCGGGTCGCGCGACCACCGCGATCGCGCCGCCCGCGATCGCCGCGGGAATGAAATCCTCGCCGTTGACGCGCGTGCCCTGGAACGCGCCGAACACCGTGCCCGGCGCCACCTTTCGGTGATCGATCGCGAAACCGGTGACGGTGGCGGCGTCGCCAGTGCCGGTGAGCGCGCCGAGCCTCACTGGCCTGCCGCCGCCTTCTCGGCGGGCGATTGCCATAGCAGCGGCAGCAGTTCGGAAACGTCGATGTCCTTGCTCATGTCGGGGATCACACCGAGTTGCGGCCCGATGCGCTGGATGACCCGCGCCACCGCGGGCGCCGCGTTCCAGGCGGCCGTGGACCGACCATAGGTTTCGGGAAGCCCGTGCGGCGCGACCAGCGTGGCGACCACGACATAGCGCGGATTGTCCATCGGGAACGCCGCGGCGAAGGTCGAGACGTTGCGGTGGCGGGAATAGCCGCCGACATCGGCCATCTCGGCGGTCCCGGTCTTCGCGCCGACGCGGAAGCCCGGCGCATCGCCCTTGCGCCCGGTTCCCTTCATCACGATCAGCCGCAGCAACTGGCGCATCCGATAGGAGGTCGACGGCTTGAGCACGCGGCGGCCCTGCACGGCATGGCCGGGTGGCACTTTCAGCAACGTTGCCGGGCGCCAGATGCCGCCGTTGACGAGCGAGGCATAAGCGTTCGCCAGATGCAGCGGCGTCACCGCGATGCCGTGACCGTAGGCGGTGGTCATCACCGTCGTGCGCGCCCAATATTTGGGCCACAGCGGCGTCCCCTTTTCCAGCAGTTCGATATGCGGCTTGGTATCGAAGCTGAGCCGGCGGAACATCGCCTGGATCCGCTCGGCACCGAGTTCGTCGGCGATCCGCGCGGTGGCGATATTGGAGGAGTAGATGAGCGTCTCCGGGATGTTGAGCCAGCGCCATTGTTCGTCGCCGGGATCATCGTGGATCGTATACCGGCCGACCTTGATCGGCTTGGTCGCATCGAAGCGCTTCGACATCGACGTTTCGACCCCCATGTCGATCGCGGCGGCGATCGCGATCGGCTTGAAGGTCGATCCCAGCTCGTAGACACTCTGCGTTACATTGTTCCGCAATTCATCTTCGGTCGCGTCGGCGATATTGTTGGGGTTGAAGTCCGGCAGCGACACCATCGCCAGCACTTCGCCCGTATTCACGTCGAGCACGACCCCACCGCCGGCAAGCGCCTGGAACTTGGTGACCGCCGTGCCCAGCTCGCTTTCCATCGCCGCCTGCACGCGGGTGTCGAGCGAGAGCGCCACCGGCTCGCCGCGCATCGCCGGATCGAGCAGCCGCTGATCAAGCGCGCGCTCCATGCCGCGCGCGCCATGCCCGGAAAACTCGATGAAGCCCAGCGCGTGCGCCGCCATCGTCGATTGGGGATAAAGCCGCTCGGGCTCACGATCGAACACGATTCCCGGCTCGCCGAGCGCATTCACCTGTTCGACCAGATCGGGCAGCGCACGGCGCTGGATATAGGTGAAATTCACATCGCGGTGGAGCAGGCGCGAGAAATAGGCCGTGTCATGCTCGGGGATCAGATCGGCGAGTTCGCGCGCAAGTTCGTCGCGATCGCCGATGATCCGGTTGGGATGCACGCCGATCGACCAGGCATCGATCGTCCGCGCCAGCGGCTCGCCGTTGCGATCGACGATATCCGCGCGCAGCGGCACGAGCGCCGCCGCGGCGTCGCGGCTCGTCGCCGGCTCGGTGAAGGCCGCGAGATAGATCAGCCGTGCAATGATCAGCACCGCGCCCGCCGCGAACAGCATCAGCAGCATCACCAACCGCTGATGCGACGTGACGACCAGCGCGTGACGCTGTCCGGTCAGCCGCCGTTGCGGCAGCGGCCGGGCGATGAGGATGCTCAACGCGCCCTGCGTTCTGCGCGTGCGCCCGCCATGATGTCGCCCAGGGTCGAATCGCTCAGCAGCTTGCGGTCGAGCATCGCCATCGCCTCGGCCTTGGCGCGCGCCGGCGCCGCCTTGGGCTTGGCGGCGTCCGCATGGGGAGCGGCGACCTTCGCGACGCGGGCCGGCGCCGCGTCTTCGGTCCTCGCGCGGGCCACCGCCTCGGGCGCGACGGCCACTGGGGCGTTCGCGGCCATCACGATCGGCGCCGGCCGCGCTTTAACCGGCGCAGGTGCGGTATTGCGCAGCGGCGCAGCAGTGGGGATCACGAGCTGCGCGGTCTGCACCTCGGCACCGCCGGGACCGTTGAAATCGAGCGACGCGAGTTGTGCCTCGCTCGACACGAACTGCGCCGATGTCGGTGCCGACAACGCCAGCACCTCGCCGTTCCAGCGCTCGAGCTGGGCAAGGTTCGAGCGCGCCGAGAATTCGGTCTGCAACGACCGGATGTCGCGCCGCGCCTGGGTGATCTCCCTGCTCATATCCTCAAGCTTGTTGCGCTCGGTCGCGACCTGCAACGAGATCAGATAGAAGCCGAGCGCGCCGATCACGCACGCCAGGAACCAGCCCATGCCCTTCAGCCGATGGGTTGCGGTCATGCTGCTTCTCCCGTCCAGGCGGCGTTCGCGGTCCGCCGCGCCACGCGCAATGTTGCCGAGCGCGCGCGTGGGTTGCGCTCGATTTCGCCGTCGCTCGCCCGCACTGCCCGCCCCACGCGCTCGAAACTCGGCGCGGGCGCCGCTTGCGTTTGCGGCAAGTGGCGCGAACCACCCGGCGCCGCGCCGCTGCGGATCCGCAGGAAGCGCTTCACCAGCCGATCCTCGAGGCTGTGGAAGGTAACGACCGCGAGCCGCCCGCCGGGCTTGAGCACGCGCTCCGCCGCCGCCAGCCCGTCGGCAAGTTCTTCAAGCTCGCGGTTGAGGTGGATGCGGATCGCCTGAAAGGTGCGCGTCGCCGGGTCTTTCTTGTCGTGCGGCTTGTGGCCGAGCGCCTTGCGCACCACCCCGGCAAGCGCCGCCGTGCGCGTGATCGGCCGCGCCGCGACGATCGCGCGCGCCACCCGGCGCGACTGGCGCTCCTCGCCGTAGAGATAAAGCACGTCGGCAATCTCGGCCTCGTCGGCCGTGTTGACGAAATCGGCGGCGGTGGGGCCGTCCTGGCTCATCCGCATGTCGAGCGGCCCGTCCGCCTGGAACGAGAAGCCCCGATCGGCACGATCGAGCTGCATCGAGGAGACCCCGATATCCATCGTCACGCCGTCGACCGGCGCGAGGTCGCGGGCTTCGATCTCATGGTCGAGCGCGGAGAAAGGGGCTTCGACCAGGATCAGCCGGTCGCCGCTTTCCGCCACCAGCGCCCGCCCTTCGGCGATCGCATCGGGATCGCGATCGAACGCGATGACCGTCGCGCCCGCCGCCAGCATGGCGCGCGTATAGCCGCCCGCGCCGAAGGTCGCGTCGACATGGCGCTCACCGGGGGCGATGGCGAGCGCGTCGACAACCTCGTCGAGGAGAACGGGGATATGCGGGGCGAGCGCGGTCACAGCGCGATCCCCTTTTCGGCCATGAAGAAGCGCGCCGCGCGCTTCTGCACGTCGGTCGCGGTGGGGCATTCGATCAGCGTCTTGGGGTTCCAGATCTCGAAGAAATCCATCACCCCCCAAAAAAAGGCGAAATTGACGATGCCGGCTTCGAAACGGGGAAAAGGGGGCAGGATGAAGCGGCCGCTGCCGTCGAAGGGCACCGCCTCCGCCGCGCCCGAGCCGCGCCGCTTGATGTTGTAATCGACCTCGCCGTCGGCGTCGGTATGCGCCAGTTCCCGCGCCGTAAGCCGTTCCTTGAGTTCGGTCACATACGAAAGATCGTAGCCGATCAGGCAGGTTTCCTTGGGATGCGTCGAGATGATGACGCGGCGAACGTCCTTGCCGTTAGCGTCTGCGGGGGTGTTGACCTCGATCGTGGCGCGCAGGGCAGCAGGGATGGCGACGCGCCCCTTGTCGTCCACCTGCGCCAACCCGTAGCCCTGATAATTTCCCCGATCCAACACGCCCACCTCAACCAGCGACACGCGACCCGCCTTCCGAAAATCGGCCGTCGCCGCGCGCCCTCTGTTGGAAAATGCATATCAGGGGTCAATCGGGGTGCCAAGGGGATTATTGGGGATTTTACGGTTCAAGCGCGGTCGATGGAGGTGTTTGATCATAGATTCACGAATTGTTCTCGAGGGCACGATCAGCGCTCGCCGCCGCGTCACGCGGCGCGCGTGTTCAATCTGAGGAGGAAGTCAGCGCGGCGCGGCGGAGCGGTCGCGTACAGGCGCGATCGTGTTGCTCGGAACCGTGGTGGTGCTGGGAGCGACACCCAGTTCGGCGAGCGGTTCGCTCGGGGCGGTGGCCGCCGCCTGGGCATCGTTGGTCAACGACAGATTGGCGACGAGATCGGATTGCACCGTGTCCGCAAGGTCGGCAGGCGTATCGCTGCTCGCCGAACTGAAGATGACGCTTGCCACGCCGATGAGCAGCAACACGAGCGCGAGCCCGGTCATCGCAACCTTGACGCGCTGCACGGTCTGGCCTGAATCGTCGGTCGTCTTCATGCCGGGACGAGGCATAGCCCCGCCCGGCTCGGTTGTCGATGCGCGGATATTATGCCCTTATGTGGAAGCGGCACCGGCCCGCTCCCCCACCCGGCCACCCAATGCGATTATCCTATGAGTGGTGGGGTGGAGGAGCGGGCCGGTGCCGCCATGCGCCGAAAGGCGCATCAAACGGCACTCTCAGCGCGCCGCCAGCCATGCGGGGACGGGAAGCCCCTTCGCCTCCAGCCACTCACGATTGTAGAGCGTCGAGAGATAGCGGAACCCGGTGTCGCACAGGATCGTCGCGATCCGCTTGCCCGGCCCCAGCGCCTTGGCGAGCCGGATCGCGCCGGCGACGTTGATCCCCGACGACAACCCCAGGCATAGCCCTTCCTCAGCGAGCAGGCGGCGGACCCAGGTGAGCCCCTCCTCATCCGAAATCCGGAACTGCGTGTCGATCGGCGCGCCTTCGAGGTTGGCGGTGATCCGCCCCTGTCCGATGCCTTCCGCAACCGAATTGCCTTCCGACTTCAATTCGCCGCAGGCATAATATTCGTAGAGCGCGGCGCCATAGGGGTCGCTGAGCGCGATGGTGACGCTCTCGTCCTTCGCCTTCAGCCCCAGCCCCACGCCTGCCAGCGTGCCGCCGGTGCCCACCGCGCAAGTGAAGCCGTCGATCTTGCCTTCCATCTGCGTCCAGATTTCCTCGGCGGTGCCGTGGATATGGGCGCGGCGGTTGGCGATGTTGTCGAACTGGTTGGCCCAGATCGCATTGTGCGTTTCCTCGGCGATCCGGCGCGAGGTGTGCACGAAATGGCCGGGGTTCGAATAGGGCGCGGCGGGCACGAGCACGAGTTCGGCGCCGAGCGCCCTCAGCGTGTCCATCTTCTCGCGGCTTTGCGTCTCGGGCATGACGATGATCGTCTTGTACCCCTTGGCGTTGGCGACCAGCGCGAGCCCGATCCCGGTATTGCCCGCAGTGCCCTCGACGATCGTGCCGCCGGGCGCGAGTTGCCCCTTCGCCTCGGCGTCCTCGACGATGAACAGCGCGGCGCGATCCTTCACCGATGCGCCGGGGTTCACGAATTCGCATTTGCCGTAGATGTCGCACCCGCTTTCCTCGCTCGGCCCCTTGAGCCGGACCAGGGGAGTATTGCCGATGAGGGCGAGCGTGTCGGAAGTCGTCTGCATGGCGCTCAGATACGCTCGTCCCCCGCCCGACGACAACCAATCATCGCTTGGCCCTTCGCAAGCTGGACACGCTGTGCTCGACCACAAGCGCCCCGCGTCGGTAGAAGGCACGGCACGATCGGCACCGCCGCAACGGAGACGCGCGCTTGATCCATCTATCGGTCGCCATCGCGCGGTTCATCGAAACCCTGCTCTGGGCGCTGCTTCGCGCGAGTCTCTCGCTCGCGGGTCTGGCGCTGCTCGGCATCGCCCTGTTGGGTCTCGGTTACATGCTCGTCCGGTATGCACTGAAGCGGTCTCGCGGGAAGTGAAGTTCGAGGCAAACGGCATGCAAACCATCCCAGCGTCCGTTTTCCCGGCGCAACGTCGCTAATACCCTTGACGAACCGGGTTTCATAAGCGAAGCACCGCGCCGCTATGAACACCCTATCCTTTACCGCCGCGGCGGCCGCGATCCTCGTGCTCGCGGGCTGTCAGCAAAAAGCCGAAACTGTCACCACCACCGCTCCCGATCCGATGGCGGCCGAACTCGCCAACGCCGCGCCGGTGGAACTGCCGCCGTCGATGAAGGCGTCGGTCGCGTTTCGCTGCAAGGACAACAGCCTTGCCTTTGTCGACTTCTTCTCGGGCGACAAGCTGGCCAATCTGCGGACCAAGAAGGATAGCGAGATCATCCGCCTGACCGCGGAGAATGCGGGCGATCCGCTGACGGGCGATGGCGGCTACAAGCTGACCGGCGATCAGAATGCGATCACGCTCACCACACCCGCAGGCGGCACCCAGACCTGCAAGCACTGAGACGCTCCAACTCGATCGAGCGCAAAAGGGGCCGGCATCGCTGGCCCCTTTTTGCATCAGCGACTACCCTGCCGGGGCCGGCCGTGGCACATTCGCGCCACCGATGACCGCCTTCGCGACTCCCTGATCATGGCAACGCTCGATCCGCACCTGGTCCTCGGCGCCTATGCGACCGGCGTGTTCCCGATGGCCGACAGCCGCGATGCCGGCAGCGTCTTCTGGGTCGAGCCGCGCCGGCGGGCGATCCTGCCGCTCGAACGGTTCCGCGTGTCCCGGTCGTTGCGCAAGACGATCGCGGCGGATCGGTTCCGCGTCACCGCCGACGCCGCCTTCGCCGATATCCTGGCGCTATGTGCCGAATCGGTCCCGAACCGCCCCGATACGTGGATCAACCCCGCGATCGAGCGCGTGTTCATCGAACTGCATCACAGGGGCTTCGCGCATTCGATCGAATGCTGGTCGGGCGACCGGCTCGTCGGCGGGCTCTACGGCCTCGCGCTCGGCCGCGCCTTTTTCGGTGAGAGCATGGTGAGCCGGGAGACCAACGCCTCGAAGGTCGCGCTCGCCTGGCTGGTCGCGCGTCTCCGTTGCGGCGGGTTCACGCTGCTCGATTGCCAGTTCCAGACCGATCATCTCGCATCGCTGGGCACGATCGAAATCCCGCGCGACGATTATCTCGCGCGATTGGCCTCGGCGCTGGGCGAGGTCGAGGGGTCGGGGGTTGCGGACGGTGTTGGTGTCGGCGCGGGCGTGGGCGCGGCGGTATCGCCTGTGGCCTCATCGTCCGCATCGGCCGATTTCTTCGCGCTCGACGCCGCCGTCCCCAGCGATCCGACCGCCACCGTCTCGGGGCCGGTATCGGGCCGCGACATCTTGCAGCTCTTGGTCCACACGTCATAGATCGGGTGCTGGACGACGTTGAGCCCCGGCCGTTCCTTGAACAGCCAGCCCGAGAAGACGCGCCGCCAGCTCTGATCGAGCTGCCGCACGTCGAGCTGGACGAACGCACCGGTATAATGCGCCTGCTCCCACGGCGCGGTTTCCTCGCACGCGCGCAGCCGCACGATCACGTCGCCCACCCGCACCGCCTGGCCCGGTTTGAGCGTGATGTCGCGGCTTTCGCCGTTGCGCTTGTTGAGCAGCCCCAGCACCGCGACTCGCTGCGCCATCGGGGTTGCGCCGGCTTCGCTGACCGCGGTGCGCGGGGTATCGATCGTGACGATATCGGATGCCGCCTCGGTGCCCTGCTCGACCGCGGAGGTCGGCGTGGCCGATGGCGACGGCGTCGCGCCGGGCGAGCGCATCGCCTCGATCCCCTGCCACGCCCCCACGCCGAGCGCGATTGCGAGCGCCGCCCCGCCGAGGAGCCGCAGCCGCGACATTATTCGGGAACCCAGGCTTCGTAGTCGCCGGTGGCCGCGGCACGGCGCCCGCCCTTTTCGAGCGCGCCGGGCGGCCGGTAGGCGAGCGCGGTGCCGGTCATGTTGGGGGTGGCGGGCTTTTCCCACCGCCGCACCTGGGGAAGCGCGCGATCGGGCACGTCGTCGATCTGGTGGTGCAGCCACGAAAACCACTCGGGCGGCACCCGGCTGGCATCGTTCGCGCCCTTGTAGATCACCCAGCGGCGCGGCAGACCGTTCACGTCCTTGCCGCCTTCGTAATAGACGTTGCCCAGCGCGTCCTCGCCGGTCTTGCGCTTCCCGCGCAAGCCCATCCAGGTGCCGAAGGTGGAGCCTTCCCACCAGGTAAAGGTCGATTTGAGCAGTCCCATGATCGAGCGCTTACCGCGTGGCGCGAGCCCGGGCAACACTCGTTCGGCAGACCGTTCGCACCCGGCTCAGCCGTTCGCGCCCGGCCAGGTCACGGCGTCGTCCTCACCGATCCCGAGTTCGGCGGCGCGCCCGCCGCGAAGTTCGAGCACCGCCCCCACCGGCTCGCCCGACAGGATGGGGTCGGTCGAATAAGGCGTCGTGTTCTCGGCGATCCGCGCGATCGTATGGTCGGGGCGGATATAGATGATATCGAGCGGGCTCGGCGTGTTCTTCATCCAGAAGCTCGCGGCGCGGGGCGGACCGCCATCGGCGGGATAGGGCCAGAACAGCATACCGCCATCCTTGGGGATGTCGGTGCGGAACATCAGCCCCCGCTCCTGCTCGGCCGGCGTCTTCGCGACCTCGACCGCGAAGCGATGGGCGCCGGTCGTCGCACTGGTGATCGTGACGGGCACCGTCTTGGCGGCCACGATGTCGTTGGCGGCGGCGCCGGTCGCATTGCCGCCGGTGCAGGCGGCGGGGACGGCCATTGCCGCCGCGACGAGCGCCACGATGATACGCGAAGTCATGCTGCCTAACCCTCTCTTGCGACGGCTTCGACCGCGACCGCGAGCGGCCCCTTGTCGGCGTCGACAACGCGCGCGCGGAGCAACTGATCCGGCTCGATGTCGATAATGTCGGCGCGGCGCAAGGTCTCGATATGGACGAAGATATCGGTCGCCCCGCCCTCACGCACCAGGAAGCCGTATCCTTTCAGCCGATTGAACCATTTCACCCGGACCGGTTCGAACGCCCCCGCGGCATCTGCCAGCGCCTCGATATCGGCATGCCCGCCCCGCGGGCGCGGCGCGGGCTCGATCGCGTCGCTGAGGTCGATCGAGACGATCTCGCGCGCCTGCAAGCCGCGATCGCGCTGGACGGCGATACATTCCACGCGCGCGCCTTCGGGAAGGCTGCGGCGGCCGTGCGGCTGGAGCACGGTGAAATGGATCAGAATATCGCCCACGCCGGGCTCGTCGGCGACGACGAAGCCGAAGCCCCGCGTCACGTCGAACCATTTGAGCGTGCCGTGATAGGCGCGCTCACCGGCCTCCGAATCGACGATCTCACTTGCCTGATCCGGTGCGCGCGGCATCGGCTGCGGACTCACACTCATCACGAATTCCCCCAACTCACGCCCTTTATCACAAGAAAGCGCCAAGTCGAAAAGGTTGAACTCTTGTTTACGGCCCTTGTTTACGATTGTGTCGATTCGGGGCGTTCGGGCTCCTCACCGGGCGCCATCGCGACGATCCGGCGCGCGAGCGCGAAATCGTGGCCGCCGCGCAGCATCGCCGCCAAGTGCTTTTCGCGGGTGGGGCGATCGGGCAGCGACGGCGCAAACGGGCCGATTCGCCGCCGCCGGGCAAAGGCGAGCGCTGCATCGAGCGCACCCGATTCGACCACCGCCGCTGCCGCCCCGGCATCCTCCTCGGCCACGCCCGCCACGCGCAGCGCCGCCGCCACGCGCCGCCCGCCCAATCCGCGGCGGGTCATCGATCGCGCGCGCGCTTCCGCGAAGGCGCGATCGTCGACATAGCCGAGCGCCGCCATGCGACTCGCGACCTCGCCGGGCTCGACGTGCGCGCCCGCCCACCCCCGTTCGCGGATCTTGCGCGCGAGATACGCCGCCAGCTTGGCGCGGGTGGTCGCGAATCGCTCGACATACCGCAGCGCGAGTCGGTCGAGCGCGGCGGCGTCGAGCGGCTTCAGGGAACGTCTTGGGCCGGGCATGACGCCATCATTGTGCCACAGTCGCAACGGAATTTGAACGTCAGCGCGGGGCAGAGCGATCATGGCCGCGGCGTGCGGTCGACGTTTTCGAGACACCGGTTCCGATGCACTGGTTTCGATACACTGCGCGACGATGAGGGACGCGAAGGGAATGATGGCCAACGAACTCGAGCGGACCACCGCTGCCGATCCGGCAGCGCCGCTTGCCACACCGACCGAGGACGGCCTGCCGCGGCGCTGGGCCGACTTCGCGACGCTCGGCGAGGCGCTCGACTATGCCGCCACGGGTGCCCGCGGTTTCAATTTCCACGATCCGCGCGGGGCGTTGCTGCGCGCCTATCCGTTCGCCGAGATGCGCCGCGATGCGCTCGACTGCGCCTATCGCCTGATCGCGCGCGGGATCGCCCCGGGAGACCGGATTGCCCTCGTCGCCGAAACCGGCCCCGAATTCGCCGCCCTGTTCTTCGGCGCGGTCTATGCCGGCGCCTGGCCGGTGCCGCTGCCCTTGCCGACGTCGTTCGGCGGCAAGGAATCGTATGTCGAGCAGTTGCGCGTCCAGCTCGCGAGCTGCGATCCCGGCCTTCTCGTCTTTCCGCCCGAACTCGCCGAGATGGCGATCGATGCGGCCCGCCTCGCCGATGTCGAGGGCGTGGATTGGGATAGCCTCGCAGCGCACGCGGCACCCGAGGCGCCGCTGCCGTCCGCGACCAGCGACGACATCGCCTATCTGCAATATTCGAGCGGCTCGACCCGCTTTCCGCACGGGGTGATCATTACCCACCGGGCACTGCTCAACAATCTCGCCGCGCACGCCAACGGGATGGAGCTGATCGATACCGACCGCTGCGTGTCATGGCTGCCCTGGTATCATGACATGGGGCTGGTCGGCTGCTTCCTCTCGCCGGTCGCCAACCAGGTGTCGGTCGATTACCTCAAGACCGAGGATTTCGCGCGGCGCCCGCTTGCCTGGCTCGATCTCATCACCCGCACGACCAGGGCCGGCTACACGACGATCAGCTATTCGCCGACGTTCGGTTACGATATCTGCGCGCGCCGCATGTCGAGCCAGACCAAGGCGTCCGAGCGGTTCGATCTGTCGGGCTGGCGCCTCGCGGGCAACGGCGCAGACATGATCCGGCCCGACGTGATGCAGAGCTTCGTCGACGCCTTCGCCGACGCCGGTTTCCAGGCATCGGCCTTCCTGCCGAGCTACGGCCTCGCCGAAGCGACGCTGGCGGTATCGATCATGCCGCCGGGCGAAGGCATCCGCGTCGAGCTGGTCGAGGAGACGCAGCTTTCGGGCGTGGAGGCCGGCCAGGATCGGCCGCAGCGATTCCGCGCGATCGTCAATTGCGGCCGCCCGGTCAAGGACATGACCGTCGAAGTCCGCGAGGAAGACGGCACCCCGCTTCCAGACGGCGCGATCGGCAAGATCTGGTGCACGGGGCCATCGCTGATGACCGGTTATTTCCGCGATTCCGACGCCACCGACGCCTGCATGACCGACGGCTGGCTCGATACCGGCGACATGGGCTATCTGTCGGGCGGCTACGTCTACATCGTCGGCCGCGCCAAGGACATGATCATCGTCAACGGCCGCAACCATTGGCCGCAGGACATCGAATGGGCGGTCGAGCAGCTTCCCGGCTTCAAGGCCGGCGACATCGCCGCCTTCGCGATCACCACCCCCGGCGGCGAGGAAACCCCCGCCGTGCTCGTCCAGTGCCGCACGTCCGACGATACGGAGCGCCAGCGGCTGCGCGAGGAGATCCGCGAGCGTGTCCGCTCGGTGACGGGGATGAATTGCGTGATCGAACTGGTGCCGCCGCGCACGCTGCCGCGCACCAGCTCGGGCAAGCTCAGCCGCACCAAGGCGCGCAACCTGTACCTGACGGGCGAGATCAAACCTTACGCGATCGCCGCCTGAGCGATTTTTGAAGCGGCACCGGCCCGTCCCCCCGCCCGGCCACCCATAGCGTATCCTGACTGGGAGGTCGGGGGAGCGGGCCGGTGCCGCAATACGCCCAAAGGCGCATTACCAAACACCCTCTAAACCTTCCGCTAACCCGAAGCGCGTATTCCCGCGCGGGTGAGCAGTCAGACTTCAGAATTCGCAATGCCGCGGATCGATATCCGCGCGCTGCTGGGCCTGTACGATCCGGAGGATTCGACGGATTGGGGGCCGATTCGCGCCGCGCAGCTCAATGCCGGCGCGCACCTCGCGTTGTTCCTGCTCGGCGTCAACGTCGTCAGCGCGGCACTGGTGACGCTGCTCGCCCGGCAACTCGCCCCCGGCTGGCTGCTCGCGGGATGGGCGGGGCTCGTCACGCTCGTGAGCACGGCCGTCGCCTTGCGCCGGCTCGCCGCGCGGCACCGTACCGCGACGACGGCAAGCGTCCGCGACGTGCGCGATACGATGCTCGAAGGCATCGGGCTCGCCGCCATCTGGTCGGTGATCCCGCTCGTGATCGGGCCACAGGCCACGGTCGGCGCGGCGCTCGGGCTCTGGGTCCTGATTTCGCTCCTGATGACGGCCTCGGCCGTCGCCCTCGCCGGGCTGCCGCTCGCGACACTCGCGTTTCTGGGGTTTCTGGGCACCACCGTCACGGCGATGCTCGCGATCGTCAGCGGCCCGCTGCTCGCGATGGGAGCGGCCCTGTTCACCATCCTCCTCATGCTGAGCTGCCTGACGCGTGGCCGGGCGCTAGTGGTGATTCGTGCCGGCGAGATCGCGCTGGCCGAACGCGACGAGACCGTGCGGCTGCTACTGCGCGATTTCGAGGATCAGGGCGCCGACTGGTTGTGGGAAACCGACGCGGCGCGGCGTATCGTTCGCGCCAGTCCGCGCTTCTGCCACGCCGTGGGGCTCGATCCGATCAGGATCAACGGCATGTCGTTCCTCCAGATTCTCGCGGGCTCGACCTGGGAGCAGGGCAATTTCTCGGCCGGTCTGCGCAGCCTTTCGGACAAGCTCAAGCAGCGCGAGGCTTTTCGCGATCTGTTGCTGCCGGTCGAAGTTCACGGCGAGCATCGCTGGTGGGAAATGACCGCAAGCCCCCGCCTCGACGAAGAAGGGCGTTTCATCGGCTTCCGCGGCGTCGGCTCCGATGTCACCGAACGGCGGGCGTCGACCGATCGCATCAACCGGATGGCGCGGTTCGACACCCTCACCGGCCTGCCCAACCGGTTGCACATCAACGAAACGCTCGCCAAGGCCATGAGTGAGGCCGAGAAATGGGGCTCTCGCTGCGCCTTCATGATGATCGATCTCGATCGCTTCAAGGCCGTCAATGACACCTTGGGTCATCCGATCGGCGACCGGCTGCTGCGCCGCGTTTCGGAACGTCTCAGCCAGTTGATGAGCGACAATGAGATGTGCGGCCGGCTCGGCGGCGACGAGTTCGCGATCGTGATGCGCGAAGCCGGCGACACCGACCGCATCGAGAAACTCGCGATCGCCATCATCGAAACGCTGTCGCGGCCCTACGAAGTCGATCAGAACACGCTCTACATCGGTGCCTCGGTCGGCGTCGCGATCGGCCCGCGCGACGGGCGAACCGCGGAAATGCTGATCCGCTCGGCCGATCTCGCGCTCTATCGCACCAAGGACGGCGGCGGCGCCGGCTTCCACATCTACGAGCCGCAACTCCATCTCCAGGCCGAGGAGCGGCGCGTGCTCGAAATGGCGCTGCGCAAGGCGCTGCAAAATGACGAGATGCATCTCCAATATCAGCCGGTGGTCGATTCGGAGACCGGCGGCTTGACCGGCTTCGAAGCCTTGCTGCGCTGGACCCACCCCGAATTCGGGGTCGTCCCGCCCGACAAATTCGTCCCCCTCGCCGAGGAAGCCCGGCTGATCGCGCCGATCGGCGAATGGGTGTTGCGCACCGCCTGCGACGAAGCGGCACGATGGCCGCCGGACGTGCGGGTGGCAGTAAACGTCTCCGCCGAACAACTCCACAACCCGCACTTCGTGACGACCGTCGCGCAGGCGCTATCGCAAAGCGAACTTCCCCCCGAACGGCTCGAACTCGAAGTGACCGAGAGCGTGTTCCTGCACGAAGGCACCTGCGCGACGACGGTGCTCGAGCGCCTGCTCGATCTCGGCGTGCGGCTGAGCCTCGACGATTTCGGGACGGGCTATTCGTCGCTCGCCTATCTCTCGCGCACCCGCTTTTCGACGATCAAGATCGACCGCACTTTCGTGCAAGGCGCCTCCAAGGGCAAACAGGAAGCGATCGCCATCATCCGCGCGGTCGTCGCGCTGGCGCAGAGCCTCGGCATGGCGACCACGGCCGAGGGGGTGGAAACCACCGAGGAGCACGAAATGATCCAGGATCTCGGCTGCACGAAGGTCCAGGGCTATTATTTCGGCCGCCCGCTTCCAGTCGAGGAGGCGCGCGCGCTGGCATGCCGCCCCTTCGACAATTCATCCACCGTCGCCGCCTGACCTGCACAGCATATTGCCCCCGCCGGAAAGGGCGGCTAGGGGCGGGGTGTAGGGGCGTAGCTCAGTTGGTTAGAGCGTCGGTCTCCAAAACCGAAGGCCCTCGGTTCGAATCCGAGCGCCCCTGCCACCCGTCTTTTCAAGGCTGTCGCCCGGCAAGCCTTGTCTTTCGGAACATCCAGCGCTATCTCGCGGCCACTTTTTCCGACATCGCGGACAGGGCCGCCGGTTGACCATCACCGGGCACCGGGCCATGTCCCTTTTTCGGTTTCATTGGAAGAGCAACGCACGTGGCGAAAACGACCCCGATCGAGTTCATCCGGCAGGTTCAGGCCGAGACTAGGAAAGTGGTGTGGCCCGACCGCCGCCAGACGGTGATGACCGCGGTGATGGTCATCATCATGACGTCGATGCTCGCGCTTTTCTTCCTCGGCATCGATTCGATCTTCGACGCGCTCGTCAAGGCGCTGCTGTCGCTCGCCGGCTGACCTCAAAAGAGACAAGGGACAAGGGACACGAGCATGTCGCGCTGGTACATCATCCACGCTTATTCCGGCTTCGAGGGCAAGGTCCGCGATGCGATCATGGCCGAGGCCGAACGCATGGGGCTCGATCAGCTCGTCGAGCAGATCGAAGTGCCGACCGAAACCGTGACCGAGGCGCGCCGCGGCAAGAAGGTGCAGGTCGAGCGCAAGTTCATGCCCGGCTATGTGCTCGCCAGGCTGAACATGACCGACGACGTGTACCACCTCGTCAAGAACACGCCCAAGGTGACGGGCTTCCTGGGATCGAGCGGCAAGCCGCAGCCGATCAGCGACAAGGAAGCCGCGCGGATGCTCAATTCGAAGGAAGAGGCCGCCGCCGCGCCCAAGACGCAGATCAAGGTCGATTACGAGATCGGCGACGCGGTGAAGGTACTCGAAGGCCCGTTCGCGAGCTTCAACGGCACCGTCGAGGAACTCGATTTCGACAAGGCCAAGGTCAAGGTGAGCGTGAGCATCTTCGGCCGCGCGACCCCGGTGGAATTGGATTTCGAGCAAGTCGAGCGCTCCAAATAACGCGGAGCGAGGCGGCTAGCGGCACGCTAATCGTCGGTCGCGCAGCGACGCGAACGCCCGGCCGGCGGGTCGTGAAGCGATCCCGCCCGACGACGCGGGATTTGCCCCCTGCGTCGAGCACGGCCAAGTGCTCGAAAACGGCAAGTGTTGCCGCACCGCGGCGGATGCGCTATGGGCGCCGGCTTCCAACGCATCAGCAGTGGAAAACCCTGCGGGAGGGCGCTTCATGCGTTCGTTCGTACCGCTAAACTTGAGAGACGGGCGGGGTGCGGTTACGCGCCCGGCCCCAACAAGAGAGTGACATGGCAAAGAAGATTACCGGTTATATCAAGCTACAGGTGCCCGCCGGCGCCGCCAATCCGTCGCCGCCGATCGGCCCTGCTCTGGGTCAGCGCGGCGTGAACATCATGGAATTCTGCAAGGCGTTCAACGCCGCGACCGGCGATCTTGAAAAGAACGCGCCGATCCCGACGGTGATCACCGTCTATGCGGATCGCAGCTTCTCGTTCACCACCAAGACGCCGCCGGCGACCTTCCTGATCAAGAAGGCGGCGAACCTCAAAAAGGGATCGAAGGAGCCGGGCAAGGTGGCCGCGGGCAAGATCAAGCGCTCGGCGCTGACGGCGATCGCCGAAACCAAGATGAAAGACCTGAACGCCAACGATCTCGACGCGGCGACCCGCATCATCGAAGGCAGCGCCCGCGCGATGGGCCTCGACGTGGTGGAGGGCTGAGATCATGGCCAAGCTGACCAAGAAGCAGAAGACCTGGGCGATCGACGGCGACAAGCTCCACGGTGTCGACGAGGCGATCAAGCTCGCCAAGGACAATGCCACCGCGAAGTTCGACGAGACGATCGAGATCGCGCTCAACCTGGGCGTCGATCCGCGTCATGCCGATCAGATGGTGCGCGGCGTCGTCACGCTGCCCAAGGGCACCGGCAAGACCGTGCGCGTCGGCGTGTTCGCCAAGGGCGCCAAGGCCGATGAAGCCCGCGAGGCAGGTGCGGATGTCGTCGGGGCCGAGGATCTGATGGAGACGATCCAGGGCGGGACGATCGATTTCGACCGCTGCATCGCGACCCCGGACATGATGGGCGTCGTCGGGCGGCTCGGCAAGGTGCTCGGCCCCAAGGGGCTGATGCCGAACCCGAAGCTCGGCACGGTGACGATGGACGTCGCCGCCGCCGTGAAGGCGGCCAAGGGTGGCCAGGTGGAATATCGCGTCGAGAAGGCGGGGATCATCCATTCGGGCATCGGCAAGGCGAGCTTCGCGGCGGAAGATCTGCGCGCGAACTTCGACGCACTGGTCGACGCGGTGGTCAAGGCCAAGCCGACCGGCGCCAAGGGCAAGTACGTCAAGAAGGTCGCGATCAGCTCCTCGATGGGGCCGGGGATCAAGATCGATACGGCGGAAGTCGCGGGCGCCTGAGCCGAAGCGAGGCGCGCAGCGCTAGCTGCACGCCGGTCCGCCCTCGGCGAACGCGAAAACAGAACGAAGGGGCCGGGAGACGCGTTCTCCCGGCCCTTTTTCGTGGCGAGCCGCCCGCTCAATCGTAGCGGTAGAGACGCACGCGCTGGACCGAGAAACGATTCGGCGGCAGCCGGAGATGGCGACCCTGATGGCTCTGGTCGCCGTTAAGGCGGCGGCCGGGATGCCAGCGGCCGTTGTCGTAGCGGCCCTCGTCGATCGCGAGGATTCCCGTCGCCCCCTTCCCCGCGACGGGCGCGAAGGTGAAGGTGACGCCGCGGCCCGCGATCACGAAGTCGTCGGCGGCGAGCTGGATGACGATCGCGCCGTGGGTCTCGGGATGTTGCTGCGCGCGCGGAACCCACGGATCGATCAGGCGCGCGGTGAGATGCGTGGCGCCCATCGTCAGCACCTGATCGGCGAGATCGGTGGTGCCGTCGAACGCGACCGGCGCGCGAACGCCCGCGAGCCGATCACCGCCCTGGCGCTCGAGGATCAGCGGCGCGAGGCCGGCGAGCATCGCGTAGCAATCGGCGAGCCCGGCATCGCCGCCGGGCGCGAGATCGTCGATCGAGAACGGGCTGTAGCCGAACGCCCCCAGCGCACCGATCGCGTAGAGCGCGTTGGCGGGCGCCTCTGCCGCGCCGGCCCGATTCGCCTCGGGGATGAACCACGGCGCGCCGAGCGCGGCATAGGCATGAGTCCATTCGACGAAATTGGGGAAATAGATATCGGGCGCGATGAAATCGATCGACGGCGCACCCTTGCGCCAGATCGCGGCGAGCTTCGGCAACGGGCCGGCCGCGGGATAGCCGCTGCCCGGCGCCGCATTCGGACGCGGCAGCGCGGCGTTGACGTACATCGGCAATGGATAGGCGCGCTTGCCCGCGGCGGCGACGCGTTCGGTGTAACGCGCATAGGCGTTCGCCATGAACGCCTCGTCGGCGCCGTTGCCATAAGCCTCGGCCCAGCTCTTGCCGGCGCCGGGAAGCCCGGCGGGCACCGGCTTCGCCCAGGCGGCGCGCGCGAGCGGCGATCGATCGCGCGGTTCGGGGATCATGCCGATCTCGTTTTCGACCTGGATCATCAACACCGTGCGTGCGGTATCCGATATCGCGAGGTGCGCCATCAGCGCCGCGAAGGCGCGGGCATCGGCGTCTGCATTGGCGGGCGCGAAGGGCGAAAGCATCTCGATCGCACGGCCGTCGGTGAGCCGCGCGCGAGGAAAGCGGGCGGTATCGCGCTTGACCCAATCGGGCACATAGCTCGACATCGAGTTCTTCCAGCTCCCGAACCAGAGCAGAACAACGCGCAGATGCTGCGCGCGCGCATCCTCGAGCAGGCCGTCGACCAGCGCAAAGTCGAATCGCCCCTCCTCGGGCTCGATCAATTCCCAGCTTACCGGCACAAGCACCGTATTGAGATGGAGCCCGGCCAGCCGTTCCCAGCGCGGCGCCATATAGGCCCGGCTCGAGGCGCTCGAATTGGCAAGCTCGCCGCCGAGCAGCAGCCACGGCGCGCCGTCGACGATGAGCTGGCGGCCCTCGATGCGCGGAATCGGCCGATCGGCGGCGGCCGCACCCGTGATGGCCATCGATATGAACGCAACCAACGCGATCAACGTGCGGATCATCGCCCTCTCCCCTGTTCACCCTTCGGCGTGCGCAATCACAGGGGTATCGTCAAGCGAGAGCGCTACCGCAACGGCTGGGTTCGGCTCTCGATCCAGCCGGGCACGATCGGCCCCGTGCGATCGTGCGGGATCAGTGCCGCCTCGCGCTCGACCAGCGCGATCCGATCCTCGAGGCCGAGGTGCGTCGTGCCCGCCAGCAGGCCGCCGTCGCCGAGCCGCTTGCCGTGATCGCGCCACAGCCGCGCGGCGGCCATCGGATCGTAACCGGCATTGGCGAGCAGCACGACGCTCAGCCGGTCGGCCTCGATCTCGGTCGTGCGGATCAGCCGCGCGTTGCGGCCGAAAATACTGAACATGCCCCGCGAGACGCGCGCCGCGGTCAGGCGTTCGGGATGGCGCAGGACGATGTGCGCGAGTTCGTGCGCGACGAGCGCGGCGAGTTCGTCGTCGTTGCCGATCAGATTGAGCAACGCCGAGTTGATCTGGAGCACGAGGCCGTCGGTGGCGGCGTTGAGATTATCGGTGACGCGCAGTTCGACGCGGCCGGCGCAGGCGGGATCGGTGGCGATCGTCACCGTCCGCGACGCGCCCTTATCGACCAGGGTCAGCGCCACCGTTCCGCCCGGCGGGACTGCCGCGAGCGCGGCGCGGGTACGATCGAGCGCCCTGCCCTCATCGGCGGTGGTCGCCGTCCGATCGATCGCCGCGACCGATTCGTCGGCGCGGACGCCGGCGCGGTCGGCGGCGCTTTGTGGAACGACGGCCTCGACCGCGACCGGCGTTTCGAAACCGAACATACGCCGCGCGACATCGCGGATGCCCGAATCGTACGAATCGAGCGCGTGGAGCACCAACCCGGTCGCCCCTGCCCGCCGATCACATAGCGCGACATTGGCGACCATGAGCCGATGCGCGATCGTCGCCAGGCGTAAATCGGCCGCCCTGAGTCCCGCGAGCGCGGCTTCCTGACCGGAGACATCGGGCAACGGCGCGGCCGCAAGCGGCGCGGGCACGGTCGCCGTCGTCAGCGCGAGAAGGCACCCTAGGGTATATGTCCTGAACATCGACATGGCCGTGCGCTATCATCCGAAGGCCGGGAATCACAATCCGGGAGGCAGGCAAGGTATCGTGACGTCAACCATGCGATGCGTGGCACCGAAGCCTCAGTTCGTCCCAAAGTGCCGCGGAACCACCAAAAAGTTCTTGCGTTTAGCGTCTCGCGAGGTATCCCGCAGTGCAACCTGTTTCAATCGGAGACGATGATGACCCCGAAAAAGTACGCCGCCGGCTTTGCCGCGATCGCCTGCCTGCTGACCTCGACGGCGGCCTTCGCAGCCGACGCGACGCGTTCGAGCACCGCGCTTCCGACCGCGCAGTCGTCGGTGGCCCCGGTTCAGGGTGTCCGCACGGCTACCCCGCTCAAGAAGAAGAGCAATGCGCTCAGCAACGGTGCCGCGATCGGCGTCGGCCTGCTCGCGACTGCGGCCGTTGTCGGCGGCATCATCGTCGCGACCGACGACGACGACAAGGCCGACAGCGCCGGCTGATCGTTTTCAAAGCGATACGGAAAAGCCCCGCGATCCCTGGATCGCGGGGCTTTTTGTTTGCCCGGAAGGTTCTCGCCGGGTTCGGCGCCCCGCATCTTTCCGCGACTATCTCCTTCGGACATCAGTCCGGGAAAACGGTGCGCCCTTACCATATCACCCCTGTGCTCCCGCGAAGGCGGGAGCCCGGACTGGGTCCCCGCCTTCCCGGAGCCCCAAATAACCATCCATCAGAAGCCGATCTCATCGAGCGTCGCCGTGACGCGCGCGGTATAGCTGCTGCCGAACAGGCGGAGATGGACGAGCAGCGGCCATAAACGATAGATCGCCAGCCGCGCGCGCCAGCCGGGTTCGAGCATGAGCGAATCGAAAAATCGCGACGGCGGCGAATCGAACAAGGTCAGCATCGCGATATCGGCCTCGCGATCGCCGATCACGCAGGCGGGATCGATCAGCCCGGTGATCGCCCCGCCCGCGGCCAGGATGTTCCCGCTCCATAGATCGCCGTGAAGCAGCGCCGGCGGCGGACGCGCCGGCAACAGCGTGCCAATCGAATCGGCAAGCGATTCGACCCGGCGACCGAGCGCGCGCGGCAGATGCGGCAGATGGCAGCGCAACCGGTGATCGGCCCAAAAGCCCGGCCAGTCCCCGCGTCGCGCGTTGACGATCGCGACCGGGCCGAAGGCATAATCCACATCCCAACCATAATTCTGCGCGCACGGCGCATGGAGGCGCGCGAGCGCATCGGCGAGCGCGGACCATGCCCCCGCGAGGTGCCCATCCGATTCGCATTCCGTCATGACGAGCATGTCGTCCGCGACGGCGACGACGCAGGGCGCGGGTGCGCCGGTCGCCGCGATCGCGCCCAGCATCGTCGCCTCGACCGCGACCTGCGGCCCCAGCTTCGCGATCAGCGTGTCGCCGTGCTCGATATGGATGCGCAGCACGGTCGAGAGATCACCGCCGGCCAGCGGGGTTACCGATGCGATCGGCGCGCCGAGCAGTGCCGCCAACCGGGCGAGCGGCGCCGTCACCCGCCGAAGCGGTCGACCAGCCGCGCTGCCGCGGCCGTGACATCGGCCCAGGTCGCCTCGAATCCCGCCGCATCGCCATAATAAGGATCGTCGACCGCGCTCCCCTTGCGGCCCGGCACCACATCCATCAACAGCCCGAGGTCGGCGGTGGCATCGGCCGGACGGATCGCGGCGAGATCGGCGAGGTTGGCAGGATCGAGCGCGAAGACGTGGGTGAAACGGTGGAAATCCTCGGCCGTCACCTGGCGTGCGCGCAGCCCCGAGATGTCGACCCCGTGCGCCCGCGCCACTGCCTGCGCGCGGGTATCGGGTGGGCGGCCGACATGCCAGTCACCGGTGCCGGCCGAATCGGCGGCGACGTCCAGACCCGCCGCTTGCGCCGCCGCCCGGAAGGCGCCTTCGGCAAGCGGCGAGCGGCAGATGTTACCGAGGCAGACGAAGAGAATCGACGGTGATTGCGGCATGAAAGCTCCTATCATGGCTGTCCCGCGACAACACAATGATGCGTTAACCAAGGAATCGACTGGTCCAAATCGTAAATAAAGCGTTAACTGCTTGCCATGCAGACCCCGACCGCCGCCGCGCTCACCCCGTCACGCCACCCCTTCCGCCGCAGCCTGGGCGTGGTGCAGGAAGAAGCGCGCGAGCGGCGCGAGGAACACGATCTCAAGCTGTTCGTGCTGAGCTTCACCGCGTTCTTCGTCTGTATCTACAGCTTCATCTTCTGAGAAGATGGCGGTGGGCGAGCGGCCGACATTGGGAGAAATCGGTCGTCCTCCGTTTCGTCACCCCAGCGAAGGCTGGGGTCTATCTCTCCAGCAAGACAGCCCGTTCGTTCGCGGATAGAGTGATGGATGCCAGCCTTCGCTGGCATGACGGCAATTGGACGCAAGCAGCCATGTGTGTGTTCGCACGGGCACGCCGCTCAATCGCATGCCAGATGCAACTTCTGCGCGAGCCAGGCGGCGAGCAGGCACATCGCCGCGACCAGGAACAGCATGTTCTCCGGCGTCACCCCCGCTGCCGTCAGCGCGAGCACGGCGACCGAACCGATCACCATCGCGCCTGAATTGACGACATTGTTGGCCGCGACGGTGCGCGCCGTCTGGTCCTTGGTCACCGTGGTGGTGAGGAAGGCGTAGAGCGGCACCACGAACATGCCGCCGGTGATCGCGATGCCGACGAGGCTGAGCACGATCAGGATCGCGTGGGGTTCCGCGATGAACGCGAGTACGCCGTATAATTGCCCTTCGGGCGCGGGCGTCCAGGTGCGCACGAGCAGCGAGAACAGCACGACGAACCCGCCCATCGCGATCACCGAGGCGGGCGCGAACTTCGCCGAGATCCGGCCGCGCAGCATCGTGTTGATGACGATCGATCCGATCGCGATGCCGACCGAGAAGATCGCGATGACAAGGCTGGCGACGCGTTCGTCGGCGGTCAGGATGTTCTTCACCAGCGGCGGAAAGATGATGATCAGCACCGCGCCGATCGTCCAGAAGAAGCTGATCGCGCAGATCGACAGGAACAGCCGCGGGATGTGCATCGTCGCGCCGATTAGCCGCCACGACGCGGTGAAGGGATTGTAATTGAGCGCGAGCGGCGGCCCTTCGCGGGGCGCGGGCGGCACCTGGCGGCCGGCGACCCAGCCGATCACCGCGACGATCAGCACCCCCACGGCCGAGCCTTCGACCGATAGCCAGCCGGCGAGCACGGTGCCCAGCAGGATCGCGAGATAAGTGCCCGCCTCGATCAGCCCGGTGCCGCCGAGCACATGATCGCGATCGAGATGCTGGGGCAGGATCGCGTATTTGATCGGGCCGAAAAAGGTCGAATGCACGCCGAGGCACAGGACCGCGGCGAGCATCAGCCCCATGCCGATCCGCGTGTGCCCCGCCGCGGCGATCAGCAGTCCCGCGGACCCGCCGAGCATGATCAGGATCTCGGCGGTCTTGACCAGCCGGATGATCTTCGCCTTGTCGATCGTGTCGGCGAGCTGGCCCGACAGCGCGGACAGCAGGAAGAACGGCAGCAGCGACAGCCCGGTGGCGAGCGCGTTGAAGTTCGATTCGACCTCGGCATCGTTGAAGATCTGATAGGTCGCGAACAGCACCATCGCCGTCTTGAAGAAGTTATCGTTGAAGGCGCCGAGAAACTGCGTGACGAAAAGCGGCAGAAAACGGCGCTCCTTGAGCAACCCGAGCGCACTGATCATGGAAATTGACGGCCTCGTCACGTGGCGGATCGGCAGGGCATAGCCGAGGGAATGCGGGGGCGGCAAATCCCATGCGCCATCTCCCCCGCCCGGCGCCCGCGAATCGCCCCCTTCCCCACCCCGACGTGCAGAGCTAGAGCTTGGAGCCATGCTGACGCTGCCCAACCTGCTCACGCTGTCGCGCATCCTCGCGGTGCCGCTGCTGGTCGCCTTTCTGTGGTGGCCGCAATGGGCGTTCGGCTACGCCATCGCCTTCGTCCTCTACTGCCTGATGGGCGTGACCGATTATTTCGACGGCTATGTGGCGCGCGCGCGGGGCACCGTCTCCAAGCTCGGCATCTTCCTCGATCCGATTGCCGACAAGATCATGGTCGCCGCGGTGATCCTGATGCTGGTCGGGACGCACGATATCGGCGGCATCCACCTGATCGCCGCACTGATCATCCTGCTGCGCGAGATCGCGGTATCGGGTTTGCGCGAATTTCTGGCGCAGCTCCAAGTCTCGGTGCCGGTATCGAAGCTCGCCAAGTGGAAAACAACGCTGCAACTCGTCGCCTTGGGCGCGCTGATTCTCGCGGGGGCGTTTCCGGGCGCGGCGTGGATCGGGATCGCCGGGCTCGCCGCCTTATGGGGTGCTGCCGGGCTGACGCTCGTCACCGGCTGGGATTATCTGCGCGCCGGCCTGAAGTATATGGACTGACGCGGCCGCGATGGACCTGCTCTATTTCGCCTGGGTACGCGAGGCGGTGGGAACCGGGCACGAACGGATCGACCTACCCGACGGGATCGGAACGATCGCCGCCTTGCTCGACTGGCTGGCCGCGCGCGACCCGCGCCACGCCGCCGCATTCGCCGACCGCACGCGGCTACGCGCGGCGATCGATCAGCGTTTCGTGGCGCTGGATGCGCCGCTCGACGACGCGCGCGAGGTGGCGATCTTCCCGCCGGTGACGGGCGGATGATCCGCGTTCTGGTCTCGCCCGAGCCGATCGACGTGACCACCGAGCTGGCGCGGATCGAGGCGCTCGAAGCGGGCGCGGTCGCGACCTTCACCGGCATCGTGCGCGCCGACGACGGCGTGTCGCTGCTCGATCTCGAACATTATCCGGGCGCGACCGAAACCGCGCTCGAAACGCTGGCCGCCGAGGCGGTCGCTCACTGGCGGCTGACAGGCGCGATCATCGTCCACCGCATCGGCGCGATGCGGCCGGGCGAGCGGATCGTGCTGGTGGCGACCGCCGCATCGCACCGCGCGGCCGCGCTCGACGCCTGCGCGTGCCTGATCGACCGGCTCAAGACCGAGGCGCCGTTCTGGAAGCGCGAGACACGGGGCCGGGAGACGCGCTGGGTCGACGCGCGCGATGCCGATCACGCCGCCGCCGATCGGTGGAAAACCACCTTATCCGACCAATAGAATTCGTGATTTCAGGAAGATGGTGGAGCCGAGGGGGATCGAACCCCTGACCTCTGCAATGCCATTGCAGCGCTCTCCCAGCTGAGCTACGGCCCCATCTGTCCGGGAAGGAGCGTCGCCTTTAGTCAGGCGTCGCCCCCTTGGCAAGCGTCAGTTCTCGTCGTCCTTGTCCGCCGTCTTGACGCCCAGATCGTCGTCTCCGCCCAGATCGACTTCGTCGTCGGGCGACGGCTCTTCGTCATCCTCGTCGATGTCCAGATCGTCGTCATTGTCGTCGTCGCCCGAAAGAACCTTGTCTTCTTTCTTGCGCGCGTCGTCGTTCTTGGGCTGCTCGAACGGCATCGGCTGCTTCGACTTGAGAATCGGTTCGGGTTCCCACGCGGTGCCGCATTCGATGCAGGTGACGGGACTGTCCTTCCCGAGATCGTAGAAGCGCGTTCCGCACTTCGGGCAGCTACGTTTCGTGCCCCATTCCGGCTTGACCATGTGAAGCCTCGAACCTTTCAAGATGGTGGAATTACGGGCGATGCCCGCCAAATCGGTGGGCGCCTTGCCATAGCGAAGCCGCGCTGTCAAAAGCCGCGCGCGATGCCGCATCCTGCCCCCCGCCCCTTCTCGATCGCCGCGCGCGGCCCACTGGCCGGCCGGATCACCGTTCCCGGCGACAAATCGATCAGCCACCGCGCGCTGATGCTCGGCGCGCTCGCGGTCGGCACCAGCCGGATCACCGGGCTACTCGAAGGCGAGGACGTGCTCGCCACCGCCGCCGCCCTTCGCGGCATGGGCGCGACAATCATCCGCGAGGACGACGGCGCCTGGGTGGTCGACGGCGTCGGCGTCGGCGGGCTGCTCCAGCCCGAATCGGCGCTGGAAATGGGCAATTCGGGCACCTCGACGCGGCTGCTGATGGGGCTCGTCGCGACCCACCCGATCACCACCACCTTCACCGGCGACGCCTCGCTCTCGAAGCGCCCGATGGGCCGCGTGATCGAGCCGCTGGCGCAGATGGGCGCCGATATCACCGCGAGCCCGGGGGGGCGATTGCCGCTGATGGTGCGCGGAATCGCGCCCGCGGTGCGAATCGACTACCGGCTGCCGGTCGCCTCGGCGCAGGTCAAATCGGCGGTGCTGCTCGCGGGGCTTAACACGCCGGGGATCACGCGCGTAATCGAGCCGGTGCCGACGCGCGACCATAGCGAGCGGATGCTCGCGGGTTTCGGCGCGGATCTCACCGTCGAAGAAACGGGCGGCGAGCGGATCATCGCGATCCGCGGCGAGGCCGAGCTGCAACCGCAGCAGATCACGGTGCCCGGTGACCCTTCGTCGGCGGCATTCTGGGCCGTCGCCGCCTCGATCGTACCCGAATCGGATATCGTCATCGCCAATGTCGGGCTCAATCCGACGCGCGCCGGGCTGTTCACCGTGCTGCGCGCGATGGGGGCGGATATCGAGGAAATCGACCGCCGGACGGTGGGAGGCGAACCGGTCGCCGATCTGCGCGTGCGCCACGCCGCGCTCTCCGCGATCGAGGTGCCGCACGACCTGGCGCCGAGCATGATCGACGAATATCCGATCCTGTTCGTCGCCGCCGCGCTGGCCGAGGGCCGCACCGTCGCGCGCGGGGCGGAGGAACTGCGCGTCAAGGAATCGGATCGGATCGCGGTGATGGCAACCGCGCTGCGTGCCGCCGGCGCGAGAATCGAGGAATTCGAGGACGGGCTCACGATCGAGGGCCGCGGCGGCGCGCCCTTGGCCGGAAACGCCCACGCCGCCTCGCACCTCGATCACCGTATCGCGATGGCGATGACGGTGGCCGGGCTCGCCGCGATCGCCCCGATCACAATCGACGACATCGCCCCGGTGGCGACGAGCTATCCCGCCTTTTTCGGCACCCTAGACCAGCTTACGGGCCAGGCATGATCATCGCCGTCGATGGCCCCGCCGCGTCGGGCAAGGGCACGATCGCGCGCGCGCTCGCGCATCGTTACAGGCTGCCGCATCTCGATACGGGGCTGCTCTATCGCGCCGTCGCAGCGACGGTGTTGCAGCACGATCTCGATCCGGCAATCGAAGCCGATGCCGTGGCGAGCTGCGGCTTCGACGACATGCTGCTCGGCGATCCCGAACTGCGCACCGATCGGGTCGGCCAGGTCGCCTCGATCGTCTCGGCGCATCCGCTGGTGCGCGCGGCATTGCTCCAGCGCCAGCGCCGCTTCGCACGCCAGCCGGGCGGCGCGGTGCTCGACGGGCGCGATATCGGCACCGTGATCGCGCCCGAAGCCGAGGTGAAACTGTTCGTCAAGGCCACGCCGACGATCCGCGCGCGCCGCCGCCACGCCGAATTGCAGGCCCGCGGCGGCACCCAGAGCTTCGATCGCGTGCTGGCCGACATCCGCGCGCGCGACCAGCGCGATGCACAGCGCACCGCCGCGCCGCTGGTGCAGGCCCCCGACGCGGTGCTGCTCGACACGAGCTTCCTGTCGATCGACGCCGCGGTGCAGAAGGCGATCGATCTGGTGGAAGCGAAGCGGCGGGGCGCGGCCTAGAGAAAACCGTCATGCCGGACGTGTTCCGGCATCCAACGTGCAACAAGCGATAGCGCTCGTGGAGGGTTGGACCCCGGAACGAGTCCGGGGTGACGAGAAGTTGCCAATTTTGCCGGGTCTAAGCCTCGCTCGACCGTTCACCGGCCGCAAACCGACGCCGCGCATCGGCGGCAATTTGGGCACCCGGCACCTCCCTGCCTTGCGCCAAGTTTAGGGTGCCTTGGCCGGGCACAACAGACTCAGGTCGAAATTTAAACCAACAGTATCAGAGGGGAGTCCAGCCGCACCTTGCCTCATGCGCGCACAAGCGCTATGTGCGCGCCCGTCCGTCGGGCGGTGCCCGCGGGGGAAGGCGCGACGGGATGAGTCCTCTCGCGCCCTTTTCGCTTTAATCGGCGGTTCCTTCGCGAAGCTTGCTCGTCTGGATGCCGTGCCCGTATTCGGCGTGCGCGGCAGTTCGGCCACAAGACCGCCGGAACCAACCGGCCGGCCGGAAAACGTCAGTTCAGGAACCACATCTTTATGGCCACTACGGCAAACCCCACCCGCGATGATTTCGCGGCCATGCTCGAGCAGACGCTCGGCGGCACCGACAGTTTCGAAGGCCATGTCGTCAAGGGCACCGTCACCGCGATCGAAAACGATCTCGCCGTCATCGACGTCGGGCTGAAGAGCGAAGGCCGCGTGCCGCTGCGCGAATTCGCCGCGCCGGGGCAGAAGGCCGATCTCAAGGTCGGCGACGAAGTCGAAGTTTATGTCGACCGCGTCGAGAATGTGAACGGCGAAGCGATGCTGAGCCGCGATCGCGCCCGCCGCGAAGCCGCCTGGGACAAGCTCGAAACCGAATTCGCCGAAAGCAGCCGCGTCGAGGGCGTGATCTTCGGCCGCGTCAAGGGCGGCTTCACCGTCGACTTGAACGGCGCTGTCGCCTTCCTGCCCGGCAGCCAGGTCGATATCCGCCCGGTGCGCGACGTGACCCCGCTGATGGACATGCCGCAGCCGTTCCAGATCCTGAAGATGGACCGCAAGCGCGGCAACATCGTCGTCTCGCGCCGCGCGGTGCTCGAGGAAACTCGCGCCGAGCAGCGTTCGGGCCTGATCCAGAGCCTCGCCGAAGGTCAGGTGATCGAAGGCGTCGTCAAGAACATCACCGATTACGGTGCGTTCGTCGATCTCGGCGGCATCGACGGCCTGCTCCACGTCACCGACCTCAGCTACAAGCGCGTCGGCCACCCGTCGGAGATGCTCGGCATCGGCGACACGGTGAAGGTGCAGATCATCCGCATCAACCGCGACACGCAGCGCATCTCGCTGGGCATGAAGCAGCTCGAGAGCGATCCGTGGGAAGGCGCATCGGCCAAATATCCGGTCGGCGCCAAGCTCAACGGCCGCGTCACCAACATCACCGAATATGGTGCGTTCGTCGAACTCGAAGCCGGGATCGAGGGCCTTGTCCACGTTTCCGAGATGAGCTGGACCAAGAAGAACGTCCATCCGGGCAAGATCGTCTCGACCAGCCAGGAAGTCGAAGTCGTCATTCTCGAGGTCGACGAAGAGAAGCGTCGCATCTCGCTGGGCCTCAAGCAGGCGCAGGCGAATCCGTGGGAGGCCTTCGCCGAGAAGCACCCGGTCGGCTCGACCGTCGAAGGCGAGGTCAAGAACGCGACCGAATTCGGCCTGTTTGTCGGGCTCGACGGCGATGTGGACGGCATGGTCCACATGTCCGACATCGCCTGGGGCATTTCGGGCGAGGACGCACTCAACCTGCACCGCAAGGGCGAAACCGTGCAGGCGATCGTGCTCGACATCGACGCCGAGAAGGAGCGCATCTCGCTCGGCATGAAGCAGCTTGAGCGCGGCGCCCCCGCGGTCGGCGGCGCGCCGGCAGCCGCCGGCGGCAAGGTGAACAAGGGCGCGATCGTCACCGTCACCGTGCTCGAAGTCCGCGATGCGGGCCTCGAAGTGCAGGCGGGCGAGGACGGGGCGACCGGCTTCATCAAGCGCACCGATCTCGGCCGCGACCGCGACGAGCAGCGCCCCGAACGCTTCCAGGTCGGCCAGAAGTTCGACGCGATGGTGTCGGGCTTCGACCGGTCGAAGAAGCCGACCTTCTCGATCAAGGCGATGCAGATCGCCGAGGAGAAGCAGGCGGTGCAGCAATATGGTTCGTCCGATTCGGGCGCGTCGCTGGGCGACATCCTTGGCGAAGCGCTGAAGGCGCGCGAAACCAAGCAGTAAGCGACTACATCACGGCGGGCGGTGCGGGCCGCTCCGCTCGCCGTGAAACGCGTTTCGCGTGTCGCAACAATCCTATCGGTCAGGCCGAATCGCGTGTAAGGGCTGGTATCGATCGAAGTTGAGCGTGCCCGCACGGTGCGGGAACAAGGGCGCAACCCGCGAGCGCAGCAGCGCCGCCAAGCGACCCAATCGACCTGATGGGAGGGCGTTGATGATCCGATCGGAACTCGTTCAGATGCTTGCGGATGAAAATCCGGATCTGGCGCTGCGCGACGTGGAAGCGATCGTCTCGACCTTTTTCGATGAAATCACCGCCCGACTCGCCGATGACGGCCGCGTCGAACTGCGCGGGTTCGGCGCCTTTTCGACGCGGGCGCGCGACGCGCGCACGGGCCGCAACCCGCGCACCGGCGAGACCGTGCAGGTCGACGCCAAGCGCGTGCCCTATTTCAAGCCCGGCAAGGAAATGCGCGCGCGCCTCAACGTCTGAGCGCCTGATTCGCAATTCGGCACCGGCCCGCTCCGAAAATCCACCTCGAACGCCGCTACCTTTAGCTTGACGACCCCGCTACCGATGCGCTTCTCGTCGGCGCCGGCGCGGACGTGGCGAAATCGGTAGACGCAGCGGACTTAAAATCCGCTTGCCCAACGGCAGTGCGGGTTCGAGTCCCGCCGTCCGCACCAACACCCCGACCACCGGAACTCGTGGAAGCGCCGTGATGGCGCCTGCGGCGTTCGCGTGGCACAGTGGGGCGGCACGCGACGAACGGAGACGAGGATTGACGCGCACGACGACGGTGACGGCGATCATGCTCGCGTTCGGGCTGCTTGGCAGTTGCGACCGGCGAAGCGATGTCGGCCCGGTGGTCGCCAGCGTGATCGGCGACGCGCCCGTGCTCGCCGATCCGGCACGCCGGGCGCTCGGCCGGCCGTCGCAGATGCTGATGGCCAGCGTCGCGCAGGGGCTGGTGCGGCTCGACGCCACCGGGCAGGTCGAACCCGGCATCGCCGAACGCTGGATCGTGATCGACGACGGCATGAGCTACATTTTCCGGATCGGGGACGTGACATGGCCCGACGGCAGCGCGGTGACCGCGCGCGCGGTGGTCCAGCGGCTGCGGCGCGAACTCGCGCCCGGTTCGCGCAACCCGCTGCGCCCCTATCTCACCGCGATCGACGAAGTGGTGGAGATGACGCCCGAGGTGATCGAGGTGCGGATGAAAACGCCGCGACCCGATCTGCTGCGGCTGCTCGCGCGCCCCGAACTCGCGATCTTCCGGCTCGATCCGCCGCGCGGTACCGGCCCGATGCGGCGTAGCGCGCAGCGCAGTGCGCCGGGGCTCCTGCTCGAGCCCGTCCCCGGCCCGGTCATCGACGCCGACGATCCCCCGCCCCCGCCGCGCCCCGAACAGACGGTGCGGCTGATCGGCGAGCGCGCGGCGAAAGCGATTCTGCGGTTCAAGGCGCTGCGATCCGACATGGTCGACGGCGGCACGTTCGCCGACTGGCCGCTGGTCGGGCTCGCCGAGATCGCGCCGACCGCGATCCGGTTCGATCCCGCGCAAGGGCTGTTTGGGCTCGCCATCGTCGAACGGTCGGGTTTTCTGGCGACGGCGGAGAACCGCGCCGTGCTGGCCGGCGCGCTCGACCGCGAGGCGATCGTAGCGCTGGTCCGCGCCGGCTGGCCGACCACCGATCGCATCCTGCCCGACGCGATCGATCTCGCGACACCGCCCAACCTGCCCGGCTGGGCGATCGGCACGCTCGACGAGCGCCGCGCGCACGCGCGATCGGTGGTCGCGGCGTGGGAATCGGCACACGACACGCCCCTCAGCCTGCGGATCGCGCTACCCGACGGGCCCGGCGCGACCCTGCTGTTCGGCGGGATCGCGGCATCGTTCGCCGCGATCGGGGTCGAGGCGACGCGCGTGCCGATGCGCGCCGACGCCGATCTGCGCCTCGTCGATGCGATTGCCCCGGCGGACAATGCGCGCTGGTATCTCGCCCGCGCCTGCGCGCCGTGCGGCGAACAGGCGTCGACGCTGATCGATGCCGCCCGCACCGCCGCCGACACACCGGCGCGCGGCGCCGCGATCGCCCGGGCCGACGCGGCGCTGACCGCCGATGTCGCCTTCATCCCCTTCGCCGCGCCGCTGAGATGGTCGCTGGTCGCCGCGCGACTCGACCAATGGCAGCCCAACCCCCGCGCGTGGCACCCGTTGAATCACCTGCGTTCCGACACCAAGTGATTTGGTAATGGCAAACCGAACCACCCGCATCGACCCCGCGATGATCGACCGGCTGGCCGACATGGCGTATCTCGACCGCAATCCCGCCGCCGTGCGCAAGCGCGTCGAGGGCATGGAGCATCTGCTCGAACGGCTGTTCGTCATTCCGGGGATCAACCGGCCGGTGGGGCTCGACGTGATCCTCGATCTCATCCCCGTCGTCGGCGGCACCGTCGGCGCGGCGCTCGGCGCGTGGATGGCGTGGGAAGCGCGCAATGTCGGCATGTCCAAATTTCAGATGACGCGGATGATGGGCAATGTCGGCCTGGATTTCCTGCTCGGCCTGATCCCATTCGTTGGCGCGGTGCCTGATTTCTTCTTCCGATCGAACACGCGCAACCTGCGCATCATCAGGAAACACCTCGACAAGCACCACCCCTCGACGGTGGTGATCGAACAGTGAGGCGCCCGCCCAGACGTGTGGCGGGGCCGCTGTCGTCATGCCGGACTCGTTCCGGCATCCAACCCTCCACGAGCGGTAACGCTTGAGGCGCGTTAGACCCCGGAACCAGTCCGGGGTGACGAACAGGGTCTCGGTACCAGTATTCCCTCACCGCAGCCCGCGCCAAACCTTGAGGCGCGCCGTCTTGGCCAGCCCGCCCTGAAAGCTGGGGCAGCGGTGGTAGCGATAGGCGGTGTCGAGGCAGACCCACACTTCCTCCAGCCAGCCGTGCCGGTTGGCGGTGATACGCATCATGTCCGCCTTCAGCCCCGGATTGACGCGCGCCATCGCTTCGGCAAACGATCCTGCGGTGAGACGGCGGCGTGAGAGGGCATCCATGTCCGGATAGCGCAGGCGAGCGTAGAGGCGACGCGAGCGTTCGAAGAACTGCGCGGGCGTGTCGCGCGTGCAGGTGCCGTGCTTGGCCCATTCGTGCTGGATGAGTTGCAGATCGGGGGTGGCGCAAAGGTGCTGCGACAGGACGCGTTCGGGCAGCAAGCTCGCCGGGCGGCAATATTGCGGCCATTCCTTCGTCTTGCCGTCGGGCCACAGGCCGTGGAGCGTGAAACCGAAGCGGTTGCCGCTGCCGCACTGGAATCTGGCCGCGGCCTGCTTCGCGTGGTCGTGGCAGAATTGCGGCGCCCATTTGATCGCGAGCGTATAGCCGCCGATCGCGCGCAGGCGCCGGGGCTGATCCTTGCTCGGCAGATCGGGCTTGGGGCGCGCCAGCGAGGTCGGCAGGTCGCATTTGTACGCCTGCGCATTGGCGGCGACGGGCACCAGAAGCGCGGCGGCCGCTACCAGTTTCACCAGTGTTTTCATGTTTCTACCCCCTCCGCCCGATTGTGCCGCCGCTTCCCCGCGCCCGCAAGTCACACGCTTGCGAAGTCGAGCCCGATATCCGCCGCCGGCGCCGATTGGGTGAGGCGGCCGACGCTGACATAGGTGACGCCGGTTTCGGCGATCGCCCGGATCGTCTCCAGCGTCACCCCGCCCGACGCCTCGGTCGGCACACGCCCGCCAACCAGCGTCACCGCACCGCGCAACACCGGCGGGGGCATGTTGTCGAGCAGCAGATGTGTCGCCCCGGCGGCGAGCGCGGGTTCGATCTGGTCGACCGAATCGACCTCGACGATGATCCGTTCGATCCCCGCCGCAACCGCGCGGCGGACCGCTTCATCGATCGATCCGGCGACCGCGACGTGATTGTCCTTGATCATCGCCGCATCCCACAGCCCCATGCGGTGGTTGGTCGCGCCGCCCATCCGCGTCGCGTATTTTTCGAGCACGCGCAGGCCGGGGATCGTCTTGCGCGTGTCGAGCAGCGTCGCGCCCGTGCCGAGGATGCGATCGACATAGGTGCGCGTCATCGTCGCGATGCCCGACAAATGCTGGACGGTGTTGAGCGCCGAGCGCTCGGCCGTCAGCAGCGCGCGCGCCTTGCCTTCGAGCCGCATCAGATCGGTGCCGGGGGAGACGCGGTCGCCCTCCTCCACCAGCCGCTCGATCCGCACCTCGGGATCGAGCGCACGGAAGAACGCCTCGGCGATCGGGAGCCCGGCGACGGTGATCGCGTCACGGCTGTCCATCACGCCCGAAAAGCACGCGTCGGCGGGGATGACGGCGGCCGACGTGATGTCGCCGCCGGCGCCCAGATCCTCGGCGAGCGTGGCCGCGACGAACGTGTCGAGATCGAATCGATCGAGCGTGAAGGTCAAAATTGCGTGCTCCTGTCTTCACCGTTCGTGCTGAGCTTGTCGAAACACCGCTTCGCTTCGGGTTGAAGCAGGAAAAACGGCCCTTCGACAAGCTCAGGGCGAACGGGGGTGTTCTGGGCCAGCCTTCCCAGGCGAACGGTCGACCCTATTCGAGCAGCTTCGGCCCTTCCTTCTGCAACATCGCGCGGAGCTGGTTGCCGAACATGCCAAGGAAAGCGGGGAGATCGAATTCGGCATGGACATTGGCGTCCTGCACGTCGAGCCGGCTGGCGACGCGTTGCCCCATCGCCTCGACGGTGAAGTGCATCACATCGCCTTCCCAATGCCGCTCGGTGATCGCGCCGCCGGGGACGAAGTGGGCGATCTTCCCCACCCCGTGCTCGATCCGGCCGCGCGCGGCGGCCTTGCCGAGGCGGTGGGGGAGATCGACGGCGACGGGCTCGGTCATGGCATCCTCATCTCGCGAATATCATCGCATCATCGGCGAACGCCTTGAACTCCAAGGCGTTGCCCGCGGGATCGTGAAAAAACATCGTCGCCTGCTCGCCCGCCTGGCCGGCGAAGCGGATATGCGGTTCGATGACGAACGCCGTGCTCGCCTGCCGCAGCCGATCAGCGAGCGCGTGCCAATCGGCCATCGCCAGCACGACGCCGAAATGCGGCACCGGCACGTCGTGGCCGTCGACGGGATTGGCGTGGGCACGTAGGCGCGGGCGGGGATCGAGATGCGCGACGATCTGGTGGCCGTAGAGATCGAAATCGATCCATTCGGGCGCGCTGCGGCCCTCGCGGCAACCGAGCACGCCGCTGTAAAAGGCGCGCGCGGCGGCGAGATCGTCGACCGGAAAGGCGAGATGGAAAGGGCGGATCGCATCGGCCATCACGTGCCAGCGCTATCGCATCCACCGTCGCTTGGCGAGAGCATCGCGGAACCCGATCGCCGCGCGGCGCGTATCGCAGCGATGATGACGCAGCCGAAACCATGCCGGCGCCGGCGATGATCAAGACGCTGGCGGTGGCCACGCGCGACCGCGCCCGGCTCGGCGAGATATTGGCGATCACGTCGCGCTTCGGGCTCGATACGCTGCTCGCGCGGATGGGCCTGCGCGGCGGCGACGGGGGCGAGGATGCGACGAGCGACCTGCCCCGGCGCACCCGACTGGCGATCGAGGCACTGGGGCCAACCTTCGTCAAACTGGGGCAGATCCTCGGCACGCGCGGCGATTTGCTGGCGCCCGAATGGATCGCCGAATTCGAGAAACTGCACAGCCAGGCGCCCACCCTGCCCTTCGAGACGCTGCGCCCGGCGGTGGAAGACGCGCTGGGCCAGCCGCCCGAGGCGGCGTTCGCGCGGTTCGATCCCGAACCGCTGGCCGCCGCCTCGATCGCACAGGTCCACCGCGCCTGGCGCGACGACGGGCGGCCGGTGGTGCTCAAGATCCGCCGCCCCGGCGTGCGGCCGCGGATCGAGGCCGATCTCAGGATCGTCGCGCAGCTCGCCGCGCTCGCCGAGCAGGCCAGCGCCGAGGCGCGCCGCTTCTCGCCGCGCGCGCTGGCGCGGCAGCTTGCCGAGTCGCTGCACGACGAACTCGATTTCACGATCGAGGGGCGCAACGCCGATCGGCTGCGCGAGGATTTCGCGAGCGATCCGCGCGTGCTGGTGCCCGAGATCCATTGGCGCTGGTCGTCCGAAACGCTGCTGGTGATGGATTTCGTCGACGGCGTTCCCCCGCGCGATGGTGATACGCTGCGCGCGAACGGCATCGATCCCGCGCAGATCGCCGCGACCGGCGCCGACATGGTGCTCGACATGGTGTTGGTGAACGGACGCTTCCACGCCGATCCGCACCCCGGCAATCTGCTGTGCCTGCCGGGCAATCGGATCGCCCTGCTCGATCTCGGCTCGATCGGCCATGTCTCGCCCAAGCGGCGCGAGGAATTCCTGAGCTTCGTCACCGCGCTGCAATCGGACGATCCGGGCGGGCTGGCCGAGACGCTCGCCTTGTGGTCCGAAGGCCATGACGTGCCGCGCGCGAATGTCGTGCGCGCGGCCGAACGGCTGGTGGCGCGCCACGGCGGCGGGCGGATCGTGCTGAGCGCATTGATCAGCGATTTCCTGCCGATCCTGCGCGACGAGCGACTGATCCTGCCGCCCGACCTGCTGCTGATCTTTCGCGCGCTGCTGACGATCGACGGCGTGCTTACCGGTATCGAACCCGATTTCGACCTGTCGGGGGCGATGGCGCGCGCGGGGCTGCGCGTGGCGCGCGCGCGGCTGGCGCCCGAACGCTTGCAGGCGAGCGTGCAGGCGCTGATGTGGGAAATGCTGCGGCTGGGCGACGATGCCCCGCGGCTGATCCGCGCGGCGGTGCGACGGCTCGAGGCACCGCCGGTGGCTCAGGCTGCGACCAACGATGCGGCGATTCGCGCGGTGGGGCGGTGGATCGCGGGCGCGCTGCTTGGCGGGTTCGCACTCGTCGCCGGGGCGATCGTGCTCGGCCACGGGTGAAGCGCGGTTGCCCACCCGCCCGTTTCACGCGATAGCGGCCCGATGAGCCGGTTCGCCTCCCTTGTTGCGCTGCTGCTCGGTGCGGCGGCGGCGACCGGATTCGCGCCGCTCGACTGGTGGCCGGTGACGCTGATCGCGGTCGCGGCGTGGCTATGGCTGGTCCATGATGCGGCGAGCCTCAAACAAGCGTTGTGGCGCGGCTGGGCGTTCGGGGTCGGGCATTTCAGCGTCAACGACAACTGGATCCAGCACGCCTTCACCTATCAGGACAAGATGCCGCACTGGCTGGGCTATGCGGCGCCGATCGCGCTCGCGCTCTATCTCGCGGTCTATCCGGCGATCGCGGCGGGGCTGGCGTGGAAATTCGCGAGCGCGCGCGCCGTGGGCAACGCCACCGCGCGGCCCGATGCGCGGTTTGCGCTCGTCGCCGGCGCGGCGTGGATCGCGACCGAATATCTGCGCAGCACCATGTTCACCGGCTATGCCTGGGACCCGCTGGGCGTGATCTGGGTGGCGGTGCTGCCGGTCGCGCGGGCAACCGCGTGGATCGGCACCTATGCGCTGTCCGGGCTGACGATCGTGGCGGCAGGCGCGCTGCTGCTGCTTGCACTGCGCCGCTGGCGATTGGCCGCGATCGTCGCCGTGGCGACCGCCGCGATCGCGCTCGTCAACATCGATTTTCAGGTAACGGCCGCAATTCCCTCGCCCACCACGCCTCGCGTGCGCGTGGTGCAGCCCAATTTGGGCCTCGAGGCGCGCGCGGGCGCTGATTACGACGAGACGAGCTTCCGCGCGCTGCTGGGGTTGAGCGGCACGCCCGGCGCCGTGCCGCGGCTGATCGTGTGGCCCGAAGGCGCGCTCGGCTATCTCCTCGAGGACGGCTATCCGCCGCAATATTATTGGGAAAGCACGCCTGCCTTCGTGCGGATGCGGATCGCGGCACGGTTGGGGCCGAAGGACGTGCTGCTGACCGGCGGCGACGGGCTGATCTTCGATGCTTCGGACAAGCTGACGATGGCGACCAACTCGATCTTCGCGGTCGACGGGCGCGGGCAGCTTCGCGGCCGCTACGACAAGGCGCATCTGGTGCCCTACGGCGAATACCTCCCCCTGCGATCGATCCTGGGGCCGCTCGGGCTGGCGCGGCTGGTGCCCGGCGATGTCGATTTCCGCCCCGGGCCGGGGCCGCTCAACATCACGCTGCCGGGCTTCGGCGCGGTCGGCGGGCAGGTGTGTTACGAGATCGTGTTTTCAGGCCAGGTGGTCGATCCCGAACACCGCCCCGCGATCCTGTTCAACCCGTCGAACGATGCCTGGTTCGGTTCATGGGGGCCGCCGCAGCATCTGGCGCAGGCGCGGATGCGCGCGATCGAGGAAGGGCTGCCGATCCTGCGATCGACCCCGACCGGCATCTCGGCGGTGATCGCCGCCGACGGACGACTGCTCGGCACGGTGCCGCCGCACCAGGCCGGGGCGATCGAGGTCACGATGCCGCTGCCGCTGCCGCCGACGCTGTTTTCGCGGGCCGGCAACTGGATGGCTGGCTTGATCGCAGGGCTGCTCGTCGCGTTGGCCGTTGCCATCGCCCGGCGCAGCCACTAGATGCGCATATAACGAAAGCTTTATATGCGGCTCGCGCCGCCAATTCTCCCGCAAATATCCGAGGGTTTCATGCGCGCATCGTACATCTTCACGTCCGAATCCGTCTCCGAGGGCCATCCCGACAAGGTCGCCGACCAGATTTCCGATGCGGTGGTCGATCTGCTGCTGGCGACCGATCCAGAGGCGCGCGTCGCGTGCGAGACGATGGTGACGACGCAGAAGATCATCCTGTCGGGCGAAATCCGCTCCGCCGATCGCAAGTTGATCGACGAGCACGGCGTGCTGACGCAGGAAGGCCGCGACCGCATCGAGCAGGTCGCGCGCGACACCGTCAAGCGGATCGGTTACGAGCAGACCGGCTTCCACTGGAAGACCGCCGAGTTCCAGAACAACCTCCACGCGCAATCGGCGCACATCGCGCAGGGCGTCGATGAAAGCGGCAACAAGGACGAAGGCGCCGGCGATCAGGGCATCATGTTCGGCTATGCCTCGGACGAGACCCCCGATCTGCTGCCCGCGACGCTCTATTATTCGCACCGCATCCTCGAACGGATGGCCGATGATCGCCACTCGGGCAAGGCACCGTTCCTTGAGCCCGACGCCAAGAGCCAGGTGACGCTCGAATATGCCAACGAGAAGCCGGTCCGCGCGACCGCGCTGGTCGTCTCGACCCAGCACAGCGCGAGCCTGAGCAACGACGAAGGCCAGAAGAAGCTGCGCGAATACGTGAAGGGTGTGTTCGCCGACGTGCTGCCCGACGGCTGGCTGCCCGAAGACAAGGCGATCTACGTCAACCCGACCGGGCTGTTCGAGATCGGCGGGCCGGACGGCGACGCCGGCATCACCGGGCGCAAGATCATCGTCGACACCTATGGCGGCGCCGCCCCGCACGGCGGCGGCGCGTTTTCGGGCAAGGACCCAACCAAGGTCGATCGCTCGGCCGCCTATGTCGCGCGTTATCTGGCGAAGAACGTCGTCGCGGCGGGGCTCGCGCGGCGCTGCACGATCCAGCTTTCCTACGCGATCGGCATTGCCGAGCCGCTGTCGGTCTATGTCGACACGCACGGCACCGGCACGATTTCGGAAGCGAAGCTGGAGGAAGTGCTGCCCACGCTGGTGCGGCTGACCCCCAAGGGCATCCGCCAGCACCTCGGCCTCAACGCGCCGATCTATGCCAAGACCGCCGCTTACGGCCATTTCGGCCGCACCCCCGAGGGCGATCTGTTCACCTGGGAGCGGACCGACCTGGTCGACAAGCTGAAGGCCGCCGTCGCCTGATCCGGATTGGCGCATCGCGCGCCTTTCTGCTAAAAACCCCCCAGCGTAGAAGCCGCTGGGGGGTTTTTATGTTTCGAACGCTGATTGCCGCATCACTGGCGACGATACCGGTCGCCGCGTGGGCGCAAACCGCTGCACCCGTGCCCAGGATGGCACCCGCCGAGGCGATGCAGCTCATCGACGCCGCGGGGTTCAAGGTTGTCGGCGGCCATCCGCAGAATCGCTGCGGCCACGCCGTCAACCCGCGCGTCGCCTTCACCGACCTCAACGGCGACGGCCGGCCCGAGGCGCATATCGCCGACGTCGATCCGGGCTGCTACGCCAAGCCGGGCGCCTATTACGCGATCCTGACGCGCAACGACGCCGGCCACTGGGGGCGGATGATCGCCGAGGACGCGATCGCCAGCTTCGACAAGACGCGCACCGACGGCTGGATCGACATCGAGGTCAAGCCGGGCAACGGCAATTGCCCCGGCGTGCGCCACCATGTGCCCTACGCCTATCTGACGCCGTGCGTCGCGGGCGCGGGCGGCGCATCGGCCAGCGAAGCGGCGCCGGCAGCCAACCCGGCGGCGGCGCGCGGCGCGCGTGGGTATCCGACCGACGGCTGGAAAATACCCGTCAGCTTCGCTGCGCTTCCCGCGGCCGATCAGGATGCGATCATGCGCGCCGCCGGGCTGACACGCAGCGGCACGGTGTGGAAGGGCTGCGAAGGACTGTCGGAGGCCGATGCGAAGAGCGTCGAGATCAAGGATCTCAATCATGACGGCCGTCCCGAGGCGATCGTTACCGACAGCGGCATGTGCTACGGCAATACGGGCCAGGAATTCACCATCCTGCGCGCGACGCCCGGCGGCTGGGCGCAGATGATGCAGGTGACGGGCATTCCGATCTATCTCAAGGCGCGGGGAACCGACGGCTATCCCGACGTCATGATCGGGATGCCGGGCACCTGTTTCGGCGTCGATCGCTGGAACGGCAGCGAATACAAATATATCGGCAGCCGATACGATTCGAAGGATCCGGACACCGCCAAACCTTGCAAGCCCTGACGACGCCGGCTTGCCAGCGACCATCGCGCTGCCCTAGGCGACAGCGCGATGAACGATCCGACCACCATCCGCCGACTCTACGGCCGCCGATCGGGCCATGCGTTGCGCGCCGGGCAGGCGGCGCTGGTCGAGGAGCTGCTGCCCGAGGTGGCGGTATCCGAGACCGGTGCGCTCGACGCACGGGCGCTGTTCGGCGACGATCGCCCGCTGGAATTCGAGATCGGCTTTGGCTCGGGCGAGCATCTCGCGGCGCAAGCCGAGACGCGACCGGACACCGGGTTCATCGGCTGCGAGCCGTTCCTCAACGGCGTGGTCGGCGCGCTGGGGCATATCCGTGACCGGGGGCTGGCGAATATCCGCCTGCACATGGGCGACGCGCTGACGGTGCTCGAACGGCTGCCCGATGCCTCGCTCGACCGGCTGTATCTGCTCCACCCCGATCCCTGGCCCAAGGCACGCCACGCCAAGCGCCGGATGATCAACGACGGACCGCTCGACAGAATCGCGGCGAAGCTCAAGCCCGGCTGCGAGTTCCGCCTCGGCACCGACGACCCGACCTATTGCCGCTGGTCGATGATGGTGATGAACCGCCGCCGCGATTTCCGCTGGCTGGCCGCGACGCCGCACGACTTCCTGACCCGCCCCGACGATTGGCCCGAGACGCGCTACGAGCGCAAGGCGCGGGCGAAAGGGCATGAGGTCTGGTATTTCCGGTATCGGCGGGTCTGAGGCGATGCTCAACATCAACGGCATCACTGTCCGCCTCGGCGGGCGCGTCATCCTCGACCGCGCGACCGCGGCGCTGCCGCCGGGGAGCCGCGTCGGGCTGATCGGGCGCAACGGCGCGGGCAAATCGACGCTGGTGCGCGTGATCGCGGGGCTGCTCGAACCCGATGACGGCGCCGCCGAAATGCCGCGCGACACGCGGCTGGGCTATATCGCGCAGGAAGCCCCCGCGGGCGAGACGACGCCGTTCGAGGCCGTGCTCGCCGCCGATGCCGAGCGCGCCGCGCTGATGATCGAGAGCGAGACCTGCCACGACGATCATCACCGGCTTGCCGAGGTCCACGAGCGGCTGCTGGCGATCGACGCTTATGCGGCCCCTGCCCGCGCCGCGCGCATCCTGGTGGGGCTCGGCTTCGACGAGGCGATGCAGCAACGCCCGCTCGACAGTTTCTCGGGCGGCTGGCGGATGCGTGTGGCGCTGGCGGCGCTGCTGTTCTCGCAGCCCGACGTGCTGCTGCTCGATGAGCCGTCGAACCACCTCGATCTCGAAGCGGTGATGTGGCTTGAAGACTTCCTCAAAAGCTATCGCGCAACGATCCTGATCGTCAGCCACGAGCGCGATTTCCTCAACAATGTCGTCGATCACATCCTGCACCTGCAAGGCGGCAAGTTGACGCTCTATCCCGGCGGCTACGATTCGTTCGAGCGCCAGCGCGCCGAACGAATGGCGCAGCTCGCCGCCGCGAAGGCCAATCAGGACGTTCAGCGCGCCAAGTTGCAGGATTATATCGCGCGCAATTCGGCGCGCGCCTCGACCGCCAAACAGGCGCAGTCGCGCGCCAAGGCGCTGGCGAAGCTCCAGCCGATCGCCGAGTTGGCCGACGATCCATCGCTGTCGTTTGGTTTTCCCAATCCAAGCGAGTTGCGGCCGCCGCTGATCACGCTCGACATGGCAAGCGTGGGATACGGCGAGACGCCGATCCTCAAGCGGCTCAATTTGCGGCTCGATCCCGACGACCGGATCGCGCTCCTCGGCCGCAACGGCAACGGCAAGACCACGCTGGCGCGGCTACTCGCGGCGCAGCTTGCGCCGATGGACGGCGCGATGGCGGCGTCGGGCAAGATGAAGGTGGGGTATTTCACCCAATATCAGGTCGAGGAACTCGACACCGGCGATACCCCGCTCGAACATATGACGCGAGTGATGAAGGGCGCGAGCCCGGCCGCCGTGCGTGCGCAGCTCGGCCGGTTCGGCTTTTCCGGCGACAAGGCGACCACCAAGGTCGGCAAGCTTTCGGGCGGCGAGCGCGCGCGGCTGGCGCTGGCGCTGATCACGCGTGACGCGCCGCACCTCCTGATCCTCGACGAGCCGACCAACCATCTCGACGTCGATGCGCGCGAGGCGCTGGTGCAGGCGCTCAACGAGTATACCGGCGCGGTGCTGATGGTGAGCCACGACCGCCACATGCTGGAGATGACCGCCGATCGGCTGGTGCTGGTCGATCACGGCACCGCGCGCGAATTCGACGGCAGCCTCGACGATTATATCGCGCAGGTACTCGCCGGGGACGGCAAGGGCGAAGGCAAGAAGGCGAACGGCAAGGAGAGCCGCCGCGCCGCCGCCGAGGCGCGCGAGGCCGAAAAGGCGCTGCGCAAGAAACTCCGCGAGTTGGAGGCGGAAGCAGCACGGCTGACGGGGCAGCGCGACGCGCTCGACGCAGCGATGGCCGATCCTGCGCGCGCGCCGGCGCACCTCGCGGCACAATCGATGGGCGAACTGATGAAGCGCCGCGCGACGGTGCAGGAGCGGATCGATGCCGCCGAGGCGGACTGGCTCACGGCGAGCGAGGCGATCGAGGGGGCGGCGTAAAGTTTACACCCACCGATATCTACCCTGTCATTCCCGCTATCTATCCTGTCATTCCCGCGAAAGCGGAAACCCATCTCCTGAGGCTTCCACGTGCAGCACGGTGACGAGATGGGTCCCCGCTTTCGCGGGGATGACGGCGTAGCGCTTGCCAGCGCTCCGGCTTCCGCAGGAGCGCGACGCGCGATCGATCAACGGTTTTCGGGCAGGCGCATGTGGCGAGCGCGAGGAAAAGCATCGTCATGACGCCATCCTAGCCAGGTGTGCTATTGATACAATACAGCCAGACGACAGAACTGGATATCCGGCGCGCCCGACACACTCACCGAAAACCCCCATCGTCATGCCGGACTTGTTCCGGCATCCAACCCTCCACAGGCGTCGACGCCTGAGGCATGTTGGACCCCGGAACTAGTCCGGGGTGACGGGACGCTGGCGCGGGAATCAAGCGGCCTGAAGCGCGACCTCGTATTGCGCCGTCGTCTTCGCCGCGATTTCCTCCTCGGTCACGCCGGGCGCGAGTTCGATCAGGCGGAAGGGGCTGTCATGATCGGGCCGCTGGAAGACCGCGAGATCGGTGACGATCATGTCGACCACGTTCCGGCCGGTCAGCGGCAGCGTGCATTCGGGGATGAACTTGGGGTCACCGGCCTTCGAATTGTGCTCCATCACGACGATGATCTTCTTGACGCCGGCGACCAGATCCATCGCGCCGCCCATGCCCTTGATCATCTTCCCCGGAATCATCCAGTTGGCGAGATCGCCCGTCTGCGCCACTTCCATCGCGCCGAGCACCGCGAGATCGATATGCCCGCCGCGGATCATCGCGAAGCTCTGGTCCGAGCTGAAATAGACCGTCCGGTCAAGCTCGCTCACGGTCTGCTTGCCGGCGTTGATCAGATCGGGATCGACCTCGTCCGGATACGGAAACGGGCCGATGCCGAGCATCCCGTTCTCCGACTGGAGCGTGACATCGACACCGTCGGGAATGTGGTTGGCGACCAGCGTCGGGATGCCGATGCCGAGATTGACGTAGAAGCCGTCGCGCAGTTCCTTCGCGGCGCGTGCCGCCATCTCGTCGCGGGTCCAGGCCATCAGTTTACACTCCCGTTGGTGGTGGTGGACACCGGCGCCGGCACGGGGCTGGGCGCCGCGTCCGCCGGATCGGTCCATTGCTTGTCGTTGGGGAAGACCTCGTTGAACGAGCCCTTCAGCGCACTGCCGTAAATGGGGTTGGGCAGCAGGAACCAGCCCAGCCCCCACAGCCATTCGACATTCTTGCCCGATGCCATCGCGCGGCGACCGGCGACGTCGGGGGTGGTCGCGTTGAACAGATCGGTGAAATCGCCGAGCTGGTCGCCGACCTGCGCGATCACGCAATATTGCTGCGAGATCGCCCAGCGACGGCGATCCTTGCCGTGCTCGCCCGCGTTCGCGAGCCACAGCGTATCGCCGTAAGCGACCTCGCCGAAGCCCGCCTGTTTGAGCATCGCGGCGGTGGCGGCGGCGTTTTCGACCGCCCGGTTCGAGTTGAAGACCACCTTGACGCCCGCCTGCCGCGCGATCTCGACGGCATCGAGCACGCCGGGCACCGGCGCGACCTTGCCGCCGCCCGTCTGTTCCCAGCGCAACCAGCGCTGCTGATCATATTCGCCGCCGCGCTTCGCCTGATCGGCTTCGAAGCCCAGGTTGAGCACCGCCGTCTCGTCGATATCGAACACCACCGCGAGCGGTTTCTCGCCACAATCGGCGAATTTGGGCGCATCGAGCGTCGCGCCGGGCGCGAGCACCACCGATTTGACCTGATGCCCGATGCTGCGATCGGACGCGCGCGCCATCAGATAGGTATCGAGCGCGCGATAGGCCTGGAGGCTCGCCGCCGCCGCTTCGCCCGAACCGTAGAGATATTGCATCCCCGGCGGCACCATCACCATGCCGGTCGCGGCCTTGCCGTCGACCGGGCCGAGATAGGTGAGCGCCCCCGCCGGCGGCTTGGGCAGCGGCTTGTCCGCATCGTGATCGCCCTGCATGAAGCGCTCGCGCGCGATCGCCGCGCCGGCCGCGACGGGCACCGCCGCCACGACGCAGCCCTGAAGCAGGGTGGCACCCGCCGCCAGCGCCAGCAGGGGCGCCGCGCGGTTCACGCCGCCGCCCGCTCGCGTGTGGTGACGAACTCGATCTTCTTGTCGTAGGGCGCGCCCAGGATCAGCCGGTTGACGTAGATGCCGGGCAGATGGACCTGATCGGGATCGAGGCTGCCGACGGGCACGATTTCCTCGACCTCGGCGATGCAGACCTTGCCCGCGGTCGCCATCGGCTGGTTGAAGTTGCGCGCGGTCTTGCGGAACAGGAGGTTGCCCGCCTCATCTGCCTTCCAGCCCTTGATGATCGACAGATCGGCGCGGATGCCGCGTTCGAGGACATATTCCTGGCCGTCGAACACCTTGGTTTCCTTGCCCTCGGCAACCTGCGTGCCGACGCCCGTCTTGGTATAGAAACCGGGGATGCCCGCCCCGCCCGCGCGGCAGCGCTCGGCAAGCGTGCCCTGGGGGCAGAATTCAACTTCCAGCTCGCCCGCGAGGAACTGCCGCTCGAACTCCTTGTTCTCGCCGACGTAGGAACTGATCATCTTCTTGACCTGACGGCTGCGCAGCAGCTTGCCGAGGCCTTCATTGTCGATTCCCGCGTTGTTCGAGGCGATCGTCAGATCCTTGACGCCCGAGGCCTGGATCGCGTCGATCAGCCGCTCGGGAACGCCGCACAGCCCGAACCCGCCCGCGCATACGATCATCCCGTCGAACAGCACGCCGTCGAGCGCGGCCTTGGCGTCGGGATAGAGCTTCTTCATCGCGAGTCCTCCGGGATTGTCGGCCGGGGCATAAGCGGCACGGCGGCGCGTGGTCAATGACGGCGGCGTTAACCGCATCCCGAAATGCGCCCGCAACATCGACCCGATTAGGGCCGGGACCATGTTTTCGGCCCGAATCTTTCGCAGCCGCTGGGTGGCATTGCTCTGGGCGGCGGGCATCATCTGGACCGCGATCGATGTCGCCGAAGCCAACAAGGCGCCGCCACCGCCGCCCGTGAGCAACGCCAGCGATGCGACCAACGCCACCGACGCGCTGGGGCAACCCGTGACCGACCAGGATCTGGCCGTTCTCGCCAATGCGATGAATTGACCGGATCAGAAAACGAGGTCGAGCCCCGGTCGCGGCCAGCGCATCGTCGCAAGGCGGCCGGTCGCCGATAGCGTGATGAACGCCGTCGCCCGATCCTCACCGCCCCAGGCGATGTTGGTGGTGAAGGGATCGTCGGTGGCCACGAAATCGACGAGGCCGCCATCGGGCGCGACGACGCTGATCCCGCTCGCGCCCAGCGTCGCGACGCAGATATTGCCCCCCTGCTCAACACCCAACGAATCGAAATAGGTATAGCCGCCCGCGCCGTACAGGAACGCGCCGCCCGCGCCCGACAGCCCCTGTCCGACGGCGATCTCGCCGGGGCCGATCACGTCGAACGCCCACAATTTGGCGGTATAGGTCTCGGCGACATAGAGCCGCGTGCCGTCGGGTGAGAGGCCGATGCCGTTGGGATTTTCGAGCGGGAAGATCACCTCGCGGCACGCGCTGCCGTCGGCCCGCGCATAAAACACGCCGGTGATGTCGCGCGAGCGCGGGTGCGTCTTGCCGTGATCGGTGAACCAGAAGCCGCCATGCGCATCGAAGACGATGTCGTTGGGGCCGCACAGGGGCGTGCCGGCGGCCTCGGTATAGAGCGTCTCGACCGCACCGCTGGCGATATCGATGCGCTGGATCGACCCGCCGGTATAATCGGCGGCGGTGCCGTGCGGAATCAGCAACCCATCCGCCTCGATCCAGCCGAAACCGCCGTTGTTGCAGCAATAGAGCTTGCCGTCGGGGCCGATCGCGAGCCCGTTGGGGCCGCCGCCGGGTTCGGCCACGGTCTCTTTACTGCCATCGGGGCGGACGCGGGTGATGCGGCCGGCGGCGATCTCGACCACGATCACGCTGCCGTCGGGCATCGCGACCGGGCCTTCGGGAAAGCGCAGGCCCGTGGCGATCGTCGAGAGCTGGCTCATGGCATCATCCCCTTCCTGCGTAATTTTGGCCGCACCCAATCATGCTCGCCGCGGCGAAGCAAGCGCGCGCGATGGGTTCCCGCGGGCGCACGAATGACGTTATGAAAGGCGACAGGGAGACATCGCGTGAACACACGGACCGGCGGGCGCATTCTGGTGGACAATCTCGTCGCGCAGGGGTGCGACCGCATCTTCACCGTGCCGGGGGAAAGCTTCCTCGCCGTGCTCGACGCGCTCCACGATACGCCCGCGATCGATCTTGTCGTGTGCCGGCAGGAAGGCGGGGTCGGCTTCATGGCGTGTGCCGACGGAACGATGACGGGGCGGCCGGGGATCGCGTTTGCGACGCGCGGGCCGGGCGCCACCAATGCCGCGATCGGGGTGCATGTCGCGCGGCAGGATTCGCGGCCGATGATCCTGTTCGTCGGCGATGTCGATCGCGCGACGCGCGACCGCGAGGCGTTTCAGGAAATCAATTTCGAGGCGATGTTTACCCCAATCGCCAAATGGGTGGCGCGGATCGACGATGCACGCCGCATCCCCGAATATGTCGCGCGCGCTTACGCGACGGCGATGAGCGGACGGCCGGGGCCGGTGGTGCTGGCGTTGCCGGAGGATATGCTGCTCGACCAGGTCGACGTGGCCGACCGACCGCGTGTCGAGGCGCCCACGCAGGCGTGCGATCCGATCGCGATGGGCGAACTCTCCGCCATGCTCGATCGCGCCGAGCGGCCGGTGGCGATCATCGGCGGCGCCGACTGGAACGGCGATGCCGCGCACGACTTCGCGGGCTGGGCGGCCAAGACGGGTATTCCGGTGGCGGCGGCGTTCCGGCGGCAGGATGCGGTGGCGAACCACTACCCGGTCTATGCCGGCAATCTGGGCTACGGCCCCAACCCGAAACTCGCCGCGCGCCTCCGCGACGCCGATCTGCTGCTCGTCGTCGGCGCGCGGCTCGGCGAGGCGACCACCGACGGCTATACGCTGATCACGCCCGAGCATCCCGGGCAAGCCCTCGTCCACGTCCACCCCGACCCCGCCGAACTGGGGATGACGTATCGCACCGATCTCGCGATCTGCGCGAACATGGCCGAATTCGCCGAGGACGTACATGCGATCGAGCGCGAACCGCTGGCGGCGGGCGCCGAGGCGCATCGCGAATGGCTGGCCTGGTCAACGCCCGCCCCGCGCAAAGGCGTCGCGATGGACCTTGGCCCGTGCGTCGCCGCGATGCGCGAGCGGCTACCCGCCGACACCATCATCTGCAACGGCGCGGGCAATTATTCGGGCTGGTGGCACCGCTATTGGCACTATGCGGGCCCGGTCTGCCAGCTCGCCCCCACCGCCGGCGCGATGGGATACGGCGTCCCCGCCGCGACCGCCGCCGCGCTGCGCCACAAGGACCGGCAAGTAGTCGCACTGGCGGGCGACGGCTGCTTCCTGATGAACGGGCAGGAACTGGCGACCGCCGTCGCGCACGGCGCCGAGATGCTGGTGATCGTGGTCGACAACGGCGCCTACGGCACGATCCGCATGCATCAGGAACGCGAGTTTCCCGGGCGGCTATCGGGCACGACGCTGAACAACCCCGATTTCGCGGCGCTGGCGCGCGCTTATGGCTGCTGGGCCGAGACGGTGGAGCGCACCGAGGATTTCGCCCCCGCGCTCGATCGGGCAATGGCGGAGGCCGGCGTGCGATTGCTCCACCTCAAGACCGACGTGGAGGTCATCACGGCGGGCACGACGATCGACCAGATACGCGGGCGCTGACACCCCGGCGCATGTCCGGACAAGATTCCACTGGCGTCACGACACATCATTTGTAGCAATCGCCCTTCGGCTCCGCGCAGCATTGTGAGGCTCGACAACCGAAGCGACCATGACCGACCGCGAACCCAAGAAGACCGAAACGCTCGAAGTCCGCGTCTCGCACGAGACCAAGACCGCCTTCATGGCAACCTGCGCCGCGAACGGCGTTTCGGCGAGCAAGGTGCTGCGCGGGTTCATCGCTGGACATATCGCCGCCACGGATCGGGCACCCCCACGCTGGAAGGAGTTCGCCATGCTGACCCATCATCTTCGTCGTCGCCCGACCTTGACCTTGGCGGGCGCCGCCCTGTTTTCGGCGATTGCCACCATAGCGCTGGTGGCGCCGGCGAAGGCCGCGATCGACCCACGCGTGACCGCCGCGTTCGACTGGATGGACGCCAACCACGACGGCGACATCGACGCGGCCGAATTTTCCGGTGCAGACGACGCGTCGCCCGCGTCGGACACGATCGTGATCGAGTTGACGAACACGATGCCCTCCGTGCCGAACGAAACGCGCGACGCGCTGTTCGCGCGGCTCGACACGGATCGTAACGGTACGTTGACGGCGGCTGAACTGGCGCGTGGAACCTCGGTGTCCGTCACGGTGTCACCCGCAGTTGTCGCCGCCGACGCGAACCGCGACGGACGGATCGGCGAGGCGGAGTTGGCTGCGCACCTTGCCGCCGATCGCGCCCGGGCGGGCGCGCCCGACGCTTCGGCGGGAGTCGGCCTGATGGCCCACGCAATCGTCGTAACGAACCACCCTGACGAAAATGGTACGGTAGCGCTCGCCGATCTGGCTCGCCTCCGTACGCCATAAGCCGTCCGTCGCCTCGAAGATCGCCGCTCGCGACGTCGCCGCCGCAATAAAGGCCGCCCCGGTTGCCCGGAACGGCCTCATTGTCCAGCATGTTCAGCCGCTAAGGCCGCCTCAGATATCGTCGCCGAGCGCGCCTTTCACCTTGCCGATGAATTGCTGCGCCTTGCCCTTGCCTTCCTGCTTCGCGCCTTCGTCGCGCTTCTTGGGATCGTTGCTCTGCTGCTTGGCCTTGCCGATCGCCTCGTTGATATTGCCTTTGATCTTGTCGGTGAGTTCACCCATGATCCTTACTCCTGCACAAGCGCGGCGATCGATCACCGACCGCCAAACGCGTCTGGAGAAGGAACCCGCGAGGGCCGGTCGCGGTTCCGTGAGCGAGCTTAACCAACTGTCTTTTTGAGGAAATCCATCACCGCCTGCCAGGTCGGCGCGGCGCCCGTGGGGTCCTTGGCCTCGATCAGCGTCGAGGAACCGTGGATCGCGCCGTCGGGGGGCGTGAAGAAGGTCGCCCGATCGTCCGGCACGCGCGCGGCGATCGCCTGGGCGGCCGCGATCTCCTTGGGATCGTTGGCCGAGGTGATGAAAATCGGCTGCGGCAGATATTGCGCCGCGCGGCCGACCGAATGCTTGTCCCGCATATATTCGCCCGGCGAGAACGACAGCACCGCCTTGACCAATTCGGGATAGCTGCTCGCGACGGGGATCACGAGCGAGGCCGAATAGCTGCTGCCCCACAGCACCACCGGCAGCCCGATCGGCCGTGCCCAGCGCACCGCGCCGTCGAGATCGTCGATCGCCTCCTCATAGGGTTTCGAGCCGCCCATCCGTTCGACCGTCTCGTTATGGCCGTACATGTCGCCACCCGCGCGCGCATCGATCGCTAGCGCCGAATAGCCCGCCGCGACGAGCTTCGGCGCGATCGTGGCATATTCCCCCTTGCTCGATCCCGCCTGGTGGAACAGCAGGATCAGCGCCTTGGCGTGGTCGGCCTCGTAGAAATCACCGCGGATCGATTTCTTGTCCGCCGACTGGAGCCAGACGACGGCGGGCTTGATCGCTGGTTCGGCAGCGGCGGCGTTGTTCGCGGCCGCCGTCTCGGCGGGCTGGTTCTGGCAGCCGGCGGCGAGCGCGAGCAGCCCGGCGGCGAGCAGGGGACGGATCATGTGCGGCTCTCCTGTTTCAAGCCGGCAGCTTGGGGCAGCCGCCGCGCCGATACAAGATCAGATCAGCCCGGCGAGCGGACTCGACGGATCGGCGTAGCGGCGAACCCCCATCCGGCCCGCGCGCCAGGCGAGCCGCCCGGCCTCGACCGCCGCCTTCATCGCACCGGCCATCATCACCGGGTCTTTCGCCTCGGCGATCGCGGTGTTCATCAACACGCCGTCGCACCCCAATTCCATCGCCACCGCCGCATCCGAGGCGGTGCCGACGCCGGCATCGACGAGCACCGGCACGCCCGCACCCTCGACGATCAGCCGGATCGTGATCCGGTTCTGGATGCCGAGCCCCGAGCCGATCGGCGCGCCCAGCGGCATGATCGCGACCGCGCCCGCATCCTCCAGCCGCTTCGCCGCGATCGGATCGTCGACGCAATAGACCATCGGCTTGAAGCCTTCGTTCGCCAGAATCTCGGTCGCGCGCAGCGTTTCGACCATGTCGGGATAAAGCGACCGCGCCTCGCCCAGCACCTCGAGCTTGACCAGATCCCAGCCCCCCGCCTCACGCGCCAGCCGGAGCGTGCGGATCGCGTCCTCGGCGGTGAAGCAGCCGGCGGTGTTGGGCAGATAGGTGATCTTCTTCGGATCGATGAAGTCTGTCAGCATCGGCGCGTTGCGATCGCTGACGTTGACGCGGCGCACCGCGACGGTGACGATTTCGGCGCCTGACGCTTCGAGCGCGGCGGCGTTCTGCGCGAAATCCTTGTATTTTCCGGTGCCGACGATCAGCCGTGATCGGAAAGTCTTGCCCGCGACCGACCAGGTGTCTTCGGCCACCGGCCGGGCATGATCGCCGCCGCCTCCCGCGACCGGATGGTCGCCACCACCGACGAAATGGACGATCTCGATCTCGTCGCCTTGCTCGATGGCGACCTCGGCAAGCGTCGAGCGCGGCACGATCTCGCGATTGCGCTCGACCGCGACCTTTTCAGGCGCCAGCCCCAGTTCCGTCGCGAGACCGGCAAGGCTGAGCCCGGCCGCGACGCGTTGCGGCTCGCCATTGAGCGTGATGCTGATCATTCCGTCGCTGTGCACGATCGATCCTCGATGTCCGTTCGGGCTGAACCAAAGCCCCGCCCCTGCCTTCTTCCAGTCCCGAATGAAGAAGATCGGCCCTTCCCTCGGCAATAGGTCCGGGGTCGGGGCGAACGGAAAGGGATATGTCGCCGCTATGATAGCGCGCCTCGTTCATATAGGGAGCGACAGACAGCGTCCGCAACCGATAGGCTCCCATGCCCGACACGATCTTCGTCCTGAACGGCCCCAACCTCAACCTGCTGGGCCTGCGCGAGCCCGAGGTCTACGGCCACGACACGCTCGACGATATCGCCGGGCAGCTCGAGGATCGCGCGCGCGCGCTCGATTGCACGATCGACATGCGGCAATCGAACCACGAGGGGCATCTCGTCGATTGGCTGCACGAGGCGCAGGCCAAGGGCGCCAGGGCGGTGATCATCAACCCCGGCGCCTACACGCATAGCTCGATCGCGCTCTACGACGCGATCAAGGCGATCACCACGCCGGTGATCGAGGTGCATCTGTCGAATCCGCATGCCCGCGAGGCGTTTCGGCACGTCAGCTATGTCGGCCGCGCCGCCAGGGGGACGGTGGCCGGGTTCGGCGCGATGTCGTACACGCTCGCGCTTGAAGCCGCGGCGCGACTCTGACAGGAGGCGCGCTTGACAGGGAAAAGGGTCCAAATGACCGATAGCAAAGACAATCACATGCGCGTCGACGTCGATCTGGTGCGCCAGCTCGCCGAAATGCTCGACGCGACAGGACTGACCGAGATCGAAGTCGAGGACGGCGATCGTAAGGTGCGGATCGCGCGCACCGCCGCTGCGACCGCGCCGGTGCAATACGCCGCGGCGCCCGCCACGCCCCCGCCCGCCGTCGCGCCTGCCGCCGCTGCGCCGGTGGCCGAGGCGCCGGCCGTCGCGGTTCACGCCAACGCCGTCCGCTCGCCGATGGTCGGCACCGTCTATCTGGCCAGCGAGCCGGGCGCGAAGCCGTTTTCGAGCGTCGGGCAGACGGTTGCCGCCGGCGACACGCTGGTGATCGTCGAGGCGATGAAGGTCATGAACCCGATCGTCGCGCCATCGGCGGGCGTCGTGAAGGCGGTGCTGGTCGAGAACGGCCAGCCGGTCGAGTTCGATCAGCCGCTGGTCGTGGTTGAATAAGAAGTTTTGGCAGCGTTTCCTCAACCGTTCGGGCGGAGCCTGTCGAAGCCCCGCTTTTTCTTGAAGCCAAGAGCGGCCCCTTCGATAGCCCGCCCAAGGCAGGCGCTCAGAACGGCCCTTCGACAAGCTCAGGGCGAACCGAGGGAATGGCGTGCTCATGGGAAATACGTCCATGCGTGAAATCAAGAAACTGCTGATCGCCAATCGTGGTGAGATCGCGCTGCGTATCCATCGCGCGTGCCACGAAATGGGGATCAAGACGGTCGCGGTGCATTCGACCGCCGATGCCGACGCGATGCACGTCCGGCTGGCCGACGAGGCGGTGTGCATCGGCCCGCCGAGCGCGACCGATTCGTACCTCAACATTCCGAACATCATTTCCGCGGCCGAAATCTCGGGCGCCGACGCGATCCATCCGGGCTACGGGTTCCTCAGCGAAAACGCCAAGTTCGCCGAGATCGTCGAGGCGCACGACCTGATCTTCGTCGGCCCCAAGCCCGAGCATATCCGCATCATGGGCGACAAGGTGGAGGCGAAGCGCACCGCGGGCGCACTCGGCCTGCCGCTGGTGCCGGGTTCCGACGGCGCGATCACCGATGTCGACGAGGCCAAGCGCCTCGCGCGCGAGATCGGCTATCCGGTGCTGATCAAGGCCGCCTCGGGCGGCGGCGGGCGCGGCATGAAGGTGGTGCCGGGCGAGGACAGCCTCGAAACGCTTATGAGCCAGGCCGGGAGCGAGGCCAAGGCCGCGTTCGGCGATGCCACCGTCTATATGGAGAAATATCTCGGCAATCCGCGCCACATCGAATTCCAGATCTTCGGCGACGGCGAGGGCAAGGCGATCCATCTGGGCGAGCGCGACTGCTCGCTCCAGCGCCGCCACCAGAAGGTGCTCGAAGAAGCGCCCTCGCCGATCCTGAGCCGCGCCGAGCGCGACCGGATGGGCGGCATCGTCGCCAGGGCGATGGCCGACATGGGCTATCGCGGCGCGGGGACGATCGAGTTCCTGTGGGAAGACGGCGAATTCTACTTCATCGAGATGAACACCCGGCTCCAGGTCGAGCATCCGATCACCGAGATGATCACCGGGCTCGATCTGGTGCGCGAACAGATCCGCGTCGCCGAGGGCAGAGGGCTGACCTGCACGCAGGATGAGGTCCGCTTCGAGGGCCATGCGATCGAATGCCGGATCAACGCCGAAGACCCGCGCAGCTTCGCGCCGTCGCCGGGCACCGTCACGCAATTCCACGCGCCGGGCGGGATGCACGTCCGCGTCGATAGCGGGCTCTACACCGGCTACAGGGTGCCGCCCTATTACGACAGCATGATCGCCAAGCTGATCGTCTACGGCACCACGCGCGAACGCTGCCTGATGCGGCTGAAGCGTGCGTTGGAGGAATTCGTGATCGAGGGGATGAAGACCACGATTCCCCTGCATCAGGCGCTGCTCGACGATCCCGAATTCCAGCGCGGCGACTATACGATCAAATGGCTCGAGGAATGGCTCGCTCGCCAGCAGGCCACGGAATAGACCGACGCAACCGCCGCCGGGAACTTTCGCGGGGCGACCCGCATCTAATGTGATCATGACGATCGCACACCACGCCCCGGCCACCCCTCGCCCCGACGACGATCTGCTGCGTCGCGCGCGCGGCGGCGATCGCGATGCCTTCTCCACGATCATGACGCGGGGCAACCAGCGGCTGTTCCGCGTCGCCCGCAGCGTGGTGGGCAACGACAGCGAGGCCGAGGATGTCCTCCAGGAAAGCTATCTGCGCGCGTTCAAGGCGATCGGCGGGTTTCGCGGCGACGCCGATATCATGACCTGGCTGACCCGGATCGTCGTCAACGAAGCCCGCGGCCGGTTGCGCAAGCGGCGCCCGACGGTGGGGCTCGACCAGATCGAGCGCGCGCAGGAAGCCGGCGCGGCGATCATCGCCTTCCCCGCCCCGCGCGGCTTCGCCTCGCCCGAAGCAGCGGCCGAATCGGCGCATCTGCGGCGGATGATCGAGACCGCGATCGACGACCTGTCCGAACCGTTCCGGCTGGTGTTCATGCTGCGCGACGTCGACGGCCGCTCGATCGAGGAGACCGCCGCCGCGCTCAGCATCCCGGCGGCGACCGTCAAGACGCGGCTCCATCGCGCGCGGCGGCAGATGCGTGCCGCGATCGACGACCGGCTGCGCGCGACGATCGCCGAGGCATTCTCGTTCCTCGGCCCGGCCTGCGCGCGGATCACCGCCACGGTGCTCGCGCGGCTCGACGAAGACGGTGTAGGCGTAGGGCGTTAGGGTCGGCCCCACGCCCAAGGAGGCGACACCGGCCCGCGCCCCCCAAGGCCGGTGCCGCCTCCGGCTAGAGCCCGATTCGGCGACGCTGAATCGGGTGACGCGCCCGACCCACTCCCCCACTACGCCTCCCAACGGCAGTATACTGAATGGGTGGCCGGGCCGGAGGGCGGCTTTCACGAAGTGGATCAAACTCGACAACACCAACGGGAACCTTTCCCCCGCCGCCGCCATCCAATCGGCGAATTCCCAGGGGAGAAGACGTCATGCTCGTTTATGCAGTCATCGCTTTTGCCGTCGCGGCCGTCGGCGGCCTGGTTCTCGCCGCATCGGTGCTGCGCGGCCGGCTCGCGCCCTGGGCGCTGTCGCTGGTCCATGCCGCGCTGGGCGCCACCGGGTTGGTACTTACGCTGGTGGCGGTGCTCGGTGGAGCGGGTGGCCATGCGTCGCTCGCGCTCATCATCCTGCTGGTCGCCGCGCTGGGCGGGTTCTTTCTCGCCTCGTTCCATCTGCGCAAAGCCCCGGCCCCCAAACCGGTGGTGGTGGTCCACGCCGCGGTCGCGGTGATCGGGTTCGTCCTGCTCGCCTCCACCGCCTTCGGGATCGCCTGAGGCCGCGATGCGGCTGATCGGCCACCCGCTGCACCCGATGCTGGTCCATTTCCCGATCGCCTTCTGGATAGCGGGAAGCCTGTGCGACGCGCTGACGCTCGCCGGGGTGGCGGGCGCGCGCCCGATCGCCTGGCTCGCGATCGGCGTGGGCGTCACGATCGCGCTGGTGACGATGGCGGCCGGGGCGATCGATTTTGCCGCCCTCGAGGAACGCCTCGTGCCCGCCGCGATGCGCCACATCGCGCTGATGGCGACCGCGTGGCTGCTCTACGCGATCACCTTCGTGTGGCGCAGCGACGGCTTTAGCCCCGGTGACGGACCGGTGCTGTTACCCGCGCTTTGCGGCTTCGCGGGGGGAATCGCGTTGCTCGGCGGCGCCTGGCAGGGCGGCGATCTCGTCTACCGCCACGGCGCGGGCGTCACGCGCTGACGGGTAGCGCGTGCGGCGCGATCAGCGTATTTCGTGGCCCCTGCCGACGCAGGGGACAATCGCATGACGCTGATCGCCGACCTCAAAGCGCTTTCCAAGCCGCAGCGGGCCGCCATCTGGGCGAGCTATCTCGGCTGGACGCTCGACGCGTTCGATTTCTTCCTGATGGTGTTCATGCTCTCGGCGATCGCGACCGAGTTCGGCACCGACATCAAGGCGGTGTCGGTCGCGATTTTCCTGACGCTCGCGGCGCGACCGTTCGGGGCGCTGTTCTTCGGCCTGCTCGCCGACAAGTTCGGGCGGCGGCCGATCCTGATGATCGACGTCACGCTGTTTTCACTGTTTTCCTTCGCCTCGGCCTTCGCGCCCTCGCTGGTCGCGCTGCTGATCCTGCGCACGCTGTTCGGTTTTGCGATGGGCGGCGAATGGGGCATTGGCGCAAGCCTGGTGATGGAAACGATCCCCGCGAAGCTGCGCGGGCCTGTGTCGGGATTGCTCCAGAGCGGCTACCCCTCGGGCTATTTCCTCGCCAGCCTCGTCTATTTCCTGCTGTTCGACTTGATCGGCTGGCGCGGCATGTTCATGGTCGGGATCGCGCCCGCGATCCTCGTCCTCCTGATCCGCATGCATGTCGAGGAAAGCCCCGCCTTCGAGGCATCGAGAGGCAAGCCGCGCGTCAACGCCTTTGCGGAACTCGCGCGGCACTGGAAGATCGCGCTCTACATGATCGTGCTGATGGCGGCGTTCAACGCGTTCAGCCACGGCACGCAGGATCTCTACCCGACCTTCCTCCAGCAGCAGCACCATTTCGACACCCGGCTGACCGGCACGCTGACCGCGATCATGAATGTCGGCGCGATCGTCGGCGGGATCGGCTTCGGGATCTGGTCCGAGACGATCGGGCGGCGGCGCGCGATTATCTATGCGTGCCTGCTCGCGCTGCCGGTGCTGCCGCTCTGGGCGTTCACCGCGACCCCGCTATTGCTGGGCGCGGGCGCGTTCCTGATGCAGGTCGCGGTGCAGGGCGCGTGGGGCATCGTGCCCGTGCACCTCAACGAACTGTCGCCAGGCGCCGTGCGGGCGATGTTTCCCGGTGTCGCTTACCAGCTCGGCAATCTGATCATGTCGCGCAATGCCGTATTCCAGGCCGATATCGCCGACAGCCACGGCGGCGATTACGGGCTCGCGCTGGCGCTGTTCGGCGGCGCGATGGCAGTGCTGATCGCAGTATGGACGGCGTTCGGCCCCGAGCGGACCGACGTCGATTTCACCGCCGAAGCAGCGCGTGAGGGGTGAGGGTCCGTTGGGGATGCGCCTTTCGGCGCATTGCGGCATCGGCCCGCTCCCCCACCCCACCTCCCATGCAGTATAATTACGTGGGAGGTGGGGTGGGGGAGCGGGCCGGTGCCGCCTCGGAAATCGCTCTTTCGCGATTTCCCGAACAGACTCATAGGACAAACCCACGATGCCCCGACTCCGCCAAAAGCAACGCCGGCGACCGCCGCCCCGCGCCTTCTGGATACTGGTCGCCGGGCTGATCGGGTGCGCCGCGTTGCTGTGGTGGCACTATCGCAACCGGCCCGACCCGGCACCGCCCGTCGTTTCCAACCGGCAGCGGCTGGTATCGGCCGCGATCGCCGCGCTGCGCGCCGATCCGAACGTCGCCGACATCGTCTATTCGCCGGCCGGGGACCAATGGGACGCAACCCCGATCGCGGGCACCGACGACGCCACCGCATTTGCCCGCTACGTCTGTTTCGTGCTTGATGCGCAGCATGTCATCCGGCCCGCGACGAGCGTGCGCGTGATCGACAACGACCGGCTCGAAGCGAGCGGATTCGACTATAGCCGGGCCAGCCGCGGCCGGCTGACCTGCGAAACGGAGACACGATGAAGGCGACGATTCTGCACAACCCGCGCTGTTCCAAATCGCGCGAGGCGCTGGCGATCCTCGAAGCGGCAGGCGCCGAGGTGACGGTGATCGACTATCTCAAGGCGCCGCCGAGTGCGGCCGATCTCAAGGCGCTGTACGCGCGCGCGGGCATGACGCCGCGCGAGGGGCTGCGCACCGCCGAGGCGGGCGCAAAAGCGCTGAAAAATGCCGACGACGACTCGATCCTCGCCGCGATGACGGCCGATCCGATCCTGATCGAGCGCCCGCTGGTCGCGACTGACAAAGGCGTGGTGCTCGGCCGCCCGCCCGAGAAGGTGCGCGAGATTCTTTAAAAATTCCGCTCGATCCGATGTGTTCCCGCGGAAGCGGGAACCCAGGGTCTCAGGCGCAGTGCTCCGCACCCTGGGCGAGCACGATCAACAGCTACCGCCCCGCCGGCATCTCGGCGGTGATGTCGAGCTTGGTGCCATAGAGATGCGTCGCGCTGCCGTTGCGCACGATGATGTCGGCGGTCACGAGCATCCAGCGGGGCGCCCCGCCCGGCCGCAGGATTTTTGCTTCAAAGGTGAAGCTGCCGCAGGTCGCGATCGCGTGGCTGCGCAATTGATCGAGCAGCACCCGCGATTCGGGATCATACATCGCGACGATGTCGCGCCGGTCGATCGCGCAACCGCGCGGCAGGCCGAACAGGTCGTAGACGCCCGGCGCCCAGCGCAATACGTCGCCGTCGAGCGCGCATTCCCACGCCGCCGGCAGCGGTCGCGGACCTTCCCCGATCCCCGGCCCGGCGCGGAATTCGTTCGGCAGCTTGAGCAAAGGACCGGCCACACACACTCGCTCGTTGGCCCGTATCGGGCTGGCATGATTCGTAATCGATCAACGTGAAGGCGAGGTAAAGCGGCAAAGCGGGGTGACGCGTCGATGCGGCCCGGCTAAAGCCGCGCCATGACCGAGATCACGCCAGAGATCGTCGCCCAGCACGGGCTGTCGTCCGAAGAATATGCGCGCGTCCTGAACGCGCTGGGCCGCGCACCGAACCTTGTCGAACTCGGCATCTTTTCGGTGATGTGGTCCGAGCATTGCAGCTACAAAAGCTCGCGCATCCACCTGAAGAAGCTGCCGACCACCGGCCCCCAGGTCATTTGCGGCCCCGGCGAAAATGCCGGCGTGATCGATATCGGCGACGGGCAGGCGGCGATCTTCAAGATGGAAAGCCACAACCACCCGTCGTATATCGAGCCGTATCAGGGCGCGGCGACGGGCGTCGGCGGCATCCTGCGCGACGTCTTCACGATGGGCGCGCGGCCGGTGGCGAATATGAACGCGCTGCGTTTCGGCTCACCCGACCACCCCAAGATGCGCCATCTGATCGCGGGTGTCGTCTCGGGCATCGGCGGTTACGGCAATTGCGTCGGCGTGCCGACGGTGGGCGGCGAGGTCGATTTCCACCGCGCCTACGACGGCAACATCCTCGTCAACGCGATGACCGTCGGCGTCGCGCAGACCGACAAGATCTTCTATTCGGCTGCCTCGGGTGTGGGCAATCCGATCGTCTATGTCGGCTCCAAGACCGGGCGTGACGGCATCCACGGCGCGACGATGGCCTCGGCCGATTTCGACGAGGATTCGGACGATAAGCGCCCCACGGTGCAGGTCGGCGATCCGTTCACCGAGAAATTGCTGATCGAGGCGTGCCTCGAACTGATGGCGTCGGACGCGATCGTCGCGATCCAGGATATGGGCGCGGCCGGGCTCACCTCGTCGTCGGTCGAGATGGCGTCGAAGGGCGGCGTCGGGATCGAGCTGGTGATGGACGACGTGCCCCAGCGCGAAACCGGCATGACGCCCTATGAGATGATGCTCAGCGAATCGCAGGAGCGCATGCTGATGGTCCTGAAGCCCGGCCGCGAGCCCGAGGCCGAGGCGATCTTCCGCAAATGGGAATTGGATTTCGCGGTGATCGGGCATGTCACCGATACCGGGCGGATGGTGCTCAAGTTCGAAGGCGAGACGGTGTGCGACATCCCGCTGGGGCCGCTTGCCGACGATCCCCCGGCCTATGACCGGCCGTGGGTGCCGACGACGCCCCCCGCCCCGCTCCACGACGTCCCCGACGTCGCCGACCTTGCCGCCGACCTCAAGACGCTGATGGGATCGCCCGACATCGCCAGCCGCCGCTGGATCTGGGAGCAATATGACCACATGGTCGGCGCCGACACCGTGCAGCGCCCCGGCGGCGACGCCGCGGTGGTGCGCGTCCACGGCACGAACAAGGCGCTGGCGATCACCACCGATTGCACCCCGCGCTACTGCTTCGCCGATCCCGTCGAGGGCGGGCGGCAGGCGATCGCGGAAGCGTGGCGCAACCTGACCGCGGTCGGCGCCACCCCGCTGGCGACCACCGATTGCATGAATTTCGGCAACCCGCAGCGGCCCGAGATCATGGGCCAGTTCGTCGGCTGCATCGAGGGCATGGCCGAGGCGTGCGCGGCGCTTGATTTCCCGATCGTGAGCGGCAACGTCAGCCTCTATAACGAGACCAGGACCGACGACGGCAGCGGGTCCGCGATCCTGCCCACCCCCGCGATCGGCGGCGTCGGGCTGCTTCGGGACTGGTCCAAATCCGCCACGATCGGCTTCAAGGGCAGCGGCGACGTGCTGGTGGTGATCGGCACGCGTGGCGGGCATCTCGGCCAGTCGCTGTGGCTGCGCGAGGTCCACGGCCGCGAGGGCGCCGAGGCCGGGCCGCCGCCGCCGGTCGATCTCGCTGCCGAGCGCCGGACGGGCGATTTCGTGCGCGGCCAGATCACGATCGGCGCACTGACGGCGGTGCACGACGTGTCCGACGGCGGGCTCGCGGTCGCGATCGCCGAAATGGCGCTTGCGGGTAATATCGGCGCGCTGATCCAGCCCGCCGGGCCGGGGCATATCGCCAAGCAGTTCTTCGCCGAGGATCAGGGGCTGTACGTCGCCACCGTCGACGACGCGCATCTGCTCGATTTCCTGACCGGCGCCGATGCCGCCGGGGTCGAGGTCGAACGGATCGGGCGCACCGCGGGCAAGCGCCTCATCTTCGAGCTGCACGACAACGACTTCTGCGTGCCCCTCGACGACCTGCGCGCGGTGCACGAAGGGTTCTTCCCGAAAATCATGGGCGCGGATTCGGCGCGCACCTGATGCAAGGCGTGGGGTGACCTCCCCCGCCCCACCAATCGCGCGGATCACCGCGATCGACACCGTGCGCGGGTTCGCGGTGCTCGGCATCCTGATCATGAACGTGGTCGGGATGGCGATGCCCAGCGCCGCCTATGGCGATCCGCGTGCCTATGGCGGCAGCGGAGGCGCGGACCTGATCGCGTGGCTGGCGGCGTTCGTGATCGCCGACGGCAAGATGCGCGGGCTGTTCACGATGCTGTTCGGCGCCTCGATGGCGATCGTCGCCGATCGCGCGGCGGCGCGCGGCGCGAGCCCGGCGGCGGTGCATTACCAGCGGATGGCATGGCTGCTCGTGATCGGCCTCATCCACGCCTATCTGATCTGGCACGGCGACATTCTGGCCGAATATGCGGTGACCGGCGCGATCCTGTTCTTCGCGATTGCGTGGCGCCCGGCGGCGCTGTTCTACATGGCGCTGGTGTTCTGGGGCGTCGACATCGCGATGCACGTCGATGCCTGGTGGGCGCTCGATACGCTGCGGGCGGCCGCCAGCCAGCCCGACGCCGCCGCCGATACGATCGCGCACTGGATGCGGCTGTCGACGCCCGACGCGGCGGCGGCCGCACGCGAACTCGCGGCCTATCGTGGCGATTTCGCGGACATCGAGGCGGCACGGATCGCCAACGCGCTCGCGATCCAGCGGATGCTGCCGCAATTGCTGGTCGAATCGCTCGGCATGGCGGCGCTGGGGATCGGCCTCTATCGCACCGGCTATTTCACGCGCTGGCCCGCGCGGGCGCATCGCGCGCTGATCGTCGCGGGCGCGGTCGCGCTGGTGTTGACGGCATGGATCGCGGGCGGCGCCGTCGGTCTCGATCCGGTGGCGATGCACGGCGCGGATGTCGCGAGCCTCATGCTGCGCCCGGCGATCATGCTCGGCTATGCGAGCGCGCTGATCCTGCTGGTGGCGAGCGGGAAGATGCGATGGCTCGTCGCGCGGCTGGCGGCGGCGGGGCGGATGGCGCTGACCAACTATCTCGCCAGCAGCATCGTTTTGACGACGATCTTCTACGGCTATGGCGGCGGCTGGTTCGGGGCGTTCTCGCGCGCGGCGCTGGTGCCGTTCGTGCTCGCGATGTGGGCGCTGATCCTGCTCTGGTCGGCGCCGTGGCTCGCGCGATTCGCTTATGGCCCGGCCGAATGGCTGTGGCGCAGCCTGGCCCGCCGCGCGCTGCAACCGATGCGCATCAGCCACAAGCCACCAAGCAAACGCGAATAGCTCGCAATAGGGCTTGCGAATCAGTCGCAATAGCCCTAGACGATCGGCACCGGAAGGAGCCCGAATTGGTCGTCTGTGTCTGCAATGCCCTTCGCGAAGAAGACGTCCGCGCCGCGGCGCGCGGCGGCGCGGCGACGGTCTGCCAGGCGTATCGCGCGCTCGATCGCCAGCCCAAATGCGGCCAGTGCGTCTGCTACGCACGTGAGATCATCGACGCCGAACGGGCCGCGGCGATGGACGAAACGCGCGCGGCTGCGTAGCATTCGCATCAAGAAAAACCCCTGATTTCCGCCATTTTTCGGGTGTCCTTCGCAGCGGCGATGGCGTAGAGTCGCAGGCCAGCACATAGGAGGCGGCCATGAAGGGCGATCCCAAGGTCATCGATTTTTTGAACGAGGCGCTCAAGAACGAGCTGACCGCGATCAACCAGTATTTCCTGCATTACCGGATGCTCGATCACTGGGGCGTCAAGCGGCTCGCCAAGTTCGAACACGACGAATCGATCGACGAGATGAAGCACGCCGACATGCTGGCGGAGCGCATCCTGTTTCTCGATGGGCTGCCCAATTTCCAACTGCTGGGGCGGCTCAGGATCGGCGAGACGGTCGAGGAGATCCTCAAGGCCGATCTCGCGCTCGAGATGGACGCGGTGCCGCAACTCAAGAACGCGATCGAATATTGCGAGCAGGTGCGCGATTACGTCAGCCGCGACCTGTTCCGCCGCATCCTCGTCAGCGAGGAGGAGCATGTCGATACGCTCGAAACCCAGTTCGACATGATCGAGCGGATGGGAATCGAGAATTACGTCCAGTTGCAGTCGAAGCCCGCCAGCGAAGATTGATTTGGGATGCCGCACCGGCCACGGAAATCGCTCTTTCGCGATTTCCCAAACAAACGCTCAGGCCTGGCCGAAGCCGCCCGCGCGGCGGCCGAAGCCATTGCCCGCATGGCGCTGGACCAGCGGGTTGGCCTCGCGTTCGAGCATCTCGAGCGTCCGTTCGAACAACGGGCGGAGCTGAACCACGAGTTCGAGCGCCTCGCTGGGATCGTCGCGGCTCTCGACGCAGGCGCGCGCCGTCACCTCGATCCGTTCGGACAGCAGCGCAAGCGGCCCCGCGCCGAATTGGTGCGACTCGCCTTTCAGCGTATGCGCGGGAAGGACGAGCGCGGCCGAATCGGCGCGCCGCATCGCGTCTTCGATCGCCGCGACCGATTTCACGCCGTCTTCATGGAAATAGCCGAGAATGCGCACGAAGCTGGCGCCCAACTCGCTGCGGGCCTGCTGAAAGGCCGTCCAGTCGACCAGCGAATCCTGTTCGTTCATCGTATCATCATTCCCCGCGCGGCACCGCGATCCCCCAGCAGCACCGACCTCCCGGCACTATCAGAAGTCGGTAAACGCGCGGTTGACGAGATCGCCGTCAGCCGCCGAACGGGTTTTTAGGCGCGCGCAGCGTCAGCCGGATCGGCACCGCACCGAAACCGAGATCGCGGCGGATGCCGTTGATCAGATAGCGCTGATAGCTGTCGGGAAGCTGATCGACCCGCGTGCCGAACAGTACGAAGCCGGGGGGCCGCGTCTTGGCCTGCGTCAGATAGCGCAGCTTGATCCGCTTGCCGCCGGGCGCGGGCGGCGGATTGGCATCGACCGCGCGTTCGAACCAGCGGTTGAGTTCGCCGGTGCCGACGCGGCGCGACCATGCCTCGCGCGTTTCGAACGCGACCTTGATCAGCGTATCGATACCCTTGCCCGTCGCCGCCGAGACGGTGAGCAACGGAATGCCCTTGGCCTGCGACAGCCCGTCCTCGAGCGCGCCACGCACGCCGTTGAACAGCGACGACGCGTTTTCGGCCACATCCCATTTGTTGAGCGCGATGACGAGCGCGCGGCCTTCTTCGAGGACATTCGCGGCGATCTTGAGATCCTGCACCTCGAGCCCGCGCGTCGCATCGAGCAGCAGCACCACGACCTCGGCGAAATCGACCGCGCGCAACGCATCCGACACCGATAGCTTTTCGAGCTTGTCCTGCACGCGCGCGCGCTTGCGCATCCCCGCGGTATCGATCAGCCGCACCTCGCGGACCCCGCCTTCGGGATCGTGCCACTGCCAGTCGATCGCGATCGAATCGCGCGTGATCCCCGCCTCGGGGCCGGTGATCAGCCGATCCTCGCCCAGCATCCGGTTGATCAGCGTCGACTTGCCGGCATTGGGCCGCCCGACGATCGCGAGCTTGAGGGGGGCGTCGGGGCTCTCCGGGTCGTCGTCTTCGGCCTCGATCGCCTTGCCGTCGAGATGCGGCAGCAGTGCCTCGAACAGATCGCCCATGCCTTCGCCATGTTCGGCCGAGAGTTGCACCGGATCGCCGAGCCCGAGCGCCATCGCCTCGTAGACGCCCGCCTCGCCCGCGCGGCCCTCGGCCTTGTTGGCGACGAGCACGATCGGCGTGGTCGATCCGCGCAGCCAGCGGGCGATCTCCTCGTCGAGCGGCACCAGCCCCGCGCGCGCATCGATCAGGAACAGCGCGACATCGGCCTGGCGCACCGCCGCCTCGGTCTGCACGCGCATCCGGCCCGGCAGCGTCGCGGCGTCCTCATCCTCGTAACCGGCGGTATCGATGACGCGGAAATCGAGCCCGATCAGGCTCGCGTCGCCCTCGCGCCGATCGCGCGTCACCCCCGGCTGGTCGTCGACCAACGCGAGCTTCTTGCCGACGAGCCGGTTGAACAGCGTCGACTTGCCGACATTGGGCCGGCCGATGATCGCGACGGTGGGAAGCCTGGACATGCGTGCCTTCTAACGTGTGTCGGCGATGCAAGAAAAGCCGCGTTCCCGCGAAGGCGGGAACCCGGGACGACAAGCGGTGCGCCCGCGGCCCCGGATTCCCGCTTTCGCGGGAACGCAGCGAGCTTTCGCTCGCGCTCCTTGCGTTCTCAACGGAAGGCCGAAATGCGGCCCGAATGATCGAGGATATACAGCGTGTTGTCGGCCACCACCGGCGGCAGCGTGATCGCCTTATCCACCGGCATCCGGCCGGTCTCCTCGCCCGTCTGGGGTGAGGCGAACACCACCTCGCCCTCGCTGTTGGCGAGGATCAGGCGATTGCCCGCGAGCACCGGCCCCGTCCAGATGATCAGCCCCTTGCTCTTCTTCTCGTTCTTGTAATGGCGAAGCTGGTGGAGCCAGCGGATCTTGCCGCTGCTGCTCGACAGGCAGATCAGCTTGGCATCGTCGGTGACGACGAACACCCATTCGCCCGCCACCCACGGCGTCGAGATGCCCGCGAAATCCTGCTCCCACAAGCGCTGGCCGGTATCGAGCTGGATCGCGACCATCCGCCCGCCCTGCCCGACCGCGTAGACGCGGCCCTGATCGATCACCGGATCGGCGTCGATATCGGCGAGCGAGGACACCGAGGTCGAAATCGTCGTGCGCGACAGCGCATCCTGCCACAAGGTGCGGCCGTTCTCGTAGCGATAGGCGTTGAGTTCGCCCGACGAGAAGCCCGCGACGATGCTGCCCTGCGCCACCGCGGGCGCGGCCACCCCGAACACGCCCTGCGATTCGAGCGAGGCGCTCTCGGTCCAGGCGATTTTGCCATCGGCCTGCGACAGCGCGTAGAGCTGATTGTCCTGGCTCAGCACATAGACGTTGCCGTTGCCGATCGACGGTGCGCCGCGCAGCGGGCCGCCCGGGCGCGCCCGCCACACCTCGGCGCCGTCGGCCGCCTTGAGCGCGACGACGTCGCCCAGCCCGTCGGTCGCATAAAGCGTGCCGTTATCGAAGCTGACGCCGCCGCCGAAGCGGGCGGCCTCGTTCTCCTTGCCGGTGGCGATCTGGCGCGTCCACAGCGTCGCGCCGTTATCGGCCGAAAAGGCATGGACGACGGCATCGACGTCGATCGCATAGACGCGCCCGTCGGCAACGACGGGGGCAGCGGCAAGCCGCTGGCGGTTCGATCCGCCCGCGATCTGCGCGGTCCAGGCACGCGCCAGCGATCCGCCGAGCGCGAGTTGCCCCATCGATTTGGCCGCGTTGCCGCCCGGCTGGCTCCACGCCGCGTTGACCGTGGGCGCCGGCAGCAGCACCTCGACCGCCTTGAGCGCGGGATCGGCCGAGATATCGTCTTCCGCGACCAGAATCGGCACGCGATCGCCGACGGTCGGCGTCTTCTTGCCGCCGCCCTTGAAAATACCGCAGCCGGCAAGCGCCAGCAGCGCCATCCCGACGGCGGGCGCCTTCATCAACTTGATCATTGCGCTGCCTTGTCCTCGTTCTGGTCGACCGCATCCACCCCTAGAGTGCCCGACATCTGAACCGCACGTTGACGGATCGATTCGGGGACATGCTCGGTGGCGGCGATCTGCCCGAACAGATCACCCGCGAGATCGCGGCGGCCCTGACGAAGATAGGCGAGCGCGACCATTTCGCCGGCGCTGCCGAACCACGGGCCGCCCTTCACCGCCAGGCCACGCAGGCGGCTGATCACCACGTCGGGCTTCAACGAATCATATTCGGCCGCCGTTTGCCGGATCAGCGCGAGATCGCGGAACGATTCGGCCAGCGACTGATCCTGCGCGATGCTGGCGAATTTCGCCGCCGCGCCCTTGAGATCGTTCTTCTGGAGCAGGATATCCGCCTCGGTGAAGCGCGCCATCGCACGATAGCCGTCGATATCCGAGGCCGCGAGCGGGGCGAGCTGTTTCGACGCCTCGTCGACCTTGTTCGCGCCGAGCGCCTGGATCGCCTGCTGGAATTGCTCGCCCTGCGTGCCCGCCACCTGTTCCTGATGATGACGCCAATAGAGGAAGCCCCCCAGCGCCAGCAGCGCGGCGACGATGGCGACGATCACCCAAACGCCATAACGGCGTGCGAATTCGGCCATCTCGTCGCGGCGAAGCTCCTCATCCACCTCGCGGAAGAAAACCTCGTTGGTCGGGGGCTGGGACGCCAAAGGGGAACTCCTAGATCATCGGAAAGGCGCGGACATTACCCGCGCGCAAAGCGAAACGGAAGCGACTCAATCCTTGGGCGCGTACGTCTGTTCCGCGCCGGGAAACGCACGCGAGCGCACTTCGCCTGCATAGGTCTCGACCGCGGCGGAAATGCGGCCGGCCAAATCGTCGAAGCGCTTGACGAAGCGCGGGGTGCGTTCGAACAGCCCGAGCATGTCCTCCGCGACGAGCACCTGGCCGTCGCATTGCGCCGATGCGCCGATGCCGATCGTCGGGCAGTCGATGCCGCGGGTCAGTTCGACCGCGATCGGTTCGACCACGCCTTCGACGACAAGGCTGAACGCGCCGGCCGCGGCGATCGCCTTGCCGTCGTCGATGATCTTCGAGGCTTCTTCCTGGCTGCGCCCGCGCGCGCCATAGCCGCCGAGCATGTTCACCGCCTGCGGGGTAAGGCCGACATGCCCCATCACCGGAATCCCGCGCTCGGTGAGGAAACGCACGGTTTCGGCCATCGCCGCGCCGCCTTCCATCTTCACCGCGGCCGCGCCGGTCTGCTTCATCAGCCACGACGCGCTCTCGAACGCCTGCACCGGCGACGCCTCGTAGCTGCCGAACGGCAGATCGATGACGATCAGGCTGTGATAGCTGCCGCGCACCACCGCGCTGCCGTGCGCCGCCATCATCTCGAGCGTCACCGGCACGGTCGAGGGCAGACCGTAGATGACCTGGCCCAGACTGTCCCCGACGAGCAGCACGTCGCAATGCGGATCGAACAGGTGCGCCATCGGCGCGGTATAGGCGGTGAGCATCACCAGCGGCTGATCCGTGCCCTTGCGCTTGCGGATCGCGGGCACTGTCATCCGCTTCATCGGCGCGGAGACCGGAGTCGCCCGGCTGGTCGAGGTGTCGATCGTATAGGTGGTGGACATGGCCGCGCTCCTTAGCCGCTCGATCGAGGCGACGCCAGCGCCTCGCCCTCACGCGCACGGCGCCCCGCCCCATCCGACTGCTGCACCGTGCTGTCCTACAAGGCCCGTCCATGCTATGACATCGTACTGAAAATCGGGAGGGAATAGGCGCCGACTCGACCCAAGGTTGTCGAAGCGCCGTTCTTGCCGTTTTGGCCTCACCTTCGCCTAACTTTCCGCCGCCGCATTCCCTCCTCCGCCATCGCCGATCCACGGACGGCGCGGCGCGCGGCGGCAACGATAATGTTCATTTCTATTGACTTCATGTTCAATATATTTAACATGATGCCATCAATCCATGACACGGAGTCGATCGATGGCGTTCAGGGAGAAGCTGGCATGGGTAACCCTCGGGTCGATGCTCATTGCCTATTCAATCTACTTCTGGTTGCTGGCCACGCGTTTTGATCTGAGCCGCCCCGACGGGCCGCCGACGGTCGCGATGCTGGCGCTGTTCGGCATGGTGACGGTCGCGCAGGTGATCGTGATCGCCATTGCCACCTCGATCCTCGCGATCCGGGCGCAAAAGGATGCCAATGCCAAGGCCGACGAACGCGACCGGGCGATCGCGCGGCGCGCGACAGGCGTGGCCTATGTCGTGCTGATGGTGGGGATGATCGTGGTCGGGGTGGTCATGCCGTTCAGCGAGCCACGCTGGAAGATCGCCAACGCCGCCTTGCTCGCACTGGTGCTCGCCGAGGCGATACGGTACGTTCTCGTCATCGTCAGCTATCGGAGGGGCTGGCATGGCTAAGCCCCCGATCGCCAACGATATCCGCACGCTGCGCTTCCTCGCCGGCGAAATGACCCAGGCCGATCTCGGCGACCGGATCGGCGTGACGCGCCAGACGATCGCCGCGATCGAGGCGGGCAAATATTCGCCCACGCTCGAAGCCGCGTTCCGGATCGCCCGCGTGTTCGGCAAACCGCTGGAGGAGGTCTTCCGCTGGGAGGAGGACAGCTCCTCCTGAAGCCGGATGCCTTTACGTCGAACCGCTCCCCAAACCCGTTCGCCCTGAGCTTGTCGAAGGGCCGCACTTCGTGCCGCAAGCGATTAACGAGCCCATCGCAGAACGGCTCCCTTCGACTGCCTGCCAAGGCAGGCGCTCAGGACAGGCTTCGACAAGCTCAGGGCGAACGGATCAACGTAAAATCATCCGACTCTAAAAGGAAGCGCGAGGAACCGCCATTTGCAGGCCAACATGGGCTGAATGTCGGCCGGCCCTAGTATGGTGGAATCGAAGTTCCTGTCATCATCGTCACCCCGGGCTTGACCCGGGGTCCCGCTTCCTTGCGCGGACGGACCGAAGAAAAGCGGGATCCCGGGTCAAGCCCGGGATGACGAAATCAATGCGACGAACTTCAGATTCAGGGGACTAGCTTACCCAGCCTCGCCGTGTCGCATAGCCGGTGAACCAGATCGCGAAGATCGCGATCAGCGCGATCAGGATCGGAAACGGCAGCGTCGTGCCCGCGCCTTTCACCGCGATCACATCAGTCGCGAGGAAAAGGTATCCGAACATCACCACGATCGCGATCAGCGACAGCACGAACAGCCAGCGCGCCGCCGCCGATCGCGCGAGCAGCGCAAACGCGCCGAGCAGCCCCGCCCCGACGGCGACCGCATAGGCCCCGTTGTACCAGCCCGGCAGCGCGGCGTAGAGTTGCCGATCATAATCGGTCGCCGGCCCCATCGCATCGGCGCCGAGCGTCCATTGCAGATACCAGGCATAGCAACCGAACGCATTCCATAAGGTCAGCAGAATCGCGACCACCCGGAAGGCGGCGGTGGGCCGCTGCCGCAGATACGCCATCGTTCCTCTCCCGAAGTTTCGGGACCGAAAGCTGCGCTCGTTCGTCGCCGAATGCAATCGCGATTTACGCGGGCGTAACCATCCCCGACTCGCCGAACATCGCGGCGTATCGCTCGGGCTTGAACCCGACCAGCAGCGCGCCGCCTTGCTCCAATACCGGCCGTTTGATCATCGACGGCTGCGCGACCATCAGCGCGATCGCTGCCGCCTCGTCCAGATCGGCCTTGTCCGCTTCGGGCAACTTGCGGAAGGTGGTGCCGGCGCGGTTGAGCAGCGTCTCCCAGCCGACGATGCCCGCCCAGCCGCGCAGCGTCTCGGCGTGGATACCCGCCGTCTTGTAATCGTGAAAATCATAGGCGACGCCGTGTGCGTCGAGCCAGCCCCGCGCCTTCTTCATCGTGTCGCAGTTCCGAATACCATAGATCGTGGTCAAGGCGTCTCCCCTTCGCGCAATCACCGCCTTGCGCTATATCGACGGCATGGAACAGGGCAAGTCAGGCGACACGGCGCGGTTTGCGGTCGCGCCGGAATGGCAGGTCGATCACTGGCTCAATACCCGCGAGCCGCTGAGCCTCGCGGTCTTGCGGGGGCGCATCGTGGTCGCGGTGGCGTTCCAGATGCTGTGCCCCGGCTGCGTCGCCGAGGCGCTGCCGCAGGCGCAGCGCACCGCCGCCAGTTTCGCCGCGGCCGATGTGGCGGTGATCGGGCTCCACAGCGTGTTCGAGCATCACGCGGCGCAAGGCACGCCCGAGGCGCTGGCCGCCTTCCTCCACGAATATCGGATCGGCTTCCCGGTCGCGATCGACGCCCATGTCGATGGCGACCCCCTGCCCGCCACGATGCGCACCTATGCGATGCGCGGCACACCGACGCTGCTGCTGATCGACCGGCAGGGGCGGCTGCGGCTCAACCATTTCGGGCATCTCGACGACATGCGGCTGGGCGCGGCCATCGCGACGCTGATCGCGGAAGTCGCGGCGCATCCCCTGTCCGAAACCGGTGCGACGGGGGCGGTGTGCGAGGTTTAGTCGTCGGGCTGCCGGCCATCGGGCCGTGACGAAAGCATCACGCAGGCATCTGTTCGTAGCAGATGCTGAGGCTGTCCTCGTCGCTGAGAAATACATCGAGGAGCGCACAGCGGTGCGATCCTTCCGGTTCGGTCGCCATCAAGAAATGCTTGCAGGCCCGGCACTGACCGAACGGTCTGCCGCCCTGCCGGGCGATCGAACCGACAAGCATCTTGGCAACAAGCGCCATGAAGGTATCGCGCTCCCCATCTGAAAGCTGTGGAAGCATCTGAGCGATAACGCTCGGCGGCGGCGCATTCAGCATCGCGCGCCCTTCATCAGTCAGAGCAAGACGGAAGACCCGCTGATCGCCCGGATCCTGTCGGCGCGATACGAGCCCCTTATGCTCAAGCGCGCTGATCGTCTGCGAGACGCTGCCCTTGGTCTGGCCCAGCCAGGCGGTGAGCGCCTTCGCGGTCCGGGAAACACGGTTCGCCGCGGCAAGATAGGTAAGCGCCTGCCACTGCACGGGCTGGAGGCCGCGACCATAGCCTTCGGCCGCAATGATCCGCGCGAAACGCAGCAACAGTTCCTCATCATTCCTGGCCATATCGATTTTGGTATCGACTAAAAACTATCTTGGCAAGGCGATGGAGCTGTGGCACGAATCAGGTATCGAGTCGATACTAACTCGATGCATCAGCCAAGGAGGTCTGTGATGACGAAAGCCATATTCTACCATGCCGGATGCAACGTCTGCGTCGATGCCGAGCAGCAGCTTGCCTATTCTCTCGATCCCAAGCGGTTCGATGTCGAGATCGTGAACTTCGCCGATGCACCGGGCCGTATCCGGGAAGCCGAGGCAGCGGGCGTCAAATCCGTCCCCGCGTTCGTGATTGGCGGTCAGCCCTATCACATCAATTTCGGCGCCTCGATGGCCGACGTAAAAGGGGCATGATCCCGCGCCCGTAACGTGATCGGGTGTCCGGCGGCCGAACGCCGCCGGAGCCCATCCGTTTAGAGCGCCAGCCGCGATATCGGCGATCCATTCCCCGGTCAGATCGGAATCGACATCGTCATCCTCGGCGATACGGGCAAACAAAATGTTGGTCACCCCGGTGCCGGGACTCTGATCGTCCGGCTCACTCCCACTCGATTGCTCGGGGCCATATCAATCATCTGAATTTATTGTAGAAAATATTTTACAGCCCAATTACTACCGGCCCAGGACCCGTCAGAAAGCTACGCTGCTGATATCGCTGAGGAATTTCCACCGACCTCCGCAAGCCATCTATCGACTACTATCGGCTCTTTGCGCGCCGTTCTAGCTCTGACGTCCGGACTCGGATCGCGGCAAAAAGTACCGTCAGCGTCTTCGGATTCCGGCGCCTACGCGAACAGGCAAAGTCTGGCCTGCATCAGGACTCCTCCACATTGGAGGATAGACATGACCAAGAAACCAAGCCGCGTACGCGTCCTGATGATGCCATATCAGGATGGCGACGATAGAGACCCGGTGGGGTACTCTGGCCCCGCCACCGTGCTGACCGGCCTGCCACGAACGATCAGACGGCACGAACTCCGGCTGATCGTCCCGCTTGCCGACAGCACCATCTACGAAATGGAGAAGCGCGGCGACTTCCCGCGCCGCTTCAATCTGACGCCGCGATGCGTGGTATGGGACCTGGAGGAGGTCGAGGCGTGGCTGGAGCAACGCCGCCTGACCTATCTTGAGGGCCGAGCGAAGATCGCGCCCGGGCCGGATGTCCGCCAACGCAAAACCCGCCCCGTGAAATCGGCGTCCGATTGAACGGCCACAAGCTACCGCGCCATCTTCGGCGCGGTAGTCCGGATCAAGTGTGAGCGGCCTTCGTAACGCACCTGGCCAGCCAGGATGGAAGATGCGGTGCAACAGCCACCATGTCGCCGCGATCGGTCGGTGTGAGCTTCGCCTTCACTGCAGCCATGCCAGTTTCCGCTGCTTCCGGCCCGAGCCACACCAAAGCCCGAATCGCATCACCAACCGGCCGGTCGCCCAGGAGCAATTGCCAACGCAGTGCATGCCGCAGTTCCGCCGTTTGCTTACCGATACTGATAGGCCGGGAGCGGCCCGAAGTCAGATAGATGGACCGCATGGGCACCTGGGTTGTGGGCCCGAGCCTGTTGGCGGCAACAGCACCACTCGGGACGATGACCTCACCACTCTGGGCGGCAATCGCCCTTATCGCCTCTTCAATCGTCGGCACCCTTGTCCCGAACCGACCATGGACGGGCAGCAGGTACAAGCCTCGCCCGGCCCGGAAGAGTCGATCCCGCCGAGCAAGGCGGGATAGTGCCTGATCCACCGCCGCTCGATTGCCAAGATGCAGCAATCCCTTCGCGGACACGCCAGTGCCTGCAGGCAGGCCTTCCATATGGGCCATGATCTGGTCGGTCAGTTGCTGCATGATAGCGTCAGAAATATACATGATTTTCTGACAGTTTGCACTGGCCGGGTCGGCCTTCAATGCATTGTCTCTATCGGCCTCAAGACTTCCATGTTCTCCCGCCACTGCGGATCCATTCAACGGATTCAAGAGGTGAAATCTCAAGGAATGTTGCACTCGGCATAGAAGCCGAGTGCAACACCACAAAAACTATGCCGCGCTTTCAGTGTATTTTGGCTGGCTTAGGCTTCCGAGGATGGCGGCGTGAACTGCCACCGCCCGGGAATCGCCGCCGCTAAGGCCTTTTACGATCTCGCCCAACGACGCCATATCCAACCGTCGCAATGTCGGCACGAGGTCATCAGGATCGAAGCCTTCGGGCGGATTTGCGAAGAGCTTGATAAGGGCACCGAATATCGATGCGCCATAGGTGAGAGAATGTCCCTCATAGGCTTCTGCCAGGCTCGTCAGCGCCGCAGAAACAATTGCAACTCCATGACGCCGCAGCGCTGCCGCTATGGAGGATGTGAACGCAACCTCCCCAGCCCTCCACGCAGCGGATGAAGTGTTGCGGGCCATTTTCAAGCCAGCTTCAGTCACCAGGCGCTGAATTTCCAGGGCATCTTCATCCGCCGCTGCCAGAGCGGCATGGAAATCGTCCAAACGGTTCATAGGCTTCCGAGCTCGGTTGGCGACGATGAACATCCGAGCCTCGTCTTCGGGACTGTCATAGGTGAAAAGGCAGCACGGCAGTTGCAGCAGATCTCCTCTTCGCACGGCTGCAGCCCAGCGGTGCTGTCCGTCTATGATGACTTTCGATCCGTCCAGACGCCGCGAGACGACAAGCGGAGCGCAGAGCCGCCAGTCGAAATTGGCGGCGATGCTGGCGATCAGGCGCCGGGAGCCTTCATTGTCGATCGACCGCTGATAGGACTGATCGACGGTCAGTTCTGTGGTATGCACCCATTCGATACTGGGCATCTTTCCGATGGGCGGCCGGAATCCGATCTTGCGCTCACCACCGCGCCTTCTTCCTTTTCCGGCTTTGCTCTTCGTCCCGAACTGGGCGTCCTTGCCGGGGCCGATGGCGGCGATCGGTAACGCGGCCTCCGCCCCAAACCCGTTCATCAGTTGCGGCACTTCCTCCGGTGCGCGGGACCAAAGCTGACCTTGGTGCTCAATGACAACATCGCCCGGATGCACCCGCGCTGCGCCAACCGGCGTGGTAATGAGAAAGGTGCCGTTGGATGCGGGATCATCGGACATCTGCGTCCGGATCCAATCCGGGATAGACGACCCGTCATTGATCCAGTTGCGAACGTCGATGGGTTGGCAGGAAGGCTGTTGGAGTATCATCATACATCTCCCGAAAGCTCGCGAGCGTCATGCCGACGAGCAGTCAGGAGGTGCCTTCCAAACGTGCAACCTGGATGGCTTGAGGCTGCCAATTCCCAGGAAGGAAATATCAACAAGGGCTGACGAGGAGAGGTCGCCAAATTGGATCAACCAGATCGATCTTCCGAATTGTTCGCGACTTCACATGTCGCCGGACCCATCCGACGAAAGCACGAAAGGCGGACGCTTCCTTGGAGATATCGTCAACAGGAATCTCGTCGCGTCAGTTCGTCAGGCGCCGGCCCGTATGCGGCCAACGCTGCTGACGAGCATAATTAAGCCCTCAGATGACACGGCGAAATCGCCGCTATGGGCAGGAATCGCCCTTATCGCCTCTTCGATCGACGGTGCCCTTGCCCTGAACCGGCCAGGGACGCGGCACAGGAACAAGGTTCCAGCCGTCACAAATCAAACAATCATATATGAATAATTATGAGGTTTTATGCGGTATATTTGGTTATTACATAGCTAAAGCAATTTCCATCTGATCGTGGACAAAAGCGGCTTCATATTCGCGCGCCAGCCCGCCAGAAACACCGACATGGCGAAGCGCATCCCGCCACCCATCAGAAATGCGCCTAGCCGTCTCACGGATCATCTGGCGGGCATCCGCCTGGGTAATCTCGAAAAACTCGGAGGCGTCGAGCGCAAGGCGTATCGATCGATCGTGCGCGCCGCCCTCAAGGATGGCGGTCTCCAGATGCGGATTACGATCGGGCGCGGGGTTCACATCGAAAACCGGTGACAATCGCCAGCGACCAGATCCGACATAGAGGAAGCCATGATTCTTCAGGTGATCATCCTTGTTCGACACGAGGATGGTGAAGATCAGGCGGAGGAAGAGTTCGCGGAAATCCTCTCGCGGTTCGGCGGCATAAGCCCGCATGAAGTCGACGATCTCGGTGTAGGAGCCGAGTTCGGTCCCGGTCTTGCCGAGGGCGGTGCGCGCCGAGATATAGGGGATGCGTGCAGTCCCCCGCCGATCGAACCGCTGGATCAGCGCCACCGGAAACGGCGTGTCGACGAGTTCCAGCCTGACCTCGGGCGTGCGGATACCGCAGGCCCGGGCGAGTCGAAGCGTCGCCACCTCGACGCGTTCGATCGGTTGCTGGTCATGCACCGAGGTGAACTTGGCGAGCCAGAGCGTGTCGCCATCCCGGACATTGGCCTTGGGACGCGCTCCGCCCGAACCACCCGCGCCGGCCAGCGCCTGCATCTCCTCGGGCGAGATTTCCTTGCCCTGTTCATAGGCCCGCGCGATGGCGGTGATCGTCTGCAGATCGACCAGACGAGGCACGGCGTCCGTTGCATTGCCCCGGATGACTTCCCCTTTGTCATCCAGGAACCGCAGTGCACCCTGCCGGCAAATATCGTCTGACAGCGTCAGATATTCGAATTCGGAAAGGCCGTTGCCATAAGCGCGTTCGAGGAGTCTGCGCCCCCAACTGTCCGGCGCCGCGTCGGCAAAGACGCCGGCCAGCGCGTCGCGCGTGTTTCCAGACTGTCCGGACGTATGGAGCGGTCCTGCATCGAGCGGGAAGCTCGGCTGCACCGCAAAGGCGCGCGGATTCTCGATCCAGGCCGGGTCATAGGCGAAGGTCGAGAATTGTCGTGGTCCCGCCTGCGTGAAACGCAACTGACCAACCGGGGTAAAGCTCTCGCCGAGAGCAACATGGGCAACAAAGTCTGGCATCAGAACGCCGCGCCGTCGGGGTCGACGATATCGGTCTCGGCTTGCGCCGTCTCGTCCCTGGCTTGCTTCCTGCGCAGCGTGGCCGCAAAGGACCGCCCACGGCGCGGCTGGCGCTCGGCGATCAGCGCAAGCCCCAGATCGTCCTTGCGGATGTCGATCAGGTCTGCGAGCCGTTCGACGAGGCCCAGGACGACCAGGACATCGGCCAGCGTGCCGATGGCGACGCCGGGGTCGCCCTTCTCCAGGCGCGCGACGGTGCTCGGCGACGTCCCGGCACGTACGGCGAGATCGGCCACGGCGATACCGCGCCGCAGGCGTGCGCCGCGAATGTCCTGCCCGAGCCTTTCAAGGGCTGATTTTGATTTCGGCGAACCCATTCCAAACATCCATATACGGCACTAATTCCATCATAAATCATCATATATGACTGATTATATAATTTCTCAAGCGGCGATAGGAAATGGCAGAAGAGGCCTCACTGGAATCCTCAAGCCATTCACGCTATATGACTATCTACATGGTCAGGAGCGCGACATGGACGCAATCAATCTGGCGGACGCCAAAGCCCATCTGAGCGAGCTGGTCGACCGGGTCGAGGCGGGCGATTCGATCGACATCACCCGTCGCGGCAAGCCGGTCGCGCGGCTCACCGCCGTAGCCAGACCCCGCAAACCGATCGACGCCGCGCTGCTCAAATCTCTGACGGCAGCGATGCCACCCCAATCCCAGAGCGCTGCTGATCTCGTGCGTTCGATGCGGGATGGCGATCGCTACTGATGCTCTATCTCGACACGTCGCTGATCGTCGCGGCGCTCTCCAACGAAGCGATGACGCCGCGCGTTCAGGCCTGGCTGGCCGAACAGGATCCGGCGCAGCTTCTGATCAGCGACTGGACCGTTACCGAGATGTCGTCGGCCATGGCGATCAAGCTTCGAACCGGGCAGATCAGCCTGGAACAACGCGCCGCGGCGCTGGCCATGTTCAATAAGCTGGTTGCCGAGAGCTTTACCGTGCTGCCCGTGACGGGCGGGCAGTTTCGGGCGGCGGCGAGGTTTGCCGATCAGCATAGCTTGGGGCTTCGCGCGGGTGATGCCCTGCATCTTGCCGTCGCGTCGGAGCATGGCGCCACGGTGCACACGCTTGACCAGCGGCTCGCCGAGGCCGGACCGGCGCTCGGTGTGCCGGCGCAATTGCTGGCATGATCCGGGCCTCTTCCAGCTTGGCCGGCTTGCTCGGGAGCTGCCATGGCCGGTGACTGGTCCGACGAGCAGAACGACGCGATCGTCGCGGATTATTTCGCGATGCTTGGCGATGACACCGCCGGGCGGCCTTACAGCAAGGCTGAGCATAACCGCTTGCTGCAGGCGGTGATCGAACGGCCGCGCGGCTCGATCGAATATAAGCATCAGAACATCAGCGCCGTGCTCAAGGGGCTCGGTGAGGACTGGATTCCCGGCTACAAGCCGGCGTTCAATTTCCAGGCTTCACTCGTCGATGCGGTGGTGCGTTGGCTCAATCGTCACCCGGATTGGCTCGCACCAGCCGCGCGGATGGCGATGGCTCCGTCACCGTCAGCGCTTCGGGAAGAAGCAATGCTATGGATCGGCCCGCCACCGACGCACAGCAACGCACCGCCGCCCGACGAACTTGAACAGATGACCTTCATCGCGCGGAAGTACGACGTGGCGGAGCGCGATGCCCGCAATCGCGCTCTAGGTCGCGCCGGCGAAGAGCGTGTCCTCGCTCATGAGCGTGCCAGCCTGCTCGCCGCCGGCCGGACCGATCTCGCCGAGCGCATCCGCTGGGTGTCGCATGTCGATGGAGACGGTGCCGGCTATGACATCCGTAGCTTCGACACCGACGGCAGCGATCGCCTGATCGAGGTGAAGACGACCAATGGTTGGGAGCGGACGCCGTTTCACATCACGCGCAATGAGTTGACCGTTGCGGAGGAGCGACGCAGTGATTGGCGGCTAGTGCGATTGTGGAACTTTGCGCGGGAGCCAAAGGCATTCGAGTTGCGGCCGCCGCTGGAGGCGCATGTGTCGCTCATGGCGACCAGCTATCAGGCTAGCTTCCCGTAACGGCTGCCACCTTGCGGGTCGAAAAGACCCATTGTCAGACTTTCGCGGCGCTTTTGCCGCAGTCCAACTCCAGACACTCATTCAGACGCTGCTTTGCTGCTGAATTGAGCCGCTCGCTTACCGGCAGCTCTCGGCTTCCATACCGAGGAAGCGGAATTTCGTTCCGCTAGCCATCTAAGCCGGAGAGACCCAGAGACATTATTTGGAAGCGGCTCCTGCTGCGTATTTTTGAAGCGTTCAGGAGCAAGGGATGCTGGTGCATACGCCGGCGAATCGTTACCGTGACCTAGAACATGATGGCAACGACTAATCCCCACGTCGATCTCGTTCGGCCCAGCCGGGACGGTGATCAGTTTCACTACGCGTGGGCGGCCCGGCGCACGCTGGCGATGCTGCCGCCCGACGCGGCGCTAGTCGGAGTTTCGATTGAAGGGGTTACACCGGGCGAAGGCGAGCAGGTGTCTGCCGGTCTCGATGCGATCGATGTGGCGGAGTATGTAGGCAGCACCGATCTCGCGTCCGCGGCGCGCGTCACGTAACTATGACAGCCAATCAGGCCGCTTCCATACTGTCTCAGGCATGGAATCTCTGTCGATACTCGCTTGGTGACAGGCCGACGATGCGCAGGAAGATTTTGCGGAAGGCACCGGGATCGGCATAGCCGACCTCCCATGCCACCCGCTCCACCGGCAATTGGCCAAACTGGAGCAGTTCCTGCGCCTTGGCGACGCGCAGGCGCTGGGCATAATCGGTGGCGGTAAGGCCCGTGGCTTTCTGAAACCGGCGCAGGAAGGTGCGTGGTTCCAGACCGGCCGCGTCCGCCAGAACGGGCAGCCCCGCCTCCTTGCCCTCACTGGCTTGCAGGAGATGCTGCGCCTTGAGGATCGCGGCGTCGCCATGGTTCAGGCGCGGCACGAAGCCGCTATAATAACGCTGCTCGCGCCCCGGTGGATCGACCAGTAGCATCCTTGCCGTCCTGGTCATCACCCCGGGACCGAGAAAGCGCTCGACCAGCTTCAGACCCAGATCGGTCCACGCCATCAGTCCCCCGGCGGAGACGATATCGCCGCCGTCGATAATCAGCCGGTCGGTATCGAGCAGCACATCGGGGAACCGATCCGCGAACGCTTCGGCGAGGGTCCAGTGGGTGGTGACCGCCCGCCCCGCCAGCAGGCCGGTTTCGCCCAGCAGGAAAGCGCCGGCGCAGATGGAGGCCAGCACTGTGCCTTCGCCATGTCGTTTGCGTAGCCAGTCCGCCAGTAGTGACGCGGCTTCACGGGCAATCGGCGGCTCCAGCGACGGCGGCAGGATCAGCACGTCGCAGCGTGTCTGCTCGGACGTTTCAGCGGGGGCATCGCTGTCAAAGACCGCCACTGGCGACGCCGCTCCACGCGCCTGCAGGTGACGCAGGCGAAGCCGGGGCGCGTCGGCATTGGCCTCCCGCGCGATGCGGTCGGCGAGGGCGAACAGATCGGTCAGCCCGAGAACCGCCGACATCTGCGCGTCGGGATAAAGCATGATTCCGATCCGCGCGTCGGCCATATGTCGTTATCGCCCCTGATTCTGTCGATGATGCCAATGGCGGCGACCATCGCCCCGGACGATATTGGGCGCAAGCACCATCCAATCGAAAGGAACCCATCATGTCGAAGCGCGCCATTCTCGTCGTCGATCTCCAGAATGAATATTGGCCCACGGGCAAATTCCCGCTGGTGGGGATCGACGCCGCCGCCGCCAATGCCGCCCGCGTCATCGCCCATGCCCGCGCGCAGGGCGATCTGGTGGTCCACATCCGCCACGAGATGCCCGGCGGCCCGATCTTCGTGCCCGGCACCGAAGGAGCGGAGATCAACGCGGCCGTCCTGCCGCAGGACGGCGAGCCGGTCATCACCAAGAACTTCCCCAACTCCTTCCGCGACACCGGGCTGGATGCTCTGCTCAAGCAACAGGGCGTCACAGAGACCGTGGTGATCGGCGCCATGAGCCATATGTGCGTGGACGCCACCACGCGGGCGGCCAACGACCTGGGCTACAGCACCGTCACCATCCACGATGCCTGCGCCACCCGCGATCTGGAATTTGACGGCGTGACCACGCCCGCCGCGCAGGTCCATGCCGCGCTGATGGCTGCGCTCGCCTTCCTCTATGGCGAAGTGATCAGCACCGACGCCTTCATCGCGCGCTGAACCGAGCCGGGAAGGAAAGGCATCCAACCATGACCACACGCAGAGACCTCTTTGCCCTGTCCGGCGCGGCTTTGGCCGCGACCGCCTTTGCCGCCCATGCGCAGGAAGCCCCCGCCACGGGGAACGCGGGCATCAAGATCACCCAGATTCGCAACGCCACCCTGCATATCGACTATGCCGGAACGCGTTTTCTGGTCGATCCGATGCTCTCCGAACGCCACGCCTGGCCAGGTTTCGAGGGCACGGTGAACAGCGAGGAGCGCAATCCGCTCGTGCACCTTCCCTTCCCGGTCGAGGATATTGTCGATGTGGATGCGGTGATCGTCGCCCATCTACACGAAGATCATTGGGATGCAGCAACGCGCAAGCTCATGCCGAAGACTTTGCCGCTCTTCGTGCAGAATGACGCCGATGCCGGGACCGTCCGCGCGCAAGGCTTCACCGACGTTCGCATTCTTGGCGCCACGTCGCGGTTCAACGGGGTGCAACTCATCAAGACCGGGGGCCGCCACGGCACCGACGCGGCCTATGCGGTCGCCGGCGCCCGCCTCGGCGACGTGTGCGGCGTGGTCTTCAAGCATCCCGGCATGAAGACCGTCTATCTGGCCGGCGACACGATCTGGAACGACGACGTTGCAGCCGCTCTCGCCACCCACAAGCCAGAGATCGCGATCCTGAACACCGGCGATGCGAGGCTGATCGGCATTGATGACGGCATCATCATGGGCACGGCCGATGTCCTCTCGGTCCATCAGGCCGCGCCGGAGACGATCCTCGTCGCAACCCATATGGAAGCGGTGAATCACTGCATCCTGACCCGCGCCCAGCTTCGCGCTTTCGCCCGCGACAAGGGGTTCGCCGACAAGCTCCTGGCACCGGGGGACGGCGAAGCGCTTATAGTCTGACGAGCATCCGGGCGTCGCTCATTCAGGTTGAATAGCCACAGGGGTTTGAACCATGCCTTATCTGTTACAAGTAGACTTCCCATACCAAGGCCCCTGGGGCAAGGAGATGGCTTCCGCCTCGCGCGATCTGGCGGAGTCGATTGCGGGCGAACCGGGCCTGATCTGGAAGGTCTGGACCGAAAATCAGGCCATGGGAGAGGCTGGCGGCATCTATCTCTTCGATGATCTGCCGAACGCCGAGGCCTATCTGGCCATGCACAGCCAACGGCTGAAGAGCTTCGGTGTGCCGGTGGTGAATGCCAAGATTTTTCAGGTCAATGAAGCGCTGTCGCGGATCGACCGGGCGCCTCTGTAACGCGTTCAGCGACCCACAAGGCGAGCAAAGTGAGCCGCGCCCGGCAGCGTGGCCGCTGCTTCACCGTCCGAACTGTTCAAGCCGGTTGGCAGGCCGGATAGATCGCCCGCGCCGAATACGGCTTCGATGCCGCGCACGCAAAGCTCCGTCCCGCTGTCGGCGAGGCTGTAATAGACCTGCCGGGCCTGCCGCCGCGTGGTAACGAGGGACGCCTTGCGCAGTTCGGCAAGCTGCTGGCTGAGCGCGGGCTGGCCAATGCCGGTCGCCTCGTCGATCATCGAGACCGACTGCTCGCCTTGCTCCAGCAGCAACGACAGGATCATCAGGCGTTGAGGCTGGGCGTAGATCCTCAGCTTTTCCGCCGCTTCCTCGGCCCGCTCGCGCGCGGCATGGAGGGGGGTCATGGCGCGCTCCGGCAGAACCAGTCGCCCCCGTCCGTATTGTCCGAAGACGGGAGCAGCAGCGGCTCGCCCGCGCGCCATCCCTCGGGCGCGAGCCGGTCGCCACTATGCGCGGCCTGAAGCGCGGCGAGCATCCGCAGCATTTCATCGACCGAGCGCCCGACATTCATCGGATAATGGGTGATTGCCCGGATCACGCCGTCCGGATCGATGAAATAGGTCGCACGGACGCCGGCGCTGTCCCGCGCATCCTCACCGATCATGCCATAAGCGCGCCCGATCGCCATCGAGGGGTCTTCGATCACCGGGAAGCCGACCTCCACGCCGAATAGGTCGCGGATCGCCTTGAGCCAGGCAAGATGCGAATAGAGGCTGTCCACGGAAAGGCCGAGCAGCACGCCGCCCAACTCCTCGAAGCGATCCTGCGCCCTGGCGAGGCTGACGAATTCGCTGGTGCAGACGGGGGTGAAATCGGCCGGGTGCGAAAAGAACACCACCCATTTCCCACGCAGTGACGAGAGGCGCAGCGGTCCCTTCGTCGTGCGTGCCTCGAAATCGGGCGCGGTGTCGCCGAGGCGCAGGCTGGGGGCAGCTTCAGGCGTGGTCGTCATGGCTTTCACTCTCGCATCCCGGCCCGCTTGACGCAAGCCGATTACATATTTACATAGTTCCATAATTATTAAATTAAAGGATCGAGCCATGGATGACCCGATCGGTCAGGCAGCCCGGCAAATCGAGGAATCCCGCAAGGGCGTCCCGCAAATTCGCGCCTTCTTTGACGATGCCACCAATACTGTCAGCTATGTCGTCCACGATCCCGAGACGCGGCGCACGGCAATCATCGACAGCGTGCTGGATTATGACGCTGCCGCGGGCCGCATCACTTACACGTCCGCCGATGCGATCCTCGCTTATGTGGGCGAGCAGCAACTCACCGTCGAATGGCTGTTGGAAACCCATGCTCATGCCGATCACCTCTCGGCCGCGCCGTATTTGCAAGAGCGGCTGGGCGGAAAGCTCGCTATCGGCAAGGCGATCCTGACCGTGCAAGAGACGTTCGGAAAGCTGTTCAACGAAGGCACCGCGTTCGCGCGCGACGGATCGCAGTTCGATCATCTGTTCGAGGATGGCGATCGGTTCATGATCGGCAATCTCGCCGCGACGGTACTGCATGTGCCGGGCCATACGCCGGCTGATCTCGCTTATGTGATCGGCGATGCGGCGTTTATCGGCGACACTTTGTTCATGCCCGATTATGGCACGGCGCGGGCGGATTTTCCGGGCGGCGACGCGCGGACGCTCTTTCGCTCGATCCGGCGGCTGCTGACCCTGCCCGCCGAAACGCGGCTGTTCCTGTGCCACGATTACAGGGCGCCGGACCGCGACGACTATCGCTGGGAAACCACGGTGGCGGAGCAGCGCGCCAGCAATGTCCATGTCCATGATGGCATTGACGAGGATGGCTTTGTCGCGATGCGCGAGGCGCGGGACGCGACGTTGGATATGCCGAAGCTGATCCTGCCCTCGATCCAGGTGAACATGCGCGGTGGTCATCTGCCCGAGCCGGAAGGCAACGGCACGCGCTATCTCAAAATCCCGCTGGACGCGCTATGAACACGCTGTTTCCCGAAGCAATGCCGGGCATGGGCTTCCTCGGCGGGCTGCTGATCGGCCTGGCCGGCGCGATCATGCTGCTGGGGCTGGGCCGCATCGCCGGCGTCAGCGGTCTTGCCGCACGCGCCATCGGCATCGGCAGCGGCACGGACTCGCGCGCCGTCGCGCTGGCCTTCATCCTCGGCCTGCCGCTCGGCGCGGCATTGGTGGCGGCGGTTCGGCCGGTTGCCGTCACTTTTCCGCCGTCACTCGCGGTCCTCGTCATCGGCGGCTTGCTGGTCGGTTTCGGCACAAGGCTCGGCAGCGGCTGCACCAGTGGGCATGGCGTCTGCGGCCTGTCGCGCCTGTCGCCCCGATCCATGGCGGCGACGGCACTGTTCATGGCGGCCGGGTTCGCAACCGTGGCAGCAATGCGCATCTTGGGGTCGGGCTGACATGCGCGCGCTTATCGCCTTGCTGGCCGGAACGATCTTCGGCGCGGGGCTCGCCCTTTCCGGCATGGCCGACCCCGCGCGCGTCCGCGCCTTTCTCGATCTGTTCGGGGCATGGGACCCGACGCTCGCCTTCGTGATGGCTGGGGCCATAACGCCGATGGTGCTCGCGTGGCTCATCCAGCGCCGCCTGCCCCGCGCTTTGTCCGGCGACGCCTTCGCCTTGCCGGGCACAAGGCGCATCGATGCGCCGCTGGCCGCGGGCGCGCTGCTGTTCGGCATCGGCTGGGGTATCGCCGGCCTGTGCCCCGGCCCGGCCATCGCCAATCTCGCGCTCGCACCCTTTGCGGTCCTGCCGTTCCTCGCCGCGATGATCGCGGGGATGCTGCTCCATCGCCTGCGGGCGGCTGGGCGCTGACATAAGCGGAGACACTCCATGGAAAAGATCACACCGGTCACCGCCGATTTCTCGGTATTGCCGCAGATTGGGCCGGAAGACATGCCGTATGTGGTAGCCGCTGGCTTCCGATCCATCATCTCCAACCGCCCCGATGGGGAAGAGCCGGGACAGCCGGACGCGGCCATCCTTGCACGTAGGGCGCTTGAGCATGGCCTTGCCTTCGAGCATCTGCCGGTCGCCAATCCCGACATCGCCCCGGCCGATGCCCGCGCCATGCGGGCCGCGCTGGACCGGCTCCCCAAACCCGTCCTCGCCTTCTGCCGGACGGGCGCGCGCTCGACCGCGATGCACGCCGCCGCCATGGCGCTGGGCGACGATAAGGCAACCACCTATGATGTCGTGATCGTCGGCGGCGGTAGTGCGGGCATCGCCTGTGCCGCCAGCCTGCTCAAGCGCCGGGCCGATCTGTCGATCGCGGTCATCGAGCCAGCGGATGCGCACTATTATCAGCCGGGCTGGACGATGGTGGGCGCTGGCGTGTTCGATCCGCAGGTCACGCGCCGAACGATGGCAGAAGTGATGCCGCGCAAGGCACATTGGATCAGGCAAGCCGCCAACACGTTTCAGCCCGGCAGCAACAGCGTGACGCTCGATGACGGCACGGCGATCACCTATCGCACGCTCGTCGTCGCGCCGGGCCTGAAGCTGGATTGGGAGGCTATTCCCGGCCTTGCCGAGACCCTTGGCCGCAACGGCGTCACCTCCAATTATCGCTATGATCTGGCGCCCTATACGCATGAACTGGTGCGCAAGCTGGCGCGGGGCCGCGCACTGTTCACGCAGCCGCCCATGCCGATCAAATGTGCCGGCGCGCCGCAAAAGGCCATGTATCTCTCCTGCCATGACTGGGAGAAGCGCGGGCTGCTCGACGGCATCGGCGTCGAGTTTCACAGTGCCGGTCCGGCCTTGTTCGGGGTGGCCGATTATGTGCCCGCGGTGACGGCCTATATCGAACGCTACGGCATCGATTTCAGGCCCGGATCGAAGCTGGTCGGCGTGGACGGTGACGCCCGGATCGCGCGGTTCGAGCAGGGCGATGGCGACGTGATCGAGCGCCCGTTCGACATACTCCACGCGGTTCCGCCGCAGGTGGCGCCGGATTTTGTGCGTTCCAGCCCCATCGCCGACGATAGCGGCTTCGTCGCGGTCGATCCTGCGACGTTGCGCCATCCGACATGGCCCAATCTGTTCGCGCTGGGCGATGTCATCGCCGCCAGCAACGCCAAGACCGCCGCTGCCGCGCGCAAGCAGGCCCCGGTGGTCGCGGTGAACGTGCTCGCCGCCCTTGATGGCAAAGCCCCGGCAGCGGCCTATGACGGCTATGGTTCCTGCCCGCTCACCGTCGAGCGCGGCCGGATCGTACTGGCCGAGTTCGGCTATGGCGGCAAGCTGCTGCCGAGCTTCCCGAGTTGGCTGCTCGATGGCCGCAAGCCGACGCGCCTCGCCTGGTTCCTGAAAGACCGGATGCTGCCGCCGATCTACTGGCATGGCATGCTCAAGGGCCGGGAATGGCTCGCTGGCCCGCAACCGATCGGACAGGGGCGGTGATCCTCGAACCGCTGCAATATCTGCTGGGCATCCTGTCCGGTTCGCTCGTCGGGTTCAGCCTGGGGCTGGTCGGCGGCGGTGGGTCGATCCTGGCGGTGCCGCTGATGGTCTATCTGGTCGGCGTGCCCAATGCCCATGTCGCGATCGGCACCAGCGCGCTGGCGGTGGCGGCCAATGCGGCGACGGGCCTCGTCCAGCATGCCCGCGCCCATCACGTCAAATGGCGCTGCGGCGGCATGTTCGCGGCAGCGGGCGTCATCGGGGCGCTGGCCGGCTCCACCTTCGGCAAGATGGTCGATGGCGAGAAGCTGCTGTTCCTGTTCGCGTTGGTCATGCTGCTGGTCGGGGTGTTGATGCTCAAGGGGCGCGGCAATCCCGGCAATCCCGGCGCCGAATGCAATCGGGAGAAGGCGCCCAAAGTGCTCGGCTACGGGTTTGGTTCGGGCCTGTTCTCCGGCTTCTTCGGCATTGGCGGCGGGTTCCTGATCGTGCCGGGCCTCGTCGCCTCGACCGGGATGCCGATCCTGTTCGCGGTCGGCACCTCGCTGGTTGCGGTGACCGCCTTTGGCCTGACCACCGCAGCCAACTATGCCTTTTCCGGGCTGGTCGACTGGCCGCTGGCGATCCTGTTCATCGTGGGAGGCGCGGTGGGGAGTTTTGCAGGCACGCGCCTCGCCAGCCGGCTGGGCGCGCAAACCGGGCGGCTGACGGTGGTGTTCGCGACGCTGATCTTCGCCGTCGCCGCCTATATGCTCTGGCGCAGCGCCGGGGCGTTTGTCGAAATCTGAACGGAGCAGAGGCCGCTTCATGACCTTGCCACCATCCGCGCCCGATTGGGACGCCCGCTATGACCGGGCTGACTATCTGTTCGGCACCGAGCCCAATGCCTTCCTGAAACGCGAAACGCCGCAACTCGACAAGTGCGGGGAAGTGCTGTGCGTTGCCGACGGTGAAGGCCGCAACAGTGTCTGGCTCGCGAAACAGGGGCTTCGTGTTCATGCCGTGGATGCGTCCGCCGTCGCGCTCGACAAGGCCGGCGCGCTTGCGACGCGGGAAGGCGTTGCCGATGCGATCCGCTTTGAGCAGGTCGATCTCACGCGATGGCGCTGGCCCCATGAGCGCTATCATTCGGTGGTCGCCATTTTCATTCAATTTGCTGGACCGGCGGCGCGGGCTGATATGTTCAGCGGCATGAAGGAAGCTCTCGTTCCCGGCGGACTGCTTTTACTACAAGGTTATCGACCAGAGCAAATCGACTATGCGACAGGCGGGCCGGGCGCGATCGAAAACCTGTATGATGAGTCCATGCTGCGCAGTGCTTTCGATGATTTCGAGATATGCAAGCTTGTCAGTTACGACGCGCAGATCAGCGAGGGCGACGGGCATAACGGCATGTCTGCACTGATCGACCTGATCGCGCGGAAGCCGGTCTTATGACTCTATCGGAGAGAAATATGCCATCGAACAAGGTTCGCGCGCGGGCGCATTCCTGGAGACGGACCGGACTGGCTCTGGTTCTTGGGCTAGTGATGATGGGCAATGCCAACGCGCAGGATGCCAATCACCCGGTCATTGCCGGCTATGGCGCCATCCACCCGGCTCAGGATCTCGCGAACCTGCCCGATCCTTCGTTGCGCTATCGCGTCGCCTTTGAAATCACGCGCGCCGCGAGTGACAATGGGCAGGTCAATCCGGCTCTCGATCGGGTTGCCCGCTTCATCAACCTCCTGGGCGCGGCGGGCGTGCGGCCTGATCCCGGCGATATTGTCGTGGTCATGCACGGCCCGGCGACACCTTCGATCCTGCGCGATGCCGCTTATGAGACCCGCTTCCATCAGGCCAACCCTAACAGCGGGCTTATCGCGAAACTGCAACAGGCGGGTGTTGCCATCCATGTGTGCAGCTTTGCTCTCGCCAATCAACGGATCGAGAGGGATGAAGTCGCGAAGGATGTGACGATCGATCTCGCCGCCATGGTCACGCTCGCGAATTTGCAACTCAAAGGCTGGGCGCTCATTCTCTAGCGCGAGAGTCGGACTGCCGTTCGCCGCCTAAGCCAGCCTTAAGCTTGGGGCTCGAAATGCGCCCCTATGACACGGAATTCCCGACTCTCGCTGGCGGCGTGGCCGTTCCCGACCTTCGTTCAGATCGTGCTTCTCCGCATGTTGGCCGCGATCCTGCTGCTTTGGCTGGCGCTTGCCGGTGTTCAGGTGATGGCACAGCCCGCGCAACATATTCGGGCATCGCTATATGCGCAAAGCGATGCACCGAAACCGGGCGGAAAGACCCGCCTTGCGATCCGCATGACGCCGGAACACGGATGGCATGGATATTGGATCAACCCGGGTGACAGCGGCCTGTCCGTCGATGCCCAATGGCATCTGCCGGAAGGTGTACACGCCGGCCCGCTCGAACATCCCGTGCCCGAGCTGCTCGAACTGGCCGGCCTCGCCAGCTATGTCCACAAGGGCGCATTCACGCTGCTGGCCGATCTTGAGATCGACAACGCCATCGCGCAGGGCACAGCGCTGCCGATCAGCGTCGACCTGTCGTGGCTTGCCTGTTCCGATGCTTTGTGCGTGCCTGAACGCGCGACGCTCCAGCTTGCGTTGACCGCAGGCGATGGAGGTGCAGATCAGGCGAACCTATCGCTGTTTTCAGCGGCGGAATCGGCATTGCCATCAAGGGCAGTGCGAGGAAGTCTGCGGGCCGCCGATGGCCGCTGGGCGTTCATCATTTCAGGAGTGGAGGCGTTGGATACCAATCACACGCTGCTCTTCCCGCAGGAGAGCGGCTGGTTCGAGGCGGGTGCCCGGCAGCATGTGACCCGCCAGCCAGATGGGACGATCCGGATCGAGGTCGCCGCGGCAGGGCCGGCGCCTGCAGCCCCGTTCACCGGGGTCATTGCCGATGGCCGCCAAAGTGTCGCGATTGCCGACATCAAGCCGGACACGGCCGAAAATCCTCTCGCCGCAACAGAAAGCGAGTCTGCGCCAGCAGTCGTCGCCCCATTGGAGAGCATTCCGCCCGCTATGGCATCCCCTGATCCAGCCACGCCGGCCACCGGCGATATGCCCGCCTTGTGGATCGCGCTCGGCGGTGCCTTGCTCGGGGGCCTGCTGCTCAATCTGATGCCTTGCGTCTTCCCGATCCTGTCTCTGAAGGCGTTGAGCCTGACGAAGGCCGGCGTTGATCGCCGCGCGGCGAAAGTCGAGGGCATCGCCTATTTCGCCGGCAGTGTCGCCACCACCTTTGCGCTGGGCGCCATATTGGTGAGCGCGCGATTGCTGGGGCATGATATTGGCTGGTCCTTCCAGCTCCAGAACCCGCATATCATTCTGCTGCTGATGTTGCTGTCGCTGGCCATCGCCCTTAATCTGGCTGGGCTGTTCGAGATAAGGGGCATCTCTATCGCGCATCGCGCCATGGCGGCGCCGGGCTGGCCCGGGGCATTCGGCACGGGCGCGCTCGCGGCGCTGATCGCGACGCCTTGCAGCGGCCCCTTCATGGGCGTCGCGCTGGGCGCGGCGCTGGTGCTGCCGGCGCCGCAAGCGCTTGCGGTGTTTGCCGGTCTCGGCATCGGCATGGCGCTGCCGTTCCTCGCCATCGCCTTCATTCCCGCCCTCCAGCGGCTTTTGCCCAAGCCGGGGGCGTGGATGGAGACTTTCCGCCGCATACTGGCGCTTCCCATGCTGCTGACCGCCATCGGCCTCGCCTGGGTGCTGGGACGACAGAGCGGCGTGGACGGCCTGTCCCTTGGCCTGCTGCTCTCCGCATTGGCTGGGGTGGGCCTGTGGTGGGCGGGACTGCGCCAGAATCGCGGTCGTAGCGCCAGGGCCGCGTTACTGCCGGTCGCGGCAGCCCTGTTGCTTGCGGTCGGCCTCGATCTGCCGCGCCCGGCGCTGGCAGCTCCGTCCAGAGCCGATGCGAATGTCGAACCGTTCAGTGAACAGCGCCTCGCCGAGCTTCAGACCGAAGGACGGCCGGTCTTCGTGGATATGACCGCCGACTGGTGCCTCGTCTGTCAGGTCAACCAGCGTGTCGCTATCGATCGACCGGATACGCGCGCGGCGTTCGAAAAGGGTGGCGTGGTGACGTTGGTAGGCGATTGGACGCAGGGCGATCCCGCGATCACGCGCTTTCTGGCTTCGCGCGGGCGCAATTCCATTCCCTATTATCTGTTCGTCACCCCTTCGGGCGAAGTGCGGGAATTGCCGCAGATTCTGACGAGCGACCTGCTGGTCCGGCAGGCGGAGCAATCCGGGCAGCCGCGCCTTTAGGATGCCCGGTTCATATAGGCTTGCGGAGGCATCCCCATTTCGGTGCGAAACGCATAGATGAACGCCGAGGGCGATCCATAGCCGAGTTCCAGCGCCACGCTAGTCACATCCATCCCGCCGCCAAGCAACTCGACGGCCTTGAACAACCGCATCCGGCGGCGCCAGGAGCGCAGGCTCATACCGATCTCGGCTTCGAAGCGACGGGTCAGAGTCCGCGACGACATACCAAGCTCGCGCGCCCATTCCTCAGCCGACCGTGCGTCGGCGGGATCGGCATAGAGCGCGGCGCAGAGTCCTGCGAGGACTTCGCCTTGTGGCCATTGCAACGCCGCCGGAATAGGCGCGGCGCGGCGCAATTGATCGAGGATGAGGTCTGTGACGCGGCCAGCATATCCGCGGTCATTCTCGTTGGACCGGAGGTCGACCGTCTCCGCTATCAGCGCTTTGAGAAGAGGGCCGACCGCATGGACCGTGGGTTCGCGGGGAAACCCGACTCCGGCTTCCGACGCGATCCAGAGGCTACGAAATTCGGCCCCTAGCAGTGATCCGACGCGATGGATGATTCCGGAGGGCAGCCATACGGCCTGTTCGGGTGAAATCACAAAGGATCGTCCAACGATCGTGACAGTGAGAACCCCTGAAATCGCGTAGACCAACTGCCCCCAGTCATGGGCATGTTCGGGAAAGTAACTGCGCGGGGGAAGCGACTGCGCGCGCATCGTCAGCGGTGCGGGCGGTTTCGTATCCGGCGGCGGCGCCACGGCCTGCCAATCCAATTTTTGGCCGCTATTGTACATAGATTGTCTTGTAATCGAAAGACGGACAATCAGGAAGCGGTTATAGATCAGGCAGCGTCCGGCGGCGCTTTGCCCGCAATCCAACCCACGGAAATAGAGCCGCCAATGGCGAAATTCGACACTTACGACCTTCCTCTTTCAACCGCGTCCGATGAAGCGGCCGCGCTCTATCGCGAGGGCGTGGCTTTGATGCTGTCGGCGTGGCCGGGAGCGGCGGAAGCATTGGATGGGGCGATTGACGCCGATCCCGATTTCGCCCTGGCGCATGCGGCCCGCGCGCGGTTGCACGCGATGCGCGCCCAGCCTGCCGAAGCGCACGGCCGGATCGTGGTCGCACAGGAAAAGGTGGGTTCCACTCATACCGAACGGGAAGCAGGTCATGTCAATGCGCTGATGCTCGCGATCAACGGACGTTCGCAAGAGACGCTGGCGTCCGCGCTCGCCCATGTCGAACGCTGGCCGCACGATGCGATCATCCTGTCGCTACCGATCGGCGCTTTCGGTCTGTTCGCTTTCTCCGGCATGGCCGACCACAATCAGGCCAAGGTCGATCTGTGCGCCCGCCACGCGGCGGCATTCCCCGACGATGATTGGTGGTTCCTCACCTATTACGGTTGGTCATTGGCCGAAAATGGCGAGGTCGCGCGCGGGCGCACTATGCTGGAGCGCGCGATCGGGCTGCGCCGTGAAAACGCCAATACGGCGCACGCGCTGGCTCATGCGATGTTCGAGAGCGGTGCGAACGACGCGGCCGACGCGCTGATCGCGAATTGGCTTCCGGATTATCCCCGAAGCGGCATCCTGCACGGCCATATCGCCTGGCACGCGGCGCTCGTCGCGCTGGAGCGCGGCGACGCCGATCGCGCACTCGCCATCTATGCCGACAAGGTGCAACATTCGGTGTCGCTGGGGACACCGATCCATATCGTCAGCGACGCGGCATCGCTGCTCTGGCGGCTGCAAGCCTATGGCCATGCTGTACCGGAGGGACTTTGGCAGGATGCCGCCGACTATGCTCGGGACGCCTTTCCCAAGCCCGGCCATGCCTTCGTCGATGCCCATATGACGCTGCTCGAGGCGGCGACCGGCGATAACGCAGGTCTCTTCCGCCGCATCGCTGCGCTGGACGAGATGGTCGCCAACGGGGCGCTTGGCGCCGGCGGGATTGTGCCCGCCATCGGCCGGGCCGCGCAGGCCTTTGCTGGAGGGGATTATGCCGGGTGCGTGCGGATCCTCGAACCGATGGCGGCGGATGTCGCGCGGATCGGCGGCAGCAACGCCCAGCGGGAGTTTCCCGAAGACATGCTGCTGATCGCGCTGATGCGCACCGCCGAGACAGAGAAGGCGCGCGCCTTGCTCGACCGCCGCCTCCATCGCCGTCCGTCGCCGCGCGACAGTCGTTGGCTTTCCGGGCTGGCTTCATGATCGCCTCGACCGCCGTGCCCGACCTGGGGAGCCGCCGCGAACAGCGCGGCACGATCATCCGGCTTTCGCTGGCGCAGGCGCTCGCCGGCGCCAATTCGACGGTGATCTATGCGACCGGCGCGATCATCGGTGCTGCGCTCGCGCCGGACAAGGCGCTGGCGACGCTGCCCATCTCGGTGTTTGTCGTGGGAATGGCCGCCTGCATCCTGCCCACCGGCCTGATCGCCCGCCGCTATGGCCGGCGCGCCGCCTTCCTCGCCGGAACCGCCGGAGGGGTGTTGACCGGCCTGCTCGCGGCGCTGGCCGTGGTGCTGGGATCCTTCTGGCTGTTCTGCCTCGCCACCTTCTTCGGCGGCGCCTATGCCGCCGTCGTCCTGTCCTTCCGCTTCGCGGCGGCGGATTGCATCGAGCCGGAATGGCGACCGCGCGCGCTCTCCATCGTCATGGCGGGCGGCGTCGCGGCGGGCGTGGTCGGGCCACAACTCGTTACATATACCATGGACCTGTGGCCCCCGCATATGTTCGCGGCGACCTTTCTCGTACAGGCGCTGGTCGCGGTCCTGTCGGCGGTGGTGCTGGCGAGCGTCAGATTGCCGATGCCGACCACCGCTGAGAGGGCGGGCGGCCGGCCCCTGTCGGTGATTGCCCGGCAACCGCTGTTCATCGTCGCCGCGACCTGCGGCGCGGTGTCCTATATGCTGATGAACTTTCTGATGACCTCGGCCCCGCTCGCGATGCGGATGTGCGGCCATAGCCAGGAAGCCTCCAATCTCGGCCTGCAATGGCATGTCATCGCCATGTATGCGCCGAGCTTCTTTACCGGGCATCTGATCACGCGCTTCGGGGCGGGCCGTGTCGTCGCGGTCGGGCTGGCGCTGATCGGGATTTCGGCGGCGGTGGGCCTCGCCGGCATCGACGTCGCGCATTTCTGGGCCACGCTGGTCCTGCTCGGCGTGGGCTGGAATTTCGGGTTCATCGGCGCCTCTGCGCTGGTGCTCGAATGTCATCGCCCGGAAGAGAAGACCCGCGTGCAGGCATTGAACGACTTCATCGTCTTCGGGACGATGGCGGTCGGCTCCTTCTCCTCGGGCGGGCTGCTCACCGCTTATGGCTGGGACATGGTGCTGTGGGTGTCGTTCGCCCCGCTCGCCTTCGCGGTGATCGCGCTGTTGCTCGTCGCCCGGCTGCGGCGCTCTCCCTCGATTGGCAAGGAAGCTGTAAGATGACCTCAACGGAAATGCTTATCCGCGCCGCGCTGGTCGGCATCGGTGGCACGATCATCCTCGATCTCTATGCCTACACCCTTCAGCGCCTCTTCGGCGTGCCCGCGACCAACTGGCGGATGGTCGGGCGTTGGATCGGTCATATGCCCAAAGGCGAGTTCGTCCAGCCCGCGATCGGCCAGGCGAGCCCCGTGCCCGGCGAACATGCGTTGGGCTGGGCATTCCACTATGCCATCGGCGTCGGTTACGGCCTGCTGCTGCTCGCCTTATGGGGCGCAAGCTGGTTCCAGAGCCCGAGCATCGTCGAGCCCTTGATTCTGGCGCTGGTGCTGCTGGTCCTGCCCTATTTCGTGATGATGCCGGGTCTGGGGTTCGGCATGGCCGGATCGCGCACGCCCAAACCCAATGTGACGCGCCTCAAAAGCGTGGTCGGCCATTCCGTGTTCGGGAGCGGCATGTATCTCACGGCGCGCCTGCTCGAAACGACCGCATAGACAGGAGAATTTATATGACCGGCGTAAGAGTGACACCGTGGCAGGATGGCGATCCTGCTCCCGCTGATCTGGTGGAAAGCATGAAGGCCCGGCGTCCAAACCGCGAACTGATCGGTATCGATCGCATCCTCCTCAAGAGCTTTCCGCTGGCGACAGGGTGGAACGGGCTGCTCGGGCGAGTGCGCGCGGAGTTCGATCTCGACCTTGAATATCGCGAACTCATCATGTGCCGCGTGGCCGCGCTCAATCGCGCCGAGTTTGAGTGGAACGTCCATAAGCCCGCCTATCTCGCGGCTGGCGGCACGGAGGCGAAATGCGAAGCCTTGCGCGCCGACGGGATCGACCCGCTCTTTGACGAAAAGGAAAGCGCGCTTCTGGAACTGACGGACCAGTCCACCCGCAATGTCGAAGTCGATGGCCAGCTCATCGACGAACTCAAATCGCTTTTCGGCGAACAGCAGACCGTCGAGGCGGTAGCCACTGTCGCCGCTTACAACATGGTGTCGCGCTTCCTGGTCGCACTCGCGATCTGAGACTGCGGGATATCCGTATCAGGAGGCATGGATCATGCTGGATGGAAAGACGGCGCTCGTAACGGGCGGATCAAGCGGCATCGGGCTGGCCACGGCACGCCTGCTGCGGGACAATGGCGCGCGTGTCGCGATCATGGGCAGTTCGCCGGAAAAGCTTGACCATGCCATTGCCGATCTCGGCGATGATGTCGTGGCGCTTCACGGGGACGTTACCTCCCTCGACGATCTCGCGCGAGCGCGCGAGGCGCTCGAGACGTCCTTCGGGGGCCTCGACATCCTGTTCGCCAATGCCGGTGTCGCCTTCGGCACGCCGATCGCGACCACCGACGAAGCGGCCTACACCCGCATGATGGACGTGAATGTGAAGGGGGTCTTCTTCACCATTCAGGCCGTGCTGCCGCTGATGCGCGAAGGCGGCTCGATCGTTCTCAACACCTCCTGGCTCAACCAGATCGGGGCGCCGGGCCGCAGCCTGCTGTCGGCCTCGAAAGCCGCGGTACGCTCCTTCGCCCGCACGCTCTCGGCCGAATTGCTTGATCGGAAGATTCGGGTCAACGCCGTCAGTCCCGGCTCGATCGAAACGCCGATCCACCGGGGCAAGGATCAAAACGAGGAAGATTTCCGCGCCTATGCGGAGAAGGTCGGTGCGCAGGCGCCGCTCGGCCGCATGGGCCGCCCGGAGGAAATTGCCGCCGCCGTTCTGTTCCTCGCAAGCAATGCGTCAAGCTATATGCTGGGCGCGGAGGTCGTCGTGGACGGCGGCCGGGCGGAGTTGTGAGCCATGCTGCTGAAAGATGATCTTGCGGTTCGCACGCTGGTCCATGCGGCCGCGCTGGATTGGGTGCCAAGCCCGGCCAAGGGGGTCGAGCGCCGGATGCTGTTCCGTATCGGCGACGAGAAAGCCCGTGCCACCTCGATCGTCCGCTATGCGCCGGGCAGCCATTTCGCGCGGCATGGCCATCCGGGCGGCGAGGAGTTTCTGGTGCTGGAAGGCACGTTTCAGGACGAAACCGGGGACTTCCCGGCAGGCACCTATGTCCGCAACCCGCCGGGAACCGGGCATGCGCCGGGCAGCGAGGACGGCTGCACCATATTCGTCAAATTATGGCAGTTCGGCGCCACGGATCGGGAACGCGTCGTAGCGCGCCCCGGCGATGGCAAGTCCATTGCCCTCCGCCCCGGTGTCATCTCTTCGTTCCTTCTGTTCCAAAGCGCCTCGGAGCATGTGATGCTCGAAACGTGGCAACCCGATGCCGAAATCAACCTGGTCAATCCCGAGGGGCTGGAACTGCTGGTTCTGAACGGCAGCTTCGACAGCGAAAGCGACACGCTGACCCGCTGGAGCTGGTTGCGACTGCCGCCCGGCCAACCGCTGACCGCACATGTTGGACCGGAGGGCGCGAGCGTCTGGTTCAAGTCGGCGCCACTGCTTCACGATGACGTGTGCGCCTTCGCGGATTGATGCGAACCGATGTCGTCATAATTGGCGGAGGGCTTTCGGGTCTTGTCGTCGCTCGCGCGCTTTATGAGGCCGGAATAGAATTCACGCTGGTCGAGGCCAGAAATAGGCTCGGTGGCAGGATAGTCTCGGCTGGCGGGGACGGCGCGCTGTCCACGGACGGTTTCGATCTCGGCCCCTCCTGGATCTGGCCGGACATGCAGCCGGAACTCGGCGCATTGATACGCGATCTGGGATTGTCGCTTTTCGCGCAATTCAGCGATGGCGACATGCTATTCGAACATGCGACCGGACAAACACCCCAGCGTTATCCCACGATGGCATCCGCACCGCCGTCCTTCCGGGTCACGGGGGGAATGGGCGCAATCATCGCCGCGCTGGCCAGGCCGTTGCCTGCAAAGTGCATTCTGCTCGATACGCCGATCACGCATATCGCCTCCACGAACGAAGGCGTGGACCTTGTAACCGATGGCCGTGGCAGCATTAGCGCCAGGCAGGCGGTGCTCGCCGCCCCGCCAAGACTGGCGCAGGCGCTGATTCATTTTTCACCTGCTCTGGATGAAGCCACAGTTCGACGCTGGCGCCAGACCCCAACGTGGATGGCGCCGCATGCCAAATTCTTTGCGTTGTATGAGCGGCCATTTTGGCGCGATGCCGGGCTTTCCGGCCACGCCCGCAGCGCGATGGGGCCGATGACTGAAATCCACGATGCAACGACCGCATCGGGACAAGCCGCATTATTCGGTTTTCTTGGCCTGTCCGCATCCCAGCGCAGGCAGTTCGATTCGGAAGCGATTGCACAAACCTGCCTTCTCCAGTTGGCAAGACTGTTCGGGCCTGAAGCCGCCAGCCCGCGCGTCACGCTGTTCAAGGATTGGGCGGCCGATCCGCTGACCGCGACAGAGCTGGACCAGAGCGGCAGCGAACACCCTTATCCCGCCTCCGCACCATGGCTGGGCGAAGACTGGCAGGATCGTCTTGTCCTTGCCGCAAGCGAAACAAGCCTGACCGAGCCGGGCTACCTTGCGGGCGCGGTGGAAGCAGGACAGCGTAGCGCGAATACGGTCATTCGCCGCCTGGATCGCACTCCATAAGTCCACCTTAAGCTAGGGCCTGTCTTTCCCCCGCAATCCGGGAGGAATCTCAATGCCCAAAGTTTGCAGCCGTCGTCGGTGCGTTGGCCTATGACCACGCTGGTTCAGGCAATCGGCGGTGGAGCGTAGGGACCCTTGCGAGCCGCGGCTCCCTACGCAGGTCGCGCGGTTTACTGGGATCATGCGGGTGCGCCCTATTGCATTTGTGCCTGCTGGCCCTGGGAACGCGCCATTGCGACTGCCTCACGCATGTTGGGCAGATCGACCGCGCCGGGGATCAGGTAATTACCGACCAGCATGGCCGGTGTGCCCGAAAGCCCCATCATCGCGGCATAGCGGCTGGATCGGCTGAGCGTCTGGTCGATTTCGGAGCGGTGCTGGCGCAAATCCGCCTGCAATCTGGCCCAATCGACTCCCGCGCGATCGGCGGCGGCCCGGATGGATTGCGAACTGAGCTTGCCCTGTGATCGCATGAGGGCGTCGTTGAAGGCCTCGTGCTTGCTCTGATATTTGGATGCGATGGCGGCCTTCGCCGCTTCCGTGGACGCGGCACCGAAGATCGGCCAGTCCCGATGGACCAGCTTCACCTTCTTGTCCTCGCGCATGAGCGCTTCGAGAACGGGATGTACCTTGCGGCAATAAGGGCATTGATAGTCGGAGAAGAACACGATCGTCACGTCATAGCCTTGCGGCGCGATGGTTGGTGCAACCGGATCATTCTGGATCTCATGACGGATACGCGCGCCCTCAGCCGCCGTGTTTGAATCGTCGGTCGAGTGGGCATGGGCGCTGCCATCGTCGCCGCCTGCCCGGACGGCCACGACTCCGGCGCCAAGGGCGACAGTTCCTAACATGCCGACAAGGGCGAGTTTCTTCATATTGGATTCCTTTCCAGATCGCGGATGGCCGCAGTCAGCGCGGCACGAGAGATTTCACCGGCATGGGTGCTGCGGATCTGCCCGGCCGCATCGACAAACAAAGTGGTGGGAAATGCCTGCGCGCCGGTCGCCTCGCCCAGCACGCCAACAGGATCGAGGACAAGGGCGGATGTCGCCAGCTTTTCGCGTTTCAGATATGCGGCGATTACGGCAGGCGTTTCGCGCTGGTTGACCAGCAGAATAGGCACCTTCGAGCCACTCGCCACGTCGATCAGCATGGGCATTTCGCGCCGGCAGGGCGGGCACCAGGTCGCCCAGAGATTGAGCACGAACGGTTGGCCCCGCAAGCTGTAAAGCGACAGCGTCTTGCCGTTCATGTCGGCAAGGACAATGCCTTGGGGAAGCGGACGGATGGACGGTGCAAGCCAGTGCGTCAGTCCCATATGCGCCAGCGCCAGCGCCGCGAGCGACACAAGCAGCCCTCCGGTTGCCCGTTGTCGTCCAAGCAGCAAAGCGGCCGCCGCGGCGGCGGCGCCAACGCCAGGCCAGATCGTGAATCCGCCTTGCCAGAGCGCGATGACGGTCCAGGGCTCGGCCGCAAACGCCGTGTAGTTCTCCGCCACATAGGCGACACGCGCGGCCAGGATGCCTATAGCTACGGCGATCCATGCCACACGCCCTGCGCGACTACTGGTGCGCGTCCCGATCCAGGCGCCAGCGCTGAGAAACAGCCATAAAGCCGCGACCGCAAGCAGCCGGTCGCTTGCGAGCATCAGAGGGCCGATCTGGATAATTCCGTCCATGGCGCCGGGTGATTGGTGGCAAAGCTTAAGGCAAACTTAGCCTGCGCCTTAAGTGTGCGATAAGCTTGGCGCGTGATTGGAAGCCTTAATGCGGATATTGGTGGTCGAAGATGATGCGGTGCTGCGCGACGGCCTGATCGCCGGGCTTAGCCTTGACGGGTTCGAGGTCGATGCCGTTGCGAACTGCGCCGATGCGCGCGCCGGTCTCGATGCCAGCGACCATGCCGCTATCGTGCTCGATATCGGCCTGCCGGACGGCTCGGGCCTCGATCTGCTCGGCGAGTGGCGCAAGGCTGGCGTCGCCACACCCATCCTGCTGCTGACCGCGCGCAATCTCATTTCCGACCGGATCGACGGGCTGGACGGCGGCGCCGACGATTATCTCGGCAAGCCGTTCGATCTTTCCGAACTCTCGGCCCGGTTGCGCGCCTTGCTGCGTCGATCGAACGGCCGCGCCCATGGTGAAATCCGGTTGGGGGCGCTTTCCATCGACGAAGCGCGGCGGCAGGTTCGCCTCGACGGGCAGGATATTCCACTGTCCCGACGCGAATATGCGATCCTTCATGCACTGGCGGCTCATCCCGGCCACATCCTGTCGCGCGCTCAACTCGAAGACCGCATCTACGGCTGGCAGGAAGAAATCGAGAGCAACGCCGTCGAAGTGCATATCCATAAGCTGCGCGCCAAGCTCGGTCGCGACTGGATCGAGACGGTGCGCGGTGAGGGCTATCGGATCGCTTGCCCATGAAGTCGCCCCTAAATTCGCTGCACGGCCGCCTGTTCGCCCTGGTCGCGGCTGTCACCATGCTGGTCTGGGCCGGGGCGGCAACCTGGACATCGCTGTCCACGCGCGCGCAAGTCGAGCAGGTGCTCGATCGCCGGCTGATCGAAGCGGCGCGCATGGTCGCCGCGCTCGACGTGCCAGTCACGGACATCGACCGGCCCGCCCCGCCCACGCCCTATGATCGTGAATTGTCCTGCCAGATATGGTCGCTCCGGGGCGAACTGGTCAGCCATTCCGCCGGTTCCCCCGCCACGCCGCTCGCCGGTGGCGAAGCGGGCTTTTCCGAACGCTGGATCGGGGACGAGCATTGGCGGGTCTATACCCATGTCGATGCCGAGCGCGGCATCCGCGTCATGGTCGGCGATAATCTGAGCGTGCGCGATCGGCTGGTGTCCGGCATGATGCTGGGCCTGCTGCTGCCGGCCCTCGTCGGACTGGCCGCGCTGGCGATTCTGTCGTGGCTGAGCGTCTCGCGCGGATTGCGACCGCTCGACCGGCTGGCGAAGAGCATCGAGGCGCGCTCGCCCGATCTCCTGACCCCGCTCGGGATCGACAAGGCGCCGGCCGAACTGGCGCCGGTGGTCCGCGCCATGGATGGATTGCTCTCCCGCCTTGCCGCCGCACGCCGGGCCGAACGCGATTTCGTGACCAATGCCGCCCATGAACTGCTGACGCCGCTCGCCGGCCTTAAGACGCAGGCCGAGGTGGCGCGGCGGGCAAGCGACGAAACCATGCGCGGCCATGCGCTCGAACGCATCGTCTTTTCCGTCGATCGCACCAGCTGCCTCGTCCGCCAGCTTCTTGCTCTTGCGCGCGAGGAAGGGCGAGTGCGCGATGGCCCGCCGCCTCGGACACCATTGCGCACGGTGCTGGACGAGATTGCGCAGACCTACGGGCCACTCGCCGATGCGAAAGGCGTGAGGCTCGACATGGAACGATCCTGCCGCGATCTCACCGTGTCGATCGAAGCGGAGGTTTTGGCCTTGGCGCTCGGCAATCTGGTGGAGAATGCCATCCTCCACGGCGCAGCCGGAGGCACAGTGCAGGTTACCTGCATCGAGCAAGCCGGGCTGGAAATCCGCGTGACGGATAACGGTCCAGGCATTCCACCCGATCAGCGGGAACGACTGCGCCGCCGCTTCGAACGGGGGACGGGCACGGACGTTCCCGGCAGCGGGCTTGGCCTGTCGATTGCTGAAGCCGCCCTTGCCGCGGCCGGAGGCAGTCTCGATCTGCGATCAGCAGAGCCGCACGGCCTTGTTGCCGCTATCCACATTTGAGAACGCGTCATTTCATAACGTCGCGCCAAATCTCTCTTGAGTGTCGCACTTCATCGTTTCGTCAGACGCGCCGATAAGCTGCGCTTAAGGTTCTGACGTGACCCCCGCTTTTTCCTTCAGTTGGAGCTAGAGTCCGACCCGACAAAGGGACGGACAGATGAAGCGGAAGCAGTTTTCGGAAGAACAGA